>NZ_JAEUAW010000014.1 GCF_019511665.1 Microbacterium jejuense
GGGGTGGGGTTGGGGGTGGATGCCGGCGGCCGCGGCCGCCGGCATCCCGAGGTCACTGCTGCAGGCCGGGGTACAGCGGGAAGGCGGCGGTCAGGGCGGCGACGCGCGTGCGCAGGGCCGCGACGTCGGCGCCGGGCTGCAGCGCGAGCGCGATGACGTCCGCCACCTCGGTGAACTCCGCGTCGCCGAAGCCGCGCGTCGCGAGGGCCGGGGTGCCGATGCGCAGGCCCGAGGTCACCATCGGCGGGCGCGGGTCGTTCGGCACGGCGTTGCGGTTCACGGTGATGTGGATCTCGTGCAGGAGGTCCTCCGCCTGCTTGCCGTCGATCTCGGCGTTGCGCAGGTCGACCAGCACGAGGTGCACGTCGGTGCCGCCGGAACGCACCGAGATGCCGGCATCCACGACGTCCTGCTGGGCCAGACGCTCGGCGATGATGTGGGCGCCGCGCAGCACGCGCTCCTGACGCTCCTTGAACTCGGGCGTCGCAGCGAGCTTGAACGCCGTGGCCTTGGCGGCGATCACGTGCATGAGCGGGCCGCCCTGCTGGCCCGGGAACACCGCGGTGTTGATCTTCTTCGCGAGGTCGGCGTCGTTGGTGAGGATGAAGCCCGAGCGGGGACCGCCGATCGTCTTGTGCACCGTCGACGACACCACGTGGGCGTGCGGCACCGGGTTCGGGTGCAGGCCCGCGGCGACGAGGCCGGCGAAGTGCGCCATGTCGACCCACAGCGTGGCGCCCACCTCGTCGGCGATCTCGCGGAACTTCGCGAAGTCCAGCTGACGTGGGTACGCCGACCAGCCGGCGATGATGACCTTCGGCTGGTGCTCGATGGCGAGGCGGCGCACCTCGTCCATGTCGATGACGCTCGTCTCGGGGTCGACGCCGTACGCGACGATGTTGTACAGCCGGCCCGAGAAGTTGATCTTCATGCCGTGCGTCAGGTGGCCGCCCTGGTCGAGCGACAGGCCGAGCAGCGTGTCGCCGGGGCGGGCGATCGCGTGCAGCACGGCGGCGTTGGCGGTGGCGCCGGAATGGGGCTGGACGTTGGCGAACTCGGCGCCGAACAGCGCCTTGGCGCGCTCGATGGCGAGCTCTTCGGCGACGTCGACCTCCTCGCAGCCGCCGTAGTAGCGGCGGCCGGGGTAGCCCTCGGCGTACTTGTTGGTCAGCACCGAGCCCTGCGACTGCAGCACCGAGACCGGCACGAAGTTCTCGGAGGCGATCATCTCGAGGTAGCCGCGCTGACGCTCGAGCTCGCGCTCGAGCACCTGGGCGATCTCGGGGTCGACCTCCGCGAGGGGGGCGTTGAAGAACTGATCGGTCATGCGATCTCCTGACTCACGGCTTTCGGAAAAGAGGTCCCACATCGGCCCAGGCGTGCGGTCGAATGCCGTAGTCGGTCGCTCCCCGGTGGTGTCCCACCTCAACGCCAGTCGCGACCCTCCGAGCATAACGGAACTCGACCCGCTAGGCTGGACCTCGCCCCTTTTGTTAGGACTCTTTACATGTCGCGTCGACGAGGACGGACCGCTGCAGCGGCCCTTCTGGCCGCCGCGCTCTTGGCCGGCTGCGCTCCGGCCGCACAGAATGGAGACACTGTGTCGCTTCCCGCCGTCGTCCCCGCGCCCGCCTCGATCGAGGCGGGTTCAGGAGCGCCGTTCCGGCTCACGTCCGCCACGTCCGTATCGGGAGACGTGGATGATTCGTCTCGTACCTCGCTCAGCACCAGTGCCGCCACCGCGCTTGCGGCGATCCTCACGGCCCGCACCGGCCTGACGCCGGCCACCGCCGACGGTGCTGCGGGCATCGAGCTGCGCATCGTCTCCGGCGGCGCGCCCGAGTCCTACCGGATCGCCGTGGACGAGGCATCCGTCACGATCACCGGCGCGGACGCCGCGGGACTCTTCTACGGCGTGCAGACCCTCGGCCAGCTCGTCGCCCGGGACGGCGACGGATGGATCGTGCCCGCGGTCGTGATCGAGGACGCCCCGCGGTTCGCGTACCGCGGCGTGATGCTCGACGTCGCGCGCCACTTCCACGGCGTCGACACCGTCAAGCGCTACATCGATCGCGCGTCGTCGCTCAAGTTCAACGCGCTGCACCTGCACCTGTCAGACGACCAGGGATGGCGCATCCAGCTCGACGCCCGTCCCGAGCTCACCGAGAAGGCGTCGGCGACCGCGGTCGGCGCAGACGCGGGCGGCTTCTATACGAAGGACGACTACCGCGAGATCGTCGAGTACGCGGCATCCCGCCACATGATCGTGGTGCCCGAGCTCGACATGCCCGGCCACACCCACGCCGTCGGCCTCGCCTACCCCGAGCTGGCGGAGGACCCGGTCATCTCGGACCACATGCGCGAGATCATCCGCGACTACGGCGGGCAGGAGCCGCGCCCGGCGACACCGTACGACGGCATGGCCGTGGGCTTCTCGTCGCTGAAGATCCACGACGAGGCGACGTACGACTTCGTGGCCGACGTGTTCGGCGAGCTCGCCGCGATGACTCCCGGGCCGTACCTGCACTTCGGCGGCGACGAGTCGCTCGCGACGGCCGACGACGACTTCGCGTACTTCGTGACGCGGGTGAGCGCGCTCATCGCCGACCTCGGCAAGACGCCGGTGGCGTGGCACGAGGCCGGCTCGGCGAAGGACGTCGCCGACACCACTGTGGGGCAGTACTGGGGCTACGTCGAGCCGCTGGAGGGCTTCGCCGAGAAGGCGCAGACGTTCGTCGACAACGGCGCAGGCGTCATCCTGTCGCCCGCCGACGCGATCTACCTCGACATGAAGTACCCGACGGGTCCCGACCTGGGACTGACGTGGGCGAACGGACCCACGAGCGTCCAGGACGCGTACTCGTGGGAGCCCGCCGACGTCCTGCCCGGCGTGGGCGACGACGCCATCCTCGGCGTCGAGGCGCCGCTGTGGACCGAGACGATCCGCACCGCCGCAGACATCGACACGATGGCCTTCCCGCGCGCCGCCGCAGCCGCCGAGGCGGGCTGGTCGCCGCGCACGGGCGAGAGCGACCTGCGCACGTGGGAGTCGTTCCGCACCCGCGTGGGTGCGCTCGGCCCGCTGTGGACCAGCATGGGCATCGGCTTCCACCCGTCCCCCGAGATCCCGTGGGTCACCGAGTGACCCCGTCGGCCTAGTCCGGAGCACCGCATGAGCATCCTCGTCCACTCCGTCCGCCTCTTCGGCTCCGCCACCGTCGACGGCGACCGCCCCGACGGCTGGGCGCTGTTCGAGGGCGGGCGCGTCGCCGCCGTCGGCACGGGGGCCGATCGCCCGCCCGCCGCCGACGAGATCGACGGAGACGGTGGATGCCTCGCCCCCGGGTTCATCGACATCCACGGTCACGGGGGCGCCGGCGCTGCGTTCGACGACGGTCCCCAGGCGGTGCGGACGGCGCGCGCCGTCCACCGGGCCCACGGCACGACGCGCGCGGTTCTCTCGCTCATCACCGCGTCGATCGACGACCTCGCCGGGCGCGTGGCGATGGTCGCCGACCTCACCGAGGCCGACCCGACGATCCTGGGTTCGCACCTGGAGGGGCCCTTCCTGGACCCGGGTCACAAGGGAGCGCACACCGAATCGCTGCTGCGCGCCCCCGACACGGCCTCCGTAGACGCGCTGCTCGCCGCCGGGCGGGGCACGATCCGCCAGGTCACGCTCGCGCCCGAGCGCCCGGGTGCCTTCGAGGCCATCCGCCGGTTCACCGACGCCGGCGTCGCCGTCGCGGTGGGCCACACGGACGCGGATACCGCGACCGCCCGCCGCGCCTTCGACGCGGGTGCGACGCTCATCACGCACGCGTTCAACGCGATGCCCGGCATCCACCATCGCGCCCCCGGCCCCGTGATCGCCGCGCTGCGCGACGAGCGCGTGACGCTGGAGGTGATCGCCGACGGCGTGCACGTCGACCTCGACCTCGTGGCGACGCTGTTCGCCGCCGCGGGCGACCGCATCGCGCTCATCACCGACGCCATGGCCGCCGCGGGAGCCGCCGACGGTGCGTACGAGCTGGGCGGCCTCGCCGTGCGCGTGACCGACGGGGTCGCGCGCCTCGTCGAGGGCGACTCGATCGCCGGGTCGACGCTCACCCAGGACGCCGCCGTGCGCCACGTCGTGGGCGCGGGGGTTCCGCTCGATGTCGCGCTGCGCGCGGCGAGCGAGATCCCCGCGCTCGCGATCGGCCGCCCCGACCTCGGCCGGCTCGACATCGGCTCGGTCGCCGACGCCGTGCTGCTGGACGCCGACCTCGCCGTGCAGCGGGTCTGGATCGACGGCGCCCCGGCCTGACGGCGTTGCGGCGCCACGCTTCGTCTCGCCGGCGCTCGCTCAGCGACCGGGGGTCGCCGCGAGCGCGGACGATCCCGGAGCTCGGTCGTTGAGCGAGCGAAGCGAGACGAAACGCATCGGCCGCGGATGTGCCACAGATAGGCGAAGGCGGGGCCGAAGGTCCCTCCCCCGAGATCCCTTCGAGCCCCGCCTGGTCCGCGGGTGAACCGCGGGGGCGCTGCCACCGTCGTGCCCCACACGTCGGGCGGCGTGCCACTCTGACGAAAGAGACGGCCGCATCCCCGGTCCATTACGCGACTTCTCAGAATTTCTTCGGGCTCTTCCCTGGTCAGGTCGGAAAGCGGATGCCGCGGCCCTGGCACTCCCGAAGACGCCGGGTTGCGGCATCCACCCTGGTCAAAAGGCCCGACGGCGGCGAGAATGGGAGTCGTCGCGGCGCCTGCCGGCGCCGCGCCGGGGAGTTCACAGCGGGCCAGACGCTCGCGAACTGGGGTAATCACATGGACCACGACGACGTCCGCCAGCAGCAGGAGCCGGTCGTTCTCGGCGACGCCGACCTCGTCGTGCGAACGCGCTCCGGCGACCGTGGCGCGTTCGGCGAGCTGTGGCGCCGCCACTACCGGGCGGGCGTCACGGTGGCGCGCAACATGACGTCGAGCCTGGACGCGGACGACCTCGTGCAAGAGGCGTACACGCGCATCTACCAGTCGATCGTGGCGGGCGGCGGCCCGACGGGCTCGTTCCGCGCGTACCTGTTCACCAGCATCCGCAACACAGCCGCGGCTTGGGGCCGCGCGCGACGCGAGACGGCGTACGACGAACTCGACGGCGTCGAGGATCCTGCCGCCGGCGAGCACGCCAGCGAGGCCGCCCTCGACCGTGGTCTCACCCACCGCGCCTTCCGCAGCCTGCCGACGCGGTGGCAGGAGGTGCTCTGGTACTCCGAGATCGAGCGGATGAAGCCGGCAGAGATCGCGCCGCTGCTCGGCATGAAGGCCACTGCCGTCGCTCAACTGACGTTCCGCGCACGCGAGGGCCTGCGCGAGGCCTGGATCCAGGCGCACCTGCAGGCGGTCGAGGACGGCTCGGACTGCCAGTGGACCATCGAGCGCCTCGGCGCCTACGCCCGCCACAACCTCGGGCGCCGCGACCTGGGCAAGGTCGACGCGCACCTCGCGACATGCGTGCGGTGCTCCATCGTGGCGAGCGAGGCCCGCGAGGTCTCGAGCCGACTCGCCCTCGTGCTGCTGCCGCTCGCCCTGGGCGCCGTCGGAACGACCGGCTACCTCGCCACGCTGCAGGGCGGCAGCGCGCCACTCGTGGCGCTGGCCGCCATGCCGTCGACCGTCGTGCAGGGCGCCGTGACGGTGCTGCCTGCTGGCGTGACCGGAGGCGCGGCGGGTGGCGGTGCCGCCGGAACGGGTGCCGCCGGCGGTGGTGCCGCGGCCGGTTCCGGTGCGGCAGCCGGGACGGGAGCCGCGGTGGGCACTGCGTCCGCGACCGGGACGGGAGCCGCCGCCGGTGCGGGAGCCGTGACCGGGACCGCCGCGGGGGTCGGCTCGGGCGTCGCGGCCGGCGCGAGTGCGGGCGCTGCCGCCGTCTCGACAGTGGCCGCCGGCGGCACGGCGCTGGCGGGCATCGGGGCCGCATCCGGCCTTGCAGCGGCGAGCCTCGTGGTCGTGGGCGGCGTGGTCGCCGCGGCCGTCTCGCTCCCGCCCGTGGAGGCCGGCCCCGAACCGGTGAAGACGAGCGTCTCTGACACAGCCCCCGTCACTCCCCCGCTCGTGCCCGACCCGGCTGCCGACACGACCCTCCAGCTGCCCACGACAGGCCCCGCTCCCGCGGATCTGCCCGCCGCGCCACCGGCCGCCGCGGACGGCGCCACGACACCGCTCTCGGGCACGGGAGGCACGCCGACGGACGGCGCGGGCGCCGCCGCCCCGGGAAGCACCTCGGGCGCGGGAACCGCCGGCGGCTCAGGCGGGCAGACCAACGGGGGCGGCCAGGGCAACGACACCGGTGCGGGCAACGGTAACGGGAACGCCGGCGCAGGCAACAACGGCAACGCAGGCAACAACGGTGACACCGGCGGCGGCACCGGGAACGCCGGCGGCGGCACCGGGAACTCCGGCGTCGGCGTGCCCACCAACGGCACCGGAGGCGGCAACGGCGGAACGACGGGCAACGGCGGCACGACCGGCAACGGCACCCCCACCAACGGCACCGGGGGTGGCAACGGCGGCAACACGGGCACCGGCAACGGGGCTGTCAACGGCAGCACGGACGGCAACAAGGGCAAGGGCAAGGGTGCTGTCATGGCCCCGCAGAGCCTCGCCGCGACGCCTCAGAGCCTCGCCGCTGCCCCGCGCTCGCTCACCCCGGCGCCGCGCTCCGACGACGCCGGAAGCGTGACCGCGACCGCTGCTTCCCCCTCGGCAGCGACCACCACAGGGGCGACCACCGCGGAGGCGACCGCCTCGGCGGCGACCCACGGTCAGCAGCCCGCGGACGCTGCCCCGCAGTCCTGATCCGCTGCCTGTGCGGGCCGCCCCGTCGACCGGCCGCCGCCGAGGGCCGCGGCATCCACTCGACGTAGACTGGAGCCCATGTCCGACACGCCGCCCGTCACGCCTCGCCCGCCCGCCGAACCGGCGCCCGGAACGCGCGCACCGCTGTCGGCGATCGACGTGCTGGCGTTCGTGTGCGAGATCTTCGCGATCGTCTCGCTGGCGCTGTGGGGCTTCACGATGTTCCCGTTCGCGTGGAACATCCTCGCCGGGCTCGCCGCTCCGGCGATCGCGATCCTGGTGTGGGCGCTGTTCGTCTCGCCGCGCGCGGTGTTCGGCGTGCACCCCTTCGTGCGCGCGATCGTCGAGCTGCTCGTCTACGCCTCTGCCACCGTCGCGTGGTGGATGATGGGCAATGCCTGGATCGGGCTCGGATTCGGCATCGTCGCGGTGACCGTCGGCGTCATCGCCGGTCGCCGGCGCATCGCGTGACCGCACCCGACGCTCTCGCCCTCCTGCGCGAGGCGCTGGGCGACCGCGTCGACACCTCCCCCGGATCGCTCAACGCGGCGCGCGCCGACAAATCGGGGCACGCCGCGGCCGGCACGCCTATCGCCGTCGTGCATGCGCGCAGCATCGAGGACGTGCAGCAGACGCTGCGCATCGCGAGCGCGACCGCGACCCCCGTCGTCACCCGCGGCGCCGGCACCGGGCTGGCGGGCGCCGCGAACGCCGGCGCCGGCGAGATCGCGCTGTCGGTGCGCGGCATGGACCGCATCCTCGACGTACGCCCCGACGACCTGCTCGCGGTGGTCGAGCCCGGCATCCTCAACGCCGACCTCAACGCGGCGCTCGCGCCGCACGGTCTGTGGTGGGCGCCCGACCCCGCCAGCCGGGCGATCTCGACCGTGGGCGGCAACATCGCCACGGGCGCCGGCGGACTGCTGTGCGCCAAGTACGGCGTCGTGCGCGACGCGGTGCTGGGCGTCGACATCGTCCTCGCCGACGGCCGCCTGCTGCACCTCGGCCACCGCACGGTCAAGGGAGTGACCGGCCTCGACCTCACGTCGCTGGTCATCGGCTCCGAGGGCACGCTCGGCGTCGTCGTGGGCGCCACGCTGAAGCTCCGCCGGCTCGTGCCCGGCGAGGTGTGCACGGTCGCCGCGACGTTCCCCGACGTGCGGACGGCGGCGGAGGCATCCGCTGCGGTCACGGCGTCCGGTGTCCAGCCCGCGATCATGGAGCTGATGGATGCCGCATCCCTCGCGGCCGTGCACGCGCTGCTGTCGCTCCCGGCGGCCACGCCGGGTGCCGCCCAGCTCACGATCCAGACCGACGGCCCCGCGGCGGGGGTCGAAGCCGACGCGATCGCCGATGTGCTGCGCGCCACGGGCGGCACCGTCGCCGTCTCACACGACCGCGAAGAGGGCGAGCGGCTCCTCGCGATCCGGCGGTCGATGCACCCCGCCATGGAGACGCTCGGCACCGCGCTCATCGAGGATGTTTCGGTGCCGCGCAGCGCACTGCCCGCGATGTTCGACGAGATCGCCCGCGTCGAGCGCGAGCACGGCGTGGTGATCCCGACCGTCGCGCACGCCGGCGACGGCAACCTGCATCCCAACTTCATCTTCGACGCGGAGCCCGACGAGTTCGGGGTCGTCGAGGCTCCCGAGTACATCTGGGCCGCCGCCGACGACCTGTTCCGCGCCGCACTGCGCCTGGGCGGCACGCTGACCGGCGAGCACGGCGTGGGCGTGCTGAAGCGCCGCTGGCTGGCCGACGAGCTCGGCGACGACCAGTGGGAGCTGCAGCGGCAGATCACCCGCGTGTTCGACCCGCAGGGCATCCTCAACCCCGGCAAGGTGTTCGCGCCCTGAGCCGACCCGGCGGGCGGCGACGGGCCGCTCGGGTGACGCAATGCGCGGCATCCACCACCTGCAGCCCATCCCTCGCGCCACCCGAGCAGCGCGTGGAGGCGGGTCAGGATGCTGGCGGATAGACCTGCGTCGGCGGCGCGGGTTTCGGTGCCTCGCGTGGGGCGAACACGATCGCGAGGATGCCGAGCAGCAGGACGCCGAGGGTGCCGAGCGCGCCGGCGAAGAAGTAGGCGGCCGTGACGTCGGGGCGGACGAGATTGTCGGCCAGCGACACCGCGACGATCGACATCACGATCTGTGCCCCGGCAGAGACGGCGAGGACGATCAGCGGCACCCAGCGCAGTCGCGGGGGCAACACTCCGGCGCGTCCGATCACGACCGTGGCCACGATGAGCGCGCCGAGCGAGAGGACGATCGGCCCGTTTCCGAGAGCGAAGGCCCAGGTCGGGTCGCCTGCGATCGACGCGCCGACCGACCACATGGCGTCTGTCAGCAGCGGGACGGCGGCCGCTGTCACCAGCGCCACGACGCCGAGCGGACGACGCGCGACGACACTGCCGTGACCGCGCACTCCGAATGCGAACACCGACAGCGCGGCGGCCCACAGGCCGTCCAGCACGAAGCCCGCACCCGGGAAGCCGAGCACCGGGCTGCCGCTCATGATCAGCGTGAGCGCGGCGCGGGCGATCAGCAGCGAGCCGCCGATGATCCACGCCAGCCGGGCGTCGCGAACGGTGGGATCGTCGGCGCCAGCCGACGCGGGCACGTCCGGAGCGGGCACCCCTGATGCGGCAGCACCGGACGACGCAGCTCCGGACGACGCAGCGGCGGAGGATGAAGCATCCCCCGCCGCCGCCGGAGTCGGTGACGGCTGTGTCATGCCGTCAGCATAGGGCTCAGATGCCCTGCCAGTCGGGCTTGTTCGCGTACGCGTAGCGGTAGTAGTCCGCGCGGGCGAGCTGCGACGCGGCGGCCTCGTCGACCACCACGGTGGCGCGCTCATGCAGCTGGATCGCCGAGCCGGGAAGGGATGCCGTCACCGGGCCCTCGACGGCGCCCGCGACCGCGGCCGCCTTGCCTTCGCCGAACGCCAGCAGCACGAGGTGCCGGGCGCGCAGGATCGTGCCGAGTCCCTGTGTGATGCAGTGCATGGGCACGTCGTCGATCGAGTCGAAGAAGCGGGCGTTGTCTTTGCGCGTCTGCTCGGTGAGCGTCTTGACGCGGGTGATCGACGCGAACGACGACCCCGGCTCGTTGAAGCCGATGTGACCGTCGGTGCCGATGCCGAGGATCTGCAGGTCGATGCCGCCGGCTGCGCGGATGGCCTCGTCGTACTCCTCGCCGTGGTGCTCGATGCCCTCGGGCGTGCCGTCCGGCGTGCGGATGAGCGCCGGGTTCAGCCCCAGGGGCTCGACGACCTCGCGGGTGATCACCGAGCGGTAGCTCTCTGGGTGGGCGGGGTCGATGCCGACGTACTCGTCGAGCGCGAAGCCGCGCACGCGCGACACGTCCACGCCGTCCAGACGCGAGCGGAGCGCCTCGTACACGGGCAGCGGCGTCGAGCCGGTGGCAAGGCCGAGGACGGTCTCGGGGTTGTCGCGGAGGAGCGAGGCGATGTGGTCGGCGACCAGCGCACCCGCCTCAGCCTTGTCGCGGACGATGACGATCTCAGCCATGGACGAGAGCCTCCTCGGTGTCGTGGGTGGTGTCGCCCTGTGCGCCGACGATCGCGGCCCCGAGCGCCGCAGCCGGCGAACCCGGCGGCAGCAGCTCGACCCGCTCCTGCAGGCGCAGCGAGCGCATGAAGGGGGACGCCTCGGCGCTGGCCGCCAGTTCGGCTGCGACATCCGTCATCAGTCGATCGCCCAACGCGGTGACACCCCCTCCGAGCACCACGATATCGACGTCGGCCGTCAGCACCAGTACCCGGATCGCGGCGGCCACGCCGCGGGCGAGCCCTGTGCGCAGCTCGCGGGCCTCGGCGTCGCCGGCGTCCGCTGCATCGAACACGTCGCGCACGGGCAGCGCGGCCCGGCGCCCCCAGCGCTCGGCGACGGCCCCGCCGCCGGCGAACGACTCGATGCAGCCGCGCTGGCCGCAGCGGCACAGCGGCCCGTTCGGGTCGACCGAGATGTGGCCGACCTCGCCCGCGGTACCGCGAGCGCCGCGCCACAGCACGCCGTCCGAGACGATGCCCGCCGCGATGCCGGTGCCGAGGTTGAGGTACGCCATCGATCCAGGGGTCGGCGATCCGCCGGTGTGCAGCGCGTGCGCACCGAGGGCGGCTGCCTTCACGTCGTTCTCCACCTGCACCGGCACGCCCAGCTGCGGCGCTACGACGGCCGCGAGGTCGAGCGACTCGACGCCGAGGTTCACGGCGTGCACGACACGGCCGGTACCCGGCTCGATCTGCCCCGGGATGCCGACGCCGACGGAGCGGACGGCGGCCAGGTCGACCCCTGCCTCGGCCCCGAGCGAACGCACGGCGTCCACGATCGTCTGGCCGACGGCATCCGGTCCCCAGCCGGTGGGCACGCGCAGCCGGCCGACGATCGCGCCCGCGGCGTCGACGGCGACCGCATCGGTCTTGGTGCCGCCGACATCGAGTCCGACCCTCATCCGCCGACCTCCGCACCGGAGGCGGCGACTCTGTGCGCGCCCATCAGCCTTTGACCGCGCCCGCGACGAGGCCGCTCGTCATGCGGCCCTGGACGATCACGAAGAAGATGATGACGGGGATCGCCACGATCGTCGATGCGGCCATCACCTCGCCCCAGTCGATCGCACGGCTGGTGCTCTGCTGCACGAACCCGCGCAGCCACAGCGGCAGGGTCTGGTTCTCGGCGTTCATGATCACCAGGGCGACGGTGAACTCGTTCCAGCACTGCAGGAACGCGAAGACACCGGATGCCACGAGCCCGGGCGCCAGCAGCGGCAGCGTGATCCGCATGAAGGCCTGGGTGCGGCTGAGCCCGTCGACCATCGCGGCCTCCTCCAGCTCGGCCGGGACACCGGCGACGAAGCCGCGCAGCATCCACACGGTGAACGGCACCACCGCCGCGATGTAGAGGAGGCTGAGGCCGAGGATGTTCGACAGCAGGCCGAGCTCGCTCATCATCTTGTACTGCGCGATGAACAGGCCCTCGGCGGGCAGCATCTGGACGATGAGGATGGCGAGGACGAACGTCGTGCGCCCGCGGAAGCGGAAGCGGCTGATCGCCACCGAGGCGAGGAACGCAAACAGAAGGCAGCAGAACACCGCGATGATCGTCACCGCGAGGCTGATGCCCAGCGCGCTGAAGAACCTGTCGTTGATGACCGCGCCGAAGTTGTCGAAGTTGCCGCCGAGGGGCAGGAAGGTCGGCGTGAACGACTCGAGCGTCGCCGACGAGAGCATCGACGAGTTGACCATCCAGTAGACCGGGAACACCCAGATGAGGGCGAGCACGATCGCGAGGATGCTCCACCCCCACTTGGCTCCGCGGCCACGGGGACGGCGCTTGGCGGCCGGCGCGGCCGGCTGGGACGAACGCGGCGCGCGGGTGGGCGTCGGCGCGAGCTGTGCAGAGGCGGACATCAGGCCTGGTCCTCCTTCAGGAGACTGCGGATGTAGAACCAGCTGAGGACGATCGTCAGCGCGAGCACGAAGATCGCCATCGCGGCGCCCTGGCCGAAGTTCAGGCCCGCGACGCCCATCTTGTAGATGTACGTGCCGAGCAGGTCGTAGCTGGTGGTCTTGGAACCGGCATCCTGCAGCATCGTGATCTGCGTGAAGACGCGCAGGTCCCAGATGAGGTTCAGCAGCAGGACGATCATGATCACCGGGCGGATGATCGGCAGCACGATGTAGCGCATCCGCTGCCAGCCGGTCGCACCGTCGAGCTGGCTCGCCTCGACCATCTCGGTCGAGACCTGCGTGAGACCGGCGTAGGCCGAGAAGGCCACGAAGGGCACCGACATCCACGTGACGATGATCGACGCGACCAGGAAGAAGACGAACGGGTCCCCGCCGATCCAGTTGTACTGGTTCATGTCGACACCGGGGATGAGGTCGAGCAGGTAGTTGACGACGCCGCGTCGGCGGTCGAACAGCCAGATCCACACCGTCATGGCGGCGACGACGGGCATCGCCCAGGCCAGCAGCAGGGCGATCTGCAGCGTGATGCGCACCCACCCGAAGACGCGGGTCATGAGCAGCGCCAGCGCCATGCCGATGACGACGGTGATGAACGCGGTGACGATGCAGAAGATCACCGAGCGCAGCGCCACTTCCCAGAAGGTGGGGCTCGTCGCGACCGCGATGTAGTTGTCGAGTCCGACGAAGTCGGGGGCCTTGCCGCCGAGCTGCTGCAGGGCGCCGTACTTCTGGAAGGACGTGATGACCTGCCACACGACGGGATAGCCCATGCCGAACAGCAGGATGGCGATCGCGGGGATCAGCAGGAGGTAGGGAACGGGCGAGCGGCGACGGGTGCCGACGGACTCGTCGGCACGCCGGTCGTGCTCAATGGTGGTGGGGGCAGGAACAGCCATGCCCGCCTCCTTCGGGGGGTCTCGCAGGGGACCGGGGTCGCGGGCACCGCCCGCGACCCCGGCAGGTCAAGAAGGTCTCAGCCGTTGATGATGGCGTCGATCTTCTCGTCGTACTCCTTGGCCAGCGCCTCGATGTCACCACCGGCGGCCACCTTGCCGAAGAACTCCTCGAGGATCTTCTGACCCTCGACGGCGGCCCAGCCCGGCGCCGCCGGGGTGAGCTTCGAGTTCAGCGCCGACTCGATGAGAGCCGAGGCGAAGATGTCGTCACCCAGCGAGTCGACGAACTGCGTGTTCGCCGGGCCGAGGCCGTTCTCACCGAGCATCTGCTGGTACTCGTCCGAGAAGATGATGCGCAGCAGCTCCTTGGCGCCGGCCTGGTTCTTGCTCTTGGCCGAGATGCCGATGTTCGAGCCGCCGGCGAAGACCGGAGCGGCCTCGCCCGCGGTGGTGCCGGGCAGCGGGAAGACGCCGAACGTGTCGTCGTTCCACTCGCGGACCTCGGTCACCTTGCCGTCATCGCCGGTCTTCTCCTCGACGAAGTCACCGATCGACCAGTGCGCCCATCCGGGTGCGATGATCGTGGCGGCGGTCGGCGGGTTGCCGTTCTTGTCGTTGTTGATGTTGACCCACGGGGTGCTGTCGTCCTCGGTGGCCGGAGCGTTCGAGGCGTTCTGGAACAGGTCCTGGAACTGCTCGAGGCCCGTGATGGTCTTGGCGTCGCTGAGGGTCGAGACCCACTTGTCGCCGTCCTTCTTGGCCAGGTCGCCGCCGTTCGCGAAGATCCACGAGACGCCGTTGCGCCAGTCCTCGCCGCCGATGTAGAAGCCCGACTGGCTGTCGGTGCGGAGCGTCTTGACGTCCTCGTTGAACTCCTCGAGCGTCTTGGGCACCTCGAGACCCGCGGCATCCCAGATGTCCTTGCGGTACGTGATGTAGCGCGAGCCGAAGTAGTACGGAAGCGCGTACTGCTTGCCGTCGACCGTGCCCACGTCCACGAACGACTGCAGCAGGTCGTCGCCGCCGAGCTCGTCGTAGATGCCGCTCAGGTCGCTGAACGAGCCCGCCGTCGTGAAGGTCGGCGACCAGGTGTTGCCGATCTCGGTGACGTCGGGGGTGTTGTTGGCGTCGGGGAGCTGGTTCGCGAGCTTGGTGACCGCGTCGGTCCAGTCCTGCTGCTCGATGGTGAGCGTGCCGCCGGTGGCCGCCTTGTACTCGTCCTTCAGGTACTGGCGCAGCTCGTCCGGGGTGTCGCCACCCATGACCCAGAACGTGATGTTCTGGCCCTTGGCGCCTTCGGGGTCGAACCCGGAAGCGTCGTCGGCCGAACCGCCGCCCGCGTTGCCGCTGCCGGCGCAGCCGGCGAGCACCAGTGCCGAGGCGCCGATGAGCGCCACGGCTCCAAGCGTCTTCTTCATGGTGTGTTCCTTCATGTTCTCTTGGTGGTCGGGTGGGTCGGGTGACCCATCCAGAGGGGATACCGGCGGTTCGGGGGGAAGCCGCCGGAGGGGTTGCGGGGTCTAGGCCGAGGTCTAGGACACCCCCAGTTGTCCGGACAGGACCATGACGGCCGCGCCGCGCAGGACGATGTCCTGGCCTTGCTCCGTCATCCGCACTCGCACGCCTTCGTCGTCGTGGGACGGCGCGAGCGTGCGCGCGCGGAGCGCCTCGACGGCCCGATCCGCAAGGGGACCGCCGAGAAGATCAGCAGGGCCGGAGAGGACGATCTCCGACACGTCGAGCGTGCCGACGACGGGCGCGAGCGCGATGCCCAGCCGCTCCCCCGCGTCTCTCAGGATGCCCTCGTGGGCATCGGGGTCGGACGCCGCGGCCAGGCGTGACGTCAGCGACGGCACGGACAGCCAGGCTTCGAGGCATCCCACCTTTCCGCACGCGCACTGGGGACCGCCGTCGGTGCCGACGGTGACGTGGCCGATCTCGCCCGCCGCGAAGCGGCTGCCGCGCATGGGCTGGCCCGCCAGCAGCAGACCCGAACCCACGCCGCGCCCGACCTTGACGAGCAGGACGTCGTCGGGCGCGCCGCCGAAGGTGTACTCCGCGAGAACGGCCGCGTTGGCGTCGTTGGCCACGAGCACGGGGAGCCCGAGGGCGCTCCGCAGCGCACCCTCGAGGTCGAAGCCGGCCCAGCCGAAGTTGGGGGCCGTGAGGATGACACCGCGGTCGTCGATCACACCCGGGGTGCCGACGCCGACGCCGAGCACCGGCGCATGCGCCTCGGCGACGAGCGCACGCGCGAGGTCGATGACCGTCGAGACGACCTCCTCGTCGGCGGGGAGGGGCACTTCGCGGCGGGCCACGATGCTGCCGTCGAGCGTGAGTACGGCGCCGATGAACGTGTCGCTTCCCGACAGGTCGAGGCCGACGATCCGGTGGCCGGCGTGATCGAGGTCGACGAGGATGGCCGGCTTGCCGGGACCGGATGCCTCGCGCACGCCCATCTCGGCGACGAAGCCGTCCGCGATCAGCTCTGCGACGAGATCCGAGATGGTGACACGGGTCAGCCCCGTCTCACGCGAGAGATCGGCACGGCTCATCGCGCCCTGGTGGAACAGCGTCTGCAGCACGAGCGAGCGGTTGTGTCCGCGGGCGTGCTCGGGAAGCACCTTGGCGCCCTGGCGCAGGGTGCGACCGGGAGCGAATGCCCGGGCATTCGCGGTGGAACTCTGCGGCGCGTCGATAATGGAAGGGCCGCGTCGCGCTTCCGAAGTTGGCATGTTTGTTAGTAGACCTTACGAACAAACTTTCCGCAAGTCCTCGATCCGTTTTGGGCGGATGCTTTACAAAACTGTGATGCGCGGCCACGAGCTCTGCCGCCGCCGGCCCACGGCTTTCGCGGCGTGACCGGCGGTTCGTGCGTGATCAGGCCGTGACCCACGCGCGCGCGGGCGTCGCTTACCATTGTCGGAAGCGTGAATCACATTCGGGGGGTGAAGGCGTGACGGATCTGGCGACTCAGCGGCAGGCCGACAAGGCGTCCGCAGGCGACGGCGCCGAGGTCGAAGAGGCCGTCGACGACGCCACGGACCAGGAGCTCGAGGGCTCCCCCGCGGACGAGTCCGCCGTGGATGCCGAGCCGACCGACGAGGCTGCTGACGCCGCCGACGGCGACGGCGAGGCCGCCGACGGCGATGCCGAGGCGGAGGACGCGGATGCCCCCGCCGACGGTGACGGCGAACCGGAGGACGCGGCCGAAGTCGCCGACGCGGCCGACAGCAGCGATGCCGGGGTGGACGCCCCTGAGCAGACCGACGAGGTCGAAGCGGATGTCGCTGAGCCCGAGGAAGCCGACGCGGTTGACGACGGCGAGCCCACCGAACCGGGCGCGAGCGACGAGGTCGTCGAGCCCGAGGCGGGCGACGAGGTCGTCGAACCCGAGGCGGACCATCCCGACCCCGACGAGACCGTAGCCACGACCGGCGAGGCGACCGCGCCCGAAGAGCCCGTCGCCGACACCGCCGGTGAACGTGCCGACTCCGAAGACGCCGACCCCGCGGGCTCCGCGCCGGCCGCTGCCGGCGCAGATGACATCGACGCCGCCCCCGCCGCGTCCGCGGCGACGGCGGTCCTCGCCCCCGTAGCCGATCCCGTGGCACCGCAGGACGCCGACGCGACCACCGTCCTGCCCGATCTCGCCGCCCCGGCGTCGGCCGCGCCGCCCGCCGGTACGGACGGCGTCGTGTATGCGTGGGCCGAGCCCGCCCCGAAGCCGAAGAAGAAGCGCACGGCGCTCTGGGTGGGCATCGGCGCCGGTGTCGCGGCGGTGGCCCTCGTGGCGTCGTCGCTGCTGCTGATCGCGCCCGGCACCACGGTGGCCGGCGTTCCGGTCGGCTGGATGACGCCCGGCGCCGCTGCAGCTGCGATCGAGCAGCGACTGGCCGAGACGACCGTGGTGCTCACCGGCGAAGGCGGCGACGCCGAGCTGACCGGCGCCGAGCTCGGCGCCTCCGTCGACGGGCAGGCTCTGGCCGACGCCGCGTTCGGCGAGCACCCGATGTGGAACGTCACCTCGTGGTTCGCCGAGACGGGCGCCGAGGTGGAGCTGGACGCGGCGGTCGCCGTCGAGGCGCTGCGCGACGCCGCCCCCGATCTGTTCACCGATCCGGTCGATGCGACTGTCTCGTACGACGCCGCGACGGCGTCGTACGTCTCGACGCCCGCAGAGGCCGGCAGCGGCATCGACCTGTCCACCGTGCAGCAGGCGCTGCAGGCCGCCTTCGAGGCCGGCAAGACGAGCGTGGACGTCGAGGCCGTCGTCGGCGAGGTCCCCGCGACGATCTCGACCGAGACCGCCGCCGACACCGCGACGAAGCTCAACGGCGTGCTCGCGAACGTAGGCTTCTACGTCGGCGACGAGCGCACCGTGCCGGTGGATCCCGCGGTCGCGGCATCCTGGATCACCCTCGACGAGGGCGACGACGGCTCGATCATCATCGACGTCGACGAGCAGAAGATCCAGAGCGTCGTCGACACGCTGCCCGGCCTCGTGAACCGCGACGCCGTCAACGCGACAGTCGTGACGAACAGCGCGGGCAAGGTGCTGGGCAACCCGGTCTCGGCCGGCGCCGAGGGCCGCACGCTCGAGAGCACCGACGGCATCGCCGCCGCCTTCGCCGAGCAGATCGCCGGCGGCGACGGCGCCTATGAGCTGAAGGTCACCGCGACGCCGTTCACGACCACCAACCTCGCGCGCAGGATCGACGTCAACCTCAGCACGCAGCGCGCGACGCTCTTCGAGAACGATCAGGTCGTCCAGACGTTCGTGGTGTCGTCGGGAGCGGCGAACACGCGCACCCCCACCGGCAACTTCACCGTCTACGCCTACACGCGGATCACCGACATGGGCGCCCTGTGCTACAACCCGAACGCGGTGAACAGCTACTGCACCGAGGACGTGCCGTGGGTCACGTGGTTCTACCCCGACATCGCGTTCCACGGAGCCAGCGCGTTCCGCTCGGCCCTCGGATTCCCGCAGAGCCACGGCTGCGTCAACATGTGGGACGACGCCGCGAAGTACATCTACGAGTGGTCGCGCGTCGGCACCGAGGTCTCCGTGCACTATTGACGCGCGGCGGGTCAATGCGACGAAGGAGCGTTGACGCGGCGCGGGTCAAGGTTGAGCGAGCGAAGCGAGTCGAAACCCTCGTGACGTGAAAGAAGAGCGGAGTGGATGCCGGTCGCCCGGCATCCACTCCGCTCTTTGTTCTGCGGTCAGAGCGCGTCGATCACCGCGTTGAACGTGGCGGACGGACGCATGACGCGCGCGACGAGTTCGGCGTCGGGGCGGTAGTAGCCGCCGATCTCGACGGGCGATCCCTGGACGGCGATCAGCTCGTCCACGATCTGCTGCTCGTTGGCGGCGAGGGCCTCGGCCACCGGCGCGAAGGCGGCGGCCAGCTCGGCGTCGTCCGTCTGCTTCGCCAGCTCCTGCGTCCAGTACAGGGCCAGGTAGAAGTGACTGCCGCGGTTGTCGATCGTGCCCAGCGCACGGCCCGGCGACTTGTCGTTCTCGAGGAACGTGCCCGTGGCGGCATCCAGCGTGTCGGCCAGGATCTTCGCCTTGGCGTTGCCCGTGAAGTCGGCGTAGTGCTCGAACGAGGCGGCCAGCGCGAAGAACTCGCCCAGCGAGTCCCAGCGCAGGTAGTCCTCGGCGAGCAACTGCTGCACGTGCTTCGGGGCCGAACCGCCGGCGCCCGTCTCGAACAGACCGCCGCCCGCGAGGAGCGGGACGATCGAGAGCATCTTGGCGCTCGTGCCCACCTCGAGGATCGGGAACAGGTCGGTGAGGTAGTCGCGCAGCACGTTGCCCGTGACCGAGATGGTGTCTTCGCCCTTGCGCAGGCGGTCCAGGGAGTACTGGGTCGCGGCGGCGGGGGCGAGGATCTCGATCGTGAGGCCCTCGGTGTCGTGGTCCTGCAGGTACTCGCGGACCTTGGCGATGAGCGCCGCGTCGTGCGAGCGGCTCTCGTCGAGCCAGAAGACCGCCGGCGCGCCGGTCGCGCGGGCGCGCGTGACGGCGAGCTTCACCCAGTCGCGGATGGCGACGTCCTTGGTCTGCGTGGCGCGCCAGATGTCGCCCGGCTGGACGGCGTGCTCGAGGAGCACGTCGCCGGCCTGGTTCACGACCTGGACCGTGCCCGCGGCCGCGATCTCGAACGTCTTGTCGTGGCTGCCGTACTCCTCGGCGGCCTGCGCCATGAGGCCGACGTTCGGCACGGTGCCGATCGTGGCGGGGTCGAGCGGGCCGCGCGCGATGACGTCGTCGATCACGGTCTGGTACACGCCCGCGTACGACGAGTCGGGGATGACCGCGAGCGTGTCGGCCTCGCCCCCGTCGGCGCCCCACAGCTTGCCGCCGTTGCGGACGAGCGCCGGCATCGACGCGTCGACGATCACGTCGGACGGCACGTGCAGGTTGGTGATGCCCTTGTCGGAGTTGACGTACGACAGGCGCGGCGAGTCGGTGGCGGCGGCGAACGCGGCGGCGATCGCGTCGCCGCCCTCGACGTTCGCCAGGCCCGCGAGGATCGCGCCCAGGCCGTCGTTCGGGGTCAGGCCCGCCTCGGCGATCTTGTCGCCGAACTTGTCGAACACGTCCGCGTAGTACGCCTTGACCACGTGCCCGAAGATGATCGGGTCGCTGACCTTCATCATCGTGGCCTTGAGGTGCACCGAGTACAGGACGTCCTCGGCCTTCACCGTCTCGAGCGTCTCGGCGAGGAACGCGTCGAGCGCCGCGGCCGACAGGAAGGTCGCGTCCACGATCTCGCCCGGCAGCACCTTGAGGCCGGTCTTGAGCGCCGTCACGGTGCCGTCCGCGGCGACGTGCTGGATCGTGAGCACGTCGTCCGAGGCGATGACCGTCGACTTCTCGTTCGACTTGAAGTCATCGTGGCCGAGGGTCGCGACGCGGGTCTTCGAGCCCTCGCCGAACGCCTTGTTGCGGTGCGGGTGCTTGCGCGCGTAGTTCTTGACCGACAGCGGCGCGCGGCGGTCGCTGTTGCCCTCGCGCAGCACCGGGTTCACGGCGGATCCCTTGATGCGGTCGTAGCGGGCGCGCACGTCCTTCTGCTCGAGGGTCTCGGCCTCGTCCGGGTAGTCGGGGATGTCGTAGCCCTGCGACTGCAGCTCGGCGATCGCGGCCTTCAGCTGCGGGATCGAGGCCGAGATGTTCGGGAGCTTGATGATGTTCGCCTCGGGCAGCGTGGCCAGGCCGCCGAGCTCGGCGAGCGCGTCGCCCACCTGCTGCTCGGGCGTGAGGTTCTGCGGGAACGCGGCGAGGATGCGCCCGGCCAGCGAGATGTCGCGCGTCTCGATCTCGACCCCCGCCTGACCGGCGACGGCCTGGACGATCGGGAGGAAAGACGCAGTGGCGAGGGCCGGCGCCTCGTCGGTGTAGGTGTAGATGATGGTGGAGTCGGTCACCTGATGGGTCCTGTCGGTGCTGCGGACGGGTCGCGCCCAGCCTATCGCAAGCACCTGGAGAGATATCTCGACGTCAAGATATCTCTCGACGTGAACATTGTGTTTCCTGGCGAAATCCACGGTGCCGGATGCCGCCATCCGGGCTAGCCTGGGGCGCATGGGTGATCTGCGACTCGTCGAACTGTCCGCCTCGACCATCGTGGCGGTCAACAATATGTCGCTCAAACCCGGTCAGGAGGAGTTCCTCTCCCCCGTCAGCTACGGCATCGCGGCGACCGTCGTGAACCCGCAGACCACGTGGCAGCGCGTCGTCCTCGACGGCGAAGAGGTGGTCGCGTTCATCAGCGGCAACTTCGACCTCGACGACCCGCAGGAGCACTTCCGCTCGGTGCTGTGGCGCATCAACGTCGACGCCGACGACCAGGGCCGCGGCATCGGCCGGTTCGCGGTCGAGGGACTCATCGAAGAGGCGCGCAACCGCGGCATGGACCACGTCAACGTCATCTATGAGGCCGGCGAGGGCGGTCCGCAGGCATTCTTCGAGCGCGTGGGCTTCACGCCGGTCGGTGAGACCGAGTACGGTGAAGTCATCGCAGAGATCAGACTCTGATCCTGCGCACCGGCGTCCGATCTGGGGAACGGACGATCAGCACCATCGGGTGCTCCTGAGACCGGCGGCGGGGCCTCGAATACCCCTCCCCCATCGAGGCCTCGTCGCCTTCTCCCGTCACAGCGTCGAAGCGCTTCCGACGAGGCACTAAGGTAGCCCCGTGCCGAGATTCGACCTTTCCCCCGCGGAGCTCGAGGCCTACGCGCCCGACGTCCGCGAACCCGCAGATTTCGACGAGTTCTGGGCGACGACGCTCAGCGAGTCCCGCCGATGGGATGCCGCACCCGACGTCGTCCGCGCCGACACCCCGTTCACCGCCCTCGAGGTGTTCGACGTGACGTTCCCGGGGTTCGGCGGCGATCCCGTGAAGGCGTGGCTGACGGTCCCCGCCGGCGTCGAGGGACCGCTGCCCGCCGTCGTGGAGTACCAGGGCTACGGCGGCGGCCGCGGTCTCGCCGGCGAGCGCCTCGGCTGGGCGGCATCCGGCTACGCCCATCTGCTCATGGACACGCGCGGCCAGGGCTCGATGTGGGGCTCGGGCGGTGACACCGCCGACCCGCACGGCACGGGCCCGTCGTCGTCGGGCTTCATGACGCGCGGCATCGAGGACCCCGCCGATTACTACTACCGGCGCGTGTTCACCGATGCGGTGCGCGCCGTCGATGCCGTGCGGACGCTCCCCCAGGTCGACGCCGACCGCGTCGCGGTGTGCGGCGGGAGCCAGGGCGGGGGCATCGCGATCGCGGCCGCCGGCCTGTCGGAGGGCCTCGTGGCGGTCATGCCCGACGTGCCGTTCCTGTGTCACTTCGAGCGTGCCGTGGGCCTGACCGGAGACGACCCCTACCAGGAGGTCGTGCGATACCTGGCGGTGCACCGCGGCCTCGACGACCGCGTCTTCGAGACGCTGTCGTACTTCGACGGCGTCAACATGGCCAAGCGCGCGGATGCCCCTGCGCTGTACTCCGTGGCCCTCATGGACACGATCTGCCCGCCGTCGACGGTGTACGCCGCGTTCAACCGGCACGCCGCGTCCACGAAGCAGATCGAGGTCTACACGCACAACGGGCACGAGGGCGGCCAGGCCTTCCAGTTCGCGAAGCAGGCGCGCTTCCTCTCCGCGCTGGTCTGACACGCCACGGCCCCGGCGGCGGTTCGGGTGGCGCAGGTTGCGGCATCCCCCTCGCGAAGCGACACTCTTCGCCACCCGAACGACACCACGCGGGTCCCGTCCCGGTCATTGAGCGAGCGCAGCGAGACGAACGCGGCGAGCCGCCGGCCCGTCGGCGCAGCCACCGCGGCTGTCAGGCCGCTTCGAGGTGCAGGACGAAGGCCTGCACGGGCCACAGCGTGGGCAGCTGCAGGCCCACGTCGGTCAGCAGAGCGCCGGGCAGCTCGATCTCGCCCGCCGTGAACCACTCCGGGGCGGTCCAGCCGTACTTCGCCGCGCCGATCTCGTCGCGCACACGCACGCGGTAACGGCGATCGCAGTCGAGCCCGGGCAGCCGCAGGCGTTCGGCACGGGCATCCTCGAGACTCGCCGCCGTCGCGACGACGAAGACCGCCGCGGCATCCGCGAGATAGCCGGTCACGCGCCACGCCGGATCGCGCAGCTCGGGGTGCACGACGCGTCCGGTGTGGACGATGCCGCGCAGCTCCTTGTATAGAGCCGCGAAGCGCGTGATCGTCGCCGTCTCGTCGGCGTCGCACGACATGATGTCCCACTCGAAGCCGGCGGAGCCCATGACGCTGGTCGCCATGCGATACGACAGGTCGGTGGTGCGCCCCGACGAGTGCGACGTGGTCGGGCCCACGTGCGCTCCGACGAGCTCGGGCGGCAGCAGCAATCCGGTCCAGCGCTGGATGTCCTGCCGCTCGACGGGGTCGTTGGAATCGCTCGCCCACACGCGGTCGGTGACGTCGAGGATGCCCAGGTCGGTGCGCGCGCCGCCGCTGGAGCACGACTCGATCTCGAGGGCGGGATGCCGCCGCTTGAGCTCGGCCATCAGCCGGTATACCGCCGTCATCTGCGCGTGGCCGCCAGGGCGGCCGGCGTGGACGCTCTCGACGAGGTCGCGGTTGTGATCCCACTTGATGAAGTCGATGCCGAGCTCGGCCACGAGCGCGTCGATCTGCCCCAGCACATGGGCGAAGGCGCCGGGGTCGGCGAGATCCATGACGTACTGACCGCGCCACGACAGCGACGGGTCGTGGTCGAGGTGGGCGGGGTCGTGCAGCAGCCAGTCCGGATGCGCACGGGCGGCGTCCGAGTCGAGGCTCACCATCTCGGGTTCGAACCACAGGCCGAACTGCATGCCGAGCCGGTGGACGTGCGCCGCGAGCGGCCCGAGACCGTCCGGCCACACCGTGCGATCGACGACCCAGTCGCCAAGGCTCGTCGTGTCGTCGCGACGCCCTTGGAACCACCCGTCGTCCAGCACGAAGCGCTCGATGCCCACCTCAGCCGCGCGTTCGGCGAGCGCCGCGAGGCGTGCCGGGTCGTGGTCGAAGTACACGGCCTCCCACGTGTTCAGGACGAGGGGACGAGGGGATGCCGGGTGCTGCGGCCGCGCGCGCATCCAGGTGTGCACGCGGTCGGCGAAGCCGTCGAGCCCGGCCGCGCTGTGGACGAATGCCGCCCGCGGTGCCGCGTACTCGTCACCCGGTCCGAGGCGGATCTCGCCGGGCCGCAGCAGCTCCCCGGCGCCGACGAGGGTCACGGCATCGGTGACGCGGTCGATGCGCGTGGTCAGGTCGCTCGACCAGGCGAGGTGGACACCCCACAGCTGGCCCGCGTCCCAGCGCGGGGCGCCGATTCCGGCGATCGCCGCGACCGGGCTGTCATGCCCCGGACGCCCGCGGCGCGACTGGCGCACCGTCGCGCCCGCGGGCATGGCCGTCACGACGGGCCGCTTCTCGCGGGTCCATCGGCCGTCGAACGTGAGGAGCGTGTCGGTGGTCGTCGGAACCGGGAGCGCGGCCTCGAGCCAGTCGACGTCGACCGGGGCGGCATCCACACCTCCCTCGTGACGAAGCACGTGGCGGACCCAGACGACACCGCCCGACTCGATCGCGATCTCGATGGCGAGGAGCAGCCCGGACGCTGCGTCGCGGGCGCGGAACACGGCGCGATCACCGGAGGACTCGATGTCGGCGAGCAGCCAGCGCGGGTGGTGCACGATCCCGGCCGCGCGCAGCTGCATGCCGGGACGCCCGGTCCAGCCGTCGCTCTCTTGCGGCGACAGCGACACCTGCCACGCCGCGTCGAGCGTCCCGGGGGGCGTCTGCCGGCTGACCGCTCGCGCGAGCGCCTCGGCGTCGGCATCCGGCAGCGGGCCCGTCGCGGCGCCCCAGTGCAGCACGCAGGGCAGCCCGGTGCCGCGGGCGTCGATGATGACGCCGACGCCGTCGCGCTCGAGGTGGACGAAGCCGAAGGTCATGCGGGGGTCCTCTCTGCGGGGAGCCGTTCTCCCGTGCCGCGCTCGACGATCCACGTGGGCATCTCGAGCTGGCGCGTGAAGCCGGCCGGGTCTTGCATGCGTTCGATCGCGAGCGTCGCGGCGGCCTTGCCGAGCGCCAGCGGGTCGTACGTGATCACCGACACCCCGAGCACATCGGCGGTGTCGAAGTCGTCGAAGCCGATGAGGGCGGTGGTGTCGTCGCCACGGTCGCGCAGCACGCGCAGCGCGCCGATCGTGACGCGGTTGTTGCCGGTGATGATGGCCGTCGGCGCATCTGCCTGGTCGAGCAGATCGGCGATCAGCCCGTCGGCAGGACGCGCCAGGTCGTCGGCGAGCCGCTCCCACCTCGAGGACTCCGCGATGCCGTAGGCGGCGAGGGCGTCGCGATACCCGCGCAGGCGCTCGGCCTGGGTGTACACCGACGCCGGGTTGCAGATGTAGCCGATGCGTCGGTGCCCGCGCTCGAGAAGCCGCGTGGTCGCCTCGAACACGCCGCGGTGGTTCTCGAGCACGATCGAGTCCGCCACGAGGTTGCGGGCCGGCCGGTCGATCGCGATGACCGGCGTTCCGAGGTGCCGCTCACCCTCCAGGTACGACTGATCCTCGGCGACGGGGATCAGCAGCAGTGCGCCCAGGCGCTGGCCGAGAAGCGCGTCGGCCACGCGCTCCTCGCCTTCGACGGTGTCGTCGGTGGTGGCCACGACGAGCGAGAACCCGTGGGCCGACAGCTCGCGCTCGATCCCCGCCGCGAGCTTGTAATAGAACGGGTTGTTCAGCTCGCCCATGATGAAGCCGATCGTGTCGGTCGGGCCACCCCGGCGCAGATTGCGCGCGAGGGGATTCGGGCGGAACCGCAGCCGCTTCGCGGCCGCGAGCACGCGCTCGACCGTGTCGGGCGCGACGAGATCACGGTGCGTGAACACGCGCGAGACCGTCTTCGAGCTCACGCCGGCGAGCCGGGCGACGTCCTCGAGGGTCGCGCGCTGCTGAACGTTCATGGGTGGCCTCCTTGCCCGGGCGGAGTTCACGCTAGCAGGCGTGCCGCCGAAATGTCTACGTAAGACATTCGACGGACATTGTCGCAGGATTGACCGGATGCGTCGCAAATAAAGTCTAGATCCAGGGCCTATTTCGGCACAGGCTGTTCCGATGGACAGGACAAGACAGCGCTGACATCGGTGACTTGCGGAACCGTTTCGAAGCCGTCTACTCTGACGGCGCGACGAACCACGCGACGGTGCGATGATCCGCACCGGCAGTTCAAGGGCGAACCTGACAGGAGAATCACATGGCGAAGAAGGCAATCGCGTCCCTCGCGGTGCTGGCGACCGCCGCGGTCGCGATGAGCGGCTGCGCGGGCGGCGGCTCCGGCGACGCGGACAACACCATCGACGGCGACGTCAAGGGCGACATCAAGGTCGTGACGTGGCGCACCGACCTCGTCGAGGACGGCACGTTCGACAAGTACGCCGAGGAGTTCAACAAGAAGTACCCCGACGTCAACGTGACGTTCGAGGGCATCACGGACTACGCGGGCGAGATGCTCACCCGCATGTCGACGAGCAACTACGGCGACGTGATCGGCATCCCGGCGATCAAGCCCGAGCAGTACGAGCAGTTCCTGGAGCCGCTGGGCAAGACCTCGGACTTCGAGGACACGTACCGGTTCCTCCCCGCCGCGAGCTACGACGGCACGCAGTACGGCATCGCGTGGGGCGGGAACGCCAACGGCGTCGTCTACAACAAGCGGGTCTTCGAAGAGGCGGGCGTCACGGAGCTGCCCACCACCGAGGACGAATGGCTCGACGCGCTGCAGAAGGTCAAGGACAACACCGACGCCATCCCGCTGTACACGAACTACAAGGACGGCTGGCCGCTGACGCAGAGCTTCGGCAACCTCGGCGTCGTCACCAACGACCCCGACGCGCCCATCACCATGGCCGAGGACCCGGCGCCCTGGACGGAGGGGACGGACGTCTACGCGATCGACTCGCTGCTGTACGACAGCGTCGCCGCCGGGCTCACCGAGGACGACCCGCTCACCACCAACTGGGAGCAGTCGAAGGTCGACCTCGGCACCGGCAAGATCGCCGCCATGACGCTCGGCTCGTGGGCGATCTCGCAGATGCAGGCGGCCGCAGAGGACAACGGTGCGTCCGCAGACGACATCGGCTACATGGCGTTCCCGGCGAACGTCGACGGCACGCAGTACGCGGTCATCGGCGGCGACTACAACCTCGCCGTGAGCAAGCACTCGAAGGCCAAGGCCGCCGCGTGGGCCTGGATCCAGTGGGTCGTCGAGGACTCCGGGTACACCGAGGCTCAGGGCATGATCTCGCCCGTGATCGACAAGCCCCTCCCCGACAACCTGGCGGGCTTCGAAGACGCGGGCGTCGAGCTGATGGAGATCAACCCGGCCCCCGCAGGCAAGGAGGGCCTCATCAACAACATCGCTGACGACTCGAAGATCGACCTGTACGGCCCGATCTACCGCCAGAAGCTCGTCGACATCGCGCGCGGCGCGGCCGAGGGCGACAAGGAGAGCTACTTCGCCGAACTGAACGAGCGCTGGGGCGCTTCGGTCGAGAAGCTCGAGAACTGACGGAGACGGCGACAGAGACATGGCCATCGCAACACCAGGTGCAGCTCCGGCGGATGCCCCTGCCGCCCTCTCCAGCCCCGCCCGCGGCCGGCTCGTCGGGATCACCCGGCGAGCCGGCCGGCGGGGCCGCCGCGGCGGGCCCGCCGGCCGCGGCATCATGAAGAACCTCACCCCGTGGCTGTTCCTCGCCGCGGCCGTGGGCCTGCTGCTGCTGTTCACGTACTGGCCGGCGCTGAACCTGTTCTACTTCAGCGTCACCGACTGGGACGGCATCGACCTGCAGAAGAACTTCGTGGGCCTCGACAACTACGTCGAGGTGTTCACCGACCCGCGCATCTTCTCGGTGTTCTTCGTCAGCCTCTACTACTTCTTCGCGTCGTTCGCGCAGATGGCGATCGCCCTGTATTTCGCGACGATCCTGAGCTTCTCGACGAGGTTCTCGAACCTCTTCCGCGGCATCCTGTTCTTCCCGTACCTCATCAACGGCGTCGCGATCGGCTTCGTGTTCCTCTACCTCTTCCAGCCCGGCGGCACGCTCGACACCGTCCTCGGCTGGTTCGGTGTGGCCGATCCGCCGCAGTGGCTCGGCAACCCCGACGTCGTCAACTGGTCGCTCGCCGGGACGTCCGTCTGGCGGTACACCGGCATGAACTTCGTGCTCTTCCTCGGAGCGATACAGTCCATCCCCCACGAGCTGTACGAAGCCGCGGATCTCGACGGCGCCAGCCGCTGGCAGCAGTTCTGGGCGATCATCTTCCCCGGGATCCGGCGCGTGGTCGGGCTGTCGTTCATCCTGGCGATCTCCGGCAGCCTCAGCGTCTTCGAGATCCCCTTCATCATGACCGGCGGCGCCAACGGATCGGCGACGTTCGTCATCCAGACGCTGCAGACCGCATTCACGTTCCGGCAGGTGGGTCTCGCGTCGGCGATGGCCGTCGTGCTGCTGGCCATCGTGCTGATCGTGACGTGGATCCAGCGCAAGGTGTTCCCCGACGAGAAGGTCGACCTGACATGACCACGACCGAACCCCTCCGCACGATGCCGCTGTGGACCACTCCGCCCCGCCCTGCCCGCGGCCTGACGCCGTGGCAGCGCCTGCGCGGCGTCAGCGCGACGACGGCGAAGTACCTCAGCCTCATCATCGCGTCGGTCGTGACGCTGCTGCCGCTCTCGGTGCTGCTCTTCGCGAGCCTCAAGACCGCTCCCGAGTACGCGCAGACCGGGCCCTTCGACCCGCCGTCGAACTGGCTGAACTTCGACAACTTCGTCACCGCGTTCACGAGCGGCAAGATGCTCGAGGGCTTCGTCAACACGGCGATCGTCCTCGTGGTCTCGCTCGCCGGCACCATCTTCATCGGCACGATGGCCGCCTACGCGCTGGACCGCTTCGCCTTCCGCGGCAAGAAGCTCGTCTTCGGACTGTTCCTCGTCGCGACCCTCATCCCGAGCGTGACGAGCCAGGTCGCCACGTTCCAGCTCATCAACGGACTCGGCCTGTACGACACGAAGGCGGCGCTGATCCTGCTCTTCATGGGCACCGACATCATCGCCATCTACCTGTTCATCCAGTTCATGCAGTCGATCCCGGTCTCGCTCGACGAGGCCGCCATGATCGACGGTGCGAACCGCTGGACGATCTACTGGCGCATCATCCTGCCGCTGCTGAAGCCAGCGATCGCGACGGTCGTCATCATCAAGGGCATCGCGGTGTACAACGAGTTCTACGCACCCTTCCTCTACCTGCCGTCCGAAGGCCTCATCTCGACCTCGCTGTTCCGGTTCAAGGGACCGTTCGGCGCCCAGTGGGAGGTCATCTCGGCCGGCACCGTCCTCGTCATCATCCCCACCCTCATCGCCTTCCTGCTGCTGCAGCGCTGGATCTACAAGGGCCTGACCTCTGGAGCCGTCAAGTGACCACTGCCCTCACCTTCCGACCCCTCGACTCCGGCTGGACGCTGCACGCGTCGGCCGGTCCCGCCCCGGCGGGCTTCGACGCCGACATCCCCGCCGTCGTGCCGGGATGCGTGCACACCGACCTGCTCGCGGCAGGACTCATCCCCGACCCGTTCCTCGACGACAACGAGTCGGCGCTCGCGTGGATCGGCCTCGTCGACTGGACGTACTCGACGACGTTCGAGTGGACCCGGGATGCCGCCGACCGCACGGATCTCGTCTTCCAGGGACTCGACACCGTGACCCGGATCCGCCTCAACGGCCGAGAGATCGGCAGCACCGCGAACCAGCACCGCTCGTACCGGTTCGATGTGCGCGACGCCCTCGTCGAGGGTGAGAACGAGCTGGTCGTCGCGTTCCGCTCGCCGATCAAGTACGCCAACGAGCAGAGCGTGGCTCTCGGCGTGCGACCGCGCGCGTACGCCCTGCCCAACGACGCCATCCGCAAGTCCGCCTGCAGCTACGGCTGGGACTGGGGCATCGCGACGTACACGAGCGGCATCGTCAAGCCGGTCGGCCTGGAGTCCTGGTCCGTCGCGCGCCTCGCCGAGACCCGCGTGGTCGCGACGCCCTCGGCTGACGGCGGAACGGTCACGGTCGACGTCACCGTCGAGCGAGCAGGGGATGCGGCATCCACTCCGCTCTTCGTCAGCATCGCCGCGGCCGGGCCGAAGCTGGGGCTCGAGGACGGCACGGCCCCCAGCACGACGACCGAGGTCGTCGGCGATCGCGCACACATCGTGCTGGAGCTCGAGGAGGTCGAGCGCTGGTGGCCCGCGGGCTACGGCGCGCAGCCGCTGTACGTCGTCGACGTCCGGCTGCACAGCGCGGATGAGTCGCGGACGCTCGACGCGACGCACCGGTCGGTCGGCTTCCGCGACGTCCGGTGGGACATGACGCCCGACGAGGCGGGCACGCCGTTCACACTCGTCGTGAACGACCAGCCGATCTTCGTGAAGGGCGTCAACTGGATCCCGGACGACGCACTCACCGTGCGCGTCACGCGCGACCGTGTGCGGCGGAGGTTCCAGCAGGCGCTCGACGCGAACCTGAACCTCATCCGCGTGTGGGGCGGAGGCCTGTACGAGTCCGACGACTTCTACGAACTCGCGGACGAGCTGGGGCTGCTGACGTGGCAGGACTTCCTGTTCGCGTGCGCCGCGTACGCCGAAGAGGATCCGCTGCGCTCCGAGGTCGAGGCCGAGGCGCGCGAGAACATCGCACGTCTCGCGCATCACGCCTCGCTCGTGCTGCTGACCGGCAACAACGAGAACCTCTGGGGCTACGAGGACTGGGGCTGGAAGCTGCGCCTGGACGGCAAGACGTGGGGCGCGTACTACTACTACGAGCTGTTCCCGTCGCTGATCGCCGAGCTCGCGCCGCACGTCCCCTACGCGCCGGGAAGCCCCTTCAGCCCCGGTCTGGGCTGGGACGGCGGGCAGCAGACGGGTCCGCACCCCAATGACGAGCAGCACGGCAGCGTGCACCTGTGGGAGCAGTGGAACCGGCTCGACTGGACCACCTACCGCGAGCACACGCCGCGCTTCGTCGCCGAGTTCGGCTGGCAGGGCCCGCCGGCGTGGTCCACCCTCACCCGCTCGATCAGCGATGCCCCGCTCACGCCCGAGTCGCCCGGCATGATCGTGCACCAGAAGGCCGGCGAGGGCAATGTGAAGCTGACCAACGGGCTGCTGCCGCACTTCCGCCTTCCCGAAGACATGGAGACCTGGCACTGGGCGATGCAGCTGAACCAGGCGATCGCGGTGCGCACCGCGCTCGAGCACTTCCGCTCGTGGGCGCCGCACACGCAGGGGGCCATCGTGTGGCAGCTGAACGACTGCTGGCCGGTGACGTCGTGGGCGGCGATCGACGGCGACGAGCGTCCGAAGCCGCTGTACTACGGCCTGAAGAACGCGTTCGCGCCGCGCACCGTGACGATCCAGCCGCGTGACGGCGGCCTGGCCGCGGTGCTGTCGAACGACACCGCCGACGCGTGGACCGGTGAGCTCGTCGCGCGTCGGCTCGGGTTCGACGGCGCCGAGGCCGACCGGTTCGCGACGGCGGTCTCGCTCGCGCCGCGCGAGACGGTCACCGTCGCCCTTCCGGCCGGGGTCGCCGATGCCCGCGATGCCGCCGGGGAGCTGATCGTCGCCGCGGTGGGAGACGTCCGCGGATTCTGGTTCTTCGCCGAGCCGCGCGATTCGGCGCTCGGCGCGGCAGAGATCGAGGTCGTCACCGCGGCAGCCGACGGCGGCACGCTCGTGACGGTCACCGCGCACAGCCTCGTGCGCGACCTGACGCTCCTCGTCGACAAGGTCGACCCGGACGCCGTCGCGTCGGACGCCCTGCTGACGCTGCTGCCCGGTGAGAGCGCCACGGTGCTCGTGCAGCACGAGGGGCCGGCCCTGGCGGCATCCACTCTCTCGGATCCGCGCGTGCTGCGCACGGCGAACGAACTGGTCGCCTCGTGAGCGACCCGCTCCCCCAGGCGCTCGGGCCGTATGTGGCCGGAATGACCTGGGGCTGGACCGGCGTGCGCGGAACGTGGGCCACCGAGCGGGCGGCCGAGTCGATGCAGCTCATGGCCGACCACGGCGTGAACTGGACGGCACTCGCGTACTCGGCGCTGCAGGACACGGCGCAGTCGACCGAGGTGCGGTTCCGCGACGAGCCGACCGTGACCGACGACGAGATCGTGTGGGGCATCCGCGAGGCGAAGGCGCTCGGGCTGAAGGTGTGCCTGAAGCCCGTCGTCAACGTGGCCGACGGCACGTGGCGTGCCCACATCGGGTTCTTCGACCAGGACGTCCCGGGCGAGCCGACCTGGGGCGAATGGTTCGCGTCGTACCGGGAGTTCATCCTGCACGCGGCGCGGATCGCCGAGGCCGAGCGCTGCGAGATGCTCTGCATCGGGTGCGAGATGGTGCGCGCCGACGCCCGCGAGGCCGAATGGCGCGCCCTGATCGCCGACGTCCGCACCGTGTACACCGGACTCGTCACGTACAACTGCGACAAGTACCAGGAGGACCGCCTCACGTGGTGGGACGCGGTCGACGTCATCACCTCCAGCGGCTACTACCCCGTCGACGCGTGGGACCAGCAGCTCGACCGCATCCAGGGCGTGGTCGAGTCCTCGGGCAAGCCCTTCTTCTTCATGGAGGCGGGATGCCCGTCCCGCGAGGGCTCCCCGGCACGACCGAACGACTGGGCACTGCCGGGCGGGCCGTCGGGCGCCGAGCAGCTGCGGTACTACGAGGCGATGTTCGCCGCGTGCGACGAGCGGCCATGGATGCGCGGCTTCATGCTGTGGGACTGGCCGGCGCGGCTGTACTCGCCCGCCGAGGCCGCCGCGAACACCGACTACTGCCCCTACGGCAAGCCGGCCGGGGAGTTCCTGCGCGACGCCTACCGCGCGCGCACGGGGCATGGCCGGTGAGCCTCGCCGGCGCGAGAATCGACTCAATGGACAGATGGGGGACCGCCGCATGAGCGGAGTTCTGGCGATCGACGCCGGCCAGACCGGGATCAAGGTGCGCGCGGGCGGGCAGGACCTCGTGTTCCCCGGCATCGACACGCACGAAGAGCTGCTGCCGCAGCTGGCCGCCGTTGCGCGCTCCACGCTCGAACGCACCGGCGCGTCGGCGTCGGTGGTGACCGCCGGCGTGTCCGGACTGACGACCCGTGAAGCGGATGCCGCCGCCCTCCTCGCCCGGATCGCCGAGCCGCGCGTGCACGAGGTCATCCTCGCTCACGACTCGACGACGTCGTTCCTCGGGGCGCTGGGAGACGTGCCCGGGGCGGTCGTGGCCGCCGGCACCGGTGTGGTGACGCTGGGCGTCGGCGCGACGCAGGTCGCGCGCATCGACGGCTGGGGATACCTGATGGGCGACGCCGGCAGCGGCTACTGGATCGGCCGCGAGGCCCTGGACGCCGTCATGCGCGCCGTCGACGGCCGCGGGCCGGCGACCGCGCTGCGGCAGGTCGCCGAGGAGCGCTGGCCCGACCTGACCCAGGCGTACATCGATCTGCAGGCCGATCACGACCGCGTGCGTGTCGTGGCGTCCTTCGCCAAGCACGTCGCACGTCTGGCCGCCGAGGGCGACGCGGTGTCGCAGCACATCACGGTGCGCGCCGGCGGCGAGCTCGCCCACAGTGTCGAGACCGCGCTGCGGCGCGTCCGCACCGACGACTCCGAGCACTTCTCGGTGTGCGCGATCGGCGGCGTCTTCCGTTCCCCCCAGCTGCACGAGGCCTTCGCGTCGCACATCGCCGCAAGCGACTTCGACGTCGCGCTGGTCGAGCCCCAGGGCCACGGCATCGACGGCGCCGTGGCTCTCGCCGACCTCGGGCCGCGGCATCCCCTCGCCCCCGCCGTGTGGCGCGCCCGCGGCTGACCGGGACGTCGGCGCCGAGGCTCCTGCGCGATCCGAATATCGGACGATTGGCGCGTTTCCGGAGTCTTCCGGCAGTCGGGTCCGGAAACGGCGCGATTCTCCGAATTCCGGAGTGGCCATAGCGCTGCGCACGGGGAGTCGTGGATGCCGCCGCCCCCGGCCGGCGGCATCCACCCGCGGCACCCTCCCCGTGTGCCCGCGACGGCCGAGCGCAACCCCACACCCGACGGCGGCGTGGCCTGCGGCACACATTCCGGCACCAACCTGCGGCAAAGCACTCCCGGCGGCCCGGGCTGCGGCACACATTCCTGCGCGGCCGTGGCATGCGGCACACGTTCCGGCACCAGCCTGCGCACGCACTTCTGCGGGATCCGAATATCGGATGATCGGCGCGTTTCCGGAGCATTTGGGTCCGCTGCCCCGGAAACGCGGCGATCATCCGATTTCCGGAGTCGCCCGGCGCCTCCTCCCCAGGGAGATACGTCACGCGAGATGAAGCGGAGACCTGTGGACGGCCGCGGAATGGTCTTCAGCCGGGGCACGATGCTGGCATGACGGTTCCTGTTCTTTCGCGGCTCACTCCCGTGGAGCGCATGGCGCGCGACGTCGATCGGCTCGCGGGATGGGTGAGGGATGCCGGCGGCATCGCTCATCGGCGGGCCGCCGAGAACGCCGGATTCGGGGTGGCGGTGCGGCGGGCCGCCGTGAGGTGCGGGGCTGTCGAACGGGTTCGCTGCGACTGGCTGGCCACAGACAGCGCGCCGGCCGACCTCCTCACGGCTGCGCGCAACGCGGGAAGCCTCACGTGCGTTTCGGCGGCTCGGCATCGCGGGTGGTGGATGCCGGAAGACGTGCCGGACGGCATCCATCTCAGACTCGAGCCGCACGGGGCGTCGCCGATCAGCGACGTCACCGCGCACTGGACCGAGCGCATCGCGCCGGCGCCCGGCTTCGGCCTGATCGAGTCGGTCGAAGACACCCTTGCCCACCTGGCCGTGTGCCTGCCGCCCGAGAATGCGCAGGTGGTCTGGAACTCGGCCCTGCAGACCGAGCAGATCACGCCGGAGGCGATCCGTCGCGTGCGATGGAGATCCGAGCGTGCCCGGATGTGCGCCGAGCACGCGTCGGATCAGTCGGACTCCGGGCTGGAGACCATTGTCGCGATCCGGCTCAGCGTGTGGGGTGTGCCCATGCGTCAGCAGGTCGTGCTGCTCGGCCGTCCGGTCGACCTGCTGATCGGCGAGCGTCTGGTGGTCCAGATCGACGGCTTCGCGCATCATTCGTCGTCGAGCCAGAGGTCGAAGGATGTGGCCTTCGACGCACAACTCGTGCTGAACGGCTACACCGTCCTGCGCTTCACCTACACGCAGGTGCTCCACGACTGGGACACGGTGGAGCGGACGATCGCGCGCGCCATCGCGGCGGGCGCGCATCGTGCGGCATGAGGGCGCACCACGGGAAGCGCGGGTTCGGCCGCCGGCATCCACTCCGAATATCGGACGATCGTGGCGTCTCCGGCCGATCGGCCGCAGATTGTCCGGAAACGGCGCGATTCTCCGATACTCGGATCAGCGCGGGCCGGCCCGAGGGAGAATCCGCGCGGCGCGGACGACGGATGCCCCGGCCCTGTGTGGACAGAAGGGCCGGGGCATCCGCGATCAGGGAGCTGGCTGCACGAGCGACTCACGCCATGCCCGGCGTCGCTGGAGGTCAGCGAGACGGATCGGGCGCCACGCGAGCACCGGTCATCACACCAGCGACTCCTTCCAGGCACTGTGCAGCTGGGCGAACTTGCCCGTTCCGCCGATCAGCGCCGCGGGAGCGTCGTCCTCGATGATGCGGCCGTGCTCCATGACCAGCACGCGGTCGGCGATCGCCACCGTCGACAGGCGGTGGGCGATGATGATCGCCGTGCGGTCGGCGAGCAGCGTCTGCAGGGCATCCTGGATCTGACGCTCCGAGGGCATGTCGAGCGACGCCGTCGCCTCGTCGAGGATCAGCACCGCCGGATTCGCGAGGAACGCGCGCGCGAACGAGATCAGCTGGCGCTGACCCGCCGACACGCGGCCGCCGCGCTTGTTCACGTCGGTGTCGTAGCCGTCGGGGAGGTCCTGGATGAAGGCATCCGCCCCCACCGCGCGCGCCGCCGCCTGGATCTCGTCGAGCGTCGCGTCGGGCTTGCCCAGCGCGATGTTGTCGGCGACGGTCCCGCTGAACAGGTACGCCTCCTGCGTGACCATGACGATCGCGCGGCGGAGATCCTTCGGGTGCAGCGACCGCAGGTCGACGCCGTCGAGCGTAACCGAGCCCTTCGTCGGGTCGTAGAACCGCGACACGAGCTTGGCGAGCGTCGACTTGCCGGCACCCGTCGTGCCGACCAGCGCGATCGTCTGCCCCGCGGGGATGTCGAGCGAGAAGTCCGGCAGGATCACCTTGCCGTTGCCGTACCCGAACTCGACCTCGTCGAAGTTCAGGTGCCCCTTCGCCTCCCACAGGTCGACCGGCTGCTGCGGGTCGGGAACCGTGGGCTCCTCCTCCAGCACGCCCGACACCTTCTCGAGCGCGGCGGTGGCCGACTGGTACGAGTTCAGGAACATCGCGACCTCCTCCAGCGGACTGAAGAAGTTGCGCACGTACAGCACCGCCGACAGCAGCGTTCCGATGAGGAGCGTTCCGTCGACCACCCGGAAGGCGCCCCACAGCAGCACGACCGACATCGTGATGTTGGCGAGGAGGATCAGGCCCGGGTCGAAGATGCCGTACAGCTTCACGAGCTTCAGGTTGACGCGGCGGTAGTCGGCCGACACCTCTCCGAACTCGACGTCGTTGCGCTTCTCTTTGCGGAACGCCTTCACCGCGCGGATGCCCGTCATCGTCTCGACGAACTGCACGATCAGGCGCGCGCTCACGACGCGCGACTCGCGGAAGCCCTTCTGCGACTGGATGTAGAACCAGCGCATCAGCAGCGACAGCGGGATGCCCATGATCAGGATCACGATGCCGCTCTGCGGATCGATGATGAACAGCGTCACCAGCGTGAACAGACCGAACAGGGCACCCTGCACGAGCTGGTTGAGACCGCCGTCGAGCAGCTCGCGGATCGACTCCAGGTCGCTCGTCTGGCGCGAGATGATGCGGCCCGACGTGTACGTCTCGTGGAACTCGAGGCTGAGGCGCTGCGTGTGACGGAAGATCCGCAGCCGCAGGTCCATCAGCACAGCCTGGGTGAGCTTCGCCGACAGCACGACGAACCAGCCGATGAGGGCCGCACCCGAGACGCCCGACACGATGTACACGGCGGTGACGCCGAAGGCCGGCATCCAATCGGACTTCTCGATCGCGATCGGCAGCGCGATGTTGATGCCGTACCCGATGAGGGCGGGGCCGAGGACCCGCAGGCCCGTCGAGGCGATGATCACCACGGCGGTGAGCAGCACGAGCGGGCGCCTGGGCTTCAGCAGCGACCCGAGCAGGCGCAGCGAACGCTGGCGGATCGCACGGCTCTCGGCCTTGGTGTAGTCGTTGCGGTCTTCGCCCTGGGTTCCGGTGACAGTGCTCACAGGTTCACCTCCACTTCTTCGGTCGTGACGCGTTCTCGCGCATCGGTCCTCGTCTCGGCATCGGCGGCGGCGCGCTCGGCGGCGCGCTCCTGCTCCTGCTCGGCGGCGGCCTGCTCTGCGGCCTGCTCGGCCTCCTCCTCCGCGGCGGCCGCCTCGAGGCTCGAGATGACGTGCCGGTAGTGCTCGCTGTCGCGCAGCAGGTCGGAGTGCGTGCCGACCGCCGTGATGCGGCCGGCCTCGAGCACCGCGACGCGGTCGGCGAGCGCCACCGTCGAGGGGCGGTGCGCGACGATCAGCGCTGTCGTGGTCGCGAGAACACGGCGCAGCGCGGCCTCGACGAGCGCCTCGGTGTCGACGTCGAGCGCCGACAGCGGGTCGTCCAGGACGAGCACTGCCGGCTTCGCCGCCACCGCACGGGCGAGGGCCAGACGCTGACGCTGACCGCCCGAGAGCGACAGCCCCTCTTCGCCGACCGTGGTGTCGACGCCGTCGGGCAGCTCGTACGCGAAGTGCGCCTGCGCGATCTGCAGCGCCTCGTCGAGCACGGCCTGCGCCTCGGGGCTCTTCGGGTCCAGGTCGTCGCGGCCGAGCAGCACGTTGTCGCGCACCGATGCCGAGAACAGCGTCGCATCTTCGAAGGCCATCGAGATGTGGGTGCGCAGCTCTTCGAGCGCCAGGTCGCGCACGTCGACGCCGTCGAGCTCGACGGTTCCGCCGGTGACGTCGTACAGGCGGCCGGGCAGAGTGGTGAGCGTCGTCTTGCCCGAGCCGGTCAGACCCACGAGCGCCATCGTCTCGCCCGGCTGCAGCACCAGGTCGACGCCGTCGAGCAGATCGCGCTCGGACTCGGCGGCATCCTGGTAGCGGAAGTGCACGCCGCGGAACGCGAGCTCGCCGGCGGGCTTGGCGATCGTCTTCGGCGCCGCCGGGTCGACGATCGTGTTCTCTTCGTCGAGCACCTCGAACACGCGGTCGGTCGCGGTGCGGGCGTCGACGAGGAACGAGAACAGGAAGCCGAGCGACTCGAGGGGCCAGCGCATGGCCGTCGCCATCGCGAAGAACGCGAACAGCTCGCCGACGGTGAGCTGGTTCTGGCTCGTGAGCCAGATGCCCAGCAGCAGGCACAGCGCGAAGGCGATCATCGGGATCACCTCGAGCCAGAACCACAGCACGCCGACCTCGCGCGCCTTGCGCAGCTCGGTGCCGCGCAGTGTCTCGACCTGGCGCTGGAACTTCTGCAGCGCGTGCTTGCCGCGCCCGAAGGCCTTGAGCACGCGGATGCCGTGCACGCTCTCTTCGACCGAGGTCGCCAGGTCGCCGGCCTGGTCCTGGCTCTGCCGAGCGAGCACGCCGTAGTTGCGCTCGAAGCGGTAGCCGAAGAACCACAGCGGGATCGACACGACGAGGAACGTCACGCCGAGCGACCAGTGCCAGCGGAACAGCAGGACCGACCCGACGAGGATCGTCAGCACGTTGACGATCAGCAGGATGAGGCCGAAGACCAGCCACCGCCGGATGAGGTTGATGTCCTGCATCATGCGGCTGAGCAGCTGCCCCGACTGCCACTTGTCGTGGAAGGCGACGGGCAGCCGCTGCAGGCGGCGGTAGAACTGCTGGCGGATCTCGTACTCGACGGCGGTGCCGGGGGTCAGCACGAAGGCGCGGCGCAGGAAGATGAACAGCGCCTCGAGCGTGCCGAGCACGAGCACGCCGACGGACGCCCACACGATGAGCGTGAGGTCGCCCGACTGGATCGGGCCGTCGACGACGGCCTGCAGCACGAGCGGGATGATGAGGGTCATCACCGCGGCGCCGAGCGCGGCGAAGAACCCGCCGATCATCCGCGGCAGTGCGGGTCTGACGAACGGGTAGAGGCGGGCGAGCGCCCGCGGGGTGGAGAGTCTTTCAGCGGAAGACGGGGTCATGATCCTTGTGGGTGGTGGCGGTGCGGAGGTGCGGACGGATGCCGCGGGATGGGCGCGCCGAGAACACGTCGGTGGGGGCGCTGAAGCGTCGTCCTGGATGGCCAGAACGCGAGGACGGACGACCGTATGCCGCGGGCTGCGGCCGATCTGCGGAGGTCGGCTCGGGGAGTTACCCGGCGTAGTCGACGCGCGTCGTCCCGGCGATGGCAGGGAGGAAGACAATCGGCTTCGTGGTGACGACGGCCTGAGACATGGCTTCCTCCTGGGATCGTGGGATAAGGGCTGGGTGCCGCCGAAACGACACACCAGCCCTCCAGGGTATACCTGAGAAAAGGCTGAACGCAACAAGCGCTTTCCGCACCCCCGGAAAGCCGTTGCGGCCTCTCCCCCGCTGTCACACGAGCGCGGGAACCCCCGCCTCGCGGTCCAGCAGCCGCTGCTTGACCGGCAGTCCCCACGCGAATCCGCCGAGCGAGCCGTCGGTGCGCAGGACGCGGTGGCACGGCACGAACAGCGCGGGCGCGTTGCGCGCGCAGATGGATGCCGCGGCCCGGACCGCGCTCGGCGACCCGAGCAGCACGGCGAATTCGGAGTACGTCAGCGGGCGTCCGGGTGCGATGGTGCGCAGCGCCTGCCATCCGGCCAGCTGCATGGCGGTGCCGTGCTGCGCGACGGTCACGTCGTCGATGGCGGCAAGATCGCCGGCGTAGTACGCCGAGACGGCGGCCGCGGCATCCGTCTCTCCCTCGCGCACGTCCGTCGGACGCGTCGCCGGAGCCAGGCGCGCCAGGATCGCGTCGCGCTCCGCCGTCCAGCCCGACGCGAGCACGTGTCCGCGCTCGTCGGCGAGCAGGGTGAAGGCCCCGTCGGGGGTGTCGATGGTCTGGATGGTCGCGGTGCTCATGAGAGTCCTCCGTCTGCCGTGGGGGAAGAAGTGGATGCTTGGTCTCGTGCCTCGCTCGGCACGGATGCCGCGGTCCGGCGCGCCGGCGCGGGCTTCGGCGGGACCGCGCGCCACAGGTGCGCGGTGAGGTAGCTGCGCCACGGCGCGGTGCGAGCGGCCCATTCGGTCAGCGGACGCGGTTCGGACGGGAGTCCGGCGGCCGCCGCCCCGGAGCGGACGGCGACGTCGCCGGGAAGGAACACGTCGGGGTCGGCGAGCACGCGCATGCGCACGTAGTCGGCCGTCCAGGGCCCGATGCCCGGCATGGCGAGGAGCGCCGCGCGCTGCTCGACGGCGTCGTCGCCCGTCGTGAGCGTGAGCGTGCCGTCCGCGAGCGCGGCGGCCGCTCCCGTGATCGCCCGGATGCGTGCCGCCGGTCCGCGCAGCACCTCGTGACCGCGCTCGGCGATCGCCGCCATCGTGGGGAACAGCCGCGGCACCGGTGCGCCGGGCGGCATCATGTCCGCGAACGCCGGCGCCTCTTCGCCGAGCGCCGCGGTCAGTGCCGTCAGGGCGGTGCGCGCCGCGACGACGGTGATCTGCTGCCCCACCATCGCCCGGATGAGCATCTCGTGCGGATCGGCGGCACCCGGCACCCGGAGGCCCGGGAGCGCTGTGACGAGCGGCGCCAGCTCGGGGTGCTGCGCGAGCGACTCGTCCACGGCGACGGGGTCGGCGTCGAGGTCGAACAGCCGCCGCGCGCGCGTCACGAGCGTCGACAGGTCGGCGAGGCTCGTCAGCGCCGCACGCAGGCGCACGCGCCCGGTCTCGTCGAGGCGCAGCTCGAACCACACCGGCCCGTGAGGCAGACGCAGCGTGCGGGCGAACGACGACGCTGTGGCGACCTCCGTGCCGCTGACGGCACGCGCCGCCATCCACGCGAAGAGTCCGTCGGCGTCGAAAGGCCCGCGGTACGGCAGTGCGAGGTCGATCGTCACGCCGGGAGCCGGCGGGTCCAGGTGGCGCGATGCCGGGCGACGGGCGCGCAGCTCGGTCGGCGGCATCCCGAACACCTCGCGGATCGTGTCGTTGAACTGCCGTACGCTCGCGAACCCCGACGAGAAGGCGACGTCGGCGGCCGACAGGTCGGTGCCGACGAGCAGCATGCGTGCGGTCTGGGCGCGGTGCGCGCGGCTGAGCGCGAGCGGGCCCGCGCCGAGCTCGGCGGTGAGCAGACGCGTGAGGTGGCGCGGCGAGTACCCGAGGCGGCTCGCAAGCCCCGGCACTCCCTCGCGTTCGACGACGCCGTCGGCGATGAGACGCATCGCGCGGCCGGCGGTGTCGCCGCGGAGGTTCCACTGCGGCGATCCGGGGGCGGCTTCGGGAAGGCACCGCTTGCACGCGCGGTACCCCGCCTCGTGAGCGGCGGCACTGGTCGGGTAGAACGTGACGTTCGACGGCTTCGGGGTGCGCGCGGGGCAGCTCGGCCGGCAGTAGATCCCCGTGGAGCGCACCGCCGTGACGAACTGCCCGTCGAACCGGGCGTCGCGCGAGTCGATCGCGCGATACCTCTGGTCGAAAGACATGGATGCGTCTCTCGCCGCGTCGGACATGGTCAGGCTCATGCCCCTAGCCTGACACGCTCCGCCGACATCGGCTCGCGGAAATCGGACACGACGGTGGATGCCGGCGGCACTGGCCGCCAGGACGGTCGGAGCACCACCCCGCAGCGGCCGCGCGGCCCGGCCCGCCGGTGAGACCGGAGCGGCCGGACGAGACAGCGGGTGAACCCCACGGTCTCGTCCCCGCGCTCCGGTCTCACCGAGACAGGAGTGCCCACTGGCCCGCGTCGTCGCACGCAGGGCAGCGCCCCGTCGCACTCCGGTCCCGCCGAGACCGGTGAGGGCGGACGAGACCGTGGGTGAAGGCCGCTGTCTCGTCCGCCGGGTGCCGTCTCACGCCAGGGGCATGACGCGGGGCGGAGGGGGCGCGGGCGACGCGGCTCAGTGGAAGAAGTGGCGCTCGCCGGTGAAGAACATCGTCACGCCGGCGGCCTTCGCCGCGGCGATGACCTCGTCGTCGCGTACCGAGCCGCCGGGCTGGATGATCGCGGTGACACCGGCGTCGATCAGCACCTGCGGGCCGTCGGCGAACGGGAAGAACGCGTCGGATGCCGCGACCGACCCTGCGGCGCGGTCGCCGGCGCGCTCGACGGCGAGGCGGCACGAGTCGACGCGGTTGACCTGGCCCATGCCGATGCCGACCGTCGCCGAGCCCTTGGCCAGCACGATGGCGTTCGACTTGACGGCGCGGCACGACTTCCACGCGAAGATGAGGTTCGTCATCTCGTCGTCGGCCGGGCGCTCGCCCGATACGAGCTGCCAGTCCTTCGCGACCGACTCGATGTCGTCGGGGAAGCGGTCGGCGTCCTGCAGCAGCAGCCCGCCCGACACGAGGCGCACGTCCATGCGCTCCTGCTGCCAGTCCTCGGGCAGCTGCAGCAGACGCAGGTTCTTCTTCGCCTTGAAGACCTCCAGCGCCGCCGGCTCGAACGACGGCGCGACGATGACCTCGGTGAAGATGTCCTTCAGGTTCTCGGCCATCTTGAGGGTCACGGTGCCGTTGGCGGCGATCACGCCGCCGTACGCCGAGACCGGGTCGCACTCGTGGGCGCGCAGGTGCGCGCTCGCGATGGGGTCGAGGGCGTTGGGCGCGGTCACCGCGATGCCGCACGGGTTCGCGTGCTTGATGATCGCGACAGCCGGCTTGACCATGTCGAACGCGGCGCGCAGCGCGGCGTCGGCGTCGACGTAGTTGTTGTACGACATCTCCTTGCCCTGCAGCTGCGTGGCCTGGGCGATGCCGTGGCCGCCGTTGCGGGTGTAGATGGCGGCGCGCTGGTGCGCGTTCTCGCCGTAGCGCAGCGTGGCCAGGCGCTCGGCCTTGATGGTGAGGTGCGCGGGCAGGTCCTCTTCGAGGAGCGTGCCCTCCGAGAACCACGTGGCGACGGCGCGGTCGTACTCGGCGGTGTGCGCGAACGCGCGTGCCGCCAGCTCGCGGCGCTGCACCAGCGTGGTGCCGCCCGCTCGGACCGCCTCGATGACGGCCGGGTACGACGACGGCGAGGTGACGATGGCGACGTTCGCGAAGTTCTTCGCGGACGCCCGCACCATGGCGGGGCCGCCGATGTCGATCTGCTCGACGACGTCGTCGCCCTGCGCGCCGGAGGCCACGGTCTCGACGAACGGGTACAGGTTCACCACGACGAGCTCGAACGGCGCGATGTCGAGCGCGGCCAGCTGCCGCTCGTGGTCTTCGAGGCGCAGGTCGGCGAGGAGGCCCGCGTGCACGCCCGGGTGGAGCGTCTTGACGCGCCCGTCGAGGGACTCGGGAAAGCCGGTGACGCTCGACACGTCGGTGACGTCGTAGCCCGCCTCGCGCAGCAGCGACGCCGACCCGCCCGTCGACACGATCTCGACGCCCGCGGCGGCGAGGGCCGCGCCGAGCTCGAGCAGGTCGGTCTTGTCGCTCACCGACACGAGCGCGCGGCGGACCGGGACGACATCTCGGGGGCGATACAGGGCGGGGTCGTGGCTCGGTCCGGCCATGGCGGTTCTCCTCGAGGGGGTGGGGGTCAGAGCGGGGCGTTCGCGGACACCGCCGCGAGATCGAGGTCGCCCGTCGCGACGCGGCGCACCACGTCGATGAGCAGGCGGCGTTCGACGGGCTTGATGCGCTCGTGCAGGGCGTGCTCGTCGTCGCCGGGGAGCACGGGCACGCGCTCCTGGGCGAGGATCGGCCCCGAGTCGACCCCGTTGTCGACGATGATGACGCTGGCGCCGCTCTGCGCGACCCCGGCCGCGAGCGCGTCGCGCACGCCGTGGGCGCCGGGGAACTCGGGCAGGTACGCCGGGTGGGTGTTGATGATGCGCGGCGACCAGGCGTCGACGAGGTCGGCGGGCAGCAGGCGCATGAGCCCGCTGAGCACGACGAGATCGGGCTGCCACACGTTCAGCTGCTCGGCGAGCTCTGCACCCCACTCCTCGCGGGTCGCGAACTGCGCGAACGGGACCATGAAGGTCGGGATGCCGTAGTCCTCGGCGTGCTGGAAGCCCTCGGCCTCTCGATCGGCGCCGACGACGACGATGCGGGCGGGGAACTCGGGGTCGGCCGCCGCGTCGAGCAGAGCGCGCAGATTCGACCCTGTGCCCGAGATGAGGACGGCGACCGTGAGCACGCGCCTAGTCTAGCCGGGGCAGGTCGATGGGCTCGGTCACCGCCTCGGGCTCCGGCGCCGCCCGCGGTGCTCTGCCGGACGAGCCCGTCGGATCCGGACGCGCCGACGATGTGCGCAGCCCGCTCCAGGCGGCCGTGATCGCCGCGAGGTCGGCCGTGTCGTCCAGATCGGGGATGCGCGGGCCGTCGGCGGCGGACGCCGGCTCGTCGACAGGCGTCTCGTCGGAGGACGCCGGGGAGGTGGATGCCGCGTGCCGGTCGTCTTCGTCGCGCCGGCCGCCGCGCGCCTCACGGCGCCCGACGGGCGCGAGCAGCAGGATGGCGGCGCCGATCAGCACCTCGATGCCGACGGCGAGCGCGACAGGTCCGGGCTGGGGGCCGAACTCGGCGAGGCGGCCGGGGCCGAGCGACCCCGATGCGAGGAACGACAGCAGGCCGGCCGCGGCGGCGCTGAGGACCGCGATGCCGAGCGCGATGATGAAGCGCGCCCCGGCGGTCGACTCGTCGCGCGGCTCGTCGTCGGGGACCGGGTCGGGGTCGATGACGGGCGCCGATGCGAGCAGCCCCGACAACGCGGCGGTCCTGCCGGCATCGAACCGCGACGACGCGGGCTCATCGCGGGCAGCGGTGGGCGGCATCCTCTCCACTCCCCCCACCAGGCGCGACCGCACGATCCAGCCGGCCAGCGCACCGAGCGCGACGGGCACGAGGGCCAGCAGCAGGAGCCAGGTGGTCGTGCTGTCGGGCACCACACCGAGCACCGGGATGCCCGGGAGGACGCCGACCTGGGTGGCGGCGGGCGAGACGGCGGTGTCCGTGCCGACGGCGAAGCCCGGACCCGCGACGAACGACATCCCCCACACCACGAGCGTCGGCAGGTACGCGAGCTGCGCCATGGTGATGACCGCCGAGCCCGCGGGATCGACGGCGGCGGCCTGGAACAGTGCGACGATCTGCCCGGCTCGCGTGAAGAGCGCCACTGCGAGGACGAGCGCGCCCGCCCCCACGAGCCCGCTCACGACGACGGCGGTGCCGCGCGCGACGAGGGCGGGTGCGCGACCCCAGCCGTGGGGGCGTGCCTCGACGGCGTCGCGCACGCGGGCCACGGCCCCCGAGCCGGCCTCGCGCCACTCCGTGACGACGGCGGCCACGAGCGCGGGGATCGCGAACACCAGGACGGGGAAGAGGATCGCCTGCCACCGGGCCACCGCCGCCACATCGTTGGCGCCGGTCAGCGCGGCCAGAGCCGTCAGCGCCGCGAAGACCGTCGTCGATGTGACGACGCCGGTGATCCACGCGTCGGCGTGCGAGGCGCGGGCACCCGATCGCGCGGCGAAGACGGCGGTGAACGTGGCGAACGCGAGGGGTGCGAGCGAGAGGACGAAGGATGCCGCGTCCGCGTCGATCCCCGTCGCGGCGAGGTACTCCGGCGGAAGCGCGATGTGCAGCGGCACGAGGTTTCCGAGCTGCCACACCGACACGCCCGCCGGCCACAGCACGCCCCAGTCCGCTCCCCCGCCGAACCCGAACACCCACAGCAGCGTCAGCGGCGCGAGGGTCGCGGCAAGGCCGACGGTCGCGGCGATGGCGGCGTCGACGGCGGAGAGGAGGGCGACGATGAGGCGGTGCATGCGCAGTCGACCCTAACTCGCCGGGCGGCGAGCCCGGGGTCGCCCGCGCGGAGGGGTGCGGCATCCATTCAGGCAATACCCAGGTTCGACGGCGAGCGACTAACGTTTCAGGTCGGAGGTCCCCACATATGAGCACAGACTCGCCCGCTCCCGAGAGCGCCACCGCAACCGATCCCACCCCCACGCCCGAGGCCGCGACGCCGGAGCCGAAGAACGGCTTCGACCGCTTCTTCGAGATCACCAAGCGCGGCTCGACCATCGGCACCGAGGTGCGCGGCGGTGTCGTCACGTTCATCACGATGGCCTACATCGTGGTGCTCAACCCGATCATCCTGTCGGCCGGCACCGACGTCGCCGGCGACAACCTCGCGTTCCCCGCCGTCGCCGCCGTCACGGCGCTGACCGCCGGCGTGATGACGATCCTGTTCGGACTCGTCGCACGTCTGCCGTTCGCGTTCGCGGCGGGCCTGGGCATCAACTCGTTCCTCGCGTTCAGCGTCGTCGGGCAGGTGACGTGGCCCGAGGCGATGGGCATGGTGGTCATCAACGGTGTCATCATCGTGCTGCTGGCGGCGACCGGCCTGCGACGCCTGATCTTCGACGCCGTCCCGTACGAGCTGAAGATCGCGATCACGGTCGGCATCGGCCTCTTCATCGCGTTCATCGGATTCGTGGATGCCGGCTTCGTGACCGCGACCGGCCAGAACTCCCCGCCCGTCGGCCTCGGCATCGCCGGCTCGATCGCCACGATCCCCACCCTCGTCTTCGTCGTCACCCTGCTGCTCACCGGCATCCTCGTCACCCGCAAGGTCAAGGGCGCGCTGCTCATCGGCCTGGTCTCGGGCACGGTCCTCGCCGTCATCATCGAGGCGATCTGGCACCTCGGCTCGTCCGTCGACAACCCCGGCGGGTGGGGCCTGTCGGTTCCGGCCCTGGACGGCAGCCTGTTCGCCCTCCCCGACCTGAGCCTCGTCGGCGACGTGAGCTTCGACTTCAGCAAGGTCGGCTTCCTGACCGTCGTCATGCTCGTCTTCACGCTCGTGTTCACGAACTTCTTCGACGCCATGGGCACCATGACCGGCCTCTCGAAGGAGGCGGGCCTCGCCGACGCGAAGGGCAACTTCCCGCGCCTGAAGAGCGCGCTCGTCGTCGAGGGCGTCGGCGCGATCGCCGGTGGCCTGACCTCCGGCTCGTCGAACACCGTCTTCATCGAGTCGGGCTCCGGCATCGGCGAGGGCGCACGCACCGGGTTCGCCAACGTGATCACCGGTGTGCTGTTCCTGCTCGCGATGTTCCTGACGCCGCTCGCCCAGATCGTCCCGAGCGAGGTCGCCGCCGCCGCGCTGGTGATCGTGGGCGCGATGATGATGGCGCAGATCCGCGACCTCGACCTGCGCGACTTCTCGATCCTGCTGCCGGTGTTCCTCACGGTGGTCGTCATGCCGCTCACCTACTCGATCGCGAACGGCATCGGCGCGGGCTTCGTGGCCTGGGTCGTCATCCGGTCGCTGTCGGGCAAGGCCCGCGGCATCAGCCCGCTCCTGTGGGTCGTCGCCGCCGGCTTCGCGATCTACTTCGCACGCGGACCGATCGAGCAGCTCCTGGCCGGCTGACCGGACCGAGGACGAGTGGATGCCGGCGGCCTCGGCCGCCGGCATCCACTTCGTTTCTCGGGGTCAGCGCAGCGGGGTCCAGCCCAGCGGCAGCGGACCGTCGGGATCGGCGCGCTCGGCGTCGGCCTCGGCCGACCAGCCCTGTGCGGCACCCTCGCCGTCGAAACCGCCGCGCGCGATGCGGAGGCCGACGTCGTCGTGGTGCGAGCGCGGCGGGCCGCCTCGGCGGGTCGAGGCGCGGACACTCCACGCGTCGTCGGCGAAGCCCCCGCCGCGGAACACGCGATAGTCCGCGTAGCGCGCGGGGTCGAGCAGGTCCCAGCACCACTCCCACACGTTGCCGAGCGTGTCGAAGAGCCCGTGGAGGTTGGGCAGGCGTCCGCCGACCTCCGCGGGGGCGATGAGGCCGTCCGCGCTGGTCCACGCGATCTCGGCGAGCGGGCCGTAGTGCGGACCGGTCGAACCGGCGCGGCACGCGTGCTCCCACTCCGCCTCGGTCGGCAGCCGGTAGCCGTCGGCGTCGACGTGCCACGTGACGTCCTCGCCGTCGAACGTGTAGGCCGGGTCGAGCCCCTCCCACTCCGACGCCGCGTTGCAGAAGCGGATGGCGCGCTGCCAGCTGACGTCGACGGCGGGCCGGCGCGGGTGCCGTGCGGATTCGCCGAGCAGCTCGGCCAGCTGCTCCTGCGTCACGGCGAACACGCCAATCTCGTACGACTCGAGCACCACGTCCCAGCGGACCTTGCGGCGTGCGTCGTGCAGCGTCACGGTGCCGCCCGGGATGCGGGCGAGCTGGAGGTCGGTCACGCCTCGCGCGGCTCGAGCACGAAGACGGCGATCAGCCGCTCGGTCTTCGTCTGGTAGTTCGCGTAGTCGGGCCACACCGCGGTGGCGCGCTCCCACCACTCGGCGCGCTCGTCGCCCGACAGCTCGCGGGCGTCGTAGTCCTTCTTGACGTCGCCGTCCTGCAGCTCGACATGGGGGTGACGGCGCATGTTCTCGGCCCACTTCGGCTCGTCGGGCGCGCCGCCCTTCGACGCCACGACGGCGTAGCGGCCGTCATGCTCGACGCGCATCAGCGCGGTCTTGCGCAGTGCGCCGGACTTCGCGCCCACGGTCGTCAGCACGATGATGGGCACACCGCGCAGCGTGTTGGCCTTGGCGCCGCCCGACTCCTCGAACTTCTCGGCCTGGATGCGGGCCCACTCGGCGGTCGACGGCTTGTACTCTCCGGTCAGCGGCATGCCCCCAGCGTAAAGCCGGGCGCGGGGCTCGGGGCGGTCCCCTATCGTCGAGCTATGCCGAACATGAGAGTCGAACTCCTGCCGGGGCGCACCGTCGATCAGCGCCGCCGCTTCGCCGAACTCGTCACCGACGCCGCCGTCGAGGCGCTGGGCGCACGTCGGCAGGACGTCCGCATCATGTTCGAAGAGGTCGCCGCCGACTTCGTCGCGAACGGCGGTGTCCTCGCGAGCGAGGACGCCGACCGCGCCGGTCAGGTGTCCCGATTCGGCGGCCCGGCCGCCGCGGACTGATCCGGCGGCTCTGGGCGGTCGCGACCGCCGCGAAGGGTCGCGCGGCAGGTCTCAGGCCTGACGGCGCCGGCGCATCACGACGAGCAGCAGGCCGAGCAGCAGCAGGCCGAGCCCCGAGAACAGCCAGCCCTGCATGCCCGCGGCGCCGGTCGCCGCCAGGGCGCCGTCGCCACCGCCCGCGTCCGCTGCGCCTGGCCGGCCGGCTCCGCCGGGCTGCCCGGGCTGCTCCGGCTCGCCCGGCTGCTCCGGCTCCTCCGGCGTATCGGCCGGCGCGTTGATGTACACGTTCCGCGCGACCGCGCCGTCGTAGAGCGGGTCGTCGCTCACGACGGTGTGGCTCACGGTCTCGACCACCATGCCCGGACCGGGCTCGTTCGTGGGGGCGGCCGTCAGCAGCGTCGGGAACGGGTGCGGGCCGGTCGTCGGCAGCAGCCGCACGATCACCGTCTTGGGTCCGATCTCGCCGATCTCGAAGACGAGCACGACCTGGTCGTGGAAGGTGAGCCCGCCGTCGATCGAGACCTGCGCGTACGGGATGCCGCCGCCGTAGGCCGCCGAGATCGTGATGTAGACGCGTGCGGTCGGCGGGCTCGACAGGGCGATCGTGTAGCTGTCGGTCACTTTGACACCGGTCTGCAGCGTCGTGGTGCCGTCGGTCTCGACGATGACGACCTCACCGGCACCCGGGATCTGCGGCGGCACCGGGATGACCAGCGGCACCGGCGGGACGGCATCCTCCGCCCACAGCGCGACCGGGGCGGGCAGCACGACCGGCGCGACCACCAGCGTCGGCAGCGCGACGTGGTACAGCTTCGCCAACAGGCCGGCGCCGACGACCGAGGTCAGCGCGACGGCGAGACCCGGCGAGGCCGCGGCCGCGAGCACCTGCACCGTCGCGGCGCCGGCGCCGCCGTCGAGCGACAGGAATCCGTTCTGGCGGTAGCCGCCGGCCAGGAGGCGCACCACGAGCAGGCGGAACGCGTCCGCCCCGACCGTCCCCTCGATCCGCAGCTCTGCACGGTGCCCGTTGATGACGAACCGGTCGGCGCCCTCGCCGCCGTACAGCACCGTCGGGAACGTGACGCCGGCGCTCGCGTTGCCGAACTCGGTCTCGACGGTCTCGAACGCGCTGCCCGGCTGGACGCTCGGCTCGATGCGCGGCGTCGCGAAGAACTGCCCGACCACGAAGGTGTCGTCGCCGTCGCCGCCGAACACCGTCGTGATGGCGCTGTTGTCGTCGAACACGAAGACGTCGTCGCCGTCGTAGCCGTTGACCGTCAGGCGCGCGTTGACGCCCTCGTCGTAGGCGATCGTCTCGGCGGTCGCGGCCGCCGCGTTGAGCTGCGCGACGAAGGCCGCACGGCGGGCGTCGGGGTGCTCCGCGATCCCGGCCAGAGCGCGGAAGAGGAACAGGTCCGTCGCATCCGTCCCGTCGATCGTGAGGGTGTTGAGCCCCGTGCGCGCGCCGCCGCCGCGCACGATGATGCGGTAGTCGTGTCCGACGGCGTCCTCGCCGCCCCACGTCTGGATGCGGAAGTCGTTGTCGCCACCGTGGCCCCACAGCACCAGGGCGTCGCGCACCTCCGTGCCGGCGAAGTCGTCGCCCGGCGCTGCCACGTGGGTGCCGGTCATGGTCCGCAGCCACCACACCTCGAACGTGTCGTCGCCCTGCAGCGAGAGCGGGTCGGTGGGATCGTCGCCGAACACCTCGGTGTGGCCGCCGAGGAGCGTGTCGAGCAGGAAGAAGTGGTCGTCGCCGGCGGCACCGAGGATCTGCATCGGGCCGTTCATCTCGGCCTCCGTGAAGAAGAACCCGTCGGCGCCGGCCGCACCGAACAGCTGCGTCGGACCGTTGACCTGCGTGTGGTCGAAGAAGATCCCGTCGTCACCGTCGCCGGCGAACACCGACAGCGGCCCGTTCACGATCGTCGCGTCGAAGAGGAACGTGTCGTCCCCGAGGCCGCCGTACATCCGGATCGGGTCGCCGGCGACCGTGCCGCCGAAGTACAGCAGCGATCCGCCGTCGAGCGCCGTGGTCTTGCCGAACGAGGCGCGGACGGTCACGGTCGCGCCCTCGATGAGGGTGAGCAGCGGCGCGATCACGTCCTGGCCCACGAGGAGGGTGACGTCGCCGCCGCCGACGACGCGGCCCTCGGTCATCGTCACGAGCTCGTCGATCGTGCGGCCCTCGGTGATGACGAAGAGGCTCTCGTCGTCGCCGCCGGCCACGAACGGCACCGTGAGACGCACGTCGCCGGTGGCCGCCTCCGCGCGGAGCACGATGAGCGAGCCGGTCGCCTCGGTGACGAACACGCCTGTCGGAGGGACGAAGATCACGCCGTCGCCGGGGAGCGACAGCGCGTACAGCCGTGAGCCGGTGCCGGTGTCGATCACGAGGTCCGCGGAGCGGTCGGGGCTGTCGGAGCCGATGGAGCCGCCGATGGCGATGAGGTCGATGTCGCGGCCGACGACACGCACGGCGCCGGTCGGCGCATCCGCCTGGATCCCCCCGGCCCGGGTGCGCAGCGCGACGTCGGCCGTGAGCGAGTGCACCAGGGCGACGAACAGCGTGCCCGCCACCTGGTCGAGGAGGATGTCGCCCGCCGCGAGCGCGGTCACCGAACCGCGCGACGACAGCGACGAGCGGATCTCGAGGAAGTCCGGCGCGGAGTCGGCCGGATCGACGTCCGCGGGATCGACGTCGGGTCCGCCGATGCGCCCCGACACGAGTCCTGCGATCATCACGATGCTGCGCCCGGCGACGCGGGGCGTGCCGTCGTCGATGGTGCCCTCGTCGAGGATCGACGCGGTGTCCTGCATCGTGCGCAGGAAGACGTCCTCGGCCGTCGAGGTGATCGTGCCGACGCGCAGGTCGGCGACCGTCTCCTCATCGCGGATGAACCCGTTGGTGTGGAGCGTGATCTCGCCGTCGCCGTTCTGCGTCGAGTACTGCTGATCGGGGAACCGCATGCTGACCAGCGTCGCGTCGACGTTCGAGAACACGACGAACGAGATGTTCGTGGCGGTGGACGGATGCCGCACGACGATGTCGTCGCCCGCGCTCAGATCGCTGAACGTGTAGTCACTGTCGGCGAGCTCGTTCACCGTGCCCCATGCGACGAGCACGGGGTCGTCGAAGCCGCCCCACGGACCCGGGTCGGGGTGGAAGTAGGTGTGGTAGAGCCCGCTCGGCGGGACCGTCGTGTTCGACGGCGGGTGCGTCACGTCGACCTGCACCCAGTAGGACGACATCGCCGGCGCGTCCGAGCCCGACAGCGAGTCGTTCACGAGGAGGTCGATGTCGTCGCCGGCGTGGATGGGACCGAGCAGCGGCGCGAACGCGGTGCCCGCGTAGGGCGACCCGACCGGCATCCGGGCGACATACGTGAGGTCGAGCACGACGTCGTCGCGCGCGTCGGCGACGAGCTCGACGAGCCGCGTGGGATCGACGTCGTCGACGAGGTAGTCGCTCTGGACCAGGACGACGGGGATCGGCAGCCGGATCGCGATGCCGAGGAAGGTGAAGCTCGCCCCGATGGTGCCCCGGTTGGCATGCAGCTGGGCGATGTTGGTGCGGATGCTGCCGCCGTTCTCTGCCCAGATGTCGCCGTGCTCGTCGATCACCCTCGTCGTGCCGATCGGGTTGTCGATGTAGCCGTTGAGGATGATGTCGGGCGTGCCCGGCCCCGCCCAGTTGGCGATGTCGACGAACGTCGGGAGGAAGAGAGGCCGCCCGATGTGGAACCGGAAGGCCGACGAGTCCTCTGCCTGCACCTCGACCGTCGCGCCGACGTCGTCGAGGTTCACGACGCTGATGCCGTTGACGCGGAGCACCCGGCTGGAGAAGTTGTGCAGCCGCACGAAGTCGAAGGTGTTCTGCACCTGCAGCGTCCCCTGGTCGCCGGTCAGTGTGCCGGTCTGGGATCCCGCCGGGTTGTTCACGAAGTACGTCGCCGAGCCGCCGCCGTTGTTCTCGATCGGGTCGACGACGATCTCGCGCCCTTCGGGGATGATCTGGCCCAGGGTATACACGGCGCCGAGGTCGTCGCGCACGGTGACGGCATACTTCTTGACGATCCGGCCGCTGCTGTCGACCACCAGGGTCGGGTTGGGCGCGTGCAGCACGACGTCGGCGTTCCAGTCGATCCAGCGGTGCCGGTTGTCGTCGGCGCTGTCGTCGTCGCCGCCGAAGTCGATGAAGCCGCCGCCCGTCGAGGCTCGCGGGTCGACGACCACCTGCTCGTGGAGCGCCTCGACACGGAGGATCGCGGTGCGGATGCGCACGCCCGCCTCGCCCGTGACCGACGACGTCGCGTTGTAGCGGACGACGGCGTCGGCGTCGCTGTCGCCGCCGAAGCAGCCGCATGTGGCGCGGGCGTCGGCCACGAGGCGCACCTGGAGGTGCTGCGCGCGGATGGTCACGGTCTGGTATCCGATGATCTTCGCGCCGCTGACCAGGTGCACGTGGGCGTTCGAGGTGAGCGTGACCTCCGAGCGCGCGTCCGAGTCCTCGAACGCGCCGTCGCCGTTGGAGCGGTTGTGGTCGAGCAGGCTCGTCGTGACCATCTGCGCCTGGAGCGTCACGTTGTCGGCCTCGAGGTGCGCGGCACCGCCGACGGTGAGGGTCGTGTCGTTGTTCGCCACGATGTGGCACGGGTCGCCGCCGCAGTCGCCCGACGTCGAGCTGCCGGCGAACGATCCGCCCGAGGCTCCGGCGCGCAGCTCGGACTGCATCGCCGTCGACGAGGACGCCGCGATGTCGTTCCACGCCGTGATGCGGCCGTCGAGGGTCACGTGCGACGTGGTGCCGAGATCGGCGCGCGTCTGCGCCTCGGTGCCGTGGCCGAACCCGCCGGCGTTGGAATACGCGTACGCGTTGCCGCTGGCCAGGGTCAGCGGGTCGATCGTGACGCTGCCGCCGGTGGTCGAGAGCTCGCTGCCCGGTCGCACCGACACCGTCGTCGTGGCCTTCGCGCTCACGACCGCTCGTGCGTGGGTGATGGAGATGAACCCGAGGCCGCCCGACGTGCCGTCGGCCACGGCCGCGGCGGTGTTGAGGGCGTGGACGCCGATCTCGCCGCCGGCGCTGATCTTCGCGCCGTCGCCGATCGTGAGCTCGAGCGTGGCGTCGACGACGACGCGCGGACGCGTCGCACCCACCTGGATGAAGCCTCCGCCGTCGCCCGCGACCTTGGCCTCGGAGTACGTGCCCGAGGGGAGCGTGGGCGCCATCGTGGCGACCTGCAGGTGCTGCGTCCCCGTTCCCGCCGCCGTGAGGTCGACGACCAGCTTTCCGCCGCCGAGGGCCGGACCGAGATCGACGATCGCCGGGACGAACCGGCCGGTGCCGACGCTGCCGTTCGCGCCGAGCGGGCGGGTGAAGCAGACTCCGAGCAGCTCGATGAGCTTCAGCCCGAACGAGGTGGGGGTGGCGTTGCAGACCTCGTACACGCCGCCGTTCTGCAGGCCGGCGATCGGCTGCTGCCCGGGGGCGAACAGCTGGTGGATGACAGCCCGGCCGGCCTCGGAGATGTCGGGCACGAGGCCGAGGGCGGTGACCGGGATGAAGCCGCCGCCGCCGTCGTCGCAGGTGCCCAGCGCGTGGCACTGGCTGTCGGCGAGCTGGATGCGGTTGCCGTCGATGCGGATGACCCAGTACGTGGTGTCCTGGGCGAGGCCGCCCAGAGCGCCGCCGGTGGAGCGGTAGACGACGGCGTCGCCGTTCTGCAGGCCGTGATCGCGGACGGCGATGACGTTGTTGTCCTCGATCTGGAACGTGGGCGGGCTGCCGACCTGGACGGGGCTGCCCTGCGCGTCCACGACGATGTCGACGCGCGTGCTGTAGAACGACGCCCGTGCGAGGGCCGCGAGGTACTGCACCCACTGTCCGTCGCTGTACGAGTTCGGGGCGTTGATGAGCCCGTTCGCCTCGTCGACGTCTCCGCCGTCGAACTCGACGGGAGCGGACGGCGTGTCGGCGTCGATGAGCTGGATGCGGAAGTCGTCGAGGACGCGGACCCGGTACGCGTGCCCGTTCACGAGACCGGCCACCCCGAACCCCAAGGCGGTGTAGTAGACGCGCTGCCCGTCGGCGAAGCCGTGCTGCCGCGTGAACGTGATGACATCGTTCGCCGGGTCGACCTGGGCGGCCTCGAAGGAGGCGCCCAGCTGGATCTGCGTCGGCGAGACCACGATCACGCCGTACTTGGCGCCGTCGGTCAGACCGCCGACGGCGGTGCCCCCGCTGCGGTCGTACCGCACGGTGGCGGAGTCGTCGAGCGTGTGCGCCCCCGAGAGCGTGATGGTGTTCGTGCCGAGGTCCACCCCCGTGACCGCGTCGAACGCGTAGACCGGCAGCGGCGGCGGGGTGGCCGAGTTCTGGTGCGCCGTGAGGGTCACCGCTCCCCCGGCCCACAGCGTCGTGCCGTTCGCCACAGAGAGGCGCACCGTCGGATACGTCTCGGCGAGGGCGCTGTTCGACGACACGGCGAGGGCGGCCGCCGAGAAGTTCTCGGCGAACGAGCGCGACACCGGCTGCGCGGCGGCCCGGACGTCGATGTCGCCCGAGACGACGATGGGCGTGCCGGCGCCGACGATCGCCTCTGCCACCGGCCGCACGCGGGCCCATGCGGCCCCGGAGTCGATGGTGATCGCGCCGACGGCGGTGCTGGCGAGCTTGGCCGTCGCCGTGTCGGAGGTCACCGCGTGGACGCCGAGCGAGGCGCCGCTCGCGACGGTCGCGGCGAAATGCGCGAGGGTCGAGGAGTCGACGAAGGCCTTCGGCTCGGCGACGCCGACGGTGATGGCCCCGCCGTTGACCCCGCCACCGGCGGCGGTGGCCGCGTTCGTGGCCGTCGCGTCGACCGAGATCGCCGCTGAGGGCGCGTGGACGGTCGCGCCGTCGTGCACACGCGCGCGCGTGACGGCGGCGTCGGTGATGAGCGCCTCGGCACTGGAGATGCTCACGGCGATGACGCCCAGCGCGATGCTGCCCGACGTCGCCGAGACGGTCCGGTTCGCCGTGGCGCGGACCGCGAGCGACGTGCCGCCCACCTGCCGCGGTGCGGCATCGGCCACTGCGGCGGCGGCGATGCGGGCCGTCGGCACCGAGACGCCCACGACGAGCAGGCCGCCCGAGACGAGGTCGCTCTTGGCGGTCGCGGCCGCGGTCAGCACGGTCTCGACGAGCACGGCGCCGATCGTGACGAGCAGCCCCGTGCTGTACCGCGACGAGACGACGGCCGAGCCGTACACCTCGGCGTCGACGACGGAGCCGGTGATGCCGACGAGGGCGATCCCCACGGCCTCGATCGTCGCGTCGGACTTCGCGTTGCCGACGGCGCGGACCGAGACGCCCGTCGAGGCGATGATCGTGCCGTCGAAGGCGGAGGTGACCGGCGCCGCGATCGTCGCCTGGGCGACCACCACGCCCGCCTTGACGGCGCCGCCGCCGGCACTGTCGATGCCCGCCAGCGCGTGCGTGCCGTCGCGGCTCTCGGCGAGGAGTGACACCGCACCGGAGGCGGCGAGCATCACGCCCGCTGCGACGGACGCGGTCGTCGCCGCCGACTCGGCGATCGTCGCGGTGGCGACGGTGCCGCTCACCCCGATGATCGCGATGGAGGTCAGCTCCGCGGTCGCATCGACCGCGTTGCGCGACGAGGCTGTCACCGCGAACGAGGCCGACGTCGCGGGGCCCGCCTCGAACACAGCGCGTGTGGCGGCGGCGACCGTGGCGCGCGGCAGCAGGCCGTTGATGTCGAGGCCCGCGACGCTGACCTTCTTCATGTCGGTCTTCGCGGTGTTCGCCGACCACGCGGTCACCGACACGGCGCCGTTGCCGCCCCGCACGTCGGCGCCGCCGGCGGCGACCTCCGCGGTGACGCCGGCCGCGTCTGTGACGATGGCGAGCGCCGATCCGAAGCCGCCGTTGTAGAGGCCGGCCTCGATGTAGGCGGCAGAGGCCGTCGCGAGATTTGTGCCGCGGGCCTCGACCGTGAGGCCGTTGCCGACGAGTCCCGCGCGCAGCTCGGCGCGGGTCGCTGCGGCGATGGTGGCGCTGATGATGCGGACGTTGGCGTTGATGAAGCCGATGGTCGCGGCATCCGAATCCACATCCGCCGTGTTGTCTGCGGTCGCGACCACCGTCGTCGCTCCGCTCGACCACACCGGCGAGAAGATCGATGCCCGGGTGGCCGCCGAGGCGGCGATCTCGGACTCGGCGTACGCGACACTCACCTGGAGGATGCCGCCGAAGCCGGCGGTGAACGTCTCGGCCGCCGCCCGGTTTGTCGCGGTGCTGCGAACCTCCACCGAGCCCGAGCCGCCGATGACGCTCGAGACCTCGGCCGTCGTCGCACCGCGCAGGAACGCCGTCGCGACGTAGCCGCCGCCCGACACCAGCCCGCCCGAGCCGGCGGTGATGCCCGCGCTCGCCACGTTGCCCGAGCCGCCTTCGGTGAGGATCCGGGAGCGGGCCGCGACGAGTCCGCTGCTGAAGACGGTGCCGAGCTCGATGACCGCGCGCACCACCGCGGAGGCGGTGACCTCGGCGCTCGCCTCGACGCCCTGGCCGCTGCCGAGGAGTCCGATGCCGACGACGAAGGCGGCGGCCAGCGCCTGGTTCTGCCCCTCCGCGTCGACGGTGAGCGATCCGGATGCCCCCACATCGGCCCGGAAGATCGCCTCGGTGCGCCCGGTGATGAGCGCCTCCGGGTTCATGAAGCTGGCCGAGATCGCCGAGAGGCTGCCGCCGGGCGTGTAGGCGTCCGCGCGGTTGCGCGAGGTGGCGCGCATCGCGACGGCGCCGCCCGCCGAGATCCACGAGCCGTCGACCGCGGTGGCCGTCGTCTCGCGCGCGATGGTGGCGTGCGCGAGCGTGACGCCGATCGCGACGGCACCGACCTGCACGTTGACGGTGTCGGCGTCGATGGCGTTGCGGGCGTCGGCGGTGATCGTCGCTCCGCCGCCGAGGTGCGCGACGCCGGCGAACTCCGCCGCGGTGCGCCCGGTGATGTCGGCGATGGCGCCGGCGCCGATGCCGCTGCCGGCGAGACCGACCGACACCGAGAAGGCGGTGACGGGCACCGAGATGTCGGAGACCGCCGTGATGCGCAGGCCCCCGGCGGGAGCGTCGGCGCTGCCGATGAACACGGCGCCGATGCGGCCGACCGTGTCGCCGCTGACGTCTGCGGTGGCCACCGCGGCGCCGGCCGCCGCGAGGGCGATCGCGAGGCCGAGCGACAGCGGGCGGACGTCGCGGTCGGCTGCGGCATCCGCCGACACCGTCCCGCCCGCGACCGGGATGAGCACGCCGTCGTCGATGTGCGCGGTCTGGCGGGCGTCGGTGTCGAGCACGAGGATCTGGCCGCCGACCGACACCGCGCCGACCTGGCCGGTGAATGCGATCGCCTCGGTGCCCTCGCCATAGGTGGCGCGCACCGCGACGTCGCCGCCCGCCCGCACCGTGGTGCCCGTCGCGATGCCGGCGTCGACGGTCGAGCGGAGGGTCGCGACGAGGACGGATGCCCCGACCGCGACGATCCCGCCGGTCGCGGACCCCGCCAGGCCGAAGTACGTGTCGCGGGCGTCGGCGGTGACGGCGACCGAGCCGCCCGTCTGGAGGAAGGCGCCGACGCCGATGCGGCTGGTGGTGCCGCGCAGCGGCGGCGGCGTCGAGAAGGCGCTGGAGGCGAGCGTGGTTCCGGGCGCGGCGCCGGCGACGGCCGCGGCGGCCGCGTCGAGCCCGGCCTGCTTGCGCTGCGCCGTGTTCGTTTCCGACGAGTCGTTCGCCCCGCCGAGGATCGCCAGGTACCCGTTGGAGCCGGTGCCCGACGCGTGCTGGTCGGCCTGGCTCTGCGGTGTGCCCTCGCCCGACGACAGGGCGTCCTTCGGTCCGCTGCCGTCGTCGTAGGTCCCCGTGGGCTGCCCGCCGGCGGTCCACACCGACACCGACGCCGTGACCCCGACCGCACCGCCGCCCGCGCTCACGGCATAGGTCTGGATGTGGCGCACCGACAGTGCCTGCACCCGCAGGTGCGAGCTGGCGTGAATGGAGGCGTAGTCGCCGATGACCGCGTTCGCGGCGACATCGATGACGCCGATGTCGATGCCGCCCGCCACCCCGACGAAGCCGCCGGCCACGCCTCCGCCGATCGTGAAGGTGTCGGTGAGGTCGGTGGCCGTGACCGAGACGCTCTGCGTGGGGCCGGCGTCGGCGCGGTCGCCGTTCACGACGGTGCGGTCTGCCGCGGTGCTCTCGATCGCGGCGACCGTCGTGCCGCGGATGAGCGTGACGTTGACGGCGCCCGAGACCCCGACGAAGCCCGCGCCGCCGGAGATCGCCATGCCGAACACGTGCTGCGACGACGAGGCGAAGACCGCGAGCCCGCTCTGCCCCGCGGCGGGGAAGGTGTCGCCGCTGATCGTGCCGAGCGGGATGCCGCCGAGCGCCCAGCCGCGCGCCGCCCGCGCGTCGACCACGCTGCCCGCGCCGATGGTGGCGGCGGTGTCCTTGACGGCCGACACGACGGCGACACCGGCGCCGACGCCGACGCCGACGAAGCCGACGCCCAGACCGCCCGAGACGACCGTGAAGCCGGTGCGGTCGTCGGCCGCGACGAGGACGTTGTTGCCCGCGTCGAGCGTCACGTGCCGGCCGACTCTGCCGTGGGTGTGCGTGTCGAGCACGACGGTGGCCACGGCAGCGGCGACACCCGCGACGCCCGCTCCGAGGGCGGCGGCGATCGCGGTCACCTCCTGGCTGCCGACGGCCGACAGCAGGATGTCGCCCGCGGCCCGCACGACGGCGCCGTCGGCGATCGTCGCGTCGACGTCGAGCGTGACGATGTCGACGGTGGCGTTGGTCGCGACCCCGGCCATGCCGCCGCCGACCGCGGCCGAGACCATGAGCTGGCGGAACGCGCCGCCGGCGGCGACCGTGACGGACTGCCACGGTGCCGCGCCGTCGTTGTCGTCGTTCACGCGCGCCAGTCGCCCGATGAAGGCGTCGGTGTCGGCCGTCACGACGTTGACGTTGCCCGCGACGCCGACTCCCGCCGTGGCCGCGACGGCGGCGCTGGCGCCGACCGCGAGGATCTCGTCGCTGTTGTTCGCCACGACCGCGACGCCGTACATCGCGCCCGTGCGGGGCGTGAGGATGCGGATGCCGGTGATCTTCGCCGGATCGCCGGGCGACTGCATCCCCTGCCGCACGAAGCTGTGCGCGCGGCCGGTCGCGACGCCCGGGTTCAGGTCGATGACGGCGAACGGGGTGCCGCTGCAGCCCGACGCCGACGGGTCGGCCTGGCACTTGGTGCGGGCGAGCTGGAAGCTGTGCGGGCCGGTGACCACGACGTAGTACGTCTCGCCGTCGACGAGACCGCCGATGGGCGCTCCCCCGTTGGCCGTGTAGGTGACGGCGTCGCCGGTCACCAGCGGCGTGGCGGAGTTGTCGGCCTTGTCCTTCGGCATGTCGTACGGCAGGTTGACGGTGTTCGAGCCGCCGTCGACGTCGCTGGCCGGCGTCAGGTACGGCGCGATGCGCTCGGGCACGGTGGCCTGGTCTGTCGGGAAGATGCGGTGGGACTGTCCGGGACGGGCGGGCGAGGCGAGCGCGATGGGCGCCCCGCCCGATGTGGCGGTCAGGCGCAGCCGCGTCGGGAACGCCGCGTCGACGATCGCGAAGTACGCCGCCCCAGGCGTGAGGCCGAGGATCGGCTGACCGCCGCCCGTCTCGTACGAGACGCGCTGGCCGTTCTCGATGCCGTGGACGTAGCCGAGCTCGAGCTGGTCGCCGCCGATGATGGCCGTCTGCGGGTTGAACCGCGTGTCGATGTAGTGGACGTCGTAGCCGCCGAGCGTGCCCATGAGTCCCGAGCCGCCGGCGAGCGCCGTCACGCGCGACAGGTCGCCGATGAACGCGGTGGTGGTCTTCTTGAGCACCGGCACGGCGGCCGTGAGGCCCACCGATGCCGTGCCGCTGACGGCCACGGAGCCGGCGACGATGTCCATCGACAGCACCTCGTTGGCCGAGATGCGCGCGCTGCCGCCGGCCACGACGACGGAACGGGATGCCGCGCACGCCGCTTCGCTCGCGACGGCGGCTCCGCACACCTCGCCGACGAACGCCTTCGTCACGATCGTGTAGACCGAGACGGTGGCGTTGGCCGAGACGGCCGCCGTGCCGCCGACGCTGCCGCCGGCCGCGACGCTCGTGACCTTCTCGCTCGACGTCGCGTCGACGGTGACGTCGCCGCTCACCGTCACGAGGGTCTGCGGGGCGATCCAGGCCTGCGTGGACTTGTTCACCACCTGGACGTCGGCGCCGAGACCGACGCCCGCGGTGCCGCCGACGGCGAGCTGCCCGGCGATGCCGCGCAGGATCGTGTCGTCCGTGGCGGCGAGGCGCAGTCCCGCCGAGCCGCCCGCCGTGACGCCGTCGACGGTGACGCTGCGGTCGAGGTGCGCGTGGGTGGTGTTGTTCTGCACGCCGACGGTCGCCGCTCCGGCGAGGCCCGCGGTGCCGCCGACGCCTCCGCCGACGGCGACGAGCCACAGGTCCTCGCTCTGCGTCGCGGTCATCGTGAGTCCGATGCCGCCGCGGGCCCACAGCTCGGCCTCCGGCCCGGCGAACGCGTCGACGATGCCCGTGCGGACGAAGACGATCGACGAGAGGCCGAGGCCCGCGGTGCTGGCGGCGCCGATCGCGCCGGCGAAGAGGGTCATCGTGACGGGGTCGGCGGCAGAGATCGTCATCGAGCCGCGGGCGCGCAGCGCCGTCGGCGTCTCGGCGGTGCTGTCGACGTACGCGCGGGTGCCCGGGGCGCCCGACCCCTGGTTCACGACCAGGACGACGAACGAGCCCGCGATGCCGGCATCCGAGGCGACTCCCCCGCCCGCGACGATCTGCGTGAACTTCTCCCCGGCGGTCGCCACGAGCCAGGCCGAGCCGCCGAGATCGGCGGTCACGCCGCGCCCGACGTACGCCCGCACGTCCTTGTTGTGCACGCCGACGATGAGCGCGAAGCCGACGCCGGCGCTGCCGGTGCTCGCGCCCAGCGCGCCCGCGACGTCCACGAACTCGGTCTGGTCGGACGCCGTGAACGACAGGTCCTGCGCGGCGCCGGTCGGGATCCCCTGGTTCACCGAGGCGGCGTCGCCGAGCCACGCGCGCGTCGCCCGGTTGACGACGTTCACCACGAGAGATCCGCCGACGCCCGCGTCGCCGCCGCCCAGGGCCGCACCCAGCGCGACGCCGGTGAAGGCGGGCAGATCGATGAGGGGCACGTCCGGCGCGGCGAGCGGGACGAGGGATGCCGCCGCCCGGCCGATGACGGCACCGCCCGCGTCGATGGTGGTCGGGCGGGCGAAGCTCGAGTCGATGTGGGCGAGGGTCGTGGAGTCGACGAACTGCACGACGATGCCGGCGCCGACGCCGCTGCCGTTCGTGGTGAGGGCGGCGGAGGCCGCGAGCCCCTGCAGCCCCATCGGGTTGGACGCGTCGAGCGAGACGCCGCCGGTCACGACGAGCGTCGCGCCCTCGCCGATGACGGCCTCGTTGACGAGGACCAGCACCTGCACGGCGACCGATCCGGCGACGGCGGCGTCGCCCTGCCCCGCCGCGGCCGCGATCGCCCACGCCTGGAAGTCGTTGCGGGCGTTCGCGGGAGTGAGGCCCGTGACCGCGACCGACCCGGCGGTGACGTCCGCGCCGGCGCCGATCGAGCCGCGGTTGGTGACGGTCGCGACGTTGAGCCCGACGGCGGCGCCCACCGTGTTCGAGTCGTTCTCGATGCTCCACGACGTGCCGAGTGCTTTGGCCGCGGCATCCGTCTCATTCGAGGCGAGCACCGCGAACACGCCGTCGACGACGATCGTCAGCGCCGGGACGACGGTGGCGAGGCTGTCGACGGTGATCCAGTCGACTGCGACGGCTGCGGCGACGCCCACGCCGTCGCCGGACTGGCCGGACTGGCCGTTAGCCTGGCTGTTGCCCTGGGCGACGCTGTCGCTCGACGACGGCAGGGTGCCGCCGAAGCCGCTCGTGGCCGGCGTGCCGTCGAGCTGCTGCTGCGCCTGCTGGTCGGCGTTGTCGGCGTCGCTGCCGCTCTCGGAGCCGCCGAGCGTGCCTCGTGCGCTGGCCTTGGCCGAAGCGCTCGCGTGCAGCTCGGTCGCGGCGATGAGCCACAGCGCACCGGCGGTGATGTCGCGGGCGACGGTCGCGCGCACGTCGATGTCCACGACGTTGACCACGATGATCGCACCGATGGCGACGCTCTGGCCGGCGGCATCCGCGTCGCCCTCGACGGTGACCGATCCCGAGTGCGTCGCCCGCACCATGACGGTGCCGGTCGCGACGAACGGTCGAGGACCGGGCGTGCCGATGCGTGCCAGCACCACCGGCAGCACCACGTTGATGCCCACCGCAGGGCTGACGGCGGTGCCGCCCTCGGAGCCGGCGGTGACCTCGTTGAGCACGGCGTCGGTGTGGTCGGCGCGCACCGTGACGTTCGCCCCGCCGGTGACGTCTGCGGCGTCCTCGATCTCGGCGCGGGTCACGTCGTCCGAGATCACGTTGATGGCGACGGATGCGCCGACGCCGGTGCTCGACCCGCCCGCCGTCGCGTCGGCCTTCGCCTTCGCCGTGTCGGTGCGGCGGTTCTCGGCCGCGATCAGCACGTCGCCGGTTCCGAAGTCGACGCGGGCGCTCGACGGGATCCACGCCTCGGTGCTGTCGAACACGATGTTGAGGGCGACCGCGCCCGCCACGCCCACGTCGTCGGAACCGGCGCCGGCGTTTGCGATCGCCGAGAAGTCGTGCGTGGTGTCGGAGCCGACCGTCGTCATGAGCGCCGCGGCGGTGAAGCCGTTCGCCGCGATGACCGCATCGTCGCCGACCCACACGTTGTTGACGACGAAGGCGAGGTTGAGGGCGACCGCCGCGCCCACGCCGGCGTCGTCCTGCGCGAGCGCCGTGCCGCTCGCCTCGGCCTTGCCGTCGACCTGGGCGGACGACGTGAGCCACACGTGTCCTCCGGCCGTGAGCACGAGGCCGTCGGGAAGCCACGCCGTGAAGCTGACGTCCGAGATGGTGAGGGCGACGGCGCCGGCGACCGACACGCCGCCGTCGCTGGTGGAGGCCGACGGGCTGTCGCTGTTCTGCACGCCCGCGCCGCCCTGGCCGAGGCTCGCCGCGTTCGCGTAGTCGCGCTGCTGCTGCACCTGGCCGTCGACGCCGCCCGACGGCGCATCGCCGCTGGACTCGCCGGGCGCGCCGCTCGCGGAGGCGCTCGCGGTCGCGCCGTTCAGTGACGAGCCGGTGGCCGAGAACGCCGTCCATCCGCCCGCGGTGACGCTGCGGCGCGTGGTCGCGAAGACGCTGTCGAAGGCGAAGTTCAGCGCGATGGCCACACCGACCGCGGCATCCCCCGTGTCGGTGGCCACGGCGCCGGCCGTCGTGTGCGCGGCGGTGTGCTGCATCGCCGAGACGAGCACGTCGCCCGTCACGACGATCGGGCCTGAGGCGAGCGACCCGATGACCGCGCTGGTGCTGACATCCGACACCGTGATCGCGATCGACGGCGTGACGGTGACGTCGCCGCCCTTGGCGCCCATGCTCGCCTCGGTCGTGGTGCGGCTGACCGACGAGGCGGCGACCGTAAGGTCGTCCGCTCCCGTGAGCGAGACCTCGTCGTCGAGGCGCGCGTGCGTGTCGCTCGTCACGAGGGCGAGAGCGAAGGATGCCCCCACGCCGGCGTCGCCCGTGGCGACGACGCCCTCGCCCGCGGCCAGCGCCTTGACCGTGGTGTCGATCTTGCTGCCCGCACCGAGCGTCGCGTCTCCGCCGGTGAGGATCACGGTGCCCGAGACGGCGGCGAGCGTGTCGAACCACACGAGGCCCAGCGCCACGGAACCCGCGACCGAGACCTTGCCGCCGCCGGCGCCCGACGACGCCACGGCCCGGATCGTGGAGGTGTCGTCGGCCCCGTCGAGCGTGATCGTCGCGAGCACCGCCAGCGCGTGGGCGCGGAGGGTCAGCGTGGCCGGCACGACGGAGCGGTTCACGACGTCGACGTACGTGATGGCTACCCCCGCGCCGATCGCGGCGTCGCCGCCGCGCGACGCCGAGCCGTCGCCGCCGGACGCCGCGTCGGTGTTCTGCGACGACGAGAGCGTCGCGGTGCCCGCGGCGGTGATGTCCGACACCTGCGGCTCGACGATCGAGCGGGCACGGATCGTCGCGATGACGATGCCGATCGCGGCGGCGACGTTGACCGGCCCCGAGCTGGTCTCGGCGTTCGGCGTCTCGGCGACGCCCGATCCCTCGACGCCGTAGTCGCCGGCGACCTGGTCTGCGTAGTCGCGCTGGCCGCCGACCTGCTCGTCGACGCCGGTGCCCGGCGCGCCGCCCTCGGTCGCGGGGTCGCCGGTGCCGGCGTCCTCGTCGTTCTCGGGGGCGCCGGCCGCGGAGGCCGCCGCGAGGGCGCTCGAGCGGGACCAGCTGAACGCCTGCATCGTGAGGTCGCCGCCGGCGGTGGTGTTGCGCCCGAGCATCGCCGTGACGGTGTGGTTGGCGATGGTGAGCGCCAGGCCGACCCCGACGGCCGCGTCGTCCGAGGCGATGGCGGCGGCAGAGGCCGCGTTCTCGGCGGAGGCGTGCTGGGTGGCGCGGATCAGCACGGCGCCGGTGGTCACGAGCGCCCCGGTGCCGATGCGCGCGAGCGTCGTGACGTTCGACAGCACGATCGCGACGGCCGGGGCGATCGCCACGCCGCCGCCCTTGGCGCCCATGCGCGCCTCGGTCGTCGTCGCGTCCGCGGCCTCGGCCGTGAGGCTCACGCCGCGTGCTCCCGTGACCGACACGTCGTCGGCGATGAGCGCCGACGTGCGGTGCGTGTCGAGCGTGAGCGCGAAGGATGCCCCCACGCCGGCGTCGCCCGTGCCGCTCGCGCCCTCGCCCACCGGCAGCGCCGTGACCGTGCCCGCGACGGCGCTGCGCGCGAGGAGTGCGACGTCGCCGCCGGTGAGGACGAGCGTGCCGTCGACCGCCGCGAGGGTGTCGGTGGTGACGATCGCGATGGCCACGGACCCTGCGACCGACACGTTGCCGCCCGCGGCGCCCGACGAGGCTGCGGCGCCGAAGGTCGAGGTGACGTCCGCGCCGTCCGGGGTCACCGTGGCCGAGAGTGTGACGTCGTGCGCGGTCACCGTGAGGAATGCCGGGACGGTCGCACGGTTGGTGGTCTGCGAGAAGGTCAGTGCCACGCCGGCGCCGATCGTGGCATCGCCCTCGCCGGCCGCCGATCCGTCGCCGCCCGAGCGGGCATCGGTGTTCACGCTCGTCGCGAGCACGACGGCTCCGGCCGCGGTGATCGACGACGCCGTCGGCTCGATGACGGTCTCGGACCGGACCGTCGAGACCACGATGCCCACGGCGGCGGCGACGCTCACCGGGCCCTCGCTCGTCTCGGCGCTCGGGTTGGCGGTCGTGCCGGAGTCGGCGCCGCCATTCGCTGTCGAGACGCTGTCGGCGTGGTCGCGCTCGGTCTGCGCGAGCTGGTCGACACCGGTGCCCGACCCGCCTCCCGGGTTGCCGGGGTCGCCCGACTCCTCGTTCTCGGGTGCGCCCGCCGCGGACGCGGAGGCCAGGGCGCTCGAGGACGAGACGCTCGATGCGCGCAAGACGACATCCGCGCCGGCGGTGACGCTGCGCGCGAGTGCACTGGTGGCGCCGTGGTTCGCGATCGTGAGCGCGAGCGCGACGCCGATCGCGGCATCCGCGGCGTCCAGCACCGCCGACGACGCCGTGGTCGCCGCGGCGGCCTTCTGGGTGGCCGCCATCGTCAGGCTGCCCGCGAGCGTCAGGACGCCGGTGCCCACGCGCGTCCACGTCGTGACATTGGAGAGGGTCACGGCGACCGCGGGGGCCAGGGCGACGTCGCCGCCCTTCGCGCCCATGCGCGCCTCGGTGACCGCCGTGTCGACCGCCGTCGCGGTGAGGGTGAGGTTGCGGGCGCCCGTCAGGCTCACGTCGTCCGAGAGTTCGGCGCTCGTGCGGTCGGTGATGAGGTTCAGGGCGACGGATGCCCCGATCCCCGCGTCTCCGGTGGCGATGACCCCGTCGTCGTGCGGGAGCGCCGTGACGGTGCTCGCGACGGAGCTCGATGCCGTGAGCGCCGCGTCGCCGCCGGTGAGGATGACGGTGCCGTCGACGCCGGCGCGCGTGGTGTGGTTCACCACGGCGAGTGCGAACGACCCGGCGACCGAGATCTTGCCGCCGCCGGCACCCGAGACGGCCTGAGCGCCCATGGTCGCCGTGGTGTCGGCGCCGTCGGCGCTGACGGTGGCGCTGACGATGAGGTCGTGCGCGCGCAGCGTGAGGGTGGCCGGCACGTCGGCAGCGTTCGTGACGTTCGCGAGGGTCAGTGCGACGGCTGCGCCGATGGTCGCGTCGCCGTCGCCGGCCGCCGACCCGTCGGCGGACGATGCCGCATCGGTGTTGGCGCTCGTGGCGAGCGCGACGGTTCCGGCGGCGGTGACCGCGGCGACCGCGGGCTCGATGATCGTGCGGGCCCGGACGGTCGAGATCGTGATGCCGATCGCGGCCGCCACGTTCACCGGACCGTCGCTCGATTCGGCCGTCGGCGCGGCCTGATCGCCCGAGTCGTCGCCGCCGTTGGCGATCGCGACGGAGTCGGCGTGCGCCCGTTCGCTCGCGGCGAGCTCGTTGACGCCCGTGCCCGACGCGCCGCCCGGGTTGGCCGGGTCTGCCGAGTCCTCGTCGTTCTCGGGCGCGCCCGCGGCCGAGGCGGCTGCCGTCGCCGACGACACCGAGATGCTCGACGCCTTCAGCGACACGTCGGCGCCGGCGGTGACGGTGCGACCGAGGGCGCTTGTGACGATGTGGTTCGCGACCGTGAGCGCCAGCGACACGCCGATCGCGGCATCCGCCGCTCCCAGCACTGCCGCGGAGGCGGTGGTGGCCGCCGATGCCTTCTGCGTCGCCGCCATCGTCAGGCTGCCGGCGACCGAGAGCGAGCCGGCGCCGATGCGCGTCGACGTCGTGACGTTCGAGAGCGTGATCGCCACCGCCGGGGCCAGCGCCACGTCGCCGCCCGCGGCGCCCATGCGCGCCTCGGTCACCGCGGCATCCGTGGCGGTCGCGGTCAGCGTGACGTGCCGTGCACCGGTCAGGCTGACGCCGTCGGCGATGTCGGCCGTCGTCTTGTCGGTGATGAGGTTGAGCGCGACGGAGGCGCCGAACCCGAGGTCGCCGGCGCCGGTCACCCCTTCGCCGGCGGGCAGGGCTCGGACGGTGCTCGCCACGGCGCTCGCGGCGGTGATCGCCGCATCGCCGCCCGTGAGGGCGACGGTGCCGTCGACGCCCGCGCGCGTGCTGTGGTTGACCACGGCGAGAGCGAACGACCCGGCGACCGACACGTCGCCGCCGCCGGCACCGGCGACGGACCGCGCCGAGACGGTCGAGGTCTGGTCGGCTCCGTTCGGGGTCACTGTCGCCGAGACGAGGAGGTGGTGCGCGGTGACCGTCAGAGTCGCGGGGACCGTCGACCGGTTCACGACGTCGGCGAGGGAGATGGCGACGGCCGCGCCGATCGTCGCGTCGGAGCCCTGCGAGGCGGACCCGTCGGCTGACGACGAGGCGTCGGTGTTGGCCGAGCTCGCGAGGGCTGCCGTTCCCGCAGCGGCGATCGCCGTCACGCCGGGATCGACGATCGTCTCGGCCCGCACCGTCGCGAGGGTGAGGGCGACGGCCGCGGCCGCGTCGACCTCGCCCTGCGACGACTCCGGCGTGGGCGTCGTGGCCGTACCCGCACCGTCGCCGCCGTTCGCGGTCGAGGCGGCGCCGGCATGCGCGCGCTCCGTCTCGACGGCATCCGCGACACCCGAGCCCGAACTGCCGCCCCCGCCCGCCGATTCCGGCGCCCCGGCCGCCGAGGCTGTGGCCGACGAGGCCGACGACGAGATGCCGACCGCCCGCAGCGACACGTCCGCCCCGGCGGTGACGGTGCGGCCGAGGACGCTCGTGACGGTGTGGTTGGCGATCGTGAGCCCGAGGGCGACGCCGATCGCCGCATCCGCCGCGGCCGATACGGCCGACGTGGCGGTCGACGATGCCGATGCGGTCTGCGTCGCGATCATGGTGAGGCTGCCGGCGATCGTGAGCGCGCCCGAGCCGATGCGCGTCCAGGTCGTGACGTTCGAGAGCGTCACGGCGACGGCGGGAGCCAGGGCGACGTCGCCGCCCTTCGCCCCCATGCGCGCCTCGGTGACGCCGGTGTCTGCGGCGGTCGCCGTGAGCGTGACGTGGCGCGCTCCCGTGAGGACGCCGGCGTTCGCGACCTCCGCGCTCGTCTTGTCGGTGATGAGGTTCAGCCCGACCGAAGCGCCGAACCCGAGGTCGCCCGCCTCGGTCACCCCCTCGCCGGCCGGGAGCGCCGTGACGGTGCTCGACACGGCACTGGCGGCGGTGATCGCCGCGTCGCCGCCCGTGAGGGCGACGGTGCCGTCGATGGCGGCGCGCGTGAGGTGGTTCACGACGGCGAGGGCGAACGAGCCCGCGACCGAGACGTCGCCGCCGCCCGCGCCCGCGACCGACCGGGCCGAGATGGTCGAGGTCTGGTCGGCGCCGTCGAGCGCGACGGTGGACGAGAGGATCAGGTCGCGCGCGCCGACGGTCACGTCGCCCGGCACGTTCGCGCGGTTGCTCACGTCGGCGAGGGTGATCGCGACCGCGGCGCCGATCGTCGCGTCCGAGCCCTGCGAGGCAGAGCCGTCTGCCGACGACGAGGCGTCCGTGTTCGCTGCGCTCGCGAACATGACGGTGCCGGCGGCGGTGACCGCGATCGCCGGGCCGACGCGCGTCTCGGCGCGCACCGTGGCCAGGGTGATCGCGACGGCGGCCGCGACGTTCACGCCGCCCTGCGACGACTCCGCCTTCGGAGTGGTCGCCGTCCCCGCGCCCTCGCCGCCGTTCGCGGTCGCGGTGGAGTCGGCATGGGCGCGTTCGGCGGCGACGGCCTGGTCGACGCCCGCGCCCTCGCCGCCGCCTCCGGTGCCGCTCTCCGGCGCTCCCGCGGCGGAGGCGGAAGCCGTGGCCGCCGACGACGACAGGCTCGACGACCTCAGGCTCACGTCGGCGCCTGCGGTGAGCGAGCGGCGCAGGTCTGCGGACACGGAGTGGTTCGCGATCGTGAGCGCCAGCCCGACGCCGACTCCGGCGTCCGCGGCTCCGAGCACGGCCGCGGATGCGGTCGTGCCCGCGGCGGCCTTCTGGGTGGCGACCGACGTGAGCGAGCCGGTGAGCGAGAGCAGTCCGCCGGTGCCGATCCGCGTGGAGGTCGTGACGTTCGAGAGCGTGACGGCCACGGCCGGCGACAGCGCGACGTCGCCGCCTGCGGCGCCCATGCGCGCCTCGGTCACCGCGGTGTCGCTCGCGGTGGCGCCGAGCGTCACGTGGCGCGCACCTGCGACCGTCGCCCCGTCGGCGAGCTCAGCGAGCGTCCTGTCGGTGATCAGGTTCAGGGCGACGGAGGCACCGAACCCGACGTCGCCCGCGTCGGTGACGCCCGCGCCCGCGGGCAGAGCCTTCACGGTGCTCGAGACGGCGCTGGTGGCCGTGACGGCCGCATCCCCGCCCGTGAGGACCACGCCGCCGTCCACGGCCGCGCGCGTGAGGTGGTTGACGACGGCCAGCGCGAACGAGCCGGCGACCGAGACGTCGCCGCCGCCCGCGCCCGCGACCGACTGCGCCGAGAGCGTCGAGGTCTGGTCGGCGCCGTCGGCGGTGACGCCCGCCGACACGATGAGGTCGTGCGCGTTGACGCTGACGCCCGTGGGCACCGCAGCGCGGTTGACCACGTTCGCGAGCGTGATGGCGACGGCAGCGCCGATGGTCGCGTCCGCGCCCTGCGAGGCCGAGCCGTCGGCAGAGGATGCGGCATCCGTGTTCGCGCTCGACGCGAGCATGGCGGTCGCACCTGCGGTCAGCGCGACGCCCGTCGCGATGGCGGTCTCGGCGGTGACCGTCGCGAGGGTCACCGCGACAGCCGCCGCGGCGTTGACCCCGCCCTGCGAGGATTCCGCCGCCGGGGCGGCAGAGCCCGCCGCGCCCGCACCGCCGTTGGCGGCAGATGTGGCCGAGGCGTGGGAGCGTTCGGCTTCGACGGCCTGGTCGACGCCGGTGCCGGCTCCTCCCCCGCCGCCCGCGTTCTCGGGTGCGCCCGCGGCGGAGGCCGAGGCGGTCGAGGCGGAGGCCGAGACGCCGAAGGTCCGCAGGCTCGCGTCGACCGCGGCCGTGACGTTGCGGGCGAGCCGCGCCGACACGCTGTGGCCGCTGACCGTCAGGGCGAGGCCGACGCCGACGCCCGCGTCGCCGGCGCCCAGCACCGCGGCCGATGCCGTGGTGGCCGCCCGCGCCTTCTGCGTGGCGGTGGCCGACAGGCTCCGCGCCAGGCTGATCGGCGCGCCGGCCCCGAGCACGACCGATGTCTCGACGGTAGACAGGGTCACGGCGACAGCTGGCGAGAGAGCGACCTCGCCGCCGGACGCGCCCATGCGTCCTTCGGTGACCGCTGCCGAATCCGCGGTCGCCGCGAGCGTGAGGTCACGAGCGCCGCTGATCGTGGCACCGGTCGACACCTGGGCGGTGGTGCGGTCGGTGACCAGGTTGAGGGCGACGGATGCCCCGACCCCGAGGTCGCCGGCGTCGGTGACCCCCGCACCCGCGGGCAGCGCCGACACGGTCGACGACACCGTGCTCGCCGCGCTGACCGTGGCATCGCCGCCGGTGAGCACCGCGCCGCCGTCGAGGACCGAGAGTGTGGTGTGGGTGACGACGGCGAGCGCGAACGAGCCTGCGACCGAGACCTTGCCGCCCCCGGCTCCGGCGACCGAGCGGGCGCCGAACGTCGAGACGGTGTCGGCGCCCGACGGCTGCACGCCCGTCTGGAGCGTCAGGTCGTGCGCAGCGACCGTGGCGCCGGCCGGAACGATCGCGCGGTTGACGACGTCGGCGAGGGTCAGCGCGACGGCCGCGCCGATGGTGGCGTCCGCGCCCTGCGACGCCGAGCCGTCGGCGGTCGACGTGGCATCGACGTTCGCCAGTGAGGCCAGCGACACCAGGCCGGCCGACGTGACGGTCACTCCACTCGTGAGGCGGGACTCGGCGCGGGCCGTCGTGAGCGTCACGGCGACAGCCGCGGCGGCGTTCACGCCGCCCTGGGAGGACTCGGCCTTCGGCGTGGCGGCGGCGCCGCTGGCCGATCCGCCGTTCGCGGTGGCCACGCCGTCGGCGTGCGTGCGCTCGGCGGCGACGGCCTGATCGACGCCGGTGCCGCCGGGGCTGCCTGCGTCGCCGGAGTCGGCCGGGTTCTCGGGCGCCCCGCCCGCGGACGCCGTGGCGGTCGAGCCGGCGGTGGAGGTGAGGAACGTCGCGAGCGTCACGGTTGCGGCGGTGACGCTGCGGGCGAGCTCCGTCAGCGACGCGTCGTTCGCGAGCGCGAGCGCGACGCCCAGTCCCACTGCGGCGTCGCCGGCGCCCAGTGCCGATGACGACGCCGTGCCTACGGTGGAGGACTCGAGCACCGCGTCCAGATCGACGGTGCCGGCCGCGGTGAGGAGCGTCCCGGTGCCGATGCGCGCGGTTGCGGTCACCGTGGTCAGGGCGACCGCCACGGCGGGCGACAGGGCCACGTCGCCGCCCGCGGCACCCATGCGCGCCTCGGCCGTGGCGGTGCTGCGACCGGAGGCCAGCAGCGTCACCGCGCCGGCGCCCGTGACGGTCGCGCCGTCGCCGATGTCGGCCAGCGTCCGGGACGTGACGACGGCGAGCGCGACGGAGGCGCCGAAGCCCAGGTCGCCGGCGTCCGTCACACCGGCACCTGCCGGCAGCGCCGCCACGGTGGTGACCGTGCGCGCGACGGCGTTCGAGGCGAGCGCGCCGCCGGTGAGGGCGGCCGCGCCCTCGACTCCGGCGCGTACGAGGTGATTCACGATCGCGAGCGCGAACGATCCCGCGACCGAGACGCTGCCGCCGCCCGCACCGGCGACGGAGCGGGCGCCGAAGGTCGAGACGTCGTCGCCGTCGGCCACGACGGTGGCCGTCGTCGTCACGGCCTGCGCGGCGACGGTGGCACCCGCCGGCACGACCGCACGGTTGACGACGTCCGCCCGCGTGATCGCGACGGCGGCGCCGATCGTGGCGTCGGAGCCCTGCGACGCCGAGCCGTCGGCCGCCGCGGACGCGTCGGTGTTCGTGCCGGTGACGAGGCTCACCATGCCCGCCGAGGTGAGGACGACGCCCGCGGCCAGCGAGGCCTCCGCCCGCACGTCGGCGAGGGTGACGGCGACCGCTGCGGCGGCGTTGACGCCGCCCTGCGACGACTCCGCCGCCGGGGCCGCAGACGCCGTTGCGGCCGCCCCGCCGTTCGCGGTCGACGCGCTCGAGGCGTGGGCGCGCTCCGCCTCGACGGCCTGGTCGACGCCCGTGCCGGAGGTGCCGCCGCCGGAGTTCTCGGGTGCGCCCGCCGCCGACGCCGACGCGGTCGACGTCGAGGACGACACGCTCGTCGCCTGCAAGTGAGCCGCGACGGCGGCCGAGGCGCTGCGCGAGAGGACCGCCGTCACGGTGTGCTGCGCGATCGTGAGCGCGAGAGACAGACCGATGCCGGCGTCGCCCGCCGCGAGCAACTGTGACGATCCGGTGGAGGTCGCGGTCGCGCGCTGCGTGGCGGTCGCGGTGAGCGATCCGGCCAGGGTCAGCAGCGATCCCGTGCCCAGGCGCGCCGTCGTCGTCGCGGTCGACAGGGTCACGGCGACCGCGGGAGCCAGCGCGACGTCGCCGCCGCGGGCGCCCATGCGCGCTTCGGCCGCGGCCTCGCCGCGGCCGTCGGCCGAGAGGGTGAGATCGCGTGCGCCGGTGAGCGTTGCACCGTCCGCCAGCTCTGCGACGGTCGACTGCGTCACCAGGGCCAGCGCCACCGACGCGCCGACGCCCAGGTCGCCCGCATCGGTCACCCCTGCGCCCGCCGGGAGGGCCGCCACCGTCGTGGCGGTGCGGCTGCCGGCGACGACGGTGGCATCGCCGGCGGCCAGTGTCGCCGAGCCGGCGATGGCGGCGCGGGTGGTGTGGGTGACGACGGCGAGGGCGAACGCGCCGGCAACCGAGACCTTGCCTCCGCCGGCACCGGCGATGGAGCGTGCGCCGTAGGTCGAGATGCCGTCGCCGCCGGGCGCGGAGGCATCGGCACGCACCTGCAGGCTCGCGGCCGCCACGGCGGCGCCCGCGCCGAGCTCCGCGACGTTGTCGACGGTGGCCAGCGTGATCGCCACCGCCGCGCCGATCGTGGCGTCCGCGCCCTGCGATGCCGACCCGTCCGCCGTCGATGCCGCGTCGGCATCGGCGCGGGCGAGCAGGATGACGCCGCCCGTCGCGGTGAGGCTCACCCCGGGGTCGAGCCGCACGCGGTTGTCGGTCGTCGCGAGCGTGACGGCGATGGCCGCCGCGGCGTTCACGCCGCCCGCCGACGACTCGGCCTTCGGCGTCGCCGAGCCCGCGGCTCCGGCCCCGCCGTGCGCGGTCGAGGTCGCGTCGGCGTGCGCGCGTTCGGCTGCGACAGCCTCGTCCACGCCGGTTCCGGCGGCGCCACCCGGGTTGCCCGGATCGGGCGAATCCGCGCCGTTCTCGGGCGCGCCGGCGGTGGAGGCCGTCGAGGTCGACGTCGTCGCCGAGAGCATGCGGGTCTCGAGGGTGGCGCTGGCCGCGGTGACGCTGCGCGCGAGCTCGACGGCGCCCGCGACGTCGGCGATCGTCAGCGCGAGCGAGATGCCCACGCCCGCGGTGCCGGCCCCGACGACGATCGCCCCCGCGGTCGAGGCGGCGATGGAACGCTGTGACGAGAACAGCGACAGAGCCCCGCTCAGGGTGGTCGCGGCAGCCGCCGCTCCGATGCGGGCGACGGCGGTGCCGGTGACGAGCGTGACGGCCACGGCCGGTGCCACAGCGACCTTTCCGCCCGCCGCTCCCATCCGCGCTTCGCTACGCACCTCCGAGTCGCCGGCAGCCATCACCGTGAGGTCGGTCGCTCCGCTGACGGCCGAGCCGTCGGCGAGCTCGGCGATCGTGCCTGCCGTCACGGCCGCGAGCGCGAAGGAGGCTCCGAGGCCCAGGTCGGCGGCATCCGTCACTCCCTGTCCTGCCGACAGGGCCTTGGCCGACGCGACCAGCACGCTCGCTGCGCTGATCGCTGCGGCACCCGTGAGGGTCGCCGTGCCAGCGAGTGCGGCCCGCACGTCGTGCGTGGCGAGGAGGACTGCCACGGACCCTGCCACCGAGACCTTGCCGCCGCCGGCGCCCGCCACCGACTCCACCGACAGCCGCGACACCGGATCACCCGGCTCCGCCAGCGCGCGGGCGGCGATCGTCAGCTGTCCGGCGACGATCGTGACGCCGGCCGGCACGACCGCGGCGGCGTCGACGTCCACGAGCGCGAGCGCGACCGCGGCGCCGATCGTGGCGTCGGCGCCCTGCGAGGCCGAGCCGTCCGCGCGGACGCTCACGTCGGTGTCGGTCGCGGTGTCGAGCCGCACGAGCCCGGTCGACGTCACCGTGATGCCGGGAGCGAGGTCGACACCCGCACCCACCGTCGCGACGACGACCGCCACCGCCGCGGCAGCGTTCACGCCGCCCTGCGACGTCTCGGCGCTCGGCGTGGTCGCACCGCCGGTGCCCGCGCCGCCGTTCGCGGTCGAGACGGCGTCGGCGTGATCGCGCTCGGCGGCCACCGCGGCGTCCACGCCGTTCCCCGCGGCCCCGCCCGGGTTCGACGCGTCGCCCGAGTCGGCGCCGTTCTCGGGGGCGCCCGCCGTCGAGGCGGTCGCGTTGGCGGTGGCATCCGAGGTCGAGTGCGCCATCAGGTCGACGCTCGCGGCCGTGAGGCTCCGTGCGAGCGCGACGCGGGTCGAGTGGTTCGCGAAGGTGAGCGCGACGGCGGCGCCGATCCCGGCATCCCCCGCCCCGACGACGATCGCGCCCGCCGTGGAGGCGGCGGAGGCCGTCTGCACGGCGGCGATCTGCACGGCCCCCGCCGCCGTCACGAGCGCGCCCGTGCCGATGCGCGCGAGCGTCGAGATGTTCGACAGCGTCACGGCGACGGCCGGCACGATCGCGACGCCGCCGCCGGCAGCGCCCATGCGCGCTTCGGTGGTGGACGTGCTGGTGCCCTTCGCCAGGACGGTGAGTGCGGTGATGCTCGGCAGCGCGCCGCCGTCGCCGACACCGGCGCGGGCGTCGATCGTCACGAGGGCCAGCGCGACAGCGGCGCCGAGGCCGAGGTCGCCGGCATCCGTCACGCCCTGCCCCGCCGGGAGGGCGGCGACCGTCGTGGTGGCGTCGGCTTCGGACGAGATCGTGACCGCTCCGCCGCCCGCCGAGCCGTCGACCGTGGCCGACGTGGCTCGATCCACGATGGCGAGGGCGAGGCTGCCCGCGACCGAGACCTTGCCGCCGCCCGCCCCGGCGACCGCCCGCGCGCTGGTCGTCGAGGTGGTGTCGGCGCCGTCGGCGACGGTCGTCGCCCGCAGCGTGGTGGCCGGGGCGGTCACGCCGGCGCCGGCGGCGATGGCGGCTCGGTGGGTGAGCGTCGCCAGCGTCAGCGCGACGGCCGCGCCGATCGTGGCGTCGGTGCCCTGCGAGGCCGCCCCGTTCGCGTCCGAGGCCGCGTCCGTGTTCTCGCCCGCGGTGATCGCGACGGCGCCGCCGGCTGTGATGACGGCGCCGGAGAGGAGGGATGCCTCCACCGCCGCCGTGACGACGGTCACGGCGACCGCGGCAGCGGCGTTGACCTGGCCCTGCGAGGTGGCCGCACTCGGCGTGGCGGCGGTGCCCGAACCGGAGCCGCCTGCCGCCGTGGCGATGCCGTCGGCGTGGTCGCGTGCGCCGGAGACGGCCGTGTCCACTCCGCTGCCGGCGGCGCCGCCCGGGTTCGAGGCGTCGCCCGAGTCGGCCGGGTTCTCGGGCGCGCCGGCGGCGGATGCCGACGCCGTCGACGTCGAGGTCGACACCGAGCCCGCACCCAGCGTGACGGCGCCGCCGACGGTGGCGCTGCGGCCCAGGGTCGCGCGCACGGCGTGCGTCGATACGGTGATGGCGAGCCCGAGACCGACGGCCGTGCCGGCCGACGTCCCGGTGGCGGCGCGCGCCTCGGTCGACGCGCTCGCGCGCTGCGCGGCGCTCACGAGCAGGGCGCCGGTGAGCCCGATGGCGCTGCCCGAGCCGATGCTCGCGATGGTCGACACGGACGACAGTGTCACCGCGACGAACGGGGCGACGGACGCGTCGTCCCCTCGCGCCGAACCCTGCGCGACGGCGGTGGCGGCATCCGCGGTGCTCGCCGTGATGCTCACGTCGTCGGCGCCCGCGAGGATGGCGCCGTCGCCGATGGCGGATCGCGTGTGGTGGTCCACACTGGCGAGGGCGAACGCGGCGCCGATGCCGGTCGTGGGAGTGCCGGGCCCGCCGTCGGCGAGCAGTGCGCTCGTGGTGGTCTGCGCGGCCGACGAGGCCGAGATCGTGAGCGATCGATCGGCGCCCGCGAGGGTCACGCTCGAACCGGTGGCCAGTCCCGCGGCGGTCGTCAGGACGACGACCGAGATGGCGACGGATCCGGCGACCCCGAGGTCGCCCCCGGATCCCGGACCGGCGGTGGCGGTGGTGGTGAAGCGGTGCGAGGCGTCGGATGCGCCTGCCGCGTTCTTCGGGGCGATGCCCGCGATGAGCTGGAACGTGTCAGCGGTGATGCTGGTGGAGGGGCCGACCTCGGCGCGGACCGTGACATCCGCCAGAGTGATCGCGACGGCCGCTGCGATCGTGGCACCGCTCGGGGGTCCGCGTGTCGCCGGCGAGCCGGTCGCGGTCGACGCGGCCGACAGGTTGCCGAGCGCCTCGAGTCGCACGGTGGGCGCGACGAGGGCGATGCCCGACACCGAGACGTCGGCGTTCAGCTGGTGGACGGTGAGGGCGAACGCGGCCGTCACGGTGACGTCGCCCTGCGGCGTGCTCGGAGTCGGGATCGGCGTCGAGCCGCTGCCTCCGGTGCCGTCGGTCGCGGCTCCCACCGCCGGTGCGACGCCATCGGCCCACGTCCGGGCATCGCCCGCCTGAGCTGCCGGCGTCTGCGCGGCGGGCGAGCCGTCGGCCGGCGCGCCCGTGGCCGATGCCGAAGCCGTCGTGGCGGATGAGGCCATGCCGGTCGCGGTGAGGGTGATCGCCGCGGCGGTCAGGTCGCGGGCCAGCTCGGAGCGCCCCGCGTGATCGGCGAACGTCAGCGCGATGACGGCCGACACCGCGGCGCCGTCCTCGGCGCTGACGTTGCCGGTGGCCGTCGTGACGACGGGCGCCGTCTGCGTCGCCGTCGATGTGTACGCGCCGGTGATCGTGAGCGGCGAGCCGGTGCCCAGCCGCGCGAGGGTCATGACGTTCGAGATGTTGACGGCCATGACCGTCGAGATCGCCGCGGCGGAGGCGACCCCGCCCTGCGCCTCGGCGGTGGCGGGCGAGGTGGACGTCGCGGCGAGGCTGAGGTCGGCGGCACCCGTGAGAGTCGCGCCGTCGCCGATCTCGGTCACCGCGCGGTCGTTCGCGATGTTGAGGGCGATGCTGGCGCCGATGCCGGTCGTCGCGCCGGCGAGGCTGCCGGGCAGAGCCCGGGCGATCGTGTCGTTGTCGCCGGTCGCGGCGAACGCCAGATCGGCGCCGGGGGCGGTCACGGTCACGCCGGCGAGGATCGCCGCGCGGGTGAGGAAGCTCGCGACGTTGATGGCGAGGGCCCCGGCCGCGCCGACCATCGATGCGCCGCCGGCGCCCGACACCGACTGCGCGCGGTACTCGTTGACCCCTGCTGCCGTGCGCGGCGCGGCGACGGCGGATGCCCTCACGCCGCTCGCCGTGAACGCGGCGTTGCCGATGCGTGCCTCGGTGCGCGCGTTCGCGACGTTGACCGAGACGCCGACGCCGACGCCGGCGGCGGACCCGCCGACGGCCGATCCGTCGGCCTCGGTCACCGCCGAGCCGGACGAGACGGCCGAGACCGTGACGCCGGCGCCGCCCGCCGTCACCGCGATCGGCGATGCGCCGCCGACGGAGGCGATGGTCTCCTGGTCGAGGTCCGAGAACGCGAGGGCGCCGGCGACGCCGATCGCACCGCCGGGTGCAGAGGCGTACCCGCCGGGCTGCGACGTGGTCGCGGTGGTCGCACTGGGCGACGTGCCGTTCGCGGTCGCTCCGCCCGGGCTCGCGGTGGCCTTCGTGAGCAGAGCGTGGGTCGAGTCTGCCACGACGGTGAGCGGCCCGCCCGAGACGATGCCGGCGGCGGCGGTGCTGTCGATGACCGCGGTCGTCCGGATCGTCGCGTCGGTGGTCGCGATCGCGGCACCCGCGGTGGCGGCGGTCGCGTCGGCGGTGGTCGTCGCGGTGGTGACGGTGGTGGCCGAGAGGCTCACGGCTCCGCCGGCGAGGACGGACGCGGTGCCGGTGATGCGGGTCACGGCCGAGTTGTCGATGGTGGCGTGCGCGACTGCCGCGTCGATCGAGGCATCCGCTCCGGTCCCCGTCGACGTCGTCACGAGGGTCGCCGTGGACGAGCTGGCGAGCGAGACCGCGCCCTGCCCCTCGATGCGCGAGGAGCCGGCGAGCTGCACGAGCGCGGACGCGACGCTCTCGCCGATCGCGAGGCCGACCGTGGCCCCGGGGTCGGCGGTGTTGACGGCCGTGGCTGTGGCGGTGACGTCTCCGCCCCGCACGACGGCGTCGGTGAGGATCACCTCGGCGATCGCGGGCGTGTCGTCCGTCGTGGTGGCCGTCGCGACGAAGGCGACGTCCGCGGCCCCGGCGTCGAGCACCGTTCCCGCGTCGACCACGACGCGCGTCGCCTCGAAGCGGAAGGTCACGCCGTGGAAGGTCAGCAGGCCGGTGATGCGGATCGTCGCGCCCTTGCCCGTGGTCTTGACGTTGAACGAGCCGAGCGGCCGGACCGAGTGCGATTCGAACGCGTTGGCCAGGCTGCGCACGAGGATGTAGCCGATGTTGACCGTGTCGGCCGACACCTCGATCGTGTCGTCGTCCGTCGCGTCGGCGAAGTCGAAGTCGGTGACGTCGGCAGGACCGACGGGCTCGAGGCCGTCGTAGGCGATCGTGCTGCCGCCGATGACGAGCGTGCCCGACTGCGGACCGGTCGGGCGCGAGGTCATCGCGCCGTGCGCTCCGGTGAACCGCAGCACGTCGTAGCCGCCCGCGCCGCCGTCGACCCGGCCGATGCGTCCCGACGGGGCGATGACGAAGTCGTCGCGATTGCCCGCTGCCCCCTGGAGCACGTCGAAGCCCGAGAAGCGCTGCCCGCCGACGGCGCCCGTGCGTGCGCCGTCGACCTGCCAGGTCGTGTCGGCCGCCGGTCCGTGCAGCACGTGCCCGCTGCCGACGGCGACGAGCTGGCCGACGCCCGAGAAGGCGATGCCGCCGACGGACCCGCCGCCTGCTCCGTCCGAGTTCCAGGCGACGCCGGCACCGCTGACGGCCAGGGCCGACGCCGAGGTGACGGTGACCGCGATGCCGAGCGCGGCCGGCAGGCTGACGCGGCCGCCGGCCGAGATCGTGAGAGCGGTGAGGGATGCCGCGGCCCGCCGCGCGGTGACGCCATCGGCGACCACCACCACGTCGGTCCCGTCGATCGTGACCGACACATCGCCGGTCGCCGATACGTGCCAGGGACCGGGCTCCTCCGCCGCGGACTCGACCGTCTCGGCCGGGACAGCCGGCTCGGTCTCGGCCGGCGCGGGGTCGGTCGTCGTGTCGCCGACCGGCTCGGACGCCGGCTGCTCGCTCGACGACGCGGGCTCGACCGGCGACGCGGGCTCGGTCTGCGGTGCGGCCGGCTCTTCGGCCGACTGCGGGTCCGCCGACTCCGGCGACTCAGGCTGCGGCTCGACGGCGGCCGGGTCCGGCGCCGCCTCGGCGGCCGGAGCGGCATGGTCGGCACCGGTCGCGGTGGCATGAGACGCGGCGGCACCGGTTGAGGCCTCGGCACCATCCGCCGTCGCATCGAACGGGCGCACGTCGAGCATCGCCGGAGCACCGTACATCGCGTCGCCGGACGCCTCGGGCGCCGGGGTCGGGTCGGGTGTCGGCTCCGGATCCGGCGTCGGCGTCGGCGTCGGCGTCGGCGTGGGGATCGGCGGTGTGGGCGGGTCCGGCGGATCCGGCGGCTCAGGAGGCGTCGGAAGCCCCGGGATCGTCGGCGTCGGCGGCGTCGCCGGCCCGCTGCCGATCGAGCCGGGGTTCACGGTGCCCGGGCCGCACGTGAGGCTCGTGCTGCTGGTGCTCGTCGTCGACGAGTTCGTGGTGCTTCCGCCGGCCTGCGGCGTCGAACCGGTCGACACCTGCTGGCAGTTCGGGCCGAACGGCGAGACGGGCGCGGCCGGCGGAGGCGGTGGCACGACCACGACCGTGACGGTCGTCCGCGTGCGCGGCGGCGTGACGGTGACCGGCTCGACGGGCGCCGTGGGCACCACCTGCTCGACCGGCACCTCCTGGGGTGCCGGAGCGGGAGCGTCGCCGAGGTCGGCGGGGCTGAACACGAGGGGCGCCGGAGTCTGCACGGCCGGCGCGGCTGTCTCGGCGGGGGCGGCAGCGGCCGGAAAAGCCCAGGTCAGCTGCGAGAGCACGAGCGAAGACGCGACGAGGGCCACGACGGCGGTCCTCCGCCGGCCGTGCACCTCGGCCACCGCCGCGTCATCGCCGCGACGGTGCGCCCGCAAAACCCCGAAAACGGGGGATCTCCGACTCATGGGGCCCCTTCTGCCCATTCGTCCTACAGAAATCCCCACCCCCGTACGCACCACCAGACTCGGTGCGCATCCGTTTGGGAATGTAACCGCTCAGACGAACATCCACAAGAGAAGAGTCAGATGCTGGATCTGGAATACATGTGTCGAGAAACAGAGAAGGTCCCGCCGGAGCGGGACCTTCTCACGTTCGATGGCGCGGGATTCAGAGCCCCGCGATGATCTCGCGCATCAGCGACGCGGTCTCGGACGGCGTCTTGCCGACCTTGACGCCGGCGGCCTCGAGGGCCTCCTTCTTCGCCTGCGCGGTGCCCGCGGAGCCCGACACGATGGCGCCGGCGTGGCCCATGGTCTTGCCCTCGGGGGCGGTGAAGCCGGCGACGTAGCCGACGACCGGCTTGGTCACGTTGGCCTTGATGAAGTCGGCCGCGCGCTCTTCGGCGTCGCCGCCGATCTCGCCGATCATGACGATCGCCTTGGTCTCGGGGTCGGCCTCGAATGCGGCGAGCGCGTCGATGTGCGTCGTGCCGATGATCGGGTCGCCGCCGATGCCGATGGCGGTCGAGAAGCCGATCTCGCGCAGCTCGTACATCATCTGATACGTCAGGGTGCCCGACTTCGACACGAGGCCGATCGGTCCCTTGCCGGTGATGTTGGCGGGCGTGATGCCGACCAGCGACTCGCCGGGCGTGATGATGCCGGGGCAGTTCGGGCCGATGATGCGGGTCTTGTTCCCCTTCGACTGCGCGTACGCCCACGCCTCGGCGGTGTCGCCGACGGGCACGCCCTCGGTGATCACGACGAGCAGCGGGATCTCGGCGTCGATGGCCTCGACCATGGCGTCCTTCGTGAACGCGGGCGGCACGAACGCGATCGAGACGTCGGCGCCGGTCTTCTCGATGGCCTCGGCGACCGAGGCGAAGACGGGGAGCTCGACGGGGTTGCCGTCGGCGTCGGTGTGCAGGACGGTGGTGCCGGCCTTGCGGGCGTTCACGCCGCCGACGACCTGCGTGCCCGCCTTGAGCATGAGCGCGGTGTGCTTGGTGCCCTCGCCGCCGGTGATGCCCTGGACGATGACCTTGGAGTCCTTGTTGAGGAAGATCGACATGTCTGTTCTTTCCTAGTTCCGGATGCTGAGGGGTCAGGCGTTGGCGAGCTCGGCGGCCTTGTCGGCGCCCTCGTCCATCGTCTCTGCCAGGGTCACGAGCGGGTGGTTGGCGTCGCGCAGGATCGCGCGGCCCTCTTCGACCTTGTTGCCGTCCAGGCGCACGACGAGCGGCTTCGAGGCGCTCGAGCCCAGCTCGGCAAGTGCGCCGACGATGCCCTTGGCGACCGCGTCGCATGCCGTGATGCCGCCGAAGACGTTGACGAACACGCTCTTGACCTGCGGGTCGCCGAGGATGACGTCCAGGCCCGCGGCCATGACCTCGGCAGACGCGCCGCCGCCGATGTCGAGGAAGTTGGCGGGCTTCACACCGCCGTGGTTCTCACCCGCGTACGCGACGACGTCGAGCGTCGACATGACGAGGCCCGCGCCGTTGCCGATCACGCCGACTTCGCCGTCGAGCTTGACGTAGTTGAGGTCGTTCGCCTTGGCCTTGGCCTCGAGCGGGTCTGCGGCGGCCTTGTCTTCGAGCAGCTCGTGGCCGGGGTGGCGGAAGTCGGCGTTCTCGTCGAGCGAGACCTTGCCGTCGAGCGCGATGATGTCGCCCTCTTCGGTGAGCACGAGGGGGTTCACCTCGACGAGCGTGGCGTCCTCGCCCTTGTACACGTTGAAGAGCTTGACGAAGACGTCGCTCACCTTGTCGACGAGGTCGTCGGCGAAGCCGGCGGCCTGCGCGATCTCGACCGCCTTCTGCTTGTCGATGCCCTGCAGCGGGTCGACCGCGACGCGGGCGAGCGCCTCGGGACGCTCGACGGCGAGCTCTTCGATCTCCATGCCGCCCTCGACGCTGCACAGCGACAGGTAGGAGCGGTTGGCGCGGTCGAGCAGCACCGAGAAGTAGTACTCCTTGTCGATGCGGGCCCCCTGGGCGACCATCACGCGCTTGACGACGTGCCCCTTGATGTCGAGGCCGAGGATCGCCTTCGCGGCCTCGTAGGCCTCGTCGGGCGTCTTGGCGACCTTCACACCGCCGGCCTTGCCGCGACCGCCGGTCTTGACCTGGGCCTTGACGACGACGACACCGCCGATCTTCTCGGCTGCGGCACGCACCTCCTCCGGCGTGTCCGCGACGATGCCGGCGAGCACCGGCACCTCGTACTTCTCGAAAAGGTCTCGTGCCTGGTACTCGTACAGATCCACAGTTGTTTCCTTCGCAGGTGGCGAATGGGGTGGGGATGACGCTCAAAAGCGTCTCGACGTCGAGATATCGACCAGTCCCCCAGCCTACTACCGCTTGCTGTCCGGTTCTGACGGCAGCGACGCGCCGCGGCTGGCGGCCGCCGGCGCCGGTTCGGGTTCGTCGATCTCCTCACCGGGCACGCGGGGCAGCCGCGCGAGGTCGCACAGGGCCGGCCCCTCGATGCGGCGGCCGTCGGCGGTGAACCGCGATGCGTGCAGCGGGCAGTCCCACGTGAGCTCGGCGTCGTTCCACCGCAGCACGCCGCCCAGGTGCGAGCACACCGCGCTCACCGCGCGAGTGCGCCCGTCGACGGTCGAGATGCCGACGGGCTGACCGCCTCGGTTCGCGACGACGCCCGCGCCCTCGGCCGGGCGGCGCACGGGCGTCGGGGTCGCCTGGGCGCCGAGCCACCCGGATGCCGCCTCCCAGCCCACACGGAGGTTCTCGACGCCGCCGCGCGCGAGGTCCGCCGGCACCGTGAACCGCGTGGCGATGACGTTCATCCATTCCGGCCGGTCCTTGTGGGGAACCTTCCCGATCTCTGCGGTGATGCGCAGCGCCGCCGCCGGGGCGTTGGACAGCCCCCACTTCGCGAAGCCGGTGGCGAAGCGAATGCGGCCGAGCCCTCGCGGCATCGCGCCCACGAACGGCACGAGGTCGTGCGACTCGTAGTCCTGCGCCGACCACCACGCGACCGGACGTGCGCCCGGGAAGTGCTCCGCGGTCCAGGAGATGAGGTCGTCGATCTCGGCGCGCACCGAGGTGACGCGGCCCACGGCGAAGCCGTCGCCGCCCACGATGAGCTGCGCCTGCTCGACGGGCCCGTCGTCGGCCGTCACCGAGCGCACCGACTTGGTGCGCCCGTCCACGGTGATCGACAGTCCCGACGGGACGGGCCCGTCCGTCGCGAAGGCCACGCACGACGAGCGCAGGCCGCGCACCTTGGCGAAGTACAGGCCGCGGTCGACGATGGGCGTCGCCGTCGCGAGCACCACCTGTCCGGCGCCGGCGTATCCGGCGGTGGTCTCGACGCCAGCCCGCGGCACCGCGTGCACGCGCGTGACGCGCACCCCGGTGTGCAGCGCTCCGCCGGCGTCGAGGAACGCCCGCGCGAGCGCCAGCAGCAGCCGCTGCGGATCGATCGCGACCTGGCCGTCGAGTGCGACAGCGTCCAGCATGGGAAAGGGCGAAACCGCGAGCTCTTCGGTCGACGCGCGGCGCACCTGGAGCCCGGCCTCCGCCGCGGCGCGCAGCTCGGCGTCGACGCATTCCACGCCCTCGGGCGTCTGCGCGTACGAGTAGGCGGTGCGACGCGTGTAGGGCACGCCCAGCTCGTCGGCGATGCCGGTGATCCAGCGCGCACCGTCGAGGTTGGCCTCGACGTACGCGCGGGTCAGCCGTGCCGGATGGTGACGCCGCAGCGCAGACAGCACGGAGCCCTGCAGCACGGTCAGCTTGCCGGTGTTCGCACCCGACGTCAGCTCGCCCACCTCGCCGGCCTCGATCACCGCCACGTCACGGCCTTCGCGGGCGAGCATGAGCGCGGTGGAGAGGCCCGTGAGACCCGCCCCGACCACGAGGACGTCGCGGTGACGGCCGGGCTCGAACGGGGTTCCCGGCACGCGGTCGGCGTCGCGCTTCCAGATCGGGGTCATTCCTCAAACCAAGTCGACGGCTCCCGCGCCGTCGACCCGCTTGACAGAGCGGCACCCGCGGGTGGGACCCGCCCGCCGCCGTCCATCCCGACGTCGCCACCGCGCGGACTAGGCTCTCCTCAAGATGTCCGACACCACCGCCGCCCAGGGCCTCAGCGCCGCACAGGCCGCTTCGCGCGCCGCCGTCGTCGCCGCCGCGCTCGAGCTGTTCGCCGAGCAGGGGTTCGACCAGACGTCGGTCGAGCAGATCGCGCAGGCCGCGGGGGTCTCTCGGTCGACGTTCTTCCGCCAGTTCGGCGGCAAGGACGACGTGGTGTTCACCGACCACGAAGAACTGCTCGACATGCTGCGCGACTACCTGGCGCAGCCGCACCGCGACCCGTGGGCGGCCGTCTGCGAGGCATCCGTCCTCGTCTATGCGCACTTCGCGGCCGATCCCGAGCTCGCCCGTCGCCGGTACCAGGTGGTGCGGCAGGTTCCTGCACTGCGCGACCGCGAGATCGTCACGGTGTTCCGCTATGAGCGACTGTTCGACGAGTATCTGCGCGCATCGCTGCCGGGGCTCGACCCCCTCGACGCGGTCGGCTTCGCGGCGCTGGTGACGGCGATCCACAACCACGTGCTGCGCCGTCTCATCCGCAGCCCCAAGAAGGTCCCCGCGTCGGTGCTGCGCACGGCGCTCGACGACGCCCGTCGCCGCTTCGGCGTGCTGCCCGGCGACGAGTCGGCCCCCACGGGCGACGACGTGGTGGTCGCGGTCTTCCCGCGCGCGACGCCGACCGCTGAGATCGCGCGCCGCCTGCGCGAGCAGCTGGATTCCTGACCCGCCGGGTCAGAGGGCGTCGTAGACCGCCTGCAGGTACGTGCGGCCGCGTTCGGACGCGAGGATGCCGTCAGACATGCGGTTCATGACGTAGGCGAAGGTGACGCCCCGGTCGGCGTCCGCCGTCACGAGCGAACCGCCCCACCCGCCCCAGAACGCGACACGGCCCTCGGGGATGTACGCGGTCGACAGCGGATGCCGCAGACCCCACCCGAGCCCCCACCGCAGCGGCAGGCCGAGCACGAGGTCGACTCCCTCGACGGGCGCGGCGAAGACGCGGTCCACGGTCTCGGCCGCCAGCATCCTCTCCCCCGCCACGGCGCCGCGACCCGCGATCAGCGCGTTCAGTCGCGCGGCCGAGCGCGCGTTGCCCTGCCCGCCTGCGCCGCCCACTCCGGCCGCACGCCACGCGCGCGTCCACGTGATCTCGGCGCCGAGCACGGGCCCTGTGAACGTGCGCGCGGCGGGCGAGTCCGGCGGCAGCGCCGACAGGTCGAGCTGCGACGGCGGGGGCGGGACGACGGGCGATACGCGCGCATCCTCGGACGCGGGCAGCCCGAGCCAGAAGTCGGCGCCCAGCGGCCCGGCGAGCTCCTCGGCGACGAACGCGCCCAGTCCTCGCCCGGTCACCGCGCGGACGATGCCGTGCACGAGGTGGCCGTAGTCCAGCAGGTGATACCCCGAGGCGGCGCCGGCGGGCCACCACGGCGCCTGGGCGGCGAGCCGGTCCGTGGCGGCGTCCACGTCGAGGATGTCGTCGGGCGTGACGGGCTGATCCCACCCCGACACCCCCGACGAGTGCGTCATGACATGCCGGACGAGCACGGATTCCTTGCCCGCAGCGGCGAACTCGGGCCAGTACGCCGCGACCGGCGCATCGGGGTCGACGGCGCCGCGGTCGATCAGCAGCAGCAGTGCGAGCGACGTCACGGTCTTCGAGATCGACCACACGTTCGTCAGCGTGTCGCGTCCCCACGGCACCGTGCGCTGCGCGTCGCTCCACCCGCCCCACACGTCCACGACGGGCCGTCCGTCGACGAGCACGCACAGCGATCCGCCCAGCTCCTGGCCGTCTTCGAGGTTCGCGCGGAACGCGTCCACCAGTCCTGCGAACCGCTCGTCGGCCTCGCCGTCCGCGGTCTTCGCTCCTGCGACCTCGATCGACATCCCGTCTCCTTCGACGCTCCGGCGAGACCGGCCGTCCCACGGCGCGGTGCTCGTTTGCAGAAACATACCGCGTGGTCGGTATGCTTGTCACCACCTCGCGGTCCCCGGTCTCACCGCCACGTGGATCGCGAAGAGGTACGTCTCCGCCGACAGGCGGCGCATCACGACGAGGAGGTCGGATGAAGATCACCGGGGCCGTGCTCGAGGTCTCGGGCGCGCAGGCGCCGTTCGCGGCGTCGCACCCGTTCACGATCGGCGAGGTCGAGCTCGACCCGCCCGGAGCGGGCGAGATCCTCGTGCGCATCGAGGCTGCCGGCGTCTGCCATTCCGACCTCAGCGTCGTCGACGGCAACCGCGTGCGCCCGGTGCCGATGCTCCTCGGTCACGAGGCCGCCGGGATCGTCGAGCGCCTCGGCGACCACGTGACCGATCTCGCCCCGGGGGATCGGGTGGTCATGACCTTCCTCCCCCGCTGCGGGGAGTGCGAGGGATGCCGGTCCCACGGCCGCCTGCCGTGCGTGGCGGGCTCCGCCGCCAACAGCGCCGGCACGCTGCTCGGCGGCGGCGTCCGGCTGCACCGCGGCGGGGCCGGCGAGCAGCAGAGCGTGCACCACCACCTGGGCGTCTCGGCGTTCGCGACGCACGCCGTCGTCAGCCGCAGCTCGGTGGTCCGCGTCGACCCCGACGTGCCGCCGGAGGTCGCCGCGCTGCTCGGCTGCGCCGTGCTCACCGGCGGCGGCGCGGTCGTCAACGCCGGACGTCCCGAGCCGGGGGCGCGGGTGGCGGTGGTCGGCCTGGGCGGCGTCGGCATGGCGGCGCTCCTCGTCGCCGTCGCGCTCGGGCACGAGGTCGTCGGCGTCGACACCGTTCCCGCCAAGCTCGACCTCGCGCGCGAATGCGGCGCCGCCGCGGCGCTGACGCCCGCGGAGGCGCTCGCCGACGGCATCCGGTGTCCGCTCGTCGTCGAAGCGGCCGGATCGGCGCGGGCGTTCGAGACCGCTGTCGCGCTCACCTCCCCCGGCGGCACCACCGTCACCGTGGGGCTGCCCGCGCCCGACGCGCGCGCGGACGTCTCGCCGCTGCAGCTGACCGCCGAGGCCCGCACGATCGTCGGCAGCTACCTCGGGTCGGCGGTGCCGAGCCGAGACATCCCCCGCTACGTCGACCTGTGGCGCGCGGGCCGCCTGCCCCTGGAGCGGCTGGTGTCGTCGCGCATCCGGCTCGACGAGCTCGACGCGGCCATGGACCGCCTCGCCGCCGGCGGCGAGCTGCGGCAGCTCATCGTCTTCGACCACCCCACCCCCGAGAGGAACCCCGCATGACCAGAACCGCCATCGTCACCGGTGCCGCACGCGGCATCGGCGCCGCCACCGCCCAGCGTCTTTCCGCCGACGGGTTCGCCGTCGCCGTGCTCGACCTCGACGAGGCCGCCTGCGCCGCCACGGTCGCGTCGATCGTGGATGCCGGCGGCCGCGCGATCGCCGTCGGCGCGAACGTCGCCGACGCGGCGTCGGTCGAGCGTGCCGTCGCGCGCGTCGTCGACGAGCTCGGCGCGCCGACCGTGCTGGTGAACAACGCCGGGATCATCCGCGACAACCTGCTGTTCAAGATGACCGAGGACGACTGGGACGCCGTCCTGGCCGTGCACCTGCGCGGCGCGTTCCTCATGTCGCGCGCGGTGCAGGAGCACCAGGTCGCCGCGCGCTGGGGCCGGATCGTCAACCTGTCGAGCACCTCCGCGCTCGGCAACCGCGGGCAGGCGAACTACGCCGCCGCCAAGGCAGGCATGCAGGGCTTCACCAAGACGCTCGCGATCGAGCTCGGCCGCTACGGCGTCACCGCGAACGCGATCGCGCCGGGGTTCATCGTCACCGACATGACCCGGTCCACCGCCGAGCGCATGGGCGTGCCCTTCGAGGACTTCGTCGCGCATGCGGCCGCCGAGATCCCGGTCCAGCGCGCAGGGACCCCCGACGACATCGCGGCGGCCGCCTCGTTCTTCTGCTCCGAAGAGGCGGGATTCGTGTCGGGCCAGGTGCTGTACGTGGCGGGCGGACCGCGCGCATGAGCATCGCCGTCGCCTCCCCCGACGCCCTGCCCGACGTGATCGGCGCCGCGGCGACCGGCGACTGGTTCGCCATCGACCAGGACCGCATCGCCGCCTTCGCCGACGCGACCGAGGACTGGCAGTGGATCCACCTCGACGCCGAGCGCGCCGCGGCCGGACCGTTCGGCGCCACGATCGCGCACGGCTACCTGACGCTGTCGCTGCTGCCGCGGCTCACGCAGGGGCTGCTCGAGGTCGGCGGCACCGGGATGGTCGTCAACTACGGCCTCGACAAGGTCCGCTTCCTGCAGGCGGTGACGGTCGGCTCGCGCGTGCGGGCGGTGACCGAGGTCGCCTCGGCCGAGCCGACGCCGCAGGGCTGGCGCGCCGGGCTGCGCACCACGGTCGAGCTCGAGGGCTCAGCGCGGCCCGCCCTGATCGCCGAGACGGTGGCCCTCTTCGTACCGGAGCAGTGACGTCCCCGCGCGGCGACGTCCCCGAGCAGTGAGAGGATGCCGGCGGCCGCGGCCGCCGGCATCCCTCGCTGTTCGTCACGCGGGGTGGGCCAGCGTGTCGCGGATCGTCGGCGTGAGCTCACGCGCGAGGTCGCGCGCGAGGAACCCGAGGCCGATCCGGTCGGTCAGACGGTCGCCCGCCCGCGCATGCGACCACGCGCCCCATACCGCGGCGCGCTCGGTGCCGGTGCCGCGGGCGGCGAAGCCGGCGATCGCGCCGGCGAGCACGTCGCCGCTCCCTGACGTGCCGAGCCCGCCGCCTCCCCCGTCCACACGCCAGGCGGCACCGCCGGAGGCGCCGACGACGCCGTAGCAGTTGACGACCGCGTCGTAACGCGCGGCGATCTCGCGCACGGCCGTCGCGTCGCCGGTCTCGACCTCGCGGCCGAGGAGGATCGCCGCCTCGTCCTTGTTGGGGCTCAGGATGACGGCATCCGGCAGCATCCCGCGGTCGAGGTGCGGCAGGGCGCCCAGCGCGTAGGCGTCGAGCACGACGCATCGCGGCGCGGCCGCGGCGACGGAGAGGAGCGTGGCGCGGGTCTCGTCGGAGTCGTCGAACCCGGGGCCGACGAGCACGGCGTCGGCGGTCGCCACCCGCTCGGACAGTCCCTCGTCGAACGGCTCGGCGGCGTCGTCCGGCAGCGCGAAGACCCCCGCCTCAGGCAGCGCCACGCCGATCTGAGCGTCGATGGAACGCGGCACGGCCAGCGCGACTCTGCCGGCGCCGACGCGCAGCGCGGCTTCACCGGCGAGCAGCACCGCCCCCGGCGAACTCCGCGACCCGCCGACGACGATGACGTCGCCCCGGGTCTTCTTGGATTCGCCCGGGCTCGGCAGTCCCCATGCCCGCAGCAGGGCGGGCGTGACGTGCTCAACGCGGTTCGACATCGGGGCTCCCGGGGTGCGCGGTGACGTCGGCTCCTTCGCGGCGCAGGTGTCCGACGTCCGAGAACGCCGTGAGCTGCCAGCCGCGCTCCCCGCGGGTCAGCTGCGTCACCGAGGCGTTGAGCACCACGTGGTCCGTCGCGAACTCGAGCAACTCCTCCTCGCCCATCGGCAGCAGGATGTACAGGACGAGCATGACGACCGCGTCGTGGGCGACGAGCAGCGCGCGCTCGTGGGGTCCGTCGAGCACGTCCCGCAGGAACGACCTCAGCCGCAAGGCGACGTCGGCCCAGGACTCCCCGCCCGGCGGCCGGTGATAGAACTTGCCGAGGTGCCGCCGGCGCGCCATCTCCTCCGGGTGCCGGCGGGCGACCCCGCGCCGGGTGAGCAGGTCGAGCACGCCCAGTTCGCGATCGCGGATCCGCTCGTCGACGACGACCGCGGCATCCTGTCCGTCGCCGCCGAGGGCGATCGCCAAGGTCTCGCGCGCCCGCAGGTACGGCGAGACCCAGTACGCGTCGAGCTCGCCTCTGCGCGGGGCGAGCCACTCGCCGAGCGCGAGCGCCTGCTCCCGTCCCGTCTCCGACAGCGGCACATCGGCGTCGCGCACGTCGAGCGGGATCACGTCGAGTCCCTCGACCTCTGCCCGCGACGCCGCCACGTTGCCGATGCTCTCGCCATGCCGCGCCAGCCACAGCTCCTTCACTGCCATGGCGCCAGGCTAGTGACCTCATCGCAGCGGTCCGGACCCGTTGACAACCGGATCGCAAACCCTCCGTCGCCCGTGGCGCCGGACCCGGCGGTCACACGCGCTCGAGCACCATCGCCATGCCCTGACCGCCGCCGACGCACATCGTCTCGAGGCCGAAGCGGCCACCGGTGGCGGCGAGGCCGTTGATGAGCGTCGAGGTGATGCGCGCGCCGGTCATGCCGAAGGGATGCCCGACCGCGATCGCACCGCCGTGCACGTTGAGCCGCTCGGGGTCGACGCCCAGCTCCTGCGCGGACGGGATCACCTGGGCCGCGAACGCCTCGTTGATCTCGACGAGGTCGATGTCGTCGATCGACAGGCCGGCGAGCGCCAGCGCGCGCCGCGACGCCTCCACCGGCCCGAGGCCCATGATCTCGGGCGACAGCCCCGAGACGCCGGTCGACACGATGCGCGCGAGCGGCTGCAGGCCGAGCTCGTCGACGACGCGCTCCGACACGACCACCACCGCGGCCGCGCCGTCGTTCAGGGGGCAGCAGTTGCCCGCCGTCACGGTGCCGTCCGGCCGGAACACCGGGTCGAGCGCTGCGAGAACCTCGATCGTGACGCCCGGGCGCGGGCCGTCGTCCGCAGCGACGACGGTGCCGTCGTCGAGCGTGACGGGCGTGATGTCGCCCGCCCAGAACCCCGAGGCGATCGCCGCCTCGGCGCGCTGCTGCGAGCGAGCGGCGAACGCGTCCTGCTCCTCGCGCGAGATGCCGCGCAGCCGCGCCACGTTCTCGGCCGTCTGCCCCATCGCGATGTACGGGTCGGGCAGTGCGCCTGCGGCGCGCGGGTCGTCCCACCCTGCTGCCCCGGCCCCGGCTCGGGCGGCGGTGCGCTGCTGCGCGTCCGAGAACGCCGGGTTGACGGCATCCGGAGGATCCGACGCGCCCGCGCCGTACCGCGACACGGCCTCCACGCCTGCCGAGACGAACACGTCGCCCTCGCCTGCCTTGATGGCGTGGAAGGCCATGCGCGTCGTCTGCAGCGACGACGAGCAGTACCGGTTGACGGTGGTGCCCGGCACGGCGTCCCAGCCGAGCAGCACCGCGACGATGCGGGCGAGGTTGAAGCCCTGCTCGCCGGCGGGCTGGCCGCAGCCGACCAGCAGGTCGTCGATGCGCGCGGGGTCGAGCTCCGGCACGCGGTCGAGCGCCGCCTGCACCATGCGGGCGGCGAGGTCGTCGGGTCGCACGCCGGCGAGCGATCCCTTGCGGGCGCGCCCGATCGGCGAGCGCGCGGTGGCCACGATGTATGCCTCGGTCATGGGGTTCCTTTCGTGTTCTTCTGTCGACGACGTGCGTCCTCGCCGAATCCGCACGTCATTCGCGGCGACGACATGCGTGCTCGGCGACGACGTGCGTCCTCGACAGGGGAGAGGTGGATGCCGCGGCTCAGACGAACGCCGCGATGCCGGTGATCGCGCGGCCGACGATGAGCGAGTTCATGTCGTACGTGCCCTCGAACGTGTAGACCGCCTCCGCGTCGGCGAAGTACCGGGCGATGCCGTAGCCGGCGGGGATGCCCAGCTGCTCCTGTCCGCCGAGCTGCACGCCGTTGCCGCCGCAGATCTCGCGGCACAGCGCGACCGTCTCGCGCACCCGCGCGCTCACGAACGCCTTGGCCATGGCCGAGTGGTGGTCCTGCTGCTCCCCGGCGTCCTGCAACTGCGACACCCGCACGCACATGCCGATGCAGGCGGTGATGTTCGCCAGCGCGTCGGCCAGCTTCTGCTGCACGAGCTGGAACGACGCGATCGGCTTGCCGAACTGCACGCGCGCGTTCGCGTAGGCGACCGCGCACTCGTACGCGCCGACCGCCACCCCGAGCGCCTGCCAGGCCACCTGTGCGCGGGTGATGCGCAGCACCGTGGCGAGGTCGCGGAAGCCGTCGATGCGCTGCAGTCGATCGGCCTCCGGCACGACGACGTCGCGCAGCACGATGTCGGCATTCTCGACGGTGCGCAGCGACTGCTTGCGCTCGATCTTGGTGGCGGTGAAGCCGGGCGTCGGCGTGCGGACCAGGAACCCCTTGACCTGCTGGTCGGCGACGTCGCGCGCCCAGATGACGACGAGGTCGGCGAACGCGCCGTTGCCGATCCAGCGCTTGGCGCCGTTGAGCACCCACTCGTCGGTCCCGTCGGCGCGGGTGCGGCGCTCGGCCGTGGTCTCGAGTCCCTTCGCCGTGTCGGAGCCGTGGCCGGGCTCGGTGAGCCCGAAGCACGCGATCTGCTCGCCGCGGGCGAGGACGGGCAGCCACTCGGCGCGCTGCTCGTCCGACCCGCCGACGGCGATGGATGTCATGGCGAGCCCGGAGTGCACGCCGATGAAGGTCGCCGTGGAAGGATCCGCCCGCGAGATCTCCATCGCCACCCAGCCGCGGAACACGTTGCTGTTCTCGAACGTGCGGGTCTCGGCGAACGCGTTGCCGTACAGGCCGAGCTCCGCGATGCGCGGCACGAGATGGCGCGGGCTCTCGGCACGGTCCCAGTGGTCGTCGGCGAACGGGCGCACCTCGGTCTCGAGGAACTCGCGGATCTCGCGCAGCGCCCGCTGCTCGGGCTCGGTCAGCAGGGTCTGGAAGCTGTAGAAGTCCGCGTCGAGCACATCGGCGGGCCGGGCGTGCGCCTCGGTGTCGGCGGTCGGGGTCAGGGTGAACGTCATCGTCTCTCCTCAGGTCGTGGGAACGAGTATGCAACACTTTCGAATATGTTGCACGTCGGTGCGTGAGCGCGGGTAGAGTTCCGGCATGACCCGGACGGCGACCCACACGGCCCCCGCCACGATCGCGACGGTGGGGACGGATGCCGCCCCCTCGTGGCTCTCGGAGCGCCTGGCCGACGGCATCCATTCCGACGCGCGGCGCGCGTTCGACGCGGCGCGCGAGACCTTCATCGCCGGGCGGCGGATCGACATGACCGCGCTCGCGGGGGCGCTCGGGGTGGACCGCACGTCGCTCTTCCGCTGGGTCGGCAACCGCGACGCGCTGCTCAGCGAGGTGCTGTGGTCGCTCGCGATCCCGACGCTCGTGCAGGCCGAGCATGCCGCAGCCGAGGCGAGCGGCGCCGACCGGATTGCCGCGATCCTCACGCACTTCGTCGACGACCTCATCACGGCCGAGTACTTCCGCTCGTTCCTGCGGCGGGAGCCCGCCCGCGCACTGCGGCTGCTCACGACGAAAGAGAGCCCCATCCAGCGGCGCTACGTCGCGACCGCCGACTGGCTCGTGCGCCGCGACCTCGGTGCCGAGCCGCTCGGCGGTGCCATCGACTCCGCCGACCTGGCGTACATCCTGGTGCGTCTGTCGGAGTCGTTCACGTACGCCGACCTGATCTCGGGCGACGTGCCCAGCGCCGAGCGAGCGCGCGTCGCGTTCCGCCTGCTGCTGCGAGCGGACGCCTGATGCCGGGCTTCGTCGCCCGCGAGCCCTTCGCGACGCGCTGGAACGACAACGACCAGTACGGCCACCTCAACAACACGATCTACTACGCCGCGATGGACACGGCGGTCAACGCCTTCATGATCCGCGACGGCGGCCTGAAGCCCGTGGGCGGCACGACGATCGCGCTCTGCGCGGCCTCGTCGTGCGAGTTCCATGCGTCGGCGGGCTTTCCCGAGCCCCTCGAGGTCGGCATCGGCGTGGAGCGCCTCGGCACCACGAGCATCACGTGGGCCCTCGCGATCCTGCGCGCCGGCACCGAGGATGAGATCGCGACGGGCCGGTTCGTGCACGTGTTCGTGGATGCCGAGACCCGCCGCCCGACGCCGGTTCCGGCATCCGTCCGCGCCGCTGTGGAGGCGCGGCGCGCCTGACTCCCCCGTCCGCACGCCCTGCGTTCCGTCGAGGGGTCCGCACACACGCATCAGGTTCGCAACAAACCGACCATCCGGTATGCTTCTGTCCACGGCCCGCCGATGGGACGTGGAGAGAGTCGACGATGACCGCAGTCCCGGGATTGGATGCCGGCGGCCTCAGCGCCTGGCTGGCCGAGGCGCACCCCGACCTGGCGCGCGACGAGCTCACCGCGACGGTGATCGCCGGCGGACGCAGCAACCTCACCTACGCCGTCGACGGCGCGGCGATCCCGCTCATCGTGCGGCGCCCGCCGCTGGGGCACGTGCTGTCGAGCGCGCATGACATGCGGCGCGAGCACCGGGTCATCTCCGCCCTCGCGCCGACACCCGTGCCCGTCCCCCGCGCGATCGATGTCGTGGACGACACGGCCGAGCACCGCGTGACGGGCACGGTGTTCTTCGTCATGGAGCGGGCACCCGGCCGCGTGCTGGCCCACCGCGCGCAGAACACCGCGTACTCCGCCGACGCCCTGCACGGTCTGAGCCTCGAGCTGGCGCGGCACCTGGCCGACCTGCACGCGGTCGACCCCGACGCCGTCGGCCTCGGTGACTTCGGGCGCCCCGGCGGGTACCTGCAGCGCCAGCTCGCCACGTGGCGGCGGCAGCTGGACGCGTCGCGCTCGCGCGAGACCGCGCAGCTGGACCTGCTGCGAGAGAGCCTGGCCGCCGGCATCCCCCGTTCCTCCCGCTCGGGAATCGTCCACGGCGACTACCGGCTCGACAACGCGCTCGTGATCGACGACGGCGACGAGCCCCGGGTCGCGGCGATCCTCGACTGGGAGATGGCGACGCTCGGCGACCCGCTCGTCGACCTCGGCATCCTCGCCCTGTACTGGAACATCGCCGACCTTCCCGGCGGCGACGGCGCGGTGCCGAGCGCCGTGGATCCTGCCGCCGGGTACGCGTCGTTCGACGAGCTCGTCGAGGCGTACGCCGAGCGCGCCGGCATCGCCGTGCCCGATCTGCGCTGGTACCGCGCTTTCGCCGCCTACAAGCTCGCGGTGATCCTCGAGGGCATCCACTACCGCTTCCAGGCCGGCGCGACCGTCGGCGAGGGGTTCGAGCGCATGGGTGCGCTCGTCGAGCCGCTCGCCGCCGTCGGCCGCCGCACGCTCGACGCCCGCACACGCGACACACCCACGGAGGTGCACTGATGGACTTCGCTCCCGATGCCACGTCACAGGATTTCGCCGGCCGTGCCCGCGCCTTCCTCGACGAGCTCGTGCTGCCCGCCGAGCCCGTGCTCGACGCGCAGCTCGCCGCCACGCCGGACGAGTGGGGCGTGCGTCCGGTCGTGCGCGACCTGCAGCGCGAGGCCCGCGCCCGAGGGCTGTGGAATCTCTTCCTCCCCGGCGAGCGCGGCGCGGGCCTCAGCAACCTGCAGTACGCGTCCGTCGCCGAGGTCACCGGCTGGAGCCCGCGGCTCGCACCGGCAGCGTTCAACTGCGCGGCTCCCGACACCGGCAACATGGAGGTGCTGAACGAGTTCGGCACGCCCGCCCAGCAGGAGCGGTGGCTCGAACCGCTGCTCGATGCCCGCATCCGGTCGGCGTTCTGCATGACCGAGCCCGACGTCGCCTCGTCCGACGCGACGAACATCGGCACCCGCATCCGCCGCGACGGCGACCACTACGTCATCACCGGCCGCAAGTGGTGGTCGACGGGCGCGATGAACCCCGACGCCGCGATCTTCATCGTGATGGGCCAGACCGATCCCGACGCGCCCCGGCACCGGCAGCAGTCGATGATCCTGGTGCCGCGAGACACCCCTGGGGTGCGCATCGTGCGCCCGCTGACGGTCTTCGGCTACGACGACCGCGATCACGGCGGCCACGCCGAGGTCGCGTTCGACGATGTGCGCGTGCCCGCGGCGAACCTCATCGCCGGCGAGGGCGAGGGATTCGCGATCGCGCAGGCCCGCCTCGGGCCCGGCCGCATCCACCACTGCATGCGCGCCCTCGGGATGGGCGAGCGCGCTCTGGCGCTGATGGTCGCGCGCGCCGGCGAGCGCCACGCGTTCGGCGGACCGCTGTCGGAGCAGGGCGTCGTGCGCGAGTGGATCGCCGAGGCGCGCATCCAGCTGGAGTCGCTGCGCCTGCTCGTGCTCAAGACGGCCTGGCTCATGGACACCGTGGGCAACCGCGGCGCGATGACCGAGATCCAGGCCATCAAGATCGCCGTGCCGCGCGCCGTGCAGCAGATCATCGACCGCGCGATCCAGCTGCACGGCGGCGCCGGGGTCTCGTCCGACACCCCGCTGGCCGAGCTGTACGCCGGCATCCGGTCGCTGCGCATCGCCGATGGACCCGACGAAGTGCATCTGGCGAGCCTCGGCCGCGCGCAGCTGCGCATGTGACGAAGGATGCCGCCGCCCGGGCGTGACGCACGGCCCGGGGCGGCGGCATCCACCCCCTCCCCCTCAGCCGTCGAAGGAGACTGCGATGAACCACCCCACCGACCCGGCGATCGACGGGCCCGGCTTCACGACGCTGTCGGTCGCGAGCATCCTGGCCGAGTCGGCCGTGCGCCACGCGGACCGTCCGGCGCTGCACTTCGCGGGCACGACCACCACGTACCGCGAGCTGTGGGACCAGACGCGCGCGTACGCCGGCGCGCTGCGCGCACGCGGCATCGGGCGCGGCGACCGCGTGGCGATGATCGTGCCCAACGTGCCCGACTTCGCCCGCGTGTACTACGCCGTGCTGTCGCTCGGCGCGATCGTCGTTCCCGTGCACCTGCTGCTGAAGGCCGACGAGATCGCGTACGTGCTGCGCGACGCGGGCGCCGACCTGCTGGTGGCCGCCGCACCGCTGCTGGGCGAGGCGGCACCCGCCGCCGCGACGGCCCGTGTGCCGCTGGTCACCGTGCTGCTGCCGGCATCGTCCGAGGCCGGGCTCCCCCGACTTGAGGCCGAGGCCGCCGCGGCGACGCCCATCGTCCGCCACGAGCCGGTGAGTCCGCTCGACGCCGCGACCATCCTGTACACGAGCGGCACCACCGGAACCCCCAAGGGCGCCGTCGGATCGCACCTGTCGATCGTCGAGCAGGTGCACACGACGCTCATCGACGCGTTCGACCTGCGGGCGGACGACATCGTGTTCGGCGGACTGCCCCTGTTCCACACCTTCGGTCAGACAGCCGTGATGAACATCGCGCTGCGGGTCGGGGCATCCGTCATCCTGCTCCCGCGCTTCGACCCCGACGAGGCTCTCGCCCTCACCGCCTCCCTCGGGGCGACCGTGTTCACGGCGGTGCCCACGATGTACGTCGGCATGCTCGAGGCCGCCCGCCGCTCCCCGGAGCGCCCGCCGCTGCGGTACGCCGTCTCGGGCGGTGCGGCCCTGCCGGTCGCCGTGCTGGAGGCCTTCCGCGACGCCTTCGGCGCCGACGTGCACGAGGGGTACGGGCTCACCGAGACCGCGCCGACGGTCTCGTCCAACCCGCTCGGGCAGCCCATCCGCCCGGGGACCGTCGGACGCCCGCTGTGGGGCGTCGACGTCGCGATCGCCGACCCCGAGGTCGAGGACGCCGTCGCGCTGCTCGACGACCCCGATGCGCTCGGCGAGATCGTGGTGCGCGGCCACAACCTGTTCAAGGGATACCTCGGCCGCCCGGACGCCTCCGCCGACGCCGTCGTCGACGGCTGGTTCCGCACGGGAGACCTGGGCACCTGCGTCGACGGCGTGCTCACGATCGTCGACCGCAAGAAGGACATGATCGTCCGCTCGGGCTACAACGTGTACCCCACGGAGGTCGAGGCGGTGCTCGCACGGCACCCCGGCGTCGCCGTCGCGGCGGTGTTCGGCGTGGCCGACGACGTGCGGGGCCAGGAGGTGCACGCCGCGGTGGTCGCTCACGAGGGTGTCGCGCTGGAGCCGGACGACGTGGTGGCCTTCGCGCGCGAGCGCATCGCCGCGTACAAGTACCCGCGCGTGGTCCACGTCGTGCCGTCGCTGCCCCTCGGGGCCAGCGGCAAGGTGCTCAAGCGCGAGCTCGTCGCCCAGTTCACCCCGGTGGTCTGAGCCGCGGGCCCCGGCACGAGCTCGGCGCGCAGCATCCACCCCTCCTCAACAGGTCAACCGGGCTTCTGCAGGAGGAATCAGCGCGATCCGTCCTGAAAAGGCCCGGTTGACCTGTTGAAGCGACGGGTGCGGGGTGGGGCATGGGGCAGTGGATGCCGGCGGCCGGTGCCGCGGGCGCGCCCGGACGCACAAAGCGCGCCCGTAGCACCCGGCTCCTTTCTCCGGCCGCCCACGGGCGCGACCCCGGGCCCCCGGCATCCCGCCCCACCACTCCGGAAATCGGACGATCCCGCGCTTTCCGGACCATTCCACCCACCCACTCCGGAAACACCCGCGAACTCCGAAATTCGGACCCGCACCGCGACAAAGGCCTGGATCGCTTCCGCAGCGAAGCAACCCGACGGCGAAGCGGCCCGGGCCCCGCACAGGGACCCGGGCCGCTTCGCCGGGGGGATCAGCTGCCGGGCACTCCCTCGCCCGACAGTTCGACGGGCGCGGGGTCGACCGAGGTCACGGTGCCGCCGTCGACCGCGTATGTGGCGCCGACGTAGTCCTGCACGCCCTGGTCGACGGCGGTGATGCCGACACCGAGGTAGGCCGCGTGGCTGTCTTCGCCGAACGAGAGGGGAAGGATGCCGTTGCCGGCGAGGCCGCCCGATGCGACGGCCTCGACGAGCGACTCGCGGGTCGGGTTCTCTCCGGCGGCCTCGAGCGCCTCGGCGAAGAGGTACGCGACGCTCATGCCGTAGATCGTGTTGCCGTCGAACGGTGCGCCGTCGTTGTAGTCGTCGTTGATCTGACGGAACAGCGACACCCAGTCCGAGTCCCCGCCGAGCGACGGCAGGTAGTTCGTGCCGACGAGTCCCTGCAGCAGCTTCGGCCCGACGTCCTCGCCGAGGTATCCCACGAGCGTCGGGTAGTCGGCGCCGGACGACGACGAGAACCACATCGGGAACCACCCCATCTTGGCGGCGGTCCCGAGCGCCAGGGCGGTGAACCCGTTGATCGTGCCGAGGATGTTGATCTCGCAGCCCGCGGCCTTGAGCGCCCCGATCTGCGCCGCGACGTCCCGGTTCGACACCGAGTACCGCTCGACATGGGCCAGCCCGTCGGCCCCGAGGGCGAGCTGGGCGCCCTCGATCATCTCGTCGCCGAAGTCGTCGTCCTGACCGAGCAGGCACACCACCTTGTCGGGGTACTCGTCCGCGGCGTACTGCGCGAGCGCCGCCCCCTCGACCACGTAGTCCGCGTTGAATCCGAACGTGTACGGGAACTTCTCGGGCTGATTCCAGCTCGTGGATCCGGACGCGACGAACAGGTCGGGCACCTCGTTCTGGGTGAGGTACTCGAGCACCGCCGTGTGCGTCGGGGTGCCGAGGCCGTTGACGATGGCGAAGACCTCGTCCTCCTGCACGAGTTCGCGCACCACGGTCTGCGTGGTCGCCGGGTTGTAGCCGTCGTCCTTGACGAGATAGTCGATCGTGCGGCCGTGCACGCCGCCCTTGTCGTTCAGGTACGCGAAATACGCGGTCGCCGCGGCCGAGATCGACGAGTACCCGGCGGCGGCAGGTCCTGTCAGCGGCGTGTGCGTGCCGATCGTCACGGTGTCGTCGCTGACGCCGGGCACGTTCTCTTCGCCGGCGCTGGGCGCGGCCGGCGTGCTGCATCCGGCAAGCGCGACGACGACGGCGGCGGCGGCGCCGACGGTCGCCGCGACGCGGCGGGTGAAGGTGTGCTGTGACATGGTCACCTCTTTCTGTGTGGTGTGGGTGGTGCGGGTTCGAGTTCCGATTCGGGATGCCGCGGCTCGGCGCGGTCCGGTGCCCCGTGCTCCGTCGCCTGTGCCGGGGCGCGCGACGAGAGGTCTTCGCGCGGCTCCGCGGGACGCGGCGGGGACGTGTCCCTTCGCGGACCCGAATGGCCGGGCTCGGTCGGGCCCCGGTCCGCAGATCCGCCGAGGCCTGCGACCGCCCCGGGGGTCGGGCGCGGGTCTGCGACCGCACAGGGTGCCGAGCCCGGTCCTGCGACCGCCCCGGGCGCCGGACCCGGGTCGGCGGAGGCCGCGGAAGTGGCCGCCACGCGCCGCCGCCGCAGTCGCGGCCGCAGCCGCAGACTCGCGAGGCCGCCGGGCCGCAGGAGCGTCACGACGATGAGCAGCAGGCCGAAGACGAGGATCGACAGGTTGCCCGACAGGCGCTGCTGCGCCTCGGCGGGCAGTGGCAGGGCATCGGCTGCGACGGCGAGCACCCAGGGCAGCAGCACGATGAGGGCAGACCCGATGGCGGCGCCGCCGATGCTGCCCAGGCCGCCGAGCACGACGGCGACCACCAGCAGCAGCGAGAACGCGAGCGTGTACGCGCCGGGGCTGACGGACTGGCTCACGAAGCACAGCACGGCGCCTCCCGCGCCGGCCGCGAGGGAGCTCACGGTGAAAGCGCCGACCTTGACGCGTCCGGGGCGCACGCCGTTCAGGCGCGCGGCCGTCTCGTCGTCGCGCACGGCGCGCACGCGCAGGCCGGTGCGTCCGCGCGCATAGATCGCAAGGCCTGTCACGACGACACCGGCGACGAGGATCGCGACCCACGCCTGCCACTGCTCCACGGCGATGAGCCGTTCGAGCAGCGGCGGCACGGCGTCGTAGCCGGTCTGCACGCCCTGGTCGCCGCGCAGCACCCCCGAGAACACGGCGGCGACGGCGGGCACCGCGATCACGAGCGCGAGGGTGACGCCGGCGAGGTACGGTCCGCGCAGCCGCGCGGCGGCAAGGCCGAGCAGCCAGCCGATCACCCCGGCGACGGCCATGGCCGTGACCATCGACACCAGGAATCGCGGGATGCCGGTGGCCCCGGCATCCGTCATCGCATTCGCCGTGAGGGCATAGCCATAGCCGCCCGCGGCCATGAGCGCCGCCTGGCCGAGCGAGAGCTGCCCCGAGCGGCCGATGAGGACGGTGAGTCCGGCCGTCGCGCAGAAGTACGCCGCCACGGTCGCGAGCTGGAAGTTGCGGTACGGGTCGAGCAGGAACGTGCCGCCGATCGCGAGCACGGTGAACAGCGCGCCGAAGGCGAGGGGGCGAGGGATGCCGCGCCGCGGCGTCGAGCGGGCGGTCATGCGCTGCGCGCCTCTCGCAGTGAGAACAGTCCGCCGGGCCGCAGCAGCAGCACCGCCACCAGCAGCACGAGCACGCCGATGGGCGCGACGGTCGCACCGAGGTAGCCGGTGACGAGTGTCATCGCCACGCCGACGACGAGGCCGCCGAGCAGCGCTCCCACCGGGGAGTCGAGCCCGCCGACGACCGCGACCGCGAACGCGTAGACGAAGAGCATGTCGGTCGCGTGCGGGTTGAGGCCGAGCTCGGTGGGGACCAGCAGCAGCGCCGCAAGCGCGGCGACGGCGGCCGACAGCATCCATCCGATCGTCACCATGCGGTTCACGCGGACTCCCAGCACGCGCGACACCTCCGGCGCGAACGCCGACGCACGCAGCTGGAGGCCGAGCGAGGTGCGCGTGAACAGCAGCGCGAGCGCGGCCATCACGACGAGCGCCACGACGAGCACGAACACGTCGTACGGCGAGAGCAGCGGCACGCCGCCGACCATGATGGGGCTGTCGTCGAACGGGGGACGCATCGGGCGGTACTGGGCCCCGAAGAGGATGCCGAGCAGAGACTGCAGCACCATCACGAGCCCGATCGCCACGATCACCCCCGCGAGCGGGCTGCTGTGCGGGGCGAAGCGCATGAGCGCGCGCTCGACGACGAACCCGATCGCCGCCCCGGCGAGGATCCCGGCCGCCAGGCCCGCCCAGTACGAGCCTGTGAGCCCCGTGACCGCGAAGGCGATGTAGGCGGCGACGAGCGCCATGGCGCCCTGCGCGAAGTTGACGATGCGGGCCGCGCGCCAGATCAGCACGAGCGACAGGGCGAACAGGGCGAAGATCGCGCCGCGCGCGAGGCCGGTCGCGGAGAGGAACAGCAGTCGGTCCATCAGAATCCCAAGTAGGCGTGGCGGAGGGTCTCGTCGGCGGCAAGGGCCGTGGCCGGGGCGTCGGCGACGACGCGCCCGAGGTCGAGCACGACGCCGCGGTCGGCGATCGACAGGGCGCTCGTGACGTTCTGCTCGGCGAGCAGCACGGTCATGCCGCGCTCGGCGGCCGCCGCCTGCAGCGTCGACATCAGGTGCGCGACGACGAGGGGGGCGAGGCCGAGCGAGGGCTCGTCGAGTGCGAGCAGCACCGGGTCGGCGACGAGGGCGCGACCGAGGGCGAGCATCTGCCGTTCGCCGCCGGACAGCTGGTGTCCGGCGCTGGTGCGCCGTCGGGCGAGCGGCTCGAACATGTCGTACACGCCGGCGATCGCCCGCTCGCGCGCCGCGCCCCGGTGGCGCCACAGGGCGCCCAGGCGGAGGTTCTCGTCGACGGTGAGCTCGGCCACGACGCTCTGCCCGTCGGGAACGAGCGCGAGGCCTCGGCGGGCGCGGTCCTCGGTGCGCAGGGTCGTGAGGTCTTGTCCGTCGAGGGCGACGGTTCCCGAGGTGGAACGCGCGAGTCCTGCGAGCGTGCGCAGCAGCGTCGTCTTGCCCGCGCCGTTCGCGCCGAGCAGGGCGACGACCTCGCCCGGCGCGAGGTCGAACCCGACGCCGTGGAGCACCGGCGCGCCGCCGTAGCCGACGGTGAGGCCTTGGATCGAGAGCGCGCCGCCGCGCGTGCGGGCGGGTGCCGGGGCGCTCATGCGGTCGCCTTCACGCCGAGGTACGCCTCTTCGACGCGCGGGTCGTCGCGCACCTCGTCGGGCGTCCCGCGCGCGATGACGCGGCCGAAGTCGAGCACGACGATGCGGTCGGCCAGGCCCATCACGAAGTCGACGTGGTGCTCGACGAGCAGCACGGCGCAGCCCGTCGCCGCCACGTCGCGCACGACCGTGCCGAGGGCCGCGATGTCGTCCGCACCCAATCCGCCCGCGGGCTCGTCGAGCAGCAGCAGGCGGGGGTCGGTGACGAGCGCCCGGGCCAGCGCCACGCGCTTGCGGTCGGGGTACGAGAGCGCGGCGACGGGGCGCTCGGCGAGCGACTCGAGGTCGCGCGCACGCAGCTGCGCCGCGACGCGTTCGTCCGCGTCGCGGCGGGCGGCGACAGGCAGCAGGACGTTCTCGCGCACGGTGAGTCCGTCGAACAGGCCCAGTCCCTGCAGCGTGCGCGAGACGCCGCGGCCCGTGAGGTCGGACGTGCGCCGCGGCGCGGGCGCGCCGTCGACGCGCACCTCGCCGCGGTGCCGCACGAGGCCGCACACGGTGTTGAAGACCGTCGTCTTGCCCGCGCCGTTGGGCCCGATGAGGGCGACGACCTCGCCCGGACGGACGTCGAACGACACGTCGTCGAGCGCGGTGAGCCCGCCGAACGCGACACTCACGGCGCGCAGCTCGAGCCGGGCTTCGGGGCCTTCGGGGGACGGAGACAGGGGGTTCATCGGCACCTCTTCGTGTCGGGTGCCCCCACTGTAACGCAGAAACCGACCGGGCGGTATGTATCTGTTGCACGATCGTGATGCGACCGGTCCGGGCGCCGCACGCGCGGTGGAGCCGGGCAGTCCTGGGCGGTGCCGCATGACGGCCCGGGGCCGGGCTCCTTCCCGGGCTCGCCCGTCTCCCCCGCTCCGGAATTCGGAGAATCGTGCGCTTTCCGGAGCATCCGCACCGGATGGTCCGGAAACACGGCGATCATCCGATTTCCGGACCCGACGACGCGCCGCGACTGGCGGGGCGGGTGGGCCTGTCTCTT
>NZ_JAEUAW010000015.1 GCF_019511665.1 Microbacterium jejuense
TCCGGACGCGTCAGATGTTTATAAGAGACAGCTCCTTGGGTGTGGGTGTCGGGGTTGGGGTGGTGCGCGGGTGGCGCGGCTTCCAGCGGTAGTTGTCTGGACGGCCGGCGAACTGCTCGTCGACGTCGGCCTGGCGGGCGATGACGGTCGATTCGGGTGGGGTGATGCCGAGCCGGCGTGCGATCGCGGCGGGGCGGGCGTCGCGGGCGCGGGCCTGGTGGTACCGGATGTCGGTGATGGAGCGGACGTGCGCGTAGAGGCAGCACATGCCGTGGTCGCGGGTGGCGGGGCAGTCCTTCTCCCGCCGGCATCCGGCGGCGTAGCCCTCGGGGGTGCCGTGCTGGGTGCCGGCGGGGAGTTGGACTGTCATGGGTCAGCTCTCGGTCGGCAGCGCGGCGAGGGTGGTGGTCCACCAGACGCGCGGGGTGACGTTGGATGCTTCGAGCTCGACGTGCTCGCCGCGCAGGTTCTGGATGATCCAGCGGACGCGGCCGACCTGCACGACGTCGCCGATGCGCGGGCGGGCGACGAGGGGACGCGGCCGCGGTGCCGCCGTCCTGGCGCTCACTCGTCGCCTCCGTCCTCGTCGGCGTCGCCGTTGTCGTCGTTCGCGGCGGCGGCGCGCTCCGTTGCGGTGGCCAGGTGCTCTCGGTCGGTGTCGGTGAGCTCGTAGCCGACCTCCCGGAGGAAGTCGAAGTACTTCACGGCCCCGGCGAGCGTGATGCCGTTCTCGAACGTGGCGATCGCGGCGGCGACGAGGATGCGGAGACTGGGCACCGACGGTTCTGCGATGAGGGCGGCGAGCGCGTCTTCGGCTTCGACGCCGTACTGGCTGTGATCGTCGCTGCCGGTGAGGATCTGCATGGCGATGCCGGCGGGGATCCAGTCGCCCCAGCTGATCTGGGCGCCGAGCGCGGCGGCCATGAGGTCGAAGTGAGCAGCGGTGGGGCGGAGGCGTCCGGTGGTGAGGTAGCCGTGGAGCCACTCGCGGCGTGCCCGGGTGTTCGCTTCGCGCAGCTGCTCCGCCTCGCGCCATGCCTGACGCTCACGCGCGCGTTCGGCTTCGATTCTGAGGTCCTCTTCGATCTCCTCGGGCGTCCGCTCGGGTCGAGCTGCCGTGCTGTCGTGGCCGTTGCCCTGCCAGTCGGTGCAGACGTAGAGGATCCAGTCGTTGGGCTGCGTGGCGAGGTAGTACGCCTGCGCCTTGTGGATGATGGCGGCGTGGCCGGGGCACTCGATGTGCTCTTCGACGCGGATGCCGAGACGGTCGAGGGTGCGGCCGGCGTTGTCTTTGCCGCGCCACCATTCGCTGTCGTAGGTGATGACCTCGGCGAGCGCGATGCCTTCGGCGTCGAGCTGCGCCTTGAGGGTGGCGATGCGGCTGTCGACCTCGCGCTGCGTGCGCTGGGTCTCGACGTCGCGCTTGAAGTTGGCCGGGTTGGTGGTGGCGGTCTCGATGAGCTTCTGCTGCAGGTTCGGGTGGTCCTCGAACTCGGCGATGATCGCGGCCTGTTCGAAGTCGATCGACGGGTCCTCGTCGACGAGCTTGGCGGCCGCGGCCGAGGCGGTGATCTTGAGGCCGGCGCGGACGCGGTCGGGCTTCTCGCCGAGCTCGCGGGCGATGTCGGCTGGCGTCTTCCCGAACAGCTCGAGCTTCCTGTAGCCCTGGGCGAGCTCGCGGGCGCTGAGGGCCTTGCGGCGTTCGTTCTCGACGATCTGCTGCTCGAGCTTGAGGACCTCGTCGGTGTCGTCGCCGGCCCGGACGATGACGGTGATCTCGTCGAGGCCGGCGGCGATCGCGGCGCCGACGCGGCGGTGCCCGACGAGGATGACGTACCCGTCGATGTCGGCGTCGAGCATGACGGTCGGGGGCTGCATGATGCCGTGCCGCTTCACCGACGCGACGAGCTCGTCGTCGGGGGTGGCGTCGGCGCGCGCCTGGTCGCGTACGCCGAGTGTTCGCGGGTCGATCTGCATGAGCGTGAGCTCGGGGGCGTTGGTGGTCATGTCGGGTCTTCCTCTCCTGGGTGTCAGCGGCCGCGGCCGGCGCGCTGCTGGTGCTCCGTCTGGCGGTTCATCGACTGCCGGCGGAGACGGTTGGTGAGCATCGGGTCGATGCGGAGTGCGTCCTCGGTCCAGATGAGGCGGCCGAGGAGCTGGTAGTAGCGGGCGGGGGTGATGCCGAGTGCGGCCGGGATGTCGGCCTCCTTGCGGGTGGTGTGCTTCCCGCGGTCGCGTTCGAACGCGAGCAACTGCTCGTCGGTCACTTTCGGCGAGCGCACGGTCATCGAGCAGCCCCCTCATGGAGGGGCGCGGTGGCCGTAGACTGCGCGGCATGGCGAATGCTGACGACACCGAGACGATGGACACCGCCGAGGCGTTCCAGGCGGCCCGCGAGAGCTTCTTTCACGCTGAGCGAGTGAGCCTCGAGGCGGTGAAGAGCGCGGCGTCCCGGGACCAGACACTCTGGGAGCTGGCGGATGCGGTGAACTCGATCGCGTACGGCCTGAAGATCCTCACCTCGGCGCTCGAGGGGCAGCCGAAGGCTGAGTAGCCCGGTCACAGCTCGAACTCCTCGACCTCGGCCAGCCGGCGGACGTGGAGGGTGAAGCCGGGCTTGGTGACGAGGCCGTCGCTGTCGTTGACGTGACGGATCTCGGCGCGCGGCTTGACCATGAGGTCGGGGGTGTCGTCGCGGACGACGCCGGCAACGACGAGGGCGTCGAACAGGGGCTTTTCGAGGCGGGCGAGATTGTCGACGTCGCGCCGGCGGTTGAGTGCGTACCACTGGGTGAGCAGCGCCTCGCACTTCGCCATCTCCGGAATGCGGGCGGCGATCGTCAATTTGAGGGCGAGGTCCTTCGCGGCGGCGACGGCGCGGTGCCGGTACCGCCAGTTGCCCTGGGGGCCGTTCGCGGGGATCGGGTTGGTTGGCCAGCTGAACGACAGGATCCACAGGTCGGGCTCGGGGTGCGAGTGACCAGAGACCTCGAGGGCGGTGGGCGTGGTGGTCATCAGAACCGGGCTCCTCTCTGCGTGAGCTCGGCGTGCTCGAGTGCGATCTCGTCGGCGCGGATCAGCCAGCGGCCGCGGCGTCGCTCGTCGGTGCGGACGGTGTTGCGGATCGTCTGGATGACGTACGCCGTCGGGTCGAACACGCGGGCCGGACGGGCGGCGGCGATGATCTCGTCGGCGAGGGCGTCGAGCTGCGCGTCGTCGAACGTCGACGGGAGCCAGGTGCCGACCGAGGCGAACACGTCGGCGTGGTGCAGGGGGTGGCCGTAGGTCGCTGAGACGGTGGCGGGTGTGGGCTTGGGTCCGGTCCCCGCGGCGAGCGCGTTCGCGTCTGTAGGTACTTCTGGGACCTGACCAGTAATAGTCAGGGGGGTGCTTACGGGAGGGGTGCAATCTGGGTTGCACCCATTCGCGTGGAGATTGCACCCATTCTCGAGGCCGGCGTTCGGCCGACCGCAACCCACTGCACCCATTTCTGAAGGGTTATCCACAGGGTGGCCGGCGTTGAGGCGGGGGTCGATCTCGTCGAGCTGCGAGTACTCGGCGGGGGTCGGGAAGACGAGGAATTCGGCGCGGCGGCCGGGGAACGCGAACGCGGTGCGGGCGACGAGGCCACGGCCGATGAGCTCGTCGACGATCTGCTGCACGCGGCGTTCCTTCGCGCCCGACCAGGTGAGCATCTTCTGCATGCCGGGGTGTGCGACGCGCGTCTCCTTGGAGGCGTCGTCGCAGAGCGCCATGAGCACGAGCTTGGTGGTGGCGTGGAGGTCTATCTCGGCGGCTTGTTCGAGGTGGTGGATGCTCATCGGGTGCGGCTCCAGTACGTGCGGCGGGCCTCGTTGCGCGCCCACCGGAAAGCGGCGCCGAGGCTGGGGAACCGGGTGCGGTTGCCGGCGTGCAGGATGGGCTCACCCTTGGCGTTGCGCGCGTTGTACCGGTAGACGGCCCAGACGATCGCGCTGCGGCGTGCCTCACCGAAACGGATCGGCACCGCCTCGGGGCGCACGTACCAGCGAGGGCCGGGTGTTGTGGCGGTCATGCTGCGAAACGCTCCTCGTAGGGCTCAGGGTGGGCGGGCAGGCCGAGGTACTCGCGGTCGCGCTGGATGGTCCGGTCGGAGACGCGGAGCATGTGGGCGATCTCCTGGTCGTTGTAGCGGCGCCCGTTGAGGGCGGTGACGGCGATGTGTCGCTCGGCGCGGGTGAGGGGGACATATGTGCCTTCGTCGACGACGAGCTGCACGGCGACCTCGTCGACGTCGACCGGCTCGCCCGTTTGCGGGGCGTCGTCGAGGTCGATGTCGTCCCAGTCGATGGGGCGTGCCCAGTCGTTCCGCCGTGCGACGGTGCGGGCGTACGAGGCTTGGCGCTTCTCGGCACGGTTGGTCTGTGGCGGCTCGCGGTCGGAGAGCGTGTCGTAGAGGGTTGCGACGGCCTCGTGGGTGGCGAACGTGACGCGGTCGGCATACAGCCACACGTGCACCTGGTCGTGGCTGACGCCGAGCCGGTGTGCGAGTGCGCGCTGTGACCAACCGATTGCGGTGAGCGCCTGCAGGCGGCGGCGAGCGCCACGAGCGTCGATGATGGAGCGCAGGACGTCCTGACGTCCTGCGGCGACCATGTGGCGGTACCAGTACTGGTAGTCGCGGCGGTAGGCCTTGCAGGCGTCGTCACGGCATCCGTGCTGGATGTAGCAGGTGTGGTCGTGCTTGTGGTCGGCGGGGCAGGTCATGCGTCGACCGCCTCTCGCATCGTGATGACCGTCCAAGCGGAGGGGCCGGCGAGGCTCGTGCCGTCGGCGAAGTCGACGCGGATCGCATCGGACATGCGGCCGTCGTTGTGGCGCAGTTGCTCGACGTTCTCGACGGTGCCGGCGGCGACGAGGTCGAGCACCTGGTCGCCGGGCACGAGCTCGCAGAGCTTCACTGCGGCGGTCACGGGTGCACCAGCCAGGTGAGGCCCTCGGCGAGCGCGGGCGCGATGATGACGACGAACAGGACGGCGAGGAAGCCGATGCCCCAGTCCTTCGCGGTGGGGTTGTCGGGGTGTCGGGTGTCGGGTCGCATTGTGGGCTCCTAGTCGAAGAGCTGCGGGTGTGGGGGCCGCTCGGGCGCCCGGTCGGGGTGCAGTGCGTGGAGCGTCCTCGCGAGGTGGTGGAGGCCGTCAGGGGTGACGTGCAACTGCGGGTAGGTGCGTCGGTGGGCGCGGTTCGCGGCGGGGATGGTGACGTCGCGGACGGTGAGCCAGCCGTTGCGGCGGGCAAGGTTCGTCATCGCCCAGTCGGTGCCGGCGCGTTCGATCCAGCCGATGTGCTCGAGGTGAGCGAACAGGCCGTGCTGCCCGATCGTGATGGCCGGGTCGTCCGAGAGGATGCGTGCGGCGAGCGCGACCGGGTACGAGCCGATGAACGCGGGTGCGCGGTGCGCGAGGTCGAGGACCTCGTCGGTGAGCAGCTGCTCGATGGTGGTGCGCAGCCAGTCGAGGAACTCGGTGGCCTGAGCGGTGCCGGCGGCCTCGCAGCGCGCGATCGCGTCGTCAAGGTCGTAGTACGCCTGCCCGTCGATCTCGCGCGCCCACGTGTCGCCGAGGAGCGTCTCGCCGCCGGACCAGGGGCGGATGCCGGCGAGCTGCTCGACCTGGTCGGCGCGGGCGTACACGGCGCCGTCGACGACGATGGTGAGGTCGCCGTGCCCGATCCAGCGGGGGATGAGCTTGCGGGTCTGCGCGAGCTCCACCACGGCGGTCACCGCTCGCCCTCGTCGGCGGAGCCGGAGAAGATGTGCGTCGGCGGGCGGTGCGTGGTCGTGTGCGCGTTGGCGACCTGCTGGTCGATGACGTCCTGCAGCACTAGGGCACCGAGGCGGTGTGTGTTGCGACGGGGCGCCCGTGCGGCGCGCGCGAGGGTCGTCATCGCGGCGAGTGCGAGGACGATGGCGATCGTCGCGAACACGAGAGCGAGCACGGCGAGGATGCCGGCGTACTGCCCGGTCATGCTGCACCTGCAGTGAGAAGGTCCGGGGCGCCCGCCTTGGGGGTAGCGGCGGAGGGAAGCGCCTCAGGCGCCCCGGACTGTGCGGCCGTGGTCTGGGGTTCCGCGGCCGCGGCGACGTCAGTGGGGGCCGACGTCGAACTGGTGGGGTAGTGCTGCAGGCGGGCGCCACGCTTGACGTCCAACTCCGCGGGCGTGAGCTTGCGGTCACGGTGCAGCGCTGCCTCGATCGCGTAGCTGCGTGCCGCGGCGAGGGTGCCGCCCGTCGAGACGACGTAGGCGATCATGCTCTGGGCCGACTCGATCCCCTGGTAGGGGTCGCGGCCGCGGTCGATCGCGCGCTGCACGCCGTCGATCGCGTACCGCGTGTCGAAGTCGTCGGGGATGCGGTCATTCATCGCGCACCTCCCGCGACCTTGCGGGGAGCGCCGAACTGGACGACGTTGCCGGCCTGGTGTGCGCACTTCTCGCCGTCGGCCCATGCCTCGGCGCAGTCCTCGCGGACAGTCCAGCGGCCGCCCTTGGTTGCCTGGGTGCCGTGGAGCTCGCGGCCCTCAAGGGCGCGGCGGACGGTGACGGGGTGCCGGCGTGTCGCGTCGGCAACCTCGGCGACGGTGAGACGGCGAAGCATCAGACCACCGCCGCGGGGGTTGTGCCCCACACGCTGAGGTCGAGGGCCGTTGCGATGCGGCGCGCAGTTTCGAGGCGCAGCAGGGCAGGGCGTTCCAGTTGGCTCTTGAGCGTCTCGGCGTCGACGCCGGTCTCACGCTCGAGCCATGCCCAGGGGACCGGACCGCGCGGGTACAGCTTCGCCAGCGCGACCTCTGCGAAGTCAGCCGGCTCCGGGAGAGCGTGAGAGGCGCGATTGGTCATGCGCCCAAGCTAGTTGGACGATTCTCCAAACGCAAGTATCAAGCGGACAAAAGAATGCTCTGGATCACCAAACGAGCAGGATGGATGACCACATGAACCGTATGATCGCCAGCATGAACATCACCGACGACGAGTGGACCGAGGCCGCGGTTGCGCAGCTCCGAGACGACGTTCGAGGCCTGCCGGGAGGCGCAAAGGCCTTTGTCGCCGAACACTCGGCACGCCTCGGCACGAAGTACGACGCGTTCGCCGGCTACCTCCGAGGCGACACCCCGATCCCGTACCAGACCTTCATGCGTTCGGTCAGCATCCTCGGCTACACCGCCGAGGAGTTCGATGCGCGGATCACGCGGCGGATCGAGGCTGAGCGGCGTCGGCGGGGGACGCGATGAGCTTCCGCAGCTCCGCCCGCGCGACGGCGAGGGGCGGGCAGATGCGACCGATCGCCTGCAGGGCGCAGGGTACGTCGCACTCTTGGGAACAGATGATGTGGCTGGTCATGCGGGGGATGCTCACTCGTTCTGGGGTCGATGGGGAGTCTGGGAAAGCGTTCACAGATGAGAGCAGTCTCATCTCGGGCCGTGGTTTAAGCAAGGGTTCTACCCCAAATGAACTAGAACGCGGCAACGTCGCCCGGCCGGCCGCGGCGTCGCTACGGTCGCACCGTGACGGACGTGGGGGCCCTGAGTCGTGCGGTCGCACGCATCCTCGTCGACGCGTGCGACGAGCTGTTCGTTACGCAGACCGAGCTCGCGCGTCGATCCGGCGTCTCGCAGTCGCAGATCTCGAAGCTGCTGAGAGCCGAACGCGAGATCAAGCTCGGGCAGCTCGACGCGATCTGCGCGGCACTTGGGCTCTCGATCGTGGCCGTCGTCGCGGAGGCCACCAACCCCGAGCCCTGACCCCGGTGGAGGGAGGCGGTCATGGCCTGGACTGAGAAGCTGCCCTCCGGCCGGTACCGCGGGCTCTACTATTTGCCCAGCGGCGAGCGCCGTTCTGCCGGCACGTTCGCGCACAAGAAGGCGGCGAAGGACGCGGCGATCGAGGCTGAGGCCAAGGTCAAACGGCCTGGGTGGCGTGACCCTCGTGTCGGGCTGACGACGTGGGGGGAGTGGCACGACATCTGGTGGCCGTCGCGTGCGATCGAGCCACAGACGTCGGCGAGCGAGGAGTCGATGATCCGCAACCACGTGATGCCGCGCTGGCGTGACGTGCCCCTCGCTGAGATCCGCCGGCAGGATGTGCAGGCGTGGGCTGTGGGGCTGGTGACCGAGAACCTCGGCACCGATGACGAGCCGAAGTATCGCAAGCCGTCGACGGCACGGCGAGTGCTCGGGCCGTTCGTGTCGAGCCTGACCGCCGCGGTGGATGCCGAGGTGATCGTCGCCAACCCGGCGGTCCGTATCAAGCTGCCGCCGAACCCTGAGCCAACGCCGGTGTTCCTCACGCGCGAGCAGTACGCGGCGATCGCTGACCAGGTGTCGAACCGCGCCGATCGCGCCGTGCTCGACTTCCTTGTCGGGACCGGTGTGCGGTGGGGCGAGCTCGCGGGTCTGCACGTGCACAACCTGAACCTCGAGCGCGGCGTCGTGACGGTCGTCGACGTGACGGATGGCATCGAGATCAAGCCGTACCCGAAGGGCCGGCGGTCGCGGCAGGTGCCGCTGCTGCAGTGGGTGGTCGACTACCTGGATGTCCCGGATCCGCCGAAGCCGTGTGGGCTGCCTCACCGTCACTCTCGGCGGTGCCTGTCAGGGCTCGCCTTCCCTGCAGCTCGTGGGGGAGTGCGGGACGACCGCAACTTCACGCAGCGGGTGTTCGCGCCGGCGGTGAAGGCGGCCGGCCTCGAGGACCTGGGCGCATCGCTGCATGATCTCCGCCACACGTACGCGAGCTGGCTAGCTCAGGACGGTGTCCCGCTCGGCCGCATCGCCGAGCTGCTCGGGCATGCGAGCATCACGACGACGGAGATCTACGCCCACTTCCAGCCGGCCACTCACGACGACGTCGCGCACGCGCTGCGGCCGCCGCAGCTGGCACCCACGGCGCCGGCGGCCGGCGGATTGCGAGCGGTGAAGTAGCCGGCGCCGACGCAACGAAAGAGGGCCCCTCGCCGTAGTGGCGAGGGGCCCTCTTTCGCATGCATGGGGCGGCATGCCCCACGTTTGCCCCACGGCGGCGCGGCGAGCGCGTCGGTGGAAATGCGAAAGGCCCGGATAACCGGGCCTTTCTTGTGGTGGGCGATACCAGACTCGAACTGATGACCTCTTCCGTGTGAAGGAAGCGCGCTACCAACTGCGCCAATCGCCCGCGCCCCCGAGGGGGACGAGTAACGATAGTACCGGATGCCGAGGGGTGCCTCGAACCACAACGGTGTGACACGCGCGGGCTGCATCTGGTTTTGCATGCGGCCGAGCATCGGCTAAAGTCTTACAAGTGCCCGGCGCGAGAGCGAAGGGAACGAAATGCGGATGTAGCGCAGTTGGTAGCGCATCACCTTGCCAAGGTGAGGGTCGCGAGTTCGAGTCTCGTCATCCGCTCAAGTGCAGGGATCCCCTCCAGGGATCACGGCACGTGGGGTCAAACCACACGCGGTGGCGTGGCCGAGCGGCTAGGCACCGGCCTGCAAAGCCGTTTACACGGGTTCGAATCCCGTCGCCACCTCGCCGACAACTGAACAGCCTCTTTAGGCGCGATTGGCGCAGCGGTAGCGCGCTTCCCTGACACGGAAGAGGTCACTGGTTCGATCCCAGTATCGCGCACGCAAGAAACCCTCGGTTCACCGGGGGTTTTTTTGTTGCTCGCCATCAGCGCACGTGCTCGTCGGGGTACACGTCGCGGATGCGCTCGCGAAAGAAGCGTCCCGCGCTCTCGGCCGCGAGCAGCCCGCGGTGGATCGACGGCGGCACCGCGAAGTACCGATAGACCTCGCCGGACGTGAACTCCAGCTCGAGCACGGCCGTGCCGGCGTCGTAGCCGGCCGATGCGATGGCCGTGGAGTCGAGGCGGTCGCGTCGCATCGCCCCAGGCTACGCCGAGTACGCCCCGGTCACTGGGTAGAATCGTCGCGTGGAACTCGTCTGGTCGATGGACTCGGCGGCATACAAGGCCGACACGCGAACGCTCGGCGCCTGAGCGGGCGGGGCGCGGCGTGCGCCCGAAGCTGAGTAGCCTTGATCCGAGCCATTCCCAGGAGAGTTTCCGTGACTGACGCTGTGCCTTATCCCGCCGACGGCTTCGCCCTGTTCCCCGACCGATCCGTGGTCGCACTGAGGGTGAACGGCGAACTGAAAGACCTCGCGACGGTGGTGACCGAGACGGATGCCGTCGAGCCGGTCACCATCGACAGCCCCGACGGGCTGGCGATCCTGCGCCACTCGACGGCGCACGTGCTCGCGCAGGCCGTCCAGCGCATCAACCCGCAGGCGAACCTCGGCATCGGCCCGCCGATCACCGACGGCTTCTACTACGACTTCGGAGTGGAGCATCCCTTCACCCCCGAGGACCTCAAGGCCATCGACAAGGAGATGCAGCGCATCGTCCGCGAGGGCCAGCGCTTCGTCCGCCGCGTCGTCACCGACGAGGAGGCGCGGGCGGAGCTCGTGGACGAGCCGTTCAAGCTCGAGCTGATCGGCCTCAAGGGCGGCGGCGCCGAGAAGACCGAGGGCGCCTCCGTCGAGGTCGGCGCCGGCGAGCTGACGATCTACGACAACGTCGACCGCGACGGCCAGACCGTGTGGAAGGACCTGTGCCGTGGACCACACCTGCCCAACACCCGCCTGATCGGCAACGGGTGGGCCCTGCAGCGCGTCGCGGGCGCGTACTGGCGCGGCAGCGAGAAGAACCCGCAGCTGCAGCGCATCTACGGCACCGCCTGGCCGACCAAGGACGAGCTGCGCGCGTACCAGACCCGCCTCGAGGAGGCGGCCAAGCGCGACCACCGCAAGCTCGGCAAGGAGCTGGACCTGTTCTCGTTCCCCGACGAGATCGGCTCGGGCCTGTCGGTGTGGCACCCGAAGGGCGGCATCGTCCGGGGCGAGATGGAGCAGCACGCACGTCGCCGTCACATCGCCGGCGGCTACACCTACGTCTACACGCCGCACATCTCGAAGGAGGACCTGTTCCTCACCTCGAACCACCTCGTCACCTACAAGGAGGGCATGTTCCCGCCCATCGTGATGGACGAGGAACGGGACGAGAACGGCGAGATCACCAAGCAGGGCCAGGACTACTACCTGAAGCCCATGAACTGCCCGATGCACATCCTCATCTACAAGGAGCGCGCGCGCAGCTACCGTGATCTGCCGATGCGTCTGGCCGAGAACGGCACGGTGTACCGCAACGAGCTGTCCGGCGCCCTGCACGGCCTCACCCGCGTGCGCGGCTTCACGCAGGACGACTCGCACCTGTTCGTCACCCCCGAGCAGCTCGAGGGCGAGGCGACCCGCGTGCTCGAGTTCGTCATCTCGATGCTGCGCGACTTCGGTCTCGACGACTTCGAGCTCGAGCTGTCGATGCGTGACGACGAGAAGGACAAGTGGATCGGGTCGGACGAGTTCTGGGAGTACTCCACGAACGCGCTGCGCAACGTCGCCCTGGCCAGTGGTCTGAAGCTCACCGAGGTTCCGGGCGAGGCCGCGTTCTACGGGCCGAAGATCGACCTCAAGACCCGTGACGCGATCGGCCGCACGTGGCAGCTGTCGACCGTGCAGGTCGATCCGAACCTGCCGGAGCGCTTCGAGCTGGAGTACACGGACCGCGACGGCCAGAAGAAGCGCCCGATCATGATCCACCGCGCACTGTTCGGGTCGATCGAGCGGTTCTTCGCGATCCTGCTGGAGCACTACGCGGGTGCGTTCCCGGTGTGGCTGTCGCCGGTCCAGGTCGTGGGGATCCCGGTGGCGGAGGAGTTCGCCGACTACCTCGGCGGGGTCGTCGACCAGTTGAAGGCCGAAGGCGTCCGCGCCGAGCTCGACCACTCGGACGACCGCATGCAGAAGAAGATCCGCACGCACACCACCCAGAAGGTGCCGCTGCAGCTCATCGCCGGTGCGCAGGATCAGGCCGCGGGCACCGTCTCGTTCCGGTTCCGCGACGGCTCGCAGGAGAACGGCGTGCCGATCGCCGATGCGGTGCGCCGCGTGCGCGAGGCGATCGCCACCCATACCCTCGTCAACACGGCGGAGGACTTCGCGTGAACGACGACCCGCTTGCGGGGAGTCGCGAACGCGAAGTCACGGTCCCTGAGCCTGTCGAAGGGCGCGTGAACGACGAGGCCGGACCCGGCGGCGCTGCGGAGACGGATGCCGCCGACCCGGCCCTCGTCGACGCCGCGACCCTTCCGGGCGTGCCGGACGAGTTCCAGCGGCTGTGGACCCCGCACCGGATGGCCTACATCCAGGCGGGTCCCGAAGTGCTGCGCACGGACTGCCCGTTCTGCGAGGCGCCGCGCAAGTCCGACGAGGACGGCCTCATCGTCTTCCGCGGCCGCACCGCGTACGCGCTGCTGAACCTGTTCCCGTACAACTCGGGGCACCTGCTGGTCTGCCCGTACCGCCACATCGCGACGTACGACCAGGCGACCGACGAAGAGGTCGCCGAGATCGGCGCTCTCACGCAGCAGGGGATGCGGGTGCTGCGTCAGGTGTCGCGCTGCGACGGGTTCAACATCGGCATGAACCAGGGCCACGTCGCGGGTGCGGGCGTCGACGAGCACCTGCATCAGCACATCGTGCCGCGGTGGGCCTCCGACGCGAACTTCTTCCCGATCATCGCCAAGACCAAGGCGCTGCCCCAGCTGCTGGGCGACGTGCGACGCGCGGTCGCGGACGCCTGGAACGCCTGAGCGCAGAGAGAGCGCCCCGACAGCAGAGAAGGGGATGCCGCGGGCCGCGGCATCCCCTTCTCGACAGCCGTCAGCGCACCTGCTCGACGGCGAACTGCAGACGCGGGTTGGCGTACGCCTCCTGCGACTCGATGAGCTGAAGCTCGCGCTCGCCCGAGGCGTGCGTGCGCTCGAGCAGGTCGAAGACGCTCGACGTCGTGCGGGCCAGCGCGTCGGCTGCGTCGCCGGTGCGGCGGTAGTGGGCCGTGAACAGCGCGGCGGTGACATCGCCCGAGCCGTTCGCCTTCATGGGAATGTGCGGCGTCTGGACGATCCATGCGCCGTCGTCGGTGACCGCGAGCATCTCGATCGTCCCTTCGGGGCGGTCGGGGCGCTCGACGCTGGTGACGAGGACCGTGCTCGGCCCCATCGCACGAGCGAGGTCGGCGGAGGCGAGTGTCGACTCGAGGTCGGCGGGCTCGGTCTCGGTGAGGAAGCCGAGCTCGAACTGGTTGGGCGTGATGATGTCGGCCGCCGGCACGACACGGTCGCGCAGCAGCACCGGGATGGCGGGGGCGACGAAGCAGCCCGACTTGGCGTTGCCCATCACGGGGTCGCACGCGTAGACGGCGTCGGGGTTCGCGGCCTTCACGCGGGCCACCGTGTCGAGGATCACGTCGGCGATGCCCTCGCCGCCCTGGTAGCCCGACAGGACAACGTCGATGCCGGGGAACGCACCGCGCTCCTCGATGCCGAGGATCACCTCGCGCACGTCGTCCGGGCTGATCATCGGACCGCGCCACGCGCCGTACCCGGTGTGGTTGGAGAAGTTGACCGTGTACACCGGCATGACCTCGACGCCGATGCGCTGGAGCGGGAACACGGCTGCCGAGTTGCCGACGTGGCCGTAGGCGACCGCCGACTGGATCGAGAGGATCTTCACCGCTCGATCATCCCACTTCCCGCACGAGGGCCCTGCCGCGTGCGGCGGCCACGGCGCCCGCGAGGTCGGCGGCCAGCTGTGCGGCATCCGCGTCGTCCAGGTCGTGGACGGTCAGCCGCAGGCGCTGCGAAGGCTCGTCGCCGGCGAGCACGAACTCGTCGCCGGCCCGCGCCAGCCAGCCGCGGCGCATGAGCTGCTCCGAGACGGCGCGCGCGGCCACGGGCAGCGGGAGCCACAGGTTGAGGCCGTCGCCGGCGGCGGCTTCCAGCCCGTGCTGCTGCAGCAGCGACACGAACGCCGCGTTGCGCGACGCGTAGTGCGCGCCCGCACGTGTGATCGATGCGGCGGTGGCGGCATCCGTCACCAGCGCGTGGGTCAGCCGCTGCAGCAGGTGACTGACCCATGTGGTGCCCGGTGTCAGGCGCATCGCGAGCCGCTCCGCCGTCTCGCGATCGGATGCGGTCACCGCCAGGCACATGTCGGGCCCGAGGAACTTCGACACCGAGCGCACGAGCGCCCAGCGGCGGTGCCCGGGCGAGATCAGCGAGTGGAAGGGCTGCTGCGAGAGCATCGAGAAGTGGTCGTCCTCGATCACCAGGACGTACGGGTGGTCGCGCAGGACGTCGCGCAGCTGCGCGGCGCGCTCCGCCGACAGGCTGGCACCCGTCGGGTTCTGCGCACGGGGCGTGTGCACGACGGCGCGCACGCCCTGCTCGAGGGCCGCGCGCAGTCCTCCGACGGTCATGCCCTCGTCGTCCACCGGCACGGGGACGGCGCGGTAGCCGCCGATGCGGACCGTGTGGATGCTCGTGAGGAAGCACGGGTCCTCCAGCGCGACGGCGTCATCGCGCGTCAGCGCCTGGGCGAGAAGACGCTCGACGGCGTCGGCGGCGCCGCTCGTGATCGTGAGGCGCAGATCGTCGGCGTCGAGGTCGCGGGCCATCCAGCCGCGGGCCCACTGCTCCAGGCCGGGATCGATGACCGGCTCGCCGTACAGGACCGGCCGCCCGGCCATGCTCGCCAGCGCGGGCGAGATGTCGGGGATGAGGTTCGGGTCGGGGTTGCCCGTGCCGACGTCGCGCAGCACGCTGTCGGGTGCGAAACCCTCCTGCGCGACGGGGGACAGGTCGGCCACGCGCGTGCCGCCGCGACCGCGCGTGACGACGACGCCCGCCTGCGTCAGCTGCCGGTACGCGGCCACCACGGTGTTGCGGTTCACCCCGAGCTCGTCCGCGAGCGAGCGCACCGGGGGGAGGGCGTCACCGGGACGCAGGTGCGCGCGCTCGATGAGGGCCCGCACGCTGTCGGCGATCTCGGTCGCGGATCGGCCGCGGATGTCGGAGGTCATGGCACCGTCCCTGCTGTTCGCCGGTCCGCCGATTGTAGGACGCAGACCATGCTATCTTTTGGCCTAGGTCAATATCCGCATTGTCCTCATCCGTCGCGCCGCACGCGCGACCCGTCGAAGGAGAACCCCAGTGACCACTGCCGACACGGGAACCGACCGCGTCAAGCGCGGCCTCGCCGAGATGCTCAAGGGCGGCGTCATCATGGACGTCGTCACGCCCGAGCAGGCGAAGATCGCCGAGGACGCCGGCGCCGTCGCCGTCATGGCGCTGGAGCGCGTGCCCGCCGACATCCGCGCCGAGGGCGGCGTGTCGCGCATGAGCGACCCGGACATGATCGACGGCATCATCGACGCCGTCTCGATCCCCGTGATGGCGAAGGCGCGCATCGGCCACTTCGTCGAGGCGCAGGTGCTGCAGCAGCTCGGCGTCGACTACATCGACGAGTCCGAGGTGCTCTCACCCGCGGACTACGTCAACCACATCGACAAGTGGAACTTCACGGTGCCGTTCGTGTGCGGCGCCACCAACCTCGGCGAGGCGCTGCGCCGCATCAACGAGGGCGCGGCCATGATCCGCTCGAAGGGCGAGGCCGGCACCGGCGACGTCTCGGAGGCGACCAAGCACATCCGCAAGATCAACGCCGAGATCAACGCGCTGCGCTCCATGAGCAAGGACGAGCTCTATGTGGCCGCCAAGGAGCTGCAGGCGCCTTACCAGCTCGTGGCGGAGGTCGCCGAGACCGGCAAGCTGCCCGTCGTGCTCTTCGTCGCCGGCGGCGTCGCGACGCCCGCGGACGCGGCGATGATGATGCAGCTCGGCGCCGACGGCGTGTTCGTCGGGTCGGGCATCTTCAAGTCCGGGAACCCGGCCGAGCGCGCGGCGGCGATCGTCAAGGCGACGACCTTCTACGACGACCCCAAGGTGATCGCCGACGTGTCGCGCGGGCTCGGCGAGGCGATGGTCGGCATCAACGTCGCGGACCTTCCCGCCCCGCACCGGCTCGCCGAGCGCGGCTGGTGACGGCTCCGCGCGTCGGCGTCCTGGCGCTGCAGGGCGACGTCCGCGAGCACGCCCGCGTGCTCGCGGACCTGGGCGCCGACGTCGTGGCGGTCCGGCGGCCCGACGAGCTCGCCGCGGTCGACGGCCTCGTGATCCCGGGCGGCGAGTCGAGCGTCATCGACAAGCTCGCCCGCGCGTTCGGGATGCGGCATCCGATCCGCGAGGCGATCGCCGACGGGATGCCGGTCTACGGGACGTGCGCCGGCCTCATCCTGCTCGCCGACCGCATCGCCGACGGCGCGCCGGGGCAGCAGACGTTCGGCGGGCTCGCCGTGACGGTGCGGCGCAACGCGTTCGGCAGCCAGGTCGACTCGTTCGAGGTCGACCTCGACGTCGAGGCGCTGGGGGGCCCGCCGGTCCACGCGGCGTTCATCCGCGCACCGCTCGTCGAGGAGGTCGGTCCCGGGGCAGAGGCGCTCGCGACCCTCGACGACGGCCGCGTCGTGGCCGTCCGCCAGGGCGCCTTGCTCGGCACGTCGTTCCACCCCGAGGTGACCGGGGAGCGACGCTTCCACGCGCTCCTGCTCGATCTCGTGCGCGAGCGCGTGAGCCGAACCCGTGCACGCGACGCTGCGGGGTAGATTCTCAGCCATGACGATCAACGCCTGGTGGCGCGAGCACCCCGAGGAGCGCTACTGGATGATCGCGCCGTCGCGCGGCGTCGTCGGCGATGCGCTCTCGGCCCCCAAGGCGCGGGACGAGCACCGGTTCGAGTGGTCGCACGAGCTCGTCGGCTACACCGAGCCCGGCGACACGCTGTTCGTGTGGGACCGCACGCTTCCCGTCCCGGGGATCGCGGCGTGGGGGCGCGTGCTCGGCCCGCTGGGCGAGGAGACCCGCGACCGGCGCGGCGACGACCTGCCGCACTGGCGCATGCCGATCAGCGACACGCTGCGCCTCGCAGCGCCGATCACTCTGCCGAGCCTGCGTCGCGTCGGATCCGAGATCGTCGCCGTGAGGGACCGCGTCGAGGCGCTCACCGAGGGCCCGGTGTACTTCCCGTTCATCGGTGCGCCCGACACGCTGGCGCCCGCCCCGGCGTACCTCACGAAGGTGCCGCGCGACCTCGTCGCACTGCTGTCGTCGCGGTTCGGTTTCGAGTTCGCCCTGTAGCCGGGGGATAAACTAGTCCGTCGGGCGAGGCGTTCACGCGCGTTCCGCCGACGAGCGTATTTCAGGAGGACCATGTCCGGGCATTCCAAGTGGGCAACGACCAAGCACAAGAAGGCGGTCATCGACGCGCGCCGTGCGAAGTCGTGGGCCAAGCTCATCAAGAACATCGAGGTCGCCGCAAAGCTCGGCGGGCCTGACCTGCAGGGCAACCCGACGCTGTTCGACGCCGTGCTCAAGGCGAAGAAGACGTCCGTCCCCAAGGACAACATCGATCGCGCCATCAAGCGCGGCGCGGGCATCGGCGGCGAGTCCGTCGAGTACGCCTCCATCATGTACGAGGGGTACGGCCCCAACGGCGTCGCGCTCATGATCGAGTGTCTGACCGACAACAAGAACCGTGCGGCCGCCGAGGTGCGCACGGCGCTGACGCGCAACGGCGGCACGCTCGCCGACCCGGGAAGCGTCGCCTACAACTTCACGCGCAAGGGCGTCATCGTCGTCGGCGGCGAGGGCACGAGCGAGGACGACGTCATGCTGGCGGTCCTCGAGGCCGGCGCCGAAGAGGTCGAGCCGCACGCACAGGGCTTCGAGGTCATCACCGAGGCGTCCGACCTCGTGGCGGTGCGCTCGGCGCTGCAGGATGCCGGCATCGAGTACGAGTCCGCCGACGTCGAGTTCGTCCCCAACCTCAAGGTCGAGGTCGACGCCGACACGGCGCGGAAGGTCTTCCGCCTCATCGACGCGCTCGAAGACAGCGACGACGTCCAGAACGTCTACAGCAACTTCGACCTCACCGCCGAGGTGCAGGCCGAGCTCGAGTCCGACGAAGACTGAGCACAACTCTTTGGAGCGGATGCCTCCGCCCGGCGCAGCGCGCCTGGCCGAGGCATCCGCTTCTCTCATCTAGCGTGGGGGAGTGCGCACCGGCAGCTCGCGCGGGTCCCTCCGCGTCCTCGGAATCGACCCCGGCCTGACCCGCTGCGGCGTCGGGGTGGTCGACGTCGCGGCCGACCGGTCCGCGCAGCTCGTCCATGTGGGCGTCGTGCGCTCGGACGCCGACGCGCCGATCGAGGAGCGCCTCGCGGTCATCGCCGCAGGGCTGCGGGCCGTGCTCGAGGCGCACGCTCCCGACGTCGTCGCCGTCGAGCGCGTGTTCGCACAGCACAACCGCCAGACGGTCATGGGCACCGCCCAGGCGAGCGGCATCGCTCTGCTGATCGCGGGTGAGCGCGGCATCCCCGCGGCGACGCACACGCCGTCGGAGGTCAAGGCGGCGATCACGGGGTACGGCAACGCAGACAAGCGCCAGGTGCAGACGATGGTGGCCCGCGTCCTTCGCCTCGAAGAGCTTCCGAAGCCGGCCGACGCCGCTGATGCCCTCGCCCTGGCGCTGTGCCACGCATGGCGGGGCGCCCCGGCGTCGATGGGGCGCTCGTCGTCGCCCCTCACGCCCGCGCAGCGCGCGTGGGCCGATGCGGAGCGCCTCGCGCGTCGCTGACACGCGTGTCGGTCGAACAAACGTCCGAACCGCACCGTAGGCTCGCAGCATGATCTCCTCAGTCCGCGGCACCGCCGTGCACGTCGATGCGGATTCGGTCGTCGTCGAGGTCGGGGGAGTCGGACTCCACGTCGCGGTGACCCCGCAGGTCGCACGCACGACCCACCTCGGCGACACCGTCCTCCTTCACACGACGCTGATCGTCCGCGAGGACGCCCTGTCGCTGTTCGGCTTCGAGACCCGCGAAGAGCTGACGGTGTTCGGCCAGCTGCTGGGGGTCACCGGCGTCGGACCCAAATCGGCGCTCGGCGTGCTCGCGACCCTCACGGTGCCCCAGATCGCCGATGCGGTCGCCGCCGACGACGACGCCCCGTTCCGCCGCGTGTCGGGCATCGGCCCCAAGACGGCGAAGCTCATCGTGGTGCAGCTCGCCGGCAAGATCGCGGTGACCCGTGCCCCCGGTTCGGGGGGAGTGGATGCCGCCGCCTCCGCCGCGGTGCCGGCCCAGGTCGTGCAGGCGCTGGTCGGCCTCGGCTGGTCCGAGCGCACGGCGGCCGAGGCCGTCGAGGCGACGGCATCCGAGGCTTCCGAGTCCGACCGCGGATCCGTGCCGGCGCTGCTGCGCCTGACGCTGGCGGCGCTGGGCCCGGCACGGAAGGAGACCGTCGGTGGTTGACGTCCGCGACGACAGCGAGCCCGTCGACGAGACCGAGCTCGCCATCGAGGGGGCGCTGCGGCCGACCTCGCTGTCGGAGTTCGTGGGTCAGCAGAAGGTGCGCGGACAGATGCAGCTGCTGCTCGATGCCGCGCGCATCCAGCAGCGGCCCGCCGACCACATCCTGCTGTCGGGGCCGCCCGGGCTCGGCAAGACCACCCTGGCGATGATCGTCGCGCACGAGAGCAACCGCCCGCTGCGGCTGTCGAGCGGCCCGGCGATCCAGCACGCGGGCGACCTCGCGGCGCTCCTGTCGAGCCTCACCCCGGGGGAGGTGCTGTTCATCGACGAGGTGCACCGGATGGCCCGATCGGCCGAAGAGATGCTCTATCTCGCGATGGAGGACTTCCGCATCGACATCATGGTCGGCAAGGGCGCCGGCGCCACCAGCATCCCGCTGGACCTCGCGCCGTTCACGCTCGTGGGCGCCACGACTCGTTCGGGGCTGCTTCCCAACCCGCTCCGCGACCGCTTCGGGTTCACGGCGCATCTGGAGTACTACGAACCCGAAGAGCTGGAAAGGGTCATCGAGCGCTCGGCGGTCATGCTGGGCGTCTCGCTGCCGCCGGCGGCGCGCGCCGAGATCGCCCGTCGCTCGCGTGGCACGCCCCGTATCGCCAATCGCCTGCTGCGCCGCGTGCGCGACTATCTCGTCGTCCACGGTCGCACCGGAGCCGACATCGCCACGGTGGACGCCGCCCTCGACCTCTACGACGTCGATGCGATCGGGCTCGACCGCCTCGACCGCGCGGTGCTGGATGCACTCGTCCGCCGCTTCCGCGGGGGTCCGGTGGGCCTCAGCACGCTGGCGGTGGCCGTGGGCGAGGAGCCCGACACCATCGAGTCCGTCGTCGAGCCGTACCTCGTGCGCATCGGCTTCATGGGCCGCACGCCGCGCGGCCGCATCGCCATGCCCGAGGCGTACGCGCACCTCGGCGTCGCGAGCGTCGAATCGGTGCTCGGATTCGATGACCTATAATCGCTGCAGGCGTTCGCCTACCCTCCTCCTGCAAGGCACCGCCGCCACGGCGCGTGCCTGACCCGAAAGGTGCCACCGGCTCCATGGACTTCGCTGCCTTCCTGAGCAACTACGGCCTCATCATCCTGCTGGTCGTGCTCCTCGTCTTCATGTTCTGGAGCTCACGCCGCCGTATGCAGAAGCAGAAGGCCGAGCAGGAGGAGAAGGCGCGGCAGACCGTGCCCGGCTCGGAGGTGCTGCTGCAGGGCGGCCTCTACGGCACGATCGTGTCGTACGACGCCGACAACCTCGACCAGCCCGCCATCGTGGAGCTGGCCCCCGGCGTGGAGATCAAGGTCCACAGCCAGGCCATCCTGCGCGTCGTGACGCCCGGCGCCGGCGCGGTCACCGAGGACGAGTACCTCGAGGCCGAAGAGAGCCACGCCGAGTACGCCGAGGGCGTCGCCAACGGCGACATCAGCTCGATCAGCGACGATGCCGCCGCGGCGAAGGATAAGGACGCCGACAAGGGCGACTCCACGCCCGGCGCCAAGGCACAGGACTAAGGTCTGACCGTTCGCCCGTTCGGGCACCTCCAGAAAGCGAAGACGTGGCGACATCCACTCCCGTCCGGCATGCGTGGCGCGCGCTGACCGGCCTTCTCGCCATCGTGGCGATCCTCGTCGGCATCAACGCGCTCGGCGTCTACGTGTTCGGCAAGAGCTCGTGGGTCCCGTCCCTCGCGCTCGACCTGCAGGGCGGCACGCAGATCGTCCTCGAGGCCCAGACCGAGGACGGCGCCGACCCGTCGACCGAGCAGATGCAGCAGGCGGTCACCATCATCCGCCAGCGTGTCGACGCCTCGGGCGTCGGCGAGGCCGACGTCACCACGCAGGCCGGCAACCAGATCGTGGTCCAGATCCCGGGCCAGGCCGACGAAGAGACGCGCAACCGCATCGAGGCGTCCGCGCAGCTGCAGCTGCGCGCGGTCCTGTACACCGGCGCCCCCGCGAACACGTTCGTCGGCGACGACGGCAACGAGACGCCGTACCCGACGCCCGATCCCTCGCTGCAGGCGACGCCGACCGCGTCGCCCACCAACGGCAGCGACACGGCCTGGATCACGCCGGCGCTGCAGGCCGAGTACCTGGCCTACGACTGCTCGGATCCGGCGAACGACCCGGCGAACGCGCCCAAGGACGAGCCGCTCATCACGTGCGACGCCGACGGCACGGTCAAGTACATCCTCGGTCCTGTCGAGCTCGACGGCTCGTCGATCGATGACGCGACCTTCGGCCTGCAGACCACCAACAACCAGTGGGCCGTCAACCTCCAGTTCGACGCCGAGGGCACCCAGACGTTCGGTGAGATCAGCCAGCGCCTGTACGGCGCGACCGCTCCGCTGAACCAGTTCGCGTTCGTCCTCGACGGCTACGTGCTGTCGGCGCCGTCGATGAACGGCGTCATCACGGACGGCAAGCCGAGCATCACCGGCAGCTTCACGCAGGAGAGCGCGAAGGTCCTGGCCGACCAGCTCAAGTACGGTGCGCTCCCGCTGAGCTTCACCGTCGTGAGCTCGGACTCGATCTCGGCGACGCTCGGCTCGCAGCAGCTGGCGATCGGCCTCATCGCGGGCCTCATCGGTCTGGCGCTCGTGGCCGTGTACTCGCTGATCGTCTACCGCGCGCTGGGCTTCATCATCATCGCCTCGCTCGCCGTGATGGCGGTGCTGACCTACCTCACGCTGTGCATCCTGGCGTGGCGCATGGGCTTCCGCCTGTCGCTGGCCGGTGTCGCGGGTCTGATCGTGACGATCGGCTTCACCGCCGACTCGTTCATCGTCTACTTCGAGAGGATCCGAGACGAGCTGCGCGACGGCAAGTCGATCACCGCGGCGGTCGAGGACGGCTGGGGTCGCGCCAAGCGCACGATCTACATCTCGAAGTCGATCAACATCCTCGCCGCCGTCGTGCTCTACATCCTCGCGGATGCCACGGTCAAGGGCTTCGCCTTCACCCTGGGGCTCACGACCGCGATCGACGTCCTGATCTTCATCCTGTTCACCCACCCGGTGCTGCAGCTGCTCGCACGGACGAAGTTCTTCGGCTCGGGGCATCCGCTGTCGGGTCTCGACCCGACCGCGCTCGGCGCCGTGTACCGCGGTCGCGCCCAGTTCCGCGACCCGGTGCTCACCACGGGCACCGCTGGACGCCGAAATGCCAAGTCGCGCGGCGAGGCCGCACGCCGGCAGACCATCGCCGAGCGCAAGCAGGCGGAGCAGACGGCCGCCGAGAGCGGTAAACCCGTCACGACTCTCAAGGAGGGAGACGACTGATGCGCTCCATGAGCCAGCTCGGCAACGACCTCTACTCCGGCAAGACGTCGTTCCCCTTCGTCGGCCGCCGGCGTCTGTGGTTCCTCATCGCCGCGATCCTCGTGGTCGCCTCGGCCCTCGTGCCGCTGTTCCGCCCGATCCAGTTCTCCATCGAGTTCACCGGCGGATCGCAGTTCACGGTGAGCGGCGTGGCAACGCCGGTCGACCAGCTGATCGCCACCGAGGCCGTGCACTCGGTCGTCCCCGACGCCACCACCAAGGTCACGACCGTCGGCGAGGACAGCGTCCGCGTTCAGACCGACCAGCTCGAAGACAGCGAGAGCCGCCAGGTGACCGCCGCCCTCGCCGAGGCGTACGACGTGCCCGAGAGCGAGGTCAGCGCCTCGTTCATCGGTCCCAGCTGGGGAGCCGATGTCACACGCCAGTCGCTGTGGGGTCTCGCGATCTTCCTCGCGCTGACCTTCCTGATCCTCGCGCTGTACTTCCGCACGTGGAAGATGTCGGTCTCGGCGATCATCGGCCTGGTCGACGTGCTCGTGATCACGATCGGCGTCTACGCGCTGTTCGGCTTCGAGATCTCGCCCGCCGCCGTCATCGGCTTCCTGACGATCCTGTCGTACGCCCTGTACGACACGACGGTCGTGTTCGACAAGATCAGAGAGAACACGAGCGAGGACGGCGAGGTGTCGGGGCGCACGTTCGGCGAGTCCGTGAACCTCGCGGTCAACCAGACGCTCGTGCGCTCGATCAACACGACGGTGGTCGCGATCCTGCCGACGGGCGCGATCCTGTTCATCGGCCTGATCTGGGTCGGCGCGCAGACGCTCACCGACCTGTCGCTGTCGATCTTCGTCGGCACCATCGTCGCCGCGTACTCGACGCTGTTCGTCGCCTCGCCGCTGTACTCGCTGCTTCGCGAGAACGAGCCGGCCATCAAGGCGCGCGACCAGCGCGTCACCGACGCGCGCGCCCTCGCAGGCACTCCGGTCTGACGCGACGACCGGGCCGGCACGACGCCGGCCCGGTCGCGCGCGGCCGATCGCCCTCGGTCGCGGGCGTAGGATTGTGGGATTCGGCGGAGGGGAGGCGATCGCGTGACCGAGACCATCCCGCCCGCCCAATCGTCGTCGCTGCGCCGCCTGGTGCCGCGCATCTTCTCGCGCTCGGCCCGCCGGGACGACGTCGAGCAGCTGCTGCGCACGGTTCGCACGCATCATCCGAAGGGCGACCTCTCGATCATCGAGCGCGCGTACTCGGTCGCCGAGCGCGCGCATTCCGGTCAGGCCCGGCAGAGCGGCGAGCCGTACATCACGCATCCGCTCGCCGTCGCGCAGATCCTCGCCGATCTCGGCCTCGGACCCCGCGCGATCGCGGCGGCCCTGCTGCACGACACGGTGGAAGACACCGACTACTCGCTCGACACGCTGACCGCCGAGTTCGGCGACGAGGTCGCGATGCTCGTCGACGGCGTCACCAAGCTCGACAAGGTCAAGTACGGCGAGAGCGCGCAGGCCGAGACCGTCCGCAAGATGATCGTGGCGATGTCGCGCGACATCCGGGTGCTGCTCATCAAGCTCGCAGACCGTCTGCACAACGCGCGGACGTGGGGCTTCGTGCCGCCTGAGAAGACGCGCAAGAAGGCCACCGAGACCCTTGAGATCTACGCCCCGCTCGCGCACCGGCTCGGCATCCAGGCGATCAAGTCCGAACTCGAAGACCTCTCGTTCGCCGTGCTGCAGCCGAAGCTGTACGCCGAGATCGACAGCCTCGTCAAGCAGCGCACCCCGCAGCGCGAGCAGTACGTGCAGAACGTCATCGACGCCGTCGACAGCGATCTGCGCGAACTGCGCATCCGCGGCCGCGTCATGGGCCGCCCCAAGCAGCTGTACTCCGTGTACCAGAAGATGGTCGTGCGCGGCCGCGAGTTCGACGACATCTACGACCTCATCGGCATCCGCATCCTCGTCGGCAGCGTGCGTGACTGCTACGCGGTGCTCGGCGCGATCCACGCGCGCTGGACGCCGCTGCCCGGCAGATTCAAGGACTACATCGCCACGCCGAAGTTCAACCTGTACCAGTCGCTGCACACGACAGTGATCGGCCCCGGCGGGCGCACGGTCGAGATCCAGATCCGCACGCACGAGATGCATCAGCAGGCCGAGTACGGCGTCGCGGCGCACTGGAAGTACAAAGAGCGCATGAACGGCGGCAAGTCGGACTCCAAGGCCGTCGACACCGACATGGCGTGGCTCGCGCACATCTCGGACTGGCAGGCCGAGACCGCCGACCCCGGCGAGTTCCTCGACTCCCTGCGCTTCGAGATCGGGGCGAAAGAGGTCTACGTCTTCACGCCGAAGGGCCGGGTGATCGGTCTGCCCGCGGGGGCGACACCCGTGGACTTCGCTTACGCGGTGCATACCGAGGTGGGCCACCGCACCATGGGCGCGAAGGTCAACGGACGCCTCGTGCCGCTGGAGTCCGAGCTCAAGAGCGGCGACGTGGTCGAGGTGTTCACCTCGAAGAACCCCGACGCAGGTCCCTCGCAGGACTGGCTGGGCTTCGTCAAGAGCACGCGAGCCCGGAACAAGATCCGCGGCTGGTTCACGAAGGAACGGCGCGAAGAGGCCATCGAGCAGGGCAAGGAGTCCATCGCCCGCGCGATGCGGCGCCAGAACCTGCCCCTGCAGCGGCTCATGAGCCAGGACTCGTTCTCAGAGGTGGCGCACCAGCTGCGGTACGAGGACGTGTCGGCACTCTATGCCGCGGTCGGCGAGGGCCACGTCTCGACGCAGTCGGTCATCGAGAAGGTCACCGCGCTGGTCGCCGCGAACGACACGGCCACCGGTCCGATCGACCTTCCGCCGGTCGGGCGCTCTCGCGCCCCGCGCGGCGGCGACTCGGGCATCCTCGTGCGCGGTGCTCCCGACATCCTCGTGAAGCTCGCGAAGTGCTGCACGCCGGTGCCCGGTGACCAGATCCTGGGCTTCGTGACGCGCGGCAGCGGCGTCTCTGTCCACCGCGCCGACTGCACGAACGTGAAGTCGCTCATGGAGGACCCCGAGCGCCTGATCGACGTCGAGTGGGCGCCCACGACCAAGAGCGTCTTCCTCGTCCAGATCCAGGTCGAGGCCCTCGACCGCTCCGGTCTGCTGAGCGACGTGACCCGTGTGCTCAGCGAGCATCACGTCAACATCCTCTCGGCGACGGTGTCGACGACGAACGACCGCCTCGCGCTCAGCCGCTTCGTGTTCGAGATGGGCGACATCGTCCACCTCGACCGCGTCCTGAACGCCGTACGCCGCATCGACGCCGTCTACGACGTGTACCGCGTCACGTCGTCCTGACGCGCGCGATCTCCGCGTCGATCGACCGCAGCACGCCGAGCGCGACGTTCTTGTGGGGGAGCCTGCCGTGCTCCAGCCGAGCGATCGCCGGCGCGATCGCGGCGGGGTGGGCACGCGCCAGCAGGCCGGCGGCGCGTGCGTGAGCGGCATCCGTGGTCCTCGCCAGATCGACGAGCGTCCGCGCGGGCGTGGTCACCCGCACGCCGCCCACCAGTTCGAGGTCGTCGGCGGGCACCGCTGAGTCGCGGTACACGACGTGGCGGTCGGGCATGAGGTGAAGGCGGCGCGGCACCGCGCGCTGCACGGTGTGACGCGCGGGCGGGTGCAGCAGTCCGCCATGGATCCACGCCGCGGTGAGATGCGTGGCCGCCAGCGTCTCGCCGAGCAGCCGTGAGAGCGCGCCCGCGCGGAGCGCCGCGGTCTCGACGGCGTCGGCCGGCATGTACGCGTCGCCGAGCTCGACGAGGTGTCCGTCGAGGCAGGCGGCGGTGAGCTCGGCCTGAGACAGCCGGTCGTCGACGAAATACAGGAACGGCGAACCCATGCGTGAAGTGTGCCGCACGGGGCGGATGGAGGGATGCCGCATCCCGCCGCCTGTGGACAACAGACGTGAAACGCCCTGCGGCCGGCACATCGTGCCGGCCGCAGGGCTCAGTTCAGATCGGCGTCGATGTCAGCCGCCGAGCGCCTTGAGCCACGACTTGCGTGCTTCGAGCGCATCGGTCGCCTGCGCGATCGCCTTCTTGTCGCCGGACTTCTTCGCGGCGGCCAGTTCGTCCTCGAGCTTCTGGATCGCGTCCGTGAGCTGACGCGTCATGTCGTTGGCGCGCGCCTTCTGCTCGGGATCGTTGCGCTTCCAGTCCGCGTCCTCGCGTCCGCGCAGGGCGTTCTCGATGCGGCGCAGCTCGTCGTCGAGTGAACGCTCGGCGTCGCGCGGGAAGATGCGGCCGATCTCGTCCCACTTGCGCTGGATGCCGGTGAGGATCGACCGAGCCTTGGCGATGTCACGCTCGTCGCCGACGGCCTTCGCCTCGTCGAGCAGCGCGCGCTTGGCCTCGATCTTCTCGCGCGACGCCTCGGCGTCGGCCGTCTCGCGCTCGACGCGGGCGCCGTACAGCGCGTCGCCGGCAGCCTTGAACCGCGCCCACAGCGCGTCGTCGACCTTCTTGCCGGCACGGCCCGCGGTCTTCCACTCGTCGAGCAGGTCGCGGTACGCGGGGATGCCGTCCTCGCCCTTGGGCGCGAGGGCCTCGGCCTTCTCGACGAGCCGCGTCTTGCGATCGCGGACGCCCTTGTGGGCCTCATCGAGCTCGGCGTAGAACGCACGGCGGTGCTTGTCGACGGTGGCACGGGCGTCGCGGAACCGCTTCCAGAGCTGCTGCGCGGTCGACTTCGGCAGGCGGGGGCCGTTCTGCTGCTGCGACTGCCACTGGTCGAACAGGCCGTTGATCTCGGCCGTCGCCTGCTTCCACTGCACGGTGCGCGGGTCGCGGGCGGCGAGGGCCTCGGCCTTCTCGACGAGTTCGGTGCGCGCCTTGACGGCCTCGTCGACGGCTTCGCGGGCGGCGACGGCCTCGGTCTCGGACTGCGCCGTGAGGGCCTCGGTCAGAGCGGCGACACGGGCGACCAGGCTCGCGAGGTCGCCCACGGCGGCGGCGCCCTCGAGCTTCCCGTTGATCGTGCGCGCGGTGGCGCGCAGATCGGAGGCGGACGCGCCGCCCCGGCGGTGGCGCACCTCGAGCAGCGTGACCTCGCTCGCGAGATCGGCGTACTTGCGCTCGAAGTAGGCGAGCGCCTCTTCGGGCGATCCGTCGGGGTACTGGCCCACGACGCGCCATCCGCCGGCCTCGCGCACCGACACGGTGCCGTCGTCGTCGACGCGGCCCCACGGCTCGTCGGCACCGGCGGGGGCCTCGGCGACGACCTCGGTCACCTCGACGGCGACGACATCGCCCTCGGCGTCTTCGACGACGTCGACAATCTCGACCGCCTCGACCTCCACGGCCTCACTGTCAGCGGCCTCCGTCTTGACCGTCGCGGCGTCGACCGCGTCGGCCTCGGTCTCGGAGGCCTCGGTCGCGGGGGCGTCATCGGTCGCGGCATCCGCTTCGGCCGCGCCGTCGGCGGCAGCGGTCTCGGCGGGGGTCGTCTCGGGCTCGCCGTTCTCGGGGAGCTCGGGGGCGTCGGTCTCGGGCTGGGGGTCTGCTGCGGCAGTCACGGGATGCACCTCATCGCGGCTCGCGCCGTCTGTGGGAGTAGGACGGCTCACAGCCTAGTACGGCGGATGCCTCATGCCGATGTCGTTGCGGACGGCGTCGGCCGCGCCGCCACCCGCGCCCTCAGGGGGTCGGCGTCGGCGTGGGGCTCGGTGTCGGCGCGTCGGTGGAGGTGGGGGTGGGGGCCGGCGTCGACGTCGAGGTCGGCGTGGGCTCGGGCGCACCGGGACCGGCCACGAAGTACGCGGTCTGGATCCCCACGATGCCGAGCACGAGGATGCCGCCGACGATCCCGGCGATCAGGTTGTCCCGGCTCCGGCGTCGGGCCTGCTCCTCGTGGAACTGACGGCGGGCCTGATAGGTCCGCGTCCGCTCACGTGCGGCACGTGCGTCTCGATCCTTGCCACCGCCGGCCACGGGGCCTCCTCGTTGTCTCGTCCAGGCGCACTCCGGTCCACCGTCCGGGGCGGGTTGATCCTACGGTGCGCCGCGACGGCGGCCAAACCGGGACGGATCCGGTGTCGCACCCCCGGGATAGCCTGGAACGGTGAGTACGCCGACCGCGCTGTTCCAGGGGCTGACGCCGCTGGCCGTGCGCATGCGCCCGTCGTCGCTCGACGAGGTCGCGGGGCAGTCCCATCTGCTGCGGGCGGGCTCTCCGCTGGTGACGCTGGCGAATCCGGATGCCGCGGCCCGAGCCGCGACGTCGGTGATCCTGTGGGGGCCGCCGGGCACCGGCAAGACGACTCTCGCGCAGGCGATCGCGCGCTCCTCGGGGCGCCGCTTCGTCGAGCTGTCGGCCGTCACCGCCGGCGTGAGGGACGTGCGCGAGGTCATGCAGGAGGCGCTGACGCAGCGGGACCTGTACGGCCAGTCCACGATCCTCTTCCTCGACGAGATCCACCGCTTCACGAAGGCGCAGCAGGACGCGCTGCTCCCGGGTGTCGAGAACGGGTGGGTCGTGCTCATCGCCGCCACCACCGAGAACCCGTCGTTCTCGGTCATCTCACCCCTCCTGTCGCGATCCCTGCTGCTCACACTGAAGCCGCTGACCGACGCAGACCTCGCGATGCTGCTCGACAGGGCCGTGGCCGACGCCCGCGGCCTCGGCGGCGCCGTGAAGCTCGGCGACGACGCACGCGATGCCCTCGTGCGCCTGGCCTCGGGTGATGCCCGCCGGGCGCTCACGGCGCTCGAGGCGGCGGCATCCCTCGCCGTCCCCTCGGTCGAAGAGGGCGAGGACGACGAGGACGTCACAGCGCCCGAGCCCGCCGACGCGGGCGAGGTGCCCGAGATCACGGCCGACCATGTGGCGCAGGCCGTCGACCGCGCGCTGCTGCGCTACGACCGGCAGGGCGACGAGCACTACGACGTCATCAGCGCGTTCATCAAGTCGATCCGGGGCTCCGACGTCGACGCCGCCATCCACTACCTCGCACGCATGATCGAGGCGGGGGAGGATCCGCGGTTCATCGCGCGCCGCCTCATCATCTCGGCGGCCGAAGACATCGGCCTCGCCGACCCGCAGGCGCTGCCGATCGCGGTCGCCGCCGCCGACGCGGTCCAGTTCATCGGCATGCCAGAGGGCCGGATCCCGCTCGCGGAGGCCACCGTGTACCTCGCCACCACGGCGAAGTCCAACGCGGCATACCTGGCGATCGACGCCGCGATCGCCGATGTGCGGGGTGGCGGCTTCGGCCGAGTGCCGATCCACCTGCGCGACGCCCACTACCCGGGCGCCAAGCGGCTCGGCCACGGCAAGGGATACGTGTACCCGCACGACTCCGAGATCGGCATCTCGCCGCAGCAGTACCTCCCCGACGAGCTGCGCGGCCGCCGCTACTACCAGCCGAAGGCGCTGGGCGCCGAGCGCGACGTGCAGGCCCGCCTGGAGAAGATCCGCCGCATCCTCGACGGCGACTGAGCACCTGAACGACGCCTGACCGGGTCGAAGCCCCGCGTCTGATAAGCTTGAGCGGCTCGAAACGCAGTTTTCGGGCATCCCCTCTCTTCTTCACCTACCTTCCGGCGTGCCCCGGCGTGCAGTCCGGACAGGGCGAAGACAGGGCGATACGTCCGCGAGCCGTGAAAGACACGGCAGCGTCATCGAAAGGAACACTTCGTGGCAACGAAGTCCCAGGACCGCCGCAAGGTCCGTCTGTCCCGCGCTCTCGGCGTGGCCCTCACCCCGAAGGCCGCCAAGTACCTCGAGAAGCGCCCCTACGCTCCGGGTGAGCACGGCCGCACCAAGCGCAAGCAGGACAGCGACTACGCCGTCCGCCTCCGCGAGAAGCAGCGTCTGCGCGAGCAGTACGGCATCCGCGAGAAGCAGCTGCGCATCCAGTTCAACGAGGCTCGCCGCACCCAGGGCCTGACGGGTGAGAACCTCGTCGAGCAGCTCGAGATGCGTCTGGACGCGCTCGTCCTGCGCGCCGGCTTCGCCCGCACCACCGCGCAGGCGCGCCAGCTCGTCGTGCACCGCCACATCCTCGTGGACGGCCAGCTCGTCGACCGTCCGTCGTTCCGCGTGAAGCCGGGTCAGCTCATCCACGTCAAGGCCAAGAGCGAGGGCATCGAGCCCTTCCAGGTCGCAGCTCTCGGCGGTCACGCCGAGGTCCTGCCGCCGGTTCCGGGCTACCTCGAGGTCGAGCTCGACAAGCTCCAGGCCCGTCTCGTGCGCCGCCCCAAGCGCGCCGAGGTCCCCGTGGTCTGCGACGTCCAGCTCGTCGTCGAGTACTACGCAGCGCGCTAAGCGTTTCGTCTCGCTTCGCTCGCTCGACGACCGAAGCACGAAGGGCGTCGGGGTCACCCGACGCCCTTCGTCGTTTCCCCTTACGATGGAGGGATGCCGCGCCCCGGCGGCCCGCAAGGAAGTGGTGACATGAAGAACCTGGTGTGGTTCCTGCTCGGCATCGCCGGAGGGTTCGTGGCGGCGCACTTCATGAACAAGGACCCGCGAGGCCACGAGATCCTCGCCGACGTCGACGCGCGCATCACCGAGTTCACCGACCGCATCGGCGACGCCTACCGCGAGCAGGAGGCCCGGTTCGCCGGCATCGTCGACGATGTGCGGGATGCCGCAGCCGACGCCGCCGGCACCGCCAAGGACGCGGCGTCCACCGCCGCCGACGCGGTCGCCGACGCCGCCAAGGGCGCGGCCGACAAGCTCACCGACTGACCCGCGCACGACCGCTCACCGGCAGAGCCGGCGAGTCGGCGTGCCGCCCGACACGCATCCGCACGTACAGCAAGGACCCGCATGAAGACCGCTGAGATCGCGCAGCGCTACCTCGCCTACTTCGAGAAGAACGGCCACACCATCGTCCCCTCGGCGTCGCTGGTGACCGACGACCCGGCGCTGCTGTTCACGGTGGCCGGCATGGTGCCGTTCATCCCGTACCTGTCGGGCGACGTGCCGGCTCCGTATGCGCGGGCGGCCGACAACCAGAAGTGCATCCGCACCAACGACATCGAAGAGGTCGGCAAGACCCCGCGTCACGGCACGTTCTTCCAGATGCTCGGCAACTGGTCGTTCGGCGACTACTTCAAAGAGGGCGCCATCCGCTACGCCTGGGAGCTGCTGACGAGCTCCGAGGCGGACGGCGGTCTGGGTTTCGACCCGAAGGACCTCTGGGTCACCGTCTACGAAGAGGACGACGAGGCGCACGACCTCTGGCTGCAGCTGACCGACCTGCCCGCGGAGCGCATCCAGCGCCTGGGCAAGGACACCAACTACTGGAGCACCGGGCTTCCGGGCCCCGCGGGCCCCTGCTCGGAGATCTTCTTCGACCGTGGCCCCGCCTACGGCGTCGACGGCGGACCGGCGACCGATGACGACCGCTACGTCGAGATCTGGAACCTCGTGTTCATGCAGTACGAGATCACGAACGTCCGCTCGAAGTACGACTTCGACATCGTCGGCGAGCTGCCCAACAAGAACATCGACACCGGCATGGGCCTGGAGCGCATCGCGTTCATCAAGCAGGGCGTCGACAACATGTACGAGACGGACCAGGTGCGTCCGGTGCTCGACAAGGCCGTGGAGCTCTCGGGCCGCACGTACGGCGCGAACCACGAGGACGACGTGCGCTTCCGGGTCGTGGCCGACCACGTGCGCTCGTCGCTCATGCTGATGTCGGACGGCGTCACGCCGTCCAACGACGGTCGCGGCTACATCCTGCGCCGGCTCATGCGCCGCGCCATCCGCTCCATGCGTCTGCTGGGCGTCGACGGGCCGACGTTCGAGGTGCTGTTCACGGCTTCCCGCGACGCCATGAAGGAGGCGTACCCGGTCGTCGAGACAGACTGGGCCCGCATCTCGCAGTACGCGCTGGCCGAGGAGGCGACGTTCCTGCGCACGCTCGCGGCGGGGGAGTCGATCCTCGAGGAGTCGCTCGTCGAGACCAAGTCCTCCGGCGGCACGACGATCGCCGGCTCCGAGGCGTTCCTCCTGCACGACACGTACGGCTTTCCGATCGACCTGACGCTCGAGATCGCCGAGGAGGCGGGCCTCTCGGTCGACCGCGCGGCGTTCGACACCCTCATGCAGGAGCAGCGCGCCCGTGCCAAGGCCGACGCCCGCGCCCGCAAGCGCCAGCTGGCCGACACGAGCGTCTACCGCGACCTGCGTGCGCTCGGCGAGACCGGCTTCACCGGCTACTCCGACCTCGAGACCGAGTCGCGCGTGCTCGGCATCCTGGTCGACGGCGTGTCGGTGGACCGTGCGACGACCGGCCAGATCGCCGAGGTGATCCTCGCCGAGACCGCGCTGTACGCCGAGTCGGGCGGCCAGGTCGCCGACAAGGGCGTCATCGTGGGCCCGGGCTATGAGCTCGAGGTCCTCGACGTGCAGAAGCCCGTCCCCGGCCTCATCAGCCACACCGTCGAGGTGTCGTCCGGCGAGGTCGGCGTCGGCCAGCCGGCGACGTCGGTCGTGGATGCCGCCAACCGCCGCGCCGCCCGCCAGGCCCACTCCGCCACCCACCTGGTGCACGCCGCCCTGCGCGACACGCTCGGCAAGACGGCGACGCAGGCGGGGTCGCTCAACCGCGCCGGCTACATGCGCTTCGACTTCTCGTGGGGTCAGGCGCTGTCGGACGAGACCAAGAGCGAGATCGAAGAGATCGCCAACAACGCGGTGCGCGACAACCTCGAGGTGACCACGCGCGTGCTGCCGCTGGACGAGGCGAAGTCGCTCGGCGCCATGGCGCTGTTCGGCGAGAAGTACGGCGACACGGTCCGCATGGTCGACATCGGTGGACCGTGGTCGCGCGAGCTGTGCGCGGGCACCCACGTGTCGACGAGCGCCGAGATCGGGCTCATCAGCCTCGTGGGCGAATCGTCGGTCGGCGCCTCGAACCGCCGCGTCGAGGCCCTCGTGGGGCTGGACGCCTTCCGGTCGCTGGCGGCCGAGCGGGCGCTGGTGTCGCAGCTGACGACGTCGCTCAAGGCGCCGCGCGAACAGCTGCCGCAGCGCATCGCGGAGCTTCAGGCGAACCTCAAGGCCGCCGAGAAGAAGATCGCCGCGTTCGAGGCGAAGGCGCTCGGCGACCGCCTGCCCGCGCTGGCTGCCGCCGCGACCCGCGTCGGCGACACCCTCGTCGTGGCCGAGTCGCTCGGGTCGGCGGCATCCGCCGATGACGTGCGCTCGCTGGCCCTGCAGGTGCGCGAGCGCCTCGGCTCGGACGCGGCGGTCGTCGCGCTCGGCGCCGTCGTCAACGATCGTCCGGTCGTCATCGTCGCCACCAACGACGCCGCACGAAGCGCCGGCGCCAAGGCGGGAGTGCTCGCCAAGGCGGCCGCGGGAGTGCTCGGCGGCGGCGGCGGTGGTCGCGACGACGTCGCGCAGGGCGGCGGAACGGATGCGGCGGCCCTGCCGGCCGCGCTCGGCTCGGTGAAGGACGCCGTCGCGGCGTGAGCGACTTCAGGCGGGGCACCCGACTCGGCGTCGACGTGGGCAAGGCGCGCGTCGGGGTCGCCAAGTGCGACCCCGACGGCCTGCTCGCCACCCCTGTCGAGACGGTGCCACGGGACGAGGCCACCGTGGCGAGGATCGTCGCTCTGGCCGACGAGCACTCGGCGTTCGAGCTGTACGTCGGTCTGCCCCTGAATCTGCGCGGCGAAGACACGCCGTCGACCCAGGATGCGCGCGACGTCGCGGCGGCCCTCGCAGCCGCGTCAGGACTCACCGTCCGCCTCGTCGACGAGCGGCTCTCGACCGTCTCGGCACACGCGGCACTGCGCAGTTCGGGGCGATCCCAGCGATCGTCGCGTAGCATCGTTGACCAGGTCGCCGCTGTCGTGCTGCTTCAGCAGGCACTCGATGTCGAGAAGAGCACCGGCCGCCCGCCCGGAACCCCCGTCCCCCAGGAGCCCGCCTGATGCCCGACTCATCGCCCGACGGCGCGGCAGCGCCGCTGTCGCGCCGCGCCGCCCGTGAGGCCGCCGCCCGGCAGGCGGCCACCGGCGCGACCCCGACGGCGAACCCGCAGACCCCCGCGCCGGCGCAGCCCGCGCCGGCACAGGCCGCCCCGGCGCAGCACTCGGCGCCCGCGGTGTCGTGGGAGTCCCTCATCACGGGGTCGACGCCGGTCGTCGGGAGCGGTTCCACGGCACCGGAACCCACCCCCGGACCAGTGGAGCCGGCGCCGGAGGACGCACCGGGCAGCGGGTTCCAGCCGGTGCCGCTGCGCGCTCCGCGCCCCACCCGCAGTGACGTCGACGCGACGCCCGAGACCGATCCGTGGCTGTTCTCCGGAGACACGGCGCCCGCGATGCCCTACAGTCGGGGCAACACCGGCGCGACCGCGACGGTGACCGCCGCGGCCACCCGGACGGCGACGATGCCCGAGAAGACGCCCGAACGGGCAGAGCAGCGCCCCGCGACGGGAACGCTGGACGACCTGTTCAGCGGGTCGACCTCGACGGACGACATCGGACACGTGCCCCCGGCCAAGAACAAGAAGCGCCGCCGCATCGGCGGCTGGATCGCGCTCGGAGTGGTGCTGCTGATCCTGGGCGGCATCGCCGCGGGCGGGCTGTACGTCTGGAACACGTACGAGCCCCAGATCCGCAAGGTCATGGGCTGGGAAGAGCCCAAGGACTACGAGGCCGGCCTCGCGAACGGCGAGACGTCGATCACGATCATGTCGGGCGACACGGGTCAGCCGATCTCGGAGGCGCTGTTCAACGCAGGCGTCACCAAGACCGCGGGCGCCTTCTACGACTACCTGATCGAGACCGGCCAGAACCCCAACTTCCAGCCGGGCGTCTACAAGCTGCAGAAGCAGATGACGAGCGAGGCCGCCCTCGCGGCGCTGATGGACCCCGCCAATCGGCAGGAGAACACGGCGCAGATCCCCGAGGGCTACAGCGTCGACGGCACACTCGAGCGCATCTCGGAGGGCACCGGCATCCCGCTCGCCGACCTGCAGGCGGCGGCCGCCGACCCCTCCGTCTACGGCATCTCGGTGGACCCCGCGATCGCCGCGGCCGGCGGGCAGCCGCTGGAGGGCTGGTTGTTCCCGGCGACGTACACGTTCGACCCGGGCACAACCGCCCAGGCCGCGATCCAGACGCTCGTGAACCGCACGATCCAGTCGCTGGATGCCGCCGGCGTACCCGTCGAGAAGCGCCAGGAGATCCTCACGACAGCGTCGATCATCCAGCGCGAGGCGCGGTACGAGGCCGACATGCAGAAGGTGTCGCGCGTGATCCTCAACCGGCTCGACGCGAACAACCAAGAGACCTTCGGCAAGCTGCAGATGGACTCGACCGCGCAGTACGGCTACGGCGAGCTGCACGCGGGCTCCGCCAGCACGTCCGACGAGGCGCAGAACGACCCCAACCCCTGGAACACCTACGTGCACACGGGGCTGCCGATCGGCCCGATCTCCAACCCCGGCGATGTGGCGATCGACGCCGCGATGCACCCCGCCGACGGTCCGTGGCTCTACTTCGTGACAGTCAACATGGACACCGGCGAGACGATCTTCACCAACACGTACAACGAGCACTTGAAGTACGTGAAGCAGATGCAGCAGTGGTGCTCCGAGCACCCGGACTCGGGGTGCTGAACCCGGCAGCCGCGCGCCTGGAGGTGTGGGGCGATCCGATCGCGCACAGCCGCTCGCCGCAGCTGCACGCCGCCGCGTACGACGTGCTGGGGCTCGACTGGAGCTACGGTCGTCGCCGCGTGGGCGAACGATCGTTCGCGGCTGAGCTGGCGACGCTCGATGACGCGTGGCGCGGGCTGTCGCTCACGATGCCGCTCAAAGGCGTGGCGTACGCGGCGGCGGCGAACCTCGACCGTCGTGCCGAGCTGACCGGCGCCGTCAACACCCTGCTGCTCGATCCGGACGGGCCGCGCGGGTTCAACACCGACGTCGGCGGCATCGTCCGCACCCTCGCCGACGACGGACTCACCACGGTGCCGAGCGCACGGATCGTCGGCGCCGGCGCGACGGCGACCTCCGCGGTCGTGGCCCTCAGCGAGCTCGGGGCGCGCGAGATCCAGGTGGTCGCCCGCCGTCCCGAGGCCGTCGCGCCCCTGGTGGCTCTGGGCGAGCGCCTCGGCGTCGAGGTCACGGCAGCGCCGTTCGCGGCATCCCTCTCGCACGAGGTGCCGCTCACGATCGCGACGCTCCCCGGTGATGCGCCGGTGCAGGATGCCGCGGCCGACGCCCTCGCCGACACCGGCGGTCTGCTGCTCGACGTGGTGTACGGCCACTGGCCGACCGCGCTGTCGGCGGCGTGGGACCGTGCGGGAGCGACAGCGCGTTCAGGGCTCGGGATGCTGCTGCACCAGGCACTGCTGCAGATCCGGATCTTCCGCCATGGCGACCCCGACACCCCCCTGGACGCCGAGGACCGCGTGCTCCGGGCGATGCGGGGAGTGCTCGAGGGCACCGCCGCGGCGTAACCGGCGCGCCGGGCGTGGGAGACTGGAGCAATGCTCCGCGTGCTCACGGCCGGCGAATCCCACGGCCCCGAACTCGTCGCCGTCATGGAGGGCCTGCCTGCGGGCGTCCCGATCTCCCGCGCCGCGATCCAGGCGGATCTCGCGCGCCGCAAGCTCGGCTACGGCCGCGGCTCGCGCATGAAGTTCGAAGAGGACGAGCTGACGATCTCGTCGGGCGTGCGCCACGGCTACACGCTCGGCAGCCCCATCGCGCTGCGCATCGGCAACACCGAATGGCCCAAGTGGGTCGAGGTCATGAGCGCCGAGCCCGTCGAGCTCACCGACAAGTCCCGCGGCCGCGGCGCCGCGCTCACGCGTCCGCGCCCCGGCCACGCCGACCTCGTGGGCATGCAGAAGTACGGCTTCGACGAAGCCCGGCCGATCCTCGAGCGCGCGAGCGCGCGCGAGACCGCGGCGCGCGTCGCCCTCGGCGCCCTGGCCCGCGCGTTCCTCGGCGAGCTCGGCATCCGCCTCGTCAGCCACACGCTGTCGATCGGTCCCGTCCAGGTGCCGGCCGGTTCCGCCCTGCCGACGCCCGACGACGTCGACGCGCTCGACGCCGACCCGCTGCGCTGCTTCGACCCGGCCACGAGCGCGGCCATGGTCGAAGAGGTCGATGCGGCCAAGAAGGACGGCGACACGCTCGGCGGCATCGTCGAGGTGCTCGCGTACGGCCTCCCGCCGGGGCTCGGCTCGCACGTGCACTGGGACCGCCGCCTCGACGCGAAGCTCGCACAGGCGCTCATGAGCATCCAGGCGATCAAGGGGGTCGAGGTCGGCGACGGCTTCGAGACCACGCGCCGTCGCGGCTCCGCTGCGCACGACGAGCTGTACACCGCAGAGGACGGCATCACCCGTTCCAGCGACAAGGCGGGCGGCACCGAGGGCGGCATGTCCACCGGCACCGTGCTGCGCGTGCGCGCGGGCATGAAGCCGATCGCGACAGTCCCGCGGGCGCTGCACACCGTCGACGTCGCCACCGGCGATGCCGCTCAGGCCCACCACCAGCGCTCGGACGTCTGCGCCGTCCCGGCTGCGGGCGTCGTCGCCGAGGCGATGGTCGCGGTCGTGCTCGCCGAGGTCGTGCTCGAGAAGTTCGGCGGCGACAGCGTCGCCGAGACCCGGCGCAACCTCGAGGGCTACCTCGCGGCGATCCCGGACGCCTTGCGCACCGCCGCCGAGAGCGACACCGCCCTGACCGGCGAGGTCGCTGTCAGCCATGACCTCGCGCTCTGACGCCGTCGTGCTGATCGGCCCGATGGGGGCCGGCAAGACCAGCATCGGCAAGAAGGCCGCGCGGGCCCTCGGAGTGCCGTTCTTCGACACCGACGCCGCGGTGGTGCGCGACCACGGCCCGATCGAGCGGCTGTTCGCCGAGCACGGCGAGGCGCACTTCCGCGGACTGGAGCGGGCCGCGGTCGCCGAGGGCCTGGCGACCGGCGGCATCGTGTCGCTCGGCGGGGGAGCGGTGCTGCATCCCGACACCCGCGCCGACCTCGCCCGGCGCCGCGTCGTGCTGCTCACCGTCGCACCCCGTGTCGTCGCGGGACGTGTGCGGGACTCGAACCGCCCGCTGCTGCAGGGCGACGACGCGATCGAACGGTGGACGGCGATCTACGAGGAGCGCCGCCCCGTGTACGAAGAGCTCGCCGACGTGACGTTCGACACGTCCAGCGGCCCCATTCAGGACATCGTCGACGCGCTCGTCTCGTGGGTGCGCGGCGAGCTGGACCCGGAGGAGACGGCATGACGGATGCCACGACCATCAGCGTGCACGGCGACGCGAGCTACGACATCACCGTGGGGCGCGGCATCCTCTCGTCCCTCGGCGAGGCGCTGCCGCCCGCGGCGCGCAAGGTGCTCGTGATCCACCCGCCGACGCTCGCCGAGCAGGCGGAGCGCCTGCGGACGCAGCTCGTGGGCGAGCGCGAGGTGCTGCTCGCCGAGATCCCCGACGCCGAGGCGGGCAAGCGCATCGAGGTGGCCGCCTTCTGCTGGCAGGTCATGGGCAAGGCCGACTTCACCCGCACCGACGCCGTCGTCGGCTTCGGCGGCGGCGCGGTGACCGACCTCGCGGGCTTCGTCGCCGCCACCTGGCTGCGCGGCGTCGAAGTCGTGCAGGTGCCGACCACCGTGCTCGGCATGGTCGACGCGGCCGTCGGCGGCAAGACCGGCGTCAACACCGCCGAGGGCAAGAACCTCGTCGGCGCCTTCTGGGCGCCGCGCGCCGTGCTGTGCGACCTCGACCTGCTCGACAGCCTCTCGCGCAACGAGCGCGTCGCCGGCTACGCCGAGGTCGTGAAGGCGGGATTCATCTGGGCGCCCGAGATCCTCGACCTGGTCGAGGCCGACCCCGAGACGGCGGTCGATCCGCACAGCGACGCGTTCCGGCGCACCATCGAGCTGGCGATAGACATGAAGGCGCGCGTCGTCGGCGAGGACCTGCGTGAGGCGGGGCTGCGCGAGATCCTCAACTACGGCCACACGCTCGGCCACGCGATCGAGCACGCCGAGCGGTACCGCTGGCGGCACGGCGCGGCGATCTCGGTGGGCATGGTGTTCGCGGCGGAGCTGTCGCGGCTGGCGGGCCGGCTTCCGGATGCCGCCGCCCAGCGCCACCGCGACATCCTCGAGTCCCTCGGCCTCCCGACGAGCTACCGACCCGGCGCCTGGCCGCAGCTGCTGTCGACCATGCAGCGCGACAAGAAGAGCCGCGGCGGCATGCTGCGCTTCATCGTGCTCGACGACATCGCGAAGCCCACCGTGCTGCAGGCGCCCGACGAGTCGCTGCTGTTCGCGGCGTACCAGGAGGTCGCGGGATGAGCGTGCGCGCAGTGCGACGCGTGCGGGCGGACGAATGGCCCGACGTGCGCGCGCTGCGCCTGGAGGCGACGAGCGATCCCGACGCCGCCATCGCGTTCCTCGAGACCCCTGCGCAGGCGAGGACGCGCACCGAGGGGTTCTGGCGGGAGCGCACGGTGCAGGCGGCCGAGAGCGAGGTCGCCGCGCAGTTCGTCGCCGAGGAGGAGGACGGCAGCTGGGTGGGAAGCCTCTCGGTGCTCATCCGCGCGACGGGACAGACCGACCACCTCGGCCGGTACGTCGACGACCGTCGTGCCGACGTCGTCGGGGTCTACGTGAACCCCGCGCACCGCGGCACCGGCACGATCGACGCCCTGTTCGACGCGGCCGCCGCGTGGGCGGCATCCCAGGGTCTCCACCGGCTGACCCTCGACGTGCACGCCGACAACGTCCGCGCGCAAGCCGCCTATCGGCGCAACGGGTTCACGCCCACGGGAGTGACGTTCACCGGCCCGATCGGCCCTGAGCTCGAGATGGCGCGCTCCCTCTGAGCCTGAGCGGTCTCACCAGGATCAGGTGATGCGGCCGGCTCGCCCCGACTGCCAGACTGGCGCCGCGCAGGAGATGCGCCTGTCGAAGGGAGTCGTCATGAGCGTCACCACTGACGCGCCGGCCAAGGCGGGGGCGATCCTGTCCACCCTCATCCTCGTCGCCGCGGTGGCGAACCTCCCGCTGTCGGTCGCCAACGTCGCTCTGCCCGACATCGGCAAGGCGTTCGACGCCTCGCAGACGGAGCTCAACCTGGTGGCTGTCGGGTACTCGCTGGGCCTCGCGGCGTCCGTCCTGTGGCTGGGTGCCGTCGGCGACCGGTACGGCCGCAAGATGATGCTGCTCACCGGCGTGCTGCTTTCGCTGCCGGCCGGACTCGTGGCCGCCTTCGCGCCGAGCATCGACGTGCTCATCATCGCGCGCATCGTAGGCGGCCTCGCGGCCGGCATGGCGTACCCGACGACGCTGGCCCTCATCACGGCACTGTGGTCGGGTGCCGCCCGGACACGATCGATCGCGCTGTGGTCTGCGACCGGCGGGGCGATCTCGGCCCTCGGCCCGCTGCTGTCGGGAGTGCTCCTGGAGTTCTTCCACTGGGGCTCGGTGTTCCTGCTGACGATCCCGCTGATCCTCGTCGCGATCCCACTCGTCATCAAGGTGGTGCCGAGCCATGTCAACGAGTCGACGGATCCCGTCGACAACCTCGGCGGGATCCTCTCGGTGATCCTCGTCGGCGGCATCATCCTGGCCATCAACTTCGCCGCCGTCCCCGACGCCGGGACGCTGGTGCTCGGCCTCACCATCATCGGGGCGGCCGCGCTCATCGCGTTCGTCATCCGTCAGCGCAGGGCGAAGAACCCCCTGTACGACCTCGCCATCGCGGCCCGGCCCGTCTTCTGGGTGGCCGCATGCGCCGGCATCATCGTGTTCGGCGCGCTGATGGGTGCCATGTTCATCGGGCAGCAGTACCTCCAGAACGTCCTCGGCTACTCGACGCTCGAGTCCGGTCTCGCGATCCTCCCCGCCGCCGTCTTCATGGTGCTGCTCGCGCCGCGGTCGGCCAAGCTCGTCGAGTCCCGCGGCGCCCGCTTCACGCTCCTCGTCGGGTACGCCGCGGTGCTGCTGGGATTCCTCACGATGCTGCTGCTGTGGACCGGCACCGCCGACTACTGGGCCGTCGGGCTCGGATACGCCTTCGTCGGGGCGGGCGTGGGACTCGCCGGCACGCCGGCATCGCACTCGCTGACGGGGGCGGTGCCGGTGCGTCGAGCCGGCATGGCCTCGGGCACGGCGGATCTCCAGCGCGACCTCGGCGGCGCCATCATGCAGTCGATCCTGGGCGCCCTGCTGACGGCCGGGTACGCGGCATCCGCGGCGAAGCTCATCGGCGACGCCCCGAACGCCGATCAGATCACGGCGTCGGTGCAGAGCCAGCTCACGAAGTCGTTCGCCAGCGCTGCCGACGTCGCCGAGCAGTATCCGCAGTACTCCGACGCGATCATCAAGGCCGCACGGGAGTCGTTCGAACAGGGCCAGACGTGGGCGTACCTCGCCGGCATCATCGCGGTCGTCATCGGCGCGGTGCTCGTGTTCTTCGCCTTCCCGAAGTTCGAGCGCGAGAAGGCCCTGCTGGCGCAATACCGCGCCGAGGACGCGCAGCCGTCGTCGCCGGTGCAGCCCGCCTGAGGCGACGGTAGGGTGGGCCGGTGACCACGCCGCGCCGCCTGCTCCTCGTCAACGGACCCAACCTCAACCTCCTCGGCACGCGCGAACCCGACATCTACGGCACGCAGACGCTCGCCGATGTCGAGCAGACGACGACGGATGCCGCCGCCCGGCGCGGCTTCGAGGTCCGGGCGATCCAGAGCAACCACGAAGGCGTGCTGCTCGACGCGATCCACGCGGCGCGCGAGGACTGCGCCGGCATCGTGATCAATCCCGGTGGCCTCACGCACACGTCCGTGGTGCTGCGCGACGCGCTGTCGGCGGTGGGACTGCCGGTGGCCGAAGTGCACATCTCGGATGTGAGTGCCCGCGAGGAGTTCCGTCACCACTCCTACGTGGCCGACGTCGCCGTCGTGCACGTCGTGGGCGAGGGGATCGCGGGCTACGCCACCGCGACGACCCGGCTGATCGACATCCTGACAGGACAGGCGGAGGGCTGACGATCCGCCTCGCCGCGAGGCATCCCGTAGAATGTCCTGTCGGCTGTGCGCCATCGCGTGCGTCGGCCCCGCACGACTTTCCCCGACGAACGGACATACTCACCTCATGGCTTCCACCGCAGACATCAAGAACGGCGTCGTCCTCAGCATCGACGGACAGCTGTGGAGCGTCGTCGAGTTCCAGCACGTCAAGCCCGGCAAGGGCGGCGCGTTCGTCCGCACGAAGCTCAAGAACGTCGTCTCGGGCAAGGTCGTCGACCGCACCTACAACGCCGGCGCCAAGATCGACATCGAGAACGTCGACCGCCGCGACTTCACGTACCTCTACAACGACGGCGAGAGCTTTGTCTTCATGGACGTCGCCGACTACGACCAGCTGACGGTCGGCGCCGCCACCGTCGGGGACGCCGCGCACTTCCTGCTCGAGAACCAGCAGGTGCAGATCGCCCTCAACAACGGCAACCCCCTCTACATCGAGCTTCCGGCATCCGTCGTCCTCGAGATCACCTACACCGAGCCCGGCCTGCAGGGCGACCGCTCGTCGGCGGGCACCAAGCCCGCGACGCTCGAGACCGGCTACGAGATCCAGGTTCCGCTGTTCCTCGAGACCGGCACGAAGGTCAAGGTCGACACCCGCACGGGCGAGTACCTCGGCCGCGAGAAGTAAGGCGTGAGCGCCCGCACGAAGGCGCGCAAGCGCGCGCTCGACATCCTGTTCCAGGCGGACGTCCGCGGCGACGAGCCGGCGACGATCCTCGCCGCCGAGGCGAAGCGCGCCGCGGGCGAGCCCGCCCGGCAGGCGTCATGGCTGTACGCCCGCGACATCGTCGACGGCGTGATCGACAACCGTGACGCGATCGACGAGCAGATCACCACGTTCGCGAAGGACTGGACCCTCACCCGGATGCCGGCGGTCGACCGTGCCGTGCTGCGCATCGGCGTGTGGGAGATCCTGTTCAACGACGAGGTGCCCACCGCCGTCGCGATCGACGAGGCGGTCGAGCTCGCCAAGGAGTTCTCGACCGACGAATCGGGCGCCTTCGTCCACGGCGTGCTCGCCAACATCGCGCGCGCATCCTGAGCCGGCTTCGCCCGGCCGCGTGTCCGCGGCTGTTGGCAGGATGGATGCCGTGACCCCGACGAACGCTGCGCCGCCGTTCACCGACCCGGCGCACATCCGACGGTTCACCGACAGCGGGACGTACGAGCGCGGCGTCGCCTACTTCGCCGACGGCGCGGTCCAGCAGCTGACGTGGGATCCGTTCACCTCTGTGCTCGAAGCGAGCGTGGCCGGAAGCAGCCGCCAGGCGTACCGCTGCCGCATCCGGCTCGATCCGCAGCGGTCCGACCGGCCGATCGCCGCGACGTCGTGCACATGCCCCGTCCAGTTCGACTGCAAGCACACGGTCGCGGTGCTGCTCGCGGCGAACCGGCTCGCGCAGCAGGCGCCCGCGGCGCCGGAGGGCGCCGAGTGGCGCAGCGTGTTCGCCCGTGGCACCTCGCCCGCCCATGACCGCGTGCCGCTCGCGCTCGGGGTCGAGCTGCGCCAGCGGGTGCGGCACGGCACCTCGAGCTGGGCGCCGGCGCGCGTCGAGACGGCGACGCCGCGCGGTCTGCACCAGTTCGGCGCGGACGTGCTGGTGGGTCTGCGCCCGCTGCAGCGCTCGAGCCGCTCGACGTCGTGGATCAAGGGCGGCGTCTCGTGGGACGCCCTGCGCCGGCCGTCCACGGCCTTCGATCCGGCGCAGGCGCGCTGGTTCGCCGAGCTGCACAGCATCGGTCGCGACGTGCGCTCGTTCGGGGCGTTCTCTGACGTCTCGGAGTGGCTGACCCTCGACGACATCGAGTCGAGCCTGCTGTGGCCGCACCTCGCCGCCGCTGCGGACCGCGGCATCCCTGTCGTCCCGACCCGGCGCGGCACGACCGTCGCGCTGGCCGAGGACGCGTCGGTGTCGGTCGAGGCGCGCCGGACCGGCGGCGGGCTGGAGGTCGCACCGGTCGTCGTCCTCGACGGCGAGCGGGTGGATGCCGCGACCGTGCGACCCGTCGGACGCACCGGTCTCTATCGCTTCGTGGTCTCGCACGACCGCATCGACCTGCTGCTCGCGCGGGTGGCGCTGCCCGACCCCGTGCCGGCCCTGCTCGCCGCCCGGGAGCCGGTCAGGGTACCCGCGGACGACGCGGTCGAGTTCGTGCGCGACCACCTGCCACGCATCGCCCGGCGCGTCGAGGTCGCCGCACCGGGTATCGCTGTGGCCCCCGCGGCGGGCCCTCGACTCGTCGTGTCGGTGCGCTTCGACGACGGCCATCGCATCGTGTTCACCGTGGCGTGGCGGTACGGCGACGGCCCGCTGGTGGGACTCGGCGGCGCCGACGGCGAGGACCGCGACGCGGCCGCCGAGCTCGCCGTCCGTGATCGCGTCGAGGCTCTGTGGCGGGATTCCTCGCCGGTGGACTTCGCGGCCGCCGGTACCCTGAGCGGCTTGGAGGCGGCGGAGTTCTCCGCCGTCCTGCTTCCCCTGCTGGAGGCCGATCCCGACGTCGACGTCGAGCTGTCGGGGGAGCGGCCCCGCTACCGCGAACTCGCGGGCGACCCGAGGATCGAGATCAGCACGGTCGAGACGACCGACGCCGACTGGTTCGACCTCGGCGTCGTGGTGTCGATCGACGGGCGCACGATCCCGTTCGGGACGCTGTTCACCGCGCTGTCGCGCGGACGCAGGAAGATCCTGCTGAGCGACGGCGCCTACTTCTCGCTCTCGCATCCGTCTCTGCAGCGGCTGCGAGACCTGATCGACGAGGCGGGCGACCTCGACGAATGGGAGACGGGCCCGCGCATCAGCCGGTACCAGACGGCGCTGTGGGCGGACTTCGAGGATCTCGCCGACGAGGCCGTGCCGGCCGTCTCGTGGCGAGCCACCGTCGAGGCGCTGCGCGATGTCGACTCGGTGCCGTCAGCGCCACCGCCGTCGGGACTCGACGCCGAGCTGCGGCCGTATCAGCGGACCGGTTTCGAGTGGCTCGCGTTCCTGTGGCAGCACCGCCTGGGCGGCATCCTCGCGGACGACATGGGGCTCGGCAAGACGCTGCAGCTGCTCGCGCTGATCACGCACGCGGTCGAGCAGGGCGAGCGGCGCCCGTTCCTCGTCGTGGCGCCCACGTCCGTCCTGTCGACATGGCGGACGGAGGCCGCGCGCTTCACGCCCGGGTTGCGCGTCGAGGTGGTCGACGCGACGCGCGCGAAGCGGGGGATGACGGTCGCGCAGGCGGCGGCATCCGCAGATCTCGTCGTCACGTCGTACACGCTCCTGCGGTTGGACGAGCCCGAGTTCGCGGCGGTCGAGTGGGCTGGACTCGTCCTCGACGAGGCGCAGTTCGTGAAGAACAGCCAGACCAAGGTGTATCGGGCCGCACGCGACCTGCGCGCCGACGTCGTGTTCGCCATCACCGGCACGCCGATGGAGAACAGCCTCACCGAGCTGTGGGCGCTGCTGTCGCTGACGGCGCCCGGCCTGTTCGCCTCGGCGCGGCGGTTCCGCGAGGAGTACGTCGGGCCGATCGAGAAGGGCAAGGTGCCCGAGAACCAGGAGGGCGGGGAGTACCGCGCGGGGCGTCTGGCGCGGTTGCGCCGCCGCATCCGCCCACTGGTGCTGCGCCGTACGAAGGAGCTGGTCGCGGCGGATCTGCCGCCCAAGCAGGAGCAGGAGGTGCGCATCGAGCTCGGCGCCGCGCACCGTGCGTTGTACGACACCGTCCTGCAGCGCGAGCGTCAGAAGGTGCTGGGACTGCTGGACGACCTCGATCGCAACCGCTTCATCGTGTTCCGGTCGCTCACGCTGCTGCGCATGCTGGCGCTCGCGCCCGAGCTCGTGGACCCCGCGCACGCCCACATCGCGCCCAGCAAGCTGGGCGCGATGTTCGAGCAGCTCGACGAGGTGCTCGCCGAGGGTCACCGCGCGCTCGTGTTCAGCCAGTTCACGTCGTTCCTGGGACTCGCCGCCGCCGAGCTCGAGGCGCGCGGAATCCCTTACGCGTACCTCGACGGCTCGACGCGGGACCGGGATGCCGCGGTCGCCGCATTCCGCGGCGGTGAGGCGCCCGTCTTCCTGATCAGCCTCAAGGCCGGGGGTTTCGGGCTCACGCTCACCGAGGCGGACTACGTGTTCCTGCTCGACCCGTGGTGGAACCCGGCGGCAGAGGCGCAGGCCGTGGACCGTGCGCACCGCATCGGCCAGGAGCGCAGCGTCATGGTCTATCGGCTCATCGCGAACGGGACCATCGAGGAGAAGGTGATGGCCCTCCAGCAGCGCAAGGCACGCCTGTTCCGCGCGGTCATGGACGACGACGCCCTGTTCGGAAAGGCTCTCACCGCCGACGACATCCGCGGCCTGTTCGAGGCCTGAGTCAGCGCGTGCCGAGGCCGGTGCGGAATCCCTCCCGCCAGCTGGCGTAGCGCGGCGTCCAGCCGAGCTGCGCCTTGGCCTTCGCGTTCGACGAACCGCGCGCGGTGGTCATCCATGCCACGCCGAAGTCGCCGATGAGGCTGCGGGCGATCCACGCCGGGACGCGAAGCGGCGCCTTGGCGCCGATGGCCCGCGCCAGCTCGGGCAGCCACACCGAGACGGTCGCCGGCTCGTCGTCGACGATGTTGTAGACGCCGGCGTCGCCGCGGGTGATGGCGGCGATCGTGGCCGACGCCGCGTCGTCGATGTGACAGAACGACCACACACCGGCGCCGCCGCCGACGATCGGCACCTGGCGCTTGCGGACCGCCTCGAGCATCTCGCCGCCCTCGCCGAGCGACTGCCCGGGACCGTAGAAGCTGCCGAACCGCAGCGCGAGGCCGCCGGCGGCCACCGTCGCGCGTTCGGCGTGGGCGATCGCGGCGAGGGTGTTCGCGGCGGCGGGCACGGGGTGCGCATCGAGCGGGTCCGCCTCGGTCTTCACCGGGCCTCCGGTGCGTTCGTTGGGCCACCCCGTGTAGCTCTGCACGACGATGCGTTCCGTCCCGGCCTCGTGCGCCGCGGCGATCAGGGCGTCCGTCCCGCGCGTGCGCAGTTCGTTGGTGACGGCGAACACCTCGTCGAACCTCTTGAAGTCGAAGCCCGCCGACAGCGACGTCAGCTGGTGCACGACGACGTCGGGCTGCGCGTCGAGCACGGCCCGTCGGATGGATGCCGCATCCCGGCCGTCCATCACGACGCCGTGTCCGCCGGCGGCATCGACCCGACGGGCGCCGGCCTCGCTCCGCGAGGTGCCGGTGACCTCGTGACCGGCGGCGACGAGCGGGCTGACGAGGCGGGATCCGACGGCGCCGGTCGCACCTGCGATGAAGATCTTCATGGGTTCTTCCTCTCTCTTCACCCCCTTCGACGGAGGACCCCACCCCGTTGTGACAGGCTCGGGGCATGGATCTCGCCGTCGAAGCTCCGACGCTCCGCCCGCTCATGTTCTCGATCGCGTACCGCATGCTCGGCAGCGTCGCCGATGCCGAGGACGTCGTGCAGGCGGGCATGCTGCGTCTGCACGAGCGCACGGCAGGCGGGCAGGCGATCGACCGGCCCGACGCCTTCGCGTCCACCGTCGCCACGCGCCTGTCGATCGACGCGCTGCGGTCTGCGCACCGCACGCGCGAGCTGTACGTGGGACCGTGGCTGCCCGAGCCGCTCCTCGTCGACGACGAGGACCCCGCGCACCGCATCGAGCAGGACGAGACGGTGTCGTTGGCCGTGCTGACGATGCTCGAGCGCCTCGGCCCGGTGGAGCGCGCGGTCTTCGTGCTGCGCGAGGCGCTCGGGTTCGACTACGCCGAGATCGCCCGGATCGTCGAGCGCGACCAGGCCGCCTGCCGCCAGATCCTGCATCGCGCGCGGCAGCGCGTGACCACCGGTTCCGCCCGGTACAACGCCGACGACGCCGACGCTGCGCGGCTGGTCGGCGAGTTCGTCGATGCACTGCGCGCCGGCGACGTCGACGCGGTGATGCGCGTGCTGTCGGACGACGTCGTGTTCACGGCGGACGGCGGCGGCAGGGCGCCCGCGATCCAGCGCCCGATGACCGGCGACCTCGCCGTGGCGCGGTTCCTGGTCGGGCTGATGCGCCGCGGCGCCACGCTCGGCGTCACGCTGCGGATGACCCGCGCCAACGGCGAGCCGTGCATCGTGTTCCGCAGCAGCGACGGCGCGACGCTGTCGGTGCTGACCCTGCATGTGCACGACGGCGCGATCGGCGCGATCGCCAACCAGCTCAACCCCGACAAGCTGCAGCATCTCGCGCCGGTGGGGGATCTGTTCGCCCTGGTGCGCCAGGAAGGCGCGTGGCCGTCGACCTGAGCCCTCGCCGGGCGGACGCTTTTGCACGGCCGGTCGATCAAGGCGAACGGGGGCGTCTCGCCTAGAATCGACGGGTTCCACCGATCGAAAGGGAAGGGCCTCGCATGCGCGTCACGGGCCTCGGCCACGCCGGAATGTTCATCGAGACGGCGGGCGGCAGCATCCTCTGCGACCCGGTCATCGGTCCGACGTTCTTCGGATCCTGGTTCCCGTTCCCCGACAACCGGGGCCTCGACTGGGAGAAGTACGGCAACGCGGACTTCCTGTACGTGTCGCACCGCCACCGCGACCACTTCGATCCGGCCCTCATGGAGCGCGTGGTGCCGAAGGACATCAAGGTGCTGCTGCCCGAGTACCCGACGGACGACCTCGAGCAGGACCTCCGCAGGCTCGGCTACGACAACATCGTCTACACGCAGGCCGGCGTGCCGCTGGAGTTCGGACCGCTGAAGCTCATGGTCACCCCTCTGCGCGCGCCCAGCGACGGCCCCATCGGCGACTCGTCGCTGAGCGTGGACGACGGCACGGCCAGCATCCTGAACCAGAACGACTCGCACCCGCTCGACCTCGAGAAGCTGATGGCGTTCTCGAAGCCGGACGTGTACTTCACGCAGGTGTCGGGCGCCATCTGGTGGCCCATGGTCTACGACCTGCCGCAGGACGCGAAGCAGAACTTCGCGAAGCTCAAGCGCGACGCGCAGAACAAGCGCGCGATGTACTACATCGAGAAGGTCGACGCCGAGCACGTCTTCCCGATGGCGGGGCCGCCGATGTTCCTGCGCGAGGAGCTGTTCCGCTACAACGGCCAGGGCCTCGACGGCGACGCCATCTTCACCGATCAGCGCGAGTTCCTCGCCCACATGCGCGAGCAGCGGCCCGACCAGAAGGGGTACGAGTTCCTGCCGGGCACGGTCGTCGACATCGCCGGCCGCGACGTCTCGATCACGCAGACTCTCTACACCCAGGCCGAGATCGACCGCATCTTCGACGACAAGTGGTCGTACCTCGCCGAGCAGCGCGACACCCGCCAGGATGAGATCCGTGCGGAGGAGGCATCCCGCGCCCCCGTGCTGCCGCCCGAAGAGATGCTGGCCGCGATCAAGGAGTGGTGGGAGCCGCTCCTGCGCCGCGCCCGCACGATCCGAAACGGCGTGGGCGGCAACGTGCGGTTCCGCATCGGCGACCTCGACATGGTCGTCGACTTCCCCAAGGCCAAGGTGCGCGAGTACGACGGCGAGGAGTGCATCTACTGGTACACGATCCCCGCCGACCTCGTCTCGACGAACATCCGCGACCACGAGATCGACTGGTCGAACTCGATCTTCCTGTCGATGCAGTTCGAGGTGGGGCGCAGCGGCAAATTCAACGAGTTCCTCACGACCTTCCTGAAGTGCCTGTCGCGCGACCGCATCGAGTACGTCGAGAACTGGTACGCCGAGCAGACCGACCAGACCGAGGACGCGCAGCTCGGGGAGTGGACCGTGCAGCGCCGGTGCCCGCACCTGCGCGCGGACCTCACCAAGACCGGCAAGATCGAGGACGGCGTCCTCACGTGCTCGCTGCACGACTGGAAGTGGGACCTGGCCTCCGGCCGGTGCCTCACGAGCCAGGGGCACCCGATCCGCGCGTCGCAGGTGGAGGACGAGCGCACGACGGCCGCACCGGCCGCCTGAGACCCGCCTTTGTAGAGCTCATACAACGAAGCGCCCGCTCAGGCGGGCGCTTCGTTGTGCAGCGGCGCTGAATGTCGCCGGCGGCGTATCACCGAGCCGGGGGAGCGAGTCCTGATCACCGTGCCCGCCAGACGGGCGATCAGAACTCGAAGGAGTCCGTCATGACCACCGTTCCCGTCCACGGCGCCGCCGGCGTCGTCGCACCGCCCGCCCGCCGCACGAGCCCGCTGCGCGCCGCCCTCGATCTCGAGGCCCGCGCGGAGGCCGCGGTCAAGGTCTTCCTCGAGCGCTGGAGCATCCCCGCGCTCCGGGTCGCCCTCGGCCTGGTCTTCCTCGTGTTCGGCGCGCTGAAGTTCTTCCCCGGCGTGAGCCCCATCGAAGCCCTCGTGGTCCGCACATGGGACGCTCTGTCGTTCGGGGTCGTCACCGGCTACCCGGCGATGGCCCTCACCGCGGCGATGGAGTCCCTCGTGGGCCTCCTGCTCGTGATCGGCGTCTTCCAGCGGTTCGCACTCGCCCTGCTCGCCGTCACGTTCGTCGGCATCCTGTCGCCGCTGGCGTTCTTCACCGGCGACCTGTTCACCCCCGGCCCGACACTCACCGCGCAGTACATCCTCAAGGACATCGTGCTCGTGGCCGCCGCGATGGTCGTGGCATCCCGAGCGCTCCGCGCCGCGCCGGGGCAGAACTGACCCGCACATCGGAGCCGGGGCGGATCGCGACGATCCGCCCCGGCTCCGTGTCGTAGACTGGTGGGCGATCACAGCAACCTTTAACCCCGTCCTGTGAGGCGGAGAAGGGAGCGGCGGATGAGCACGCGCATCGTGCTGCATGAGGCCGACATCGCCCGGGCCCTGACTCGGATCTCGCACGAGATCCTGGAGTCCAACAAGGGACCCGATGGCCTGGTCCTCCTCGGCATCCCCACTCGCGGCGTCACGCTCGCGAACCGCATCGGCGCGCTCGTCGCGCAGTTCGGCGGTGCCCCCGTCCCCATCGGGTCGCTCGACGTCACGATGTACCGCGACGACCTGCACCGCAATCCGACCCGCGCGCCCCAGCGCACGCACATCCCCGACGGCGGCATCGACGGCAAGGTCGTCGTCCTGGTCGACGACGTGCTGTTCTCGGGCCGCAGCATCCGCGCGGCCCTCGACGCCCTGCAGGACATCGGGCGTCCCGCCGCCGTGCGCCTGGCGACCCTCGTCGACCGCGGACACCGCGAGCTGCCGATCCGCCCGGACTTCGTCGGCAAGAATCTGCCGAGCTCCCGGGAGGAGCGCGTCAACGTGCTGCTCACCGAGAACGACGGCAGCGACTCCGTGACGATCGAGGGGCGGTGATCGGGGCATGAGGCATCTGCTCGACACCCAGACCCTCGCGCGCGAGGACGCGCTGCGCATCCTGGACGTCGCCGAAGACATGGCCGACACACAGCGCCGCGAGGTCAAGAAGCTCCCGACGCTGCGCGGCAAGACCGTCGTGAACCTCTTCTTCGAGGACTCGACCCGGACGCGCATCTCGTTCGAGGCGGCAGCCAAGCGCCTGTCGGCGGACGTCATCAACTTCTCGGCCAAGGGCTCGAGCGTCTCGAAGGGCGAGTCCCTGCAGGACACCGCTCAGACGCTGCAGGCGATGGGGGCGGATGCCGTCGTCATCCGTCATGGAGCCTCCGGGGCGCCGCGCACGCTGGCCACGAGCGGCTGGATCAGCGCTGGTGTCGTCAACGCCGGCGACGGCACGCACGAGCACCCGACGCAGGCGCTGCTCGACGCGTTCACGATCCGCAAGCGCCGCTTCGCAGGCGACAGCCGCGGACGCGACCTCGCCGGTGTCACCGTGACGATCGTGGGCGACATCCTGCACTCCCGCGTCGCCCGCTCGAACGTGTGGCTGCTGGACGCCCTGGGCGCCGAGGTGACGCTCGTCGCGCCCCCGACGCTCGTGCCGCAGGACGTGTCGGGCTGGCCCGTGCGCGTGCTGTACGACCTCGACGAGGCGATCGCCGCCGGCCCCGACGCCCTCATGATGCTGCGCATCCAGCTGGAGCGGATGAACGCCGCCTACTTCCCGACCGAGCGCGAGTACTCGCGCCGCTGGGGACTCGACCCGCTTCGGCTGCGCGCGCTGGGCGCCGATAGCATTGTGATGCACCCCGGACCGATGAACCGGGGCCTGGAGATCTCCGCAGAAGCCGCGGATTCGCCGCGCTCGACCGTCCTCGAGCAGGTGACGAACGGCGTCTCGGTGCGCATGGCGGCGCTCTACCTGCTGCTGGCGGGTGCGGACGACCCGACGACCGAGATCGCGAAGGAGAACACCCGATGAGCGAGACCATCCTCTTCCGCGGAGCCCTGGTCGAAGGCACGACGGCGGCCGACGTCCTCGTCGACGGCGGCGTCATCGCCGAGATCGGCCCGGGCCTCAGCCGCGCGGGTGCCACCGTGGTCGACGCCGACGGTCTGGTGCTGCTGCCGGGTCTGGTCGATCTGCACACGCACCTGCGCGAGCCCGGGTACGAGGCATCCGAGACCATCCTCACCGGATCGCGGGCGGCCGCGGCCGGCGGCTACAGCGCCGTGTTCGCGATGCCCAACACGTCGCCCGTCGCCGACACCGCCGGCGTCGTCGAGCAGGAGCTCGCACTGGGGGAGGCCGCCGGCTTCGTCACGGTGCAGCCCATCGGCGCCGTCACGGTCGGGCAGAAGGGCGAGCGCCTGGCCGAGCTCGGCGCCATGGCCGACTCCCGTGCCCGTGTGCGGGTCTTCAGCGACGACGGCTTCTGCGTGTGGGACCCGCTGATCATGCGGCGCGCACTGGAGTACGTGAAGGCGTTCGACGGCGTCATCGCGCAGCACGCGCAGGACCCGCGCCTCACCGAGGGCGCCCAGATGAACGAGGGCGCCGTGTCGGCCGAGCTCGGCCTCGCCGGCTGGCCGGCGGTCGCCGAGGAGTCGATCATCGCGCGGGACGTGCTCCTCGCCGAGCACGTCGGCTCGCGCCTGCACGTGTGCCACCTGTCGACGGCCGGCTCCGTCGACATCCTCCGGTGGGCCAAGAAGCGGGGCGTCAACGTCACCGCCGAGGTCACGCCGCACCACCTGCTCCTCACCGACGAGCTCGTGCGCGACTACGACGCGCGCTTCAAGGTCAACCCTCCGCTGCGCCGTGAGGAGGATGTGCTCGCCGTGCGCGAGGGCCTCGCCGACGGCACGATCGACATCGTCGCCACCGACCACGCACCGCACCCGGCCGAGGCCAAGGCGTGCGAGTGGCACGCGGCCGCCAACGGCATGGTGGGCCTGGAGAGCGCGCTGCGCGTCGTGCAGCAGGCGATGGTCGACACCGGCCTCATCACGTGGGGTGACGTCGCGCGCATCATGTCGCGCGAGCCCGCGCGCATCGGCCGGCTCGCGGGGCACGGGACGCCGCTGACGGCCGGGCAGCCGGCATCCCTCGCCTTCTACGATCCCTCGCCGCGACGCACGTTCACGACCGACGACCTGCGCGGACGCAGCGTAAACTCGCCGTACCTCGGGCGCGAGCTCCCGGGCGACGTGCGGTGGACGCTGCACGCCGGCACCGTCACCGTCGCCGACGGCGCGGTCCTGAACGCCCCGGGGGTGCGCGCATGACCCGCGAGGGGGCCCTGGCGATCATGATCGCCGTCGCCGTCGGCCTGCTCGCCGCGCTGGCATGGGCATGGTGGCGACGAACACGGCGCGACGCGGCGCTCACGGCGCCGGTCGGCGAGATCCCGGGCGGCGCGCACGCCGTGGCCGAGTTCGCGGCGCTCTACGTCGCGACCACGCGGCACGGCGACCCGCTGGAGCGGCTCGCGATCGCGGGCCTCAGCTTCCGCTCCCGATCGGACGTGACCGTGACCGACGCCGGCGTCGCGCTGGACCTCACGGGCCAGCCCCGTGTGTTCCTCGCGGCGGACCGCATCGCCGACGTCGGCCAGTCGACAGTGGCGATCGACCGCGTCGTCGAACCCGACGGCCTCGTGCGCCTCGCCTGGCGCCTCGACGACGGCACCGTCGTCGACTCCTACCTTCGCCCCCAGGATGCCTCGGCCCGCGCCCTCGCGGACGCCGTGGCCGGCATCCTTCCCTCGACCCAGACGGGAACGAACGCATGACCTCCCTCTTCCAGACCGCACCCGCCGTCCTCGTGCTCGAAGACGGCACCCGCCACGTCGGCCGCGCGTACGGCGCGCAGGGCACGACCCTCGGCGAGGTCGTCTTCGCCACCGGCATGACCGGCTACCAGGAGACCCTCACCGACCCCTCGTACGCCGGCCAGATCGTGCTGCAGACCGCGCCGCACATCGGCAACACCGGCATGAACGACGAGGATCCCGAGTCCCGACGCATCTGGGTGTCGGGCTACATCGTGCGCGACCCTTCGCGCGTGGTGTCGAACTGGCGTGCCGACGAGTCGCTCGACGACGCGCTCGTGAACGACGGCGTGGTGGGCATCAGCGGCATCGACACGCGCGCCGTGACGCGGCACATCCGGTCGGCCGGCAGCATGCGCGGCGGAATCTTCTCGGGCGAGGCCGCGGCCATCGACGCCGACGAGCAGCTGCGCCTCGTGCGCGAGGCGCCCGAGATGTCGGGGCAGAACCTGTCGGCCGAGGTGTCGGTCGCCGCGGCGCAGGTCACCCCGGCGACCGGCGAGCGCATCGGCAACCTCGCGGTGCTCGACCTCGGCGTCAAGCAGGCGACCGTCGACAACCTCGCCGCGCGCGGCTTCGACGTGCACGTGCTGCCCCAGGACGTCACGATCGACCAGATCCGCGCCATCGACCCCGTCGCGGTGTTCTACTCGAACGGCCCGGGCGACCCCGCCGCCTCCGGCGACCACGTCGACCTCCTGCGCGGCGTGCTCGACGACGGCCTGCCGTTCTTCGGCATCTGCTTCGGCAACCAGCTGCTCGGCCGCGCCCTGGGCCTCGGCACCTACAAGCTGCCGTTCGGTCACCGCGGCATCAACCAGCCCGTGCTCGACAAGTCCACCGGCCGCGTCGAGATCACCGCCCACAACCACGGCTTCGCCGTCGACGCGCCGCTGGACGGACAGTTCGACAGCCCGAACGGCTACGGCCGCGTCGAGGTCAGCCACGTCGGCCTCAACGACCAGGTGGTCGAGGGGCTGCGGGCGCTCGACATCCCCGCGTTCTCGGTGCAGTACCACCCCGAGGCGGCCGCGGGCCCGCACGACGCCAACTACCTGTTCGACCGCTTCCGCGACCTGGTCGTCGCGAACCTGGAGACCAAGAAGAATGCCTAAGCGCGACGACATCAACTCCGTCCTCGTCATCGGATCCGGCCCGATCGTCATCGGCCAGGCCTGTGAGTTCGACTACTCCGGCACGCAGGCCTGCCGCGTGCTGCGCGAGGAGGGCGTGCGCGTCATCCTCGTGAACTCCAACCCCGCCACGATCATGACCGACCCCGACTTCGCCGACGCGACGTACATCGAGCCGATCACGCCCGCCGTGATCGAGACGATCATCGCGAAGGAGAAGCCGGATGCCATCCTGCCCACCCTCGGCGGGCAGACCGCGCTCAACGCGGCCATGGCCCTCCACGACCAGGGGATCCTCGACAAGTACGGCGTGGAGCTCATCGGCGCGAAGGTCGACGCCATCCGCAAGGGCGAGGACCGCCAGATCTTCAAGGAGCTCGTCATCGAGGCGGGGGCCGATGTCGCGGCCTCCGTCATCTGCCACTCGATGGACGACCTGCTCGCCGGCGCCGAGAAGCTCGGCTACCCGCTGGTCGTGCGTCCGTCGTTCACGATGGGCGGCCTCGGCTCGGGCTTCGCGTACGACGAGGAGGACCTCCGCCGCATCGGCGGCGCGGGCCTGCACGACTCGCCGACCAACGAGGTGCTCCTGGAGGAGTCGATCCTCGGCTGGAAGGAGTACGAGCTCGAGCTCATGCGCGACACGGCCGACAACACGGTCGTCGTCTGCTCGATCGAGAACGTCGACCCCGTGGGCGTGCACACCGGCGACTCGATCACCGTCGCGCCGGCGCTGACCCTCACCGATCGCGAGTACCAGAAGCTGCGCGACATCGGCATCGACATCATCCGCGCCGTGGGCGTCGACACCGGCGGCTGCAACATCCAGTTCGCGGTCAACCCCGAGAACGGCCGCATCATCGTCATCGAGATGAACCCGCGCGTGTCGCGGTCGTCGGCACTGGCGTCCAAGGCGACCGGCTTCCCGATCGCCAAGCTCGCCGCGAAGCTCGCGATCGGGTACCGCCTGGACGAGGTGCCGAACGACATCACGAAGGCGACGCCGGCGAGCTTCGAGCCGACGCTCGACTACGTCGTGGTCAAGGTGCCGCGCTTCAACTTCGAGAAGTTCCCGGCAGCCGACACGACGCTCACCACGACCATGAAGTCGGTGGGCGAGGCGATGGCGATCGGACGCAACTACGCGACGGCGCTGCAGAAGGCGCTGCGCTCGCTCGAGAAGCGCGGGTCGAGCTTCCATTGGGGCGACGAGTCCCGTTCCGTGGAGGAGCTGCTCGAGGTCGCCAAGACTCCGACCGACGGCCGCATCGTCGTGCTGCAGCAGGCGCTGCGCAAGGGCGCGACGATCGAGCAGGCGTTCGAGGCGACGAAGATCGACCCGTGGTTCCTCGACCAGATCGTGCTCATCAACGAGGTCGCCGAGTTCGTGCGCCAGGCGGGCGAGCTGGATGCCGCCACCCTGCGTGTCGCGAAGGAGCACGGGTTCAGCGACGCGCAGATCGCGCAGCTGCGCGGTGACAGCGAGGCCGAGATCCGCGGTGTCCGACAGGGCCTGGGCGTGCGACCGGTCTACAAGACCGTCGACACGTGCGCGGGGGAGTTCCCGGCTCTGACGCCGTACCACTACTCCAGCTACGACGTCGAGACCGAGGTCACGCCGTCGGAGCGGACGAAGGTCGTCATCATCGGCTCGGGGCCGAACCGCATCGGCCAGGGCGTGGAGTTCGACTACTCGTGCGTGCACGCGTCGTTCGCCCTCGCCGCCGCCGGCTACGAGACGGTCATGGTGAACTGCAACCCCGAGACGGTCTCGACCGACTACGACACCTCCGACCGCCTGTACTTCGAGCCGCTGACGCTCGAGGACGTCCTGGAGGTGCTGCACGCCGAGGCGCAGTCCGGCACCATCCTGGGCGTGGTCTGCCAGCTCGGCGGCCAGACGCCGCTGGGTCTGGCGAAGGGCATCGAAGAGGCGGGGTACACGATCCTGGGCACCAAGCCCGCCGCGATCGACCTCGCCGAGGAGCGCGAGCTGTTCTCGCGCCTGCTCGACGACGCGGGTCTCGTCGCTCCGCGCAACGGCACCGCGATCGACGTCGAGGGCGCGGTCGCGGTGGCCGAAGAGATCGGCTACCCGGTGCTGGTGCGCCCGAGCTTCGTGCTCGGCGGCCGCGGCATGGAGATCGTGTACTCGACCGAGGCGCTGCGCGACTACTTCGTGCGCATCGCCGACCAGGCGATCATCGGCCCGGGCCTGCCCCTGCTGGTGGACCGCTTCCTCGACGACGCGATCGAGATCGACGTCGACGCCCTGTTCGACGGCGAGGAGCTGTACGTCGGCGGTGTCATGGAGCACCTGGAGGAAGCCGGCATCCACTCCGGCGACTCGTCCTGCACGCTGCCGCCGGTGAGCCTCGGCCGCACCGACATCGACCGCGTCCGCGAGGCCACGCACGCCATCGCCGAGGGCGTGGGCGTGCGGGGTCTGCTCAACGTGCAGTTCGCCATCTCGGCGGGCGTGCTGTACGTCATCGAGGCGAATCCGCGTGCGAGCCGCACGGTGCCGTTCGTGTCGAAGGCGCTCGGCATCCCGCTCGCGAAGGCCGCGTCGCGCATCATGGCCGGCGCCACGGTCGCCGAGCTAAAAGCGGAGGGGCTGCTTCCCGAGCAGGACGGCTCGCGCGTCCCGCTCGACGCACCGGTCGCCGTCAAGGAGGCCGTGCTGCCCTTCAAGCGGTTCCGCACTCGCGAAGGCCAGACCGTCGACTCCGTGCTCGGCCCCGAGATGCGCTCGACCGGCGAGGTCATGGGCATCGACCGCGACTTCCCGACGGCGTTCGCGAAGTCGCAGGAGGCCGCGTACGGCGGCATGCCGCAGTCGGGCACCGTGTTCATCTCGGTCGCCGACAGCGACAAGCGCGCCGTGATCCTGCCCGCGCACCGCCTGCAGGAGCTGGGCTTCGACCTCGTCGCGACCGAGGGCACGGCCGAGATCCTCGCGCGCAACGGCATCGATGTGCGCGTGGTGAGCAAGTACTCCGAGACGCAGGACTCCGGCGCGACCAACATCGTCGACCTCATCAACGCCGGCGACATCGACATCGTCGTGAACACCCCGTCCGGCGGCGCAGCGCGCGCCGACGGCTACGAGATCCGGGCCGCCGCGGTGGCCGGCGACAAGGCACTGTTCACCACGATGGCCGTGCTCGGTGCCGCCGTGAGCGCACTGCCGGTGCTGCGGGAGGGCTTCGACGTCAAGAGTCTGCAGGAGTACGCCATCGACCGGCAGGCGCGCGCATGACCACGTTCGCTCAGCGCGTCCGTGCGGCCTTCGCGTCGCACGGGCAGCTGTGCGTCGGCATCGACCCGCACCCGCATCTGCTGGCCGAGTGGGGGATGGATGCCTCAGCCGCCGCCGCCCGCGACTTCGGGCTGCGCGTGGTCGAGGCCGCCGCGGGGCGCGTCGGCATCGTGAAGCCGCAGGTGTCGTTCTTCGAGCGCTACGGGTCCGCGGGGTTCGCGGCGCTCGAGGACGTCCTCGCCGCGGCGCGGGACGCGGGCCTCGTGGTGATCGCCGACGCGAAGCGCGGCGACATCGGCACGACCATGGACGCCTACGCCGAGGCGTGGCTGACGCCCGGTTCGCCGCTGGAGGCCGACGCCATGACGGCCAGTCCGTACCTCGGCGTCGGCTCCCTCGACGGCACGTTCGCCCTTGCCGAGCGTCACGGCAAGGGCGTGCTCGTGCTCGCGGCGACGAGCAACCCCGAGGCTCTGCCGCTGCAGCGCGCCCTCGCGCCGACCGGCACCACCGTGTCGGCCGAGGTCGTGCGCGAGGTCTCCGCACGCAATGCGCGCACGACTCCGGAGGGGGAGTGGGCGTCGCTCGGCTTCGTCATCGGCGGCACGGTGGACTGGGAGGATGCCGGTCTGCGGCCCTTCTCGCCGGTCGCGCCGATCCTGGGTCCCGGCTTCGGTCATCAGGGCGCGCAGCCGCAGCACCTGGAGGAGACGTACGGCGCTCTCGCACCGGCCGTGATCGCGTCCGAGAGCCGCAGCATCCTCTCGGCCGGTCCCGACGCCGTCGCGGCGCGGATCGCCGAGCGTGCGGCGCTGTATGCCGCCGCAGCGCCGCGGTAAACGCTGTCCTCCGGCGGGTGCGTGCGGGAAGAATTCCCGCGCCACGGAGTGGTTTCGTTCCGCCCGCCCCTGCGGTGATACCGTCGGAGGGCCGCGCACCCATAAGCCGGACCCGACCGGCTCGATGCGCGTATTCAGAGCTCGCCCATCTCAACCGTGGTGATTGACATGCCCGATTCACGCACCCCCGAAAATGGCGTTTCGCCACATACCCCCGCGCGGCCGCCCGAGGTCGACCGGGTGGCGGCATCCCGTCGCGCCGTCGCAGCGCGACGCGAACGCGCCGCCCTCAAGAAGGATGTCGCCATGCGCGTCATCACTCCGCAGGAGCTGCTGCGGCGTGCCCTGGCCGATCCGTCGTCGCCGGCGGGGGCGATGCGCGTCCCCGAGTTCTTGACCGCGATCCCCGCGATCGGCGAGGGCAAGCGCGACCGCATCCTGCACGACCTCGAGATCTCGCCGGTAAAGCGTCTGGGCGGTCTCGGCTCGCGCCAGCGCGAAGAGCTGCGCGCGTTCCTCGATGCCCGCTGGCCCGAGCTCCAGCCGCGCGGCGGCCGCAGCCGCCTCGTCGTGCTCGCCGGCCCCACGGCCGTCGGCAAGGGAACGGTGGCCGCGTACATCAAGGAGCACCACCCCGAGATCATGCTCTCGGTGTCGGCCACGACGCGCGCACCGCGTCCGGGCGAGGTCGACGGCGAGCACTACTTCTTCGTCGACGACGCCGAGTTCGACCGCATGATCGCCGACGGCGAGCTGCTCGAGCACGCCACGGTGCACAACGCCCATCGCTACGGCACGCCGCGCGGTCCGATCGAGAAGGCCCTGGCCGAAGGGCGCACGGTGCTGCTCGAGATCGACCTGCAGGGAGCCCGCCAGGTGCGCGACGCCGACCCGTCGGCGACCCTCGTCTTCCTGCTGCCGCCCAGCTGGGACGAGCTCGTGCAGCGCCTCGTCGGCCGCGGCACCGAGGACGCCCCAGAGCGCGCCCGCCGCCTGCGTACGGCCAAGACCGAGCTCGCCTCGCAGGGCGAGTTCGACTACCGCGTCGTCAACGACGACGTCGCCCGTGCCGCCGACGAGGTCGCCCGCCTCACGCGCTGATCCGCGCAGGGTGAAGCGCCTGCGGCGCCGACCGGGTAGACTGGTCGGATGCGTCCGCGCGCGGCTTGCGCGCGCCCAAGACACCGTCAGACCAGGAGGTTCCCATGGCCGGAACGAACCAGGGCATCATCGAGCCCCCCATCGACAGCCTGCTCGAGAAGGTCGACTCGAAGTACCAGCTCGTGATCTTCGCGTCCAAGCGCGCGCGCCAGATCAACGACTACTACTCCGACCTGCACGAGGGCAACCTCTTCGACAACGTGGGGCCGCTCGTCGACTCGACCGTCGAGGACAAGCCGCTGACGATCGCGATGCACGAGATCCACGAGGACAAGCTGCGCCTGCGCCGCGCGGAGTAATCCCCGTTACGACCGATATGCCCCCGAGGACGGCGATGTCCGGCCTCGGGGGCATACTGGTGTCCGCCCCGGACCACGACTACTGGAGTATCGATGACCGACCTGCGCCTGTTCACGTCCGAGTCCGTGACGGAGGGCCACCCCGACAAGATCTGCGACCAGATCTCGGACTCGATCCTCGACGCGATCCTCACGGCCGACCCGAACGGCCGCGTCGCCGTCGAGACGCTCGTGACCACGGGCCTGGTGCACGTCGCCGGCGAGGTCTCGACCTCGGCGTACGTCGAGATCCCCGCCATCGTGCGCGACGTCGTCAATCGCATCGGCTACACCTCCAGCGAGACCGGCTTCGACGGCGATTCGTGCGGCGTGAGCGTGTCGATCGGCGCCCAGTCCTCCGACATCGCCGCGGGTGTCGACAAGGCGTTCGAGCGCCGCGAGGACGGCTCGGAGGACCCGCACGACCTGCAGGGCGCGGGCGACCAGGGCATCATGTTCGGCTACGCGACGACCGAGACGCCGCAGCTCATGCCGATGGCCGCGTGGACGGCGCACCGCATGGCCGAGCGCCTGACGGCCGTGCGCCGGTCGGGTGAGCTGCCGTTCCTCCGCCCCGACGGAAAGACCCAGGTCACGCTCGGATACGACGGCGACACGCCGAAGACCGTCGACTCCGTCGTCCTGTCGACGCAGCACCACCCCGACATCTCGCAGAAGGCGCTGCGCGCCGCGGTGCGCGCCGAGGTCATCGACCCCGTGCTCGAGGCGACAGGCCTGGACGTGTCCGACGTGAAGTTCTACATCAACCCGGCCGGCCCGTTCGTGATCGGCGGCCCGAAGGGCGACGCCGGTCTCACCGGCCGCAAGATCATCATCGACACGTATGGCGGCGCATCCCGTCACGGCGGCGGCGCCTTCAGCGGCAAGGACCCGTCGAAAGTCGACCGCTCGGCGGCATACGCCATGCGCTGGGTCGCCAAGAACGCCGTCGCCGCCGGACTGGCCGACCGCCTGGAGGTCCAGGTCGCCTACGCGATCGGCAAGGCCAAGCCCGTGGGTCTGTACGTCGAGACGTTCGGCACCGGCCGCGTCGCCGACGAGGTGATCACGCGCGCCATCCTGGATGTGTTCGACCTGCGCCCCAAGGCGATCATCGATCAGCTCGACCTGCTGCGTCCGATCTACGCCCAGACGGCGGCGTACGGCCATTTCGGCCGCGAGCTGCCGGACTTCACGTGGGAGCGCACCGACCGCGCCGACGCTCTGCGCGCGGCCGCCGGGCTCTGACGCGGGCCGCGTGAGCGCGGTGCCAGAGGAGGCACAGGTCGGCGGCGATACGGTGCCATCGCCCGTCCGCCGGCGGCGTGTCGCGCGCGTGCTGCTGGACTCGCCCCTGCCGCAGCTCGACCGCCTGTTCGACTACGAGATCCCGGACGAGCTCGCCGCCGAGGCACAGCCGGGCGTGCGCGTCCGCGTGCCGCTGCGCAGCGCGGGGCGCGTGATCGACGGATACCTCGTCGAACTCGGCGAACCGGATGCCTCCGACCGGCCGCTCTCGCAGCTGGAGGCCGTCGTCTCGCCGATGCCGGTGCTGACGCCGCGGCTGTACGCGCTCGCGCGCCGCGCCGCCGACCGCGCCGCCGGTTCGGCGGGCGACATCCTCCGCCTGGCGATCCCCAAGCGCATGGTGCGGGCCGAGAAGGCGTGGCTCGCGGCGGATCCTCCGCAACGGCCCGAGCTGCCGGCCGAGGCGCGCACGTGGTCGGAAGGGGTGCTCGCCGAGTATCCCGGTCTTGCCGAAGAACTCGTCAAGGGCTCCCGCCTGGCCGTCGACGCCCCGCCCCAGCCCGCGCGCCTCGCCGACGGGGCACCGGTCGGCGCGTGGGCGGTGCTCCTCGCCGCCGCCGCCGTGAGGACGCTCGTCGAGGGACGCAGCGCCGTCGTCGCCGTACCCGATCACCGCGACCGCGCTCAGCTCGAGGCCGTGCTGCAGGCGTGGGTGCCCCCCGATGCGCTGGTGCGCGACGACGCGAAGCAGAGCGGACCGGCGCGCTACACGGCGTTCCTGCGGACCCTGTCCGACGCGCCGTGCGTCGTGATCGGCAACCGGTCCGCCGTGTACGCCCCCGTCGCCGAGCTCGGCCTCGTCGCGCTGTGGGACGACGGCGATCCGCTGTTCGGCGAGCCGCTCAGCCCCGGCGTGCACGCCCGCGACGCGGCGCTGCTGCGGCAGGAGCTCGACGGCGGCGCCCTCGTCTTCGCCGGGCACACGCGCACGACGGACGTGGAGCGCCTCGTCGGCGTCGGCTGGGTGCGCGACCTGCCCGCGGCGCGCCGGCGGAGCCCACGCGTCGTGCTCACAGCCCACCGCGAGGGCGAGTCGCGTGCGGCGCGCGTGCCGTCCGCGGCGTTCGCGGCCGCGCGTGAGGCGCTGACCGAGGGGCCGGTGCTCGTGCAGGTGTCGCGCCCGGGCTACGCACCGGTGCTCGTGTGCGCGAAGTGCCGGCATCCCGCGCGCTGCCCGCACTGCGGCGGGCCGCTGCACGCCGCCCGCCACGGCGCCGTTCCCACGTGCACGTGGTGCGGGCGCTCAGCCAACGCGTGGGCCTGCCCCGAGTGCTCGTCGACCATGCTGCGCATGGCCTCCTCGGGCAGCGAGCGCACCGCGGACGAGCTCGGCCGTGCCTTTCCCGGCACGCGCGTCATCGTCGCCGACGGCGACCACCCGGTGGCGACGGTCGACGAGCGGCCGGCGCTCGTGGTGGCCACACGGGGCGCCGAGCCACTGGCCGCCGGGGGCTACCGCGCCGTCATCCTGCTCGACGGCGACCGGATGCTGATGGCCGATGATCTGCGGATCGGCGAGTCGTGCCTGCGCTGGTGGTCCAATGCGGCAGCCCTGGCCGCACCGGGCGCGCCCGTGCACCTGGTCGGCGTGGGCGGCGACATCGCGCGCGCACTGGCGACCTGGACGCAGGCAGCGTACGCGCGGTCTGAGCTTGCCGATCGTGCGCCGCTGCGCATGCCGCCCACCGTGCGGGTCGCCGCTGTCGACGGCCCTCGCAGGGCGGTCGAGACCGCCCTGCACGAACTGCGCCGCGCGGTGCCCGCACTCGATGCCGAGGCTGTGCTCGGCCCCATCCCGCGCGGCGAGGGGGTGCGGGCTCTCGTGCGATTCGACTACGGCCTCGGTGCGCACGTGACCGAGTCCCTCCGTGCGGCTGTCGTGAGCCAGGCCGTCAAGGGACGCCGACCGGCGAAGGGGCGCCCTGCCGGCGCCGCCAATACACTGAGGGTGCGGGTCGATGTGCCCGACCTCGATCTCTGATCCCTCTCGAACGCCACAGATCTGGAGCCCCATGCGCCTCGTCTTCGCCGGCACTCCCGCGCCGGCGGTCCCGTCGCTGCGACGGCTTGCGGCATCCCCTCACGATGTCGTCGCCGTGGTCACGCGTCGCGACGCACCGCTGGGCCGCAAGCGCGTGCTCACACCGTCGCCCGTGGCGGCGGCGGCCGAAGAGCTGGGGCTTCCCGTCATCCGCGCCGACCGGCTGGACGCCGACGTGACCGCCGAGATCACCGCGCTGGAGCCGGACCTCGGCGTCATCGTGGCCTACGGCGGTCTGGTGCGCGAGCCGCTGCTCTCGGCGCCGGCACACGGCTGGATCAACCTGCACTTCTCGCTGCTGCCGCGGTGGCGCGGAGCCGCGCCCGTGCAGCACGCGCTGATCGCGGGGGATGCCGCCACCGGGGCGAGCGTCTTCCAGCTGGTCCCCGAGCTCGACGCGGGAGACGTGTTCGGCGAGCTCGCGATGGACATCCCCGAGGATGCGACGGCCGGCGACCTGCTGACCAGGCTCGCCGACGACGGCGCCGAGCTCCTCGCCGACGTCGTGGCCGGCATCGCCGCGGGGACGGCGGTGGCGCAGCCGCAGCAGGGCGAGCCGACGTATGCCTCGAAGCTCGGGGACGACGACGGACGCATCCGGTGGGACGAGCCGGCGGGCGCCGTCCTCGGACGGATCCGCGGCGTCACCCCCGAGCCCGGAGCCCACACCACGATCGAGGGCGCACGCCTCAAGGTGCTCGCGGTCGCGGCAGCGCCTGCCGATGCGCCGGTGCTCGCACCGGGGCGGCTCGCGCTGCATGACAAGCGGGTGCTCGCCGGCACCGGCTCGGCACCCGTCGTGCTCGAGACGGTGCAGCCGGCCGGCAAGGGGGCGATGCGCGCCGCCGACTGGTGGCGCGGACTGCGCGAGGCACCGGTGGCCGGATCATGAGCCGCACCGTCGCCGCGCGCCGCATCGCCTACGAGACGCTGCGGGCCGTGCACGAATCCGACGCGTACGCCAACCTGCTGCTGCCGACCGCGATCGCGCGCGCCGAGCTGTCGCCCGCCGACGCCGCACTCACGACCGAGCTCACGTACGGCACGCTGCGCCGTCAGGGCACCTACGACGCCGTCATCGCGATCGCCGCCGACCGGCCCGTCGCCAGCATCGACCCCGCAGTGCTCGACGCCCTGCGACTGGGCGTGCACCAGCTGCTGTCGACACGCGTCGCATCGCACGCGGCGGTCAATGAATCCGTCGAGCTGGCCCGCGCTGCCGGCGGGCGGGGCGCCGCGGGATTCGCCAACGCCGTGCTGCGGCGCGTCTCGCGCGACACGCCCGGCGACTGGATGACGCACGTCGCCGCCAGCGCCCGCTCGGACGACGAGCAGCTCGGTCTTCTCTTCTCGCACCCGGTGTGGGTGGTGCGCGCGCTCCGGCGGGCCCTGGGCGCAGAGGGACGCGCCGACGAGCTCGAAGCACTGCTGACGGCCGACAACGCGTCGCCGCGGGTCACGATGGCGGCGCTGCCCGGCCTCGCCGAGGCGCCGGACGACGCGCGGCGGACGCCGTTCTCGCCGATCGGATTCCGCCTCGGCGGGGGAGACCCCGACCAGACCGTGCGCGGCTCCGACGGCCGCATCAGGGTGCAGGACGAGGGCTCGCAGCTGGCGGCGCTCGCCCTCACCCGCGCCCTGCCCGTCGCCGAGGGCGAGCGCTGGCTCGACCTGTGCGCGGGACCGGGCGGCAAGACCGCGGTGCTCGCGGCGGAGGCGCTCGCGCACGGCGCACGGCTGGAGGCGAACGAGATCTCGCCCGCGCGTGCGGGACTGGTCCGCCAGGCGATCGCCGGCGTCCCGCTCGACGTGCCGGTGTCGGAAGAGGACGGCAGGGCACGGGCCGAGGCCGCACCCGACACGTACGACCGCATCCTGGTCGATGCGCCCTGCACGGGACTCGGGGCGCTGCGGCGGCGCCCGGAGGCACGCTGGCGCAAGTCGCCGGGCGATGTGCCCGCGCTCACGACACTGCAGCGCGAGCTGCTGACCTCCGCCGTGGGGGCGCTCAAGCCGGGCGGCGTCGTGGCGTACGTCACGTGCTCCCCGCATCTGGCCGAGACCGCGGCCGTCGTGGCCGACATCCGCCGCGAGTGGGGCGAGGCGCTCGAAGAGCTCTCGGCGCGCGACGTCGTCACGTCGCTGTCGGACTCCGACCCGGCGCTCCCGCCGCAGGCCGACGGCAGCGGGCGCGCGCAGCTGTGGCCGCACCGGCACAACACCGACGGCATGTCGATCTCGCTGCTGCGTCGCGTCTGAACCCTCGCGGCGGCCGCGGGGCGCCGACGGCAGGCGCTCGACCATAATGGACGCGTGCCCCCGACCTCCGAGACCGGCCGCGACGACGGCATCCGCATCAATCCCAGCATCCTCGCTGCGGACTTCGTGAACATGCAGGCCGAGCTCGCCCGCATCGCCACGGCGGACTTCGTCCACGTCGACGTGATGGACAACCACTTCGTCCCGAACCTCACGTTCGGGCCGCAGATGGTCGAACGCGTCCAGGCCACGAGTCCCGTGCCGCTGGACGTCCACCTGATGATCACCGATCCCGACCGCTGGGCGCCCGGCTACGCCGAGATCGGCGCGGCGTCGGTCACGTTCCACCTCGAGGCCGCGACCGAGCCCGTCGCGCTGGCGCGGCGTCTGCGCGACATCGGCTCGCGGGCCGGGGTCGCCGTCAAGCCGGCCACCCCGGTGGAGAGCCTGTTCGATCTGCTCGACGACTTCGACCAGATCCTCGTGATGACCGTCGAGCCGGGCTTCGGCGGCCAGTCCTTCATGCCCGAGACCATGCCCAAGCTGCGTCGGCTCGCCGAGGAGGCACGCCGGCGCGGGTCGTCGGTGTGGCTGCAGGTCGACGGCGGCATCGGGGCGTCGACGATCGCGCAGGCCGCCGAAGCCGGTGCCGACACCTTCGTCGCGGGATCGGCCGTCTTCGGCGCCGGCGACCCCGCGAACGCGATCGCGGGCCTGCGGGCCGCCGCGGCGGCGCACCACATCCACTGACCGGGCGCTCCGGGCGACCGGTGCGGCCCAGGACGCGAGGGAACATGTCGACCGACGACGAGACAGTGACACCGCCGCCGCAGCCGCGTCGTCGCATCCATCGCCTGCTCGACGCCTACAGCGGAGAGCATGCGGTGTACGGACTGGTCCTGGTCACGGCGCTCATCGCTGTCGGCTGGGAGGAGGACACCGACTTCGAGGTGCTGCTGTTCGTCGTCGGCACCGTGGTCATCTTCTGGCTCGCGCACATCTACGCCGCCGTCGTGGCGAGCCGGGCCGAGCGCCCGGCCAAGCCCTTGCCGGCCGCGATCGCAGGCGGCGCACGGCATGCCTCGGGGATGCTCGTGGCGATGCTGGTGCCGGCGGCCCTGCTGCTGCTGGGCACGCTCGGACTCGTCGAGGAGTACACGGCGTACTTCCTCGCCCTCGCGAGCGGCATCGTGATGCTCGCGGTGATCGGGTATGCCAACGCCGCACGCAACGGCAGCTCGTGGCCCTGGCGCATCGCGGGGCTGGTCGCGACGACGGTGCTCGGCATGCTCGTCATCGGCCTCAGCATCCTCGCGCACTGAGCCCGGGCGCCGGGTCCGGCCGTCACGCGGCGCCGGGACGCCCTGCCGGTTCGATACCCTGGCATGGTGAAGACGTTCGATGCCCTGTTCGCCGAGCTGACCGCGAAGGCGGTCGAGCGCCCCGAGGGATCGGGGACCGTCGCAGAACTGGACGCCGGCGTGCACACGATCGGCAAGAAGATCGTCGAAGAGGCCGCCGAGGTGTGGATGGCCGCCGAGTACGAGTCGACGGATGCCGCGGCCGAAGAGATCTCGCAGCTGCTGTACCACCTGCAGGTGCTGATGCTCGCGAAGGGACTGAGCCTCGAGGATGTCTACCGACATCTGTGAGCGCTGCTCCGACCCCTCTCACTCCCACACCTAAGGATCCGCGAATGCTGCGCATCGCCGTGCCGAACAAGGGATCGCTGGCCGAGACCGCCGCCGAGATGCTCGCCGAGGCGGGCTACACCGGTCGCCGCGACCCCAAGGACCTCCACGTCATCGACCCCGCCAACGAGGTCGAGTTCTTCTACCTCCGTCCCAAAGACATCGCCACCTATGTCGGCTCGGGTGCGCTCGACGTCGGCATCACCGGTCGCGATCTGCTGCTGGATGCCCGGATGCCGGGTGCCCGAGAGATCGAGAAGCTCGGGTTCGCGGCATCCACGTTCCGCTTCGCCGCCCCCGCGGGCCGCTTCACGGACGTCGCGGACCTCGACGGCGTGCGCATCGCGACGTCGTACCCGGGCCTGGTCGACGCGTTCCTCGACGAGCACGGTGTCGCGGCCGATCTGGTGCCGCTGGACGGCGCGGTCGAATCCGCCGTCGAGCTGGGCGTCGCCGATGCCATCGCCGATGTCGTCGAGACCGGGACGACGCTGCGGCAGGCGGGCCTGGAGGTGTTCGGACCGGTGATCCTCAAGTCGGAGGCCGTGCTGATCGGCGCGCCGACCGAGGCCGCGGGAACCGAGACGCTGCTGCGGAGACTGCGCGGCGTCATGGTCGCGCGCAGCTACGTGATGGTCGACTACGACCTGCCGGCCGACCTCGTCGATGCCGCCGTCGCGATCGCCCCGGGCGTCGAATCGCCCACCATCTCGCCGCTGCGAGACCCCGCGTGGGTCGCGGTGCGGGTCATGGTGGCCCGCAAGGGCGTCAACCAGGTGATGGACGCGCTGTACGGCATCGGCGCCCGCGCCATCCTCGTCACCGCGATCCACAACGCGAGGCTGTGATGTCGCTGGTCTGCCGTGTGATCCCGTGCCTGGACGTCGCCGCCGGCCGCGTCGTGAAGGGTGTCAACTTCCAGAACCTGCGCGACATGGGCGACCCGGTCGAGCTGGCGCGCGAGTACTTCCGCCAGGGCGCCGACGAGATCACGTTCCTCGATGTGACGGCGACCGTCGACGAGCGCGCCACGACGTACGACGTCGTGAGGCGCACCGCCGAAGAGGTCTTCATCCCGCTCACCGTCGGCGGGGGAGTCCGCAGCGCGGACGACGTGGCCCGCCTGCTCGCCGTCGGCGCCGACAAGATCGGCGTCAACTCCGCCGCGATCGCCCGTCCGCCGCTGCTCGACGAGATCGCGGACCGGTTCGGCGCCCAGGTGCTCGTGCTGTCCCTCGACGTCAAGCGGTCGCCGGCCACCGATTCCGGCTTCGTCGTGACGACCCACGGCGGCCGCACCGAGACGACCCTCGACGCCCTCGAGTGGGCCCGCGAGGCCATCGAGCGGGGGGCCGGCGAGCTGCTCGTCAACTCCATCGACGCGGACGGCACCAAGGAGGGCTTCGACCTCGAGCTGGTGAGCCTCATGCGCGAGGTGTCGAGCGTCCCCGTCATCGCCTCGGGCGGCGCCGGCCGCGCGGAGGACTTCGGGCCCGCGATCGAGGCCGGCGCGGACGCCGTGCTCGCGGCATCCGTCTTCCACTCCGGCCAGCTCACGGTGGGCGACGTCAAGCGCTCCCTGCTCGCCGACGGCATCCCGGTACGGGAGGTGGCGGCATGACCGAGACGGTCGATGGGCGCATCGAGCGCGTGACCTTCAACGGCGACGGCCTGGTCGCCGCGATCATCCAGCAGTGGGACACCCGCGAGGTGCTCATGCTCGGATGGATGGATGCCGAGGCCCTGCGCCGCACGCTCACCGAGGGCCGCGTCACGTTCTGGTCGCGGTCGCGGCAGGAGTACTGGCGCAAGGGCGACACGTCGGGCAACATCCAGCTCGTGCGCGGTGCGCGGCTCGACTGCGACGGCGACGCCGTCCTCGTCCAGGTGGAGCAGGTGGGGCCCGCGTGCCACACCGGCACCCGCACGTGCTTCGACGCCGACGACCTCGAGGCGACGCGCGGACCGGAGCTGCCGGCGTGACGCGCCGCGCACGGCTGCTGTCGGTCGTCGTCATCGTGCTGTGCGGCGCGATCGGCGTCATCTCGTCGACGCAGACATGGCTGACGGTCGAGCTCGCCGACGGCGCGCACCACACGCTGGACGTGCCCGGCGCGTCGGCGGTGCCGGTGCTCGCCCCGCTGAGCCTCGCCGTGCTCGCGCTCGGCGCCGCGCTGTCGATCGTGGGGCTCGTGCTGCGCTACGTGTTCGGCGCGCTGGCGATCCTGGTCGGCGGCACCCTGGCCTGGCTCACCGCGGAGGTGGCGTTCGAGCAGCCGGTGTCGGCGGTGGCCTCCGTGGTCACCGAGTCCACCGGCATCGCCGGTGAGACGTCGGTGTCGCAGCTCATCGCCACGATCACCGCGTCGGCGTGGCCCGCGATCACGCTCGTCGCGTGGGCGTTGTTGGTCGTCGCGGGCGCTTTCGTGCTCGCCACCGCGCGCCGCTGGTCCGGAACCGGCCGCCGCTACCGCACGGAGGACGCCGCCGCCTCCGCCGCGCCGGCGGGACCGCGTCCCCACGACGCCGCCGGATCGCACGCCATCGACGACTGGGACGACCTGTCGCGTGGCGAGGACCCGACCGCCTAGACCGCTAGACTGGCGGCATCCCGCCCGGCACAGATTCTGCCCGGAACCACAAGGAGACATCCATGAGCAACAACATCGGCGACCCTGGCCACGGACACTCGCCCGCCGCCTGGACGGCCGTCGTGATCATGCTCGTGGCCGTGTCGCTCGGCACGCTGTTCTTCTTCCTCGACATGCCCGTCCTGGTGTGGGCGTCCGCCGCGCTCCTCGTCGTCGGCGCGATCGTCGGCTGGGCGATGGGCAAGGCCGGCTACGGCGTCAACGGCTCGAAGTACGTCGCGAAAGAGCACTGAGCGTGCTGGCCGATCTGACGGCCGGCGCGGTTGAGGACGCCGAGGCACGCGCCTCGGAGCGGCCGCTGGCGGCCGTGGAGGCCGCGGCGCTCGCGCAGCGCCCCGCTCTGGACGTGCTGTCCGCCCTCGCCCCCGCCGAGCGTGTGAAGATCATCGCCGAGGTCAAGCGCGCGAGCCCGTCGCGCGGCGACCTCGCCGACATCCCCGACCCCGCCCTGCAGGCCCGCCGCTACGAAGAGGGCGGTGCGTCCGCCATCTCGGTGCTCACCGAGGGCCGCCGGTTCAAGGGCAGCCTCGCCGACCTCGAGGCCGTCAAGGCCGCCGTGTCGCTGCCGGTTCTGCGCAAGGACTTCATCGCGACCGAGTACCAGGTGCTCGAAGCGCGCGCGTCCGGCGCCGACCTCGTGCTCCTCATCGTCGCGGCGCTGGAACAGGAGCTGCTCCAGCGCCTGCACGCCCTCGTGCTCGAACTCGGCATGACGCCACTGGTCGAGACCCACTCCGCCGACGAGGTCGACCGCGCGGCCGATCTCGGCGCGAAGCTCGTGGGCGTCAACGCCCGCGACCTGTCGACCTTCCAGCTCGACCGCGACCTGTTCGGCCGGCTCGCCGAGCGCATCCCCGCGGGGGCGGTGAAGATCGCCGAATCCGCCGTCCTGGCCCCCGCCGACGTCGCCCACTACCGCGCGGCGGGTGCCGACGTCGTGCTGGTCGGCGAAGCGCTCGTGACGAACGACCCCGTATCCACCCTGCGCGCATTCCTGGAGGCAGGCGAATGAGTCTTCGCGAGGCATCCGGACCCTTCTTCGGGGAGTTCGGCGGCCGCTACATGCCCGAGTCGCTCATCGCGGCGATCGACGAGCTGACGGCCGAGTACGAGGCCGCGAAGGCGGATCCCGCGTTCCAGGCCGAGTTCGTCCGGCTGCTGCACTCGTACGCCGGGCGCCCGTCGCCCATCACCGAGGTGCCGCGGTTCGCCGAGCACGCCGGCGGCGCGCGCGTGTTCCTCAAGCGCGAGGACCTCAACCACACCGGTTCGCACAAGATCAACAACGTGCTCGGCCAGGCGCTGCTCACGAAGCGACTCGGCAAGACGCGCGTGATCGCCGAGACCGGCGCGGGTCAGCACGGCGTCGCCACCGCGACCGCCGCGGCCCTCTTCGGCTTCGACTGCACGATCTACATGGGCGAGGTCGACACCGAGCGTCAGGCGCTCAACGTCGCCCGCATGCGCCTGCTCGGCGCCGAAGTCGTGCCGGTGAAGACCGGATCGCGCACCCTGAAGGACGCCATCAACGACGCCTACCGCGACTGGGTCGCGAGTGTCGAGACGACCAACTACATCTTCGGCACCGCGGCCGGGCCCCACCCGTTCCCGGCGATGGTGCGCGACTTCCAGAAGGTCATCTCCGAAGAGGCACGTGCCCAGCTGCTCGACGAGGCCGGGCGGCTTCCCGACGCCGTGCTGGCCTGCGTCGGCGGCGGCTCCAACGCGATCGGCATGTTCGATGCGTTCCTCGACGACGAGGGCGTCAGGCTCTACGGCATCGAGGCGGCAGGTGATGGCGTCGACACGCCCCGGCACGCGGCATCCATCGAACGCGGCCGTCCCGGCGTCCTGCACGGCGCGAAGACCTTCGTGCTGCAGGATGAGGACGGCCAGACGATCGAGTCGCACTCGATCTCGGCCGGCCTCGACTACCCGGGCGTCGGCCCCGAGCACTCGTGGCTGGCATCGATCGGACGCGCCGAGTACATCCCGGCCACCGACGACGAGGCCATGCAGGCGCTGCGGCTGCTGTCGCAGACGGAGGGCATCATCCCCGCCATCGAGTCGGCGCACGCCCTGGCCGGCGCCCTGCGCATCGGCCGCGAGCTCGGGCCCGACGCGATCCTCGCCGTCTGCCTGTCGGGCCGCGGCGATAAGGACATGGACACCGCCGCCCGCTACTTCGGACTGTACGACGAGGGCGCTGATGCTGCCGCGGCAGCGGCAGCCCCGCACGACGACGCCGCGCACGGCGAAGGGGAGAAGCTATGACCTCGCGCGCCACCGGCTCACGAGTGGGTGCGGCGATCGAGGCCGCCCACGCCGAAGGGCGCGGCGCGTTCATCGGCTACCTGCCCCTCGGCTTCCCCGACCTGCAGACCAGCATCGACGCCGCGGTCACCCTGGCCGAGAACGGCGCCGACATCCTCGAGCTCGGCCCGCCGTACTCCGACCCCGTCATGGACGGCACCGTCATCCAGGAGGCCACGCAGGCCGCTCTCGCGGGCGGGTTCCGCCTGCGCGACACGTTCACCGCGGTGCGCGAGATCACCCGCCGCGTCGACGTGCCGGTGCTCGTCATGACGTACTGGAACCCCGTGCTCCAGTACGGCGTCGACCGCTACGCCGACGATCTGCTCGCGGCCGGCGGCGCGGGTCTCATCACGCCCGACATCACGCCCGAGTCGGCGGCCGAGTGGATCGCTGCCAGCGAGCGCACCGGACTCGACCGCGTGTTCCTGGCGGCGCCGACCTCGACGGACGAGCGCCTCGAGCTCATCGTCCGAAACTCCACGGGCTTCGTGTACACGGTCTCGACGATGGGCATCACCGGCGAGCGTGCCGAGTTGGATGCCGCGGCCCGCACCCTCGTCGGCCGCCTGCGCGGCCATGGGGCCGAGCACGCATGCGTCGGCATCGGCATCTCGAACGCCGAGCAGGTGGCGGGCGTGCTGGAGTACGCCGACGGAGCCATCGTCGGCACGGCCCTCGTCCGCGCGCTGCGCGACGGCGGCCTCGACGGCCTCGCCGAGACCGCGCGCGCCCTCGCCGCAGGCACGGCGCGCAGCGCGAACTAGACTTCTCTGGTCGGCGCCCGGCGCCGGCATCCCATGCACGGATCCAGCAAGGACACGGTTCTCCCATGATCAACGCCGCCGCGAGCGTCGTCGCCAGCATCCCGAGCCCGTCGATCAGCTACTTCGACATCGGCCCCCTGCGGATCCACATCTACGCGCTGTGCATCATCGCGGGCATCATCGTCGCGGTGCTGTGGACGAATGCCCGCCTCACCAAGCGCGGAGCCGAGCCGTGGGTCGTGATCGACATCGCGCTGCTCGCGGTGCCGCTGGCGATCATCTGCGCGCGCATCTACCACGTGCTGACCCACTGGGGCTTCTACTTCGGTGAGGGGGCGAATCCGCTGTCGGCCCTGTACATCTGGGAGGGCGGCATCGCCATCTACGGCGCGCTCATCGGCGGCGCCGTCGGTGCGTGGCTCGGCTGCAAGTGGACCGGCATCCGGTTCTGGACCTTCGCCGACGCCCTCGCGCCGGCGCTCCTGCTGGCGCAGGCGATGGGACGCTTCGGCAACTGGTTCAACCAGGAGCTCTTCGGCTGGCCGACGGACGTCCCCTGGGGCCTGGAGATCGACTACCCGAACCCCGCATGGCCCGTCGGCCTGCCCGAGGGCACGCTGTTCCAGCCCACGTTCCTGTACGAGGTCATCTGGAACCTCCTCGGCGTGCTGGTGATCGTGTGGGTCGGGCGCCGCTTCCGCCTGCAGTGGGGCCGTCTGTTCGCGGTGTACCTGGTCTGGTACAGCGCCGGCCGCATCGTGTGGGAGTCCATCCGCATCGACCCGAGCGAGATCATCCTGGGCCTGCGCAGCAACGTGTGGGCGGCCATCCTCGGCGTCGTGCTCGGCATCGTGATCTTCTTCGTGCAGAAGCGCCGTCACCCCGGCCTGGAGCCCTCGCCCTATGTGTCCGGCCGCGAGTGGACCGCCGGACAGGCTGTACAATCGCAGAACACCGACGACTTCGTCGACGTCAGCGAACCCCCGACGTCCGAGGCCGTAGGGGCTACCGCCACAAGCACTCCTGCCAGCAAATAACGCTCCGCTCGTTCCCGAGCGAGCGTTCCAGGGCCGACGTCGTCCCATCTTGACTATCAACGTGAGGACGGTAGGTATGGCTTCGAGCCCCCGTCACGTCGCCTCTCAGGAGGCGAGCATCCCCGCTTCGTCCGGCCGCGCCGGGTTCCCGCAGAAGCAGGGGATGTACAACCCTGCCTTCGAGAAGGACGCGTGCGGCCTGGCGATGGTCGCCACGCTGCGCGGCGAAGCCGGGCACGACATCATCGATCTGGCGCTCACCGCGCTGCGCAACCTCGAGCACCGCGGCGCCATCGGCTCCGACGCCGGCACCGGCGACGGCGCGGGGATCCTGACGCAGATGCCCGACGCGTTCCTGCGTGCGGTGGTCGGCTTCGACCTGCCGCCGGTGGGGGAGTATGCGGCGGGTATGGCGTTCCTGCCCCGCGACGCCGACGAGCGCGCCGCCCAGAAGGCCGGGATCGAGCGGATCGCGGCATCCGAGAACCTCACCGTGCTCGGCTGGCGCGAGGTGCCGACTGTCGACGAGAACCTCGGCAAGCTCGCGTTCGAGGCCCGCCCGGCGTTCGAGCAGCTCTTCGTGTCGCACCCCGGGGAAGGCGGCGCGCCCGCGCTGTCGGGCATCGCGCTCGACCGCCGCGCCTATCGCCTGCGCACGCGGGCCCGCAACGAGCTCGACGCGTACTTCGTGTCGCTGTCGGCGCGGACGCTCGGCTACAAGGGCATGGTCACGACGCTGCAGCTCGAGCCGTTCTACCCCGACCTGTCGGACGAGCGCTTCGCGTCGGAGCTCGCGGTCGTGCACTCGCGGTACTCCACCAACACCTTCCCGTCGTGGCCGCTCGCGCAGCCGCTGCGCATGCTCGCCCACAACGGCGAGATCAACACCGTCGGCGGCAACCGCAACTGGATGCGGGCGCGGCAGTCGCAACTCGAGTCCGAGCTGCTGGGCGACATCAAGCCCCTGCTGCCGATCTGCACCGAAGGCGCCAGCGACTCGGCCTCGTTCGACGAGGTCCTCGAGCTCCTCACCCTCACGGGCCGGAGCCTGCCGCACGCCATCATGATGATGGTGCCCGAGGCCTACGAGAAGCAGGCCGACATCAGCCCCGAGCTGCGCGACTTCTACGACTACCACTCCATGCAGATGGAGCCGTGGGACGGCCCGGCGGCACTGATCTTCACCGACGGCACGTCGGTGGGCGCGACGCTCGACCGCAACGGCCTGCGTCCCGGGCGCTGGACCGAGACGACCGACGGCCTCGTCGTGATCGGCAGCGAGACGGGTGTGCTCGACTTCGCTCCCGAGCGCATCAAGCGCCGCGGCCGTCTGCGGCCCGGACGCATGTTCCTCGTCGACACCGCTCAGCGGCGCATCATCGAGGACGAGGAGATCAAGCAGCAGCTGGCGACCCTTCAGCCCTGGGGACTGTGGATGCGTCAGCGTCTGCAGCTGTCGGAGCTGCCGGAGCGCGAGCACATCGTGCACCCCATCGCCTCGATCACCCGCCGTCAGCGCACGTTCGGGTACACCGAGGAGGAGGTCAGGATCCTCCTCACGCCGATGGGTCAGACCGGCGCCGAGCCGCTCGGCGCGATGGGCAGCGACACCCCCGTCGCCGTGCTCAGCGAGCGTCCGCGCCTGCTGTTCGACTACTTCACGCAGCAGTTCGCGCAGGTGACGAACCCGCCGCTGGACTCGATCCGTGAAGAGGTGGTCACGAGCCTGCGCACCGGCATCGGCCCCGAGCGCAACCTGCTCTCGGCCGGCCCCGACCACGCGCGCCAGATCACGATCGACTTCCCCGTGCTCGACAACGACGAGCTCGCCAAGATCCAGAACATCGAGCGCACGATGCCCGGCCGGCGCGCGGTCACGATCCGCGGTCTGTATCACTTCGACGCCGGCCCCGGCACGATGAAGGCCCGCATCGACGAGATGTGCGACGAGGTCGACGCGGCGATCGCCGACGGCGCCGAGTTCATCATCCTGTCGGACCGCGACTCGAACAAGGACCTCGTCCCGATCCCGTCGCTGCTCATGGTGTCGGCCGTGCATCACCACCTGATCCGCCAGCAGAACCGCATGAAGGTCGGTCTGCTGGTCGAGGCGGGCGATGTGCGCGAGGTCCACCACGTCGCCACGCTGCTCGGCTACGGTGCGTCGGCGGTCAACCCGTACCTCGCGATGGAGACCGTCGAGTACCTGGTGCGTTCTGGCTTCATCACCGGCATCACGCCCGAGAAGGCCGTGCGCAACGTGATCTACGCGCTCGGCAAGGGCGTGCTGAAGATCATGTCGAAGATGGGCATCTCGACGGTGTCGTCCTACACCGGCGCGCAGGTCTTCGAGGCTGTCGGGCTGTCGCAGGAGTTCGTCGACGCGTACTTCACCGGCACCGAGTCCAAGCTTGGCGGCATCGGCATCGAAGAGATCGCCGCCGAGAACCAGGCGCGTCACGACTTCGCCTACCCGGAGGATGCCGCGGTCCGCGCCCACGAGCGGCTCTGGACCGGCGGCGAGTACCAGTGGCGCCGCGACGGGGCTCCGCACCTGTTCAACCCCGACACGGTGTTCCGGCTGCAGCACTCGACGCGCACGCGCCGGTACGACATCTTCCGCGAGTACACGAAGCTCGTGGACGACCAGGCGAGCGAGCTGAAGACGCTCCGCGGCCTGTTCGCCCTCAAGACGGAGGGGCGCACGCCCGTGCCCATCGACGAGGTCGAGCCGGTGTCCTCCATCGTGAAGCGGTTCTCGACGGGTGCGATGAGCTACGGCTCGATCTCGCGCGAGGCCCACGAGACGCTCGCGATCGCGATGAACCGGATCGGCGGCAAGTCGAACACGGGCGAGGGCGGCGAGGACGTCGAGCGTCTGCTCGACCCCGAGCGCCGCAGTGCGATCAAGCAGGTCGCGTCGGGGCGCTTCGGCGTCACGAGCCTGTACCTCACCGAGGCGGACGACATCCAGATCAAGCTCGCGCAGGGCGCCAAGCCCGGCGAGGGCGGTCAGCTGCCGCCGACCAAGGTGTACCCGTGGATCGCGCGCACGCGCGGCGGCACGGCGGGCGTGGGACTCATCTCGCCGCCGCCGCACCACGACATCTACTCGATCGAGGACCTCAAGCAGCTGATCTTCGACCTCAAGCGCGCCAACCCGGGCGCTCGAGTGCACGTGAAGCTCGTGAGCCAGTCGGGCATCGGGGCGGTCGCCGCCGGCACCGCCAAGGCACTGGCCGACGTCATCCTGGTGTCGGGCCACGACGGCGGAACCGGCGCCAGCCCGCTCAACTCGCTCAAGCACGCCGGCACGCCATGGGAGCTGGGTCTCGCCGAGACGCAGCAGACGCTCATGCTCAACGGCATGCGCGACCGTGTGGTGGTGCAGGCCGACGGCCAGCTCAAGACCGGCCGCGACGTCATCATCGCGGCGCTGCTGGGTGCCGAGGAGTACGGCTTCGCGACGACGGCGCTCGTCGTCGAGGGCTGCGTCATGATGCGCGTCTGCCACCTCGACACGTGCCCGGTCGGCGTCGCGACGCAGAACCCCGTGCTGCGCGCCCGTTTCACGGGCAAGCCCGAGTTCGTCGTGAACTTCATGGAGTTCATCGCCGAAGAGGTGCGCGAGTACCTCGCCGAGCTCGGCTTCCGCACCCTCGACGAGGCGATCGGCCGCAGCGACCTGCTCGATGTCGACGGCGCAGTCCGGCACTGGAAGGCGAGCGGTCTCGACCTCACTCCCGTGCTGCAGGGACCGCAGTTCGCCGACGACGAGCCGCGCCGCAACACCACCGCGCAGCTCCACGAGCTCGACGAGCACTTCGACGTGGGTCTGCTGGAGCGCGCGCAGGACGTCATCGCGAACGGCGGCCAGGTCACCATCGACCTGCCGATCCGCAACACCGAGCGCGCTGTCGGCACGCTCCTCGGCCATCACGTCACGAAGGCGCACGGCGCGAACGGCCTGCCGTCGGGCAGCATCGTCGTGAATCTGACCGGCTCGGCCGGGCAGTCCTTCGGCGCATTCATGCCGGCCGGCATCACGCTGCGCCTCGAGGGCGACTCGAACGACTACGTCGGCAAGGGCCTGTCGGGCGGCCAGATCGTGGTCCGTCCGCCGCGCGGGGCGACCTTCGACGCGTCGAAGAACGTCATCGCGGGCAACGTGATCGGCTACGGCGCGACGCAGGGCACCATGTTCCTGCGCGGCGTCGTGGGGGAGCGGTTCTTCGTGCGCAACTCGGGTGCGACGGCGGTCGTCGAGGGCGTGGGCGACCACGCGCTGGAGTACATGACCGGCGGGCTCGCCGTGATCCTCGGCGCGACGGGACGCAACCTCGGCGCCGGCATGTCGGGCGGCACCGCCTACGTCTACCGGCTCGACAGCAAGCTCGTCAACCGCGAGGCGCTCGCTTCGGGCGAGCTCGAACTCGGTGCGCTCGGCTCGGGCGACGCCGAGATCCTGCGCGACCTGCTCGAGCAGCACGTCGCCGAGACCGATTCCACTCTCGCCCGAGCCCTCCTCGATGACTTCGAGGCGGAGTGCGAGAACTTCGTCCGGGTCCTGCCGCGCGATTACGCCGCGGTGCTGCAGACCCGCCAGGAGGCGGTGGCCCAGGGGCTCGACCCCGACGGCGACGTCGTCTGGAACCGCATCCTGGAGGTGACGGGTGGCTGACCCGAAGGGCTTTCTCAAGGTCACCGAGCGCGAGCTGCCTGCGCGGCGGCCGGTGCCGGTGCGCATCATGGACTGGAAAGAGGTCTATGAGCCGGGCGACACGGCTGTGCTGCGTCGCCAGGCCGGGCGCTGCATGGACTGCGGCGTGCCGTTCTGCCACAAGGGCTGCCCGCTGGGCAACCTGATCCCGGAGTGGAACGACCTCACGTGGCGCGGCGAGGGCCGAGCGGCGAGCGAGCGCCTGCACGCAACGAACAACTTCCCGGAGTTCACCGGGCGGCTCTGCCCCGCGCCGTGCGAGAGCGCGTGCGTGCTCGGCATCAACCAGCCCGCCGTGACGATCAAGCAGGTCGAGGTCTCGATCGCCGATGAGGCGTTCGCCAACGGGTGGATCGAGCCCGAGCCGCCGGGGCGCCTCACCGGCAAGACCGTCGCCGTCGTCGGCTCCGGCCCCGCCGGACTGGCTGCCGCTCAGCAGCTCACGCGCGCCGGTCACACCGTCGCCGTGTTCGAGCGCGACGACCGCATCGGCGGACTCCTGCGGTACGGCATCCCGGACTTCAAGATGGAGAAGAAGCACCTCGAGGCGCGCCTTCGCCAGATGCAGGACGAGGGCACGCGCTTCCGCGCGGGCGTCGAGATCGGCAAGGACATCACGTGGGCCGACCTGCGTGCCCGCTACGACGCAGTCGTGGTCGCCACCGGTTCCACGGTGCCCCGCGACCTGCCGGTCCCCGGTCGCGACCTCGCCGGCGTGCACTTCGCGATGGAGTACCTCGTCGAGTCGAACAAGGCGGTCGCCGGTGACTCGGTGCCCAACCAGATCACGGCCGAGGGCAAGCACGTCGTCGTCATCGGCGGCGGCGACACCGGCGCGGACTGCATCGGCACGGCTCACCGCCACGGCGCCCTGAGCGTCACGAACCTGGCGATCGGCCGCCGCCCTCCGGGCGAGCGTCCCGAGCACCAGCCGTGGCCGATGGACCCGACGCTCTTCGAGGTCTCGTCGGCCCACGAAGAGGGCGGCGAGCGTGCCTACCTGGCGTCGACCGTCGAGTTCCTCGCCAACGACGCCGGCGAGGTGCGCGCGCTGCGCGTCGCCGAGACCGAGTTCGTCGACGGCCGCCGCGTGCCCAAGAGCGGCACCGAGCGAGAGATCCCCGCCGACCTCGTGCTCATCGCGATGGGCTTCACCGGCCCCGAGCAGGCGCTCCTGGAGGAGCAGCTCGGCGCCCGGTTCACCGAGCGGGGCAACGTGCGCCGCGAAGACGACTACCAGACGACCGCCCCGGGCGTGTTCGTGGCCGGCGACGCCGGTCGCGGACAGTCGCTCATCGTGTGGGCGATCGCCGAGGGCCGAGCGGTCGCCGCGAGCGTCGACCGCTTCCTGATGGGTGAGACGCAGCTGCCCGAGCCCGTCCGCCCGACCGATATCGCCATCGGCCTGCAGCCCGCGTAGGCTGGCCGAGGCACTCGCCAATTCACCAACCCGGAGTAACCACGGATGAGACGCGCCAAGATCGTCGCCACCCTGGGTCCCGCCACTTCGACGTATGAGATGGTCCGCGCGATCATCGACGCCGGCGTGGATGTGGCCCGATTCAACCTGAGCCACGGGGACTACTCGGTCCACGACAACAACTTCGCCAATGTGCGCAAGGCGGCAGAGGACGCCGGTCGCGCCGTCGCCATCCTCGTCGACCTGCAGGGTCCGAAGATCCGCCTGGGCAAGTTCGAGAACGGCCCCCACGAGCTCGCCGTCGGCGACATCTTCAAGATCACCACCGAAGACATCCTCGGCACGAAAGAGATCGTCGGCACGACCTTCAAGGGGCTGCCGCACGACGTGAAGCCGGGCGACTTCCTGCTCATCGACGACGGCAAGGTGCGCGTCCAGGTCGTCGAGACCGACGGCACCGTCGTCACCACCAAGGTGATCGTGGCCGGTCCCGTCTCGAACAACAAGGGCATCAACCTGCCGGGTGTCGCGGTCAACGTCCCCGCGCTGTCAGAGAAGGACGAGGCGGACCTCCGCTGGGGTCTGCGCGCCGGCGCCGACCTCATCGCACTGTCGTTCGTGCGCGACGCGAAGGACGTGCAGCGCGTGCACGTCATCATGGCCGAGGAGGGGCGCCACGTGCCCGTCATCGCCAAGATCGAGAAGCCGCAGGCCGTCGACAACCTCGAAGAGATCATCGACGCGTTCGACGGCATCATGGTCGCCCGCGGCGACCTGGGCGTCGAGCTTCCGCTGGAGGCCGTGCCGATCGTGCAGAAGCGCGCGGTCGAGCTGTGCCGCCGCATGGCCAAGCCCGTCATCGTCGCCACGCAGATGCTCGAGTCCATGATCGAGAATCCCGTGCCCACGCGCGCCGAGACCAGCGACGTCGCCAACGCCGTCCTCGACGGCGCCGATGCGGTCATGCTCTCGGGCGAGACGAGCGTCGGCAAGTACCCGGTGACCGTCGTCGAGACGATGGCCCGCATCGTGGCCTCGACCGAGGAGCACGGCCTGGAGCGCATCCAGCCCCTCACCACCAAGCCCCGCACGCAGGGCGGCGCGATCACGCTCGCCGCCATGGAGGTCGCGGAGTTCGTCGACGCGAAGTACCTCTGCATCTTCACCGAGTCGGGCGACACCGCGCGCCGCATGTCGCGCCTGCGCCCGCGCATCCCCATGATCGGGTTCGCGCCCGAGCCGGCGATCCGCCGCCGCATGGCCATCACGTGGGGCGTGCAGTCGACACTCGTCGAGCACGTCGCGCACACCGACCTGATGTTCATTCAGGTCGACGACTACCTGCTGTCGAACGACCTGGCGAAGGTCGGCGACAAGGTCGTCGTGATCTCGGGTTCCCCTCCCGGGATCATCGGCTCCACCAACGACATCCGCATCCACAAGGTGGGCGATGCGGTGCACGGCAAGGCGCCGATCTACCAGACACGCAACTGATCCACACCGGATCCCGCGAACGGGCTGCCGCGACCACTAGTGTGATCGCGTCAGCCCGTTTCTCGTGGAAAGTGGTACCTCGAATGTTCTTCCAGGACTTCTTCTGGTTCCTGCTGTGGAGCTTCTACTTCATCGCGTATCTGTACATCGTGATCGTCGTCATCATGGACCTGTTCCGCGACGACAAGCTCAACGGCTGGTTCAAGGCACTGTGGATCATCGCGCTCGTTTTCGTGCCGTTCCTGACGGGGCTGATCTACGTGATCGCCCGCGGCAAGGGGATGGCCCAGCGCGCGCAGGCCGCCCGCCGCGGTGTCGTCGCCGAGGCCGACGACTACCGCCCGGCCGCGTCGGCGAGCCCCGCCGACGACATCGCCAAGGCCAAGGCGCTGCTGGACGCCGGCACCATCTCGCAGGGCGAGTACGACGCGCTGAAGAGCAAGGCCCTCGGCAACCAGTACTTCGGGGCGTAAGACCAAGAGAAGAGTGGATGCCTCGGGCCGAGGCATCCACTCTTCTCACTGCTGCGCGCACGGCGCGGGGGAGCGGTCAGCTGATCTTGCGACGGTAGATCGACATCGAGATCGCGTAGGCGACGACGAGGATGCCGACGAGCCACGCCATCGCCACCCAGATGTCGCTGCCGACGGGCTGGCCGGCGAACAGCGCCCGGATCGAGTCGACGATCGATGTGACCGGCTGGTTCTCGGCGAACCAGCGCACCGGACCGGGCATGCTCTCGGTCGGGACGAACGCCGAGCTGATGAACGGCAGGAAGATCAGCGGGTACGAGAACGCGCTCGCCCCGTCCACCGTCTTCGCCGACAGGCCCGCGATCACAGCCAGCCACGTCAGGGCGAGGGTGAAGAGCATGAGCAGTCCCGCCACGCCGAGCCACGCGGCGAAGCTCGCACCGGTGCGGAAGCCCATCAGCAGCGCCACGCCGATGACGATCGCCAGCGACACCGCGACCGACACGAGCGACGTGAGCACGTGCGCCCACAGCACTCCCGACCGCGAGATCGGCAGCGACTGGAACCGCTCGAAGATCCCGCCCTGCATGTCGAGGAACAGCCGGTAGGCCGTGTAGGCGATGCCGGAGGCGATCGTGATCAACAGGATGCCCGGAAGCATGTAGTCGATGTACGACCCCTGATCCGTGCCGAGGCTGATCGCGCCGCCGAAGACGTAGACGAACAGCAGCATCAGGGCGATCGGCGTCACGGCAGTCGTGATGATCGTGTCGGGGCTGCGCAGGATGTGGCGCAGCGACCGGCCGGTGAGGACGGCGGTGTCGCTGAAGAAGCGGGCACCGGAGGCGGCGCGAGGAGCGCCGACGGTTGCGGTGGTCATGATTCCTCCTTGACGGGTTCGGTGTCGGTCTCGCCGGTGAGGGCGAAGAAGACGTCCTCCAGGCTCGGCTGCCTCTCGACGTATTCGACCTTCGCGGGGGGCAGCAGACGCTTGAGCTCGTCGAGCGTGCCGTCGACGATGATCGTGCCCTTGTGCAGGATCGCGATGCGGTCGGCCAGCTGCTCGGCCTCTTCGAGGTACTGCGTCGTCAGCAGCACCGTGGTGCCGCCGCGGGCGAGCTTCTTGACGGCCTCCCACACCTCCTGACGCGCGGCGGGGTCGAGCCCCGTGGTCGGCTCGTCGAGGAAGATGACGGACGGGTCGCCGATGAGACTCATCGCGATGTCGAGCCGGCGCCGCATGCCGCCGGAGTAGGTTCCGGCCCTGCGACCACCCGCCTCGGTGAGCGAGAAGCGCGCGAGCAGGTCGTCCGCGATCGCGCCGGGGTTCTTGAGGTGGCGCAGCTGCGCCACGAGCACGAGGTTCTCGCGGCCGGTGAGCACCTCGTCGACCGCGGCGAACTGGCCCGTGAGGCTGATCGTCTCGCGCACCCGCTGCGCGTCGGCCGACACGTCGTGCCCGCCGACGGCGGCGGTGCCGGCATCCGCCTTCAGCAGGGTGGACAGGATCCGCACCACCGTGGTCTTGCCGGCGCCGTTGGACCCGAGGAGCGCGAAGATGCTGCCCCGCGCCACCTCGAAGTCCACGCCCTTGAGCACGTGGAGGTCCTTGTAGGACTTCTGCAGTCCCGTGACGCTGATCGCTGCGTCGGTCATCGCTGCTCACCCCGTTCCGCTTCGTCGATCGCCTTGTTGAGGCGGTCGCGCTCCTTGTCGATCCACTGTCTGCCGTTGTAGGCGGCGGCGAACTCCTCGGCGAAGGTCGCCGGGTCGTCGCCGACGAGGGCGCGCACCGACGTGCCGTCGGCCACGGCGCGCTCCCATAGATCGGCGAGGTCGCCGTACATCGTCATCATGCTGTCGCCGTCGACGACGCCGCCCGCATACATGAGGTAGCGCTCGACGGCCTTGGCGACGCGTCGGTACGGCTCGGGGAGAGCCTCGACACGGGCCTTGTACTGCCTCCACTGCCTCTTCTGCTCGAGCGAGCCGGTGACGACCTCGTACCACTTGGCGGCCATGTCAGTTCCCTTCCTGGGTCGTGCTGCTGTTGTCGGTGTGTGCGTGGTGGAGCTGTTCGATCCGCTCTGCGAGGAAGCTCCACGTCCTCCAGAACTCCGAGAGCTGTTCGCGTCCCTGCGCGTTCAGCGTGTACACCTTGCGCGGCGGTCCCTTCTCGGAGGGGACCTTCTCGACGTCGACCAGCCCGCGCTGCTCGACGCGCACGAGGAGCGCGTACACCGTGCCCTCGGCGATGTCGGTGAAGCCCTGGTCGCGCAGCCACGCGGTGATCTCGTACCCGTAGGCGGGACGCTCGGACAGGATCGCGAGGACGATCCCCTCGAGCGTGCCCTTGAGCATCTCGGTCTCTTGCTTGCCCATGAGGGGCACCTCCTCTCTGTCGCTACTCTGTCTTGCTGAGTACCACTACAAAGTAACACTGAGTACCAGTACTTAGCAACACCAAATAGCAAGAAGATGGAAGCTCAGGATCTGCCCAAGCCTGGTGTGACGACTTGTCCCCCAAATGGGGGACAAGCTATCGTGACAAGTGGGCCGGTTTGGTGCCGCGATCTGGGGAGAGCGTGCACCGCCGACCGAGGAAGCTGGGGGCTGGGGCCACGACTTCCACTGCGTCCCCCGAACGCGGAATGCCCCCGGTCACGGAGCTCACACTCCGCGACCGGGGGCTCTTCAAGCGCATCATGCCCAGCAAGGACGCTGACGCGATCCCTGGCCGGCGTCGTCGGCATGTGCGCGGCGCCCGAGGCCACGGCTCTGAGTGCATCGCGCGGTTACGCTCAGCGGTGTGGAAGCGTTCGAGCAGTTCGTTGCCCTGGCGATGGAGGCCGAGGGCCTCGTCGTGTCAGAGGCACTGAAGTTCCCGGTGAAGATTCGGACGTCGAAGACCGCGTACGCCGAGTACCAGACCCACGGGTTCGAGGTGGACCTCGTCGGCGCGCGTTCTGACCGGCTGGTGCTCGCGACCGTGAAGTCATTCTTCGGCTCGCGCGGTGTCGTCGCCGAGCACGTGCGGGGCGACAGCGCGGACAAGTCGTGGAACGCGAAGTACACCGTGATTAACAACCCGGTCGTCCGCGACGGAGTCGTCGCCGGCGCCGCCGCCCGATTCGGGTACGACGTTGAGCAGATCGAGCTGCGCCTGTATGTCGGGAAGTTCGCCGGCGCTGCCCACGAGGCCGCCGTGCGCGAGTGGTGCGCTCAGCAGAACGTCGGCGCAGGACCTGTCGCTGTCGTCGGCTCACGGGAGGTCGTGGACGCCGTGCGTGCCGTCGCGAGCTCGAAGACGTACCGCGACAACGCTATCCTCGCCTCCTTGAAGCTGCTGGACGCGGCCGGCGCGCTCAGGCCCGTCGAGACCTCCGGCTGACCTAGTCGCCCGTCGTGGTGACGATCGCGACGCTTTCGCTCAGCTGAATGCGGCCGGTGCCATCGGGGAACCGGAAGTTGCCGACCTCTACGCCGGTCCCACTGGGGAGCTTGGTGCCGACTCCGTCGCCCGCACCGCACGACGTGCTCTCCCACGCCTCGGTACTCGCCTCGATCATCACGAGGCAGATCCCGTCCATGTCCGCAGGGTGGCCGATGTACAGGTCATATCCCTCGGCGGCGCCCGCATAGCGGCTCGTGTCGGGGTCGATCGACCAGTCCTCGGCCGAGGTGGGGACGGGGAGCTCGTCCTGAGCGGCCTGTTCCCGGTCGAACTCGGGTGGCTCTCCAACGGAGCACCCCGTCAGCAGCATGGCCGCTGAAGCGATCGCGACGACTCCTGCGCACACCCGACTCACACCCACGCGACCTCCCCAGGACCGGTTGGTACATGTCTAGCGCACGCCGAGCTGCTACGGAACGCGCTCGACCGATTTCGCTGCCTGGTCAGCAATCTTCATACGGCTGCGGATCTGCGCCAGCGTCCCGTCGATGACGAGGCGAATGATCTGGTTACGACCTCACCTCGCTCGGCGTGACGATGAGTGCGGAGATGCACCAGCAGTAGCGGGCAGGTCTCGTGTCGTGTTCGAGGTGCCGGTGGTGGGAGTCGAACCCACACGCCCTTGCGGGCAACCGAGTTTGAGTCGGTCGCGTCTGCCATTCCGCCACACCGGCCCGCGCGACCCTCCGCGCGTCCGCGAACGACCATACCGTAGGATTGGCGGGTGACTGAGCAGGAGCAGACCGCCGCTACGACGGCGTCCACCCCCCGTCGTGTCGTCGTCGCAGAGGATGAGTCGCTCATCCGGCTGGACATCGTCGAGATCCTCCGCGACAACGGTTTCGATGTCGTCGGCGAGGCCGGTGACGGCGAGACCGCCGTCGCGCTGGCCACCGAGCTGCGGCCCGACCTCGTGATCATGGACGTCAAGATGCCGCAGCTGGACGGCATCTCGGCCGCCGAGAAGCTCAGCAAGAACCACATCGCGCCGGTGGTGCTGCTGACCGCCTTCAGCCAGAAGGAGCTCGTCGAGCGCGCGAGCGAGGCCGGCGCCCTGGCATATGTCGTCAAGCCGTTCACGCCGAACGACCTGCTGCCGGCGATCGAGATCGCGCTGGCGCGGTACGAGCAGATCATCACGCTCGAAGCCGAGGTCGCCGACATGGTCGAGCGCTTCGAGACCCGCAAGCTCGTCGACCGCGCGAAGGGCCTGCTCAACGAGAAGATGGGCCTGTCCGAGCCCGAGGCGTTCCGCTGGATCCAGAAGGCGTCGATGGACCGCCGCCTCACGATGCAGGACGTCGCCAAGGCGATCATCGAGCAGCTCGCGCCCAAGAAGGGCTGACGCACACTTCTGGAGAGTGGATGCCGCGGCTCGCGGCATCCACTCTTCTCATTGCTGCGGCGGCAGATCCTTGATGTGGTTCGTGATGCGCACGGTCGAGCAGCGGCGACCCTGGTCGTCGGTGACGACGATCTCGTGGACGGTGATGCTGCGGCCGAGGTGCAGCGGCGTGCAGACGCCGGTCACGTAGCCGGATGTCGCCGAACGCGTGTGGGTGGCGTTGATGTCGACGCCGACGGCCAGACGCCCGGGTCCGGCGTGGAAGTTGGCGTGCATCGACCCGAGCGATTCGCCGAGCACCACGTAGGCACCGCCGTGGAAGAGTCCCACCGGCTGCGTGTTGCCCTCGACCGGCATGCGGGCCACGGCGCGCTCAGCTGAGAACTCGAGCCATTCGAACCCCATCTTCTCGGCGAGGGCGCCGATGCCTCGGCCGGTCGCCCACTCGATTCCGTCGACGGCGGCGGGGGAGTGATCGGGCATGACGCACCTTCGGTCGAGCGGGCGCGGACGGCGCCCGATGGCGGAGTTCGGGTGTCGTCGGCCCTGGCTAGGCTGGCAGGGTGACGGACTCCGCAAAGCCTACCCTCCTGGTCGTCGACGGCCATTCTCTGGCCTACCGAGCGTTCTACGCGCTGCCGGTCGACAACTTCTCCACCAAGGACGGGCAGCACACGAACGGCATCTACGGGTTCCTCGCGATGCTGATCAACCTGCTGAAGGCCGAGAAGCCGACGCACCTCGCCATCGCGTTCGACACCTCGCGGCAGTCGTTCCGCACGCGCGAGTACTCCGAGTACAAGGCCAACCGGTCCGAGACGCCGAACGAGTTCAAGGGGCAGATCCCGCTCCTGCAGGACTGCCTCGCCGCCATGAGCATCCGCGTGCTCCAGCAGGAGGACATCGAGGCCGATGACATCCTGGCGACCCTCGCGACGCAGGGCGCCGAGCAGGGCTTCAACGTGCTCGTGTGCTCAGGCGACCGCGACACGATCCAGCTCGTGAACGACGACATCACGCTGCTGTACCCGAACGTCCAGGGCGTCTCGCAGCTCAAGCGCTACGACCGTCAGGCGGTGATCGACCGCTACGGCGTGCCGCCCGAGCAGTACCCCGACATCGCGGCGCTCGTCGGAGAGACGAGCGACAACCTTCCCGGCGTGCCCAAGGTGGGTGAGAAGACCGCGGTCAAGTGGCTCAACCAGTTCGGCTCGCTCGACGCGCTGCTCGACGCGGCGCCGACCATCAAGGGCGTCGTCGGCGGCAACCTCGTGGCCCACACCGAGGACGTGCGGCGCAACCGCCGCCTCAACCGGCTGCTGCGCGACGTCGAGCTTCCCTACGGCCCCGCCGACCTCGAGGTGCAGCCGATGGACGCGCAGGCCGTGCGCGACATCTTCTCGCGCCTCGAGTTCAAGACGCTCATCCCGCGCGTGGCCGAGCTAGCGGGCATCGAGCAGCAGATGGCGGCGGTCAACTCCGCCGCCGCAGAGCTCGCCCCGGTCGCCGCGGAGCTGTCGGGTCCCGAACTGGCATCGTGGCTCGAGGCGGCAGAGGGCGAGGTCGGCGTCACGCTGACAATCGAGCGTGGTCTGCCGGCGCGCATCGGCGTGGCCACGAAGGATGCCGCGGCCGAGGCGTCCTGGACGCCCGAGGTCGAGGCATCCCTCGCTCCGTGGCTCGCGTCGGACGCGCCGAAGGTGTTCGCCGACGCCAAGCCGCAGGTCAAGGCGCTGCGACGGGCAGGGCTGCGCCTGGGCGGACTGGACTTCGACGTCGTGCTGGCCGGGTGGCTGCTGCGCCCGAGCTTCCCCGACAAGAACCTCGCGGATCTCGTCGACCGGTACCTCGACGAGAAGCTCCCCGAAGCGGATCCGTCGCAGCTCGTGCCCGAGACCGAGGGTGCGACTCCCGGCCAGCTCTCGTGGTACACGCGGCGCGTCGCGCAGGCGGTGCGCGCCGAGCTTCCGCCGAGCGTCGAAGCCGTCATGACCGACATCGAGCTGCCGACGCTGCACACTCTCGCCGACATGGAGCTCGCCGGGGTCTCAGTGTCGCACGAGGTGCTGTCGACCTTCTCGGGGGAGCTGGGCGCACGCGCCGACGCGCTCGCGCAGGAGGCGTACGCGGCGATCGGCCGCGAGGTCAACCTCGGGTCTCCCAAGCAGCTGCAGGAGGTGCTGTTCGACGAGCTGCAGCTTCCGAAGACCCGCAAGACCAAGACCGGGTACTCGACGGATGCCGCCGTCCTGGCCGACCTGCAAGAGACGAACCCGCATCCGTTCCTCGACCTGCTGCTGCAGCACCGCGAGGCCACCAAGCTGCGGCAGATCATCGAGTCGCTCGACAGCTCGATCGGCAACGACAAGGCGATCGGCGACGACGGCCGCATCCACACCACGTATGTGCAGACGGGCAGTCAGACCGGGCGACTGTCGAGCACCGACCCCAACCTGCAGAACATCCCGATCCGCACCGAAGAGAGCCGGCGGATCCGCTCGGCGTTCACGGTCGGCGAGGGCTACGAGACCTTGCTGACGGCCGACTACTCGCAGATCGAGATGCGCATCATGGCGCACCTGTCGGAGGACCCGGGGCTCATCGAGGCGTTCAACTCCGGGGAGGACACGCACCGCTTCGTCGGCTCGCGCGTGTTCGGCGTCGCGCCGGAGGACGTCACGCCGGCGATGCGCACGAAGGTCAAGGCGATGTCGTACGGACTCGTGTACGGCCTGTCGGCCTTCGGCCTGTCGAAGCAGCTGCGCATCGAGCAGACCGAGGCCAAGCAGCTGATGATGGAGTACTTCGCCCGGTTCGGCGCCGTGCGCGACTACCTGCGCTCGTCGGTCGAGCAGGCGCGCATCGACGGCTACACCGAGACGATCTTCGGCCGCCGCCGTCCGTTCCCCGATCTCGCCAGCCCCAACCGGGTGCTGCGCGAGAACGCCGAGCGCGCGGCGCTCAACGCCCCGATCCAGGGCAGTGCCGCCGACATCATGAAGATCGCCCTGTTCCACATCCACGACGACTTCGCGGCGGCCGAGCTGCGCTCGCGCGTGCTGCTGCAGATCCACGACGAGCTCGTCGTGGAAGTCGCGCCGGGGGAGTGGGATGCCGCCGAGCAGATCGTCCGCACCCGCATGGGCGACGCCGCACAGCTGTCGGTGCCGCTCGACGTCCAGATCGGCCGCGGCGGCGACTGGAACGAGGCCGGGCACTGAATGGCGGCCCGGGACTGAATCCCACCCGACTCAGCACTTAGGCTCAGAGCTATGACAGACGAAACCCGCACGCCCACGCAGATCGACAAGATCGCAGATGCGTGGGTCGACACCCTTGCCGAGCTGGAGCCGACGCTCGCGACCTACATCGGTCGCACCGAGCACAACGGACGGTTCGGCGACTACAGCCCCGCCGGGCAGGAGCGCCTCGCCGAAGAGGGCCGCAAGACTCTGGCGGCCCTGCAGGCCGCGACCCCCGTCGACTTCGTGGACGAGGTGACCAAGGACGACCTGGCGCGCGAGATCCAGCTAGGCCTCGACCTCGACGATGCGAAGTGGCACCTGCGTGACCTGAACGTGATCGCGTCGCACGCGCAGGACATCCGCTCCGCCTTCGACCTGATGCCCACGGCGACGACCGACGACTGGTCGGTCATCGCGACGCGCCTGGCCGCGGTGCCCGGCGCAATCGACGGCTACGTCGCGACGCTGCGCGAAGGCATCTCGCAGGGCGTCGTGCCGGCGCGCCGACAGGTCGTCGAGGTCGTGACGCAGATCGCGCGGTACACCGCCGACGGCGGCTTCTTCGCCACGTTCGCGGCCGAGGCGGCGCCTGAGGAGGGGCAGCTTCCGGCATCCCTCGCCCGTGATCTCGCCGACAACGCCAACGCGGCCCGCGTCGCCTACGACGAGCTCTCTTCGTTCCTCTCGAATGAGCTCGCCCCGGCGGCCGGCGAGAAGGACGCGGTCGGCCGCGAGCTGTACGCGCTGCACTCGCAGCGCTTCCTCGGCGCGACGGTCGACCTCGACGAGACCTACGAGTGGGGCGTCGAGGAGCTCGCGCGCATGGTCGCCGAGCAGGAGGCGGTCGCGAACGAGATCAAGGCCGGTGCGTCGGTCGAAGAGGCGGTGGCGTTCCTCGAGCAGGACACGTCCCGCAAGCTGTACGGCACGGACGCGCTGCAGAAGTGGATGCAGCAGACCAGCGACCGCGCGATCGAAGAGCTCGGCAAGACGCACTTCGACATCGCCGAGCCCATCCGCAGGCTCGAGTGCATGATCGCCCCCACCAAGGAAGGCGGCATCTACTACACCGGTCCGACCGACGACTTCTCGCGCCCGGGCCGCATGTGGTGGTCGGTGCCCGAGGGCGTCGAGGACTTCGACACGTGGCGCGAACTCACCACGGTGTACCACGAGGGCGTTCCGGGCCACCACCTGCAGATCGCGCAGGCGGTGTACAACCGTGCGCAGCTCAACACGTACCGCCGTCTGCTCGGCGGCACTTCAGGGCACGCCGAGGGCTGGGCCCTGTACGCCGAGCGCCTCATGGAGCAGCTGGGTTACCTGTCGGACCCCGCCGACCGCCTCGGCATGCTCGACGGTCAGCGCATGCGCGCCGCCCGTGTCGTGCTCGACATCGGGGTGCACCTGGAGAAGCCGCGCCTCGACGGTCAGGGCACGTGGGACGCCGACTACGCGCTGGACTTCATGCTGCGCAACGTCAACATGCCCGATGAGTTCGTGAAGTTCGAGGTCAACCGCTACCTCGGCTGGCCGGGCCAGGCCCCCGCGTACAAGGTGGGCCAGCGCATCTGGGAGCAGCTGCGCGACGAGGTCGCCGAGCGTGAGGGCGACGCGTTCTCGATCAAGCAGTTCCACAAGCGCGCGCTCGACATCGGCGGCGTCGGCCTCGACACGCTGCGCTTCGCACTGTCGCGCTGACGCGTCCCTTCATCCGAGGAGGTCGT
>NZ_JAEUAW010000016.1 GCF_019511665.1 Microbacterium jejuense
CCCCAATCCCGACCCCGACCTCGACCTCGACCGACCCGGCCACCTCCGCCAGCCCGACGAGTTCCTCGAGCCGCGACCGCAGATGGTCGTCGCCGCGCCCGTCCAGCGCCTCATCGGCCGCGGCGGCGAGGTCGGCGTCCATCGCGGCCGACGGCGGCCAGGACGACAGCGTGCGCACGAGCGGCGCGAGGGCGGCGGCACCCTCTCCCGCCACGATCCGCAGTGACGCGGCCGCGGCACGCATGGGGTCGTAGGCGCCGGGATTCCACGCCCAGTCCGCGAACGCGGCGATGCCGAAGCACCCGGGCCAGAACTCGACCATCGGGTTCGACCACGCGCCGCGCAGTCCTGAGCCCGCGACGTCTGGCGTGCGGCCGAGGAGCGGGCCGAGGAACGCCCGGCCGCGGTCGAAGTCGTTGACGGGGAAGTTGTCCCACAGCAGCAGCCGGTCGCCGAACACCTCGGCGGCGGCGTCGATGTCGCCGCGCGTGACCTCGCCGACGACGATGTCGCGGCCCGTCCACCACACCAGCGCCTCGTCGGGCAGCCCCGCCGCGAACGCCGAGCGATACGGCGACGCGGCAGTCCCGGCGTAGTCGGTGGGGACGACGAGCAGGTCGGCTCCCGGTCGGCGTCGACGCAGCACCCGATCGGCGAACCGGCGCACCGTCTCGGCGTGCGCGGCGCCGAGGGCGGCGTCGCCCTCGCCGAAGCGCTCGCGATCGGCCGCGTGCCGGGGCTGCTGCGGGACGTCGTCGAAGAGCAGAGCGATCGCGGGGATGCCGGCATCCATGAGCTGCTCGGCCTTCGCAGCCAGCAGCTCGTGCTCCGCGTCGTCGGAGAAGACCATGGAGCCGGCGGGGTGCAGCGCGACGGTGACGTCGACGCCGACAGCCGCGCCGGCGGCCGCGAGCTCGACGAGCTGCGCGAGCTCGGTCGGCGGATACGGCTCCCGCCAGCGCTCCCGATGCCACGGATCGTCCTTCGGCGCGTAGACGTACGAGTTGAGCTTCAGCCGCCCCGCGAGCGCCAGCGCCGCCAGGCGCTCCTCGTGCGACCACGGCTCGCCGTAGAAGCCCTCGATGATGCCGCGATGCCGCAGCACCGGCGCATCCTCGATGCGGACGGCCGGCACCCGGCCGTCCGCCGCGTCCGCGAGTTCGTCGAGCGTCGCCCGCGCGTGACGCAGGCCGCGCGCATCGGATGCCTCGACCACGGCCCGGCCGTCGGCCACGGTCAGCCGGTACGCCTCCGTCGGCATCCCCTCGATCAGCCGTTCCTCGACCACGAGTGCGGGCGCGGGCCACTGGCCGATGCCCGTCTCGACGCGATGCGGGAGGGGGATCACGGGTGGCGAAGGTGCGGCGTCCTCGAGCACCTGGGAACGTTATCACATAGGATTCCAGGTATGGACACGCCCTCGCTGACGAGTGACCATCATCGACGGACCATCCGCGGCGCCCGCTACTCGCTGACCTGGCGCACCGACGCCAAGGGCATCGCGAAGTCTCCGTACTTCGAGCTCGCCGACGCCGACGGCGAGCGCTGGATGCGCCTGTGCGCGCTGTCGAGCATCCACACGAGCACCGCGCGCGACGAGAGCATGAGCCTCGGCGAACCGCACGTGCGGACAGAAGCGGATGCCGTCGTCGTGACGGTCTCGACCGAGTCCACCGCCTGGGACCGGCGCACGCTCGAGCTGCGCTGCACGGCCGACGCCGTGGAGCTCACGCTCGAGGCCCACGGCGGCGGCGACATCGCGGACGTCACGATCCTCGGCGGTGACGGCATCCTTCCCACCGGCGCGAGCGGAACGTTCCGCTCCGGCTTCGAGGCGCAGTCGCTCTACGTGCCGAGCCCCACCGAGCCGGTCGCGTTCGTGCGCCCGGTGTGGTCGGCCGCATCGCTCGGCGTCGTCGGCGACGCCGATCCCGGCCGCCTCAACGGCGTCTTCTCGCCGCCGCCTCTCGCGCTCGCGTTCGGCCGGGCTCCCGCCGACGACCCGTTCACCCCGGGCGAGGGACCATGGCTCGCGACCTGGCTGCGCGCGGCCGTCGAAGACCTGCGGTTCACGACCCTGCGGTTCGATCCGGTGGACGACGGCGGCCTCCTGCGCCTGTCGCACGAGGGCCACACGACCGTCGACGGCGTCTGGCGGTCGCCCACCGTCGTGATCCAGCCGGTCGCCTCCCCCGCCGAGGCCCTGCGCGACTACCGCGACGACCTGGTGCGCGCCGGCTTCGCCGGCGACGACGCACCCGGCGTCCGCCCGTGGTGGCTGGAGCCCATCTTCTGCGGCTGGGGCGCTCAGGTCGCCCGGGCAGGCAGAGAGGGCTGGGCGCCCGACCTCTGCCGCCAGGAGATCTACGACGAGTTCCTCGCGACGCTGGCCGCGGCATCCCTCGATCCCGGCACCGTCGTGATCGACGACCGCTGGCAGGCGCAGTACGGCAGCGCCGAGGCCGACACCGAGGCGTGGCCCGACCTGCGCGGCTGGATCGACGCTCGCCACGCCGAGGGTCGCCGCGTGCTGCTGTGGTTCAAGGCCTGGGATCCCGCAGGACTCCCCGTCGAGGAATGCGTGACGGATGCCGCCGGCCGGGCGATCGCGGCCGACCCCGGCAGTCCCGCCTACCTCTCGCACCTGGACGGGATCATCGAGCGACTGCTGTCGCCCGAGGGGCTGGATGCGGACGGCTTCAAGGTGGACTTCACGCAGCGGACGCCGAGCGGCGCGATGCTGCGCCCGGCACCCGACAGCGATGGGGTGTGGGGCATCGCCGCCCTGCACCGCCTGGTCGCCCGCATCCATTCCGCGTCCCAGCGGATCAAGCCCGAGGCACTCGTCATCACGCACACCGTGCACCCGTCGTTCGGCGATGTCACCGGCATGATCCGCACGAACGACGTGCTGGAGCACGACGCGTCGGGCCGGCCGGTGTCGGTGGCGGCACAGCTGCGCGCGCGCCACGAGATCGTCGCGGCCGTGCTGCCATGGCATCCCGTCGACACCGATCAGTGGCCCATGCCGAACCGCTCGGAATGGCTCGACTACGCGCAGACGCAGTCCGGACTCGGCGTGCCCGCGCTGTACTACCTTGAGTCCGTGGAGGACGAGCCGATCGATCCCGAGCACCTCTCGGTGGTCGGCCGCACGTGGGACGAGTACCGCAAGGGCCTCGCGTGACCGCGACCGAGATCGCACGGGGCGTGTGGCGCATCGCCGACACGTGCCACGTGTACCTCGTCGTCGACCCCGATTCCCCCGAGGGGGCGAGGGATGCCGTCGCGATCGACTTCGGGGCGGGCCGGGCGCTCGCGCACCTGGCCGAGCTCGGCATCGGTCGCATCACCGACGTCTTCATGACGCATCACCATCGCGATCAGGGCCAGGGCCTTCCCCTCGCGGTCGAGCACGGCGCACGCATCCATGTGCCGCCGGTCGAGCGCGAGCTGTTCGATCGCGTCGAGGAGATGTGGGAGGGCCGGCAGCTCGACAACGACTACAACCTGCGCCAGGACCGCTTCTCGCTGCTGGAATCGGTGCCCGTGCACGCCGCCGTGCCCGAGTACCGGCACGTCGAGGCGGCCGGCGTGCGCCTGCTGGTGGTGCCGACGCCCGGCCACACCATCGGTTCGGTGAGCTATCTGCTGGACCGGGACGACGAGCGCATCGCCTTCACGGGCGACCTCGTCTACGGCCCTGGCCAGGTGTGGTCGCTGGCGGCGACACAGTGGTCGTACACGCAGAACGAGGGCCCGGCCATGACCGTGCTGAGCGCCCTGTTCCTGCACCGCTACCGGCTGTCGGCGATCGCACCGTCGCACGGCGAGGTCATGCGCGACCCCGACCACGTGCTCGAGCTGCTCGCGCAGACGATGCAGGAGTACGTCGACTCGCGGCGCTCGTACCCGTGGGACCTTCGCGCCCGCCTCGAGGACCCGTTCGTCGCGCTCACCCCGCACCTGCTGCTCAACCGCACGTCCATGTCGTGCTCGTACGTCGTGCTGTCGGACACCGGCGAGGCGCTCATCGTCGACTACGGCTACGACATGACCACCGGCCTCGTGCTCGGCCAGGAGCGCGCCGCCCGCCGGCCGTGGCTCGCGTCGCTTCCCGCGCTGCGAGAGCTCTACGGCGTGACGCGCATCTCGGTCGCGCTGCCCACCCACTACCACGACGACCACATCGCGGGCATGCCGCTGCTGCGCGACGTCGAAGGGACCGCGCTGTGGATCCCCGAGAACGTGGCGCCGACGATGGCCGACCCGTGGCTCGAAGACCTCCCCTGCCAGTGGTACGACCCCATCGTGGCCGACCGCGTGCTGCCGCTGGGCGAGCCGTTCACGTGGAACGAGTACACCTTCACCGCGCACGAGCAGCCCGGTCACACCCTCTACGCCGTGGCGTACGAGCTCGACATCGACGGCGTGAAGGTCGTGTTCACAGGCGACCAGCAGGAGGGTCTCGGCGGCCGCGACGGCCGGCGCGACATCATGAATTACCAGTACCGGAACCTCTTCCGGCTCGGGGACTACGTGCGCAGCGCGGAGCTGTACCGCCACATCGGCCCGGGTCTCATGGCCAGCGGGCACTGGGATCCGCGCTGGGTCGACGACGCCTATCTCGACTACCTCGCCGAGTCGGGGCGGCTCGTGGACGACCTGCACGAGCGCCTGCTCCCCGCCGAGGCGCGCGCGATCGGACCGGACGGGCAGACCGCGAGCCTGCGCCCGTACCGGCGCAGGGCCGTCGCGGGCCACGCGGTGTCGTACAGCGTGCGCGTCCGCAATCCGCTGCCCGAGCGGGCCGTCGCACGGATGCGCCCCGTCGTGCCGCTAGGCTGGCGCACAGCCGAGCGCGAACTCGAGGTCGACCTCGAACCCGGCGAGGAGACCTCTGTGCAGCTGACCGTGACCCCGGCCTCACCCGGACGCCGACAGCGCATCGCGATCGACGTCGCGATCGGCGACCTCCTCCTCGGCCAGCACGCGGAGGCGATCCTCGACGTCGTGGCGGCGGGGTCGTGAGCGAGCGCACGCCCGCCGTGCGGGCGACGATCCGCGAGGTCGCAGAGGCGGCGGGGGTGTCGAAGTCCACGGCGTCGCGCGCGCTGTCGGGCAACGGCTACGCGGCGCCCGAGGTGCGCCAGCGCGTGCGCGACGTCGCGAAGGAGCTCGGATACGTCGTCGACGTGACCGCCCGCAGCCTCAAGCAGCGCACCAGCCGGTCGGTCGGCGTGCTGGTGTCGGACCTGCGCAACGTGTTCTACGCCGAGCTCGCCTCGGGCATCGGCGAAGAGGCCCGCGCCCACGGTCGCACGCTCGTGCTGGTCGACCTGCGCGGAGACGGCCGCGACGAGCTCGAGGCCGCCGAGGCGCTGGTCGCTTCGCGCGTGTCGGGCGTCATCGCGACCCCGGTCTCGCGCGAGCTGAGCGGCTTCCTCAGTCGCATCGGCGTCCCCCTCATCGAGGTCGACCGACGCTTCGACGCCGGGGCGACGGACGCCGTCGTGGTCGACAACCGGGCGGCGGCCCGCGACACCACCTCCCGTCTGCTGGCGGCGGGGCACGAGCGCATCGCCCTCCTCATCGACGAGACCGAGTGGACGACGGGTGACGAGCGCCAGCGCGGCTACCTCGACGCGCTGGCCGCCAAGAAGGTGCGCGTCGACGAGTCCCTCATCGTCCAGGCAGGGTGGGACGCCGACGAGGCGATGGCCGCAGCCCGGCGCATCCTGTCACGCCCCGATCGCCCCACCGCCGTGTTCGCGGCGAACAACGTCCTCACCGAGGGCACCTGGCGCGCCGCCGCCGCCCTGGGCCTGCGCATCCCCCGCGACGTGAGCCTCGTCGGCTTCGACGACGCGCCCTGGATGAGCATGGTCGAACCGGGCGTCTCGACGAGATTCCAGGATGCCGGCGCCCTCGGCGCGACCGCGATGCGGGCGCTGCTCGAACGCATCGACACTCCCGACGCCCCCGTGCGCACCATCGTGATGCCGACGAAGTTCGTCGACCGCGGATCCATCGCCGCGCCCGCGTAGGCGGAGGGTCACGATGGACGTGATCGACGCCGCGCGGATCGACGAAGACCTCGCGCGAGCCCTCGTCGCGGCGCAGTTCCCGCAGTGGCGCACGCTGCCGATCCGCCCCGTGGCGGCGGGCGGGAACGATCACCGCATCTTCCGCCTCGGCGACGACCTCAGCATCCGGCTGCCGAGCGCTCCCGGCTACGTGCCCCAGGTACGGAAGGAGCAGACCTGGCTGCCCCGGCTGGCGCCGGCGGTGCCGCTGCCCATCCCGACCGTCGAGGGCGCGGGCGAGCCGAGCGAGCTCTTCCCCGCGCCGTGGTCGGTGTACCGGTGGATGCCGGGGGCACCGGCATCCGCGTCGCCCGTCGACGACTGGCCGGGCTTCGCGGCGGATCTCGCCGGATTCCTGGTGCGGCTGCGCGGTGCCGACACGACCGCCGCGCCGGCGCCTGGCCTGCACAGCGCCTTCCGCGGGGGACCCCTCGAGCACTGGGACGACGAGATGGCGGTGATCGTCGATCGCGTGCACGGCCGGGAGCGGGATCTTGCCCGCGGCATCTGGCGGGACGCGCTCGCGGCGCCGTTCACGGGCGAGCCCGTGTGGTTCCACGGCGACGTGTCGCTCAACAACCTGCTCGTGCAGGACGGCACGCTGCGCGCGGTCATCGACTTCGGGTGCTCGGGTGCGGGCGACCCGGCGTGCGACACCGTGTTCCGCTGGACGTCGGTCCACGCGTCCGCGCGCGAGCAGTTCCGCAGGGACTACGACGTCGATGACGGGACGTGGGCGCGTGGTCGCGGCTGGGCGCTGTGGAAGGGCCTCATCATGATCACGAACAAACCGCCGGGTCAGGCGGAGTTCGCGCGCCACGTGCTGGACCAGCTCTTCGCCGACGTCTGACGCAATCCGGCGTTGTCAGCGCGCCAGGCTTTGCTACTATGTGGGAACGATGTCACATCGGGCGCGATCAGGGTTGTCGCGCAGCTCGGAGGAACGAATGGCAACGCAGCATCCCGTGCTCGCGCTCGATATCGGCGGCACGAAGCTGGCCGTCGCGATGGTCACGCCCGACGGGCGGACACACGGCTTCCTGTCCGAGCCGACCGAGAAGCACCGAGGTCCGGACGCGGTCATCGCGCACCTCTTCGACATGGGCCGGCGCAGCGTCGAGAGCGCCGGCGTCGGCACGCCGGCGGCTGTCGGGATCAGCTGCGGCGGCCCGCTCGACGCGGCCGCCGGCATCCTCACCGGTCCCCTTCACCTGCCGGGCTGGATCGACGTCCCGATCGTGGCGATGGCGACCGAGGCGTTCGGGGTGCCCGCGGTCGTCGAGAACGACGCGACCGCGGCGGTGCTCGGCGAGCACCGCTTCGGCGCCGCACGGGGCGCCGACATCGCGCTGTACCTCACACTGTCGACGGGCGTGGGCGGCGGCTCCATCATCGACGGCCGCCTGCACCGCGGCGCGGCCGGCAACGGCGGCGAGTTCGGTCACGTCATGGTGCGACCGGGCGGGCGCCGCTGCGAGTGCGGACGCCACGGATGCCTCGAGGCCTACGCGTCGGGCACGAACATCGCCGTGCGCGCCGGCGAGCTGCTCGCCGATGACGACCGCGCATCGTCGCTGCGAGCGCTGCCCGTCGTGCGCGCCGAGCACGTCTCGGCTGCGGCCGCCGCCGGCGACCCCCTCGCGCGGGAGCTGTGGGACGAGACCATGGCCCTGCTCGGCCAGGCGGTCACCGATCTGGTGAATGTCTTCGAGCCGAACGTCGTCGTGCTCGGCGGCGGCGTGACGCGCTCGGGCGCGCTGCTGCTCGACCCGGTGCGCGACATCGTCGGCCGCACCGCGATGCCGCCGGCGGCGGCGCGCGCCGTCGTCACGCTCGCCGGCCTCGGCGACGAGGTGTGCGTGGTGGGTGCCGGGGCGCTCGCCCTCGACCTCGATCTCAGCCTTCATCTCGACCTCAAAGGATCCGCCCGTGTCTGACTGGCTCGACGCACAGCTCGACGACCACATCCGCACCGCGCGAGACGCGCAGCCGCTGCTCGACGAGGTCCGCACCGTGGGAGCGGTGCTGATCGACGCCTTCGAGAAGGGCGGCACGCTGTACACGTTCGGCAACGGCGGCAGTGCCGCCGACGCGCAGCACTTCACCGGCGAGCTCATCGGCCACTACCGGCGCGACCGGCGGCCGCTGCCCGCCGTCACGCTCACTACGGACGCGACCGTCTCGACCTGCATCGCGAACGACTACGCGTTCGAGGACGTGTTCTCGCGCCAGGTCGAGGCGCTCGCGCGGCCGGGCGACGTTGTCGTCGCCTTCACCACGAGCGGACGGTCGGCGAACGTCGTCAACGGCCTCACCGCGGCCCGCGCGAACGGCGCGACGACGCTGCTCTTCGCGGGCGGCGACGGCGGGCCCTCGCGCCCCCTCGCCGACCATGCGCTCCTCGCGCCGTCGCGCGAGACGCCCCGCATCCAGGAGCTGCACACCTTCCTGCTGCACGCCCTGTCCGAGATCCTGGACGGGTGGGCCGCGGGGGAGGAGACGGCATGAGCGATCCCACGACGCCGAGCGAGCGCGCCGGGGTGGCCGAGCACTTCGGCACCGACGACACGGCCTCCGAGACGACCGCCGCCCAGGCGACGGAGGCACACGGCGAGGCCGCCCTCGCAGACGCCTCGGTCGTCGACGCCTCCGCACCCGGCCGCGTCGCCCCCGACGACCCCTCGGTGACCGAGCAGTCCCGCCGCGCCCCCGTCGCCAATGCGCCGTCGGGCGAGCAGCCGCGCGGCATGGCGCCGGTGCCCCGGCCCGCAGCCACCCCCGATCGCACGCTGCACATGATCGGCAACGCCCACCTGGATCCGGTGTGGCTGTGGCCGTGGCAGGAGGGCTACCAGGAGGCGCGGGCGACGTTCCGCAGCGCACTGGACCGCATGGACGAGTACCCCGACTTCGTCTTCACGTGCGATCAGGTCGTGCTGCTGTCATGGGTCGAGGAGCAGGACCCCGACCTGTTCGCCCGCATCCAGGAGCGCGTCGCCGAGGGCCGCTGGGTCAACGTCGGCGGCTGGTGGGTCGAGCCGGACTGCAACACGCCCATGGGCGAGTCGTTCGCCCGCCAGGGGCTGTACGGCCAGCGCTACCTGCAGTCGCGGTTCGGCCGGATCGCGACGGTCGGCATGAACGTCGACCCGTTCGGCCACAGCGCCGCACTCCCCCAGATCCTGCGCGGGCAGCGCATGGACACGTACTGCTTCCTGCGGCCGGGCCCGCACGAGGGCGACCTCGACGAGACCCTGTTCCAGTGGGAGTCCCGCGACGGCTCGCGCGTGCTGGCGTACCGCATCCCGTTCGAGTACTGCAGCCCGCCGGGCGACGTGTCGGGCCAGACCGAGAAGTCGCTCGCGCAGCTGGACCGCTCCCTCGGCGAGATGATGGTCTTCTACGGAGTCGGCAACCACGGCGGCGGACCCACCAAGGCCAACATCGAGTCGATCCACCGCTACGACCGCATGGGCAGCTTCGGGAGGATGACGATGTCGTCACCGCGTGCGTACTTCGACGAGATGCTCGCCCGCGGCGACGCGTTCCTCGACGGCCTCGCGGTGCGCCGCGACGACCTGCAGCACCACGCGCCGGGGTGCTACTCGTCGCACTCGGGCATCAAGGCGTGGCAGCGGCGAGCGCAGTGGGCGATCCTGTCGGCCGAGCGCTGGGCGGCGGTCGACTCGGCGCTCTCGGGAGCCGAGTACCCGCGCGAGGACTTCGAGCGCGCGTGGAAGCAGATCCTGTTCAACCAGTTCCACGACATCCTGCCCGGCTCGGCGATCGAGCCCTCGTACGACGACGCCCGCGATCAGCTGGGCGAGGCGGTGGCGATCTCCAAGCGCATCATCGCTCGCGCCCACAACCGCATCGCGCGCCGCATCGACATCCCGATGGATGCCGCCACCCAGCCCGTCATCGTCTTCAACCCCCACCCGTGGCCGGTGTCGGTCGACGTCGACATGCAGTACGGCGCGCAGCCGCGCGGCGTGCGCATCGTCGACCACGACGGAGCGCCGGTCGTGTCACAGGCCACGCAGTCGACCGCGACGACAGGAGACCTGAGCCGGGGCGCCGTCACGTTCCGCGCCGACGTGCCCGGCCTCGGCTACGCGCTCTTTCGCATGCTCCCCGGCCCCGCGCTGCCGGCCGAGACGAGCCTGCGCGTCTCGGACGACGGCACGGTCATCGAGAACGCCCACCTCCGCGTCGAGCTCGACCCCGCGACGGGCGATGTGATCTCGCTGCTCGACAGGGCGAGCGGGGTGGACCCGCTGGCCGGCACGCGCGGCCAGCCGCGCACCGCCGTGTGCGACGACCCCACCGACACGTGGGGGCACCGCGTCATCTCGTACGCGTGGCCGGGCGACGCCATGACGCTGGACCGCATCGTCGTGCGAGAGACCGGCCCGCTGCGCTCCCGTGTCCGCGTGGAGCGCTCGTGGGGCGCGAGCACGCTGGTCGAGGAGTACCTGCTCGCGCACGACGCACGCGCCGTGCGCGTGGACGTGACGATCGACTGGCGCGAGAAGGCCCACCTGCTGAAGCTGCGCTTCCCCGTCGGGCTCGACGACCCGACCGCGACGTACGAGATCCCGTATGGCACGATCGAGCGCCCGGTCGACGGCGCCGAAGAGCCCGCGCAGTCCTGGGTCGACCTCACCGGGACCCTCGACGGCGCGCCCGCCGGGCTCACCGTGATCGCGACGACGAAGCACGGCTGGGATGCCTCGCCCGCCGGCTCCGCGGGCACCGAGGTGCCGAGCATCGGCATCACCGCCGTGCGCAGTCCCGTGTACTCGTGGCACGACCCGCGGCTGCTGGAACCGGACGGCGTGTACGCGTTCCAGGACCAGGGCGTCCAGCGCTTCAGCCTCGAGCTGGTGCCCCACGCCGGTGACTGGCGGGCGGCGCAGCCGACGCGCCGGGCCGCCGTCCTCGGCGCCCCGGTGCGTGCGCAGCTCGAGTCGTTCCACGACGGCGACCTGCCGCCGCGCGACGGCTTCGCCCACGACGGCGGCGGCGCCGTCATGGTCACAGCTGTCAAGGGCAGCGAGGACGCACCCGACATCGCACCGGCCGACCTCATCGTGCGCGCGGTCGAGACCCGCGGCGAGCCGGCGACGGCCCGTATCGACCTCCCGCTCGTGGGACGCACGATCGAGGGCGACTTCGGCCCGCACCAGGTGCGCACGTTCCGTGTGCCGCTGGATCCCGCCGCCGACATCGTCGAGGTGGACCTGCTCGAGTGGCCGCTGGGCGAGCAGCCGACGTGACCGAGCGGGCCGGGGCGCCGGCATCCACTCGCCTTCGCGTGACGGTCCTCGACGCGGAGCCGAGCGCCTTCGCGACCCGGGTGGAGCGCGACGGCGAGGAGCATCGCGTGCGCGTGCGGTACACCGGCGACGGGCCCGTCGAGGCGGCCGTGCGCGTGTCGGTCGGAGTGGAGGACGCGAGCGATCCGTGGTGGCTGATCCCCGGCCTGTTCTACGGCGAGAACCGCCCGGCGGCGAACGACCGGCTGTACCCGCGCTTCGAGCCGGGTGCCCGCGGCGCCGAGCAGCACGCCGCGTTCGTGAGCGACGAATGGCACTTCCGGTCCGACCGCGCGGCCACTCCGGCGGTCTTGGTGTGGCCCGCGCCCGACGCGCCCGGTCTCGCCCTGTCGGCCGACCCGGTCACGCCGCTCGGCCTGACCGGCGTCGGGTTCGCCCACCGCGACGGCGGAGCCGAGCTCGCCGTCACCTTTCCGGCACGCGAGTTCCCCGTCACCTACTACGGCGACGCCGCCCCTCGTCCCGCGGAGGTGCAGACGCACCGCTTCGAGCCCGGCGACGAGGTCGAGCTCGCGGTGCGCGTGCACGCGCTGCACCCGGACCGCCACGACTACGCGCGCGTCCTGCGGATCCTGCATGCGGCGTCCGCTCCGACGGCTCCCCTGCGGCCGTGGATCGACGTGCCGACGGCCGCACGACTCAGCGCCGAAGGCCTGCTGCGCTGGCACTACGACCCGGACCCCGGCGTGCTGCTGGAGACCGTGGGGTTCGACCGCGAGGTCTCGGGGCGCGACGGCCGGTCGGTGGATCGCCAGGCCATGCACGTGGGCTGGGTCTCGGGCATCCCGTGGGCGTACGCCATGCTGCGCCATGCCGAGCGGACGGATGCCGCGGCCCTGCGCGCGGCGGCGGTGTCGGTGATCGACTTCTGCACGGCGGAGCTGGCGCCCAGCGGCACGCTGTGGGGCGTCTGGTACCGCGACCGGGGCTGGACGCAGAGCTGGACGACGCGCAGCCGCGGTCTGCACAGCCGCACGCTGGGCGAGGCGACGCAGTTCCTGGTGCGGGCGCTGGCCCTCGCCGACCGCGCCCAGTGGCGTGCCGCCGCCCGGTCGAACCTCGACGCGGTCGTGGCACGGCAGCGCGAGGACGGCAACCTCGGCAGCATCCACCACGCCGAGACGGGCGAGGTGCTGTCATGGGACGGCACGGCGGGACTCGCGTGGGTCGGCGCCCTCGTCGAGGCCGCGGACTGGGACGAGCGCTACCTCGCGGCCGCGGAGCGGGCCGGAAGCCACTACGCGCGCTTCGTGCTCGACGAGTATCTGCACGGCGCGCCGGAGGACGTCGACCTCGCCGTTACGAGCGAAGACGGCTACGTCGCCGTCATGGCGTACATGGCCCTCCACCGCGCGACCGGAGCCGCGCACTGGCTCGACCTCGCGCGGCGGGCCGCCGACTTCGCGCTCACCTTCCGCTACACCTATGACGTCGAGTTCGCGCCGTCCTCGATGCTCGGCGTGTTCGACTTCGGCACGCGCGGAGCGGACCAGGCGTCGGCATCCAATCAGCATCTGCACGCCTACGGGCTGGTCTGCACGAGGGAGCTGCTCGAGCTCGCCGCCGCGACCGGCGACGACCACTACCGCGAGCGCGCACACGAGACGCTGGCGTGCTTCCGGCAGTTCGTGGCGCGGTTCGACGGCGACTTCAACGCCTACCGCGGCATGGTCACCGAGCGGTACTACCAGACCGAGTGCTTCCAGCCGAAGGGCATGCTGCTCACGCTGTCGCACGCGTGGAGCGCGGGCGTGCTGCTGCTCGGCTGCGAGGACGCGCTCGCGGCCGGCGAGATCTGACGCCCCGCGCGACAGGGTGCGGGCCGGGCGCTGCCGGCAAGCACAAAGGCACCGCACAATCAAGCCCCTGCGCACGGGACGGCGGGCGGGAGAGCATGGCGTCTCGGCAACCGCGGAGGTGTGGATGGACGTCATCCTGGTGCCGGGACTGTGGCTCGACGCATCGTCCTGGCAGGACGTGTGCGAGCGCGTATCGGCAGCGGGTCATCGGACGCATCCGCTCACGCTGCGCGGGCTCGACAGCCGCTCGGCCGACCGGCGCGGCAGCATGCTCGCCGATCATGTCGCCGAGGTGGTGGCGGCGATCGACCGGTGCCCGGGGCCGGTCGTCCTCGTCGGGCACGCGGAGTCGTGCGGCCTCGTCCATGCCGCCGTCAACCGGAGGCCCGGCCGCGTCGCGCACGCGGTCCACGTCGGCGGGCTGCCGAGCGCCGACGGAGCGCACGTGCTGAGCGGGTTCACCGTCGACGCCCGTGGCACCACCACCAACACGGCCGGCTATCGCGCGGTCGACGCGACGCTGGCATCGCTGCATCGCCGCATGTCCGAGAACGCGTCGCACGTCCTCGACCAGGTCCAGCGGCTCACGGATCCGCGCCGCTTCGACGTGCCGGTCACGGTCGTGGCGACCGAGTTCACCGCCGACGACGTGCGCCGGTGGGCCGCCGCGGGCATCGATCCGGCGCGCGAGCTGCCGCTCATCCGCGACGTGACGATCGTCGACCTCCCCTCGGGCCGGTGGCCCCAGATCGAGCGGCCCGACGACCTGGCGCGCATCGTGCTGGGCGTCGTGCCCGCGGCGGACCCTGCGGCCGTGGACGCGCCGTCGGCGCCGCTCGTGCCGGGCGCCTGAGCGCACCGGCCCGCGTTCGACCGGCCGCTCAGGCGACCGACGCCGACGTGCGCACGGCGGCGATGGAGCCCGTCGTCGCCGACTCGTACGCCGCGAGGATGACCCCGAGCACATCGATGCCCTCGACCTCGGTCTGGATCGGCCGGCGACCCTCGAGGATGCAGTCGGCGAAGTGCCCGAGCTCGGCGCCGAACTCGTGCACGGGTTCGAACTCGAGGGTCTGCGGCTCCTCACCACGGATACGCGACACGAGGGTCTGTCCGTCCGAGCTCAGCGAGCCCCGCTCGGCGACCAGCGAGAACTTCTCGGTGCCGATCGCGGGCTCGTACGCCCAGCTCGTCGTCACGTGGCCGACCACCCCGTTGTCGTAGCGCACGAGCACCTGCGCCGAGTCCTCGCCCTCCATGAACTCCAGTCGGTGCCGCGAGAGCATCGCCGCGACCTCGACCGGCGTCCCGCCCGCGAAGTGCTGCAGCAGGTAGAGGGGGTGGTAGCCCGTGTCGATCAGCTCACCACCGCCCGACGTGGCCGCCTGCGCGCGCCACCCCATGTTCTCGAGCGTGAAGTCGTTGAAGAAGCTGTCGGTCGTGCGCACCTCGTACACGCGGCCCAGGGCGCCGCCGTCGACGAGCTCCTTCGCCGCGGCGACGGCGGGCTGGAACAGCTGATTGTGCGCGCACATGATGGTCACGCCGTTGCGCTCCGCCGCCGCGGCGATGGCGTCGGCCTCGTCCAGCGTCAGGCACAGCGGCTTCTCGCACAGGACGTGCAGACCGGCGTCCGCCGCCGCGATGACGGCCTCGGCGTGGAGGTGGTGCGGCAGGCAGATGTCCACGGCGTCCAGCCCGCCGTCGGCGATCATCTCGCGATAGTCCGCGAAGATCCGGATGCCGTCGTCCTCGCCGCGCCGCTTCTCGGCGCTCTCTCGCACGGGGTCGGCGATGGCGGCGAACTCGATCGTCTCGGGATTGCGCCGGTAGCCGGCGACGTGGGCGCCGGCGATGCCGCCTGCGCCGATGAGTCCGATCCGCACTCTGCGGCCGTCGTGCCGGGTCATGATCGTCCTTCCGGGTCGAGGTCGACCGCGCCGCCCGTCGCGGCCGCGGTGTTGGCGGCGGCGACGAACCGGGTGAGCTCGACCGCCGCGCGCTGGTTGTCGGAGGGGTCGGCCGCGCCGCGCATGGCCGCCACCCACAGGTCGAAGGGCTGCGGCACCGGCTCGCCGAGGGCGACGGGCGTCCAGTCGTCGCCGAGCGCACCGCCCTTGCCGATGAGCTCCTCCCGCCCGAAGCCGAACAGCAGCGAGGCGGTCGTGCCGCGCACCTCGAAGGCGAACGCGCCGGGGGTCGTGACGAAGCTCGCCTCGGCTACTCCGAGCGCGCCGTCGTCGTAGCGCGCGACCACGACGGCGTTGTCCTCCACCGCGCGACCGGTGACCCGGCCGTAGGCCGCGGTGACCTGCGCGGGACGCGCGCCGATCAAGCGCTGCACCAGATACGCGGGGTGGCAGCCCAGGTCGGCGAAGGCTCCCCCGATGGCCGCGACGGGGTCGGCGAAGCGCTCCGGCAGCCACCCGCCGAGCCAGCCGTCGTGCGCCATGCGCACGCGGGCGTACGTCACCGTGCCGAGGACGCCCGCGTCCACCAGTGCGGTGGCGGCGACGATCTCGGCCTGCGACAGGCGGGGCAGCGACACCACGAGGGCGACGCCGGCGGCGTGCGCCGCGGCGACGAGCCGCTCGGACTCGGCGACGGTCGGCGCCAGCAGCTTCTCGGTGAAGACATGCGTGCCGGCGGCGATGGCGCGCGAGATCACGTCGGTGTGGTCGGCTGTCGCGGTCGTCACGGTGACCGCGCCCACGTCGGGTCGCGCCAGCAGCGCGTCGAGCGAGTCCTCGGCGTCGACGCCCAGCGCCCGTGCGCCTTCGGCGGCAAGACCGGCGTCGGCGTCCCAGCCGGCCACCACCCGCGTGCCCTCGTGCGCGGTGGCCTCCCGCGCGTAGTCTCCCGCATGCACATGCCAGAACCCGGCGATACCCACCCCGATGACGTCGTCTGCCACGCTGTCCACTCCTTCGTGTGCCGCTGAGACGGCCGGCGCTCTCATCGCGCGGTCCGACGTGTGGCAACGTTACCAGGTGTGCGCGAGCGGAGTGCCCGCGACGCCCGGGGACGCTCGTCAGTCCCGGAGACGGTGGAGGGCCAGCACCGGGATGGTGCGGACGCCGCTCGTCTTCACCTCGTACTCTCCGAAGCCCGGGAAGCGGCTCACCTGCTCGGCGTAGATCCGGTCGCGGTCGGCGCCGACCACCTCGGTGACGGTGACGGGGTACTGCTCCTCGCCGATCTCGACGCTGCCCGCGCCCGCGTCGCGGAGGTTGTAGTACCAGCCCGGGTTGGTAGGCGCCCCGGCCTTGCTCGCGAAGACGTACACGGTGTCGGGATCGGATTCGTCGGCGAGGTACATCACCGGCGTGACGTGCTCGGCGCCCGTCTTGCGTCCGCGGTGGTGCAGCAGCACGATCGGGGCGCCTTCGAAGTAGCCGCCGACCTTGCCCTTGTTCGCGCGGAACTCCTCGATCGTCTTCGCGTTCCAGTCGTGGTCAGACACTCGTCCTCCGTCTGTTCGTTCGGTGGTACCGAGCGTAAGGGGCCCGGCGATGGCGGGCGGTCAGGCCACCCGCAGCTCCTCGGGTTCGACGACGACGTCGACCAGCGCGCCGCCCCGCCACACGGTCATCTCCATGCGCCGCCCGATGGCGCCCTCGACCATGCGCCGCTGCAGGGCGGTGGGGTTCGCGATCGGCACACCGTCGAGCGACAGCACGATGTCGCCCACCCGGGCACCGGCCGACGCGGCAGGGCTGTCCGGCACGATCGAGACGACCTGCATGCCGACCCGGGATCCGGCCTTGGCGGCGACCTCGGGGCTCAGCGGGACCGTCGACCCGGCGATGCCGAGCCAGGCCCTGCGGACGCGCCCGGTGGTGCGCAGGGCGTCGATGATCTCGCGCGTGGTGGCGTTGATGGGCACCGCGAGCCCCAGTCCGACACCCGCGACCGCGGTGTTCACACCCACCATCCGCCCGGCGCTGTCGGCGAGGACGCCACCGCTGTTGCCGGGGTTCAGCGCGGCGTCGGTCTGGATGACTTCGTCGATGACACGGCCGGACCGCGTCGGCAGGGACCGTCCGAGCGCAGAGACGATGCCGGCGGTGACGCTGCCCGACAGTCCGCGCGGGTTTCCGAGCGCGACCACGAGCTGGCCCACGCCGAGGGTCGCGGCATCCCCCATCCGCACCGGCGGAGGCGTCCCACCGTGCGCACGGAGCACCGCGAGGTCCGACAGCGGATCGGCGCCGAGAACGGATGCCTCGACCACGACGCCGTCGGGGAACGCGAGCTCGACACCGACGGCGCCCTCGACGACATGCGCGCTCGTGAGGAGATGGCCGTCGGCGGTGATGACCGAGGCGCTGCCGGCGCCGGCGCCGTGACGGGTCCGCACGCTCACCGCGGCCACCGACGGCAGCACCGCCTGGGCCACGCGCATCACGGTCGAGGAGTAGGCGTCGAGAGCCTCGTGATCGTCCACGCACCCAGTGTCGCGCCGCCGTGAGATGCGGGGCCCGAGTTCGCGCACGGCGGACGGGCGGCCGAGCCGGGGCGGCGCCGCGACGCCGCCCCGGCCGGGATCAGCCCGTCACGTACGACAGGGCGTCGACGCGGAGCACGTCGCCCGACGCCTTGACCAGCCGCACCGTGTGCTGCCCCTTCTTGAGGCCGCTCTTCTCGAAGAGCTTCTGCTGCGTGAGCCGCGCGTCGCCCTGGACGTCGACGGTGTCGACGAGCGTGCCGTCCAGGTAGACCTCCATCTCACCCTGGTCGGGCGCGATCGGCCCCGTCACGGTGACGGCCGTGCCCGAGAACGTCAGCGACACCGCGGCGCCGTCGTCCTTCGCCCCGTGCACATCGCCCTGCACATCGCCGCGGAAGCGGAACTCCAGCGCGGTGTCGCCGTCGGCGAGCGCCGCGAGGAACGCCGAGCCGAAGACGACGGCATCCCCGTCGATCGTGTAGTCGGTGCCGCTCTTGAGCGCCGCGCCCTCGCGATACACGCCGAGCAGCTCGCCCGGGTCGCGCAGAACGTGGACGATCGCGTCCGCGGGCGCCGCACGATCGAAGGCGACGTGGTCTACGTCGAGCAGGCTCTCTTGCATGACGTCGAGACGGTCGAGCAGCATGAACTGGCCCGACTTCTTCACGACGCGGATCGTGTGGCTGCCGTTCTCAAGGTCGCGCGTGCTGAAGACCACCTGCTGCGCCCCGCGGCCCTCCGCCTGATACGTGCTCACCGTGGCGGCCAGCACCCCGTCGATGTACACCTCGGCGTCGCCCTGCGACTCGTGCGTCTCGGTGATCCAGTCGATGCCGGTGCCCACGAACGAGTACTGGAACGCACTGCCGTCGGCTTCGGCGTAGTGCACGTCGTCCTGATAGTCGCCGAGGCCGCGGCCCGTGCTGTGACCCCAGTTGCCGCTGTACGCGATGCCCGGATCGGTGTCGTTCACCGCGACGACCCGCGACGACCCGGTCTCGGGCGCGGCGCCGCCCTTCGACGAGTCGAACACCGAGACGGTCAGCGACTGCGAGGCCGCCACCTGCTCCAGGCCGCCGTTGCGCGTCCACGCACCCTCGTAGGTCAGCTGCGCGTCGTCGTCGTTGAGCGCGACCGTCGTGCCCTTGGCGGGGGTGAAGGTGAACAGCCGTGTGCCGTGGACGGGCACGTCCGTCGCGACGAACGACCCCTCGGCCTTGCCGACGTCCTTCTTCGCCCACAGGTCGCGCACCTTCACCGAGCCCGAGAGGCCGACGTCGGCCAGCGACACCGTCATGTCGGCATCCGTCTGCCCCAGGTTGAACACCGCGACCGTGACCGACCCGTCGGGGTTGGCGGCGTACCAGGTCTGCTGCGGGGATGCCGTCGAGACGGGGTGGGCCGGGCGCCCGGCCTGGTTCACCGCGATGACCTCGGGGTTGGTGAGCAGCTGGATGCCGTAGTCGTCGAGCTGCGTCAGGTCGTTGCCGACGTACATCGGCGCCGCCGACACCGCCCACAGGGTCGCCGCCGTGCGACGCTCGTCCTTGGTCAGCCCGTCCATCTTGCCGTTGCCGACGTTGAGCGAGTCGAAGTCGTTCCAGCCGCGGTCGGGCCCGGCGTACCGCCACCAGTCCGTCGCGCGGGGGAACAGCCTCGCGATGTTGTTCCAGTTGGTGAGGGCCGTCTTCTCGCAATAGCACTCGACGTCCCACTCCACGCGCCAGCCGTCGGCGTACTGCGCCCAGTAGTCGGCGTAGCGGATGTCGAGCGCCCACGACAGCTCGAACCAGATGTCGTTGCGCTCGAGCGCCTGCGACCACGCCTTGACGTCGTCGCGGGCATCCAGCGACAGGTCGCTGATCCCCGAACCGGGCGTCACGCTGTCGAACTTGAGAAAGTCGATGCCCCACTCGCCGAACATGTCGGCGATCGAGTCGACGTACTTCTGCGCGCACGGGTTCGAGAAGTCGATCCGGTAGCCGATGCCCCAGTAGTCCGCCTGCTGGATCGGCTGCTTCACGATGTCGCCGGTCGAGCAGTCGGGGGCGCCGTAGATCGGCAGGTCGGCCTCGTACACCTGCGGCGAGATGCCCGGGATGGCGTAGAGCCCGACCTTCTGCCCGTTGGCGTGGATGTGGTCGATCACGGCCTGCAGGCCGTCGGGGTACAGCTTCGAGCTGGGCGTCGGACGGCCGTACTCGTCGACGCCGTCGTTCCAGGCGGCGTCGATGTTGATGTACTCGTAGCCCGCGGACTGCAGCTTGTCGTGCATGGCATCGGACTGCGCGATGATCCGGTCGGCCGTGATCCACGTCGAGCCGTTGCCCGCGTAGACCTGCATGCTGTAGCTGCTCCATCCCATGTACGGCCGCGCGCCGGGGGTGTCGTCGTCGGTCGTCGCCATGGGTGCGACGGCGGGAGCGGGAGTGGATGCCGCGGCCCGGGGCTCCGCGGCGGCCGCGGCTCCTCCGATCCCGATGGTCGTGCCGACGGCAGCGACAGCCAGCGCCGCGAGCCACCGTCGCCCGAGGGCGTGGCGGTTCCTGGTGTTCATGGTTTCCTCTCTGCGGTGGGTTCGACGGTGAACCCCGCGCCAGCCCTTCCGGTGGGCCCTTCGGGGCGCGCGGTCCCCTGGAGTGCGTGCGGACGTCAGCGGGTCATGCGACCTTCACGACGTCGAAGAGCAGCGCCTGCTGCGGGTTGAGGGTGGGAAGCGGCACGCCGGCGACGGCGAGCACGGCGCCCGGAAGCTCGATGCCGCCGTCGACGGCGGGGCGCATCCACTCCGGGTCGGCGACCTCGTGACGGCTGGCGGCGCCGAGCTCGGGCCGGACGCGCACACGGTAGAGCGCCCCGGCGTCGAGGCCGGGGAAGCGCACGCGGCCGCTCTGGCCGTCCGGCGACGTCGTGAGGCGGGCCCACGTGAACAGGGCCCGGCTGCCGTCCTGGGCCACGATGCCGGTGAGCATCGCGGCGTCGTCGGCGAGGTCGGCGTTGACGACGCGACCGGTGTGGATCAGCTCGCGCAGCTCGCGGTACAGCGCGGACCACGCGGTGATCGTCTGCAGGTCCTCGGGTGCCGCGACGGTGAGATCGGACTCGATGCCGGCGTGCGCCGTGAGTGCGACGGCGAGGCGGAACGACAGATCGGTCTCACGCGACGTGGTGTGCGACCGCTGGGCGCCCAGGTGCGAGCCGATGAGCTCCGGCGGCACGAGCAGGCGCGTCCAGCGCTCGATGCGGGCGCGCTCGACGGGGTCGTTGCAGTCCGACGCCCACACGCGGTCGGTGCGCTCGAGGATGCCGAGGTCGACGCGGCCGCCGCCGCCCGAGCAGGTCTCGATCTCGAGGCGGGGATGGCGGCTGCGCAGCTCGTCGAGCAGCCGGTACAGCGCGAGCGTCTGGTCGTGCACCAGGGGGCGGTCGCCCGCGCCGCGGCGGCCGACGGGCTCGACGAGATCGCGGTTGTGATCCCACTTGAGGTAGTCGATGTCGTACTCGGCGACGAGCGTGCTGATGCGCTCGAGCACGAGCGCATATGCCTCGGGATTCGCGATGTCGAGCACGTGCTGGCTGCGCGCGGTCGGACCGACGCCCTCGCGCGGCGCCAGCACCCAGTCGGGGTGCGCGCGGGCGAGGTCGGAGTCGGGGCTGATCATCTCGGGTTCGAACCACAGTCCGAACTGCATGCCGCGGGCGCGGACGGCGTCGACGAAGGGACCGAGGCCGTCCGGCCAGACCTGATCGTCGACGAGCCAGTCGCCCAGTCCCGCGTTGGCGTCGCGGCGCCCCTGGAACCAGCCGTCGTCGAGCACGATGCGCTCGACGCCGACGTCGGCGGCACGGTCGGCGATCTCGATCAGCCGATCGAGATCGTGGTCGAAGTACACCGCCTCCCACGTGTTGAGCACGAGCGGCCGCGGAGCGGCCGGGTGCGTCGGGCGCGCGCGCAGACGCCGGTGGAACCGCGCCGACAGGCCGTCGAGTCCTCGGTCCGACCACGTGAACAGCACGGTGGGCGCGTCGTAGCGCTCGCCCGGCTGCAGCACGACCTCCCCCGAGCGCAGGAGCTCGCCTGCGCCGAGGACGCGCGACAGCGCGCCCGCCCCCTCGGGGAGGCGTTCGGCGAGGTACTCGCCGTCGCCGCTCCACGCGAGGTGCACGCCCCACACCTCACCGTGCCCGAATCCGAACGCGGGGGTGCCGGCGGCGAGCAGGAACGGCGTGTCGTGGCCGGGCTTGCCCCGCCGCGCGCGCCGGGCGTGCGTGCCGAACGCGAACGGCAGGCGCTGCGGGGAGCGCTCGCGGCACCACTTGCCGGTGAAGTCGAGCAGTTCGCCCGCCCTATCGGGCAGGGGCAGGAGCGCACGGAGCCCGTCGACGAGGTACGGGGATGCCGCCTCTTCGGGATTCTCGATCGACAGGTCGACCGACAGCACCCCGGCGGCGTCCAGCCCGTACTCCAGGCGCGCGCGGGTGCCGGCCACCGCGTCGTCGAAGCGGAGGGCGATGCGACCGCCACCGGCCTCGTCACGGGTGACGTCGGCCGCGACGAGGCAGGGGCGCGGTGTCGTGGCGGTGCCGTCGCGGTGTCCGGCCTGCGCGGGCGTCCCGGCCCAGCCGTCCTGCTCGCTCGGCCACACGGAGAAGATCCGAGGCACGTCCGGCGAGTTGTTGAGCACCGCCGGCACCGCCGTCGCGCGCAGGGCAACGGCCGTGTGCGCACCGACCTCGCCGAGGTCCGCACCCCAGTGCAGCACGCGCGGATGCGCGCCCGACAGGTCGACGACCAGCGCGACGCCCGCGGCCCGCAGGGTGTGGACGGCACCTTCACCGTTGACCATTCGAACTCCTCCATCGAGTTTCTTGACATCGGTAATTAATCATGTTTACGCTGGCATCGCAAGCAAAGATCCGAGGTCTGCGGCGAAGACGCCCGGCACCCGGGATCTCCGGGCCGAGACCTTGAGGACCGAGATGAGCGACACGCTGCGACTGTCGTGGACCGCCCCCGCCGACCGGTGGGAGGCCGCCGCCCCGCTGGGCAACGGCCGCATCGGGGCCATGGCGTACGGCGGCGCGACGGCGCGGTACGCGCTCAACGACGCCACGGTCTGGTCGGGCACGCCCGACGGCCCTGCCACCGCCCTGCGCGACGTCGTCGCCGGGGGCGCCGGCCCCGAGCGGCTCGCTGAGGTGCGCACCGCGCTCGACGCCGGCGATGTCCGACGGGCCGAGCGGCTGCTGATGTCGTTCGAGGGGCCGTACTCGCAGGAGTATCTGCCGCTGGCGGATCTGACCGTCGCGATCGAGGGCGCCCAGGCCGTGGCCCCGGCACGCGTGCTCGACCTCGACGAGGCGGTCCTCACCGAGACCCTGCGCATCCCCGGCGGCACCCTCGTCCGCCGCTCGTGGGTGTCGGCGCCGGCGCAGGCCCTGATCGTCGAGCTGACCGCCGACGTCGCGTTCGCGGCATCCCTCTCGCTCTCGTCCCCGCTTCGCGGAACGCCGAACGGACGAGGTCTCGATGTCGAGATCCCCGTCGACGGCGCCCCGCTGCACGAGACCTCCGCCGAACCGCCGCTGCGGTACGCCGGGGCCGGCGACGACTTCGACGCCTTCGCGGCGATCGCGGTCGCGCTGGACACCGACGGTTCCGTGGATGCCGCGCCCGCGGGCGCGACCGTCCTCGGGGCTCACCGGCTGCTGATCGCCCTCTCCACTTCGTCCCGCGCCGAGTTTTGGTGGGCCGACGCGGACGGGGAGTGGCGGATCGCCTCCCGTGGGGCGATCCGGGACCGCGCCAGGCAGCGCGTGGATGCCGCGGCTCGCCGCGCTCCGGCCGCGCTGCTCGACGAGCACGTCGCCGACCGTCGGCGGCATGCTCGGGCGCGGTTCGCGATCGGCGGTCGCCGGGAGGGGGTGTGGGACGTCGACCGCGACATCCTGCACGGCGACGACCCGCGGCTGCGCGCCACGGTCATCGCCGAGTACGGCGCCTATCTTCTCGCGTCGTCGTCGCGCGCCGGTGGACCGCCCGCCAACCTGCAGGGCATCTGGAACGACCAGCTGCGACCGGCATGGTCGTCCAACTACACGATCAACATCAACACCCAGATGAACTACTGGGCGGCGCCCGTGCTGGGCCTCGACGACGCGTTCGAACCGCTCATCGCGCTCGTCGAGCACCTCTCGCGCACCGGGGCCGACGTCGCGCGCGAACTCTACGGCGCACGCGGCTGGGTCGCGCACCACAACTCCGACCTCTGGGGATGGAGCCTGCCGGTCGGCGGCGGCCACGGCGCCCCCAGCTGGGCGATCTGGATGATGGGCGGCGTGTGGCTGACCCACAACCTCTGGGACGCCTACGCGTTCGGCGGCGACGTCGAACTGCTCCGCACGCGCATCTGGCCCGCCATGCGCGGCGCCGTCGAATTCTGCCTCGACTGGCTCGTCCCGGGACCGGACGGCACCCTGCAGACATCGCCGTCGACCTCGCCCGAGAACTCGTTCGTCGCCCAAGACGGCGAGAACACGGCGATCGGCCTGACGGCGGCATCCGATCTCTTCCTGATCCGCGCCCTGTTCGAGCGGGCGCTGGCCGCGATCGCGGTGCTCGGCGTCGACGACCCGCTGACCGACGAGATCGATCGCGCGCTCGCGGCCCTCGCACCGGTGGGAATCGGCGCGGACGGGCGGCTCATGGAGTGGTCGGCCGAGGTGGTCGAGGCCGAGCCGCTGCACCGGCACCTGTCGCCGCTCATCGGCATCCACCCGCTCGACGTGCTCACGCGCGAGCGCGACCCCGAGCTGTTCGAGGCCGGAGTGCGGCTGCTCGATGCCCGCGGCCCGGGGGCGATGGGTTGGTCGTGGGCGTGGAAGATCGCCATGCGGGCGCGCATGGGCGACGGCGACACGGCCGCCGCGCTGCTCGACGAGGCGCTCGCCCCGTTCGAGGGCGACGCAGCCCGCCACGGACCCGTCGACGGCTCGGAGTGGGGCGGGCTGCTGCCGAACCTCTTCAGCACGCACCCGCCGTTCCAGATCGACGGCAACCTCGGCTTTCCGGCGGGCATCGCCGAACTGCTCGTGCAGAGCCACGGCGATGTCGTCCGGCTGCTGCCCGCGCTGCCGTCCTCCTGGACGCACGGCGACGCGCAGGGTCTCGGCGCGCGCACCGGTCTGGTCGTCGACCTGGCGTGGCGCGACGGCGAGCTCGCGTCGGCGACGGTCCGCAGCATCCGCGGCGAGGATCGCGTCGTAACCGTCGCCCACCGCGATCGGCGCATCGCGTTGCGCGTGCCGGCGGGTGGCACCGTCGAGGTGCCCCTGGACGGACTCGTGGATGCCGCCACCCTGGCGATCGGGGCGCGCGATGCGCGGTGAGCTCACGCTCGTCGACGAGCCGACCACGCAGACCGAGCCCGCCGACTTCGACGCCTTCTGGGCCGACACCCTCGCCGAGGCGCGGCGGCACCCCCTCGACGTGACGGTGACGCCGCGACCGACGCGCCTCGCCGTGCTCGAGGTCTTCGACGTGACCTTCCGCGGGTTCGGCGGCACGCCCATCCATGCGTGGCTGCGCGTGCCCCGCGGCCTGGCCGGCCCGCTCCCCGGGCTCGTGCAGTTCTTCGGGTACGGCAACGGCCGCGGGCACGCCCTGCGCGACCTCCGGTGGGCCGCGGCCGGCTACGCCCATCTCGTGGTGGATGCCCGCGGCCAGGGCCACGGCGACACCGACGACGACCGCCCCGACGGCGGCCCGTCGGCGGGCGGGTTCCTCACGCGCGGGCTGCGCTCGCCCTACGAGTACTACTACCGCGCCGTCTACGCCGACGCCGCGCGCGCCGTCGAGGCTCTGCGCTCGCTCGACCTCGTCGACCCGGCGCGCGTCGGGGTCGTCGGGGCCAGCCAAGGCGGCGGCATCGCCCTGGCGATGGCAGGACTCGTGCCCGACCTCGCCGCGGCGATCGTGCAGGCGCCGTTCCTGTGCGAGCTCGACCGCGCCGCCGACCTCAGCGACGAGCACCCGTACGCCCTGCTGACGCAGTACTTCGCCGACCGGCGTCTCGACACCGCGGCGGCCCTCGACACGCTGCGCTACTTCGACGGCGTCAACCACGCCAAGCGCGCGACGGCTCCGGCGCTGCTCAGCACCGGGCTGAGGGACGGCATCGCTCCCCCGGGCACCGTCCTGCCCGCGTTCACCGCGTACGCGGGACCCAAGCAGATCGTGCTGTGGCCCTACAACGGGCACGAGGCCGGCGGCGACCTCGATGAAGAGAACGCGCTCGAGTTCGCCGCCACGCGCCTCGCACCGCCCTGACGCCCGCCGACCCCGCAGATTCGCTACCGTAACCACAACGACCGAGGGAACCGATGGACCACGACACCGCCGCGCGCACGACGCTCATCCGCACGGCGTCCGAAGCCGGATCGAGGGTCTTCGCCACCATCCTGACGCGCAGCCCCATCAGCCGCATCGACATCGCGCGGCAGACGGGGCTGTCGCAGGCGGCCGTCACCAAGGCCGTCTCCCCCCTCGTGGCCGCCGGGCTCGTCGATGCGCCGCCCGCCACACAGCGCGACGGCAATCCCGGCCGCCCCGCGGCGCCGGTGTCGATCGTGCCCGATGCGATGGTGATGCTCGGCGTCAAGGTCAACGTCGATGAGGTGATCGGCGTCGCGACCGATCTCGCGACCAACGTGCTGGTGAGCGCGAGCCGGCCGCTCGCCGCCCACGACCCCGCCGCCGCCGCTGACGCGATCGCCGCCGTCGTCGCGGCGCTCGAGGAGGGCCTCGGCGACAAGACCGACGCCATCGCCGGGATCGGGGTCTCGGTGTCGGGCGACGTCGACACGTCGTCGGGGGTGGTGCGCGAGTCGGCCATCATGGGCTGGACCGACGAGCCGTTCGGCGCCGATCTGCAAGAGCGCCTCGGCCGCCCCGTCACGCTGGAGAACGACGTGCACGCGCTCACCGTCGGCGAGCACTGGTTCGGCGTCGGGCTCGGCACCGAGTCGTTCGCGATCGTCACCATCGGCCGCGGCATCGGCAGCGGCCTGCACCTGAACGGCCAGGTCGTGACGGGCGCGTACGGGGTGTCGGGCGAGATCGGCCACCTCCCGCTGGCCGACCCGTCGCGCATCTGCCCGTGCGGCCGCCGCGGCTGCGTCGAGGCCGTCGCGTCCACGCCCGCGATCGAGGCCACGCTGTCTGCAGCGCTCGGACGCGACGTCGGCATCGACGAGGCCGTGCGGCTCGCCCACGCCGGTGACCCGGCCGCCGACGCCGCCTTCCGGGAGGCCGCTGCGCTCGTCGGCACCGCCATCGCGACGCTCGTCAACCTCACCGGGCCGGAACTCGTCATCATCGGCGGCGAGGGCGTCGCGGACTTCGACCTGTACGACGCGACGCTGCGCGACGCGTTCGCCGCGCACGCCTTCGGAGCCGCCGCCCGGTGCCGCATCGTGGTGCGGCCGCACACCTTCCAGGACTGGGCCCGCGGAGCTGCCGCGGCCGCCATCCAGTCGCTGGTCCGCTGACGCCGCGCCGCGGCATCCAACCGGTTCCGGAGGAGCCATGTCCGTCATCACGCACGCCCGGGCCATGCTCGTCGACATCCCCGTCGAGACCGTCCGCACCGACGCCGTGCAGTCGTTCGTGAAGCAGGAGACGATCGTCGTCGACCTCGAGACCTCCGACGGCGCACCGGGCCGCGGCTATTCGTACACGATCGGCACGGGCGGGCGTGCCGTGCTGTCGATGCTGCGCGATCACCTGCTCCCCGCGATCATCGGGCAGGACGTGCGGCGTCCCGAAGCGGTGTGGCGTCACGCCTTCACACAGACGCGCGCCACCACCGTCGGCGCCATCACCTCGCTCGCGCTGGCCGCCATCGACACCGCCGTGTGGGATGCGCGCTGCCGCCGCGACGGCGAGCCGCTGTGGCGCGCGGCGGGCGGCGCGAACCCCGACGTGCCGCTGTACGACACCGAGGGAGGCTGGCTGCACATCGACACCGACACGCTCGTGGCCAACACGCTGGCGGCCCGCGACGGCGGCTGGCACGGCTCGAAGCTCAAGGTCGGCTCTCGCGATCCGCGGCGCGACGTCGAACGTCTCGCCGCCGTGCGCGAGGCGGTCGGCCCCGGCTACCGGCTCATGGTCGACGCCAATCAGGGTCTCACCCTCGCCGATGCGCGGGCGCTCGCGCGCGCGATCGAGCCATCGGGCATCTCGTGGCTCGAGGAGCCGCTGCCGGCCGACGACGTGTCGGCGCACGCGCGACTCGTCGAGACGACGTCGATCCCCATCGCGGTGGGCGAGTCGCTGTACTCCGTCGGTCAGTTCAAGGAGTACCTCGCGAGGGATGCCGCCACCATCGTGCAGCCCGACGTCGCGCGGGTGGGCGGCATCACGCCGTGGCTGAAGATCGCGCACCTGGCCGAGGCGTTCAACGTCCCCGTGTGCCCGCACTTCCTCATGGAGCTGCACGTCGGTCTCGTCGCCGCCGTGCCCAACGGCCGCATCGTCGAGTACATCCCGCAGCTGCGCGCCGTGACCGCCGCCGACCTGGTCGTCACCGACGGGCGCGTCACCGCGTCCGATGACCCGGGCATCGGCATCGCGTGGGACGACGACGCGCTGGAGGACCTGCGGGTCGAGTGACGGATGCCGTCACCCCGCGCCCGCCGGGTCAGGCGGCCGCGCAGCCCTGCACGGCTGCGGCGATCACGTCGTCGAGCCCGGCCTCGGCGAGTTCGGGGGGCAGGTTGCCACTGACCCTGAGCATCGCGAACCCGTGGAGGGCTGCGAAGACGGGGAGCGCGACCCGCTCGCGAGGGCCGGCCTTAACCTCGCCGCGCCGCTGTCCGTCGTCGATGAGCTCGAGCATCCGCTCGAACCAGCCGTTCGCGGCGGCCGCGAGCTCCGGCGACGGCACACCGTCGTGCTTGGCCGCGAACATCAGCGCGAGCAGCTCGGGGTCGGCCACTGCGAAGTCCACGTAGGCGCGGGCTGCCGCATCCAGTCGCGAGGCGAACGTGTCGCCCGCCCCGCCCATCGCCGCGGAGGTCACCCGGTCCAGACGCTCGTACCCGCGGAGCGCGAGCGCCGCGAGCAGCTCCTGCTTGCTCTCGAAATGACGCCCCGGTGCGCCCGGGCTGACGTCGAGGTCGCGGGCGAGCTCTCGCAGCGAGAGTCCCGCGACACCGCGCTCGCGCAGCCTGCTCTCGGCCTGCACGAGGAGCGCGGCGCGGAGGTCCCCGTGGTGGTAGCGGCCGTGCCTCATGCGTCCAGACTAGGCGAACGGCGGAACAAATGTAGGCATTGCATACAATGTAGTCATCGCATACATTGGTGCACATGGCCCGCACAACGAAGACTCCCCAGTGGAGCACCGCAGACATCCCCGACCAGACCGGACGCACCATCGTCGTGACCGGCGCGAACAGCGGGCTCGGGCTCGCGACCACGCGCGCCCTCGCCGCCGCGGGCGCCCATGTGGTGCTCGCCGTGCGCGACACCGCCCGCGGCGAGGCCGCGGCGGCAGGCATCCCCGGCAGCACGGAGGTGCGCCGGCTCGACCTCGCCGACCTGGCGTCGGTGCGCGCGTTCGCCGCAGGCTGGGACAGCCCGCTCGATGTGCTCATCAACAATGCCGGCGTCATGAACCTCCCCGAATCGCGGACGGCCGACGGCTTCGAGATGCAGTTCGGCACCAACCACCTGGGGCACTTCGCGCTCACCAACCTGCTGCTGCCGCACGTCACGGACCGCGTCGTCACCCTCTCGTCGGGCCTGCACCGGGCGCGGGGAACCCGCATCCACTTCGAGAACCTCGCGCTCGACGGCATCTACACACCCGGCGCCGCGTACAGCCAGTCCAAGCTCGCGAACCTGCTGTTCACCCTGGAGCTCCAGCGCCGCCTCTCCGAGGCAGGATCGCCCGTGCGCGCTGTCGCCGCGCACCCGGGCTGGGCCGCCACCGAACTGCAGGGGCACGACGCCAACGGCGTCCGCCGCGCACTCATGCTCGTCGGCAACCGCTTCTTCGCGCAGGACGCCGCCGGCGGCGCGCTGCCGACGCTGTACGCGGCCGTCGCCGACCTGCCCGGCGCGAGCTACGCCGGTCCGGGCGGGCGGCTCGAGCTGCGCGGCGCGCCCGTCCTCGTCGATCGCTCCCCCGAGGCCGCGGACGCCGACGTCGCCCGCCGCCTCTGGGACGTCTCGCAGGAGCTCACCGGAGTCGGCTTCCCCGCCTCGCTGCCGAGCCGCTGATCCGCCGGACGAGCTCTGCGTGCGGCATCCACCCCGCACATAGGCTGCGCTCCGCGAGCGTCCAGGACGGCTTCCTACGCTCGACCCCATGCCTCATCCGTCGCGCCCGAAAAGCGGCATCCTCACCGGACTGGCCGGACTCGTGGGGCTCAGCGCCGCCACCGGCGTGCTCATCGCCGCCGCGGTGACCCCCGCCGTCGCGCTCACGAGCAGCGCTGCGGGCGGGGCGATCACGCTGTTCGACGATCTGCCGAGCACGCTCGAGATCGACCAGCTCATGCTGCCCAGCAACTTCTACGCCACCGACCCCGAGACGGGCCAGCCGGTGCTGCTGGCCACGTTCCTCGAACAGGACCGCACACCGGTGACGCACGATCAGATCGCCTCGGTCATGTACGACGCGATCCTCTCCAGCGAGGACCCGCGCTTCTACGACCATGGCGGCGTCGACGTCGTCGGCACGACCCGGGCCGTGCTGTCGAATCTCGCCGGCGGCGGCGAGACGCAGGGCGGCTCGACGATCAGTCAGCAGTACGTCAAGAACGTCCTGGTGCAGCAGTGCGAGGCGACCGCCGAGACCTCCGACGAGAAGTACGCATGCTGGTCGGACGCGACGACCTCCAGCGGCGCCGAGGGCATCGAGCGCAAGCTGCAGGAGATGCGGTACGCGATCGCCCTGGAGCAGAAGTACTCCAAGGACGAGATCCTCCTCGGCTACCTCAACATCGCGAACTTCGGCGGCACGACCTACGGGATCGAGTCGGCCGCACGGTACTACTTCGGGACGACGGCCGCGAACCTCACGCTGGGGCAGGCCGCGACGCTGGCCGGCATGGTGCAGAACCCCAACAGCTATCGCATCGACCGCCCCGAAGGCTCCATCACCGCTTCTGACGGCACGAAGCTCAACAAGGCGCCGGACGGCGCGGTCGACGACGTGCAGGGCAACGAGCTCGCGGCGCTCGACTCGCTCCTGGGGGACGGCACGATCACGCAGGACCAGTACGTCGCCGCCGCCGACGGGTACACGTCGACCAAGGGCCGGCAGCTGTACGTGCTCAGCCGCATGCTCGACGACGGCAAGATCACGCGCGACCAGTACGTGGCCGCCGCGCTCGAGCCCATCACGCCGGCGATCACGCCGACGGTGACGGGGTGCGCGGCCGCAGGCGGCGCCGCGTACTTCTGCCAGTACGTCAAGGACACCATCCTCGACGACCCCGCGTTCGGCGAGACGCCGGCCGAGCGGCAGCAGACCCTCCAGCGGGGTGGCCTCGACGTCTACACGACGCTCGACTCGCGCGTGCAGGCAGCCGCGGAGCAGGCCATGACGACCTATGCGCCCGCGTCGGCCGACATGCCGACGGCGAAGGATGCCGCGACCGGACGGTTCGGCTCCACGACGGTGAGCATCGAGGCGTCGACCGGCCGCATCCTCGCGATCGCCCAGAACACGACGTTCAGCGAGGATGCCGCGCACGACGGCGACCCCGCGTACTCCTCGCTCGTGTTCGCGGGCGATCTCGCCACGGGCGGTTCGAGCGGCTTCAACGCGGGATCGACGTTCAAGCTGTTCACGCTGCTCGACTGGCTCGAGAAGGGGCACTCGGTGAACGAGTCGCTGGACGGCCGGCTGCGGGTCTTCGAGCACCTCACCAACTCATGCCAGGGGGACTGGACGAACACGTCGAACACGCTCGTGAACAACTTCGGCAAGGCAGCCGGCAAGGTCGGCACGCCGCTGCAGTTCACCGCCAGCTCGCTGAACACCGGCTACTTCGCGATGGCCGAGAAGCTCGACTTGTGCGACATCGAGAAGGTCGCGAGCCGCCTCGGTGTCACGCAGGCCGACGGCGAGCCCATCACGATGGAGAACCTCAACTCGATCATCGGCACGGCCGCCGTGTCGCCCATCGCGATGGCCGCCGCCTACGCCACGGTGGCCAACGGCGGGACGTACTGCGAGCCCACCCCGATCGACCGCGTGATCGATGCCGACGGCAAGGAGGTCGCAGGGCTGGAGCACTCGTGCACCGCCGCGCTCGATCCCGGCGTCGCCGCCGCCGCGGCCTACGCGCTGCAGGGCGTCATGGCCTCGGGCGGCAGCGGAACGCAGGGCAATCCCTGGGACGGGACGCCGGTGCTCGGCAAGACCGGCACGCACGAGGCATGGCAGACGTGGCTCATCGAGTCGAGCACCAAGGTGACGACGGCGACGTGGGCGGGCAACGCGGACGGCTTCGGCGACGTGTTCAACACGCGGTACAACGGCAACCGCCTGTCGGACATCCGCTACCGCATCGGCAAGGCCGTGCAGTCCGCCGCGAACGACGCCTACGGCGGCGACGCGTTCCCGAGCCCCGACGCCGACCTCGTCAAGACGGCCCAGGCGACGCTCCCCGACGTGACGGGCCTCAGCCTGACCGACGCGCAGAGCCGCCTCGAGGCCGCCGGCTTCACGGTGACGGTCGGGGAGCCCGTCGAGTCCGACGTGGCCGCCGGGCTCGTCGCGAGGCAGGAGCCGGGCGCCGGCCGCGTCACCGCCGGAGCGACCGTCACGATCCACCCGAGCACGGGCCCCACGGCCGTGCCCTCGCCCGGCGCCGGTGACGAAGGCGGCGGGAACACGGGCGACGCCGGCGGAGGCGGCTCCGGCAACGGCAACGGCAACGGCAACGGCACGCCCGGCGCCGGCGGCTGACACAGCGAGACGAGTGGATGCCGCGGGCCGCGGCATCCACTCGTCCCGTGCTCGTGCGGCTACTTCAGGGCGTCGTAGAGGTCCTGCTCCATCTGCAGGTACTGGGACAGCCCCAAGCCCTCGAGGTCGTCCAGGTACGCCTGCCAGGCGCCGTCGTCGTCGATGTCACGCTGACCGGTGACGAACTCGGCCTGCGCCTGGGTGACGTAGTTCGCGATGTTCGTCTGCAGGTCGGCGAGGTCGGCGGACGTCTCTTCGTTCGGCCAGAGCTTCTCGGACGGGAACAGGATGCTCTCGTCGGGCTTGTACGGGTCGTACGCCTGCGTCGCGATGAGCAGTCGTCGCTCGTACCCGTCGGGCGAGTACACGTCCTCGGGGACGACCTGCGAGTTGCGGTACTCCAGCGAGTCCCAGTACTGCGCCATCGAGCGCCACGCGGCGTTCGACGTCTCGTCGTACGTGAGCGGCTTGAACGTCGGCTCGAGCTCGGGGTCGAGGGCGACGTCGCCCGGCTCGGCCGGCACCCACGCCTCACCCTCGGGACCCATCGCACCACGCTTGTCGCCCTCGTCGGTGACGAGATAGTCGATGAGCTTGATCGCCTTGATGCGCTCGTCCTCGGTCGACTTGTTGGTGAGCGCGAACATGCCCAGCGGGTTCACCGGCGAACGCCACGTGGCCGTCTGCGTGCCGTCGGGACCGGCGACCGGCGCGACCGCGTCGTAGTGCGTGTCGCGGCCGTCCGGCGAGTCGGCCGTGACGAAGTCGTACGGGTGCAGGTCGACGGCCGACCCCAGGATCTCGGTCCCGGCGTTGTCGCCCAGGGCCTTGAGCGCATCGCCGTTCTGCGTGAACGCCGCGGTGTCGAGCAGCCCCTCCTCGGCGAGCGAGTTGATGTACTGCAGGCCCGCGCGCCACTCGTCCGACCCCGCGGCGAGCGTGACCTCGCCGTTCTCCATGACCATGGGCGGCGGGGTCCCGGGCGCCGTGTAGGGCGCGTACGTGAACGCCCCCATGAGGTAGTTGACGATCGGCTGCGTGGCCGAGCCGCTCAGCGGCACCTCGTCGGCGACGCCGTTGCCGTTGGGGTCGTCGTCCTTGAACGCGCGCAGCACGGCGCGCAGCTCCTCGGTGGTGGTCGGCTGCTCGAGGCCGAGCTTGTCCAGCCACGCCGTGTTCATCCAGAGCTTCGAGGGGAAGCTGCAGTGGTAGCACTCGCTCCACTGCGTGATCGCGTAGATGTGCCCGTCGGGAGCCGTGACCGACTCCTTCCAGTCCGGCTTCTCCTCGAAGCGCTCCTTGAGCGTCGGCGCATACTCGTCGATGAGGTCCTCCAGGGGCAGGAGCACGCCCTGCTTGCCGTACTTGAGGATCTCGCTGCGCGAGAAGGCGTCGACCCACGGCACGAGGAAGTACGCGTCGGGGTAGTCGCCGCTCGCCAGCGACACCTGTCGCTTCTCGCCCGCGACGCTGCCGTCGTACGTCGTGGTCTGCCAGTCGAAGTCGATGTCGAACTTCTTCTCGACCTCCTTCGTGAAGGAGTTGTCCTTCAGGGTGCCGTTGTCTCCCTGCGGGCCGAACGCGACGAGCTTGCCGTTGTCGGCGTCGCCCGCGGGCGCGCACGCCGCCATCGCGATCGTCATCGCCACGACAGCACCGACGGCGGCGACGCCTCGGATCATGCTGTGTTTCATTGCCGGAATCTCCTTTGCCCGGGTCATTCGTGTGGTGGTGGGTCTGTGGGTAGGACGGGTCAGCCCTTGACGGCGCCGACCATGATCCCCTTGTTGAAGTACTTCGCGACGAACGGGTAGACGACGAGCATCGGCACGGTGGCGATGACGACGGTCGAGTACCGCAGGAGGTCGGCGAGCTCACGTCGGCGCAGCTGCTCGGCGACGTCGCCTCCGCCGCCGCTGTCGTTGAGGACGAGCAGACCGCGCAGCACCAGCTGCAAGGGCTGGAGGTCGGCGTTGCGCAGGTAGAGCAGGGCGTCGAAGTAGGAGTTCCACTGCATGATCGCGTACATCAGTGCGATGACGGCGATGAGCGGCTTGGCCAGCGGCAGCACGATGGTCCAGAGGATCCGCAGCTCGCTCGCGCCGTCCAGCTGCGCCGCCTCGTACACCTCGTCGGGGATCGACGAGCGGAAGAACACCATCGCGATGATGACCTGCCACACGCCGATCGCGTTGGGAAGCAGCATCGACCAGCGGGTGTCGAGCAGACCGAGGGACTGCACGACGAGATACATCGGGATCACACCGCCGCTGAAGAGCATCGTGAACACGACGGCGCCGGTGAGCACCTTGCGTCCGAAGAGGTTCTGCCGCGAGAGCGGGTAGGCGATGGCGACGGTGCCGGCGACGCTGATGAGCGTGCCGACGACGGTGTAGAAGACCGAGTTGGCGAAGCCGCGCACGATGGCGGGGTTGCCGAGCGCCTCGGTGTAGCCCCGGAACGTGATGTCGATGGGCCAGAAGAGCACCTGACCGGACGACACCGCGTGTGGGCTCGACAGCGAGCTCGCGACGATGTTGAGCAGCGGAAGCAGCACGACCAGCAGGAACACCGTCAGCAGCACGTAGGCCACGACGACGAACGCGCGGTCGGCGCGGGTCTCTTTGATCTTGACGCCCCGCGACGCGCGGCGCCCGCGGCCACCGCCGAGCGACGGCGCGGCTGCCGCGCCGACGGCCGCCTCCTCGACGAGCTCGGCCTGCTTGCTGATGACGCTGCTCACCACAGCCCGCTTCCTGTGACCCGCTTGGACACGGTGTTGACCACGAGCAGCAGCACGAGGCTGATCACGGCGTTGAAGAGCCCGATCGTCGCGCCGAGGCTGAAGTTCGCGTTGAGGATGCCCGTCTTGTAGACGTACGTGGGGATGATCTCGGACGTCGAGAGGTTGAGCGCGTTCTGGAACAGGAACGCCTTCTCGAACCCGATGGCCATGATGTTGCCGACGCCGAGGATCAGGATGATCGTCGCGGTCGGCATGAGTGCGGGGAGGTCGACGTGGCGGATCTTCTGCAGCCGCGACGCGCCGTCGATCTTCGCCGCCTCGTACAGCGACACGTCGACCGACGCGAGCGCCGCGAGGTAGATGACCGCCGAGTATCCGGTGGTCGTCCACAGATCGGTCGCGACGTAGATGTGGCGGAAGAAGTCGGCGTCGGCGAGCAGGTCCACCTGCCCGGCGCCGAAGAAGCTGAACGTGCGGCCGAGGAGTCCGACGCGCGGCGAGAGAAGCAGGATCGTCATCGACACGATCACCACGGTGGAGATGAAGTACGGCGCGTACGTCACCAGCTGCACGGTGCGCTTGAAGAAGCGCAGCCGCACCTCGTTGAGCGCGAGGGCCAGGACGATCGGCAGCGGCAGGCTGGCGATCAGCGTGTACGCCGCGAGGATGAACGTGTTGGCGACCAGGCGCGGGAAGACGGGGTTGCGGAAGAGCCGCTCGAAGTTGTCGAGACCGACCCACGGGCTCCCCCACACGCCGTCGATCGGGTTGTAGTTCTTGAACGCGATCACGGCGTTCGCCATCGGCACGTAGCGGAACACGATGAACCACACGATCGGCAGCAGCAGGAGCAGGTACAGCTGCCAGTAGCGCCGCAGACTGCGGGCGAATCTGCTGCGGCTGGTCGCGCGCCTCGGCTGCTCGATCACCGCCTCGGTGGGCGGGGCGGGCTCGACACTGAGCGTCATCTGGATCCTCCGGAGAGTTACTTTACGTCGTAATATTATGTTGTCAATCCGGATTCCGCTACCGAATCATCCGACGTTTTTCGCGCGGGCCCTCCCTCCGCCGCCGCAAGGCGCCGCGATCGGACGGGCGCTGCTCCGCGTGCCCGGCCCCGGACGCTGCGGGCCCGTCGGATCGTGCGGCGTCAGCCGATGAGCTCTTCGAGCTTCTTGGCCAGCTCCTCGCTCGTGTGCGTCTCCTGGTCGAGGTTGTCGGTGAGCAGGGCGACCGCATCGGCCGCTCCCTGGGCGCGCGTCGCCAGGATGAGCGACTGGTAGGCCGAGATCTCGTAGTGCTCGTTGCCGAGCGCGGCCGACAGGGTGACCTGGTCGCGCAGTGCCGGCGCCGACCGCGCGATCAGCCCTTCCGCCTGCTTCGAGATGCCCTTCGTGCTGGGCGAGGCCGCCGTCGACTCCGGGATCTCGAGCACCGCGAACACCTTGCGCAGATTCTCGATCTGCTCCTTCGTCTCGTCGGCGTGATGGCGGAACATCTTCTTGACCTCGGGCGACTTCGCCGCCTGCTCCAGCTCCGCGAGCGCCGCGAGCGAATCGTCCTCCATCGTCATGGCGGTGCGGAGCTGGAAGCGGAGGAGGTCGGTGGGGGTTTCGAGCGTGGTCTGCGACATGTGCGATTCCTTTCCGGATGCCGCGACACTACGGTGCCGGCGCGAGCCCGCCCTAGGGGTTGCACGATCCCGGTGCCGTGGGGTATCCCGCCCCGTCATCGGGTGAGCAGATACACGTCGCTGCGATGCAGATCGATGTGCTCGGTGACCTGGAAGCCGAGCGCCTCGAGCTCGGCGACGCCCCACGAGCCGGGTCCCGCGCCCGCGTCGTATTCGACCAGCCACACACGCGAGACGCCCGCGAAGCGGCCCAGCCGCGCGGCGTCGGGGATGCTGTACGTCGTGGCGTTCCACAGGTCGCTCTCGGCGTACGGCGTCTCGACGAGCACGTCCCGCAGGCCCGCGAAAGGGACCGGATTCGTATCGAGGGCCAGCCGCGGCCGACGCGACGGGCGCACCGAGTCGTCGAACACGATCGCATCGCCGGGCTGCGCGTGCTGCTCCATCGTGGCGGCGATGTCGTTCCAGTCCGACTGGTTCTTCGCGTACGGCGTGCGCTGCTCGACGTAGACGGGCGCGGCCGTCGCGAGCACCGCGACCAGGGCGAGGCCTGCGAGCAGGGCGCCCGGCATCCTTCTCGAGAAGCGGATGCGGCCGATCCGACGGATCCCGGCAGCCACGAGCATCGCGGCGGCCGGTGCCGCGAAGGTGCCGTAGCGCGGGGTGTACCCGGGGATCAGGGCGTTGACGACCAGCAGGGTTCCGCTGGGGATCACGAGCCACGCCAGCGCGATCGTCTCGAGGTCGAGCCTCACAGGCGCAGAGCGCCGGCGGATCAGGGCGCTCGCCCAGCCCACGACCGCCACGAGGATCAGCGCCCACGCGATCAGCGCGAAGGGCCATTCGCCGAACCACATCTTGACGAGCACCATGTCGAACGACACCCTGTCGCGGTCGGCGAGGAACGCGATCTGCTTGTGCTCGAGGGCAGCCAGCACGAGCAGCGGGGCGGTGGCGGCCAGCCCCGCAGCGGAGGCGACCGCCCAGTGCCGCAGGTGTCGCCGGCGCTCCGGGGCCAGCGCCAGCACGAGGCCGACCGCCACGACGAGCAGCGCCAGGTACAGGAAGACGTAGACGCCGACCGCCAGCACCGCCGCGTACACCGCCCAGCCGTGGCGTGACGGCATCCCTCGGCGAAGGATCTCGACGACGACGACCCACAGCAGCGTCGCCAGCATCGCCGAGAACGCGTAGCTGCGGGCCTCTTCGCCGGCGTACGTGAGCCGCGGCAGGATGGCGGTGACGACGCCGGCGAGCACGGCGAAGCCGACCGACGGCCCGCGACCGCCCCCGGTGAGCCGCCCGCACAGCCACGTGACGGCCGCGGCGCACGCGCCGATCGCGAGCGCCGACGGCAGGCGCACCGAGAACGGGCTCGATCCGAACAGCCGCACCCACTCGTGCAGGCCGAGGTAGTACGCGCCGTGGACGGCGTCGACGTGGAGGAACATCGCGAACAGGCTGCCGAGCGGCCGCGTGGCCGACAGCACGCTGGCGGCCTCGTCGCCCCACAGGGACGGGATCCACGATCCGGCCAGGCTGACCAGCGCGGCGAAGACCCCCACGATCGCAGCGGCGCGTCCCAGCCGGAGGGGATCGACGCGGGGCGCTTCATGCGGCGCCCACGCGCGCTCCCGCAGCGAGTCCGCCGCCGGCGTCCGGTCCGCCGCCGGCGATCCGGTGGCCGCGACCGGGCCCCGCTCGAACCTCTCCGGTGAGACGCTCACCCTTCCAGACTGCGCCGGAACCTCTGAGAACGGGCCGGGAATCCCGGATCGGCTCTCAGACCGGGGCGGCCGCGGTGCGCTCGTCGCGGCGGGCATGCCCGGCTGCGGCGATGAGACTCTGCGTGTACGGATGGCGGGCAGCGCCGAAGATCTCGGCGGCGGGGGCCGTCTCGACCAGGCGGCCGTGCTGCATGACGGCGACGCGGTGCGAGATGCGCCGCACGACGGCCAGGTCGTGCGAGATGAACAGGTACGAGACCCCGGTGCGCTCCTGCAGGTCGATCAGCAGGTCGATGACGGTCGCCTGCACGGTGACATCGAGCGCCGACGTCGGCTCGTCGCACACGATGAGCGGCGAGCGGCCGGCGAACGCGCGGGCGATCGCGACCCGCTGCTTCTGCCCGCCCGACAGCTGATGCGGCAGCTTGTCGAGCGCGTCGACCGGGAGGCCCGTCTGCTCCACCAGCTCCTCCGGGGTGCCGTCGCCGTGCAGCAGCTCGATCGCGCGTCGCAGCGTCTGGCGCACCGTGCGGCGCGGGTTGAGCGACGCGTCGGGGCTCTGGAACACGATCTGCACCGGTGGCGGCGCGGTCGGGGCATCGAGCACGAGCTCGCCCTCGAAGGCGGTGACGCCGGCCACGACCCGCCCGAGCGTGGTCTTGCCGCTGCCCGATCCGCCGACGATGCCCAGCGTCTCGCCGCGGCCGATGCGCAGGTCGACGCCGTCGAGCGCCGCGTGGCCGGCGTAGTGCTTGCGCAGGCCGGAGGCGACCAGCAGCGGCGGGGCGGCGGCATCCACTCCCCCTCTCACGATCCCGTCGACCGCGGGGATCGCCGCGACCAGCCGTCGCGTGTAGTCGTGCGCCGGGGCGGCGACGAGGTCGGCCGACGTGGTGGTCTCGACCAGGCGGCCGCCCTCGAGCACGCCGATGCGGTCGCTGTGCGCGGCGACGAGCGGCAGGTCGTGGCTGATCAGCAGGCTCGCGAACCCCAGCTGCTGCTGCAGGCGCGCGATGAGCGCCAGCACCTCGGCCTGCACCTGGCTGTCGAGCCCGGTCGTCGGCTCGTCGAGGATCAGCAGGCGCGGCCGGGCGGCGAGCGCCATCGCGATCATGACGCGCTGCTGCTGCCCTCCCGACAGCTCGTGCGGGTAACGGGCCGTCAGCCGCTCGGGGTCGGGCAGCCCGACCTCGGCCAGCGACGACACCGTCGCGTCGCGGGTCGCCGTCGCCGACAGCCCGCGGAGGCGGTGCGCCTCGGCGACCTGCGCGCCGACGGATGCCGTCGGGTTGAGCGCACGCGACGGCTCCTGGAACACCACGCCGATGTCGTCGCGGCGGTACTGCCTGAGACCGGCGGCATCCAGCGACAGCACGTCGCGACCGGCGACCCGCAGCTGGTCGGCACGCAGTCGGGTGCCCGTGGGCAGATACCTCGTGAGGGCCAGCGCGATCGTGCTCTTGCCCGATCCCGACTCCCCCACGAGGCCGTGCGCCTCTCCCTCCGCGATGTCGAGGTCGACGGCGTCTACGGCGGTCCGCCACCCACGGGCCACGCGATGCTCGACCGTCAGTGCGCGCACTGAGACGAGTCCGCTCATCCGCGCAGCACCTCCTTCAGGTTGTCGGCCACGAGGTTGACCGAGACGACGAGCGACGCGATCGCCAGGGTGGGGAACACGAGCGTCCACCACGCACCCTGCAGGTACGCACGGTTCTCGTTCACCGCGAGCCCCCAATCCGGCGACGGCGGCGCTGCCGCCAGACCCAGGAACGACAGCGACGACGCCACGAACACCGCACCGCCGATGCTCAGCGCCGCCTGCACGGCGACCTGCGGCCAGACGTTGGGCAGCAGCTCCCTCGCGAGGATGCGGCCCGTGCGCTCACCCTGCACCTGCGCGCTCGTGACGTAGTCCTTGCCCATCTCGACCAGCACCTCGGCCCGGATGATGCGCGCGATGCCGGGGGCGAACAGCACGCCGATCGCGGCCGCCAGGACGAGCGGGCTGCTGCCGAAGGCGCCCACGATCACCAGCAGGAAGATGAGCGTCGGCAGCGCCAGGAACACGTCGAACGTGCGCATGAACAGCTGGTCCACCCATCCGCGCCGGTACCCGGCCACGAGTCCCAGAGCCGTGCCGAGCGCCGTTGCGATGAGGGTCCCCAGCGGGCCGATCAGGAGCGCCGACTCGGCGCCCGCCAGCACCCGCGCGAACACGTCCCGTCCGATCCGGTCGGTGCCGAACCAGTGCTCGGGACCGGGCGGCGCGAGCTTCACGCCGGTGTCGGCGAACGGATCGAGCCCGAGCCAGCGCCACGCGATCGCCACGAACACCCACCACACGATCACGACGGCCGACAGCGTGAACGTGGGGCGCCGCAGCAGCAGGGCCCAGACGCCGCGGGAACGCGGGGGCGCGGCATCCAACGTCCTCGCAAGGTCGATGCGGTCTGCCAGCAGCACGTCGGCGGCCATGTCAGTCCCCTCCTGTGAACCGCACACGCGGGTCGACGACCATGAACGCGATGTCGGTCAGGAGCAGCGCGCACAGCGAGATGAGACCGGTCACCATGACGCCGGCCGCGAGGATGAAGACGTCCTTCTTCTGGGTGGCCGTCACGATCAGCTCGCCGAGGCCCGGATAGCCGAACAGCGTCTCGACCACGGCGCTTCCGCCCAGCAGCGCTCCGAGATACACCCCGATGAGCGAGAGGGACGGGATCAGCGCGTTGCGCGCCACGTGCCGATGGAACAGGCCACCGCCGTGAGCGCCCTTGATCACGGCCGTGCGGTAGAACTGCGAGCCCGTCGCCTCGACCACCCCGGCGCGGGTCATGCGCGCGAGCACCGACACGTACGCGAGGGCGAGCGTCACCGCCGGCAGCGTCATCGCCCGGAGTCCGGGCAGCAGGCCGGCGCCGACCGCGTCGCCGGACTGGATCGGCAGCACGGGGAAGATGAGCGCGAAGACGATCAGCAGCAGAACCCCCACGACGAACTCGGGCACCGAGGCCAGCGACATCAGGCCGACGGTGACCGCGCGGTCGGTGCGCGAGCCCTCGCGACGGGCCTGCCATGCGCCGAGGCCGATCGCGAGCGGCACGAGGATCACGAAGGCGTAGAGCCCCAGCAGCACCGAGTTCCCGAGCCGCTCCAGCACCAGCGGCGCGACGGGCTCGCCGTACACGAGGCTCGTGCCCCATCGCTCGGTGACGAAGCCGGCCAGCCACGACAGATAGCGTTCGACGAGCCCGCCGTCGAGGCCGTGGGCGGCGTTCCACTCCTGCACCTGCGCGGCCGTCGCATACGGGCCGAGGGCGTTGCGGCCGGGGTCGCCCGGCACCACCTGGATGAGCCAGAACAGCAGCACCGACACGACGAGCAGCACCGCGGGGATCTGGATCGCACGCTGCCCGACGAGGCGGCTGATCGCACGGTGGCGATCGCGCAGCACCGCCGGCCCCCGCGCGAGGCGGGGACCGCTCTCGAGGCGGGGACCGGCGGTCATGCGTCAGTCCTCGATCGAGATGCCGGAGAAGTCGTAGCCGGTGTAGAAGTCCAGCGCCCCGGCGAACTCGCCCTGGACCCGCTTGTCCTGCAGCGACTGCGCCTTCGAGAAGGCCGGCACGATGACGGGCAGGTCGGTCCACTGGATCTCGGCGATCCGGTCGGCCAGCTGCTGGCGCTCGGCGGCGTCGGTGGTGGCGTCGAACTGCGCGGTCACCTGCTCCAGCTCGGGGTTGGAGTAGTGCGACGCGTTCCACGCCGAGTCCGCCGCGTAGATGAGCGACACGTACTGCGACGGCACGCGCTTGGCCCAGTTGGTGACCGTCACGCCGGCCGTCAGCCACGGGGTGTCGTCGCCCTCGGCGTAGTACTGCTCGCCGGTCAGCACGTCGAGGTCGACGTCGAACCCCGGCACGGCGTTCAGCTGCTGCTGCAGCACCTCGCCGAACAGCTGGTTGTCGGTCGTGATCGTGAACGAGAGCGTGCGGCCGTCGAGCAGCTCGGCGACCTTGTCGAGATCCTGCTCGCGCTGCTCGAGCCCGGCCGGCTGCGGCTCGTAGTCGGGGAAGAAGGTGACGTCGTCGGCGATGTCGGCATTGCCCTGGTAGACGTCGTCGACGAGACCCTGGCGGTCGATCGCCCACGCGAGCGCCTCACGCGCGGTCGGGTCGTCGAAGGGCGCGGCGGTCACGTCGAGGAAGATGCCGTCGATCTTGTTGTAGCCCGACGAGATCGTGTCGTACTTCGACGCGTCGACCGTGGCCGCGACGTCGGAGGTGAGTCCGATGCGGTCGATCTCGCCCGCCTGGAAGGCGAGCAGCGTCGCCTGCGTGTCGCCGTAGACCTTGAGCTCGACGCCGTCGAGCTCGATCGCGTCGGCGTTCCAGTACTTCGGGTTCTTGACGTACGTCGCCCCCTTGCCCACGGAGTAGTCCTCGAGCAGGAACTGGCCGGCGCCGACCGGGTTGTCGAGCCACGTCCCGGGCTCGTAGTCGGCGGGGAGGATGCCGGTGTTCGTGCCGGTGAGCAGCAGGGGGAAGTCCGAGAACGGGCGCAGCAGTGTGAAGAGCACCGCTTCGTCGCCGTCGGGGGCGACCGTGTCGAGGATGCCGTCGAAGGCGCTGCGACCGGGTGACTGGCTGTCTTCGGCGGTGATGGCCTGGAACGTCGCGACCACGTCGGCCGAGGTGACGGGCGTGCCGTCGTTGAAGACCGCGCCGTCGCGCAGCGTCACCGTCCACGTGAGGCCGTCCTCCGAGGCCGACCACTCGGTCGCCAGACGCGGGTGCAGGTCGCCGGCTGCATCGAGGCTCACGAGCGGCTCGGTGACAAGGCCCGAGATGATCTGCGCGTTGTAGTCGGCGACCGTCAGCGGGTCGATCTCGCTGCCGGGGTCGGTGATCGGAAGCCGGTAGACATCGTCGGATGCCGCACCCGAGGCGGTGCCGCCGGCACCGCCGGTGGCGCACGCGGTGAGGCTCAGCGCGAGGGCGCCGGCCGCGAGCGCGGCGAGCGCCGCACGCAGCGGACGTCGGGGGTGGATCGAAGGGGCCATGGTGTGTTCCTCTCGGCGGGGGGCGCGGCACGACCGATGTGACGCAGGCTGTGGTGAGCGATCGTGGACCGGGTGCCGCGGCGCCGCCAAGCGGCACGTGACGCGCCGCGACACCCTCGGTCACGATCTGTCACGGGACGTCATGCAGAGCCCACGGGGATGCCGTCGACCTCGACCGTGACGCGCTCCGAGTAGAACGCGACGCGACCGGCGATGGCCGCGACGGCCGGGAGCGGCTCGGGGTACGACCACGCGATCTCGCGCTCGGGCCGGTCCGCGGCCGCCCAGTAGTCGGTCGCCTCCCCCTTGTACGGGCACTCGCTCCACCGGTTGATCTCGCGCAGTGCCGACCAGTCGACGTCTTCGCGAGGCAGGTAGTAGCGGGGCACGAGCCCGGTCTCGTAGACGACGACGGATGCCGTCGAGTCGGCGAGGACGCGGTCGCCGTCGGTCACGACGATCCGGCGCGTGGACGGCAGCGTGTCGACGCGGTTGCGCGGGTCCCGGGGATGAGCGAAGACGCGCTCCTCCTCCTCGGTCCAGCGGTCGAGCACGCCGGGGTACCACGTGAACGCGATGAAGCCGTCGAGCGCATCGACGTCCCAGGTCCAGGCGGCGGCCTCGATGCGGCGGTCGCCGACGACCAGGTCGTACCACTGCCGCGCGGGGACCCGCGGCCGGTAGTACGACGAGGCGGGCGGCTCGCCGGGAACGAGCAGGTCGCGCCACGCGTCGGCGAGCGGGTAGCCGTACTCGGGCACCTTCGCGCCCGGCTCCCACACGAGGATGGGTCGCCGGGAGTCGACGACGGCGAGGTCGCCGACCCAGCCGCGCACCCAGCGCTCGCTCGGCTCCCACGTCCACGTTGCGGCCTGCACGGGGCGGCGGCGCTCCAGCCCCTCGTCGGCGCGGGGCTCGACGCGATCGGCGACGGCGGGACTGCTCTGACTGGTCACGGACACGGTTCCTCCTGCGGGCGGGGTCGGCGGCGTTGCGACGCCACCATGAAAGCCGTCGAGCGGTTGCGCCGCGCCGGGGTTGCCGTCGATGAACGCACATGACGTCCGATGACGACACATGCCGTCGCGTGACAGGGGGCCGGCGGCCGGCCCCGGCGCCGCGCCTAGCGTGACCGCTATGCCTCACTCCGACACCGCGCCCGCCGTGCGCCCGCCGCTGCACCGGCGCCCTCCCCTGCACGTGGGCCTGTTCGCGCATCTCGCCGAGCACCGCGGCACGGTCGAGCAGACCTATCTCGACTACCTCGACCTCTTCGAATTCTCGGAGTCGGTCGGGGTCGAGTCGGCGTGGGTGCGGCAGTTCCACCTGGCCAAGCCCGACGCCGGGCGGCTGGGCGGCCTGCCGTCGCCGTTCGTGTTCCTGGGCGTGCTCGCCGCCCGCACCTCGACGCTGCGGCTCGGCACCGCCGCCATCACGCTCCCGCTCGAGCGCGAGCTTCGAGTGGCCGAGGATGCCGCCGTGCTCGACGTCCTGAGCGACGGCAGGGTCGAACTGGGCCTCGCGAACGGCGGGCAGCCGCAGGTGGCCGCAGCCCTCGGGGTGCCCCGCATCGACGACCGCGAGCAGAGTCGTCGCGCGTATCTGGAGGCGGTCGACCGGGTCGCCGCCGCGCTGCGGAGCGAACCCGTCTCGCCCGACGGCGAGGTGCTCGCGCCGGCTCGCCCTCCGCTGGCCGAGCGCATCTGGCACGCGACGCTCACCGAGCACAGCGCGTTCGAGACCGGCCGACGAGGCGAGGGCGTGCTCATCGGCACGACCCAGGTGGTGCCCGCCGAGGTGTCGGCAGCGGCGTACCATCGCGGCCTCCGCGAGGGAGCAGCCCCGCGCTTGGGCCTGTCGACGTGGATCTTCCCGGGTCGCTCGCGCGAGGACGCGCTGCGCCGAGCCGAGCCGGGCCTCCTCGCCAAATGGCAGTGGGCCAAGGACTTCCTGCCGGCCGCCGACACACCGGCAGACGTGGCCGAGCGCCTCAACCTCCACTACGGCACGGCTGCCGACATCGCGGCATCCATCGCCCAGCACCCCGCCTTCGCCTACACGACGCACGTGCAGCTGCAGCTCGACGGGCTGTACCGCGACGTCGAGGAGCAGAAGGAGGCGCTCGCCCTCTTCACGGGCGAGATCGCCCCGCAGCTGGCGTCGGCCGACCGCACGGCGGTGGCCGCATGAGCCGGGCACCCCTCGTGTTCGCGGCGGGCATCTTCTATCCCGGCGGCGAGCACATCACGGGCTGGCGCGCGCCCGGTTCCGAGCCCCACGCGTATCTCGACCTCGACTACTACACGCGCTTCGCGCAGACGGCGGAGGCAGGACGGTTCGCGACGCTGTTCCTCGCCGACGAGCTGTACGTGTGGGATCGCTTCCGCTCCGGGATCGACCACGGCGTCAACGTGCGGCTGGAGCCCTTCACGCTGCTGAGCGCGCTCTCGCAGGTGACGAGCCGGATCGGCCTGGCCGCCACCGTGTCGACCACCTACAACGAGCCCTATCACGTCGCCCGCAAGCTCGCGTCTCTCGACCACATCAGCGGCGGTCGCGCGGCCTGGAACCTCGTCACGAGCGCGAGCGACGAAGAGGCCCGCAACTTCGGCCGCGACGCCCACCTCGAGCACGGCCTCCGCTACCGCCGCGGCGCCGAGTTCGTCGACGTGGTCAACGGCCTGTGGGACGGGTGGGAGGACGACGCGTTCCTCTTCGACAAGCAGTCCGGCTACTACGCCGACCGTGCCAAGCTGCACGTGCTCGACCACCGGGGCGACCACTTCGCGGTGCGCGGACCCCTGAACATCCCGCGGCCCGTGCAGGGGCATCCACCCCTCTTCCAGGCGGGCGCGTCCGAAGCCGGACGCGACCTCGCGGGCCGCACCGCCGACGCCGTGTTCACGCTCGGCGGCGGATCGCTCGACACCGCGCAGGGCATCTACGACGACTACAAGCGCCGCGCCGTCGCCGCGGGACGCGGCGCCGACGACCTCAAGGTGCTGCCCTGGTTCTCGCCGATCATCGGCGACACGCAGGCCGACGCCGAGGAGCGGTTCCACGAACTCGCCGCCCTCACACCCGACCGCGTGCAGATCGATCTGCTCTCGCACTACCTCGGCACCGACCTCGGCGAGCGCGACCTCGACGAGCCGTTCACTTTCGAGTTCGACCTCGACGGCTTCAACCAGTCCAAGTCCGGCTATCAGTCCATCGCGGCGCTGCTCGCGCAGCGTCCGTACTCGATCCGCGAGCTCGCGTGGGAGGTGCTGCGCCGACGCTTCACCCTCGGCACTCCCGACACGCTGGCCGCGCACCTCGTCGAGCGGTATGAGAAGCGCGCCGCCGACGGGTTCATCCTCATGGCTCCGACGCTGCCCGACACGCTCGTGCGCTTCGTCGACGACATCGTCCCGCGCCTCACCGACGCCGGCGTGTACCCCCGCGAGTACGCCGGAGACACGCTGCGCGAGAATCTCGGACTCGCCCGCCCCGCAGGAAGGTACGCCGCATGACCCGCCGACTGCTCCTCGGAGCGTTCCTGTTCCACCCCGGCGGCTCGCACGTGTCGGGATGGCGGCATCCGTCGGCCGAGCCGCACCGCCACGTCGACATCGAGTACTACGCGCGCTTCGCGCAGACAGCCGAGCGCGGCGTGTTCGACACGATCTTCCTCGCCGACGGCCTGTACTTCTGGGACCGCTTCCCGTCCGGCGTCGACCACTACGGCCAGACGCGGCTGGAGCCCCTCACGCTGCTGTCGGCCCTGGCCGCCCGCACGAGCCGCATCGGCCTGGCGGCGACCGTGTCGACCACCTACAACGAGCCGTACCACGTGGCCCGTGCCATCGCGTCGCTCGACCACATCAGCCGCGGGCGGGCCGCGTGGAACCTCGTGACCTCGCGCTACGACGAAGAGGCCCGCAACTTCGGCGGCGACGACCACCTCGACCATTCGCTGCGCTACGAGCGCGGGGCCGAGTTCGTCGACGTCGTCCACAAGCTGTGGGACAGCTGGGCCGACGACGCGATCCTCGCCGATCGCGAGAGTGGACTGTTCGCGGATGCCGGCGGCCTGGCCGTGCCCGACCACCGCGGTCCACACTTCACGGTGCGGGGGCCGCTCAACGTCTCGCGCCCGCCGCAGGGATACCCGGTGCTGTTCCAGGCAGGCGGCTCGGAGGCGGGCCAGGAGCTCGCCGCTGCGACCGCGGACGCCGTGTTCGCCCGTCCTCTTCCCCTCGCCGACGCGCAGGCTTTCTACGCCGGACTCAAGGCGCGTGTCGTCGCGCACGGGCGGCAGCCCGACGAGGTCGCCATCCTTCCTTCGCTGCGGCCCGTGGTCGCCGAGACCGAGGCCGATGCCCGCGCACTCGCGGCCGAGATCCTCGCATCGACGCCGGACGCCATCATCGTCGAGGACGTCGCGCACTCCATCGGGCAGACGCTGCCCGCCGACCCGGACGCCCCCATCATCCCGGCACCGGACACCGACATCGCGAACGAGTCGAAGTCGCCGAACCGGCGGCTCGCGCGACTTCGGTCCGGCGAGAGGCTCACGGCGCGCGACCTCTACGCCGAGTCCTTCTGGGAGTCCGTCTCGGTCGGCACCGCCGCCACGATCGCCGACGACATCCAGCGGCGCTTCGAATCGGGGGCCGCCGACGGCTTCGTCGTGCAGGCGCTCACGCAGCCCCTCGGGTTCGAGTCCTTCGTCGACCTCGTCGTGCCCGAGCTGCAGCGGCGCGGTCTCACCCGCGCCTCGTATGAGGAGACCACCCTGCGCGAGCGCCTGGGTCTCGCCCGTCCGTCCCGTCGTGTCGCCGAGCCGGTGACGGCATGACACGCGACGATCACGCCCGGCTCGCCTTCGCCACCCGGCAGCTGCATGCCGGCGACCGCACGCCGGGTCCGCATCGGCCGCGCGCCACGCCCATCTACCTCACCGCGGGCTTCGAGTTCGACGACTTCGACCAGGCGCACGCCCGCTTCGCCGGCACCGAGGAGGGGTTCAGCTACACCCGTGTCGGCAATCCGACCAACGTGGCCGCCGAAGAGCGCATCGCCGATCTCGAATCGGGTGTCGGCGCCCTGCTGCTGGGCAGCGGCCAGGCGGCGGTGGCGACCACCGTGCTGGCGCTCGTGTCTGCCGGCGATCACGTCCTGGCCTCGTCGAGCATCTACGAGGGCACGCGCGAACTCCTGCGCGACGACCTCGCGCGCCAGGGCGTCGCCGTGGACTTCATCGGCGATCCGAACGACGCCGCGGCGTGGGATGCCGCCGTCCGGCCGACGACGAGGCTCCTGTTCGCCGAGTCCATCCCCAATCCCAAGAACGATGTTCTCGACGTCGCCGCGATCGCGGCGGTTGCGCATCGCCACGGCGTGCCGCTCGTCGTCGACAACACGCTGGCGACGCCGTACCTGCTGCGCCCGCTCGAGCACGGCGCCGACATCGTCGTCCACTCGGCGAGCAAGTTCCTCGCCGGGCACGGCACGGTGCTCGGCGGCGTGATCGTCGACGGCGGCACCTTCGCCTGGGCGGACCACCCCGACGCGTACCCTCAGCTCGCACGCCAGCGCGGACTCGATGGGCTCACGTTCGCGGAGCGCTCGCCCCGCACGGCCTTCCTCGACTTCGCCCGCCGCGTGGCCATGCGCTACGGCCCCGTGCCGTCGCCTCTCAACGCGTTCCTCATTATCCAGGGGATCGAGACGCTGTCGCTGCGCGTCGCCCGGCAGTCGGCCACCGCGCTGCAGCTCGCGACCTGGCTCGAGCGGCAGCCGGGTGTCGAGAGCGTCGACTACAGCGGCCTGCCGTCGAGCCCGCATCACGCGGTGGCGGCGCGCTACCTGCCGCTCGGGCAGGGGTCGGTGTTCGCCGTCACGATCCGCGGCGGACGCGAGGCCGCGCGGATCTTCACCGACGCCCTGCGCCTGTTCACCCGCATGACCCACCTCGGCGATGTGCGATCGCTCGTGCTGCACCCGGCGACCACGACGCACGTGCTGCGAGACGAGGGGCAGCTCGCCGCCGGCGGCATCGGACAGGGGCTGCTGCGCCTGTCGATCGGGCTCGAGGAGCCCGAAGACCTCATCGCCGACCTCGACCGCGCCCTCGCGGCGGTCGCGGCGGCCGACCTCTTGAGCACCGTAGGAGCGTCATGACCCGACCGCAGCACTTCGGCTGGTTCCTCTCGCGAGGCTTCGGACCGCATGGCTGGGCACGGCCGTACCACGAGTGGAACTGGGCGTGGCAGCGCCCCGACCTCTACCAGCAGTCCGCGCGCGAGCTCGAGCAGGCGGGATTCGACTTCGTGCTCATCGAGGACGCCCTGTCGGTCGGCATCACGCCCGAGACGCTGAACCTCCGCGTCCGCAAGGCGTACGGGGGCCCCAAGCACGACCCCTGGACGCTCGCGCCCTATCTGTTCGCGGCCACGCGGCATCTCGGCGTCATCCCGACGGCGAACCCCGTGTCGCTGCATCCCTATCAGGCGGCGCGTCAGTTCGCCTCGCTGCAGCATCTGAGCGGCAGCCGCGTCGGCCTCAACGTCGTCACCGACGTCGGCAGCGCCCATCATTTCGGCCAGCCCCGGCTGCCGCACGACGCCGCGTACGACCGCGCCCAGGAGTGGCTCGACGCGCTGCGCCTGCTGTGGCACAGCTGGGACGACGACGCCCTGATCGCGGATCCCCAGACCCAGATCTACGCCGACGGCACGAAGATCCACGCGGTGCAGCATCGCGGCGAGTACTACTCGTTCGACGGGCCGCTCAACGCCGAGCCGTTGCCGGCCGGCGACCCGATCGTGGCCTCGCCCGGCGGCTCCCCCCGCGGCATCGGCTTCGCCGGGCGCAACTCCGAGATCCAGCTCGCACTGTCGAACCTCGACGTCGACGCGGTCCGCACGTACCGCGAGCGCGTGCGCGAGGCCGCGGTCGCCGCCGGGCGTAGCGCCGACGACATCAAGACGCTGTTCGTCTTCAAGCCGATCGTCGCAGCGAGCAGCGAAGAGGCGGACCGCATCGTTCGAGCCTCCGAGACGCCCACCGACGCGACGCTGCTCGAAGTGGCCGAAGCGTGGTCGAGCGACCTCGAGACCGACCTCACCGCCCTCGACCTCGACCGCCCCCTGGACCCGGCGATCTTCGGCGACCATGTCTCGCAGGGGACGATCAAGGGCCTGCGCGGCCGGTTCGACAGCTTCGCCGACGTGCCGCTGCGCGCGATCCTCGCCGGCAAGGCACGGCTCGGGCGGATCGGCGACGGGATCAGCGGCACGGTGGGCACGGCCGACGAACTGGCCGACCTCATCGAGGAGCTGGGTGAGGATGCCGGCAACGACGGCCTCATCTTCTCCGGCGATCTGCATCCCGTGACGATCCACCGCACCCTCGACGAGCTCGTGCCCATCCTGCGGCGTCGCGGCATCCTCCGTGCCGAGTACGCGGACGGCGGCCTCCGCGCCAACCTGTCGGCCTTCTGACGCGCACTCCGACCGTCATCGTCTTCGCCCGCGGGACGAAGGACCGCACCGCCGTCGACCGAGTCCCGCGCCGCACGGCCCTGCTCACGTGGCGCGAGCGGCCTCGAGCAGCTCGCGCGCGACCGGGGCGAGGTCACGGGGCGTGCCGCGCCAGATCGCGGTGATGGGGCGCAGGATCGGATCGGTCGCGACCGCCACCTGCGCCAGGCGACCGAGGCGGAGGTCGTCGGCGACGACGCGACTCGACAGCACGGCCGGCGCCAGGCCGCTCGCCACCGCCGACCGGATCGCCGCAGCGTTCGCGAGGACCAGCGCGGGCTCGGCGGGCGGGTGGCCGAGCCGCCCCTCGACGACGAGCTCCCACGCGCGCCGCGTCCCGCTGCCCCGCTCGCGCGCGACGAGCCCGGTCGCGGCGACCTCGTCGAGTCCGACCGTGTCGCGCGACGCCCACGGGTGATCGGTCGCCACGACGACCACGAGCTCGTCACGGGCGACGACGCGACTCCACAGGTCCGTCAGCGGCTCGGGACTCTCGATGAATCCGATGGATGCCGCACCGCTGCGCACCCGTTCACACGTGTCGGCGCTGTTCGCGGTGAGCAGGCGCACCTCTGTCGGCTGACGGCCGGCCGCCAGCTGCGTCGTCCGCAGGGTGACCAGCCAGTGCGGCAGCAGATGCGCCGCGACGGTCTGGCTCGCGGCGACGGCGAGCTCGCGGCCCGATTCCCCGCGCAGCTGATCGACCCCGGTCTCGAGCCGGTCGGCGGCGTGCAGCAGGTCGTCGGCCCACGAGGCGAACACCTCGCCCGCCGGGGTGGCGGTCACGCCGTGCGGGGAGCGCAGCAGCAGCTCGAGCCCGAGGGCACGCTCCATGGCCCGCAGCCGCGCCGACGCCGACTGCTGGGTGACACCGCGCTCTCGCGCCGCGGCCGAGATGGAGCCGGTCTCGAAGACGGCGCGCAGCAGGCGGAGCGACTCGACATCGGGCACATATCCCACAGGTACAGCCTATGCCTGTACCCCTACGCGTCCCGCGGGGATACCCGCCGCGCGGTCGAGGAGCGAGCGTTGAAGGGTGTTCCGCCCCTCCCCGCTCGCCCACCGCACCGCGCAGCTCCTCCCCGGCGTCGCGCTGTGCCTCGCGATCGGCGGCGTCTCGCTCGCGATCGGCGCGGCTGCCCCGGTGGTCGGCACGGCGCTGCCGGCCATCGCTCTCGGCGTCGCGGTGGCCGCGTTCCGCCGTCCGGGCGCTCGCACGGGCCCAGGCATCGCGTTCTCGGGCAAGTGGCTGCTGCAGGCGGCTGTGGTGCTGCTGGGAGCGCACCTGTCGCTGCAGGACGTGCTCGCGGTCGGCGCGGAATCCCTGCCCGTCATGCTCAGCACCCTGACCGTGTGCCTCGTCGCCGCGTGGGGGCTCGGCCGGGCCCTGCGGATCGACGGGCGGCTGCGCACCCTCATCGGGGTCGGCACCGGCGTCTGCGGCGCGTCCGCGATCGCCGCCGTCGCTCCGGTCATCGCGGCGACGAGCGGAGAGATCGCGTACGCCGTGTCGACGATCTTCGTGTTCAACATCGCCGCGGCGGTCGCGTTCCCGCTGCTCGGGCACGCGCTGGGGCTGGACGCCCACGCGTTCGGGCTGCTCGCCGGCACCGCGATCAACGACACGAGCTCGGTGGTCGCGGCGGCCACGACATTCGGCGCGGGAGCCCTGGGCTTCGCCGTCGTCGTGAAGCTCGTGCGCACGCTCATGATCGTGCCGATCTGCGTGGGACTGGCCCTCCGTCAGCCCGGCTCGCGTAGGCGCGAACTCATGCGCCACCCGTGGCGCATCGTCACGCTCGTGCCGTGGTTCATCGTCGGCTTCGTCGTGATGACCCTCGCGAACTCCGCCGGTCTCATCGCCGGCCCCGTGCGCGACACCTTGCTCGCTCTGAGCGGCATCCTCATCGCCGCCGCACTCGCGGGCATCGGCCTGTCGACGGACCTCGGCGCCATCCGGCGCGCGGGCTGGCGCCCCCTCGCACTCGGCGGGGTGCTCTCGGTGCTCGTCACGGCCACGGCGGTGGGCGCGCTCGCCCTGACCGGACAGCTCGCCTGAGCCCCGGCATCCCTCCCTCCCCCCTCGTCAACAGGTCAACCGCGCCTGCGTAGGACGCGCGGGCCGGATTCCTCTTGTACAAACGCGGTTGACCTGTTGAACGAGGGACGAGGGATGCCGCCACTCGGCGCGACCCGACCGCCCGGGCGCGGGCCGCGCCGACCGCCCCGATGCCCCGGCTACAGGGCGACGTGGAACTTCGGGCCGGGCCCGGCCCCGGGCGGACGCGAGCCGGCGAGGATCGCGGGCAGCTCGTCGAGTGCCACGGTCGCGGCGACGAGCGGACGCGGGTCGACGATGCCCGCGGCGTACGCGTCGATGGTTCCCGCGAGGCCCGGCGAGGCGCTCAGCACGCCGACGGCCGTGACGTCCTTGAGGGCGAGGTCGCGCGTGTCGATGACACTGGGCGTGCCCGCCAGTCCGATGTACACGACGCGTCCGCCCGGTTCGACGAGCTCCAGGGCGCGTGCGGGCAGAGTGGGCGAATTGGATGCCTCGATCACCGCGTCCCAGGGCAGCCCGGGCAGGTCGGCCTCGGTCCAGACCTCGTCGAAGCCCAGCGAGCGCGCGAATCCCGCCGACGCCGCGTCGCGGGCCAGCAGGTGCACCTCGGCGCCCGCGGCGCGGGCGAACAGCGCGCACAGCAGGCCGATCGTGCCCGGCCCGAGCACGAGGCACCGGTCGCCGGGGCGCAGCGCCGCGCCCTCCACGGCGCGGAACGCGTTTCCGCCCGGCTCGACGAGCGCCCCCATGGCGTCGTCGACCACGTCCGGCAGCCGGTGCAGCGAGCGCACCGGCGTCGCGACCCGCTCCGCGAGCGCACCGGCCTTGCCTCCGCGGATGCCGAGCTCGAGCCGGCGATCGCACACGTGCTGCCGGCCGTGCTCGCAGCGGCGGCATGCGCCGCAGCCGAGCATCGTGTCGCCGGTGACGCGGCGTCCGATCCACGACGGGTCCACGCCGGGGCCGACGGCTGCCACCGCACCCATCCACTCGTGACCGATGCGCATCGGATACGCGGCGTGTCCCGAGTGCAGGTATGCCATGTCGCCCGTGAAGAACTCGACATCGGTGCCGCAGATGCCCGCGCGCCGCACGTCGACGACGACCTCACCGGGCGCGGCGACGGGCTCGGCCACGTCGTGCACCTCGGCGTGGCCGGGTGCCGTGATGACGAGCGCCTTCATCGCCGGGCTCGCGGGGGCAGCAGCTGCAGCTCAGTGGGATTCACGGCGGACCTCGGATCCGGATGCGCCGACGAGGAAGTCGAGGTCGGCGCCGCGGTCGGCCTGCAGCACATGGTCGACGTACAGCCGCTCCCACCCGCGACGCGGGTTCGCGTACCCGTCGACGGTGGCCTGGTTTGGGGCGCGTCGGGCGAGCTCGTCGGCGGGAACGTCGAGGTCCAGCCGGCGGGCGCGCACATCGAGGCTGATCCAGTCGCCCGTCTGCACGAGGGCGAGCGGTCCGCCCGCCGCGGCCTCGGGGGTCACGTGGAGCACGACCGTGCCGTAGGCGGTGCCCGACATGCGTCCGTCGCAGATGCGGACCATGTCGCGCACGCCCCTCTCCAGCAGCTTGGTCGGCAACGGCATGTTCGACACCTCCGGCATGCCCGGATACCCCTTCGGTCCGCACCCGCGCAGCACCATCACCGAGTCCTCGTCGATGTCGAGGTCGGGGTCGTCGATGCGCGCGTGGAAGTCCTCGATCGAGTCGAACACCACCGCCCGCCCCCGATGCTTCAGCAGATGCGGCGATGCCGCCGCGGGCTTGATGAGCGCCCCGCCGGGGGCGAGCGACCCGCGCAGCACCGAGATCCCCGCGTGCGACTGCAGCGGGGATTCGCGCGGCGTGATGACGTCGGCATCCCAGATCTTCGCGTCCTCGAGGTACTCGACCAGCGGACGCCCGGTGATGGTCAGCGCCTCCGAGTCGAGCAGGTCGCGCACCTCGCGCAGCACCGCGAGGAACCCGCCTGCCCGGTAGAGGTCGTCCATGAGATACCTGCCCGCCGGCTGCAGGTTCACCAGCAGCGGCACCTCCGCACCGATCCGGTCGAAGTCGTCGACAGTCAGGTCGATGCGCAGGCGCCCGGCGATCGCCAGCAGGTGCACCACCGCGTTCGTCGACCCGCCGATCGCCGCCAGCGCCACGATCGCGTTGTGGAAGCTGCCCTTCGTGAGGAACGACGACGGACGCCGATCCTCCGCGACCAGCTGCACCGCGAACCGACCCGTGTCATGCGCGGCCTCCAGCAGCCGCGCATCCGCGGCCGGCGTCCCGGCGAGCCCCGGGATCACCGTGCCGAGCGCTTCGGCGACCAGCGCCATCGTCGAGGCCGTGCCCATCGTGTTGCAGTGGCCCTTCGAGCGGATCATCGACGACTCGCTCTTGAGGAACATCGCCTCTGACAGCGTGCCGGCCCGCACCTCTTCGCTCAGGCGCCAGACGTCGGTGCCGCATCCCAGCGCCTCTCCCCGGAAGTGGCCGGTGAGCATCGGCCCGCCCGGCACCACCACCGCCGGAAGATCGACGGATGCCGCCGCCATCAGCAGCGACGGGATCGTCTTGTCGCACCCGCCCAGCAGCACCACCCCGTCGATCGGGTTGGCACGCAGCATCTCCTCCGTGGCCATCGCCGCCATGTTGCGCCACAGCATCGCCGTCGGCCGGACGTTCGTCTCACCCAGCGACACCACCGGCAGCTCCAGCGGGATCCCGCCCGCCTCGTACACGCCGTTCTTCACCGACTGCGCCACCTCCGACAGGTGCGCATTGCACGGCGTGAGATCTGACGCCGTGTTCGCGATCGCGATCTGCGGACGCCCCGTGAACGCACTGTCAGGCACACCCCGCCGCATCCACGCGCGATGGATGTACGCGTTGCGGTCATCCCCCGCATACCAGTGCGCACTGCGAAGCGTCATCGTCGACCTCTCGTCCCGGCCACGCGCAGCCGCACGGCCCTTCCGCCATCCTCCCCGATCCTCCGCCCGGCGCGCCCGAGGCACGGCCCTGTGAGAAATGGCCTGCCCACCGCGCCGGCCGCGGCCGCTGGCATCCCTCACCCTTCAACAGGTCAACCACGCTTCCACAGGACCGATTCAGCCCGTTCCTCCTGCGCAACGCCGGTGACCTGTCGGACAAGCCACACCGGGCGCCACCCGAGACGAGTGAATGCCGCGACCCGGCCGGCTCCGCCGGCCGCGCCCCCCCGGCATCCCTCACCCCTTTCAACAGGTCAACCACGCCTCCACAGGACCGATCCACCCCGTTCCTCCTGCGCAACGCCGGTTGACCTGTCGAACAAGCCACACCGGCCGCCGACCCGAGACGAAGGGATGCCGCGACCCGGCCTCAGGGAACGCGATACCCCGCGGCGCGGAAGAGCTCGTACCACTCCGCGCGCGTGAGGACCACGTCCGAGCCCTGCGCGGCCCCGCGCACGCGCTCCGGCGTCGTCGTGCCGAGCACGACCTGCATCGCGGCGGGGTGGCGCGTGATCCACGCCACGGCGATCGCGATCGGGGGCACGTCGTACGCCGCGGCGAGGCGGTCGACCACGGCGTTCAGCTCGGGATAGTCGGGCGAGTCCAGGAACACGCCGGTGAAGAAGCCGGCCTGGAACGGCGACCACGCCTGGATGGCGATGTCGTGCAGCCGGCAGTAGTCCACGATGCCGCCGCCGTCGAGGGTCAGCGACTGGTCCTCGCCCTGCATGTTCGCCGCGACGCCCTGCGCGATGGCCGGGGCGTGCGTGATCGACAGCTGGATCTGGTTGGCGACGAGGGGCTGGCGCACCGACTTCTTGAGCAGGTCGATCTGGCGCGGCGTGTGGTTCGAGACGCCGAAGGCGCGCACCTTGCCCGCGGCTTCGAGGTCGTCGAAGGCCCGCGCGACCTCGTCGGGCTCGACGAGCGCGTCTGGACGATGCAGCAGCAGGATGTCGATGTAGTCGGTCTCGAGAGCACGCAGCGACCCCTCGACGGACTCGACCAGGTGCTCGTACGAGAAGTCGAAGTACGGGCCCTCTCGCACGATGCCCGCCTTGGTCTGGATGGTGAGCTGCTCGCGGTCAGACGGGCTGAGCCGCATGGCCTCGGCGAACCGTCGCTCGCACCCGTGCAGGTCCCTGCCGTAGACGTCGGCGTGGTCGACGAAGTCGATCCCGGCGTCGCGGGCCGTGTTCACCAGCGTGCGCACCGCGTCGTCGTCGAGGTCCTGGATCCGCATCAGTCCGAGCACCACCTCGGGTGCGGGGCGGTCGATGCCGGTGAGGCCGATGGTCTTCATGCTGTCTGCTTTCGTTCGACGGCCGCGACGTCACGGCCGGTGGGGAGTCTATGCCCGGCCGCCCATCCCACGAGGTCAGCGGACGGGGACCGTCGGGTCGGCCCCCGTCCGCTCGCTGGAGCGCGGCTACTTCGAGACGGTCACCTTCAGCGGCGCGCTCACGGTGGTGCCCGCGGCGTTCGTGAACTCGACCGTGTAGGTGTACGAGCCCTTCGTCTTGCCCGACACCGGGAGCGTCGCGCGCTGGGCCGCGGGCGTGGCCGCGGTGAGCGTGCCCGACCCGACCTCGGACCCGTTCTCGAAGAACCGGTACGACGTGGCGTTCGTGCCCCACCACAGGTCGGCGGTGACGGTGTACGTGCCGTCGCCGTCCTTATTCGGGGCCGAGAGCACCGGCTTGCCGGGCGACGCGTCGGTGACCTTGACGGTGAGCGGCTGCGTGGCGGTCGTGCCCTTCGAGTTCACCAGTTCGCCCGTGAAGACGTAGGTGCCGTTCGTCAGGCCGTCGATGTCGACGACCGCGTGCTGCGCACCCGGGCTCATCATCGTCAGCGGCACCTTGGCGACGAGCTCACCGTCGCGGTAGAGCTTGAACAGCTGACCGTTCTGGCCCCACCACAGGTCCATCGACACCTGGAACGTGCCGTCCTTGAGGCCGGTGTCCCATCCGTCGTTCGACGACAGCACGGCCTTGCCGGGCGCCGTCCGCGCGCCGTCGTCCGAGACGACCTCCGGGAGGGTGATGGATGCCGTCACGCCCGACCGGTCTCCTTCACCGAGCACGTTCACGCCGGCGACCTCGTAGGCGTGGGTGCTGCCGAGCTCCAGTCCGGTGATGGTGCACGTCGTCTTGCTCGTCTCGCACACCGGCTCGGTGCCGCCCGCCTCGTACACGCGGTACCCGGTGAATCCGGGGCCGGCCGGGGACGAGGCATCCCACGACACGGTGATGGAGGTGTCGCCGGCGGCGACGGCGGACGCGTTCTGCGGCGCCGCAGCCTTGGTGGTGTCGGCGACGGCGAGCCACGAGATCACCGGCTTCTCGCTGCCGGCGCCCTCGTTCGTGACGACGTAGTCGACCGTCGCGGGCGCCGTCAGGGTGAAGGTGAGGGCCGCGGCGAGCGGGGTGCTCGACCCTGACAGCGGGACCGTGCCCTTGGCGAGCTCCGTGCCCGCGACCGAGACCGTCTGGTACATGGCGCGGTTGATGTTCCACCACTCGGTGAAGCCGCCGGTCAGCGTGTAGGTGCCGGCGTCCAGCGGCAGGCGGTAGATCAGCTTCGTCGTGTCCTGGTACAGACCCGTCGAGTACTTGTCGTTGATGTCGGTCGTGCCCTTGGTCTTCATGCCGTCAGCGACATATCCCCATTGGTCGGCCGACGTCGACACCTGATCGACCTTGTCGTTGCGCAGCGGCACCGACCCGGCGACCGCCGCGTACTGCGGGGACGCGACACCGTTCGTGCCCGAGTCGATGTAGTACACGAGCGCCGGCGGCACGATCTCGTACCGGGCGACGACGGCCTGGTCCGTCGCGGTCAGGCGCCCCGTCACCGTGAGTGCCGCGTACTCGGTGCGCGGCTGCCCGGCGGAGGCGGCATCCCATTCCACGTCCTTCTCGGCGCCGGCGACCACCACCGTGTCGGGCAGCTCCTCGGCCACGCCGAGAGCACCCTGCACGCCGAGGTCGCGCGGCAGGCTCTGCACGTAGACGAGCGCGAGGCGCGCGTTGTAGCCGCTCGTGCCGTTGGTGCCGAACTCCAGGTCGACGACGGCGTCCTGATCGAGCGTCAGCGTCTGCGCCACGGGCGTGTAGGCGCCGTTCGAGGTCGCGGTCTTCGTGGTCGATGCACCGGCAGCCGTCACCTTCGAGTACACGTTGGTCGTGAGGCCCGCTCGCGGCGCCTGGACGCCGACGAGGTTGTACGAGCCGGCGGGCAGCGTCAGGTGGTACGTGATCGGCTTGTTGTAGTCCGCACCGACGTATGACGAGCCCCAGTCCGCCGGCGATCCGGCCGCCAGTGTGGTCGCCGCCGTGGAGTAGCCCCACGTCGCGCCCGGCGCCGCGCCGTCCCACTTCTGGTCGGCGCTGTCGTTGCGCAGGTCAGGGAAGGCCTCCCGCACGGCCGCGTACGCCGATCCGTCCGCCGCGCCCGACGAGCCGGAGTCGACGAAGTACTCCAGGTCGGCGGGCACCACGAGCACCGTCGCGCTGAACCGCTGGTACAGGCCCGACGACAGCTTCTCGGTCGAGCGGCCGGTCGCGGCGAACGTGCCGAGCTCGGCGGCGGTCTTCGCGGCGTCGACCGAGCCTGCCGCCCACGTCACCTTCTCGTCGGCGCCGAGCAGCTCGAGGTGCGACGGCAGCGCGCGATCCGCGGACGTGATGGCCACGACTCCGAGGTCGACGACGTCCGGGCTCACGTCCTTCGGGGTGAGCCGGTCGGCGGCGGCGCCCAGGCGCGCGGCGATCGCCGTCGCACCCTCTGCGTCGAGACCGTACGAGACCGGATCGGATGCTGCGGCCTGCGCGTCCGCCTTCACGGCGGCGAACACCGCCCACGTGTCGGCGCTGTACTCGCTCTCGTCCAGGTCGTCGACCGCGTCGACCGCGGCGGCGAGCGCCGTGGTGTCGGCCTTCGACGAGTCGGCGTTCGCGGTGACCACGCCGACCGCGTCGACGTTGATCGAGCTGTCGTTCGCGGTCGTGATGACGACCGTGTGCGGAGCGTTCGAGAGGCCGCGCAGCTGGAACGCGGTGCGCTCGCTGCCTGCGCTGTACGTCGGGGCGCCGAGCACGACGGGAACGCCGTCGACCACGACGTCGAGCGTCGGCGCGCCCGAGTTGGTGCCGATGATGTCGAGTCCGGTGCCGGTGAACGCGTACGTCATGGCGGCGCCCTTGGCCGTGCTCTTCGAGGCCGTGCGCTGCCACTCGAACATGCCCTGACCGTTGACGTGACTCCAGTTCGCGTCGAACTGCAGCACGGGGACGGACGAGTCCTCCCAGCTGGTCTGGTGCATGCCGTCGATGATCGACGCGTAGTACGGCGTGTAGCCGGGCACCGTCTGCACCTTGAGGTTGTCGAACTGCACGAAGCTGAAGCTCGAGCCGAGCTGGATGCGACCGGTCGCCTGCGGTGCGGCATCCGTGTACGTCGCGACCTGCACGCCGTTCACGTAGGCCGTGTAGACCGACCCGGCCACCTTCACTGCGACGTTGTTCCAGACGCCGGCCCCGGTCTTGAAGCCCGCGTTCGCGGGGACCGCACCGGTCGACAGCGTCGCGCCGAAGCGCATGAAGGTCCACGCGCCCGCCGGGTCGATCTTGAACTCGGCGGCCGAGACGCTCTGGCCGTTCGCGGTGCCGCCCTGCTCGCGCGCGCCGATCGTGGCGTACTGCGCACCGGTGGCCTCGAACATCACGTCGGCCGACACCGTGTAGTTCGCCCAGCGGGCGTCGCCGATGGTGGTCTTCGGGTCGCCGCCGTTCCAGGCGCCGCCGGCCATGCCCGGTCCGACCTGCTGGCGCAGCACGCGGCCGTGCGTGGCATCGGCTGTCGCGACCGATTCGAACGCCCCGTTCGTGTCGTTCGTGTAGCGCGGCGTCGCGCCGTTGTCTTCGCTCTGCACCGACGGGGTCCCCTCCGGCGCCGGCCCGTCGCCGCGCGCGGCGAGGTAGCTCACACCGCTGTCGACGAGCTGCCCGGTCGCGGGGTCGTAGCCCTGGATCGTGCCCTCTTCGCGGTAGTCGAAGTCGTCGGCGTAGAGGAAGGCGTCCTCGGTCACGCCGTTGACGTTCCCGGACGCGTCGGTGTCGAGCACGTCGCGCCCGCCGTCGGCATCCGTGTACTCGGGCGTCGTGGGCAGACCCGAGCCGTACCCGTCATTCGCGACGACCGAGCCGTCGGCCGTCGTGCTCGCGTGGTCGAGCGTCGTGAGCGTGAGCGCCGACCATGGCTTGACCGTCACGGTGTACGAGCCGTCGGCGGCGGGCTGCAGCTCACCGATCGGCTTCAGGTAGTTCGCGTCGTACGCCTGCCCGGCGTCGGCCGCGCGCGTCTCCCACACCTCGGCCGTCTTGTCGTCACCCAGGCTCAGACCACTGGCGACGACGCGATACGTCTTGCTGAACTTCGAGTCGTTGATGACGACCGTCGAGAAGTCCGACGCGTCAGGTGCCGCGAGGGTCGTGTACGACGCGCCGCCGGCACGCGCGCCGCTCGGCGGGTTGCCGGTGCCGAGCTCGCTCTTGGACGCTTGAGGGATCGCCCGCCAGATGCCGGCGGTGTTGTCGGCGTTCTCCCACCCGAGGGTCGCGAACTGCGTGAACTGCTCGAGGACGGCCAGGCCGCCGTCGTAGTACAGCCAGCCCGACCACGGGTCGCGGGCGTTCACCAGCTCTTTGGACGAGTACTGGAACCCGTCGTAGAACGAGCCGATCGCGGGCTGGAAGATGCTCAGCGTGCGACGCGAGGCGGCGAACCCGGTCGTGACCCAGTTGCCCATCTCGAGCGCGCTGTTGGTGCCGCCGAACTCGGTGCCGCTGCCGCCCTGCTCGTCGCTCGCGTTGTTGTTCGGCCGGTCGGCCGAGCTCGAGAACGTCGACTGGCCCTCGGAGTTCCACACCTCCTGGTCGTACTGCTCGGCCAGCTTCTTCATGTTGCCGGCGCTGTCGTCGGCGCTGGAGTAGTGGAAGCCCACGATGTCGACGGCGTCGCGCAAGGACGAGTCGGTGGTCGAGGTCATCGCATCGCCGAACGACCGAGGCGGTGTGCCCACCGTGTCGGCCGCGACCGTCCGGATGGCATGGAAGAGGTCGGCCTCCTCCTGCGAGGCGAACCCGTTGTTCGGGTCGCCCGCGGTCGCGCCCTCGTACCCCTTCGTGTCGCCGGCGACCCAGCCCGAGAAGTCCTTGTACAGCTGGATGTTGGGGCTGCCCGTCTCGTTGGTGTCGGGGTTGATCGAGTCGACCATGATGCCGTACTCGCGGTAGGCGGCGAGCACCGTGTTCTTGAACCAGATGTACTGGTCGGCGTCGTTGGCCACCCACGCCGGGCGGTTCCAGCGCAGGATGCTGAGGTGCACGTCGCCGTGCGCCACGAGCTGCGCGTCGGCCGCCAGCTGGAAGCCGGGCTCGCGGAGAACGTTCGGGTACTCGTCGCGCGAGCGCATCGTCGAGGCGTTCGGGCCCGTCGACGTGTTGCGGTCATTGCCCATCTCGATCTTGACGGTGTTCATGATCGGGTGGTCGCCGCCGAACAGCGTCTCGATGAGCTGCCAGTACTTGTCGGGGTGCTGCGACTTGTAGTCCAGCAGCAGCGCGCTCGTCGAGTTGGCCGACAACACGCCGAACCCCTTGAACGTGAGCCCGTTCTTGTTGAGCGCGGCGGCGGCGACATCGGCGCCCGTCACGTTCACGGTGACGGGGTCGGCTCCCGCAGCCTGGGCCATCGCGGGCACCGTGAGCGGGGCGGCGATCACGGCCGCGGTCACGGCGGCGACGACGGTGTTGCGGATCCGCCGGGTCTTCTGTCCGTGGTCCGGACGCGGCATCCTTGCCTGCGGCATGTGCACTTCTCCTTCGGGCGCTGGCACGCATAACGGGACACGACCGCGTGTCCCGAGCGAAATCCTGCACGGTCAGTGAGGGATGCCGGTAGCAAACCGAACACATTCGTTCACGCTTGAACGCATTCGAACACATCTGTACGCTGAGTCGATCATGGAGCAGCCCTCGGAGCCCCCGGCGTTCGGCCTGTCGCGCCGCGAGCACATCCTCGACGAGCTGCGTCGCAGCGGCTCGGTGCGGGTGGCCGACCTCGCCCGCGAGCTGGGCGTCTCGGAGCTCACGATCCGCCGCGACATCGGCCACCTCGCCGACCGCGGTCTCGTCACGCGCGTGCACGGCGGTGCGACGCTGCGCAGCCGTCTCGACACGAGCGTGCCGGCGACGCCGGAACGCGGCATCCGCTATCGCGTCGGCATGATCGTGCCGTCGCTCAGCTACTACTGGCCCCACATCATCATCGGCGCGCGCGCCGCGGCCACCGAGCTCGGCGTGCAGCTGATCCTGCGCGGTGCGAGCTATTCCGTCGACGACCAGCGTCGGCAGATCTCGTCGCTCGTCGAGTCCGGCAGCCTGCACGGACTCATCGTCGCGCCCGAGACGCTCGGCCCGGACGGGCGGGCGCTGCTGCACTGGCTCGAGGCGCTGCCGATCCCCGTCGTGCTGGCCGAGCGGCGCGTGCCGTCCGCGCTCGCCCTCACGAGCCTGGAGTGGGTGACCACCGACCACGTCTTCGGCGGTTCGCTGGCCGCCGCACACCTGGCCTCGCTCGGGCACCGGCGTGTCGGCATCCTCACCTCCGAAGGATCGCCGACGTCGTGGCAGCTGCGCCGCGGCTGGGACCGCGCCGTCGCCGAGCTGGGACTGGACTGCCCCGTCGACGTCGACGCCACCCTCGACGCACTGGACGGCGTCTCGCGCGAAGAGGTCATCGCCGACGTGCTGCGGCGGTGCCGCGAGACCGCGACGACAGGGTTGCTCATCCACAACGACCCGCAGGCCGTGCTGCTGGAGCAGTACGCGCTCGACCACGGCTGGGCGATCCCCGGCGACCTGGCGATCGTGGCGTACGACGACGAGGTCGCCGAGAGCGCCGAACCGCCGATCACCGCGCTGCGCCCGCCCAAGCAGGACATCGGCCGGCTCGCCGTCGAGATGATGGTCGACCGGCTGTCGAGCGGCGGGCGCCTGCCGGTGCGACGCACGTCGGTGCTGCCCGTGCTGCAGCCGCGCGCGTCGAGCGGCGTTGTTTTGCACGATTGATGACATAGTGCAAAACTGCATGATGTGACTGATAGTGCAGACGGGCTGCGTGAGCGCCGCCGCGCCGAGACGACGCGCGCGCTGATCCGCGCCGCGCGGCGATTCACGGCCGAGCATGGACTCGCGGGCTTCACCGTCGAAGAGCTCTGCGCCGAGGCCGACGTCTCGCGGCGCACGTTCTTCAACTACTTCGCGTCGAAGGACGACGCCGTGCTCGGCGTCCCGATCGAGAGAGCGGATGCCGCGGCCGTCGCGCGCTTCGTCGCCGGTGGTTCGCCCGGCCCGGGCCTGTCGCCGAACCTGCTGACCGACCTCGCCGTCCTCGCCGAGGAGCGCTGGCGCGCCCTCGACATCGCTCCCGACACCGTGCACGACCTCTTCCGCGCGGTCGAGAAGGAGCCCCGGCTGCTCGGGCGCATGCTCGAGCTCGGCGCCGAGGGCGAGCGCTACGACGCGCAGCTCATCGAGCAGCGCGAGGGACTCGAACCGGGCGACCTGCGCGCCGAGGTGGCCGCACAGGTGGTGGGCGCCGTCGTCCGCTCCGCCGCCGGCGAGTTCCTCGGCACCGACGACACCGGCACATTCATCGAGATCTTCGAGCGACGCATCGACGCGGCGCGCGATCTCTTCAGCACCCAGACAGCGCTGACGGCGCAGACCGCATCGACAGGAAGACCCGAATGACCACCGCAACCGTCCCCGCCGCCAAGCCCGGCGGCGATGCGCCGTTCCTGCTGACGCAGCGGCGCATCTGGATCATCTTCTCCGCCCTCATCGCCGGCATGCTGCTGTCGAGCCTCGACCAGACGATCGTCTCGACGGCCATGCCGACGATCGTCGGCGAGCTCGGCGGCGTCTCGCACCAGGTGTGGATCACGACCGCGTACATCCTCGCCACGACGATCGTCATGCCGATCTACGGCAAGTTCGGCGACGTGCTCGGCCGGCGACGGCTGTTCATGGTGGCGATCGCGATCTTCACGCTCGCGTCCGTCGGCTGCGCGTTCGCCACCGACTTCTGGATGTTCGTTGTCTTCCGCGCGATCCAGGGCCTCGGCGGCGGCGGGCTCATGATCCTGTCGCAGGCGATCATCGCCGACATCGTGCCCGCCGACCAGCGCGGCAAGTACCTCGGCCCGCTCGGCGGCATCTTCGGCCTCGCTGCCGTCGCCGGTCCGCTCCTCGGCGGCTTCTTCGTCGACCACCTCACGTGGCAGTGGGCGTTCTACATCAACATCCCGGTCGGCATCGCGGCGTTCCTCGTCGCCGTGTTCGCGCTCAAGCTGCCGAACAAGAAGGCCGAGAAGCCGATCGACTGGCTCGGCGTGCTGTTCCTGTCGATTGCGACGACCTGCCTCATCTTCTTCACGGACTTCGGCGGATCGGCCGACCACGGCTGGGACGACGGCTTCACGTGGGCCTGGGGCGCCGGTCTCGTCGCCGCGTCGGGGCTGTTCATCTTCACCGAGTCGCGCGTGGCCGACCCGATCATGCCGCTGTCGATGTTCCGCAACCCGATCTTCATCAACGCCACCGCGATCGGCATGGCCATCGGGATCGGCATGTTCGCGGCGCTCGGCTTCGTGCCGACCTTCCTCCAGATGTCGTCGGGAACGTCGGCTGCGGCATCCGGCCTCCTCATGCTGCCGATGATGGTCGGCGTCATGGGCACCTCGATCGCCTCGGGGCTGCTCATCACCAAGACCGGCAAGTACAAGCTGTTCCCGATCGTCGGCACGGTGATCGTCGGCATCGCGATGATCCTCATGACGACGCTCACGGCGGCGACGCCCATCTGGCTCATCTGCGTGTACCTGTTCCTGTTCGGTGTAGGCCTCGGCTGCATCATGCAGGTCGTGGTGCTCGTCGTGCAGAACGCCGTGCCCGCCTCCGATCTCGGCACCGCCACCTCTACGAACAACTACTTCCGCGAGGTCGGGGCCGCGCTCGGCACCGCCGTGTTCGGCACGCTGTTCACGACGCGGCTCACCGAGAACCTGACGAAGGTGTTCACGGATGCCGGCGCCACCGCCGAGCAGGCCGGCCAGGCGACGTCGACCATCGATCCCTCGGTGCTCAACGAGCTGCCCGACGCGATCCGCACGGGTGTCGTCGACGCGTATGCCGACGCCCTCGCGCCGGTGTTCTGGTACCTCGTGCCCTTCATCGCGGTGGCGTTCATCCTCGCGCTCTTCCTCAAGCAGATCCCGCTGTCGGACGTCGCCGGCCTCGTCGCCCGCGGCGAGGCGATCGGCGGCGAGGAGGCCGAGCGACTGGAGGCCGAGCAGCGCGCCGCTGGAGCGCCCACGCCGCGCTCGGGACGCCGCGACAAGGTCTCAGCCGGGAAGTAACCGGAGGCGCGTCCTCAAACGAGGATCCACGCCGGGATGCGGACCGGTACGCGGTATCGGCCCCGCATCTCGGCGCGCGTCCTCCGTTGAGGATCGGGATGCCGCCCAACCGAAGCCCGCGCGACGCACCGCCAAGCGGCCAGGCCCCGCCGGACGCCGCCGGGGAATCAGGCGCCGAAGCGCTGCTGCAGGCCGGCGTACGAGACGGCGCCGTCGAGGAATCCGAGCGTTCCGTTCTCGAGCAGCTCCCGGCCGGCCTGCTCGACCGCGCTGAACGCGGCGCGGGCGATGCTGCCGCCGACGCTCACCCGCTTCACCCCGAGCGAGAACAGCGTCGGCGCGTCGATCACCGGCGTCGTCAGCCCCGCGACCATGTTGAGCGGCGCCGCGATCTCGTCGACGAGCCGGCGGATCGTGTCGGCGTCGCGCACGCCCGGCACGAAGATGCAGTCTGCGCCGGCATCGAGGTAGCGCCGCGCACGCGACACCGTCTCGGCGAACGGGTCGTCGACCCCGCCGACGAAGTACGCGTCCGTGCGCGCGTTGAGCACGAAAGAACCGGTGGATGCCGCGCCCCGCGCGGCCGCGAGACGTGCCGTCGCCGTCTCGATGTCGAACAGCCGGCCACCGGCGGCGTCCTCGATGTTGGCGCCCGCGATGCCGAGCGAGGCGGCCCGCGCGACTGTCGCGCCGACATCGGACGCCGTGTCGCCGTACCCGGCCTCGAGGTCGGCCGACACGGGCACCTCGACCGCGGCGACGATCTCGGCCACCCGCGCGAACATCGTGTCGACGCTCAGCGGGCCACCATCGGCGAGCCCGCACGACCACGCGATGCCGGCACTCGTCGTGGCGATGGCCGCGAAGCCGACCTGCTCGAGGATCCGTGCGGTGCCGGCATCCCACGCGTTCGGGATGACGAAGCCGGGGCCGGAGTGCAGGGCGTGCAGCGCCGCGGCGCGGTCCGTGTGGGTCACGCCGGGAATCGTACGCCGCACGTGCGACGCCCGCAGCCGCATGGGTCAGCCCTTGACGGCGCCGCCCATTCCCGCACCGTTGAGGAACAGTCGCTGGAACACGAGGAACAGCACGATCGGGATCACAGTGGCGATCGCGAGGGCGGCGAGGAAGACGTCGAGCTCGATGAACTGCTGCAGCTGTGGAAGCCGCACCGACAGCGGCTGAAGGTTCGGATCCTTCAGCACGAGCATCGGCCACAGGAAGTCCTTCCAGGCGCCGATGACGGCGAACACCGAGACGACGCCGATGATGGGCTTCGACATGGGCAGCACGATCGACCAGAACAGCCGGTAGGGACCCGCGCCGTCCATGCGCGCCGCCTCGAACACCTCGCGCGGCAGAGACTCGAAGAAGCGCATGACCAGCAGCACGTTGAAGGCGTTCGCTCCCGCGGGCAGCCACACCGCCCAGAACGTGTTGATGAGCGACTGGCCGAGCAGCGGGGGCTGCACGATCGTCAGGTACAGCGGCACGAGCAGGACGATGCTCGGCACGAACATCGTCGCGAGCACCAGCGCGACGACGACCCGGCCATAGCGCGGCCGCAGGACCGACAGCGCGTAGCCGGCGGTCGTCGCGACCAGCACCTGCACGAACCACACGCCAGCGGCGATGATCACCGTGTTGAAGAAGTACTTGTCGATCTCGACGCGTGTCCACGCCTCGGCGAGGTTCGCCCAGTCGATCCCGTTCGGCCACAGCGCGAGCGGTTGGCGCAGCGTGTCTTGCGTAGGCGTCACCGCCGACTTCGCCAGCCACAGGATCGGGCCGAGCCCGACCACGAGGAGCGAGATCAGCAGGACCGCATGGGTGAGGCGCGTGGTGATCCGCACCGCCCTGCGCCGCAGATCGGAGGCCGAGAGGATGCCGCGATCGGCGTCCGACGCCGGTCGCCGGCGGGCCGGGCGTGCGCGTTCGACGACCGTCATGTGGTGCTCCAGCTCTTCGTGATGCGGAAGTAGATCGCGGAGAAGACCGCCAGCACGATGGCGAGCATGATGCTGAGGGCCGTCGCCGCGCCGTAGTCGCCGCCCAGACTGCTCTGGAATGCGTACTTGTAGATCAGCATGAGGACGGTGGTCGTCGAGTTCGCCGGTCCCCCGCCGGTGAGGAGGAACGGCTCGAGGAAGACCTGCGCCGTGCCGATGATCTGCAGGATGAACGTCACCAGCAGCACGCCGCGCAGCTGGGGCATGGTGACGTGCCACACCTTGCGCCACACGCCCGCGCCGTCGACCTCGGCGGCGTCGTACAGCTCAGGCGCCACGCCCACGAGCGCGGCGAGATAGATGATGATCGTGCCGCCGGCCGCCGACCAGGTCGCGAACAGGACGATCGACGGCATGGCCCAGTCGGGATCCGAGAGCCACGGCACAGGGCCGAGACCCACCCAGCCGAGGATCGTGTTGAACACGCCGTTCGGCGAGCCGTCGTAGAAGAACTTCCACAGCAGCGCGGCGACCACCGGAGGCACGACGACAGGCAGGTAGGCGAGCGCGCTGAACAGTCCGCGGGCGCGGCGCACCTCGCTCATCAGCACCGCGACCACGAGCGGGATGGGGTAGCCGAGCAGCAGCGCGAGTGCCGCGAAGTACAGCGTGTTGACCACCGCGGTGCCCAGCAGCGGGTCCTGCAGCACGGTCGCGAAGTTGTCGAATCCGACCCACTCGGGCGGGGTGACCAGGTTGGTCTGCTGGAACGCCATGACGGCGGCATCCACGATCGGACGCCACGAGAACAGCACGAAGCTGAACAGCAGCGGGATCAGGAACACGAGGATGTGGGGTCCGTCGCCGCGGAACCAGGCCAGGCCGGCCGGCCGGCGACGCGCCGCCCGCTCTTGGACGAACTCGACCGCCGGGACCGCATCGTCCATCGACGGCCGCGTGGTGGGGGTGATCTGCGTCATCGGTCTTCCGTTAGTTCGCGGAGGAAGGTGCCGGGGGCGCGATTCGGGTCGTGCCCCCGGCATCCAGGGTCTACTTCGCCTTCGCGTACAGCGATTCGGCCTGCGCCTGCGCGTCGGCCAGCAGCTGGTCGATGTCGGCGTTCTGATCGGTCAGCACCGCCTGCACGACGGTGTCGAGCAGGGCGTACACGTCCTGCGTGGCGACACGGGGCTCGGCGATCAGGGGCTGGTCGCCGCTGTTGTCGGTGTACGGCGCCATCTGCTCGAGAGGCACGTTCACGTACGGCGCGATCCACGACTGGTATTCGGCGAACTGCTCGGCGTTGAAGATGGGCAGTTCGGGAGCGCCGACCGGCTGATCGAGGGATGCCGCGGTCTTCGCGGTCTCGACGGCCACATCCTCGTCGGTGATCTTGGCCAGGTAGTAGAAGTCGATCCACTTCACCGCCGCCGCCTGCGCGTCGTCGCCGGCCTTGGGGCTGACGGCGGCGAGGGTGCCGCCGCCGAGCACACCGGGGTCATCCCCCTGCAACGGCAGCACGGTGACGCCGTAGTCGTCCGGGTTCAGGGCATTCTGCGTGATCAGGTTGCCGTAGTTGCCGCCTCCCGACACGTACATGCCGATCCGACCGGATGCGAAGTCCTGGTTGATCGTGGCCCAGTCGTACAGGAAGTTGGACCCCATCGAATTGTCATCCCAGCGCAGGTCGTGCAGATACTGGAGCACCTCGGCGACGGCGGGGTCGGAATCGATCGTCGGTTCCGTGGCGTCGGCGGACTCGGTGCGCCCGCCGAACGCGTCGACCAGGGTCGTGAGGATCCAGCCGCCCGTGTTGCCGGAGGTCATCGTGGCGTAGCCGGCTTCGCCGGTCGCGTCGGCGATCTTCTTGGCGGCGTCGCGGATGCCCTCCCACGTGGTCGGCGGGTCGTCGGGGTCGAGACCGGCCGCCTCGAACAGGGACCGGTTGTAGTGCAGAGCCTGACCATACGCCGCGATCGGGATGGCCCACTGGCTGCCGTCCTCGGCCTGGCCGGCCTGCGCGACGTTGGGGTTGAACTCGTCGGCATACGGAAGGTCGGCGACGAGGTCGCTGATGTCGGCGATCTGCTTGTTCGCGATGAGCCCACGGCCGTCGGTGAACGGGATCGTGAACACGTCGGGCAGCGTGCCGCCGGCGAGATCGGCCGTGAAGGTCGTGGCCGTCCAGGTGTACTCCTGCGCCTTGACCGTGATGTCCGGATTCGCCTTCTCGAACGCCTCGACGCGAGCGTCGAAGTTCGCGCGGGCCTCCTTCTCGAGCCCGGCGTCGATGGCGACGGTGATCGTCGTCTTGCCGTCGGTCGAGGAGTCGGAGCCGCTCGCGCAGCCGGCGAGCAGGGCGCCGGTCGTAACGAGGGCGAGGCCCGCGAACGCGCCTCGGGTGAGGGATGACCTCATTGTCTGGTCCTTTCGTGCTGTGTCAATTGTCAGCGCCTGGGCGGGCGCTCTCCGCCTACGCGTGGCTCAGACGGCGAGCCATGCGGTGGAGTCTGTGGGGAGCGCGCCGCCCACGAGGGGCGCGCTCGTGAGAAGCACCTCGCGGTGCGGGGGAAGGGCGATCGGCGGGCCGAAGTTCGTGATCGACACGAGGTGCTCGCCGCGTCGGAACGCGATGACATCCGCCCCCAGGTCGAGCCAGTCCAGCCCCTCAGCGCGGAGGTCCGGCGTCCCGCGCCGGATGGAGAGGGCCTTGCGGTACAGCGACAGCATCGAGTCGGGGTCTGCGCGCTGCGCCTCGACGGTGAGCGCCGCCCAGTCGCCGGGCTGCGGCATCCACGTGTCGACGCCGGGCGCGGTGCCGAACCCGTAGGGTGCGGCCGTGCCCGACCAGGGCAGGGGCACGCGGCAGCCGTCACGGCCGGGGTCGACGCCGCCGGAGCGGAAGTGCATCGGATCCTGGAGCACCTCGACAGGCAGCTCGACCTCGGGCAGCCCCAGCTCGTCGCCCTGGTAGATGTACAGGGCACCGGGGAGAGCGGCAGTGAGAAGCGCCGCCGCGCGGGCGCGGCGCGTGCCGAGCACGAGGTCGGTGGGTGTTCCGAACCGCTTGCGGTCGAATGCGAAGCCGGACTCGACACGGCCGTAGCGGGTCACCGGGCGTGTGACGTCGTGGTTCGAGAGCACCCAGGTCGCAGGGGCGCCGACCGGGGCGTGTTCGCGCAGCGTCCGCTCGACCGAGGCCTGCAGCTCGGCGGCATCCCACGGCCGCGTCATGAAGTCGAAGTTGAACGCGCTGTGCATCTCGTCGGGGCGCAGGTACGCCGCGAAGCGCTGCGGATCGTCGAGCCACACCTCGCCGACGAGCATGCGGGGCTCGTCGTACGAGTCGGCGATCGCACGCCACGACCGGTAGATGTCGTGCAGCTCGTCGCGGTCCATGTGCGGGTGCTGCCCGGGCGCCGCGGCCTCGGGCAGCGGGGGAAGCGCGGCGTCCTTCACGAGGAATGCGGCCGAGTCGATGCGGATGCCGGCGACGCCGCGGTCGAACCAGAACCGGAGGACGGCCTCGTGCTCACGGCGAACCTCGGGGTCGTCCCAGTTCAGATCGGGCTGCTCGGGGCTGAAGAGGTGCAGGTACCACTCGCCGGGCGTACCGTCCGCGTCGACGGTGCGCGTCCAGGTGTCGCCTCCGAAGCTCGAGACCCAGTCCGTCGGCTGTTCGTCGCCGTGCTCTCCGCGACCGGGACGGAACCAGAATCGCTCGCGCTCACGGGATCCGGGCGCGGCCGCGAGAGCCTGCTGGAACCACACGTGCTGGTCCGAGACATGGTTGGGGACCACGTCGACGATCGTGCGGATGCCGAGCTCACGCGCTTCCCGGATGAGCGCCTCAGCGTCGGCCAGAGTGCCGAAGGCGGGGTCGATCGTGCGGTAGTCGGCCACGTCGTAGCCGCCGTCGGCGAGCGGAGAGGCGTACCAGGGTGTGAACCACAGGGCGTCGACGCCGAGGTCGCGGAGGTACGCCAGACGACTGCGGACCCCGGCGAGGTCGCCGGTGCCGTCGCCGTTCCCATCGGCGAAGCTGCGCGGGTAGATCTGGTAGATCACCGCGTCGCGCCACCACGGGTCGGCGAGGGCGACGACCGCGCCCTCCCGTCCGTCGGCTTGCGCCACGGGTGTTTCGTGCAGATCTCGGGGATCCATTCGTCGGCGACCTCTCCGTCGGTGTACTAGGTTTAGCGGTATATCTCGATGAGACAGTAGATGCCCTTCGAGGGGATGTCAACTCGCACCGAAGGAGGCGTCGATGACGGATGCCCGACCGCACATCGGCCTGATGTTCCCAGCTACCGGACCCGAATCGCTCGCGCCGTGGGGCCACGACGGCGAGTACCTCGCCGCCCTCGACGACGAGGTCCGGCGCCGTGGGATGCGACTCGTGCTCTGCGGCACGCGGCGGGCCGCCGACATCCCCGACATCGCCGACGACCTGCACGGCGTCGTGCTCATGGGCTACCACGACAATGAGCTCGACGCGCTTCCGCAGTTGGGCGCACGCGCCGTCGCGGTCGACGGATACAGCGAGCGCGACGACCTGATGATCGTGCGCTCGGACGACCACGAGGGCGGGCGCCGCGCGGGCGAGCTGCTGACGTCGCGCGGTCACCGCGAACTCGTGCTCGTCGGGCCGGATGCGCACGACAACGGCGCCATGCGCGCGCGGGCGGCCGGCTTCGAACGCGCCGCCCGCGCCGCGGGGGTGTCGACGATCCACCGGCACGTGAGCACGGGCACGTCGCTGCGCGAAGGGACCCTGATCGGGCGGATGCTGCCGACCCGCCATCCCTCGGCCACAGCGGTGTTCGCCACCACAGACACGCTGGCTGCCGGCGTCGTCGAAGGCCTCGGGCAGGCGGGCGCCCGGGTTCCCGACGACGTCTCGGTCGTCGGCTACGACAATCTGGCGCTGGCGTCGCTGGTCACACCCAAGCTGTCGACGGTGGCGCAGAACGTCGCGCGCAAGGCACGGTTGACCATCGACCTGCTGGTCGATCCCGACCACAGCGGACCACTGGTCACCGAGGTCGTGGTGCTCGAACGCGCCACGGTGGCTCCGCCGGCGCCGCACCGATGATCGCGCGGCGCCGGCGGCATCCTCTCACCCGCCGCAGGCGACGCCGTCGAGTGCGAACGCAGCCGGGGTCGCGAGGCGCCCGGCGTTGACCGTTCCCGAGATCGCGAAGGTGCGGCTCGCGCCCGGACGCACCTGCGCTCCTTCGAGCGCGATCTCGACGCGCGACCCGTTCTGAGTGACCGCTGCACCGGGGGCGCGCTGCACGGCTTCGCCGCCGGCCGCGTGCCACGACAGGGTCGACGCCTGCAGCTCCGTCGATCCGGTGTTGCGCAGCGTCACCGTCGCCGTGAACGAGCCCTCGCGCGCCGGGGCCGACTTCACATCGACCGCGCAGGGCGCTGACGCGGCCGCGAGGAGCCCGGTGTTGCCGCCCTCATCGATGAAGGTGCCCCACAGGTGATTGCGCCCGTCGGCGGGCTCAGAGACGCCGGAGACGACGACATCGCGGAAGCGGTGGTCGCCGCCCACGCGCGCGGCCACCGCGTACGACCCCGTGCCCTCGATGGTCACATCGTCGACCCGCAGGTCGTTGACCCAGTGGCTGCCGCTCACCAGCAGGCCCTCATACGTCGAGTCGATGATGCGCGTGTGCGAGATCACGACCGGCGTCGTGATGTGGCTCGTGTCGGCGAACACCCAGATGCCGCCGAACGACGTGCTCCAGTTCGGCTCCCATCCGCCGCTGCGGAAGATGTCGTTGCCCGAGACAGTCGTCGTGCCCGAGAACGGCACCGGATTGAAGCGAGTGCTCACCGCGATGCCTGCGGGGGCGGTGAGCGTGTCGGCGATCACGGAGTCGGTCACCCTGTTCGAGTCCCCGCCGTAGATCGCCGCGCCGTTGCCGAGCAGGGGGCTCTGCACGGTCGCGTGCGTGAACACGCCGCGGGTCACCGTGCCTCCCGACGACCACATGGCCATCGCATCGTCTCCGGTGTTTCGCACGCTCGCGTGAGCGACGACCGCATCGGTCACGCCGCCGTGCAGGTGGATGCCGTCGGCGAAGGTGTCACGCACCCTCAGCCCGACCGCCGGCAGACCATCGGTGCCGGCATCCACCCACAGCCCCGTCTTCGTGTGCGCGATCCAGACGTTCTGCACGAGGGAGCCCTGACCGAAGTTCCCCTCGAGGCCCGAGTCCGACCGGGCGTCGTCGCGGTGATCGGCGTCGCCGTCGATCATGAGGTCGGCGACGGTCACGCCCGAGCCCATCGCGTACAGGCCTCCCCTGCCGTCCTGCCCTTGCAGGACCGAGAGCCACGGCCCCGCCCCGCGCACCGCGACGCCGACCAGGCGGACGCGGTCTGTGATCGTGAAGCGGCCATGCGGGATCCACACGCCGGTCGCCCGCTCTTGTGCGGCGGCGACGGCGGCGTCGATCGCCGCGGTGTCGTCCGTGTCGTCGTCGGCGGTGGCGCCGAAGTCACGCACGTCGAGATAGCCGTCGGGCTTCGGCAGCGCGACCGGTGCGGATTCGGTCTCGATGAGGTCGACAGTGTACGGGAGGTCGCCCGACTCGACGACGAGCCGCAGCGTCGTCCCGGCCGGAACCTGCGGGAAGGTGACGCGCGCATCGTCGAAGAATCGCTGCGCTCCCCCCTGGGCCCGATCGTTGCCGTAGGGGTACGCGCCGTACACCCATGCATAGCGGCTGGTGACCGGCAGGTCGGCGATCTTCTTCGGGCCGGCGTAGACCGCCAGCATGCCGTCCTGGCCGGAGCCGTCAGCCGAATCGGGGATCGACACCCGTGCCTCGAGCGCTCCCGCCGGCGCCGTCAGCGTCCATGCCACGGATTCGCCGGGGCTCGCGAGGGTGACGGCTTGACGACCGGATGCCTCCGCGGCCAGTTCGTGGAACACCCGGCTCTCGGCGAGGATGTGGCCGTCTGTGAGGCCGTGCTCAGCCTCGTACACGGTGGTGCCCTGGTGCGCCCCGCGTACGGACATCTCGGTGCCGCGCTGGATCCTCAGCGCGTCGACAGCGAGCTCGCCGTCGACCTCGTCGCCCACGCGGCGCAGCTCGATCGTGCCGAGGCCGGCCCGGAGCGCAGCGGTGAACGCGATGTCGCGCCACTGTGCAGAGGGCGGCAGCAGCAGCGCGCCGCGTGGCACCCCGTCGATGCCGACGACGAGGCGCAGCGGATCGGACGACGTGCTGCGATAGCGCAGGGATACCTTCTGCGACCGTTGGTCCGCGGCGGATGTCGTGAAGACGATCCGCGCACGCCCGGCCGTCAGGTCGACCGCGTCGGCGCCGGCGGCCGGTGCCGCGCCGTTCGCGGTGAACGCGTCCTCGGCCTCGTAGGCCACGCCGGCCCGGCCGGCCGCGACGGTCGGGATCGCCGTCGTGACGGCATCCCATCGTGTGTCCGGTCCTGTCCCCGGGACGTCTCCCGGATCGGTGGCGCCGCCGGCCGGGGTGGAGAGGTCTCCGACGGATGTCAGCGCGATCGCGTCGAGGTTGACGTTGCCGGTGTCGTCGGCGTCGAAGCGGTAGGTGATGCGCTGCGGGCCCGCGGCGAGCGTCACGACCTCCTGATGGATGAACCACTGACTCCACGACGCCCCTGCGGCCGACGGAAGCACCAGCCGACGGTCTTCGTCGCCGATCACCTGCGAGAGGGTCATGTCCGAGCCGAGACCGTTCGCATAGCGGAGGTTGAGTCCGTACTCGCCTGCAGCGGGCACGTCGACATCGAAAGCCACGGCGGCAGTGCCGACGTGGTCGATCACGAATCCGTCGACGAAGCCGGTACCGGAGTACCCGAGGTGGTTCTGGTTCACGCCCGCGCCACCGGACAGCGTGGCGTCTTCGGCTTCGTACACCAGCGGATCCGCCGCGTGGGCTGCGGCGGGAACGGTCATGCCGGTCAGGATGACCGCGGAGGCCGCTGCGGCTGACAGGATCAGGCGCCATCGGCGCCGGCGTGGCAAGAGGATCATGTGTCTCCCTCGACGAGCGTTTACCGATGATTTAGCGGTAAACTCGAGGAACGCTATTGCACTCGCGATTCGCCCGTCAAGGGGGCCATAGGATGTGCCCGGAGGATCAGGTGACCGTCAAACTCAGCGACATCGCGGCCGAAGCCGGCGTGAGCGTCATGACCGTCTCGAACGTCATGAACGGCAAGCGCGCCCGGGTCGGCGCCGCGACGATCGACCGGGTGCGAGCGATCGCCGACCGCATGGGCTACGTCCCCAACATCCCCGCGCGCAGCCTGGCGGCATCCCGATCGCACATCGTGGCGATGTTCGTCCCGGTCGGCGAGAACAACAGCCTGCTGGTGAGCCCGCACACCGTCGCCGTGATCGGGGGCGTCGAGCAGCAGCTGCGCCATCGCGGCTACCACGTGCTGTTGCGAGGCATCGAGCACGAGGGCGATGTCGCGGAGGCCATCCGCGGCTGGTCTCTCGACGGCGCGATCCTCGTCGAGTTCACAGACGCCGAGATCGACCGCATCACCGCCGAGGGTGTGCCACTGGTCGCGATCGACAGCTATTCCACCAACGCCAGAACGGTCGGCGTTCGCACCGACGACTTCCTGGGCGGGCGGATCGCCGCCGAATGCCTGATCGCGGCCGGCCATCGGCGGGTGATGTTCGCAGGTCCGCCGCACGAAGAGACCGGCGTCGTCGCCCAGCGCTGGGCGGGGTTCCGCAGCGCGTGCGAAGAAGCCGGCCTGGACGGCGCAGACATCGTCGTCGAAGAGGTGCTCACCTCGTTCGAGGACGGGCGGGAGCTGGGCCTGCACCTGCGTGCCCGGCATCCCGACGTCACCGCCGTCTTCGCGACAGCCGACGTCCTCGCGGTCGGCATGATGGCCGGTCTGCACGAGTCGGGCGCGTCGGTGCCGGACGACCTCTCGATCGTCGGCTTCGATGACCTCGACATCAGCGCCTACACGACGCCCGGCCTGACGACGATCGCGCAGGACATGCCCGCCAAGGTCGCCGAGGCGTCGAGGATCATCCTCGAAGAGATCGAAGGCGGCGAGGGGCCGCGCGACCCCGTGACGCTCGGGGTCGAACTCGTCGAACGCGGATCCGTCGCGCCGCCCCGAGCCTGAGGGGCCGCTACGCCTCTGCCGCCCCCGCCCCGCCGGCGAGGGACTCGCGATACCGGTCGGCGTAGGTCGGGGTGTCGGCGATGAGCTCGTCGGCGAAGGCGGCGACGTCTTCGCCCACCAGCTCGCGCACGCTCTTGCCGTCGGCGGCGCCCTGCTCGAAGAACTCGACGAGGCCGGGCAGCAGGGTGCCGTCCTCCATGCCGACGGGACCGACCTTGAAGTAGTACTTCTGGATCTCTTCGTACACGACGCGGTAGTCGGAGGGCAGCGCCTTCACACGTGCGACGTGCGCGCGCCATTGCTTCTTGCCCTCGATGACGTCTCGGATGCTCATGTCACTCTCCTGTCTTGGCGAGACGCCGTGCGACGCTGCGGTTGAGCTGCCGGCGCCACTTGTCGCGGAAGTCGGGGGCGCCCTCACCACCGGCGAGCGCCGCGGCGAAGCCAGCGACGTCGGCGCCGAGCACGTCGTCGACGCTCAGGCCGTCGGCGGCGGACTCCTCCAGCAGCCCGAGCGCTCCGTCGAGGATCGGCATCAGGTTGCGACCCGTGAAGTCGCCGTAGGGCATCAGGTGGGTCGAGATGTCGCGCCACGCGGCGCGGTAGTCGTCGGGCAGTTCGGCCGCGCGGGCTTCGAACCCCTTGTACTCCCGGGTCAGGTCATTCCCGGTGATGGTGTCCCAGAAGTTCATCGTGCGCCTTCTTTCAGTGTGTCGATGCGGGTGGAGACGTAGTCCCACTTGGCCCAGAACTTTGCGAGCTCGGCGCGGCCGGCGTCGTTGAGCGCGTAGAACTTGCGCGGCGGACCGACGCCCGACGGCCGCTTGGCCACCTGCACGAGCCCGTTGCGCTCCAGCCGCAGCAGGATCGTGTACACCGTGCCCTCGATGACGTCTGCGAAGCCCAGCTCGTTGAGGCGCCGGGTGATGGCATACCCGTAGGTCTCTTCGGTGCCGATGATCTGCAGCACGCAGCCTTCCAGCGTGCCCTTCAGCATCTCGGTCAGGTCTTCCATGTGCTCCGTCATCCCTCCGGTACTCGGTATCACCGAGTACCACTATACGGTAACACCGAGTAGCGTCGCGGGCAACCTCGGAGGAGTGGATGCCGCGGCCGCCGGCATCCCGGATCCCCGAACCCGGCGCGACCTCACCTCCCTCCTCCACAGGTCCCGGAGCCGACAGTGCAAGCGAGGTTATCCACAGCTCAGAAACCACGCCGGATCTGGGAGTTTGAATGTCGGAGCCCCTCGTCAGAATGGGCTCATGACAACCATCGCCGACGCGCTCACCGAGCTCGGCGATGTGCTCGCGAGGGTGGCCGATGGGGTCGTCGACGGGTTGCGGGGCGCCGTTGATGCGGAGGTGCTGGCCGCTCTCGCGGCAGCGGGCCGGGTGCGACGCCTCGCGGAGGCTGTGGTGGTCGCGGCCTCCGCGGTGATCGTCGAGCGCGATGAGGCTGTTCCGCACGCGGACCGGGTGACGACGCGTTATGGATGCCGCAACCTGGGCGAACTCGTGCAGCGCGCCACCCGCGTGTCGGGCCGGACCGCGGGCGACGTGGTCACGGCGGCGAAGGCGGTGCGGCAGTCGACCGCACCCTCGACGGGGGAGATGCTACCGGCGGAGCTGCCGTGCATGCGTGACGCGTTGATCGCGGGCGATGCCGGGTTGGACGGGCTGGTGGCAGTGGCCTCGGTGTTCCGCGGGAGCCTCGTCGGTCGGGAGGGTCTGCTGGCCGCAGATGTCGAGCTGGCCGCCGCAGCGCGCGGCGAAGCAGCGAGCTGGGTGTCGGCGGATGAGCTGCGGGCGATGGCGCAGGTGTGGGCGACGTATCTGGATCCGGACGGGACCGAGCCGGTGGAGGCGCGGGCGTTGCGCAAGCGCGGACTGACCATCGGGCGGCGTGGGGCGGACGGGCTGGTCCCGGTGCGCGCCGGCCTGCTACCCGAGGTGGCGGCGCAATTGCAGCTGTGCGTGGAGAGCGTGGTGAGTCCGCGTGTCGACGGTGCTCCGCTGCCGGGGCCGTGCTTCACCGAGCCCGTCCAGGCGGACGGCCCGTTCGAGGCCGCCGCCGACACGCGCACGGCCCCGCAGAAACGGCACGACGCGCTGGCCGTGCTGCTGCAGGCGGCCGCGGCATCCGGAGACCTTCCGATGCTCGGCGGCGCCGCCCCGACCCTGGTGGTGCAGGTGCGGGAACAGGACCTCGCCACCGGCCTCGGGTATGCGCAGCTGCCCGGGGACCCCGAGCCCATCTCGATCGCCGCGGCGCGGCGGGTTGCGTGCTCGGGTGCCGTGCAACGCGTCGTGCTCGGCGCCGGCGGGCGGATCACCTCGATCAGGACCCTGGAGCGGGTGTTCACCCACCATCAGCGCCGCGCGATCACCCTCCGCGACGGCGGATGCCTCATCCCGGGGTGCGATGTACCGCCGCAATGGTGCGAGATCCACCACGTGCAAGAGCACTCCCGCGGCGGCCCGACCCACACCGACAACGGCGTGCTGCTGTGCTGGTTCCACCACCGCACCATCGACACCGGCGGCTGGCAGATCCGCATGATCGACGGCATCCCCCACGTACGCGGCCCGTCCTGGTGGGACGCCCAAGCCCGCTGGCGCCCCACCACGAAGTCACCCACCGTTCGACGTGAGCGCATGGTCCTGCGGACCTGACGCCCGCGAGCCGATCGGTCCCCGTTTCTCACAGAGCCGGTCCGCGGTCACCCGCCTGACTGCAGCGCCTCCCGCGCGGATCCCCACCCCGCCATGACGTCCCGCACCTCGGCGTCGCGCTCTGCGGCGAGCGCGGCGGACAGAGAGGACTCGAGGATCTCGTCGAGCGTCACGCGGCGGCCCTCGCGCGCGCTGAGCATCGCGGCCTCGACCATCGCGAGGCTCAGGATGTTCTCGTGCACGCGGCCCATCGGCTCCTCGCCGGTGCGAAGCGCCACGACGAACTCGCGGAGCGAGCCCGCGATCCCGTCGCCGGGCGCGGTGGCCTCAGCGGACGGCGCGGAACCGTCGCCGACGGCATCCACCGTCGGAGCGTTGTCGCCGTCCCACAGCACCGTGCCGTGCTCCGCCGACAGACGCCACGCGCCGTTCCACGATGTCTCGGCGCCGGGGCTGCACCAGCTGCCGGTGAACACGAAGCGGGCGCCGCCCTCGAACTCGAAGGCCGCGGTGGCCGCGGCGTCGCCGGCGTACCAGCTCCATGACGGGTTGTACTCGTCGCACAGCACCGACACCGGGTCGGCGTCCAGCACGAAGCGCGCCATGTCGAACTGGTGGATCGCCATGTCGAGCAGCAGCGGACTGGCCATCTCGTCGCGGAAGCCGCCGAAGTGCGGCGCCTTGAAGAAGTCGACGGAGAGGATGCCGGCACGCCCGAGCCGCTGCGCCGCCGCTCGCGCGGCGAACAGGTGGTCGTTGTACCGGCGCGACTGGCTGACCATGAACAGCTGCCCCGTCACCCGCGCGGCCGCGGCGAGCGAGAGCGCCTCGGCGACGGTCGCAGCCGCCGGCTTCTCGCCGAGGACCGGAATCCCGGCCCGCAGCGCCGCCAATGTGACCACGTGATGCGCCGCGGGCACCGTGGCGTCGACGATCGCTTGCGCACCGGTCCGCCGGGCGAGCGCGACGGCATCCGGTCCGGTGGCGATGCCCGGCACGCCGACCTCGACGGCGGCATCGTCCGCGACCGCGACGGCCAGGTCGGCGATGCCCGCGAGCTCGACACCCTCCTCGTCGAGAACGGTGCGCAGCCACGCACGCCCCATGGGGCCGGCTCCCACGACGATCACCCGGACGCGACCCGCATCGGCGGGCAGCACGGCGAACGTCATGCGTCTCGGACCTCCGCCGCCGCACGCGCCTCGGCGATCTCGGGGGCCGCGTGCGCGTAGTCGGCGCCGCGGAAGAACTCACCGGTCTCGTAGCGCATCAGCGTCGGCAACGCCCGCTCGGCCCGGTCGCTCGCCGCCCACGCGACGCCGTTCGCGATCACGCGCCGCACGTCGCGGTGGTGGTACACCGGGTACTCCTGGTCGCCCGGGCTGAAGTAGAGGATGCGGCCGTGGCCCCGGCGGAACGTGCACCCCGACCGGAACACCTCTCCCCCGCTGAACGAGCTGATGAACACGAGCTCGTCGGGAGCCGGGATGTCGAAGAACTCGCCGTACATCTCCTGCGCGGGGATGTCGATCGGCTGCGGCACCCCCTGCGCGATCGGGTGCGTCGGGTCGACCGTCCACACCAGCTCGCGATCATGATCGGACCGCCACCGCAGCGTGCAGCTCGTCCCCATGAGCTTCACGAAGATCTTCGACCAGTGGCCGGAGTGCAGCACGATGAGGCCCATGCCCGACAGCACGTGACGGTGCACGCGCTCGACGACCTCGTCGCTCACCTCGCCGTGCGCCGCGTGACCCCACCACGTCAGGACGTCGGTCGCGGCGAGCACCTCCTCGGTGAGGCCGTGCTCGGGCTCGTCGAGCGTCGCGGTGCGGACGACGGCGCCGTCGCCGAGGTTCTCGCGGATGCCGTCGGCGATCGTGCTGTGCATGCCGTCCGGGTAGATCCGGGCGACGCTCTCGTCGTGCTGCTCGTGGCGGTTCTCGCCCCACACGGTGACTCTGATGGGTCTGGTCATGAGGCGATTCTGGCCTCCGCGCGCGGCGCTGCCGGTAAGGCGCGGCGCTATTTCGCGGGTAGAACGACAAATGGATGCCGTCACGCCGCGCGACCCGTCAGCCGAGCATCTCGTCGCGCAGCCGCCGGGCGTCGCGCACTGCGGCGCCGCCGCCGTCGTTGTTGAAGTAGCAGAGCACCGCGAGCCCGGCGTCGCGCCAGTCCGCGATGCGCTGCGCCCACCACGCCAGCGCCGCGTCGTCGTAGCTTCCGACATAGAGCCGCTCGGGGTCGGGGCCGTGGAACCGCACGTACACGAAGTCGGTGGTCGCCCGGGGCTCCAGCGGCATATGCGCTCCGCTGGTCACGCAGTATGCGGCATCCCGGTCCTGCAGCAGGGCGAAGACGTCGTCGGCCACCCATGACGGATGGCGCAGCTCGACGGCGACGCGGCACTCCCGGGGCATCGCGTCGAGCGCTGCGGCGAGACGGTCGTCGTCGCGCTCGAGATCCGGCGGCAGCTGCAGCAGCAGCGGACCCCGCACGTCCCCCAGCCCCGCGCTCCCCTCGGCGAGACGGTCCGACCACGACTGCGCCGACGTGAGCTTGCGCGCATGGGTGAGCCCCCGCGGCGCCTTGACCGCCATGAGGAAGCCCGGCGGCACACGGCCGGCCCACGACTCGAACGACGACCGCCGCGGCCAGTGGTAGAAGCTCGAGTTGAGCTCCACGGTGTCGAAGGACTGCGCGAACTCCTCCAGCCGTCGCGACCCGGTGCCGCGCGGATACAGCACGTCGCGCCAATGGTCGTAGCTCCACCCCGAGGTGCCGATGCGCACTTCTCCCGGGGCGAGTCGGAGCTGCGCGACGGTGTCCATCGTTCTCAGCCTCGCCCGGCACCCGCCGTTCGGGGAGGGGGTTGACGGATGCCGGCAGCCGCGCCACCCCGGCCCTCGGGCGGGCCCCGCCACGCGCAGGCCTTCGGGTCTGTCAACCCCCCTGGCGGTGCCCCGACACCGCGCCTAGCGTCGAAAGCTGAGACGAAGGAGGAAGAAGATGACTGTTGCACGCGAGATCATGACCACGGCTCCCCGGTGTGTGGGAGAGAACGAGACCCTCGTCGACGCCGCGAAGCTGATGGCCTCGCTCGATGTCGGGGCGCTGCCAATCTGCGGCGAGGACAAGCGGCTCAAAGGCATGCTGACCGACCGCGACATCGTCGTGAAGTGCCTCGCGCAAGCCGGCGACCCCGCCACGACGAAGGCCGGATCGCTCGCCGAAGGCAAGCCGGTGACCATCGGCGCCGACGACGACGTGAGCGAGGCCCTCCGGATGATGAAGGAGCACCAGATCCGCCGGCTGCCGGTGATCGACGGCCACGACCTGGTCGGCATCATCAGCCAGGCCGACGTGGCTCTGGCCCTGGCACCCGTCGACACGGGCGAGACGGTCGCCGAGATCTCCGAATGACGGAGGCACCGTGACGACCGCTCTCGCACTGAACTGCACCCTCAAGCCGTCGCCCGACTCCTCGAGCACCGGAGTGCTGCTGCAGCAGGTGCTCGACGCGCTCGCTCTGCACGGAGTGACGGGCGAAGAGGTCCGCGTCGTGGACTTCGACGTGCGTCCCGGTGTCCTCGCCGACATGGGCGACGGCGACGCGTGGCCCGGCATCCGCCGTCGCGTGCTCGCCGCCGACATCCTGGTGTTCGGCACCCCGACGTGGATGGGCCACATGTCCAGCGTCGCCCAGCGCGTGCTGGAGCGCCTCGATGCCGAGCTGTCCGAGACCGACGACGAGGGCCGGCCGATCCTCGCCGGAAAGGTCGCGGCGACCTGCGTCGTGGGCAACGAGGACGGCGCCCACAAGATCACCGCCGACCTGTACCAGGCGCTCGCCGACGTCGGCTTCTCGATCGCGTCGCAGGCCGGCACCTACTGGAACGGCGAGGCCATGCACACCGTCGACTACAAGGACCTCGCCGCGACGCCGGACGAGGTCGCCTCGGCCACCGCGACCCTGGCGCGCAACACCGCGCACCTGGCGGCGCTCCTCGCCGAGCACCCCTATCCGGCCCCCTGATCCGGAAAGACGAGTGGATGCCGGCGGCCCAGGCCGCCGGCATCCACTCGCTCTTCGCAGGGGTTACGCGGTCTGCTCCTGCGCGACCTCGTTCGTGATGACGGGACGCAGCGGCAGCAGCGCGCCGGCGACCTGGCTGATGGCGTCGGCGTCGACGCCCGCCTCGGCGAGCGCAGAGGCGGCGTGGCCGATGACGCGGTCGAAGTCCTCGCCCGAGATGCCGCGGCCGGCGTGCGCGACGCCCAGGTCCTTGCCCTTGTAGCCGTCGGGTCCGCCCGCGGCCGCGGCCAGGAACAGCGCCATGTGGCGCTTCTGGTCGACCATGCGGGTCTCGGTGAAGTACGGCGCGAGCGTCTCGTCGCCGAGGATGCGCGTGTACAGCCCGTCGACGACGGCCGCGATGCCGGCGCCCTCGCCGAGTCGCTGGTACAGGGTCGCTTCGGTGGTGTCAGTCATGAGGTTCCGATCGTGAGGTGGGGATGGATGCGTCGGTGAAATGCGTCAGTAGTCGATGTCGCCCGGGCGCCACTCGGCACGGGCGGGGCGGGCCTCGGCAGGCGCCTCCGGCGACTGCGGAGCCGGCGCCGCGGGGGCGGGATTCGCCCCCAGCCGGCCCAGCTCGCGCTCGATCGACTCGAGCAGCGAGTGCACCTGGGCGGATGCCATGCGGGCGAACTGGCGGGCACGGACCACGTCCTCGGGCGTCGCGGGACCGGCGGCCACGAGGTCGTCGGTCGCGAAGGCCAGGGTGGGCGAGCGGTCGGCGGTGTACGGCGAGGGAGCGGGAGCGCTGTCT
>NZ_JAEUAW010000017.1 GCF_019511665.1 Microbacterium jejuense
GGCGGATGCGGGGAGGGTCATCGGAATCCTCGGTTCAGGTCAGCAGCAGCACGAGCGCCACGACGGCGGCGGCGAGCACCACGATCGACACCGCGACCGCGATCAGCAGACGTCGGCGACGACGACGCGACGCCGTGCCGTCCAGGGCCGGCGGAGGGGTGACAGAAGACGGCGGGGCGACCACGGCGCGCGTCGCGACCACCGGGCCGACGGACCGCGGCGCACGGCGGTCCGGAGCCTCGTCGCCGGGCACGTACGCCGCCCGGCGCGCGATGGGCGTCGAGGCGGGGTCCCCCGCGGGCGGGGCGGCGGGCGATGCGCGACGCACGGAGCGCAGCACGGTCTCGTCCGTGCGGTCCTCCATCGTCGTCCCGCCGGTGGTACGGCCGGACGGCGCCGAGGTGCCCGGGAACGGCTCGGGCGCCGTGGGGCGGCGTCCGGCGATCGAGGTCGCGTCGAGGTCGTCGGGATCTGCGGCCGCCAGGGAACGGCGGGGGGCGATCACGGTGCCGTCGTCGATGTCGTCGGGCTCGACCGGCGCAGGAGCCCGTCGCGGCGCGATCACCGTGCGATCGTCGAGCTCGTCGGTCTGCGGCACCGGCGTTCTGCGCGCAGACAGCACCGTGGCGTCGTCGGGCACGCCGCGGCGCGTCGACAGCACCGTGTGCTCGTCGAGCGCGTCGTCGGCCGCTGCGCCGTGGCGCGTCGAGAGCACCGTGCGGTCGTCGAGACCGTCGTCCGCCGGCGCGCCGGGTGGCCGCCGACGCGTCGACAGCACGGTGGCCTCGTCCACGTCGGGCGCCCCGGGGTGCGTGGGCTCGTCGTCCGCTGGGCCCCCGTGCCCGGAGGCTCCGCTCGATGCGCCGGCGGCGGGTCGAGGGGGCTCGGGCACGATCACCCGTCGCTCCGCTGCAGCCGGATCTCGGCGTCGCCGAGCAGGAAGCGGTCACCCGCCTCGACCTCGACGCCGGGGGTCGCCTCGACTTCCGTGCCCATGACCGTCGCGAACAGGACGCCGTTCGTCGAGTCGAGATCGACGACGTACCAGCGGTCGTCCCGCAGCTGCAGCCGCGCGTGCGTCTTCGACACCGTGCCGTCCTGGATCGGCACGAGCTGAGCGCTCGGGAACGCGGCGTCCGCCGACGGGCGGCGCCCGAGGATCACGACGTCGGACGTGAGGGCGACCGGGTCGCCCGTCGGAGGCAGGAGCGTCCACTCGGTGCGCTTGCGGCGCGCGATGACGGTCTCGTCGAACACGTCCTGGTCGTCCTCGCCCGGGACCTCGGGGCGGCCGTGCTGCGCCGACACCGACGAGCGCGCCGAGAACGGGATGCCCGCGTCGACCCCCGAGACGGCCGAGACCGGTCCCGATGCCTCCGGGAACGCGTCGGCGTCGGCCATCGGCGAGCGCGCGGGCGCCCACGGCTCGCGGTCCTCGCCCGTGATCGCGGGGAGCGGCACGTCCGTCACCGGCGGGCGCAGGATGCCCTCGCCGGGAGCGGCCGGCGCCGACTGCTTGGGCGCGTATCGCTCGGGAGCCTCGTAGGCGGCGGGCACGGCCGGGATGGCCTCCGGGCCGGTCGACGGCACGGCCGAGATCGGCGCCGGTGCACCCGGGAACGCACCGGTCACCTCGGCGCTGTGGTCGGTGGTGTCGAGACCGAATCCCTGCCAGGGGTCGGCTTCGCCCGTCGGAGCAGAGGATGCCGCCGGCAGCGGCTCCCCGTCCAGCGCAGCCTCGGCGGCGGCCGCCGAGACGGGGCGTCCAGGCAGCGGCGGCGGAGTCCACCCGCCGGGCGGCGGGACGACGACCGGAGCGGGAGTCTGCGCGGTGGCGCCCTGGCCGGCCGCGGGGGCGGAGGCCGGTGCTGCCGGTGCCGGCGCTGCGGCCTGAGGAGGCAGCACGGGTGCCGGCATCGTCTCGGGGGTCGCCGGGGTCGCGGCAGCCGCTGGAGCGGCCGCCGCCGGAGCGGCCGCGGGGGCCGGGGGCGTGTACGCGGGCGGCGGCGCGAATCCGCTCACGGCGGGGTCGGACGCACCCGGGGCGGGGAAGGCGGCCGGTGCGCCCGAACGCGACACGGGCGAGGGGAACGGCGGCAGCGGCGGAAGCCCGGCGGCCGCCTCTGCGGCTCGCGGCGACGGCGCGGGGACGACCTCTCGTCCCACCCAGCGGGCGCTCCCCCAGCCGATGACGGATGCCCACACGGGGAAGACCAGGATGCCCAGCACGGTCATGCCGACGCCGAAGCCGAACGCGACGCTCAGGCGGTACACGACGAACACGAACACCACCACGAGCACCAGGGCACCCAGCACCGGGACGAAGGCGATGAGCAGCCACCAGCCGGAGAATCCCGCGAGCTGCAGGAGCACGACGGAGTTGAGGATCGGCACCCACGCCTTCCACGACTCGACCCCGGACTTGCGGAACACCGCGGACAGGGCGAGCGCGATCCAGACGTACACAGCCGCGGACAGCAGCAGGCTGATCAGCGACCCGACGAGGGCGGCGGTGGCATCGGTGGCGTTCATGGCGTGGGACGCACGGGCTCGGCCCGTCGTCTCCCCCTTTCGGCAAGTCGGACCTGATCGGCGGATCGGGCGCGGACGCCCGCTTCGGGCTTGAGCGGGCGGAGCAACGACCTCAACGATATTGCCGCACCGGCGGCGCGCCAGAAACCGGCTTCGCGGCGGAGCTCACGGCGCTCCGCGTCGACCGCCCGCCAATAGCGCTCGGCGTCGTCGGCCGACATCGCTGCCGGCGAGAACACCGCCCGGTCCGCCTCACGGGCGAGATCGGCGCCGGCGGGCGTGTGGAATGAGGCGGCGAGCTCGCTGCGGGTGAGCGTGCGGCCCGCGGGGCGGCGGCTGTCGATCGCCGCGTCGACGTACTCGTCCCATCCCCCGGCCACCTGCGTGGCAGGCGTGCCGGTGCGCCGGCGACGACGGCGGCGGGCGGCCTTGGCCCACACGATCGCGAGGAACGGGCCGAACGCGATCAGCAGGACGAGCAGGGCGATGCCGCCGAGCCTCAGGAAGGGCCACAGCCAGGCAAGATCCAGCGCCGTCTGCTGCTCGTCCTGGTCGTCGGACGCGGAGTCCTCCTGCGTCGGGTCGGGCGGCACTACCTCCTCGACGGTGTCGGGGCGCACCTCGGTGACGTTCTCGGGGTCGCGCTGCTCGGTGACGTCGAGGCTCGGGCTCTGGCGATACTGCGGTGTGACGTCGATGGCGGTCCAGCTGCCGTCGGCGGCCTGCACCTCGGTCCACGCGGTGAGGTCCTCGGCGCGGCACGCGCCGTCGTCGCAGACCGACAGCTCGGGCTCGGCCGTCGTCAGGCGCGCGCCCAGCACGACGCGCGACGGGAAGCCGAGCTCGCGCGCCATGAGGGCGACCGCCACAGCGAACTGCTCGTCGTCGCCGATGGCCGCGACGTAGTTGCCCGACGCCTCCGCGCGCGGATCGCTCTCGCGCTCCAGCAGGCGGGAGAACATCGTGTCGATGCGCGCGAGCGAGTGGCCCGACGCGCTCGGCTGGAACGAGTAGTCGCCCAGCGCCTGCGTCCACACCGGAGCGCTCTCGCCCTCGCTGAGTCCGTGGCTGAGGTAGCCGCGCTCGCGAAGCAGCTTCACCAGACCCGCGAGCTCCGCGCCGTCCGAGCCCGTCGCGTGCTGATCCATCCACGCGCGCAGGCTGTCGGGCGCGGCGACGCCCTCCTGGCTCCCTGGCGCCTTGAGACTCTCGAGCTCGGAGGCCGCGGGCGTCACCGCGTGCACCACGTAGGAGTCGCCGGCCGCCAGCCCGCCGCCCGCGGTCTGAACCCCGGCGGCCGCCGAGGCGTTGTAGTAGAACCGGTCCGACAGCGACGCGGCACGGTCGCCGGCGAAGTCGACGGAGCGCAGGCGGCCCGCCGTCGGCATCCAGATCTCGTCCCACGTGCCGATCTCGACCGTGAGCGCGACCTCGTCGCCCTCACCCGCGTCGAGCGCCGAGGGCACGCGGACGAAGCGGCCGGCGTCGACGGCGCCCTCGCCGCCGGAGCGGAACACCTCGCCGTCGTAGGCGTCGAGGGTCGCGATGCGCACGCGTTCGGGCAGGGCGCCCGAGGCCGCTTCGACTCTGAACAGCACGTCGCCCGCGCGGTCGTCGGCGAACAGCGATCGGTACTGCGCGAGCGGGCTGACCTCTGCCGAGAGGTCGATGTCGGGTCCGACGGCGGAGCGCAGCACGTCTCGGTCGGCACCGCGCGCGGCGTACGGCACGACGGCGATCGCGATGATGAGCGCGCCCGCGACCATGCCGGTGCCGAGCACCGTGCGCCGGCGGTCAGCGCCGGTGGGGCGCCGCGAGATGCGCACGCCGCTGGATGCCGCGGCCCGCTGCAGCGCCCGCACGCGCTGGTCGTGCGTGCGCCACGCGAGCCACAGCAGGCAGGTGAGCAGCCCGGCGACACCGATGGCGGTCTCGACCGGCGCGTACAGGGTGACGGGCCCGAGCACGAAAGGCGCGCTCACCGACGTGCGGCCGAAGAACAGGCCGAACGACACCATCGCGAGCGCCACCGGCACGGCGAGGTACGCGGCGCGGTCGTCTCGCCACGCCAGCAGCAGCACCAGGCACGTGCCGATCAGGAACACCACGAGCGCAGGCACCAGCAGATTGCGGTACGAGCCGACGGGAAGCTCGACCGTCACGAGGTCCTTCCACGCGAACACGAGACCGTTCGCGAGCTCGGCGAGACCGCGCACCAGTTCGGGCACGCCGCCCAGGCGCGCGGGCACCGCGAGCGGCACGCCGACGAGCACGAGTGTGACGGCCAGCACGCCGGCGACGATCGCGGCGTTCCAGCGGCGCCACCACGCGACGGCGGCGATGGCGCCGCCCACGACAGAGCCGACGCCGACGAGCAGCAGGAAGCTCCCCGAGCGGTAAATCGGCCATGCCGCGACGGCGGCGACGACCACGATCAGCAGCGCGAACACGGCGCCGGCAGCGATACGCGGCACGAAGCGCCGGGGAGCGGCGCGGCGGTCCGACGGCGCACCCGGGGCGGCGGCATCCACTCTCGCGCCCACGACGGGGACCTTGCCCGTGCCGGGGGCACCCGGCGCCTTGCCCGCGCTCACGACGTCGCTCCCCTCAGGAGCAGGCCGGCCAGGTCTTCGAGCGTGCCGACCGTGAGCACCGTCATGCCCGAGACGGGCTGCATGCGCGGGTGCGCGCGCTCGTCGCAGATGAGGCCGACGACCTCGGTGTCGGCCGGGAAGGCGAGCGCGGCCTGCTGCAGGCGCGTCAGCGGGACGCCCGAGCCGACCACGACGAACGCGATGGACAGGCGCTCGGCCGACTCGGCCGTCAGGCGGCACACGTCGCCCACCGGCATCGTGCTCTCGAGCAGATCCACGCCGCTGAACCCGTCGAGCATCGGACGCGGCGCCGCCGACGGGATGTGGCGGATGGCGCGCAGCCGGCCGCGCACCACGCGCGGGATCTCGGAGCCGACGACGATCTGCACGTCACGCGCGTCATGCACGGCGCGCAGCCCCAGCGACGCGGCGCACGAGACGGCGAGCTCGAACTCGTCGGCGTCGGCGTACTCGGCCTCCGAGACCGCCAGCACGACGGCCATGCGGGAACGCCGCGATTCCTCGTACTGCCGCACCATCAGGCGGCCGGTCTTAGCCGTCGACTTCCAGTGGATCTGCCGTCGCGAATCCCCCGGCGCGTACTCGCGGATCGCGTGGAACGACATGTCGGCGTCCACGAGCCGTCGCGTCGGGCTGCCCTCGAGGTCGCGGATGAGTCCGGCGCTCGTCGACGGCAGCGACGTCGTGCGCGGGTGGACGTAGACCTCGTGCACGTCCTCGAACGCGTGCTCGCGGCGCAGCAGCCCGATCGGGTCGCTGCGCACCGTCGTCGCCGGTCCCACCGTCACGATCCCGCGGCGCATGCCGGGGATGTCGAGCTGCTGCGCGATGTGGTGCCCGGGCCGCAGGAGCGGCACGCCGAACTCCACGAGTCCCGCACCCACCGGGATGTCGATGCGTCCCGGCAGCGACAGGCGGTGGCCGTCGTTGCGCACCACGATCTCGCCGGCCACGTCGTCTCCCGCGACGACCCGCTCGTGCGTGAGCGTCAGGTCGACGTCGTACGAGCGCGCGCCGAACAGGAACGGGATCGCCGCGAGGAGCAGAAGAACGGATGCCGCCCCCGCGACCATCCACTCGACCCAGCCGAACAGCATCCCGAGCACGAGACCGACGGTCGCGGCGAACGCGACGAGCGCGCCGGCAGGGCGGATGGTCTCGGCGGACCACTCGGCCGCCGTCCGGATGCCCGAGCCGGCGGCGCGCCACACGCCGGTCCACCACACGGCGGCGCGCACGAACGCGCGCGACCGCCGTGACCGGCCCGTGGAGCCGAACGCCGTGCTCGTCGCGGTGACGTGCGTGCGTCCGGACGCGCCGGTGCGACCGGCGGTGCCGGTGGAGTGGACGGTGCGGGTGAGCCGCGACTCTTCGAGGGTCATGCGGTCTCGCGTCGGGAGGGCGGTGCCACGTCGAGCAGCACCTGCCCGACCACGGTCTCTTGCGTGACGCCGTCGAACTCGGCCTCGGGGTGCAGGATCAGGCGGTGCGACAGCACCGGCACGGCCAGCGCCTTGACGTCGTCGGGCGTCGCGTACGTGCGGCCCTGCGACGCGGCGCGCGTGCGCACGGCGCGCGTGAGCGCGAGCGCACCGCGGATGCTGACGCCCAGGCGCACCTCGTCGGCGGTGCGGGTGCTGTCGACGAGACGCGCGATGTAGTCCAGCACGAGCGCGTCGACGTACACCTGCGCACCCAGGTCGGCCATGCCCACGAGCGCCTGGGGCGTGATGATCGGCGTGAGCTCGGCGGTCGCGACGGCCGCGCCGTCGAGGATCCGCACGGTCGCGGCGTGGTCCGGGTACCCCAGCGACGTGCGCATCATGAAGCGGTCGAGCTGCGCCTCGGGGAGCCGATAGGTGCCCGCCTGCTCGACGGGGTTCTGCGTCGCCAGCACGAGGAACGGCACGCCCACCGGACGCGAGACGCCGTCGATGGTGACGCGCCCCTCCTCCATGACCTCCAGCAGCGCCGACTGCGTCTTCGGGCTCGCGCGGTTGATCTCGTCGGCCAGCACGATGTTGGCGAAGATCGGTCCGGCGTGGAACTCGAAGACGCCCTCCTTCTGGTCGTAGACGCTGAGGCCCGTGATGTCGCTCGGCAGCAGGTCGGGCGTGAACTGGATGCGCGTGTTGGTGCCCTGCACCGACTGCCCCATGGCGCGCGCGAGCGACGTCTTGCCGGTGCCGGGGACGTCCTCCAGCAGCACGTGCCCGTCGCTCAGCATCGCCGTCAGCACCAGCTCGACCACGTGACGCTTGCCCAGCACCGCGCGCTCGACGTTGTCGGCGATCTGGCCGAACGTCTGCGCGAACCAGTCGGCCTGCTCCTGCGTGATGGTCATGTCGTTGTCGTCCTTGGTTCGGGGAGGGAGAGTGGATGCCGCGCCCCGCGGGCGCGCGGCGGTCCGGGTTCAGGGGGCTGGAGCCGGTGCCTACGGGGCCCGATCGCTCAGCCAGGCCGTGCCTGTCCAGTAGGCCTCGGACGAATCGCCGAGCACCACGTACTGCCCGCGCGCCCAGGGTGTCGTGGTCTGCCCAAGACTGCCGAGAGAGCGCAGTTCGCTGATGTTGCCGGGCACCCGCGCGTAGTCGGGCGTGAAGTAGCCCGGCGAGCCGGCGACGACACCCGTCGGGAGTGGCTCGTTCGGCGTGCAGTTCGCGACGCTGAACGTCTTCGTCGCGTTGCCGAGGCCGAAGGCACCCCATGACGCCGTCCACCTGAGCCCTTCGATGCTGGCCGTGCCAGCCGGCACCTTCCACCCGCCTTCGTACGTCAACTGACGCCCGTTCTTGGCTCGGAAGACGACGTTCGCGTCGCTCCAGGTGATGGTCGCCTTCTTCCCGCCGGCGGTCGACGAGTTCCCCCCGAGCACCAGCACCTGGCCGCCCTCGCATCGGCCGATGCTCCAGTTCGCCCACACCTGATACGGGGCGCTGCCTGCAGCGGGAGCGACGGTAGCCCGTGCGGAGTCGGTCTGCCAGAACTGGTGGTGGTACCAGACCTGGATCTGCGGGTCGTTGTCGAAGATCGGGCTGTTCGGGAAGTTCGAGAAGCGGACCTCGTTGTTGCGCGGGACGCGCTCAGTCGACGTCGGGGTGTCCGTGATCACCCATTCGGCTCGGTTGCCCGCGTCGCGTGGCTGAGATCCGACGACGAAGGTGTAGCCCTTCGGAGCGTCGCGGCTCTGCTCCGCTCGGGTGCTCGCCGACGATTCCGCTCGACCGTAGGAGCGGCCGTCCCAGTACGACTCGACGCACAGACGGTACGTGTAGTCCCTGCCGTCATCGACAGTGAAGTCAGCGTGGAACGAAGTGTCGGTGGCGCCGTTCGCGGGCTGATCCGCGACGCAGCGCTGGCCCTCTTGAACGACGCCGAACAGCAGCGTCGAGCCGTCGCCGTTCAGGCTGGCCGAAGCCGTCGCCGTGATCGTGGCCGTGCCATCGGCACCTGGCTTCGAGGTGAGCGACAATGCGGGCGTCTGCGGATTCCCGATCCCGTTCGCCATCGTGGTGACCGTGCCGCCGGAGGCGCTGCCGCCCAGGCCTGGAGGAAGGTCGAAGCGCGAATACGCCGTGACCGACACCAGGCGCGCCTGGTTGCTGCCGACGCGGTACCAGGGCACCTCGACGCTCGGGCGGTTGCCGTTCACCGGCACCCGCACCGTCTCGCCGGTGTCGCTCTTGATCTCGAGGCTGCCGGTGGAACCGGTGTCGATGCCGTCGATCACCAGCGACACGATGTTGCCCTGGCCGTCGCCCGTCACGACCGGCTCGGCCGTCACGCGCTGCGGCGCCGGCGGAGCGTCGTACGCCCACGCGACGGTGCGCACGCTCGACTTGGACTCGCCGACCGAGTTGACCGCCCACGCCTCGTAGGTGCGCTGCTCGCCGTTGGGGGCCGGGATCGCCGGGCACGCGCCGTTGGCGGTGCAGCGGGCGACCTCCTGCCCGTTCCAGCGGATGACGAAGCCCGTCAGCGACGGATAGGCCAGCCGGGCCTCGCCCGGGTCGACCCGGAGCGTCGCCGACCCGTTGGCGTACGACGCCTGCGACACGCTCGCGGGTGCCTTGGGGTAGCCCAGCAGGTCGAGCAGCACGCGGCCGTCGCGCTCGGAGTTGGTGACGCGGCCCTGCGCGTCGCGCACCGAGAACGACGCCGTGCAGGTCGCGCCCGGGGTGTCGCCCGTCCACGACGCGGTGATCGAGGTCGCCGACGCCACGGCGAAGCTGACGCCCGCGCACGCGCCGGTGGGCTGCACGCTGACGAGCTCGAGAGGCGTCCCGGGCAGCGGGTTGACCTCGCCGCTCGCGCCGATGACCGGGATGCCGCACGACGAGCCCGACGCCTGCGTGCACTGCTTCACGACCGAGCCGCCCTGCGGCAGCGTCGAGGGCGCCGCGCCCACGCGCAGGATGAGTCGCGCCGGCGCCACCGCCGGGTGGCTCGTCACCGAGACCATCACGACCTCTTCGGACCCGGGCACGGCGCGGTCGGCGCCGGTGACGGTGAGGGTGGACCCGCTCTGCGACACCTCGAACGCGCCGCCGGAGTGATCCGTGGCGTAGACGATCCCCTCCCAGTCGGCCCGCAGCTGCCACGTCGTCATCGTCTTGAGGTCGTACGTCGCCGTCTCGCCCGGGCCGACCGTGATCGAGGCGGGACGCAGCTCGGGCTGGGGGTCGCGCGGCTTCACCGTGATCGGCACCGACAGGTACGTCCACTCGCTCTTGCCGTCGATGCGCACCTGCACGCGGCACGCGTCCACCCACGGGGCGCCCGTGCCCGCGTCGTAGCGCACGGTGGTGCCGGACTCGATGACGCACACCGCCTCGGGGCGCGCTCCGGACGCCTGGATCTCGGCGCCGACCTCAAGCCGCGTGCCCTTGGGCCGCGCCACGAGCTCGGCCATGTCGAACGTCGTCGACTCCTGCTCGGTCACCTCGGGCGTCTTCGCACCGGCGCGCAGCGTCAGCGCGAGGTCGTCGTCGCCGGGCACCCGGAGGAACCCGTACGAGGTGACCTCCTCGCCCGCGGAGTTCGTGCCGGTGACCGCGAACGGGATCAGCCGGGTCTTCTCGGGCAGTTCGCCGCGCAGCTCGGAGCCCTGCACCGAGATGCCCTCGGGCTCGCCCCACAGCGACAGCGTCAGATCGCCCACGTCGCCGCCCGACCACGTCACCTTGCCGTCCAGAACATCGACGCCGCGCGGGAAGTCGTCGCGCGTCTCGACCGTGAGGTTCGTGTCGGCGACGACGGGGAAGTCGGGCACGCTCTCGCGCACGACCCGCACCACCACGAGGCCGCGGCCGGTGTTGCCCGACGACGACTCGACGTCGTACAGGAACGACATCGTCGCCGGCTCGTCCCCCGCGGCGATCACGACGGTGGCGTCGTCGACGTCGAGGATGCGGTCGTTCAGGCGCGCGTACTCGGGGTTCTCGCTGCCGTCCATGAGGGTCGTCGGCGCGTCGGGCCGGATGTCGGTGACCGTCAGGGTGCCCATCGTCGGATCGACGTCGTTCGACAGCGGGCTCACCCTGATCGTGTTGCCCTCGCCCGCCTGCACCTGCACGTAGTCGGTGTAGGTGATGGGGCTGGGGTTCGCCTCGCTGTCGAGCACGCCGACGCGCACGGTGCCCTCGGCGCTCTCGCCGAACGAGTCGACCACGCGGTAGCGGAACGAGACCTGGCCCTTGTCGCCCGGAACGCTGGTGTAGATGATGGATGCCCCGTCCGCGGCGATCGTCGCGGCACCGCGCTGCGGCTGCTCGACGATGCGGTCGAGGGTCACGACGTCGCCGTCGGGATCCATGCCGAATCCGTCGAACTCGATCTGCGCGGCCTGGCCGCTGAGCACGCGGCCCTCCATCGTGTCGGCCGTCGGAGCCCGGTTGGCGTCGTCGTCGATCACCTGGATGCGGACCGTCGCGTTGTCGGCGAGCGACGGCGACCCGGTGGTGAACACCGAGTAGTCGACGCCGTACTCGCCGGGCGCGTCGGGAGCGAGGTAGCGGAGCACGTCCCCCGAGGCGAACGCGAGGGCATCCGGCGTCGACGACGCGACAGATGCCGGGTTGAGGGTCGGGCGCCCGCCTGCCGGCGAGATGTCGTTGTCGAGGACCGGGATGTCGATCTGCGCCCCGGCGCGCACGACCACCGTGTCGTCGACGGCGATGGGCGCCAGTTCGGGAGCCGGCGGCAGCAGGTACACCGTCGCCTGTCCCTGCACGCTCGAGCCCGCATCCTCGGTGCCGTCGCTCACGAGGTATGTCACCGTGCCGAGGCGGCCCGGGCTGCCGTCGGCCGTCGTCCCCGACACGCGCAGGTGGTTCTGCCCCACGGCGTCCACAGACAGCGTGGCGCCGTCGTCGGCGCGCGCGACCACGTCGCTGAGCAGCAGCACGCGACGCGTCGGATTCGACACCGCGTCGAACACCTCGAGCGTGGCGTCCTCCTGCGGGTGGACGAACGCCACCACCGGCGACGTGGCGAGCTGAGCGGGCGCATCGGCGGGCAGCAGCGTCACCCGCGCCGTCCCGGTCGCCTCGCTCGTGCCGTCGGTCACGGTGAAGTCCACCCGATAGGTGCCCGGATCCCGGGCGGTGAAGTCGAACGACGTCGAGCCGCCGACGACGGTCGCCGTCGCGGCGGCGTCGTCCAGCACGCGGACGGAGTCGAGCGACAGCGTGCCGGCGGTGCCGGTGACATGATCGGCGACGTCGACGGTGATGCTCGAGGCGACCGTGTCGGTGACCGCGAACGACTGCACGGCGAGCTTCGGCTGCGGCGAGACCCGCACCACGAGGGACTTGACGGCGGTCTGCCCCTGTGTGTCTGCGACGGTCACCGCGAGCTCGATCATCTGCTCGCCGGTCTGGCCGTCGTCGCTGTGCTGGTAGACGACATCGCCGCCGGGCGTGGCCGCGACGCTGCCGACCCCGTTGACGTTCTCGACCGACAGCAGCAGCAGCGGGTCGCCCTCGGGGTCGACCCAGCCGTTGAGGACCGGCACCGTCACGGTTCCGCCCAGGGCGACCTCGGGCTGCGGCCACTCGACGAGGCACCGCTCGACGCCGCACCATTCGGGCGCCGATTCGGCGCCGGATCCGACGGCGTTGAGCGTGACGGTCGTGGGCTCGGAGTTCAGCCCGCTCTCGGCCGTGCCGTCGGTGACGGCGTACGAGAAGGTCGCCGAGCCGGTCGCATCCGCGGCGACCTGCACGGCGAACCGCTGCCCGTCGTCGGTGACCGTGACGCTGCCGAAGCCCGGGTCGAGCCCGGTGACCGACGCGGGGTCGATCGTCAGCACGTCCTCGTTGGGGTCGTGGTCGTTGAGCAGCACCGGCAGCGTCGCCAGCGCGCCCGGGCGCACGCCGAAGGCGTCCGGCTCGGCGATGGGCGGCTTCGGATCGAGCACGACCTGCAGCTGCTCGTCGCTCGGCACCGCGTCGGGATCGGTGCGGTCGTCGAGCGTCCAGTCCTGGCTCGACGAGATCAGCGCGCCGTCGGGCACCGACCACGCCCAGCCCGACCGGGTCTCATTGAGGATCATGGCCGAGGCGCCCAGCACGAACGTCGGTCGCCGGGCGTCGCCCATGCTGTCGCCGTTGTAGTCGAGAGGCACCGTGCCCTCGCCCGAGCGCCACAGCAGGCCACCGGTGTCGCCCTGCCCGAGCCACGCCGCGTACGTGACGTCGTCGTGCGTGACCGGCTGCGCGGGCGTGCCCAGGACGGCGCCGTTGCCGCCGCCGACCTCGACCTGCATGTCGGAGCCGTCGACCGGCACCCGCACGAGGGTCGTGTCGTCGGCGAGGTAGATGTCCGAGCCGCGCGCGTCGGGAGCGCCGACCACCACGGTGCTCGTCATCGGCGCCTGCGTGGCGGCATCCTGACCCCGCAGCCACACGTCGCCGTCCTCGGTGTCGACCAGCGCCCACGTGTCGCCGGCCGCCGTGATGGCGGGCGTCGACAGACCCTCCGGGTCGAGCGGGTCGCGGCCGCGGACGTCGGCGGCGTCGATGTCGTAGCGCAGCACCGAGCCGTCGGCGCGGGAGTAGGCGAACAGCCTGCCGCGCGTGTCGACGGCGATCGCGTCCGCGGTGTACTGCGGCGCATCCTCGGCGTCGGACGGGAACGGATCGAGCTTGGCCGCCGGGCCGCCCGACAGGCGTCCGGCGTACACGGCGCCCGAATCGGTCAGGTAGGCGGCGTAGTCCCCTGCCGTCACGACCTCGGTCGTGCCCGCCGGGGTCTTCTGCGACGACTGCAGCGCCTCTTCGTCGAGATCGGCGGGCATGGACTCGTCGATGCGCGTGACCGTGCTGTAGCTGTCGCTGAAGAGGTACGCCCCGTCGCCGGTCTGCACGACCTGGTCGGGGTTGCTGATGCTGCGGACGGTGTCGAGCTCGCCCACCGAGGTGTTCACGCGCGCGTAGCGGCGTCCCTCGCCGGTCTGCAGCGCCCAGACGGCGGTGTCGACGTCTGGCGTCTCCTGCGCATCCAGGCCCGGCCAGACGACGCTGACGCCGATGACCGTCGCCACGACGGCTCCGGCCGCCACCAGCCCGATTAGGGTGCCGCGGCGCATGCGCCGCCCCTCGGCCATCAGAGCGCCCCCGTCGAGACGAGCGTGACGACCACTGCGCCCGCGCCCACGACGAGCCCGGCGCCGATGCCGATCACCCAGGGCAGCGCACGTCGGAAGCCTCCTGCGCCGCGGCGGCGGGCCGGCGCCGAGATCTCGGTGTCCTCATCACGGGCGAGGGCCGCGACACCCGTGCCGCCGCGCGACTTGCGGGTCACGTCGCGCTCCACGCGCGAGCGCGCAGGACCGCGCAGGCCGGAGTCGGCGAAGTCGACGGGGGCGGATGCCGGCGACCATTCCGCGTCCGGGATCTCCAGGGGCGTGGGCGAGAGGCCGAGCTCGGCCTGCACCGAACGCAGGGCTTCGCCGAAGGCCCGGGCGGAGTCGTGACGGCGGGCCGGGTCGCGGTTCATCGCCGTGGCGAGGACCGTCTGCAGCGCGACCGGCACGTCGTGCCGCGGGATCTCGACGTACGACGCACGCGCGATGCGCCGGCGCAGGAGGTCCTTCGTGTTCTGGCCGCGCTCACGGCGCTCGAACGGGCTGTGGCCGGCCAGCAGCGAGTACACGGTCGCACCGAGGCTCCACACCTCGCTGGCGACCGTGCCACTCGTCTGCTCGGCGACGACCTCCGGCGCGCTCCACGGGATCGACATCGCCAGCACCTCGCCGCCGCTCTTGCGCTGCAGCGATGCCGAGATGCCGAAGTCGGCGAGCACCGGGGTGCCGAAGGTGGTGATGAGGATGTTGCTCGGCTTCACATCGCGATGGATCAGGCCGGCACGGTGGGCGGACTCCAGCGCGCTGGCCATGCGCACGCCGATCGCCAGCACCTCGTCGACCGGCATCCGCTCCACCCGATAGCGCTGCGACAGCGAGCCGGGGCAGAACTCCATCACGATGTACGGGCGGCCGTCGGCCGAGATGCTCGCCTGGTAGACGGTGACGATCGAGGGGTGCGCCGACAGGTGCGCGAGCACATCCGCCTCGGCGTTGAACATGCGCCGCAGCTCGGGGTCGCGCACGTCGCTGGGCATGACCTTGACGGCGACGTTGCGGCGCGGCATGTCCTGCTCGTACAGGAAGACGTCGGCGAACCCGCCCGATCCCAACGGGCGGATGTAGGCGAGCCCGGGCACGATCGGGGGCGCAGAAGGAAGCCGCGTTGCCACCGCACCTCCCCCTTCCCCGAGCCAGACGTCTGCGTGCGCGCCGACGCTGCGGCAACAAACCTGGCCAGCCTAACAAAAGTCGGTGACCGGCCTCACCACGCCGCCAGGTGGGTCCTGACGGGAAAGCGTGCGTCCCCCCGGTATTGCTGGATTCAGTCCAACTCGTCCTGGTCGCGCGGATCGAACGGCGCGTCCAGGGACTTCGTGAGATCGGCGAGCATCGCCTCGATCTGCGGCTCGACGTACTCCGCGACGGCGGCCTGGATCCGCAGGCGGTGGTGCAGAAGGATCGTGCAGACCTCGCGGCCGACCATGTTGGCGTAGTCGTCGGCCAGCCCGACCTCCTGACGCAGGGCGGCCTTCGCCTCGTCGGTGAGGGGCGGCAGCGCCGGCACATCGGCGTCGGCCTCTTCGGCGAGCCCCGCGATCGTGAAGAGGAAGGGTGCGCCCGGCACAGGATCGGGATCGAGCGGAAGACCCTCGAACTCGGGGTCGAGGCCTTCGCTCGGCCGATAGCTTCGCGCCCGGTTGCGGGTGGCCTGCTGATCGAGCTCGGCCTGGAGCATCGGCAGGTTCAGCGCCGTGTACTCGGCCACCGAGCGGTCGACGATCGTCTTCACGCGGGTCGACAGGCCGTGCTGCACGCCGTGCGGCACGTCGGCGCCCAGCCCCGCCGCCGAGAGCACGGGAGACCCGAAGCACCGGCGACACGGCGCGGTGCGTCCGCGGTGGGTGGCCGGCTCCCAGCGGGGCAGCCACGCGAGCCAGGCGTCCACCGCCTGGCTGACCTGTGTCTCGAGCGACCGCTCCACGCGGTCAACGGTAGTACGCGGCATCCCGGATCGCCCGGATCCCGTGACTTGGCGTATATGTACGCGACACGCCGGCGTGTCGCGTACATATACGCCAAGTCACGGAGAGGCGCGGGGGGGTGGATGCCGGCGGCCCGCGCGCCGGCACAGCCGCGGTGGGGCGGGTCAGGGCTCCGAGGGGTCCTCCCACGGCCACCGCGGGCGACGCGCGCGCGTGCGGACCAGGGCGATGCCGGCCCAGGCGCTCACGAACGCCGCCGCGGCGACGACGGCCCCGAACCAGGAGGTCGCCAGGCGGCCGGCGACACCCGTGGCCACGCCGAGGTCGGCCCCCGTCACCAGAGCCGCGATCCACACTCCGCCGATGTAGGCGAGGAACGCGGCCGCGGTGGTCCACACCACGCCCCAGAAGGACGGGCCCCGCGTCGCGGCGCGTGCGCCGGCAGCGCCGGAGGGTGCGGCGGCATCCCCTCTCTCGCCCGACCGGCCGATCGCGGCCCACAGGCCGCCCGCGAAGGCGAGGATGGCGAGGATCACGCCGACGATGCCGGGGATCTGCCCGAGGCCCGGGGTCGCGATGACGTCTTCGCCGGTGAAGAGGCTCACCATGCCGAGACCGAAGATCGTCAGCGCCGCGAACCCGATCGTCGCGAACGCCAGGGCCACCGGTGGGCGCACGGGCCCACCCGACGCTCCTGCGGAACCGTGAGCGGCCATGCCTCCAGCGTACGTCCGGCGCCCCCGTCTCAGCACGGATCCCCGGTCTCGGAGAGACCGGGGATCCAAGAAGCGGTGCGCGTCAGCGCTACGGACGGACGAGCTGTGGGCCCGCCTCGAGCGTGCGCTCGTACTCGCGCTGCGCCTCGATGTTCAGCTCGGTGACGCGCCTGCCACGTGCCGCGGCCCACGCCCCGAACCAGATGGTCAGCTCGCGACCGATCACGAACGCCCCGAACGCGAGCGGGGTGAGCAGCTGGCTCTCGACGAGCGCGGCGCCCTCACTGGCGGTCAGCTCCCAGAACGGCGCCTGGAACAGCGCGCCCAGGATGTGCCCGCCGTACGCGGCGGCGCCCACGAGCAGGCCGAAGACCACCCACGCGCCCCAGCGGCCGCGGTTGATGATCGCGCCCAGCAGCCAGAAGGCCAGGAAGAAGACGACCACCGGAACCCACAGCGACCACGTGCGCAGCGCGTCCAGCACGGTCGTGCCGATGGTGTCGCCGGTCACGTCGCCCTCGATCGCGCGAACGCCGATCCACAGCGCGAGGTACAGCACGCCGAACGACAGGGCCGCCAGCAGGCCGATGGCACCCGCCGCGGCACGGTTGCCGCGCGGACGCGGCGCCTCGGGCGCCTGCACGAAGATCGGCTGCGCGGCGGGCGCGGCGACGACCGTCGTCTCGGGGACGACGGGTTCGCTCGGAGTGATGGCGGGCGCGGCGACGACGGTCGGAGAGTCGTCGGCGGCCGACGTGTACACGGCGGTGTCGGCCGCGGGAGTGGCGGGGACGTCGAGGGATGCCGCCTCCTCGGAGTCCCACGGGTCGGGCTCTGCGGGGGCCGCTGCCGCGGGTGCGGCACCAGACGCCGACGCGGGCTCGGCGTCGGCCGCGGCGGGCTCGGATGGGGCGACCGCCGGCGTGCCGGACTGCGACGTGTCGGCGGTGTCGGCGCCGCGTCCCGCGGCCTCCGCCTCGGCGAGACCTTCGTTCGCGCGACCGACGACGTCGTCGACGCCGCCAGGCTCTTCGACGGGCTCGCCGTAGGACGACTTGGGGTCACTCATCGTCAGCACTCCTCACGCAGGGCGAGCGCCCTGCAGAGCGACAGTATCCCGTGCACGCTCCCATGCCGCGGAGGCGTGCCGGGCGCGGCGCGGACGGACGCCGCCCATTAGCCTGGGGCGATGGCATCCACAGCGTTCCGGATGGCCGCGGCGGCGGCATCCGCCCTCTTCGCGCTCGCCGCGCTCACCGCGTGCGCTCCCGACGACACCCCCGAGGGCGGCTTCACCTTCACGCCGACGCCGTCGGCGTCCTCGTCGCCCACCCCGACGCCCACGCCGACGCCGACCGCGCAGGCCGAGATCCCCACCGACTGCCGCGCGATCCTCAACGCCGACGTGCTCGCGCAGCTCGAGGGCGTGCCGCTGAACGACCCCGCCTTCGGCGCCTCGGGACCGCAGCCCGACGGCAGTCTCATCTGCGTGTGGGGCGACCCCGCCGCCGATGCCACCAACCTCGTCACCTCGATCACCTACGTGTCGCGCGGTCCTGCACTGGAACAGCTCAACAAGCTCGCCGACGAAGACGGGTTCACCTGCTACACGCCCGACAGCGGCACGCGCTGCGAGAAGACGTGGCAGGACCCGAACTACCCCGTCACGTCGGGGCGCACACTGTACTGGCGCGACGGCGTGCTGATCGACACCAGGTACTCCAACCTCGCCCCGACGGGCTACACCACCGCCGTGGTGACCGCGATCTTCAGCTGATCCCGCCGCCGGCGTCGCCGAACACGTGCCGCTCCAGGCGGGCGCCGAAGTCGTCGGGGTGCCATCCCGTCTCGACGCTGACCAGCCACAGCCCGCTGCGCAGCGTGTGCTGCTCGACCACGCTCCCCCGCGTGCGGGTGCACTCCACGGCCTCGGCCGACGACGTGCATGCGAAGCCGTCCGACGCGAGCGACGGCTCGGCGACCGCCGACGCGTCCGCGTCCACGCGCGCCAGGGTCGTGACGATGCCGCCGCCGTCGAACCGCCACACGCATGTCACCGCGACGTCGGCGGTCACCGCGTCGGCGAAGGCACGGGCGTCGGTCGCGGGCGCCGCGAGCGACTGGCTCAGCAGCGACCCGGTGTGCCACGTCAGCTCGTTCCACAGATCGTCGGAGTACATCGACCGGCAGTCGACGGCCGCACCGGCCGCCGCGTCCTGGGCCGGCGACGGCACGGCGGAAGGGGCGGCACGCGGCGCGGTCGCGTTGCGCAGGGTGTCGCCGAGCCATCCGATCGACACGGGCACCATCGGCAGCGCCAGCCACACGAGCGCCGCCACGACCGTGGCGCACAGCATCCCCGCGGGCACGGCGATCCACGAGTTGCGCCCGCCGATCCGTGCCATGGTCCCCCCGACCGTCACCCCCACGGTAAGTCGGAGAACGGGATGCCGCGACACGGCGCGCGGCGGGCGCTCCGAGCACCTCCCCCGCGCGGGTCCGCGATGATACTCGCTGCACGCCGCCGGATCCAGTCCCTCCGCACGACCGCGAGCGTGACGCACGTTTGTCTCCCGCAGCGACGCGACGGACCTCCCCCGCGACGCCGCGAGCGACAGGAGGAGCAGGATGTCCACATTCGAGCAATCGCCCCGCGACGGCACGGCCGCGACGGGCGAAGACTTGAAGGAACGCGCCATCGAGACGTCGCCGAAGTCGACGCCGGCGCGATGTACGTCGCGGGTGTCGCGGTCGACGAAGCGGTCGACACGGCGCGCGATGCGAAAGAGGCGGCGCGCGGGTTCTTCGAAGAGACGCGGACGCAGCTGGCCGATCAGGCCGCGGTGCAGCAGCGCCGAGCCGCCGACGCGCTGCGCGGCACCGGCGATGAGCTGGAAGGGCTGGCGAACGGCGCGACCTCCGGCGGTGCGGCCACCGACGCCGTGCGGATGATCGGGCAGCAGACCCGCCGCGCGGCCGACTGGCTCGAGCAGCGCCAGCCGGCCGACGTCGTCGGCGAGGTGCGGCGGTACGCACGACGGCACACCGTCGCGTTCGTCATCACGTCGTTCGCCGTGGGAATCGTCGCCGGCCGCCTCACGCGGGCGCTCGTCTCGGACGCCCACGACTCCGGCGGCTCGCATGACGCTGCGCTCCCCGCGGGCGGCGGCACGCGCAACGTCACGGGAGCGGGTACAGGAACGGGCACCGCCCCCGCGGCGGCGGCTCCGGCATCCACACCCCGCACCGGCGCCGGCGGCCAGGGCTCGTCGCCCGACCTCGGCATGCAGGCGGACGCCGGCATGGGCCCGGGCGGCGACACCCCGATCGCCGACGCCCTCGGGCACGACGCGCGGACGGGCGACACGGGCGACGCGTGGTCGCCGAGCGGCGGGGCACGGCCATGACCGACATGCCCACGCCGTCTCAGCAGAAGGCGTCCGAGACGTCGCTGGGCGAGCTCGTCGGCGAGGTCTCGCGCGACCTGTCCGCGCTCATGCGCCAGGAGCTCGAGCTGGCCAAGGCCGAGCTGTCGCAGTCCGCGAAGCGGGCCGGCGCAGGAGCGGGGCTCATGGGCGTGGCAGGGTACGCGGCCATGATGGCGGTGCTCTTCCTGAGCCTCGCCCTGTGGTGGGCGCTCGGCACCCTCGTGGGCCTCGGCTGGTCCGGCGTCATCGTCGCCGTCCTGTGGGCGATCATCGCGGGCATCATGTACGCCGTCGGCCGCCGCCGCCTGGCGTCGGTGCGGGGAGCCCCGCAGACCGTCGAGACCGTCAAGGAGATACCCGAAGCACTCAGAAGGAACCAGGAGAACCGATCATGAGCAACCCCGACCAGATCCGCGCCGACATCGAGGCGACGCGCGGCGAGCTGGGGCGCGACGTCGACGCACTCGCCGACAAGGTCTCGCCCCCGAAGATCATGGAGCGCCAGCGCACGCGGGTGCGCCAGGCGCTCGGCGACGTCAGAGACCACGTCATGGGGGTCGCCGACGACGTCGGCGACACCGCGGCGGGCGCCCTCGACACCGCCGGCGACGCGATCCAGGACCTGCCGCACAAGGCGCGCCGCGCCACGCAGGGCGCTCCGATCGTCGTCGGCCTGCTCGCCGCCGGGGTGGGCTTCCTCGTGGCGAGCCTCATCCCCGCCACCGACGCCGAGAAGCGCCTCAGCGTCTCGCTGCGCGACCGCGCCCAGCCTCTCGTCGACAAGGCGATGGACGTCGCGAAGGATGCCGCACAGGACGTCGCCGACGAGCTCAAGGGCCCTGCGCAGGACGCCGTCGAAGAGGTCAAGGAGTCCGCGATGGCATCGGCGCAGACCGTGAAGGACGAGGCGCAGCACACCGCCGAGCGCGTGAAGGACAACGTCTCCGCCACGGCGGGCGGCGACTCCCCGGCCGGTGACGCGGCGCAGGCGGGGACCACGTCACCCGGCATGTCGATGCCCGACGCCGCCGGCCCGGAGCGACCCGACCGGCTGGGGTGAGGCATCCACTCTCCCCGTGGAACGGCGAAGGGCCCCGGCGAACCGGGGCCCTTCGTGAGTTCTGGACTCAGTTGTAGTCGGTCGAGAAGCCGTCCGTCGAGAAGCTGTCGAAGTCGACGTAGCTCAGGTCGGCGTCGGTGTACGCGCCGTCCGAGGCGAAGATGCGGTTGGGGTACCGCTCGCTCTTGGCCTCTTCCGTCGCCTCGACCGTGACGTTGCGGTACTTCGCAAGTCCGGTTCCGGCGGGGATGAGCTTACCGATGATGACGTTCTCCTTGAGGCCGACGAGCGGGTCGCTCTTGCCCTCCATGGCCGCCTGCGTGAGGACGCGGGTGGTCTCCTGGAACGACGCGGCCGACAGCCACGACTCCGTCGCGAGCGACGCCTTCGTGATACCCATCAGCTCGGGACGACCCGACGCGGGACGCTTGCCCTCGCCGACCGCCTCGCGGTTGATCTGCTGGTAGCGCTTGAAGTCCACCAGCTCACCCGGCAGCAGCGTGGTGTCGCCGTGGTCGACCACGGTGACCTTGCGCAGCATCTGACGGACGATGACCTCGATGTGCTTGTCGTGGATCGGCACACCCTGCGAGCGGTACACGCCCTGGACGCCGTTCACGAGGTACTTCTGCACCTCGCGGGCACCCTGCACGCGCATGACCTCCTTGGGGTCGAGCGTGCCGACCTGAAGGGGCTGACCGACGGTGACGTGCTGACCGTCCTCGACCAGGAGCGTCGCGCGCTTCAGGACCGGGTAGACGTGCGGCTCGTCGCCGTTGTCGGGCGTGAGGATGACCTTCTTCGACTTCTCGGTCTCGTCGATCGTGATGCGGCCGTCGGCCTCCGCGATCGGCGACGCGCCCTTGGGGGTGCGGGCCTCGAAGAGCTCCTGCACGCGGGGAAGACCCTGCGTGATGTCGTCGGCCGAGGCCGAACCACCGGTGTGGAAGGTACGCATCGTCAGCTGCGTGCCGGGCTCACCGATCGACTGGGCCGCGATGATGCCGACGGCCTCGCCGATGTCGACGATCTTGCCGGTCGCGAGCGAACGGCCGTAGCACTTCGCGCAGACGCCGACCGCCGAGTCGCACGTGAGCACCGAGCGCACCTTGATGGACTCGACACCCGCCTCGACCAGCTTGTCGATGAGCACGTCGCCGACGTCCTCACCGGCCGAGGCGACGACCTCGCCCGAGGGCGAGACGGCGTCGGCAGCGAGCGTGCGGGCGAACACCGAGTTCTCGACGTTCGCGTCGCGCACCAGGACGCCTTCGCTGTTGGGCGCGGCGATGGTGAACTCGAGGCCCTTGGTGGTGCCGCAGTCCTCCTCGCGGATGATGACATCCTGCGAGACGTCCACGAGACGACGGGTGAGGTAGCCCGAGTCGGCCGTACGGAGGGCCGTGTCGGCCAGACCCTTGCGGGCACCGTGCGTCGCGATGAAGTACTCCGCCACCGACAGACCCTCGCGGTACGACGAGATGATCGGACGCGGGATGATCTCACCCTTCGGGTTGTTCACCAGGCCTCGCATACCCGCGATGTTGCGGATCTGCAGCCAGTTACCACGGGCGCCCGACGAGACCATGCGGTTGATGGTGTTGTCGGCCGGGAAGTGGTCGCGCATCGCCTTCTGGACCTCGTCGGTCGCCTCGGTCCAGATCTTGATGAGCTCCTGACGACGCTCGGCGTCGGTGGTGAGACCCTTCTCGAACTGCGCCTGGACCTTCGCGGCCTGCTTCTCGTAGCCGGCGACGATCTCGCCCTTGTTCGGGGGCGTGAGGATGTCGCTGAGCGCCACCGTGACACCTGAACGGGTGGCCCAGTAGAAGCCGGCGTCCTTGATGCGGTCGAGGGATGCCGCGACCTCCACCTTCGGGTACTCCTCGGCGAGCTTGTTCACGATCTGCGACAGCTTGCCCTTGTCGGCCTGCTCGCGCACGAACGGGTAGCCCTTGGGGAGCGTGTCGTTGAAGATCGCCTGGCCGAGCGACGCGTCCACGAGGCCGTGGCGCTCGTAGCCCTCGGGAGCCTCGCCCTCCAGGAAGGCCAGACCGGGGATGCGGATGCGGACCTTGGCCTGCAGGTCGAGGGTGCCCTCGTCCTTCGCCAGGATCGCCTCGCCCACCGAGCCGAACACACGACCCTCACCGGCGGCGCCCTCCTTGACCGTGGTCAGGTGGTGCAGACCGATGATCATGTCCTGCGAGGGCAGGGTCACCGGGCGGCCGTCCGACGGCTTCAGGATGTTGTTCGACGCCAGCATCAGGATGCGGGCCTCGGCCTGGGCCTCGACCGACAGCGGCAGGTGGACGGCCATCTGGTCACCGTCGAAGTCGGCGTTGAACGCCGCGCAGACGAGCGGGTGCAGCTGGATCGCCTTGCCCTCGACGAGCTGCGGCTCGAACGCCTGGATGCCGAGACGGTGGAGCGTGGGCGCACGGTTCAGCAGCACGGGGCGCTCGCGGATGATCTCTTCGAGCACGTCCCAGACCTCGGGGCGCGTGCGCTCGACGGCGCGCTTTGCGGCCTTGATGTTCTGCGAGTGACCGAGGTCGATGAGGCGCTTGATCACGAACGGCTTGAACAGCTCCAGCGCCATCTGCTTGGGCAGACCGCACTGGTGCAGCTTCAGCTGCGGACCGACGATGATGACCGAACGGCCCGAGTAGTCCACGCGCTTGCCGAGCAGGTTCTGGCGGAAGCGACCCTGCTTTCCCTTGAGCATGTCGCTCAGGGACTTCAGGGCGCGGTTGCCGGTGCCGGTGACGGGACGACCGCGGCGGCCGTTGTCGAACAGCGCGTCGACGGCCTCCTGCAGCATGCGCTTCTCGTTGTTGACGATGATCTCGGGCGCACCGAGGTCGATCAGGCGACGGAGGCGGTTGTTGCGGTTGATCACGCGACGGTACAGGTCGTTGAGGTCGGAGGTCGCGAAGCGGCCACCGTCCAGCTGCACCATCGGACGCAGCTCCGGCGGGATCACCGGGACGACGTCGAGCACCATCGAGGCCGGGCTCATGCCGGTCGCGAGGAACGAGTTGACGACCTTCAGGCGCTTGATCGCACGGATCTTGCGCTGGCCCTTGCCCTCCGAGATCTGCAGGTGCAGGCTGTCGGCCTCGGCCTGCAGGTCGAAGCTCTCCAGGCGGCGCTTGATCGACTCCGCGCCCATGTGGGCCTCGAAGTACTGACCGAAGCGGTCCTGCAGCTCGTGGAAGATCTCGTCCTCGCCCTTGAGCTGGCCGACCTCGAGGTTGCGGAAGTCCTCCCACACCTTCTCGAGGCGCGTGACCTGGTCGTCCGCGTTCTTGCGGATCGAGGCCATCTCCTTCTCGGCGGCGTCCTTGACCTTCTTCTTCTGGTCGGCCTTGGCACCCTCCTCCTCGAGCGCGGCGAGCTCCTCCTCCAGCTTCTGGAGGCGAGCGGCGACACGCGCGTCGCGGCGGTCCGCGAGCGTCTTGAGCTCGAGGCGGATGTTGTTCTCCTGCGTCGAGAGGTCGCGGTGGCGCGCCTCCTCGTCGACCGAGATCACCATGTAGGCGGCGAAGTAGATGACCTTCTCGAGGTCCTTCGGCGCCATGTCGAGCAGGTACCCGAGGCGCGAGGGAACGCCCTTGAAGTACCAGATGTGCGTGACGGGCGCGGCGAGCTCGATGTGGCCCATGCGCTCACGGCGGACCGAGGACTTGGTGACCTCGACGCCGCAGCGCTCGCAGACGATGCCCTTGAAGCGGACGCGCTTGTACTTGCCGCACGCGCACTCCCAGTCGCGCGAGGGTCCGAAGATCTGCTCGCCGAACAGACCGTCCTTCTCGGGCTTCAGGGTGCGGTAGTTGATGGTCTCGGGCTTCTTGACCTCGCCGTAGGACCAACGACGGATGTCGTCAGCGGTGGCCAGGCCGATGCGAAGCTGATCGAAAGTGGTTGATTCGAGCACTGGTTCTCCTGTGTCGGAAATTCGTTCGTTACCTGGCGCGCTTAGATCTCGTCGATGGACGACGACTCGAAGCGGCTGGAGATGTTGATGCCGAGCTCCTCAGCGGCGCGGAAGGCGTCGTCGTCGGTGTCGCGGAGGTTGACCGCCGTGCCGTCGGCCGAGAGCACCTCGACGTTCAGGCAGAGCGACTGCATCTCCTTCATGAGCACCTTGAACGACTCGGGGATGCCGGGCTCCTGGATGTTCTCGCCCTTGACGATCGCCTCATAGACCTTGACGCGGCCGAGGATGTCGTCGGACTTGATCGTGAGGAGCTCCTGCAGCGCGTACGCGGCGCCGTAGGCCTCGAGGGCCCACACCTCCATCTCACCGAAGCGCTGACCGCCGAACTGCGCCTTACCACCGAGCGGCTGCTGGGTGATCATCGAGTACGGGCCCGTCGAGCGCGCGTGGATCTTGTCGTCCACGAGGTGGTGCAGCTTCAGGATGTACATGTAGCCGACCGAGATCGGAGCCGGGAACGGCTCGCCGGAGCGGCCGTCGAACAGCTGCGTCTTGCCCGTCGAGTCGATGAGGCGCACGCCGTCGCGGTTCGGGGTCGTCGAGTCGAGCAGACCCGCGATCTCGTCCTCGAAGGCGCCGTCGAACACCGGCGTGGCGACCTTGGTGCCCGCCGGGGCCTCGAACGCCTGCTCGGGCAGGTGCGCGGCCCACTCGGGAGTGCCCTCGACCTTCCAGCCCTGCTTGGCGATCCAGCCCAGGTGCAGCTCGAGGACCTGGCCGAAGTTCATTCGACCGGGGATGCCGAGCGGGTTGAGGATCACGTCGACCGGCGTGCCGTCGGCGAGGAAGGGCATGTCTTCGACCGGAAGGATCTTCGCGATGACGCCCTTGTTGCCGTGGCGGCCGGCGAGCTTGTCGCCCTCGGTGATCTTGCGCTTCTGGGCGATGTAGACCACGACTCGGCGGTTGACGCCCGAGCCGAGCTCGTCGTCGCCGTCCTCGGCGTTGAACTCCTTGACCGCGATGATCGTGCCCTGCTCACCGTGGGGCACCTTCAGCGACGTGTCGCGGACCTCGCGGCTCTTCTCGTTGAAGATCGCGCGGAGCAGGCGCTCCTCGGCCGAGAGCTCGGTCTCGCCCTTGGGCGTGACCTTGCCGACGAGGATGTCGCCGGGGCGCACCTCGGCGCCGATGCGGATGATGCCGCGCTCGTCGAGGTCCTTCAGCAGGTCGGGGCTGACGTTGGGGAGGTCACGGGTGATCTCCTCCTTGCCGAGCTTCGTGTCACGCGCGTCGACCTCGTACTCCTCGATGTGGATCGACGAGAGGGTGTCGTCCTTCACCAGGTTCTGGCTCAGGATGATGGCGTCCTCGAAGTTGTGGCCCTCCCACGTCATGAAGGCGACGAGGAGGTTCTTGCCGAGGGCCAGCTCGCCGTTCTCGGTGGCGGGGCCGTCGGCGATGACCTCGCCGGCCTCGACACGCTCGCCGGCCGAGACGACCACGCGCTGGTTGTACGACGTGCCCTGGTTCGAGCGGTCGAACTTGCGCAGGAAGTAGTCCTGCGTGCCGCCCTCGTCCAGCTGCACGGTGACGACGTCGGCCGAGACCTCGACCACGACACCGGGCTTCTGGGCGGTGACCACGTCACCGGCGTCGATGGCTGCGAAGCCCTCCATGCCCGTGCCGACCACCGGCGACTCCGAACGCAGGAGCGGGACGGCCTGACGCTGCATGTTCGCACCCATGAGGGCGCGGTTGGCGTCGTCGTGCTCGAGGAACGGGATGAGCGAGGTCGCGACCGACACCATCTGGCGCGGCGAGACGTCCATGTAGCCGATCTCGTCGGAGTGGAAGAGGTCGACCTCGCCGCCGTTTCCGCGGCGGGCCAGGACGCGGTCCTGCGCGAAGCTGCCGTCCGACTTCAGCTCGACACCGGCCTGCGCGACGATGTAGTCGCTCTCTTCCGAGGCGGTCAGGTAGTCGATCTGGTCGGTGACCTTGCCCTCGACCACACGACGGTACGGCGTCTCGATGAAGCCGAACGCGTTGATGCGGGCGAACGAGGCGAGCGAGCCGATCAGACCGATGTTCGGGCCTTCCGGCGTCTCGATCGGGCACATGCGGCCGTAGTGCGACGGGTGGACGTCGCGGACCTCGACGCCGGCGCGCTCACGCGACAGACCGCCGGGGCCCAGGGCCGACAGGCGGCGCTTGTGGGTCAGACCCGCGAGCGGGTTGTTCTGGTCCATGAACTGCGACAGCTGCGACGTGCCGAAGAACTCCTTGATCGCCGCCACGACGGGACGGACGTTGATCAGGGTCTGCGGCGTGATCGCCTCGATGTCCTGCGTGGTCATGCGCTCGCGGACGACGCGCTCCATGCGCGACAGACCGGTGCGGACCTGGTTCTGGATGAGCTCGCCGACCGCGCGGATGCGACGGTTGCCGAAGTTGTCGATGTCGTCGACGTCCAGGCGGATCTCGGCGGGCTTGCCGCCGCGCACGCCGTCGAAGACGACGTCGCCGCGGTGCAGGCGCACCAGGTACTTGATCGTCGCGACGATGTCGTCGACCGTCAGCACCGAGTCGGTGAGCGGCTTGTCGAGACCGAGCTTGTGGTTGATCTTGTACCGGCCGACCTTGGCGAGGTCGTAGCGCTTCGGGTTGAAGTAGAAGTTGTCGAGCAGCGCGCGGGCGGCCTCGGCGGCGACCTGCTCGCCCGGACGGAGCTTGCGGTAGATGTCGCGGAGCGCGTCCTCCTTGGTGAGGATCGTGTCCTTCGACAGCGTCTCTTCGATCGACTCGAAGCCGGCGAACTCGTTGAGGATGTCCTCGGACGTCAGGCCGAGGGCCTTGAGGAAGACCGTGACCGACTGCTTGCGCTTGCGGTCGATGCGCACGCCGACCTGGTCGCGCTTGTCGATCTCGAACTCGAGCCACGCACCGCGCGACGGGATGACGCGCGCCGACACGATGTCCTTGTCGGACGTCTTGTCGGGGGTCTTGTCGAAGTAGACGCCGGGCGAACGGACGAGCTGCGACACGACGACGCGCTCGGTGCCGTTGATGATGAACGTGCCCTTGTCGGTCTGGAGCGGGAAGTCGCCCATGAAGACCGTCTGGGTCTTGATCTCACCGGTCTGGTGGTTCATGAACTCGGCCTCGACGTAGAGCGGGGCCGCGTACGTCTTGCCGCGCTCCTTGCACTCCTCGATGGAGTACTTCTCAGGCTCGAGGTACGGGTTCGTGAACGAGAGCTGCATCGTCTCGCTCAGGTCCTCGATGGGCGAGATCTCCTCGAAGATCTCCTCGAGGCCCGAGACCTCGGGCACGTCGGTGCGACCGGCGGCCTTCGCGTCGGCGACGCGCGCCTTCCATGCCTCGTTGCCGACGAGCCAGTCGAACGACTCGGTCTGCAGCGCGAGAAGGTCGGGGACCGTCAGCGTGTCGGAGATCTTGGCGAACGAGAGGCGGGAAGCTCCGCGTCCGTTCTTGGGGGTGGTGGTGGGATTGGATGCGTTGCGCGCAGCAGCCAAGGGGATTACCTCCGTGGGCCCGTAGGGCTCGTTTCCTTGTCGTCAGGTGGAGTGCTCCTCATCCCCGAAACCCGCGCACCACGCCTCGCGACGAGCGAGGGGGCGCAGGCACAGCCGACCACCATATGAGGGCAGGGGGAATCCAAGAGCGCAAAGACCCACTATACGTCGGACGACGCGCCGTGTCCAGTCGAAATGTTGACGACTTTCGGATGCTGCGGTATAAGCCCGATTCTCGCAGACCCTTCACAGCAACGGGGCCGCCGCGCGGTGTGCGCGACGGCCCTGCACGACTCGTGCGGTCTACTCCCCCATGTTGCCGCGGCAGGCCATTCCGGGGTTGAACCCCTCGACGAATTGCTTCGCGACGGGGTCGCTCTTGAACATGCCGAAGTTCTGCACGCCGTGGTAGCGGTCCTTTCCGCCGGGGCTCTGGTTGCCGCGCTCCGCGAAGACGTCGTCCCCCATCCCCTCCGGCCCGGTGCCCTCGATGTCGTCCGCCGTGTCCAGGCCCGAGAACACGCACTCGGACGACGCGTGGTCCGGTGCGTGGACCTCGTCCCCGTTGCCGTTCACCTCTCCGGCGTTCGCCACGCCGGCGCCCGCCAACACCAGCCCGACTGCGAGCGCACAGCCCGCGACCAATCGCTTCATGGTTCCCCTGCTTCCCAGAACGGGGGCGCCCCACGCGCCCCTCCCCGGCGCACAAGCTACGCCTCTGCGGCCGCCGTCGGAAGACCCCTCGCGTGCACGATGGCGGCCAGAGTGGCGGCATCCACTCGTCTCTCTCGCCGCATGGCGCCGATACAGCGGTGTACCGGACCCGTGGCGCGAACGCCCTCACAGGGCCATGATGTGCACATGACTGGGGGACGATCCCCCGTGATCCGCACTCCCGACCAGCGGATCCGGGTGTTCGTGAGCTCGACCCTGCGCGAGCTCGCGGAGGAGCGCGAGGCGGTCAAGGCCGCCGTGGAGCGACTGCGGCTCGCGCCGGTGATGTTCGAGCTGGGGGCTCGGCCGCACCCGCCGCGGGAGCTGTACCGCTCCTACCTGGCGCAGAGCGACGTGTTCGTCGGCATCTACGGCGCGAGCTACGGCTGGGTGGCCCCTGACGAGGAGGTGTCGGGGCTGGAGGACGAGTACAACCTCGCTCCCCCGGCGATGCCGAAGCTCATCTACGTCAAGGACGGCGACGCCCGCGACGAGCGCCTGTCCGCGCTCATCGCGCGCATCCAGGCCGACGACACCGCGGCATACCTGCACTTCCGCTCGGCGGCCGAGCTGGAGGAGCAGGTGGCGGCCGATCTCGCCATGCTGCTCGCCGAGCGGTTCGACGAGTCGCGGATCGCAGACACCGTCGATGCGCCGCGCGCCTCGCTCGTCGGCCGCGTGCCGGTGCCCTACACCTCGACCATCGGCCGCGACGCCGACATCGAGGCCGTGCGGACGCTGCTGGCCCGCGGCACCGACCGCGTCGTGAGCCTGATCGGCCCGGGCGGCATCGGCAAGAGCCGCCTGGCGATCGAGACGGCGCGGGCGTGCGAGGACCTGTTCGCCGACGGCGTGTACTTCGTGCTGCTGGAGGGCGTCCTCGAGCCGGGGCTGCTGCTGCCCACGATCGCGTACCACCTCGGCATCCGCGACAACGGCGAGGCGGCTCTGGAGGAGCGCATCGCGCACGCGCTCGAAGACCGCCGCGTGCTGCTGGTGCTCGACAACTTCGAGCAGATCGTGGATGCCGCACCCGTCCTCGTGCGGCTGTACACCGTGGCGCCAACGGCGACGTTCCTCGTGACGAGCCGCATCGTGCTGCGGATCCGCGGAGAGCGCGTGTACGAGGTGCCGGCGCTGCCGACGCCGCGCGACGACCTGCCGGCGAGCCTCGACCCCGCGACGCGGACGGCCGCGGTGGCGCTGTTCGTCGACCGCGCCAAGGCGATCGACCCGGGCTTCGACGTCACGCCCGGCAACGCGGCCGACCTCGCGGCGATCTGCCGCGCGCTGGAGGGGCTGCCGCTGGCGATCGAGCTGGCGGCGGCGAAGGTGCGCATCCTCACGCCGTCGGGCATCGCGGAGCGGCTCGGGCAGAGCCTGCCGCTGCTGACGGCCGCCGTGCGCGACCTGCCCGAGCGGCACCGCACGATGCGGGCGACGATCGACTGGAGCGTGAGCTTGCTTCCCGAGGGGCAGCGCGACCTGCTGGAGGACCTCGGCGTGTTCGCGACGCGGTTCACGCTCGACGCCGTCGAGGCGCTGGGGCGCGGCCGGCCGTGGGACGGGCAGGCGATCGACGGCCTCGCGGCGCTCGTGGACGGGTCGCTCGTGAAGCAGTACGAGCTCGGCGGCCGCCGCGTGTTCTCGCTGCTGGCGATCGTGCGCGAATACGCGCTCGGGCGCCTGAAAGAGAAGGGCGAGGCGGTGCGGGTGCGCCGCGCGCACGCCGACTACTACTGCGCCCTGGTGCGCCGTGTGGCGCCCGACCTCGGCGGGCCCGGCCAGGCCGACGCCGTCGCCCGGCTCGGACTGGAGCTGCCCAACCTCCGCGCGGCCGTCCGCCACCTGGTGCACACCGACCGGCTCGACGATGCGGGCGACTTCGCCTGGAGCCTGCTCATCTACTGGTGGATCTCGGGCTTCTTCGCCGAGGTGCGGGTGTGGATGCTGGAATTGCTCGAGAAGCAGCACGACCAGCCCATCACGCCGCACACGCGGGCCATCGCGTGGTTCTTCGCCCTGTGGGGCGAGATGTGGCAGCGCCCGAGCGAGCAGGTCGTCGCCGGCCTCGGCGAGTGCGTGCGGCTGTTCACCGAGTCGGGGGACGCGGATGCCGCGGCCATGGCGCTCGCGGCGCGCGCGACCGCGCGCGTGCAGTTCTCGGACCTCGACTCCGACAAGGCCGAGACCGAGCTGCGCGACGCCGTGGTGCGCCTGCGCGAGCAGGGCAACGCGTGGGCCGAGGCGATCACCGAGGTCTCGCTCGGACGCCTGGCCTGGGTGCGCGGCGCGACCGACGATGCCCTGGCGCACTTCGACCGCGCCAGCGCCGTCGCCGAGCAGCACGGCGACCTCTTCACGACGTCGGTCGCCGGAAACCTGCGGTCGCGCCTGAACTTCCAGCTCGGACGCCTCGAGACCGCCGAGCACGAGTTCGTGCGCACGCTCCTCATGTCGGTGCGCCTGCACTACGACGAGGGCATCGCCTACGGCCTCGAGGGAGTGTGCGCCGTCGCGGCGGCCCACGGCGAGGCCTGGCGTGCGGCGGCCCTGGCGGTGGCGGCGGGCGAGATCCGCCGCCGCATCGGCATCTTCGACGTCGAGGCGTTCACCGTGCACACGCCGTACCTCGACATCCTGCGCGGACGCGATCCCGCGAGCGTGGCCGCGGGCGAGGCGGCCGGCGCCGAGCTGACGCTGGCCGAAGCGGTGCTGCTCGCGCTCCCCGAGCACGAGCACGACGAAGTGGCCGCGACGCTGCAGGCCTGGTGACGCGCCCGCCCCGGGCGGGTCCCGGGCTGCTCACGTCCCGGGCTGCTCCCCTGTCACGGATCGCGGCCCGGCGGCGCAGAACGCGACAGGGGAACCGGCGGAGAGAGGGATGCCGCGGCTCACGCGTGGCGGAAGCGGATGCGCGTCCCCGGCCTGGCCTGGGCGACGAGGTCCAGCGAGGCGTCGGTCACGACGGCGATGACCGGATAGCCGCCGGTGACCGGGCCGTCCGCCAGGAGGATCGTTGGGCGCCCGCTCGGCGGCACCTGGAGGGCGCCGGGCACCATGCCCTCGCTGGGCAGCTCGCCGGCCCGCGTGCGGACGAGCGCCGGTCCGTCCAGCCGCACGCCGACGCGGTCGGCGTCGCCGGTGACGGTCCACACCGCGTCGAAGAGGGCCGTTCCTGCGGCGAACCACTCCGCACGCGGGCCGGGCGCCACGTCGAGTTCGAGCTCGTCGTCATGCGGTGCGCCCCACGACTGGGGCGGGGCGACGGGGATGGGCGTCGACGGTGACGGACCCACACGAACGAGGTCGCCCGCGCGCAGCGCCGGCGGGCCGAGCCCGGCGAGCACATCCGTCGCGCGCGAGCCGAGCGCCGCGGGCGCCTCGATTCCGCCGCGCACGGCGACGTAGGCTCGCGCGCCGTGCGCGAACCAGTCCACGTGCAGCTCGGCCCCGGCGGGCCACGCATGGGCCTCGTAGGGATCGATGTCGTGCCCGTCGAGTCTCACCGGACCCCACGCGCCCGTCACGGCGACCCACATGTCGGTCTCGGCGACCGCACGCAGGCCGCCCATCGTCACCTCGATCCCCGCCGCTCCCTCAGGGTTGCCGAGAAGCCGGTTCGCCGTCCGCAGCGCCGTGCGGTCCAGCGCACCCGACACCGCGACGCCGATGGATGCCGCCGCCGGACGCCCCAGGTCCTGTACGGTCGCGAGCAGCCCCGGTTCGACGATGCGCAGGGCGGCCGTTCGTGGCCGGGTCGCGGCATCCACTGCACGCCCGTCGTCTTCCGCACGTCCCGTCTCGCCGGAATCTCCTGATCTCGCAGAGACAGGACGATCCGGCGCAGAACGTCCTGCGTCGGCGAGATCTCCTGATCTCGGTGAGGGCAAGGGGGCCGTGTGCCCCGCAGTGGAGGGGCGGAACCGGACGCGGGCGCCGGGCGCGAGCAGAGCGGGGGATGCCGCAGCCGCATCGAACAGCGGCGCACTGGTCGTGCCGATCAGCCTCCAGCCGCCCGGGGTGTCGCGCGGGTACGCGCCGGAGAACGCTCCGGCGAGGCCCACCGAACCGGCCGGGACGCGGGTGCGCGGGGACTCCAGACGGGGGACGTCGTACGGCCAGTCGTCGCTCACGAGGTAGCCGAAGCCCGGCGCGAACCCGGTGAAGGCCACCCGCCACGCCGCGGCCGCGTGCCGGCGGACGAGCTCATCGGTGCTGATCCCGAGCAGCGCCGCCGTGTCGTGGAGGTCGGCGCCGTCGTACGCGATGTCGAGCTCGACGAGCGGTCCGTCGGCGGTCGCACCCGTCCGGGCCGCGGCCGCCGTGCGCAGCGCCCACGTCGTGGCGATCGCCGGAGGCAGCACGCGCGGGTCGACGCGCACCAGCACGGTGCGCGCGGCCGGAACGAGATCGGTCACGCCGCCGGGCCGCGACGCGGCGAGGGCCGCATGCACCGCGAGCACCTCGTCGAGACCGTCGACCTCGATGAGGAACGCACGGTCCCCCATCGGCAGCGCCCGCGCGGTCACCACGGCGCCCGTACCTCCACGCCGGCGGCGTCGAGCGCCGCGCGCACGGCGCGAGCCATGGCCACCGCCGACGGCGAGTCGCCGTGCACGCACAGGGACGCGGCATCCGCCCGCACCACCGTGCCGTCCACCGCCTCCACCACGCCCTCGCGTGCGAGCCGCACGGCGCGGGCCGCGACCCGCTCGGGATCGTCGAGCAGCGCACCGGGCTGCGTCCGCGGCACCAGCGAGCCGTCGGGCAGGTACCCGCGGTCGAGGAACGCCTCGCGGACGAACGGAAGACCCCGGGATGCCGCGGCCCCCTCGATCTCGCCCGGCAGGCCCAGCACGGGAAGCGGCCGGCCGAGGCGCTCGGCAAGGGCGGCGACGGCGCGGGCGACGGCGTCGGCCTGGGCGCGGTCGGCGGTCACCGCGTGGTACAGCGCGCCGTGCGGCTTGACGTAGCGGATGTCGGCGCCCGCGTCCACCAGAGCGCCGAGCTGACTGTCGACGGCGGCTTCGAGGTCGGTAGGCGCCATGGCGACCGCCACGCGCCCGAAGCCCGCGCGGTCGGGGTAGGACGGATGGGCGCCGATCGCCACGCCGAACCGCCCGGCCCGGGCCACCGCCTGGCGCATGGACGCGGCATCCCCCGCGTGCCCACCGCAGGCGACGTTGGCGCTGGAGATCACCGCGAACATCGCCTCGTCGTCGGCGGTCGGCACGCCGTCGACGGTCTCGCCGAGGTCCGCGTTGAGGTCGATGGCCGCCATGTCTCCAACGTACTGCGGGCGACCCGACCGCGAGCGGCTCCGTGCCCCGTCGGAACGGGCGTGAATGCAGGCAGCACGGCGCGGCTTGCGCGCCGGCGACCCGCAGCCCGGGCTTCGTCGTCCCGCCGTGCCAGCGTTCGCGCTCGATTCACGCCTCGCCGGGCTACCGTGGACGCATGGCACGCACGCGGGACGAGGCGCCGGCGCCCTCGGTGAGGCTCTCGGACGGCACCCTCGCCCGCGTCGTCCCGTCTCCGTTCGGCGGCGGGTGGGAGCTCGACGTCGACGGCACGCCGCAGTCGCACGTCGACCTCGACGACCCGACGCATCTGCACTTCGAGTACGTCGCGCGCATGGGTGCCGTGATCGACCGGCTCCGGATGCCGGGCCAGCCGCTCACCGCGATCCACCTGGGTGCCGGCGCGCTGACGATCCCGCGGTATGTGGAGGCCACACGGCCGGGTTCGCGGCAGCAGGTCGTCGAACTGGAGCCGGCGCTGTGGAACCTCGTGCGCGAGAACCTGCCGCTCCCCCGTGGCGCGCAGATCCGCGTGCGGATCGGCGACGCCCGTGAGACCCTCGGCCGCCTGCCCGCCGGCCTCGTCGGTGCGGCGGACCTCGTCGTGTCGGACGTGTATTCGGGCGCACAGACCCCGGCGCACCTGACCACGGTGGAGTTCTTCACCGAGGCCGCGCGGTTCCTCGCGCCCGACGGCGTGCTGCTCGTCAACGTCGCCGACGGCGCGGGGCTCGCCTTCGCCCGCCGCGAGGTCGCGACCGTGCAGGCGGTGCTCGAGCACGTGATCGTGCTCGCCGAGGTGCAGACCCTGAAGGGCCGGCGCTTCGGGAACCTCGTGATCGCGGCATCCAGGCAGCCGCTTCCGACCGAGTGGCTCCCCCGGCTCATGGCCGCCGGACCTCACCCCGCGAAGGTCGCCGAGGGCCGCGAGGTCGACGACTTCGCACGCGGCGCACGCGTCGCCACCGACGCCGATGCGACGCCCTCGCCGAAGCCCTCGGCCTCGATCTTCACCCGCTGAGGCCCCGGCGTCGTCCCGCGCAGGTACGCACCGGATCAGGCTGCGTGGCGGCATCCCGTTTCGCGTTCTTGGCGAGTCGCCACCACCGCCGCGTGCGGAGTGCCGAACGTGGCGACTCACCAAGACCGGGCAGAGGACGCCGCACCTCCCCGCACCGGCCACCAGAACCGCTGCCCGCACCCGCCCCGACCGACCCCGGCGACTCGCCACCACCGCCGCGCGCGGGGTGCCGAACGTGGCGACTCGCCAAGACCGCGGCCGAGTGGATGCCGCGACCCGGCGTGGCACGCCGGCCCGCGCGACGGCGGCAGGCACACTGGAACGAGCCGCATCGGGCGCAGCGAAGGGAGTCACACGTGAGCTACATCAGCGGGTACGACCCCGACACCCTCCGCGAGAAGGTGAGTCCCACGCAGTGCCGTGACCGCCTCGAAGAGATCGGCGAACAGCGCAGCCTTCCGGCGCTCCTCGAGCGGGTGTGGCTGCTCAAGGTGCTCGACCGGGCCGAGGAGGCGCTCGTCGTGTCGGAGCAGTCGGTGCGCGTCGCCCGCATGGCCGGCACCCGCAAGGACCTGCTGCGCGCCCGCATCCTGCACGCCACGGTGCTGCAGGCGCTCGGCAAGTACTCCGCCGCGTGGCAGGAGCTGACGGCGTGCGCCGAAGAGGCCGAGGGGCAGGGCTGGGCCGGCATCGGCGCGTTCGCCCACATGCACCGCGGCAAGGTGAGCTACGACGACGGCGACTACGAAGGCGCGCGCAAGGACTTCAAGCGCGCACTCTTCCTGCGTCAGGAGTCCGGGGCGACGGAGGACCAGCTCGAGTCCGTGCTCATGGCCATCGACGCCGCGGATCGGCGCCGGGCTGCGGCATCCGTCGCCAGCTGAGGACGCCGCGGCCATGAGTGTCGGAGATACGTTCTAGCCTCGCGCACATGTCGGAATTGCACCGCGTGCGGCAGTGGGCCGAAGCCCTGATCGCCGCCCACCTCGACCCGTCGTGGACGTTCGGGTTCGACAACGCCAAGCGCCGCGCCGGACTCTGCGACTACACCCACCAGCGCATCAGCGTTTCGCGCTACCTCGCGGCCCGCTATGACGACGACACCAACCACCAGACCCTGTTGCACGAGGTCGCGCACGCGCTCGCCGGACCGCGCGCCGGTCACGGTCCGCGGTGGAAGGCCGTCGCCCGCGAACTCGGTTACGTCGGCGGCACGACCCACGCGGGCGAGACCGCGACGGACCTGGCGCCGTGGATCGGGGTGTGCCCCGCCGGTCACGTCGCCTACCGCCACCGCAAGGCCACGCGGCCGACCTCGTGCGCCAAGTGCGCGCGCACCTTCGACGAGCGCTTCCTGTTCACCTGGACCCGCCGCGAGATCACCCCGGCCGCCCGCCTCGCGGCGCTGACGCCGCGGTAGCGGTCGCTGAGCGGAGACCGCTCCAGCGCGCGAAGCGCGGTCTGGCCCGGGGTTGCTCGTGCGATGGCGCGTTTCGTCTCGCTCGTACCTCGCTCGCTCAACGACCGACACCCCGGCCGTTGAGCGGAGCGCGCCGTGGCGCGCGAAGCGCGGTCTGGCGCGGAGTCGTCCGTGTGGTCGGGGCGTTTCGTCTCACTCGTACCTCAGATATGGGTCGTTGAGCGGAGCGCGCTCTAGCGCGCGCAGACGAAACGCGGTCTGGCACGGGGTTGCCCGTCCGATGGCGCGTTTCGTCTCGCTCGTACCTCGCTCGCTCAACGACCGACACCCCGGTCGTTGAGCGGTGCGCGCTCTAGCGCGCGCAGACGAAACGCGGTCTGGCACGGGGTTGCCCGTGCGATGGCGCGTTTCGTCTCCCTCGTACCTCGCTCGCTCAACGACCGACACACCGGTCGTTGAGCGGAGCGCGCTCCAGCGCGCGCAGACGAAACGCGGTCTGGCACGGGGTCGTCCGTGCGAAGGCGCGATTCGTCTCGCTCGTACCTCGCTCTCTCAACGACCGACGGCCCCGGTCGTTGAGCGGAGACGCGCTCTGGCGCGCGCAGACGAAACGCGTTCTGGCACGGGATTGCCCGTTCGATGGGAGCGTCGCGTCTCGCTCGCCCAGCGACCGTGAGCCGCGGTGTCAGTACGCGACGAAGACGCCGTCGCGCAGCACCGGGACGACGGATGCGGCATCCACCGCGGCGGCGTTGATCACGTCGTCGCGGGCGTCGCGGGCCAGGAGCTCCTGCCCCGATCCGCTCGCGGTGAGCAGGTGCCGCAGGGCGCCGCGCAGACCGCGGAAGGCCTCGGCGGCGGCCGCCGCGTCAGGGGACGTGTGGTCGACGCCGCGGGCGCCGAGCGCGTCGACGATCGCGCCCGCGCCGAACTGGTCCTCGACGGCGAATCGCAGCGGCGCACCCGGCTCACGACCGGCGAGCTCACCGGCCGCGATGACGGCGATCGAGGTCCTGTCGCCGCGTCGGTGCTGCACGTCGAGCACCGCGTCCGCCACGGCCGCGGCGTTGCGCAGGCATCCGAGCAGCACGGTGGCGTCCGTGGCCCCGGCGGCCTCCGCGATCGCGACGCCGTTGAGCGACACGGCGTGCGCCGCCGCGTCCAGCGGCACGGAATCGCCTCGGGCGACGGCATCCGTCACCGTCGTCGAGAACCGCAGCACGTCGACGACCACGACGACATCGGCGGGAGCGAGCCGCGCGAGGCCGGCGGCACCCCAGTCGAGACGTACCTGGTAGCGGTGCTGGTCGAAAGGCGTGTCGGGCACCGGTCTACCCTACGGCGCTGACGCCCCCCGTCGGGAACGTACGTTCTCGCCGAGACCGCACGTCCTGCGCGCACACGACATGCGTTCTCGGCGAGAACGTACGTTGTGGACGCGCCGGACGGCAGGCACCGGGAGCCGCGAGCGCCGCACCGCGGTGCGACACTGGAGCATGCGGATCCTGCTGAAGTTCGTGATCGACTGCGACCCCGACGCGGCGTGGCGGGCGCTGCACTCGCCGCGGGCCGTCGCCGAGCTCTACGGCCCGCTGCTCGACCTCGAGCCGCTCGTGCCGAGCGGTCTGCCGACGAGCTGGAGTCCGGGCGACGACGTCCCGGTGCAGCTGGCGGCGTTCGGCATGGTGCCGATGGGGCGCCAGCTCATCCACGCCAGCGAGCGGGTGGTCGACGAGCCGGCGGGGCAGGTGCGGATCTTCCGCGACAGCGGCATCCCGCTCACCGGTCCGCTGTCGAGCCTCGACGTCTGGGACCACCAGATGGCCGTCTCGCCCGCTCCGGGCGAGCCCGGCAAGACGCTGTGGCGCGACCGGCTGGTGTTCGCCGGACCGACCGCAGCGATCCTGTGGCCGGTCCTGTGGAGCGCGTGGCAGTGGCGCGAAGCGCGCGTGAAGGCGCTCGCGCCGGGCTGGGCGCACGACCCCGGCCCCGACCCCGCCGACGCGGGGTGACGGGATGCCGGGGCCACCGGCATCCCGGATCCTCACGCCTGCGGGATCACCGTGAGCACGCGGGCGACGTACTCGAGGAACTTCGCCATGTACATGCGCAGGAACTCCTCGGTCGCGGGAACCGTCACCTCGCCGTCGGCCTCGATGAGCCCCGGCGTGAAGTGGATGTACGCCTCGGGCGTCGTCATCTGACGCGCGTTGAGGAAGCTCAGGGTGCTGCGCAGCGACTGCTGTCCGACGGCCGTTCCGATCTGCCCGGCGGACGCCCCGATCACCCCGACCGGCTTGTCGGACCACGCGTTCTGCCCCCACGGCCGGCTTCCCCAGTCGATCGCGTTCTTCAGGGCACCGGGGAGCGACCGGTTGTACTCGGGTGTGACGAACAGCAGCGCATCGGCCGAGCGGATCGCGTCCTTGAAGTCGAGGGCGGTCTGCGGGTAGTCCGCGTCGAGGTCGCGGTTGTACAGCGGAAGGTCGGCGTACGAGATCTCGAAGAACTCGAGCTCGGGCGGCGCCAGCTTCTCCAGTGCGAGGGCGAGGCGCCGGTTGATGGACTCGCGCGACAGGCTGCCGATGATGACGCCGACGCGGTAAGGCGGTTCGTGTTCAACGATCTCGATCTGCATGCCGCCAGCCTGCACCCGTCGTGGCGCGAACGCACCCCCTCCGTATCACCGTGGGCCGAGGCATCCTCTCCCCTGCATGGACACCGCCGCACAGGAGCCCGGCCCGCGCACGCTCGTGCTGTGCCTCGACGGCACCGGGAGCGAGCCCGAGTCGGGGGTCACGAACGTCGCGCGCATCTATGCGATGGCCGTCAAGGACGACCGGCAGCTCGTGTTCTACGACCCCGGCGTCGGCACGATGGGTGCGCGCGGCGCGGTCACGCCGTTCGGCGCGTGGCTCACGCGCACCGCGGGGCTCATCGTCGGGTACGGCATCCGCGACAACATCGCCGACGCGTACAGCTGGCTGATGGCGCACTACCGCGACGGCGACCGCATCATGCTGTTCGGCTTCAGCCGCGGCGCGTACACGGCTGTGGCGCTCGCGGGGGTGCTGCGCAGCGTCGGGCTGCTGCGGCCCGGGGCCGAGAACCTCGTGCCGTACGCGCTCAAGATGGCTCTCTCGGGCGGCGGCGACAAGCCGTCCGAGACCGAGGAACAGGCCTTCTGGCGCACGCGGTCGTCGTTCGACGACGGGTTCGGCAACCCCGCCTTCCGCCGGTTCGGCAAGCCTGTGACGTTCCTCGGCGTGTGGGACACCGTCAAGTCCGTCGGCTGGTTCAACCTGCGCGCGCGGTTCGAGCAGGTGCGCTGGCCCTTCACGCGCAACGTCGACGGCGTGCGGACCGGTCGTCTCGCGCTCGCACTCGACGAGAACCGCCGCGCCTTCACCGAGTACCGGTTCGGGGCGGACAAGGAGGGCGTGAGGGTGGTCGACGATCCCCGTCGCGACCTGCAGGAGATGTGGTTCGCCGGTGTGCACAGCGACATCGGCGGGCAGTACGAGGACGACCACGGGCTGTCCGACATCTCGCTGGAGTGGATGACGGCCGAGGCGGTCGCCGCCGGGCTGCGCATCGACCCGAGGGCGTACGACAGGCTGCTCGGCGTGACCGGCGGGGCGCCGGTCCCGGCCGAACGGGCCGAGGGTCGCATCCACCGGCACCAGTGGTACTGGGCGATCGCCGGACTCGGCTGGCGCCGGCGGCACCCCGCCCGCGCGGACCAACTGCATCCGTCGGTGCAGAGACGCGTCGACGCCACCGCGGCGAGCGCGCGGCCGTACCGCGTGGCGTGGGAGCGATGACGTGTCCGAGGTCACCGGCTACGAGTCGCAGGATCAGCCCCGCACCCACGTGACCCTGCGGCTCATCGCGCAGGACCCGTCCGTGAAGGGCGATGACAAGAAGATCCTGACGGCGAGGGTCAAGGTGCCCTGGTCGCGCATGGAGGACGGACCCCGCGGAGCGCGGCTGCACGTCGTCGACTTCGACACCGCGACGGGCGAATACCTCAAGCACCCGGGCATCCCCGACGACGACCTGTTCGCCGATGCCGAGGACGCCGACCTGCTCGATGACAAGGCGTTCCACGCGCAGCACGTGTACGCCACCGCCGCGCGCACGCTCGCGACGTTCGAGTCGGCGCTCGGCCGCCGCCTGTCGTGGGGGTTCGAAGGGCATCACCTCTACCTCGTGCCCCATGCCTTCGCCGAGGCGAACGCGTTCTACTCCGACGACGATCACGCGCTGCTGTTCGGCTACGTGCCGGCGAGCGTTCCCGGCCGGCGGCCGGTGTACACGTGTCTCAGCCACGACGTGGTCGTGCACGAGACCACGCATGCCGTGCTAGACGGGCTGCGCCACCGGTTCCTCGAGCCGAGCCTGCCCGACCAGGCGGCCTTCCACGAGGGGTTCGCCGACATCGTCGCGCTGCTGTCGGTGTTCTCGATGCGGCCCGTCGTCGAACAGGCCCTCGGCCGCGCCGACAAGGACGGCCGGATCTCGCGCGACCGGGTCGATCCCCGGCGCCTGCGGCACGGCGTGCTGACCGGTGTGGCCGAGCAGATCGGCCGCACGCTCACGCACGGCCGCGGCGCACTGCGGGCCGCGGCGCTCAAGCCTCCGCCGGCAGACTGGGCCGAGCTGCGCCAGTACGACGAGCCGCACCGTCGCGGCGAGGTGCTCGTCGCCGTCGTGCTCGACGTGCTCATCGACATCTGGTCGATGCGCCTGCAGGCGCTGTTCTCGCGACCCGGCTCGAAGGCGAAGGACGTCACGGTCGACCGCACCCGCGCCGCCGAGGAGGGCGTGAAGGCGGCATCCCAGCTGCTCACGATGCTCATCCGCGGGCTGGACTACCTGCCGCCGGTGGAGTTCGAGTTCGAGGACCTGCTGGATGCCGTCCTCCTGGCCGACGCGGAGGTCGTGCCCGACGACGACCTCGGCTACCGCGACCTGCTGGCCCGGCGGTTCGAGGCCGCCGGCATCCATCGTCCCGATCGCGACGCGGACGTCCTGGAGGCGGAGCTCACGCCCCGCTACCTCGGCATCAACTACGCCAGCCTGCGCAGCGACCGCGACGAGGTGTTCCGCTTCTTGTGGCAGAACGCGCCGCGGCTGGGCGTCAGCACGCGCTTCTACACGATCGTCGAGTCGGTGCTGCCGACGCAGCGCATCGGACCCGACGGCCTCATCGTGCCGGAGTCGGTCGCCACGTACGTGCAGATGGTCGACATGTCGGCCGGCGAGTTCGCCCGCGAGTGCGAGCTGCCGCTGCCGGACGGGATCGACGACGCCACACCCGTCCAGTTCTTCGGCGGCGGGACGCTCGTGTTCGACCAGTTCGGCCGCCTCAAGCTGCACGTCTACAAGCGCATCGACGACTGGCGCCGGCAGGTGCGCCGACTGACGTACCTCGACAGCACGGGGCGGCGCGACACCCAGGGCCGGCTCGGGTTCTCGGAGGGCCGCTCGCGCGGGCAGGCGTTCGCCGCGCTCCACAGCACGGATCTCAGCTCGGGGGAGGCATGGTGAGCACGCCGGTCTGCGTCCGCGTCCGCATGTACCAGGTCGGGTTCGGCGACTGCCTCCTGATCTCGGTCGAGTACGACGAGCCGCTCGCCGACGGCCGCGCCGAACGCCACATCCTCATCGACTACGGCACGAGTCATTCGCCGCGCCAGGGGTTCGTTCGCGGTCGCATGGCCGATGTCGCGGCGCTCATCGAGCAGCACACGCACGGCGTGCTCGACGTGCTGGCCGTCACCCATCGCCACCGCGACCACCTGCGCGGGTTCGAGGTCGCCGCGGGCGCCGAGATCATGCGGCGCCTGGCGCCGAAGGTCGTGCTGCGGTCCTGGACCGAGGACCCGGCTCTGGCGGCGGATGCCGGGGGCCCTGCGGGCGGGGCCGCCCTGGCCGCGGCACCCGCGGCCCCGGCCCTCGGCGACGGCCACGTGGGACCGGCATCCCTCCGTTTCGCACGACTGCTCGGCGCAGCGCAGGAGCATGCCGGAGCGCTGGCGGGACTCGCCGCGCACGACAGGCTCGTCGCGGCTGCCGCCGAGGAGCAGCTGAAGAACGCCGAGGCCGTCGCGCTGCTCGACGAGCTGTCGGCCGACCGGCGCGGACGCTACCTGTACGCCGGCGCGGACGCGGGCCTCGCCGACCTGGTGCCCGGACTGGTGACGACCGTGCTGGGGCCGCCGACGCCCGACCAGGAACCCGACGTCACGCGTCAGGCCGAGGACGACGGCGAGTACTGGCTGACGGCGCTCGACGCGTCGCTCGCGCTGTCGACCGCGGTCGCCGCATCGGAGTCGGGGCAGACGACGGCCGACGAGGTGCCGGTGGGCCCGGGACCGGTGCGGTGGCTGATCGACAACCTCACGGCGCAGCGCACGCACTCGCTGCTGCGCCTCGTGCGCAACCTCGACGACGCGCTCAACAACACGAGCCTGCTGCTGCTGTTCGAGATCGGCGGCCTCTCGCTGCTGTTCCCCGGCGACGCGCAGATCGAGAACTGGCAGCACACGCTCAAGCGCTTCGCGAAGGAGCCCGCGCTGCGCGCGAGGCTCGCCGGCATCGACCTGTACAAGGTCGGCCACCACGGCAGCCGCAATGCGACGCCGCGCACGCTGTGGGCCCTGTGGAAGGACCGCCCCGACGGGACGCCCCGGCTCACGACCCTCATGTCGACCCGCCGCGGCGTGCACGGCAAGGCCGTCGACACCGCGGTGCCGCAGGACAACCTCGTGAGCGCGCTGAAGGAGGTGTCGACCCTCTACTCCAGCGACGACGACGCGCACGCCGACGCCGCCTACCTCGAGGTCGAGGCCGAGGTGGCGAAGGGCGGCCCGTTCCGCTTCGTGCCGCCGCCCGGTCGTTGAGCGAGCGAAGCGGGACGAAACGCCGCGAGGCGCTGCTGGCATCCGACCATCGACGCAGCGGATGCGCGGGGCCGCGCCTGGAGAGCGTCTCGCCGCGTTTCGTCTTCGCTCGTTCCTCGCTCCGCTCAACGACCAGCGGGGGACGGCGCACGAGATAGAGCACGAGATAGAGAAGGGATGCCGTCGCGCGAAGCCTGCACGACGGCATCCCTCGTCTCAATCGGCGAGCGCCTCGACGGGCGCAACGCGCGTCGCCAGGCGCGTCGGGATGACGGCGGCGACCAGCGTCAGCACGGCGGTGGCCGCGACGATGATCACGACCGGCAGCCACGGCACCGCCGGGGCGACGAGCGTCGGCGACGACCATGACGGCGGCACCGCCACCGAGCCGAGGAGCGACTGCGCCCCGGCCCAGCCGTACGCGATGCCGAGCACGAGGCCCGTGACGGTCGCGGCGATCGTGATGTGCGCCGCCTCCAGGAGCACCATGCGACGCACCTGGCCCGTCGACACGCCCAGCGCGCGCAGCAGGCCGAGCTCCCGCCGGCGCTGCACCACGCCGATCGTGAGCAGGTTCACCAGGCCCACGGCCGCGATGACGGCGGCGACCGCGACGAGGCCCATCATGATCGCGGCGAACGTGTCGACCAGGGTCGTCATCTCGGCCGGGGCCTCGCCGCCGCCCGAGGCGACCATGACGGCCTTCACGGTCTCCAGTGCGACGGCGAACATCGTGACGAGGGTGACCCCCATGACCACGCCGATCGCCATGCGGCTGGAGCGCTCGGGGTAGCGCAGCGCGTTCTCGGCGGCCAGGCGCGCCGTCGCCGACCCCTCGAACACGCGGCCCACCAGGCGCAGCACCGGCGGCATGACGAGCGTCGCCCCGAGCGCGAGTCCCGTGAACGAGAAGATGCCGCCGAAGAACGCCACGATCACGCCGAGCGGAGACATCAGGCCGAACAGGATGCCGAGCGCCAGCAGCGCCGCGCCGATCACGAAGAGCGTGATCGCGACGCCGTTGCGTCCGCCGCGGCGCGCGACCGCCTCGTGCGAGGTCTCGACCGAGCCGCCCAGCGCCTGCAGGGGCGTCACCGTCAGCACGCGTCGCGATCCCGCCCACGCGGCCGCCCACGTCGTGAGCGCCACCACCACCGCCGGAAGCACGAGCACCGGCTGCAGCACGGCGTAGTCCACGCCGTCGAGCTCGAGCAGCTGTGTGGCCAGCACCACGCCCGCCCACGACACGAGCGTGCCGCCGACGAGTCCGATCGCCGCGCCGATCACGCCGACGACAAGGCCCTGCCGCCCGACCTCCTCGCGCTGCGACCGCGCGGACGCCCCGATGAGGCGCAGCAGCGCGATGCGACGGGTGCGTCCGGCGATGACGGTGGCGAAGGTGTTGGCGGTGACGATCGACGCCACGTACACCGCGACGCCGATGAGCAGGAAACTCAGGATCACGGTCACGGCGGCGAGGGTCTCGCTGTCGCCGATGTACGGGTTCGCCTTCAGCATCGCCCCGATGAACCCGGTCGCGCTCAGCAGAATCGCGCCGAACGCGCTCGAGATCGCCGCGACCAGGATGCTGGCCCCCATGCCGCGCTCGCGCAGCCAGGCCAGGCGCGCGGTGCGCGGGGAACGGGTGGATGCCGCGGCCCCCGGCATCCGGCCGGTCGGGGTCTGCGCCATAGTGGTCATGACGCCACCTGCGCGGTCGCGGCGGCAGCGACCGGGACGGCCGTGGTGTGCGCCGCGGTGCCGAGCTCGGAGGCGAGCATGTACGCCGAGATCTCTTCGGCGCTCTGGCGCGGCTTGTCGGCCACGATGCGGCCGTCGCCCAGGAACAGCACCCGGTCGGCGTGCGAGGCCGCCACGGGATCGTGCGTCACCATCGCGATCGACTGGCCTTGCTCGCGCGAAGCGGCAGCCAGGAGCGCCAGGACCTCGCGACCCGAGCGCGAGTCGAGGTTGCCGGTGGGCTCGTCGGCGAACAGCAGGTCCGGCGCCGTCGCGAGCGCGCGGGCGATCGCGACGCGCTGCTGCTGGCCGCCCGACAGCTGGTGCGGGCGGTGGCCGAGACGGCTGGAGAGCCCGAGCCGCTCGACGAGACCGTCTATGCGGGCGCGCTCCAGCGCAGTGGGCCGGCGGCCGTCGAGGTCGAACGGCAGCATGATGTTGCCCAGCGCATCGAGGGTCGGGACGAGGTTGAACGCCTGGAAGACGAAGCCGACCCGGCGCCGGCGAAGGATCGTGAGCTCGAGGTCCGACAGGCCGGTGATGTCGGTGTCGCCGATCCACGCGCGGCCCGACGTGGGCGCATCCAGGCCCGCCATGATGTGCATGAGCGTCGACTTGCCCGAGCCCGACGGGCCCATGATCGCGGTGAACTCGCCGCGACGGATGCCGACGCTCACGTCGTCGAGCGCGTGGACGGTGCTCTCGCCGGAGCCGTAGGTCTTGGTGAGCTGCTGCACCCGGGCAGCGAGGCCCAGGTCGGTCGATGAGAGTTCCATGCCTCCGACGGTATGGACGCCCCGGGGCCGCGCGCGTCGGCCGGGAGAGGCATCCCGCTACATCGCGAGGATGATCCCCGTCGCCGGGCTGGTCGTTGAGCGGAGCGAGGAACGAGCGGAGACGAAACGCCGCACGACGCATTCGAGAACCCGGCCCGACGCAGACGTTGCGGGCGCGTGGTCGGGTCCGACGAGCGGCTCACTGCGTTTCGACTCGCTCCGCTCGCTCAACGAGCAGGCGACGGGAAACCAGACCCGCGGGCTTTCGTCACGCAAGCACGGTGTCAGGCCTCGGGCGACGCAGCCTCGTCGGAGGTCAACAGGACCACGTTGCCGTCGGGGTCCTCGACGATCGCGGCGTACGGACCGGCGGTCTGCGTGGGAGGCATGCGCCCGACATAGCCGGCGTCGAGGAGCTCCGCCCAGCGGCTGTCGACGACGGCATCCTCTCCGACATAGAACTCGAGCATCTGCGAGTATCCGCCGCCCGACGGCCGTGACCACGTCGGGTCGTACACGGACGCGAACGCCGTCGTGATCAGCAGCGTGACGCCGCTGCCCATGCGGTGCGCGACGACCGGACGCCCGCCCGGCTCGACATCGGGGATGTCGAGCCCCAGGCGTTGGTAGAAGCGGACGGACGCCTCCAGGTCGGCCACTTCGAGCACCACCATGCTGAGCTGCAGTTCCATGGCGCCGATTCTGCCGCCCGGCGCCGACACGCGGCTAGGCGAGGTCGTGCTCGAAAGCGAACACGACGAGCTGCACGCGATCGCGCAGCCCCAGCTTCGTGAGGATGCGGCTGATGTGCGTCTTCACCGTGGCCTCCGACAGGAACTCGCGCGCCGCGATCTCGGCGTTGGACAGCCCCCGCGCGGCCAGCGCGAAGATCTCGCGCTCGCGGTCGGTGAGCTCGCCGTAGGCGGGCGGCACCGGCCGGGGTGCGGCATCCGCGAATCTCTCGAACAGCTCCCGAGTGGCGGATGCCGCGATCACGGCGGATCCGGAATGCACAGTGCGGATTGCCGCGAGCAGGAACTCGGGGTCGGCGTCCTTCAACAGGAAGCCGCTCGCGCCCTGACGGATCGCACGCGCGGCCGCCTCGTCGAGGTCGAACGTCGTGAGCATGACGATGCGCGGCGGCTCAGGGTCCGACAGTAGCTCACCGGTCGCGGCGAGGCCGTCCATGACGGGCATGCGGATGTCCATGAGCACGACGTCCGGCCGGGTCGCGCGCACCATCGTGACGCCCTCCCGGCCGTCAGACGCCTCGCCGACGACCTCGAGGTCGGGCTGCGAGTCCACGAGCATGCGGATGCCAGCGCGGAACAGCGCCTGGTCGTCGACGAGCGCGACGCGGATCATGCGGGTCCTCCGATGGGGATGGCGGCGCGGACGACGAAGTCGCCGCCCTCGGCTGCGGCGTCGAGACGGCCGCCGGCGAGCTGTGCGCGTTCGCGCATGCCGATGAGGCCATGCCCCGGACGGGCTCCGGGCGGCGGCGGCGCTGCCGGGTTGCGCACCGACAGCTCGACGCGGTCGGGCAGCCAGGCCAGGCCGACGTCGACGGCGCCTCCTGTGGCGCCGTGGCGCAGCGCGTTGGTGAGGGCCTCCTGCAGGATGCGGTACACCGCGAGCTGCACGGCGGCAGGCGGCTCGCCGGGCGGGACGGGGTCGACGTCGACGCGCAGCGGGACGCCCGCCGCCCGCACCTGGGCGTAGAGCTCCTCGAGGTCGGCGATGGTCGGCTGCGGCCCGTCGCCCTGCCGATGTCGCAGCTGGCCGAGCAGCAGGCGCACGTCGGCGAGCGCCGAGCGGGCCGTGGTCGAGATCGTCGCGAGCGCCTCGGTCGCGACGGAGGGATCGGATGCCGCGGCGTAGCGCGCCCCGTCCGCCTGCGCGATCACGACCGCGAGCGAGTGCGCCACCACGTCGTGCATGTCGCGGGCGATGCGCACGCGCTCCTGCTCGGCCGCGGTCTCGGCCTCGGCCCGCTGCTGCGCCGCACGCGTCTCACGGGTGCGGATGGCGGAACGCACGAGCGCGCCGATCGTCCACGACAGGCCGAGCGCGAAGGCCGCCGCCACGAGCGTCATGAGCGCCAGCGGGAGCGTCTGCCATGTGAGCCCGCCGCCGGCGAACGACGGTCCGGCGAAGAGGTACACCGTGATCACGAGCGCGCCCACCAGGGCCGAGGCGAATCCCGCCCAGTAGGCCGCCCGTGAACCGTAGGCGGCGGTGGCGAACAGCACACCGAAGATCGCGACGTCGCTGAAGCTCGGCGGCCGCCCGAGGCCCATCTGCACGAGGGCACCCACCCACGCCAGGCCCAGCGCCAGCAGCGGCGAGAGGCGTCGCACGGCGAGCGCGCACGAGAACAGGGCGGCGATGACGCCGCCGACGAGCACCTGGCCCGCCGGGCCGAGGAGGTACTCCAGTCCGAAGGCGCCGGTCTGGACGAGGGCCGTCTCGACCGGCCAGGCGATCAGGAAGAAGACGACCGCGAGCGTGACGTCGACCACGAGCTGGGACGTCTTCAGGCGGCGGAACACCGTCTCACGCTACGGGAGGATCGGCCGCCGCGGCATCCGTCGCACGCTGTAACCCGCGGCCGCGGCATCCTTCGTGGGATGTATCCGTGCCGACGACGAACCCGCGGAAAGGTCTGCTGGACCCACCATTGCGCCGCACCCGGTGAGGCTTTACTGTCGCGTCACAGACCGAAACCGACGGGAAACGTCGAGTCGACAGGATCGGGCAGCAGGGGTGCTCGCCCGATCGGACCCGTCGGTCCTTCACCCGAGGGACCAGAGCGCGCACGGCCCGCTCAGGAACGGAGAGACGAATGACGACGGTACGCGCGGCGATCTCGCAGACCACCTGGACGGGCGACAAGCAGTCGATGCTCGACAAGCACGAGGGCTTCGCGCGGGATGCCGCAAGCCAGGGCGCGCAGGTGGTGTGCTTCCAGGAGCTGTTCTACGGCCCGTACTTCGGGATCACCCAGGACAAGAAGTACTACCGCTTCGCGGAGCCTGTCGACGGGCCGATCGTGCAGCGCTTCGCCGCGCTCGCGAAGGAGCTCGGCACCGTGATGGTGCTGCCGATCTACGAAGAGGCCGAGACCGGCGTGTACTACAACACGGCGGTGCTGGTCGACGCCGACGGGACGGTCCTCGGCTCGTACCGCAAGCACCACCTTCCACACCTCGACCGGTTCTGGGAGAAGTTCTACTTCCGTCCCGGCAACCTCGGGTACCCCGTGTTCGAGACCGCCGTCGGCCGCGTCGGCATGTACATCTGCTACGACCGTCACTTCCCCGAGGGGTGGCGCGAACTGGGCCTGAACGACGCGCACATCGTGTTCAACCCGAACGCCACCAAGCCCGGGCTCTCGAACCGGCTGTGGGAGGTCGAGGGGCCCGCCGCCGCCGTGGCCAACGGCTACTTCGTGCTGCAGCCCAACCGCGTCGGCCGGGAGGACAACGAGTACGGCGACCTCGCGGTCGACTTCTACGGCACGAGCCAGATCATCGACCCGCGCGGCAACTTCGTCGGCGAGCGCGGCTCGGGCACTCACGAGGAGCTGCTGGTGCGCGACCTCGACCTCGACATGGTCCGCGAGATGCGCGACGACTGGCAGTTCTACCGCGACCGCCGGCCGGACTCGTACACGAAGATCGCGAAGCCGTGACCGAAGTGCGGTCGTTGAGCGAGCGAGGAACGAGCGAGACGAAACGCCCCGAGCGCACGGACGACACGTTTCGTCTCGCTTCGCTCGCTCAACGACCGGGATCCAGGGAGAAGCAATGACAACCACACTCATCACCGGCGGCACCGTCGTCTCGGCGACCGGCCGCGGCGACGCCGACGTGCTCATCGACGGCGAGACCATCGCGGCGGTGCTCGCGCCGGGCTCGCAGCTGCTCGGCACCGACATCGCGTCCTCCGTCGACACGGTCATCGACGCGACCGGCAAGTACGTGATCCCGGGCGGCATCGACGCCCACACGCACATGCAGCTGCCCTTCGGCGGCACCGAGGCCTCCGACACGTTCGAGACCGGCACCCGCGCGGCCGCGTGGGGCGGCACCACGTCCATCATCGACTTCGCCGTGCAGCGCTACGGCGAGCGCGTGCAGGACGGCCTGGCCGCGTGGCACGAGAAGGCCGCCGGCAACTGCGCGATCGACTACGGCTTCCACCAGATCATCGGCGGCGTCGACGAGGACTCGCTGGCCGCGATGCGCGGGCTCGTCGACGAGGGCATCACGAGCTTCAAGCTCTTCATGGCCTACCCCGGCGTGTTCTACTCCGACGATGCGCAGGTGCTCAAGGCCATGCAGGTCTCGAACGAGACCGGCCTGCTCACGATGATGCACGCCGAGAACGGCCCCGCGATCGACGTGCTCGCCCAGCAGCTGGCGGATGCCGGCAAGAAGGCGCCGTACTACCACGGCATCGCGCGCGCCTGGCAGATGGAGGAGGAGGCCACGCACCGCGCCATCATGCTCGCCAACCTCACGGGCGCCCCGCTGTACGTCGTCCACGTGTCGGCGAAGCAGGCGGTGGATCAGCTCGCGTGGGCGCGCGACCAGGGCTGGAACGTGTTCGGCGAGACGTGCCCGCAGTACCTGTACCTGTCGCTCGAGGAGCAGCTCGGCGGCTTCAGCGAGGAGTGGGGGCAGTTCGAGGGCGCCAAGTGGGTGTGCTCGACACCGCTGCGCTCTCGTCAGGAGGGCCACCAGCACCACATGTGGCAGGCGCTGCGGACCAACGACATCCAGATGGTCTCGACCGACCACTGCCCGTTCTGCATGAAGGGCCAGAAGGACCTCGGACTCGACGACTTCCGGGCGATCCCCAACGGCATCGGCTCGGTCGAGCACCGCATGGACCTCATGTACCAGGGCGTCGTGACCGGCAAGATCACGCTCGAGCGCTGGGTGGAGCTGACGTCGACGACCCCGGCCCGCATGTTCGGCCTGTACGGACGCAAGGGCGTGATCCAGCCCGGCGCCGACGGCGACGTCGTCGTGTACGACCCGAACGGGCACACCTCGATCGGCATCGGCGAGGGCCGCACGCACCACATGAACATGGACCACTCCGCGTGGGAGGGCTACGAGATCGACGGCCACGTCGACACCGTCATCTCACGCGGCAAGGTCGTCGTCGACGGCGGCACCTACCTCGGCTCGAAGGGCGACGGACGCTTCCTCAAGCGCGGCCTGTCGCAGTACCTGGTGTGATCCCGATGCTGCGTTTCGTCTGGCTCGTTCCTCGCGGGCTCAACGACCGGAAGGTGTGAGCATGGACTTCGGCGTCGTCCTGCAGACCAACCCGCCCGCGGCGCGCACGGTGCAGCTCGCCGCGCTGGCCGAGGCGCACGGGTTCAGCCACGTGTGGACGTTCGACTCGCATCTGCTGTGGCAGGAGCCGTACGTCATCCACTCGGCGATCCTCGCCGCCACGAACCGCGTCGTCGTCGGCCCGTTCGTGACGAACCCGGCGACACGGGACTGGACGGTCACGGCATCCGTCTTCGCGACGCTCAACGAGATGTACGGCAACCGCACGATCTGCGGCATCGGCCGGGGCGACTCGGCGGTGCGGGTGACCAACGGCAAGCCCACGACGATGGCCGAGCTGCGCGAGTCGATCCACGTCATCCGCGAACTCGCCAACTCGCGCCCCGTCGAGTACCACGGCGCGACGTTGCAGTTCCCGTGGAGCCGCGGGTCGGAGCTCGACGTGTGGGTGGCCGCCTACGGGCCGATGGCGCTGCAGCTCACCGGCGAGGTCGCCGACGGGTACATCCTGCAGCTGGCGGACCTCGACATCGCCGCGTGGATGATCAAGACGGTGAAGGATGCCGCGGCCGCCGCCGGCCGTGACCCCGAGTCGCTCGCGATCTGCGTCGCCGCGCCGATGTACATCGGCGACGACTGGAAGCACATGCGCGACCAGTGCCGCTGGTTCGGCGGCATGGTGGGCAACCACGTCGCCGACATCGTCGCGAAGTACGGGCACCACGGCGAGGGCGTGCCCGAGTCGCTCACGGACTACATCGAGCGCCGCAGCGGCTACGACTACAACACGCACGGCAAGGCCGACAACGACCACGTGGACTTCGTGCCCGACGACATCGTGGACCGGTTCTGCGTCCTCGGGACGACATCCGATCACATCGCCAAGCTCGAGGCGCTGCGCGACCTCGGCGTGACGCAGTTCGCCGGCTACCTGCAGCACGACAATAAGGAAGAGACGCTGCGGGTCTACGGCGAGACCGTCATCCCGGCCCTGCAGACCCACCTGACGGCGAAGGCCTGACCCGGTGACGGCGGCGCGCGCATGAGGGCGGTCGGCTGGTCGGCGAAGCGGCAGAGCGAGCTGCGGGGATGGGTCGCGGCGGGCTGGGGCGCGCTCGGCGTGCTGGCGGTGCTCGTGCTGTGGGAGCTGTACAAGTTCCTCGGCCCCGCCGAAGGCGTCGTGGTCGGCTCGGTGCCGGGTGAGGCCGGCTCAGGCGTCATGCTTCTGCCCCGCACTCACGACCGCGCCATGCCGCACGTCTGGGACATGGCGGCGCGCCTGTTCGCCCCGACGAGCGGCGGCGACACCCCGCCGCTGTGGGTGTCGGTCGCGGGCGCGGCCCTGGTGACCCTCGGCATCGCGGCGATCGGCTGGCTCATCGGCGTGATCGTCGGGGCGGCGCTCGGGCTCGTCATGCAGCGCTGGCAGCTGCTGGAGTGGGGCCTCCTCCCCTGGATCGTCGTCAGCCAGATCGTGCCGCTCATCGCGTTCGCGCCGGTCGTCAACGCGATCGGCAACCAGATCGACCGCGGCGGCGGCACGTGGCCGCAGTGGCTGTCGGTCGCGGTCATCGCGTCGTACCTCGCCTTCTTCCCCGTGGCGATCGGCATGCTGCGCGGCCTGGCGTCGCCCGACCGCATCCATCTCGATCTCATGCGCAGCTATGCCGCCGGCTACTGGCCGACGCTCGTGCGGCTGCGGCTTCCGGCCGCGGTGCCGCACCTCCTGCCCGCGCTGCGCCTCGCCGCCGCCAACGCCGTGCTCGGCGCCGTCGTCGCCGAGGTCTCGATCGGCATGCGCGGAGGCATCGGCCGCATGCTCATCCAGCTCGCAGGTCAAGCCTCCAGTGACCCCGCCGCGCCATGGGGTCCGACGTTCGGCTCGATCGCACTGGGACTCATCGCCGCCGGCTCCGTCGCCCTCATCGGGCTCGGGCTGGCGAACTACCGCAGAGGAGAGGCGGCATGACGACTGACGCCCCGGATCAGAGCGAGCGGACGGATGCCGTCGCGCCGGCGGCCTCCGCCGCCCCGGCCGTGCGGGCAGCCGGCGTGAGCAAGGTGTTCGCGACGAAGACGGGCGATGTCTCCGCGCTGTCGGAGGTCGACCTCGAGGTCGCGGCGGGCGAGTTCGTCGCGCTCATCGGCCCGTCGGGCTGCGGCAAGTCGACGCTGCTGCGCCTCATCGCCGACCTCGACCAGGCGAGCGCGGGCACGCTGGAGATCTTCGGCAAGCCTGCGAAGCGGGCCCGCGCCGACCAGGACTACGGCATCGCGTTCCAGCAGGCGGGGCTCCTCCCGTGGCGCACGGTCGGCGCCAACATGGCGCTGCCGCTGGAGCTGCACGGCACCGGCAAGGCCGAGCGGGCGGGGCGGGTCGCTGAACTCGCCGAGCTCGTCGGGCTCACGGACTTCGTCGACCGCTACCCCGACCAGCTGTCGGGCGGCATGCAGCAGCGCGTCGCGATCGCCCGCGCGCTGGCGGCACGGCCCAAGCTGCTGCTCATGGACGAGCCGTTCGGCGCGCTCGACGAGATGACGCGGGAACGGCTGCAGACCGAGCTCACGCGCATCGCCGCCGAGACGGCCGCCGCCGTCGTGTTCGTCACCCACTCCATCCCCGAGGCGGTGTTCCTGTCGGACCGCGTCGTCGTGATGAGCCCGCGCCCCGGGCGCATCACGCAGGTCGTCGACGTCGGCCTCGGCGACGATCGGTCCGAGGCGCTGCGCGAGTCGCCCGAGTTCTTCGACCGGGTCACCGCCGTGCGCGAGGCCCTGCACGGCACCCCGGTCACGAGGGCGAGCGAGTCATGACCGACGCGGTCACCACCACTCTTCCCGGTCCCACGCACCCCGTCGGGCGCCCTCCGGCCGCGGCTCCCGGCGAGGGCCGCCTGCCCGGGTGGCTGCGCTGGGTCGCGCCGATCGTCGTCGGCGCGCTCATCGTCGTGGTCTGGTGGTTCTGGGTCGACGTCCTGGGCACCGCGCCGCGCATGCTCCCGAGCCCGTTCGCGATCCTCGCGGAGTTCGTCAAGCGGTGGCCGATCATCGCGCAGGACATGACGATCACTGCGACCAACGCGCTCGTGGGCCTCGTGGTCGGATCGGCGATCGCGGTGGTCTTCGCGGGCCTCGCCGCCGCCGCACGTCCGATCGACGGGATGCTGGCACCGCTGGTCGCCGCCCTCGCGGTGATCCCGATCGTGGCGATCACGCCGATCCTGAACACGATGTTCGGCGCGTCGAGCCAGTTCGGGCGCCAGGCCGTCGCCACCATCGCCGCGTTCATCCCCGTGTTCGTCAACGTGCTGCGAGGCCTTCGGCAGACGCGGCCCGTGCACCGGGACGTGCTGCGCGCATCCGCCGCGTCGGGCTGGCAGACCTTCCGCTTCCTGACCCTGCCCACCGCCCTCCCCTACCTGCTGACCGGCCTGCGCATCGCGAGCTCCCTCGCCGTCATCGCGGCGCTCGTCGCCGAGTACTTCGGCGGCCCGGCCGACGGCATCGGCACCGCCATCGCGACGTACGCCAAGTCCGGCCGCGCCGCGCTCGCCTGGGCGTACGTCCTGGGCGGCATCCTCATCGGCCTCGCGTTCTACCTCGTGACCTCGCTCCTGGAGCGTCTGGCGACGCGGAGGTCGCCGGCCTGATCTCACCGACCTCAAGGGGAAAAGCAGCACCAACGAAAGGAACGCAATGACACAGCAGCATTCGCGGGGCCCGGGCATGCGCCGAGGCCTGTTCGCGGCATCCGCCCTCACCGTCGCCGCCCTCGCACTCGCCGCGTGCTCGGGGACGCCCGATGCGTCCGGCACCGGTGACAGCGACGACTTCGAGCCGATCACCTCTCTCAAGCTGCAGCTGCAGTGGCTGCCGCAGGCCCAGTTCGCCGGCTACTACGTCGCGCAGGAGAAGGGCTTCTTCGAGGAGGAGGGCTTCGACGACGTCGAGATCATCCCGTCCGGCGGCGACATCGTGCCGCAGGACGCCCTCGTCGACGGCGACGTCGACTTCGCGATCGCGTGGGTGCCGAAGGTGCTCGGAACACTGGAGGCCACGGGCGTCGAGCTCACCGACATCGCGCAGGTGTTCCAGAAGTCGGGCACGCTGCAGGTGTCGTGGAAGGGCGACGGCATCACGTCGGTCGCCGACTTCGAGGGCAAGCGCATCGGCTCGTGGGGCTTCGGCAACGAGTGGGAGATCTTCGCCGCCATGGCCGCGGAAGACCTCGACTCCACGACGGTGTCGATCACGACCCAGGACTTCTCCATGAACGCCCTGCTCGACCGTGACGTCGACGCCGCGCAGGCGATGACCTACAACGAATGGGCGCAGATCCTCGAGGTGAAGAACCCCGAGACCGGCCAGCTGTACCAGCCCGAGGACTTCGACGTCGTGTCGTACGAAGACACCGAGGGCGCCATGCTGCAGGACGCGGTGTGGGCCGACACCGAGCGCCTGAAGAACGACCCGGCGTACGCCGACGCCGCGGTGCGGTTCCTCAAGGCCATCACGAAGGGCTGGGTGTACGCGCGCGACAACGCCGAGGAGTCGGCGTCCATCGTCTACGACATCGCGTCCAACGCCGAGGCCGCCTTCCCGGTCGGCCCGGTGCACCAGCAGTGGATGATGAACGAGGTCAACAAGCTCATCTGGACCGGAGCCGACTTCGGTCTGGTCGACGAGGCCGCGTGGGACAAGACCGTCAAGGGAGCCCTCTCGGCGAAGAACCAGGACGACCTCGAGCTCATCACGACCGAGCCCGCCGACTCCGCCTACTCGAACGAGTACATCCAGGAGGCCCTCGACCAGCTGAAGGACGAGGGCGTCGAGGTGAGCGGCGAGTACACGCCCATCGACGTCGTCCTCACCGAGGGCGGCCAGTAGCCGGGGCCCTCCGGTCGTTGAGCGAGCGACGAAGGAGCGAGACGAAACGCCCCGAACGCACGGACAACCTCGTGTCCAGACGGTTTCGTCTCGCTCCGCTCGCTCAACGACCGGGGGTTGACCCGGCGACGCAGAACAGGGAACGTTGCGACATGACAGAAGACCTCGACGCCCTCGCGAAGCAGCTCGACCGCGAGCACGTGTTCCACTCGTGGTCCGCGCAGGCCGGTCTCGACCTGCCCGTCATCGCGGGCGGGTCGGGCACCGTGGTGTGGGATCACGCCGGCCGCCGCATGCTCGACTTCTCGAGCCAGCTGGTCAACGTCAACATCGGGCACCAGCATCCCGCCGTCGTCGAGGCGATCCGCGCGCAGGCGGCCGAGCTCGCGACGATCGGTCCCGCGACGGCCAACCTCACGCGCGGCCGCGCCGCGGAGCGCATCCTGTCGCACGCCCCCGAGGGGTTCCAGAAGGTCTTCTTCACCAACGGCGGCGCCGACGCGATCGAGAACGCCATCCGCATGGCGAGGATCCACACCGGCCGCGACACGATCCTCTCGACGTACCGCTCGTACCACGGAAACACCGGGGCGGCCATCGTCGCCACCGGCGACTGGCGGCGCATGCCCAACCAGTACGCGCGCGGCCACGTGCACTTCTTCGGGCCGTACCTGTATCGCACCGAGTTCTGGGCCACGACGCCCGAAGAGGAGTGCGAGCGGGCCCTGCACCATCTCGAGCGGGTGATCCAGTCCGAAGGACCGTCGACCATCGCCGCCCTGCTGCTGGAGTCGATCCCCGGCACCGCCGGCATCCTGGTGCCGCCGCCCGGCTACCTCGCCGGCGTGCGCGCCCTCGCCGACCGCTACGGGATCCTGCTCATCCTCGATGAGGTGATGGCCGGATTCGGGCGCACCGGCCGCTGGTTCGCGTTCGACGGCCACGACGTCGTGCCCGACCTCATCACCTTCGCGAAGGGCGTCAACTCCGGCTACGTGCCGGTCGGCGGCGTCCTCATCTCGGAGCCGATCGCGGCGACCTTCGATGACCACGTCTACCCCGGCGGACTCACGTACTCGGGTCATCCGCTGGCCGCGGCATCCATCGTCGCCGCCCTCGACGCGATGGAGAGCGAGGGCATCGTCGCCAACGCCCGGCGGGTGGGGACGGATGCCATCGGCCCGGGCCTGCGCGAGCTCGAGGCGCGGCATCCCCTCGTCGGCGAGGTGCGCGGCGAGGGCGTGTTCTGGGCGCTCGAACTCGTCGCCGACCGCGAGACGCGCGAGCCGGTCGGGGCCGACGTGATCGGCAGGCTGAAGAAGGAGCTCATGACGCGGGGGCTGCTGCCCTTCACCGCCGACAACCGCATCCACGTCGTGCCGCCGTGCGTCGTCACCGACGCTGAGGTGGAGCAGGCGATGGCGATCTACGATGAAGCTCTGACGAGCGTCGAAGGCGACGGTCGCTGAGCCCGTCGAAGTGCTGACGCGCGCATCCCGCCTCACGAGGGCGGGTTCCAAAGGAGGAACACGATGACTGACACGATCGACCGCACCGACCTGGCGGTGCTGGACCACTGGGTGAACGGCGCGCCGTGGGAGGGGTCGTCCGAGCGCTCCGGCGATGTGTACAACCCCGCGCTCGGCACCGTCCAGAAGCATGTGCGCTTCGCGTCGCGCGAGGACGTCGGCGCGGTCGTCGACGCCGCCTCCAGCGCCTGGACGCAGTGGCGCGACGCGTCGATCGCCAAGCGCCAGGCGGTGCTGTTCTCGTTCCGCGAGCTGCTGAACGAGCGCAAGGAGGAGCTCGCCGAGATCCTCACCGCCGAGCACGGCAAGGTGCTCTCGGATGCACGCGGCGAGATCGCCCGGGGCATGGAGGTCGTCGAGTTCGCGTGCGGCGTCGGGCACCTCACGAAGGGCGCGTACTCCGAGAACGTCTCGACCGGCATCGACGTCTACACGCTGCGGCAGCCGCTCGGCGTGGTGGGCATCATCAGCCCCTTCAACTTCCCGGCGATGGTTCCGCTGTGGTTCTTCTCCATCGCGCTCGCCGCCGGCAACGCGGTCGTGCTGAAGCCGTCCGAGAAGGACCCCACCGCGGCGAACTGGCTGGCGGGGCTCCTGACCGAGGCGGGACTGCCCGACGGCGTCTTCAACGTCGTCCACGGCGACAAGGAAGCCGTCGACGCGCTGCTGGAGCACCCGGACGTCCGTGCGATCTCGTTCGTGGGCTCGACGCCCATCGCCAAGTACGTGTACGAGACGGCGACCGCGAACGGCAAGCGCGTCCAGGCCCTCGGCGGCGCGAAGAACCACATGCTGGTGCTGCCCGACGCCGACCTCGACCTCGCCGCCGACGCGGCCGTCAACGCCGGCTTCGGATCGGCGGGCGAGCGCTGCATGGCCATCTCGGTCGTGCTCGCGGTGGACTCGGTCGCCGACGCCTTCGTGGCCAAGGTCGCCGAGCGCATGGGCGGACTGAAGGTGGGCGACGGCCACCGCGGCTCCGACATGGGGCCTCTCATCACCGGGCAGCACCGCGACAAGGTCGCCTCGTACATCGAGGTCGCCGGCGCCGACGGCGCGTCGGTCGTCGTCGACGGTCGCGGCATCGAGGTCGACGGCGACGCCAACGGCTTCTGGCTCGGACCGACGCTCATCGACAACGTGCCGACCTCCTCGTCGGTCTACGGCGACGAGATCTTCGGCCCCGTGCTGTCGGTGGTCCGCGTCTCGGGTTACGAAGAGGGCCTCGGCATCATCAACAACAGCCGCTACGGCAACGGCACGGCGATCTTCACGAACGACGGCGGCGCGGCCCGGCGCTTCCAGCGTGAGGCGACCGTCGGCATGATCGGCATCAACGTGCCGATCCCGGTGCCCGTGGCGTACCACTCCTTCGGCGGCTGGAAGGCCTCGCTGTTCGGCGACGCGAAGGCGTACGGCCCGCACGGCTTCGACTTCTTCACCGCCGAGAAGGCCGTGACCTCGCGCTGGCTCGACCCGTCGCACGGCGGCATCAACCTGGGCTTCCCCCAGCACGACTGATCATCGCGTCCTCGGTCGCCGCCCTCAGTCGGCGGCCGAGGGCGCGAACACGCTCAGGGCGTGCGGCCGGGCGACGCACCGCAGCCGGAACCCGCGCGGGTCGCGCTCCTCGAGCTCGCCGTCGTGGACGAAGACCGAGGGATGCCCCGCCTCGGGCCTGACCGTGATCTCGAACTCGCTCAGCACGAGGCGCTCCACGTCCTCGTCGCGCGGGTAGAGGTGCAGCGCGCGCAGGACGGCAGCGCTGCGCTGGCCGAACGCGAGCGAGGCGAAGGCGCGCACCTTCGAGCCGCGCGCGTGGTGGATGCGGATGTCGAGCACGCCCGCCTCGGCCTCCTGCCGCTGCATGGTCGCGACGCGGTCGGGGTCGTTGCGCCCGACGCTGACGAACACCGACCACACGCGCGCCCGACGGCCCTCGCGCACGATCGTCAGCGGTTCGGCACGGCGCAGCGCGGCCGCCGTGGCCACGACGCCGCCGATCCACTTGCCGAGGCTCGTGCGCCGCTCGCGCTCCTCGATCAGCTCGGGGTAGGCGCCGACCGACACGACGTTGAGCACGGTGATCGGCTCGTCGTCATCGGCCGTGGCGTCCGCGACGCCCACGTCGACGGTCGAGCCCTGCTGCAGGGCGTCGATCGCGATCTCGACGCTGTCGAGGCCGAGGGCGCGCACGAAGTGGTTGAACGTGCCGCCGGGCATCGCGAGCAACGGCCGTTCGTGACGCCGCGCCAGATGCGCCATGCGCGACACCGAGCCGTCGCCGCCGTAGACACCCAGCACGTCGGGTGCGGCATCCCTCCGCATCGCGGCTGCGACGACCTCGTCGAGGTCCTCGCCGTCGGCCAGCTCGTGCACGACGGCCTCGGGAAGACGCTCGGCGAAGGTCGGCGCGGGATCGGGGCGGATCACCGCCGTGCCCGAACGGGCGTTGCGCACGATGAGCACATCCCTGCCGGTCGCGTGCGGAGTGTTCGCAGGATCCATGGGCCGAGGCTACCGATCCCGATGCCGAGACGACGGGGCTTGCGCTCGGACGCCGCGTGCGCTCAGCCCGGCAGGATCGGCCGGTTCTCGTAGAAGGTCTGCAGCACCACCGTCGTGCGCGTGTTGACCGACGCGGCCGCCCGGATGTCGCGGATCAGGCTCTCGAGGTGCCGCGGCGTGGCCACGCGCACCAGCAGCATGTACGCCGCGTCGCCGGCGATCGAGTGGCACGCCTCGATCTCGGTCAGGTGCTCCAGCAGTTCGGGCGCGTTGTCGGGCTGTGCCGGGTCGAGCGGCGTGATCTCGACGAATGCGGCCAGCGGCTTGCCGACCGCCTCGGCGTCGACGACGGCACGGTAGCCGCGGATCACGCCACTGCTCTCCAGCCGCTTCAGCCGCGCCTGCACGGCCGACACCGACAGTCCGGCCTTCTCGGAGAGCTGCGCGAGCGTCGCGCGCCCGTCGCGCGAGACCTCCTCGATGATCCTCACGTCGACACCGTCTTCCACACATGGAATAATAACCAAGGCAACCGGTTATCGCCGGAATATTTCCTGTCATCGACGGATCGGAGGTTCACATGTCCAGCACCGCTCTTCACACCACGAAGGCGATCGTCGGCGAACCCGAGGTCGTCGAGGACGCGGCTCGCGCCGAGACGAGCGACGCCTGGCTGCGCCTGAAGGCCGCCGCCACCGCCATCCAGAGCCTGCAGGTCAAAGACGGATCGATTCCGGATGCCGCCACCCACCCCGACGCCCAGACCTACGTCGACGAGATCACGGCCGGCATCCGCGCCCTGGCACCCGCGTTCCCGCACGACGCCGAGTACCTCGCCGCGTCGGTGCGCGACTTCGAGCGCTGGGCGGACGCCGGGTTCGGCATCCCGGACTTCCTCGACTCGCTGAACGCCTTCCAGCCGCAGCAGCACCGGGTCGACGGCATCCGTCATCTCGTCGTCTTCCCGATGTACACGCAGAACGGGTCGAGCGACCGTCACGTCGAGGCCGTGCTCGTCGAGGTGATCTGGCCCGAGTTCATCGCGCAGCTGGAGGCCGGCGACTACGGCAACAAGCTGTTCGTGTCGCTGCGCTTCGTCGACTTCACGCCGGGTTACGACACGAACTCGGCAGTGCTGTTCCCCGAGACGGTCGCGATGCGCGAGATCCCCGCGTTCACGTGGGGCGCGATCTTCCAGGACCGCGAGGCGGCCCGCTTCCGCCGCGTCGTGCGCGCCGCGGCCGAGATCACGAAGCTCGACCTCCCCGACGACGCCGCGCGCATGCTCGACGACCAGGCGCTCACCGAGAAGACGTTCGTGATGTGGGACATCATCCACGACCGCACCCACATGCGCGGCGACCTGCCGTTCGACCCTTTCATGATCAAGCAGCGCATGCCGTACTTCCTGTACTCGCTCGAAGAGCTGCGCTGCGACCTCACCGCGTTCCGCGAGTGCGTCGCGATCCAGAAGCGGCTCACGGCCCGCGTCGACGCCGGGGAGCAGCTGGATGCCGCCGAGACCGAGATGCTCGAGCACGCCAAGCTCGTGCAGTACGCGGTGATCTTCGACCGCATCTTCCGGTTCGCGATCACGGGTTCGCGCGTGCGCAACTACGACGGGCTCGGCGGTCAGCTGCTGTTCGCATGGCTGCACCAGCGCGACGTGCTGCACTGGACCGACACGGCGCTCGCCTTCGACTGGGACGACGTGCCGGCCGCGGTCGTCGCGCTCGGCGACGCCATCGACGAGCTGTACTGGCGGTCGATCGACCGCCCGAAGACGGCGCACTGGCTCGCCGCGTACGACCTCGTGCGCGGCACGCTGACGCCGAACCCGGCGTCGGCGTGGGCCCGCGGCCTGCCCGACGAGATCCTCGCGGGCGCGCCCAAGGGCTACACGGATGCCGTCATGGACGACGAGTTCCCGCTGTCGATGTTCTTCGAGGCCCTCGACAAGAAGATGAAGCCCATCATCGAGTCCACCGCCGGGATCACGGGTGCCAGCTCCTGATCCCGCGGTCACCGGGCGGCTCGTGCTCGTCGCGGGGGCGACGAGTGCGAGCGGCCTTGCGGCGGCGCGCGTCCTGCGTGGGGCAGGCGCGCGCGTCGTCGCGGTCGGCCGCGACGCCGAGCGTCTCACTGCGCTCGGCGTCGCGGTGCCCGACCTGCACATCGAGGTGTGCGACCTGACCGACGAGGGCGCGGTCGCAGCGCTCGCCGAGCGCGTGCATGCGTCCGAGGGTGCCGTCGACGGCGTGCTGCACCTCGTGGGCGGCTGGCGCGGCGGGGGCGGGCTCGCCGGCCAGACCGACGAGGACTACCGCTTCCTGGAGGGCTCGTTCACGGCTCTGCGCCACGTGAGCCGTGCCTTCGACGCCGACCTGCGCGCCTCGGCGGCCGGGCGCCTCGCCGTCGTATCGTCGACCGCTGTCGCGCGCCCGCTCGCCGGCGGCGCCAACTACGCCGCCGTCAAGGCCGCGACCGAGGCGTGGACGCGTGCGGTCGCGCAGGGCTTCGCCAAGGACGCCCGGGATGCCGGACGGCCGCTGTCGGCGGCATCCACGATCTTCCGCGTCAAGACGCTCGCGGGCCTCGAGGACGCGCTGGCCCGCGCCTACGTCGCCCTGTGGGACGGGCCCGCCGCCGACGTCAACGACACCGTCATCGACCTCGCGGCGCCGTAACTCCTCAGATCCCGGCGGCGTCGTCGCCGCAGCCTGCAACGTCCGCGGCCGACTGCCATTCCTGAGGAGTTCGGGCCGCGCCGACCGAACTAGATTGGACCTTCGTGACCACGATCCACGACCCGAACCTGCGCGGCTTCGCCTCTGACAACTACTCCGGCATCCACCCCGAGGTGCTCGCGGCGATCGCCGCCGCCAACGACGGCCACCAGGTCGCGTACGGCGACGACGTGTACACCGAGCGCCTGCAGGAGGTGATGGCCCGCCACTTCGGCGAGGGCGTCGAGGCCTACCCGGTGTTCAACGGCACCGGCGCGAACGTCGTCGGGCTGCAGTCGATGCTCCCGCGCTGGGGCGCCGTGGTGTCGGCCGGCACGGCGCACATCAACGTCGACGAGGGCGGCGCCCCGGAGCGCGTCGCGGGCATCAAGCTGCTCACGGTCCCGACCGACGACGGCAAGCTCACCCCCGAGCTCATCGACCGCGAGGCGTGGGGCTGGGGAGACGAGCACCGCGCGCAGCCGCTCGTCGTGTCGATCACGCAGTCCACCGAGCTGGGCACGCTCTACACGCCCGAAGAGGTCCGCACGATCTCCGACCACGCCCACAGCCTCGGCATGAACGTCCACATGGACGGCTCGCGCCTCTCGAACGCCGCCGCATCGCTCGGCGTGCCGTTCCGCGCCTTCACGCGCGACGCCGGCGTCGACGTGCTCAGCTTCGGCGGCACCAAGAACGGCGCGATGCTCGGCGAGGCCGTCGTCGTGCTGAACCCCGAGGCGTCGCAGGGCCTGAAGTTCCTGCGCAAGCTCGACATGCAGCTCGCCTCCAAGATGCGCTTCGTGTCGGCACAGCTGCTCGCGCTGCTCGAGGGCGACCTGTGGCTGCGCAACGCCTCGCACTCCAACGCCATGGCGCAGCGCCTGCGCGCCGGCATCGAGGCGGGCCTCGCGGACGGCTCGATCCAGGGCGTCGCGTTCACGCAGCCCACGCAGGCCAACGGCGTGTTCGCGACCCTGCCCGACGGCGTCGCCGACCGGCTGCGCTCGTCGTTCCGCTTCTACGACTGGGATGCGGCGAAGAACGAGGTGCGCTGGATGTGCTCGTTCGACACGAGCGAGAACGACATCGACGCGTTCCTCGCCGCGATCGCCCGCGAGACCACCGCGGCCTGAGCGCTGCGCGTCCCCGCTCGTTGAGCGTGAGAGCGACGAGACCGACCGTTCGTTGAGCGAGCGAGGAACGAGACCGACCGTTCGTTGAGCGAGAGGGACGAGACCGACCGCTCGTTGAGCGAGCGAGGAACGAGCGAGACGAAACGCCTAGGCCTTGCGCAAGGTCTGGGCGTTTCGTCTGCGGCAGCAGGCCTCGCGGGGCGGGCGTCCCTGCCTCCGTTCAACAGGTCAACCGGGCTTCCGCAGGAGGATCCACGCGCACGGCTCCTGAAGAACCGTGGTTGACCTGTTGAAGGGGCGAGAGGGCGGGGATGCCGCAGCCCGGGCGGCTGGGGAGCACAGGTGTTCGACCGGTCGAACGTGAAACGCGCCTGACCTTGCGCAAAGTCAGGCGCGTTTCGTCTGCGGGCGCTAGAGCGCCCTTCGCTCAACGACCGGCGGTCACTCCTTCTCGGACTCGGCGGCGTCGGATGTCTCGGTCTCGGGTTCCGCGTCCGCGTCCTCTTCCGCCGCTTCTGCCTCAGCGTCGGTCGGGGCCTCGCCCTCAGCGCCCTCGGCGCCGTCAGCCTCAGACGCCTCAGCCTCGGCGGCATCCTCGTCGGGCTCGGCCACGTCGGAATCCGCGTCGGCGGGGTCGCCCGCCGCGGAGCCCAGCACGCCCTCGGGGCGGATCAGCTCCTTGACCTCGGCCATGAAGCTCATGAGCTGGTGCTGCTGCCAGCGCAGCTGGCGCGTGCGGTCCTCGGCGTCGCGCAGCACCGACTGCGAGTGCGTCGTGACGAGGTCGATGATGCGCTCGGCCTTCACGTGCGCCTGTTCCAGGTGCTCGCGGGCGCGCAGCTGAGCGTCGGCCTCGATCTGCTGCGACTGGGCGCGCATCAGGCGCTCGAAGTCCTCGGCCTTCGCCGACACGCGCTGTGCGTGGTCGAGCGACGCGGCGACCTGCTCGTTGGCATCCTGCGTGATGCGCTCGGCATGGGCGACGGCCTGGTTGTGCAGCACCAGGAACTCCTGGTGCGCGTCGTCCTGGCGGCGGGTGAGGGATGCCTCGAACTCGAGCGCGCGCAGACGCAACTCGCGCACCGCCTCCTCGGCCTCTGCCCGGTCGCGGGCCGTCTCGCGGGCGACGGTCGAGCGCAGCATCGCGGCGCCCTTCTCGGCCTCGGAACGGATCGCCGCGGCCTCGCGCTCGGCCTGCGACACCTTCTCGGCGGCGTGCGCGGTCTCGCGCTCGATGCGGGCCTCGTGGGCGGTGAGCTCGGTCTCGATCTTCAGCCGCACCTGCTGGGCGTCGTGCTGCGCCTGCGAGACGATGGCCTCCGCCTCGGCGACGGCCGCCGTGCGGCGGTTGGCGATCTCTTCGCGCGCGGCCTCGAGCAGGCGATCGCCCTGCACGCTGGCGTTGCGGATCAGCAGGCTCGCCTGGTCTTCGGCGACCCGCAGCACCTCTTCGAACTTCTGCCGGTTCGGCGACTCGGTGGTCGCGCCGACCAGCTCGTCGGTGAGTGCCTGCACGCGCTGCTCGGCGTCGTCGAGCTTGGCCTTGGCGACCTCGAGCTCGGCCCGCAGCCGCTCGGCCTCGTCGCCCTCCTCTGCCCGCGCGGCGGCAGCGTCGACCGCAGCCTGCTGCAGCTCGGAGCGGTGCCGCGCGTCGGACTCCTCCAGCGCCGCCTGCAGACGCTCGATCTCGGCCTGACGCTCGGCGAGCGTGGCGTCGATCTGGGCCTGATGCTCGGCGATGGCGGCGTCGATCTCGGCCTGGCGGCGCTGCTGGGCCGCCTGCAGCTCCGCCTCCAGCCGCTCCGCCTTCGCGCGGCTCTGCGCCACGGCGGCGCCGGCCCGGCGCTGGTGCTGCTTCAGCTGCGCGACCTCGTCAGACGCGGCGCGCACGCGCGCGTCGAGACCGGCGATCGCGGCATCCACCTCTTCTTTGTCATACCCGCGGAACGTGGTCGTGAAGCCCGAGCCGAACGCCGTCGCGGCGGGTTCGCTGATGAGGCTGTCGAAGGGCGACTGGTCTTCGGGACCGGAGCTGGGGGCGGCGCCTGCGGCGTTGTCGGACATCTTGTGTCTTTCGCTTCTCTACTGATCGTGGAGGGGGATTTCGCGGCGTCGACGAGCGCTCCGCGACAGCGACGCGTTCACCGCCCGCTCGACGCACCGGCGATCTGGTCGCCGGTGCGCGAGCAGCGAAGACCGCCTCGCCCTCGACGACACCGGGGGGTTGTGTCGGCAGGGTGACTGCGCATCGGGTAGCTGAACACTACCCTCACCTGCTGTGTCCGCGAAACGGGCTCTCCGGTCACCGTCCGGCGAGCCAATCGCGGTACGCGTCGAACGTCGACGGGCGTCCCAGGAACGCCTCGACGAGGTCGCCCGCATCGCGGGTCCCGCCACGCTCGAGCACCTCGGTGCGGTACCGCAGAGCGGCCGCGGGATCCATGAGCCCGGCGCCGAATCCGCTCAGCAGATCCCGCGCGATGACGAGGCTCCACTGGTACGTGTAGTAGCAGGCGCCGTACCCCGTGAGGTGCCCGAAGCCGGCGTACGGGTGAAGGTCGCGCAGCGGCTGCACGGGGCTGGTCGTGGCGTAGAGGCGCTCGGTCTCGGCCTGCAGGTCGGCGGGGCGGTCGACGTGCAGGTGATACGACACGTTGGCGTGGCCGAGCTGGCGGCGCACTTCCAAGCCCCGGCCGAACGCGTCGGCGACGCGCATGCGGTCGACGAGCTCAGCCGGGATCGGCTCGCCCTCGGCGTCGACCGCGAACGACGCCAGCACGTCGGCATCCCACGCCCACTCCTCGAGCAGCTGACTCGGGGCCTCGACGAAGTCCCACTCGGTGGCCACGCCGCTGAACCGTGCGAAGCGCTGGCGTCCGCCGAGGATGTCGTGCACCAGGTGCCCGAACTCGTGGAAGAACGTCACCACCTGGTCGTGCTCGAGCAGGCCGCGCGAGAAGTTGCAGAGCAGGGCGGCCTCGGGCAGCACGCGGCCGGTGACGCCGGGCGCGATGGGGAAGCATGCGGCATGGCTGAACTTGCCCTCGCGCGGGTGCAGGTCGAGGTGGATGCGCCCGAGTCGGTCGCCGTCGCGCACGACGTCGTACGTGCGCACGTCGTCGTGCCACGCGGGCGCGTCGACGGGCACGTACTCGACATCGAACAGGCGCCCCGTGATGTCGAGCACGCCGGCGGCGACGCGGTCGAACGGCAGGTACGACCGCACCAGCTGGGCGTCGACGTCGTACTGCTCGCGCTTGATCGCGCCGAGCACGTACCAGAAGTCCGCGATCGTCACCTCGTCGACCTCGGGCGCGTCGCGCCGCAGCCGCTCGAGCAGCACCGGGTACTCCGCTTCGGCCGCGGGGAGGGATGCCGCGTCCAGCTGCTCCAGGAACTCGGGGATCGCCGCGCCGGTGCCGATCATGCGGGTCTCGGTCTCGTACTCGGCCCAGTCCGCGTATCCGAGCAGGCGTGCGCGCTCCGCGCGCACCTCCAGCAGCTCGGCGAGCACGGCGTCGTTCTCGGGCCATGCGAGATCGTTGAACGCCCCGACGAGGGCGAGACGGGTGGCACGGTCGGTCGCGTACTCGCGGATCGGCATGAGGTCGGGGTAGTCGGTCGACAGGGTGACCATGCCCTCGTCGTCGACGGGATGCGCGTCGACGAAGTCCTGCGGCATGCCGGCGAGGCCCTCGACGGGCACGCGGATCTCGCGGCGTCCGTCGCGGATGTGGCGCGAGAACGTCAGCGAGAGTTCGGTGTCGCGATCCGCGAGCTGCCGTACCCGCTCACGGTCGGCATCGGACAGTTCCACTCCCCCGCGGCGGAAGTCGCGCAGCACATGGTGCAGCAGTCGCGCCTGGTCGTCGTCGACGCGCTGCCCCGCGGCATCCGCGAATCCCTGCCAGAGCCCGCGGTCGAGCAGCCGAGCGGCCGACAACGACTCCACCGCCTGCACCTGCTGCTCGGCGAGGTCGCGCACGTCGGCGTCGGGGTGCGCCTCGCTCACGATGTAGGCCTCGTTCATGGCCTCGCGCAGCGCGATGTCGGCGTCGTTCCACAGGTCGAGCCGTTCGGCGGCGTCGAGCGCGCTGTCGGTGCGCAGCCGCTCGTCGATCTCGTGGACGAGGGCGATGCGCGCGGCGGGACGCTCGGCGGCGAAAGCCGTCCATCCGGCGGCGTCGGCGGGGAAGGAGAGGGGGTCCAGGGTCACCCGTCGAGCCTATGGGCGGGCACGCAAGCGCGCGAGGACAGATTCAGCGCAGGGCGCCCACACTCGCGAGCGCGAGGCGGATGAGGGTGCCGCGGCCGCCCTCCATCTCGGCGGCGAGGGCGTCGGACGACGCCTCCTCGGGTGTCAGCCACGTCACCTCGAGGGCGTCCTGGCGCGGCTCGCACGTCCCGGTCACCGGCACGACGAACGCGAGCGACACGGCATGCTGACGGTCGTCGTGGTACGCGCTCACCCCGGGGAGCGGGAAGTACTCGGCCACCGTGAACGGTGTCGGCTGCGGCGGCAGCAGCGGGAAGGCCATCGGCCCGAGGTCGTTCTCGAGGTGCCGGAACAGCGCGTCACGGACGGTCTCGCCGTACCGCACGCGTCCCGACACGATCGTGCGGCTGATCTCGCCGAGCGGCGATGCGCGCAGCAGCAGCCCGACCGAGGTCACCTGCCCCATGCCGTCGGTGCGCACCGGCACGCCCTCGACGTACAGCATCGGCAGCCGGCGGCGTGCCTCTTCGAGCTCGATGTCGCTCAGCCACGCGGGGTTGGAGATGTTGCCGGCAGGCGGGCCGAACGGCTCGTCACCCGCAGGCTCGGGGTCGGGAGTGCGCACGGACATGCCTCCTGTATACCCCGCGCAGCCCTCCGGCGCCGATCCCGAGCGCCGTGCACGCGCGGATGCGAGGATGTCGGCATGACGGAAGCGCTCGTGCTCGATGCCGACGCCGTCCTGTGGTCGGCCGATCGTGCGGCCCTCGCGGGGCGGCACCTGCTGCTCCTGCTGCACGGCTACGGGGCCGACGAGCACGATCTCTACCCGCTCCGCGCCTACCTCCCCGAGGCCTTCGTCGTGGCGAGTCTCGCCGCTCCCCTCGCCCCGCCGTGGCCGGCTCCCGGCCGGTCCTGGTATCCGATCGAGGGACTCGACGGCCGCGACCCCTCGCATGTGACGCGGGCGGCCGAGGCCGTCATCGCGTGGGCCGACGCGCACGCGGCGGGTGCGGCATCCATCGGTCTTCTGGGCTTCTCGCAAGGCGGCGCCGTCTCGCTGCAGGCCATGCGGATCGCACCGCGGCGATTCTCGTACGCCGTGAACCTGTCGGGGTACGTCACACCCGGCGAGCTGCCGAGGGATGCCGAGCTCGCAGAGCTGCGTCCGCCGGTGTTCTGGGGGCGCGGGACCAACGACGACGTGATCCCGGGCTTCGTCGTCGAGCACACCACGCAGTGGCTGCCCGAGCGCGTCGACCTCAGCGGACGCGTGTACCAGGGCCTCACGCACAGCGTCTCTGAGGCCGAGCTCGCCGACGTGCGCACCTTCCTCGACAAGCGCCTGGAAGACCTCGACGCGACCCCTGGTCGTTGAGCGTCGGTGCGGGACGGAATGCACTCACTGGCGGCATCCAGAACCTTCCGCTATCGTGGCGGAGGCCTTTGTCCCCTCGGTGAGGAAATCCATTGAAGCTGTTCGACGCGACCGCGCTGTAATCGCGCTGCTCCGTCGTTCCTCGACGCACCAGCGCTTGAAGATTTCGCGCTGGCCCGTCGATCGGCCGCTTCTCTCCCGCTCCGGCACGCCCGGACGCATCGCGGCTCCCGGTGTCAGCGCACAACTGACGCAGGAGGCCTCATGCCCACCAACACCCTCACCCCCGCGATCGTCCTCGATCGCGTCTCCTTCACCTGGGCCGACGGCACCGTCGCCCTCTCGGACGTCTCAGGCTCGTTCGGCACCGGCCGCACGGGACTGGTCGGCCGCAACGGCTCCGGCAAGTCCACGCTGCTGCGCCTCATCGCCGGCGACCTCACGTCGTCGGCCGGGCACATCACGCGAACGGCGGATGCCGCGTACCTGCCGCAGCGGCTGACCCTCGACGTCGACCGGCCCGTGGCCGATCTGCTCGGGGTCGGCGAGACGCTGCGCGCCCTGCGCGCCATCGAGTCCGGCGACGTCGACCCGCGTCACTTCGACGCGGTCGGCGCCGATTGGGACGTCGAGGCGCGCGCGCACGCGGCCCTCGCCGAGGCGGGACTCGCCCCCGACATGCTCGACCGCAGCGTCGGGCAGCTGTCGGGCGGCGAGGCCGTGCTCACCGCGATCGCCGGCATCCGGCTGCGCGGCGCACCCATCGCGCTGCTCGACGAGCCGACGAACAACCTCGACCGCGAGGCCCGGGCACGCCTGCACGACATGGTGCGCTCATGGCGCGGCGCGCTCGTCGTGGTGAGCCACGACACCGCCCTGCTGGAGCTCATGGACGACACCGCCGAGCTGTACGCCAACGAGCTGTCGGTCTTCGGCGGCCCGTACTCCGAGTGGCGGGCATGGCTGGATGCCGAGCAGGACGCCGCCCGCGATGCCGAGCGCGCCGCGAAGCAGTCGCTCAAGCGTGAGAAGCGGCAGCGCATCGAGGCGGAGACCACCATCGCCCGCCGCAAGGCGATGGGCGACAAGGCGTTCGTCGAGAAACGGGTTCCGAAGATCATCGCCAACGGTCGGCGGATGGCCGCCGAGGTCTCGGCAGGCAAGCTGCGCGGCGAGAAGGCCGATCGCGAGGCATCCGCCCGCGAGGCGCTCGACGCCGCCGGACGGCGGGTGCGCGACGACGCGTCGATGAAGATCGACCTGCCCGATCCCGGCGTGCCCGCGGGCCGCCGCATCGCCACCATCGGCGACGGCTCCCGGTCGTGGGTGATCCAGGGCCCCGAGCGCGTCGCGCTGATCGGCCCGAACGGCGCCGGCAAGACGACGCTGCTGGAGCGGCTGGTGGGCGCTGCTGTCGAAGATTCAGGAGACACGCCGGGCGACGGGTCCCCGACCCACGCGGACGGTCCGATCCTCCTGAATTCTGCGCGCGGCGCGCTGCACACCAACCGCGTCGGCTACCTGCCGCAGCGCGTCGACGGGCTGGACGAGTCCGCCTCGGTGCTCGACAACGTCACCGCGGTGGCTCCTCACGTCGGCACGGTCGAGCTGCGCAACCGGCTCGCCCGGTTCCTCATCCGAGGGGCCGCGGTCGAGCGCCCGGTCGCGACGCTGTCGGGCGGCGAGCGGTTCCGCGTCGCGCTGGCCCGGCTGATGCTCGCCGACCCGCCGCCCCAGCTGCTCGTGTTCGACGAACCGACGAACAACCTCGACCTCGACACGGTCGACCAGCTCGTCGACGCCATCGCCTCGTACCGCGGCGCGGTGCTCGTCGTCAGCCACGACGACGCGTTCCTCGAGCGCATCGGCGTCAGCCTGACGCTCGAGCTCGACCGCGAAGGGCAGCTGACCGAGCGGTGACGCCGGGCCGCGGCATCCACTTCTCTTCGAAGCGGTGGATGCCGCGGCTCAGGCCGCCTTGGCCAGTGAGCCGTACCGCTCCATGCGGTGCCAGCGCAGGCGCGTGCCGGCGAGCGCCGTGAACACGGACTGGATCACGACCAGGTACATCAGCTGGCGGTAGACCACCTGCTGCAGAGGCAGCGACCACAGCGGCCCCGGGGACTCGCCGTCGAGCGCGAACGCGAACCACGCCATCAGCACCTGGACGAGCATGAACGCGGCCCACACGACGAGGATGCGCATCGGGTCGAGGAAGAGAAGCCCGTACAGGGCGAACACGTCGACGACGGGCGCCAGCAGCGGCAGCAGCACCTGCAGCACCAGCAGGTAGCCGAGTCCGCGGCGACCGAGCTTGCCTGCCGCGCCGCCCTGCACGACGGCTCGGCGATGCTTGAACATCGCCTGCAGCGTCCCGTAGCACCAGCGGTAGCGCTGCTTCCAGAGGGCGTCGAGGGTCTGTGGCGCCTCGGTCCACGCGCGGGCACGCTCTTCGTAGACGACCCGCCAGCCGTCACGGCACAGCGCCATGGTGAGGTCGGTGTCCTCCGCGAGGGTGTCGCTGCTGACGCCGCCGACGCGCGCGAGGGCGCTGCGGCGGAAGCCGCCGATGGCTCCCGGCACCGTCGGCATGCACTCGGCCACGTCGAAGAGCCGCCTGTCGAGGTTGAAGCCCACGACGTACTCGATGTGCTGCCAGCGGCCGAGCAGCCCGCCCCGGTTGGCGACCTTGGTGTTGCCCGAGACCGCCCCGACGTTCGGGTCGGTGAACGGCTGCACCAGCAGTCGCACGGTGTCGGGCTCGAACACGGTGTCGCCGTCGACCATCACGATGAGCTCGTGCTGAGCCGCGCGGATGCCGGTGTTCAGCGCCGCCGGCTTGCCCTGGTTCTGCTGGCGGATCACGCGCACCCGCGGCAGTCCGAGACGCTCGACGAGGTCGGCGGTGCCGTCGGTGGATCCGTCATCGACGACGATGACCTCGATCGGATGATCGGATGCCGCGATCGACCGCACGGCGGCCTCGATGCCGGCGGACTCGTTGTAGGCGGGCACGATCACCGACACCGGTTCGGTGACCGGCGGGTCCTCCCACACCGGGACGCGCCGTACGCGCCGGGCATGGCGGACGGCGGCTGCCGTGACGAGCACGGCGCGCGCCAGGACCACGACGCCGCTCAGCACGAGCGCCCACGTGAGGCCCGACACCACGACATCGCTCGTGCGCACGGCGGCGATGGTGGCCCAGCCGGCGAACCGGTCCCACCACGACGCCGGCGGATCGGCGGCATCCGCCCCGACCGCGTCGCCCACCGAGCTGACGGTGAAACCGCGAACGTCCAGTGCCGTCAGGAGCTCGTCGAGGGCGGCCACCGTCTGGCTGCGGTCGCCCCCGCCGTCGTGCATGAGGATGACGGCGCCGTCGTCGGTCGGTGGTGAGCCGGCGGCGACGATCGCGTCGACGCCCGGCGTGGTCCAGTCGCGTGTGTCGAGGGTCGTGAGCACCGACAGATAGCCGTCGGCGCCTGCGGCCTCGACCGCGTTCCACACGTCATTCGTGACCGCTGCGGGCGTGGAGCTGTAGGGCGGGCGGAACCACGTCGCGCCGACGCCCGTGGCCGCCGCGATGACGCGCTGGGTGGCCGCGAGCTCCATGCTCTGCTGCCACTGCGGAGCGGCGCCCAGGTCGAGGTGCGTGAAGGTGTGCAGGCCGATCTCGTTGCCGCTCGCCACGATGTCGCGGGCGAGGTCCGGGTGCTCGGCGACAGCAGAGCCGACGGCGAAGAACGTCGCCGTCGCACCGTGCTCGCGCAGCACTCGCAGGATCTCGGGAGTCCACCGTGGATCGGGGCCGTCATCGAACGTCAGGGCGACGGTGCGGGCGGCCGGCGCCGCGGTGCGCAGGTCGCGTCCGGTGGGATCAATGACGGGGTTGCCGGCCGGGACACCCGGCGGCACCTCGTCTGCGGCCGCGTCGACCGCCGCGGTGCCCGACCGCGCCTCGCCGGCGTGCACGTACCCGTGGATCGCGAGCGCCACCGCGAACGCCGCGAGGACCGCCGCGAGCGCCACCCAGTGCACACGCGTCTTCGCGGCGCGCGCCGCCGTGCGGTGCTGGCGCCGCGTGACGACCTCGACCGTCACGGCTTCGCTGGCTCAGTCGGCGCGTTGGCCCGGCCAGGCGCGGCCTCGCTGTTGCCGCGATCCGCGACCGGCGGCGCGTTGCCCGGCGTCGCCGCCTCCGTCGCGATCGGGCTGGGCGCCGTGGCGGCGGCCCGCGCCGGCTCGACGGCCGCGTCGGGCGTGGCTGATGCGTCGGCGTCGGCATCCCTCGATCCGTCCCGCGGATTCGCGGAGGGCTCAGGAGCGGGCGCGGGAGTGGATGCCTGCGGCTGAGGTGCGACGGGACTCGACGCGTCGGCTGCCGGGGCACGCGAGGGCAACAGCGGCGAGACGACCGTCGGCACCCCCAGCACCGACACGACGACGAGCCCGAGCGACAGGCCCAGCGCAGTGACGCCCGCGATCGCCGCCACGCGGATGCGGCGCACACGGCGCCCGCTGCGGTCCACGAACACAGGGCTGGTACGGCGGGTGAGCGGAGCGGGGGCCTCCGACCCGCGCGAGGGATCCGTCACCATCACGCTCCTCGGCGGTGCGGCGTGCACGGGACACACGCCAGCAGGGAGCCTATGCGTCCGTTCCCGGCAAGGGCGGGTCGAGCGCCGCTTCCTCATCGACCTCTCACCCGTCGAAGAAAGGGATGCCGCGGCCACCGCCCCGGGGATTATGGGGGTTCTCCCCCATGCGCGAGCGCACCCGGGCGGCGAGGATGGAGACATGAACGGACTCATGAGACCCCGCCAGGGACGCGTACTCGCCGGCGTCTGCGCCGCCGTCGCGAACCGCTTCGGATGGAACGTGACCCTCGTGCGCGTCCTCACCGCGATCGCCGTGATCTTCTTCGGCCTGTCACTGTGGGCCTACATCATCCTCTGGATCCTGATCCCCAGCGAGGTGTGAGCCCGCCGGCTCACTTCCAGTCGGACGACGCGGCCCGCGCGAGTGCGCCGACCGCCTCCTCTGCCGTCCACGATGCGTCCGTCGCGACGTACGCGGTGAGGGAGTTGATGCCGTCGGTCATCGTGTAGCCGGCCGACGTCGTCGACTGATAGCTGGACGACAGCCACGCCGAGATGCCCTGCACACCGGTCTCGACCGGCTGATCGCCGTCGTCCGGCAGAGTCCAGGCCGCACCGGCCGACGAATACACCTCGAACGTGTGCGCACCGTCGTAGAGGTAGCAGTTCGACCAGTTCGAGGCCGCCGTGGCGAGCACGATGCCGGGCAGCGGTGGGTCGATGAAACCACCGCGCTCGCCCGAGAACTCCGTGTTCAGCTCGCGCGACAGGGCGCCAGCGACAGCGGCGCAGTCGAGCTCGTCCCACCACCCAGTCCGATCCCGGACCCACGGGTCCGCGTCACCGGCGAAGTTGCGGACGATGAGGGCCGCGATCGCGGCGGTCCAGTCGTCGATCTGGTCACGGTCCGCCTCGGCGAAGGACTGGAACGAGGCGCCGATCCACAGGTCGGCGTCCTCGGCCTCACCCGAACAGACCCACTGCGCATCGCAGTCCTGGAAGTAGTACTGCGCCTGGTCCTGGGGGAACTGCGTGTCGCCCAGCCCTGGGCGAGGCAGGATCTCCACCCGCACGGCGGCGCCGCCGGCCTCCCAGCTGCACGCCAGCCCCCCGATGTTGCCGACATCGCCGTCACTGGCCGACGTCGCGAGCGGGAGCGAGGCTCCGACGACGCTCTGCAGGTCGGCCGGAGCCAGAGCCCTGTTGCAGTCGCCGTCGAATACCGCGGGCGGCTTCTCGCCCGGAGCGACGACACGCGCTTCGGCGGTGGGCGTCGGCTGAGGCGTCGGTGCGACACTCGCGCGTGGTGTCGGGTCGGCTTCCGGCTCGGCGGCCGGCGCGCACGCGGTGAGGACACCTGTCAGCGCGAGCACGGCAACGGCGAGGGCAAGGGGTCGTCGCAAGGCGTCTCCTAGGGGCGGTCCCGCGACTCTACCGGCGCGCGGCCGCTACGCATTCGCGCCCTCACAACGATTCGGACACGACCGTTGACGCCGTCCGTCAGGGCTTCTTCTTGTGGCCTGGGGCGTTGCCGCTGTTCCCGGGCGCCGTCGGGGTCGGGGTGGGCTC
>NZ_JAEUAW010000018.1 GCF_019511665.1 Microbacterium jejuense
GTCGCGTCGATCCCGGCGCCCGGCCCGCGCGGGCGGCGGCGGGTTCGGCCCGGGCGCCGGGATCGACGCGACCCTTCAGCTCGGCGACGACCTCCGCCGACCGCAGGACACCGTCGTCATCGAGCTGCGCACCGACGCCCCCGCCGTGCCCTACCTGCGCGCCACCACCCTCAGCAGGTTCGAGGGCGACGTGTGGGAGCCGGACCGTTCGCAGACCGTGGCGCTCACCAGCGACCGCGCGTTCGGCGAGATCGACCTTGCGGACGACATCGAGACCGCCGAGTACACGACCAAGATCGACATCGTGAGCCTCGACACGGTGTGGGCGCCGGTGCCCTACCCGGCCCAGGCGGTCACGGGCCTCGACGGACTGTGGGGAGCCGTCCCGTACAACCGCACCGTGGCCACGGCCAGCGGCACGACACAGGGCCAGTCCTACGAGGTCGTGTACGACCCGCCGCGCCCGTCGCTCGAGCAGATGCGCGCGCTCGTCCCGGGCGGCGATCAGGTGCGCGACGACACGACCCAGCTGCCCGAAGACCTGCCTCCGATCATCGGCGAGACGGCGGCGCAGGTCACCGCCGACGCCGCGACCGACTACGACAAGCTGATCGCCCTGCAGCGGTGGTTCCGCGGCGGCGAGTTCACCTACTCGCTCGAAGCGCCCGTCGAGGACGGCTTCGACGGCAGCGGGGCCGATGCCGTCGCGCAGTTCCTCGACGTGAAGAAGGGCTACTGCGTGCACTTCGCGTCGGCGTTCGCACTCATGGCGCGCACGCTCCACATCCCGTCGCGGATCGTGGTCGGGTACCTTCCCGGCGAGGCCACCACCGAGACCGTCGACGGCGAGACCGTCTACGCGGTGAAGAGCTCGCAGCTGCACGCGTGGCCCGAGGTGTACTTCGAGGGCGTCGGCTGGATCTCGTTCGAGCCGACGGTGAGCCTGGGTGTGCCGACCACGTTCTCACCCGCCGCCGCGGTGCCGGGTCAGGGCCAGGGCGCCGACACGCCGACGCTGGGCGCGACTCCGGCCCCGACCCGGTCGGTCGACCCGAACGCACTCGAGCCCGATCAGCAGCGCAGCGCGTCCGGATCCGGCGCGACTCGCTCCGCCATCGACCCGCTCCCCTTGTTCGGCGTCGTCGCTCTCGTGGTGTTCGTGCTCGCCCTGCCGTTGCTCGCCCGCGAGCTGCGGCGCCGGCAGCAGGATGCGGCCGCCCGTCGCGGCGATGCGGCCGCGGCCTGGCAGTCGGTCCAGGACGCCGCGATCGACATCGGCATCGAGGTGCCTTCGAGCGAGACGCCGCGTGCCTTCGCACAGCGGCTCATCGCGCAGCACGGGGTTCCGGCATCCGACATGAACACCGTCCTCATCGCGATCGAACGCGTCAGCTATTCGAAGGCGGGAACGCGCTCGTACTGGATGGGGGATGCCGCAGCCGACGCGGCGGCGGCGGTCCGCGCCGCGCTGCTCGCCTCGGTGCCGCCGTCGCGCCGCATCGTCGCGATCCTCGCGCCGCGTTCGCTCGTCATCCGCCCGGGCAGCGTCTATGCCGGCACGGCGCCGGTGCAGGGACGAGAGCCGCGTCAGGGTAGGATGTTCTCTGGTCCTCCGGGACCGCCCGGAGGATTCGCCTAGTGGCCTATGGCGCACGCTTGGAAAGCGTGTTGGGGATGAAACCCCTCGGGGGTTCGAATCCCCCATCCTCCGCACCTGAGATCCCTGCACTGTCGTGCGTCGGCAGCAGATCAGCCAGCAGCCCCTCGACACGCGCCCGGATCGCGTCGCGGATGGGGCGCACAGCATCGATGGGCTGACCGGCCGGGTCATCCAGCACCCAGTCCTCGTACCGCTTGCCCGGGAACACCGGGCATGCGTCTCCGCAGCCCATCGTGATGACCACGTCCGATTCACGGACCGCATCCACCGTGAGCGCCTGGGGCGTCCCGCCGGCGATGTCGATCCCGTCCTCGGCCATCGCCGCGACGGCCACCGGGTTGATCTCGTCTTTCGGGGCGGAGCCCGCAGAGAGCACCTCCACGGCGCCCCCTCCAAGGGCGCGCAGATAGCCCGCGGCCATCTGCGAGCGGCCTGCGTTGTGCACGCAGACGAACAGAACGGTTGGCTTGTCGGTCATGGCGGCCTCGCTTTCTCTCACAAAGCATAGACCATGGTCTATTTATCGCGAGGATCCGGCAGCTGGACTCGCGGCCAAGAGCTCCGCGAGAAGCGCGCGGACCCTGTCCTCGATGTCCTGCCGGATCACGCGGACCTGTTCGAGCGACCTGCCGACCGGGTCCTCCAGGTCCCAGTCCAGATAGCGGCGCCCGGGGTAGATCGGACACGCGTCACCACAGCCCATCGTCACCACGACGTCCGCAGCCCGCACCATCTCGTCGGTCAGCGGCTTGGGGAACTCGGCCCCGAGGGAGATCCCGATCTCGTCCAGCGTCGTGACGATCGCCTGGCGCACGTCACTGGCGGGCTCAGACCCCGCCGTATGCACGGACACCCGGTCGCCTCCCAGCTGCCGCAGGACGCCCGCTGCCATCTGCGAGCGCCCCGCGTTCTGGACGCACACGAACAGAACCGTCGGGACGCCGGAAGGAGTGCCCTGGGCGCGATGCATGGCATCGAGCCGCTGCGCGGCGAACGCCGCCGTGCGGCTCGCCAGCAGCGGCGACTGCGAGCGGGCCGCGAGCAGCTGATAGCTCTCCTGAACCTTGGCTCGCACGCTCTCGCGGCTGAACACACCCGCGAATCGGACGGCGAGATCGTTCGCGATCCGTTCGAAGTCAGGCTCAACCGGAGCGCTGCGCGGCGCGCCGAGCAGGGCATCGACCCGTGCGGCGTGGTCATCCGAGATCGAATACCAGACACGACGCCCCTCGGGCCGCCGCACGACGATCCCTTCATGGTGCAGCGCCTTCACGTGATGACTGACCGTCGGCTGCGTGAGCTCCAGTTCTGCCGCGAGGCGTCCGACGAGCTCGCGACCGTCGTCGGCGTCCCGAATCAATCGAAGGATCCTCGCGCGGGTCGGATCAGCCAGAGTCGTGAGGTCCGCCGGCTGATTCATAGACGAAAGTCTATCTCTCAGGCGAGTCGCGCCGGCCTGGTCGACTCGTCGGCGGCGTCAGTCTGCCGCCACGACGGCGCTGCGACGCTCGATCAGGATGGTGTCACGCCACGCGCCGGCGCGGGGACCGACGGTCGACCGGGCGATGCGCTCGCGTCGGCCCACCACCCGGAAACCGGCGGCCTCATGCAGGCGCAGGCTCGCGGCGTTCTCGGGGAAGACGCTCGACTGAATGGTCCAGATCCCTCGGGCCTCGGCGGCGTGGATGAACGTGTCCAGAAGCAGGCGACCGATCCCCTGACCTCGGGCATCGCGAGCGATGTAGACCGAGTGCTCGGCGACACCGCGGTACGCCGGCCGGGTCGACACGGCGGCGCCGGCGACCCAGCCGACCACGATCCCCGCAGGATCGAGGGCGACGAAGCGCGAACCGGCGAGGCGGCCTGCATCGAACCCCGCCCACGTGGGAGTGGCCGACTCGAACGTCGCCTCGCCGTCCTCGATCCCCTGGGCATAGATCTCTTCCACGGCCGGCCAGTCTTCGGCTGTCATCTCGCGCACATCTGTCACGAGCAACATCCTCCACCGCTTACGGCGCCGGTCGAGCACACACCGGTGGCGGGAAGCACGAGTTCCACATTCGACGCGGAAGCCGTGTCGCCCGCGAGCCACGCCGTCACCGAGCGCACCTGCTCGTAGCCGGTCGCGAGGAGGAAGGTCGGCGCACGCCCATAGGACTTCATCCCGACGATGAAGAATCCCTTCTCGGGGTGAGCGAGTTCGCGGAAGCCGTGAGGCTCCACCGTCCCGCAGGAGTGCACGTTGGGATCGATGAGGGGCGCGAGGCGCTTGGGCGCCTCGACGATGTCGTCGAGCTCGAGGCGGATCTCGCGAAGCATGTCGAGGTTCGGCCGGAAGCCGGTCGCGTTCACCACGACGTCCGTCTCGTGCGTCACCACCTCCCCGCGGCGATGGCCGACGAGCTCGACGGTGTCGCCGACGCGACGGGCACGGATCGTCTCGAACCCGTCGACGAGTGCGATCTCGCCACGCTCGACGGCCCGGTCGACGCGACTGCCCAGGTTGGCGCGGTCGACGAGTTCGTCATCCGGCGACGATGACACGCGCACCGCTTTCGCGTTGCGGATCAGCCAGGTGACCTCGGTGCCGGGCTCTTCGCGGGCGAGCCGGACCAGCGCGAGAAGCGTGTTGGCCGCCGAGTGCCCCGCACCGACCACCGTCACGCGCCGACCGGCGAACTCCCCACGATCCCTTCCCGTCACATCGGGCAGCGCCGGAGTGACGCGATCGGCGATATCGGTCATCCCGAGCAGCTCCAGACCACTGGACGACAGCGAGTTCGGCGAGAGGTAGGTGCCGGAAGCGTCGATGACCGCACGCGCGGCAACGTCCTCCACCGCGCCGTCCACGGTGCGGACGCGGACGGCGAACGGTGTGGCAGCACGCCGCGCCGTCCGCGTCCGGTCCATTCCTTCACGCGTCACGCCGACGACCTCGACGCCTGTGCGGACCCGCGAGGCGATCTCGGGAACCTCGGCCAGCGGAGCGATATAGCTCTCGACGAGCTCCGTCCCTGTTGGTGCCCTCTCCGGATCAGGCAGTTCCCAGCCGCGCTTCTCCAGAAGACGCCGCGACGCCGGGTCGACCAGGTGCTTCCACGGCGAGAACAGTCGCGTGTGCCCCCAGGAACGAACGCTGGCCGCCACCTCATCGCCGGCTTCGTACACGATGAAGTCCATGCCGCGCTCGGCGAGGTTCGCGGCGGCGGCGAGCCCGATCGGGCCGGCGCCGATGATCGCGACAGGAAGAGCGGGGAGCGTGTCGGCTTCCGCGACACGAGCGGTGAGGTCGAGCAGGGTCACAACATCCTCCAAGAAATATCGATGAACTTCGATAGCTGATTCTGATCACATCTATCGACGCATGTCAATATCGACTACTATCGATATATGACCACCATGCTCGACGTGACCGATATCACCCCCCGCGCCTGCTGCGCCCCGCTGGTCCGCGAGCCGCTGACCGCCGAAGAAGCCGAGCAGCTGGCCGCGACGATGAAGGCGCTGGCCGACCCCACCCGCCTGCGTCTGCTGTCGATCGTCGCGGCCTCCGAGGATTCCGAGGCGTGCGTCTGTGATCTGATCGAGCCCGTGGGCCTGAGCCAGCCGACGGTGTCGCATCATCTGAAGATCCTCACGGCGGCAGGGTTCCTCACTCGCAGCAAGCGCGGCACGTGGGCGTACTTCAGGCTGGTCCCCGGCGCGCTCGACCGCGTCTCGCAGCTCCTCGTCGCCTCGTGAGCCAGACGGTCCGCGCCTGCGTGGGTGAGTTCCTCGGCAGCGCGGGGTTGGCAGCGGTGGTCGTCGGGTCCGGGATCGCGGCGCAGCGCCTCTCCCCCGCCGACGTCGGCCTGCAACTGCTGGAGAACGCGTTCGCGACCGCGCTCGGGCTCGCCGTGCTCATCCTCGTGTTCGCGACGATCTCGGGATCCCACTTCAATCCCGTGGTCACCCTCGTCGACATCGCGCTCCACCGGCGCAGGCGGGTGATCGCGGCGACCTACCTCCCCGCACAGATGATCGGCTGCATCGCCGGGGGGATCCTGGCCAATGCGATGTTCGCGGAGCCTGCCGTGGCGTGGAGCACGACGGATCGCTCGGCGTGGCCCGTGCTGCTGTCCGAGGTGGTCGCGACCGCCGGGCTCATCGTGCTGATCTTCGCGCTCGTACGGACGGGACGCTCGCAGCTCGCCGCACCCGCCGTCGGTGCGTACATCGGCGCGGCATACTTCTTCACCTCCTCGACGAGCTTCGCGAACCCGGCCATCACGATCGGACGCATGTTCAGCGACACGTTCGCCGGCATCGCCCCGGAGTCCGTGGGTCCCTTCATCGGAGCGCAGCTGTTGGGCGCCGCGCTCGGCTACGCGGCCGTGCGGGTGCTTTTCCCGGTCGCGATGCCCGAGCCCGCGGTCGCGCAGAACTGACACGCCGCGGTCAGCCCGCCGACCGGACCAGCCGCCGTTGACCGACAGGTTCGGACCCCGCGTGCGGTTGGATGATGGGTACGACACGGATCGAGCGGAGCGGATATGCCGGAGTGGCTGATCGTCGTACTCGGCGTGGCCGGCGGATTCGTCCTGCTGTGGCTGGTTCTTCTGCTCGTGCTGTGGATTCAGCAGCGTCGAGCCGGCTCGGATGTGGACTGGAAGGGGATGCTGCGGCTCGTGCCGGACGTCATCCGGCTCGTCAGGCGTCTCGCGGGTGACCCCGCCGTGCCGCGCGGAACCCGGTGGTGGCTGGTCGGACTGCTCGGCTACCTGCTGTTGCCGATCGATCTCGTGCCGGACTTCATTCCCGTGCTCGGCTACGCCGACGACGCCATCGTCGTCGCGATCGTCTTGCGGTTCGCGATCCGGCACGCCGGCATCGAGGCGATACGGCGCCACTGGGCGGGCACTCCGGCGGGCCTGCAGAGCGTTCTCACCCTGGCGGGATACGGGAAGGCGAACAGCGGCGTCTGACGCACGCCTGTCCGAGCACGGGAATCCACCACAGCCCCGTGTCTGTGGCGACGCCGTGCGTCAGCCCTGCTCGCCGTCCAACCGGGGAAGGGACGGCAGGCCGGACTCGTCGATCGGGCGCGCCACAGGAGGGGTGCGGATCAGAGCGATCTTCTCCCGAAGGTACTCGACGGCGACGGCGTTCGATGGCGGCACCATGTCGGAGTTGGTGGATTCTCCGGCCATGCTGGTAGCCGCGTTCAGAACGACGGTGAGATGGACCTCGTTGCCGTCCTGCGCCACGGCGCGCACGGTGACGGTATCGCCGCCCCGTTCCGCGGCGAGCAGACCGGTGTACTCCAGCAGGAGGTCGGCGGTCTCGTCATCGAGGAAGACAGCCTTGTCTGAGTAGGAGAGATGCTTCATGGGGAGAGGTCTACGTGCCGGGCGACGACATCGACCAGCGTGTTGACACGTGGGCCGTCGTGTGTGTGTCGCAGCGACGCTCGTGCTCTTGTCGCTGCGGGCCGTTGCACTGTGTCGGTGGCCCCTGCGATCGTGGTCGCGACACGGGAGGCGGGTCGGCTCATGGTGACACTCGGCAACATCACGTTCTACGCAGACGATCCACGTGCGCTCGCGCACTTCTGGTCGGCGGTGTTCGGGTATCCGGCCGCGGAGTGGGAGGAGCCGCTGCGTCAGGAGCTGCTGGATGCCGGCCTGACGCCGGACGACCTCGACAAGCGAGCGGTCGCGGAAGACCCGGATGGACGCGGACCGCGGCTGTACTTCCACCACGCCCATGGCTCGAAGTCCGGGCGCAACCGGATCCATCTGGACGTGACAGTGGCGCGGGAGGCGGACGACAGCCGTCCCTTCGACGAGATCCTCGATGCCGAGAAGGATCGACTCGTCGGGCTCGGTGCCACCGTCGTGAGGCTGGTCGACCAGCAGTGGGGGCCCTGGGGCGAGCGCTACTACCAGCTGCGCGACCCCGAGGGCAACGAGTTCTGCCTCCAGTGACGCTGCGACGCTGACGCTGCGGCGGGGTACCGCGCGCCGGGGTGAAAGGATCGAGGCATGAGTGCACGCACCCCGCAGCCTGTCGCCTATCAGCGAAATGCGCTCGCCCCCGGCGTGCTCGCCGCGATCGCACTGTTCCTGGCGCCGCTGCTGATCGGCAACGACTGGTTCCTGCTGATCCGATTCGTCGTCGCGATCCTCGCGATCATCGTCGCGTGGTTCGCGGTGCAGGCGAAGCAATGGTGGTGGCTGCCGGTGTTCGCGGCCATCGCCGTCATCTGGAACCCGATCTATCCGTTCGACTTCAGCGGTCCCGTCTGGATCGCGGCGCAGCCTGCGGCCGCGGTCGTGTTCCTCGTCGCGGGCGGGATGATCAAGTACCGTCCGACCGAGGGCGACGCCGCAGAGCGCTGAGAGGTCAGCGCCCGCCCTTCGCGACGTAGTCGGCCGCGTCGTACTGGATCCGCAGCTCGGAGATCCGGTCGCCGTCGAAGACGAAGAACTCAGAGAACCGCACCGGGCCGCCGGGCATCTCGGCGTCATAGAGCACGGCGGCTGCGGCATCCCCGATCACGACCTGCAGGGGCGTGATGTCGCCCGCGTTCTCGATGAATCCCCGGACGCCGTGCGCGAATCGGGCAGCACCGGTCACGCGCCCAGCGATCGGGCCGTCGAACACGAAATCGTCGGCGAGCAGCGGCAGCAGGTCACGGCCGTCGCGATATGCCTCGGCGGCGGCGCCGAGCACGTCGTAGTACCGCGCGAGGGTGGCGTGCTCGGTCACAGATGTGTTGATGGTCATGGCGTCCTCCGTTCGCCCTTCCGCGACGCTCTCGTCGCGTCACTTGAAATACTCAAGTGGGCACGTTTCTTTGTCAACCCCTGTCCGCTATGCTCGCCGCATGAGGTCGTATGGCCAGTACTGCGCGCTCGCCCGCGGGCTCGATGTGGTGGGCGACCGCTGGACGCTCCTGATCGTTCGCGAGCTGCTGTCGCTCGGCCCTTCTCGGTACGCCGACCTGCAGCGTGGGCTCCCCGGCATCGCGACCAACCTCCTCGCGACGCGACTGCGTGAGCTGGAGGCAGCGGGTCTCGTGGTCCGCACGCAGCTTCCCCGGCCCGCGAGCGTGGTCGTGTTCGAGCTCACTCCGCGCGGCGCCGCCCTCGAGGGCACGCTCCGCGAGCTCGTCAAGTGGGGAGCGCCGATGATGAGCCCGCCGTCTGCGCACGAGGAGTTCCGGGCCCATTGGCTGCAGCTGCCGCTGCGCGGGCTGTGCCGCGACAACGCGCCGGGCGCGCCGCCGCAGGTCGTCCGCGTCGGCTCGCTCGACGACGGCTGCGACATCGCGGTCGGCGGCGGGCACGTCGAGGTGGCCGCGAGCACGTCCGCCGCCGAGCCGGACGCTGTCGTCGACGGCGATCCCGGCGCACTCGTCGCCCTGTTCACCGGACAGCTCCCGGTCGACGCCGCGGCATCGGCCGGCATGATCTCAGGGGACGTCGAGGCGGTTCGTCGCGTGGTCGGCGGATACCCCGCAGGGATGCCGCAGCCCGAGGAGGCTCTGCCATGAACGTCGACGCGCACATCCTCGACGAGGTCGCCGCGCAGCTCGAGCACGACGGCCCGCTGACGATCGGCACGATGTTCCGCAGTCCCGGCATCCGCGCGAGGGGCAAGATCGTCGCATTCCTCGGACACGAGAACCGCCTCATCCTGAAGCTGCCGCGCGACCGCGCCGTCGCACTCGTCGCAGACGGCGACGCGCAGGAGGTCACGATGGGCACCCGGACGATGCGGGAGTGGATCGCGGTGCCGGCTCGCGCCGACCACGAGGCGACCCTCGCGAGCTGGGCGGCGCTCGCACAGGAGGCACTCGACTACGTCGTGTCGCTGATCGGCGACGACGAGACGGATGTCGACGCGGGCCTCTAGGCTCGCGCTGTGACCTCGTTCGACGCCGAAGCGCTGGCGGGGCTCCGACCGCGCCTGCTGGCTTTCTGCTACCAGATGCTCGGCTCGCCGTTCGAGGCAGAGGATGCCGCACAGGACGCGATGGAGCGTGCCTGGAAGGCACGTGCGACGTTCGATCCGGCACGCGCCGGCCTCGCCACGTGGGTCTTCCGCATCGCCCGCAACGTGTGCGTGGACCGCCTCCGCGAGACGCCGCGCCGCCCGCTCCCCCGCGACCTGCAGGAGCCGGGCATCGAGATCGGCGCACCGCTGGTCCCCGCGTTCGACGTGCCGTGGCTGATGCTGGCGCCGACGGGGTGGGTGGCGGCATCCGAGGTCGAATCAGCCGCCGAGCGGCGCAGCGACGTCCGCCTCGCCGTCACCGCCATGCTCCAGTCGCTGTCACCGCTGCAGCGCGGCGCCTATGTGCTGCGCGAGCTGATCGGACTCTCGGCGGCGGCGACCGCGGCGGTGCTGGACGTGTCGGTCGCCTCGGCGAACTCGGCGTTGCAGCGCGCGCGCAGCGCGATCGCGGCGGGCACGCATCGGCCCCACGAACTCGCGCCGGCCGCCGTCGAGCGTTACGCGCGGGCGATCGAGCGCGCAGACGTCGATGCGCTCGCGGCGCTCGTCTCGGACGACCTCGTGTTCGAGATGCCGCCGGTGCCGGCGTGGTCCACGGGCCGCGACACGTATCGTGCGTTCATGGAGGAGTTCTTCGCGCGCCGGGGCACAGCGTGGCACGCAGAGCCGATCTCGGCCAACGGCCAGCCCGGCATCCTGCTGTCTCGCGCGACCGCGGACGGAGCGGAGCCGCACACCGTGCAGCTGTTCGACGGCGACGCCTCCGGGGCCATCGGGCACGTGCTCGTCTACCAGGACCCGCGGCTCTTCGCGCTGCTGCAGCGGGAATCGGCCGCACGGCGATGAGTTCGCGGCATCCCATCCGTATATCCCTCCGAACCCGCCCCGAGCGGGAGACATGAGGAGGATGACATGGGACGACTGATCGTCGTGCAGTACATCACGCTGGACGGTGTGGTCGAAGACCCGGACGGCCGCGGCGGCACGCCGTTCGGCGGCTGGGCGATGGCCTACGGGCCGGAGGGGGTCGCGGGAGACAAGTTCCGCCTCGGCAGCATCTTCGAGACCGGGGTGTTGCTGTTCGGTCGCCGCACGTGGGACCACTTCTCCACCCTGTGGCCGTCGCGCGACAACACCTTCGCGCAGGCGATGAACCGGGCCGAGAAGGCCGTCGTGACGAGCCGCCCGCTTCCGGACGCCGCGTGGGCGAACTCCCACGCCGTGCCGGGATCGCTGCTCGACTGGGTCGGTGCGACCCTCATCACCCGGGATGTCGTCGTGATCGGCAGCCACGCGGTCGTCGACGCGTTGCGTGCGGCGGATCTCGTGGACGAGTACCGCCTGATCACCTTCCCGACCGCAGTCGGAGAGGGACGCCGGCTGTTCCCGAACCCGGTGCGGCTCGAACTGCTCTCGTCCGAGCTCACCGGTCCGGCCAGCCTCACGGTGCACCGCCCACGCCGCGACGCGGCGTGATCGGTTTCGCGGCCGCGGTTCTCGCACAGAGCGCCGCGGCCGCGGATCGTTCCGTGCGGGCGGCTGCGTCAGGACGCCAGGCCGCGCCGCATTGCCGCGAGGCCGTAGTCGAAGGCCGCGTCGACATCGCCGCCCATGCGGAACGCCCCTGAGAGCTCCATGTGGAGGAATCCGGTGACCCACGCGGTCACCAGTCGTGCGGCATCCAGTGCATGCTCCGCACCTGCGAGCTCACCTGCACTGTGCACGATGAGACGACCCGCACGGTCGAGTGATTCCTGCGGCGCCGCCGATCCGAACAGCAGGCGGAACGCCTCGGGCCGGTCGTGGGCGAACGCGCGGTATTCGCGCGCAAGGCTCTCGAGGGAGCGATCGGATGCCTCCAGCCGCCCTATCAGGTCGGCCACGGTGGCCTCGGCCACCGCCGCGATCAGTGCGTCGCGGTCGCGCACGCGCTTGTAGAGCGACGGAGCACGCACTCCGACGCGCTGGGCGACGCTCTGCATCGTGAGCCCGGCAAGGCCCGACTCTTCGAGGAGGTCCCGCCCTGCGGCGATGATCTCGGCGGTCGTGGTGCGCTCAGGAGTCGGCATCCGGGATTCCTCTCGATGGCTATTGACGTGAGCCATGATAGCTACGTATCGTAGCCATGCCAATCCCCACGGCGACCGAGAAGGACACCCCATGAAGCTCGCACCCCACCTGCACCGCATCGGCAACGACATCGTGGCCGTGTACCTCATCGTGACCGACGACGGGGTCACGGTCGTCGACGCCGGACTGCCCGGCCACTACGGCGACCTCGTCCGCGAGCTGAAGACCCTCGGCCTCACGCCCGGCGACGTCAAGGGCGTCGTGCTCACCCATGGCGACAGCGACCATATCGGATTCGCCGAGCGCCTGCGCCGCGATCACGGCGTTCCTGTCTACGTGCACGAGGCCGACGCCGTGCGCGCCCGCACCGGCGAGAAGGGCAAGGTCGAGATGCCCCCGATGAAGCTCGGCCCCACGCTCGGGTTCTTCGGCTACGCGCTGCGCAAGCGCGCGATGCCGACGAAGTACGTGAGTGAGGTCGTCGAGGTGCACGACGGCGACGTGCTCGACCTCCCCGGTTCGCCCGTGATCATCGGGATGCCGGGGCACTCGGCGGGCAGCATCGCCGTGTACTCCGAACTCGCCGACGCGGTCTTCGTCGGCGACGCACTGACGACGAGGCATGTGCTGACCGGCCGCACCGGCCTGCAGCCGGCCCCCTTCACGGACGAGCCCGCCGAGGCGCTGGAGTCGCTGGAGCGCCTGGCCGGAGTGAAGGCGTCGTGGGTGCTCCCCGGACACGGCACGCCGTGGCAGGGCTCACCCGACGACGTCGCCGCCGAGGTCCGCAGGGCCGCGGCCTGAGCCGCACCCCCACGGGCCGGGTCAGACCGGGCGGGCCGCCGCGAACAGGTTCGCGGGGTCGTAGTCGAGCTTGAGCTGGCGCAGGCGCGCCCGCGCCGCACCGAACCCGAGGGAGCGGTCGGCACCGGGCGCGTCGATGAAGGTCAGCGCCAGCGCATCGGTGTGCCAGGCGGCGAGCGCGGCGACCGCCGCGCGCACCGCCGCCGTCGCGGCCGGCGCCGCCTCGGGCACGGGCACCATCGCGACGGCGTGCAGGGCGTACTCCCCCGCGAGCGACGCGATGGCGCCGCCCCCTGCGGGGCGACGGTTCAGCGCACCGCCCAGGTGACGCAGCTCGTGCACGAACAGGCCGGGCTCGTCGGCCGACGCCACGAAGGCGTCCACCGCGTCGGCGGGAAGCTCACCGAGCATCGCGTGCCAGGTCGCCGACGGCGAGGGCTCGGGCGGATCCATGTGCACCTGCACGAGCGCCGGCGCCGGGATGCGCGCGAACGTGTCCATCTCGGGATGCAGCGCACGCAGCGGTTCCAGCAGAGCAGCGGCCGCGGCATCCGTCTCTTCGATCGCGCCGTCGATCACGACGAGCGAGCGACCCGACAGGAACGGCGGCAGCTCGGGAAGCGGGGGCACGTGCAGGATCCGCAGCGCCGTGGTCGCCGATTCGGGAGCCGTCGCGGTCCACTGCGCCCACGCGTGCGCCACCGTGCTCGCGTGCGAGGCGTCCCAGAGCAGCATCCCGGCGAAGATGTCGGCGATCGGCAGCAGGTCGATCTCGATCGCGACCACGACGCCGAAGGCGCCCGAGCCGCCACGGAGAGCCCAGAACAGATCGACGTTCTCGTCGGCGCTCGCGCGCACGACGGCGCCGTCGGCGGTGACCACCTCGACGGCGCGGACCGTGTTGACGGCCAGTCCGTGGGCGCGGCCGTAGAACGACAGCCCGCCGTTCAGCAGATAGCCGACCACCGACACGTCGCCGGCGCTACCGTGCGGCGCGGTCAGGCCATGCGGCGTCGCCGCCTCGAGCACGTCGTTCCACAGCGATCCGCCCAGCACGCGGGCGGTGCGCGCCTGCGGGTCGATCTCGACACCGCGGAGGTGCTTGAGCGACACGATCACGGTGTGGGTGAGGTCGGTCTCGCTGAGCGCGGCCGCCGCGTGGCCGGTCGACTGGGGCGCGATGCGCAGCCCCGAGAGCACCGCCGCGCGCACGACGTCGGCGACGTCGCCCGCGGTGCGGGGCACGGCCACAGCGAACGGGTTCTGCACGACGGCGAGGTTCCACGGCGTCCGGGCCGCGTCGAATCCGGCGTCGCCGGGAAGGAGCACCGTGTCGCCCAGTGCACGCAGGTCTGCGGCTGCGGCGCCTGCGGCCGCGTGCGGGACGTCGATGGCGAGGTCGTTCAACGACATGGGGATGCCTTTCGTTCGGGATGGTGCTGCGTCATCTGCGCAGCACACCCCGTGATGGAGCGGCATCCGCCGCTCCTGATACACCTCAGCCGTCGAAGTCCTCGGGTTCGACGTCGTCGAGGAACTTCTTGAACTCGTCCAGCCGCTCAGCGGCATCCGTGTCGGTGAGCACGTCGGGCACCCCCGCTTCGGCGATGACCTCATCGGCGACCCACATGGCCGCGCCCACGCGCGACGCCAGCGCGATCGCATCGGATGGTCGCGCATCGACCACGCGGTCGCCCAGGGCGGTCGACAGTGTGACCTCCGCGTAGAACGTGCCGTCCTCGACACGCGTGACCTCGACGCGCGTCGCGACGGCGTCCAGCGCGACGAGCATCGAACGCATCAGGTCATGCGCGAGCGGGCGGGGCACGTCGGCGTTCTCGACGGCGACGAGGATCGACGTGGCCTCCAGCTGCCCGATCCAGATCGGCAGCACGTACCCGTCGCCCGGCATCTGGTCGACGGGCTTGAGCAGCAGCACGTGCTGCCCCGAGGCATCGAGGGCGACGCCGGCAACACGGACCTGGACCATGGAGCCATCGTAGGCACGGCGCGCGCACCCGGACAGGGGTGCACACGCCGTGCCGGTCGATGTCGGACGATCAGCCGACGCGGACGGGCACCGTGCTCGTCGTGGCGGCGACGGCGGTCCGTGGCGCGCGCACGGCGGAGCGCACGCGACGTGCGGCGAGCGCCGCCACGACCATCACGACGAACCCGGCGGCCGAGATCACCGCGCCGATCCACACCGGCGCCGTGTAGCCCAGTCCTGCGCTGATGCCGATCCCGCCGGCCCATGCGCCGAGCGCGTTGCCGACGTTGAACGCGCCGATGTTGGCGCCCGATGCGAGCGTGGGCGCACCGTCGGCGTAGTGCATGATGCGGCTCTGCAGCCCCGGCACGGTGCCGAAGCCGAACGCGCCCATGAGCACCAGCGCGATGATCGTCGCCACCGGGGATGCCGCGAGCAGCGCGAAGGCGATCAGCGCCACCACGAGGGCACCGATGAAGACCACGAGCGTCAGGTCCAGACGACGGTCGGCGAGGCGCCCGCCCAGCCAGTTGCCGGCGACGAGCCCCGCGCCGAAGAGCACGAGCAGCCACGGCACGGCTCCGGCCGCGAAGCCGGTCACCTCGGTGAGGGTGTAGGCGATGTAGGTGAAGGCGCCGAACATGCCGCCGAAGGCGAGCACCGTGACCGCCAGCGACAGCCACACCTGCGTGGAGCGGAATGCGCGCAGCTCACGCCGCAGGCTGATGCGCTCCTGCGGCCCCTTGGCCGCCGGCACGAGCGCGGCGATGCCGGCGAGGGCGAGCACGCCGATCGCCGAGATCACCCAGAACGTGGAGCGCCATCCGAACTGCTGCCCGATGAAGGTGCCGAACGGCACGCCGAGCACGTTGGCCGCGGTGAGCCCGGTGAACATGATCGCGATCGCGCCCGCGCGCTTCTCGGGCGCGACGAGGCTCGCCGCCACGACGGACCCGATGCCGAAGAACGCTCCGTGCGAGAGGGCGGCGAGCACGCGGCCCGTCATCGCGAGCGCGTAGTCGGGCGCGACGGCGGTGAGAACGTTGCCGATGATGAAGAGCACCACGAGTCCGAGCAGCACCGGCTTGCGCGGCAGCCGCGTCGTGGCCGCGGTCAGTCCCAGGGCTCCGACGACGACGCCGAGCGCGTATCCCGAGATCAGCCAGCCGGCCGCCGCTTCCGTCACCCCGAAGTCCTGTGCGACCGCGGGCAGCAGGCCCATGATGACGAACTCCGTGAGTCCGATGCCGAATGCGCCCATGGCGAGCGCGATGAGTCCGAGTGGCACGGGGGATCTCCTGTTACACTGACGATTGTTTGCACGCGCGGGATATTGCGCGAGTGAGATACATAGTTGCACACGCGTGGTATTTGCGCAAGCAACTACATTGACCAGACCGAGGAGGACCCATGGGCATCGCCGACGACGCCGTCGAAGTGCGCGCGCAAGGCTGGCGCACGCTCGCCGCCCTGCACGGACTCATCGACACCGCACTCGAACGCGCCCTGGCGGCATCCGTCGATCTGTCGGTCGTGGAGTACACGGTGCTCGACGCGCTCAGCCGTCAGGACGGCTGGCATATGCGCATGCAGCAGCTCGCGCGCGCGACGGCCCTCAGCCCGAGCGCGACGACCCGACTCGTCACGCGCCTGGAGGACCGAGCCCTCATCACCCGTGTCCTCTGCGCCGACGACCGCCGCGGCATCTACACCGAGCTCACGCCCGCCGGCCGCGCGCTCTACGAACGCGCGCACCCGATCCATGACGAGACCCTCGAGCGCGTCCTCGCCGAGGCCGCGCAGCAGCCGGAGCTGGCGCCGGTCGTCGAAGCCCTGCAGGCGGGCGTCGCTCAGCCGGCCTGACGCACCGGCCGCCAGCATCCATTCACCGGAATGGATGCTGCGAGCGTACGGTTGCAGTCGACATGGAACGCTTCGGAACCCTTTCGTTCGGCCACTACGGCCCGCTCGGCGGCGGACGCCAGCTGACCGCCGCGGACTCGATGCACCAGGCGATCGACCTCGCCCAGGGCATGGACGAGCTCGGCGTCAACGGCGCGTACTTCCGCGTGCACCACTTCGCCCGCCAGCAGGCGTCGCCCATGCCGCTCCTGGCCGCCATCGCGGCGCGCACGCGGCGCATCGAGGTCGGCACCGGCGTCATCGACATGCGCTACGAGAACCCGCTGTACCTCGCGGAGGAGGCCGCGGCGGTCGACCTGATCTCGGACGGCCGGCTCGCGCTCGGCGTCAGCCGCGGCTCACCCGAGTCCGTCGTGCGCGGGTATGAGGCGTTCGGCTACACGGGCTCGCAGGATCCGCGCGGAGCCGACATCGCCCGCGAGCACTTCGACCTGTTCCTGCGCGCGATCGAGGGCGAGGGTCTCGCCGAGCGCGACGCGAACTCGCCCTTCGGCGGCGGCACCGGGCTGCAGCGCATCGAACCCCACTCCCCCGGCCTGCGCTCGCGCGTGTGGTGGGGCGCCGGCAACCGCGACAGCGCGGAGTGGGCCGGTCGCGTCGGGGTGAACCTCATGTCGTCCACGCTCCTGACGGCGGCCGACGGACGCCCGTTCGACCTGCTGCAGGCCGAGCAGATCGACGGCTTCCGCGCCGCGTGGCGCGACGCCGGCCACGCCGGGACCCCGCGCGTGTCGGTGAGCCGCTCCATCTTCCCCATCACGACGGCCGAAGACGAGATGTACTTCGGCGGCCGTCAGGACGGCGACCAGATCGGCGTGATCGACGGCATCCGCTCGACCTTCGGCAAGACGTACGCGGCGGCGCCAGACGTGCTCGTCGAGCAGTTGAAGGACGACGCCGCGATCGCCGCGGCGGACACCCTCATGCTGACGATCCCGAGCCAGCTCGGCGTCGAGTTCAATCTGCGCGTCGTCGAGTCGTTCGCGAAGTACGTCGCCCCCGAGCTCGGCTGGCGCTCCACGCTCGCGTGACCTCACGCGGCTCGAGTGGATGCCGCGGCCCGCGGCATCCACTCAGTCCAGGATCTCGACGCCGGTGATGCGCAGCTCCTCCACGTCGAGCCGCGTCTGGATCTGCGTCACGACGGCGTCGTCGACCACTCCCTCGCGCCGCAGCCTGTACAGCACCTCGCGCTTGCGGTCGAGCACCGCGATGCGCAGCTTCGAGTACTCCTCGTCGCGCTCGCGCGGCGAGGGCAGCGGATCGGGCGCGGCCACCAGGACGGTCGTGCCCTCCAGCGAGGCCTCGGCGGCGGCATCCGTCTCTCCGATGCGACGATCGAGGTCGGCGATCTGCCGATCGACCTCCGCCTGCTGCCGCGCCTGCACGCGCTCGTTGTTGCGCTCGAGGTACTCGTAGTAGTCGCGCGTGAGGCGGTCGCGGGTCTCTTCGCTGATGCCGTGGTCGTGCGCGAGCTCTTTGACCGCCGTGAGGGCGGCGCCCGTGATCGCGCGCTCCGCGAGCTCGAGCTCCTGCTGCATGGCGACGTCGTCGGGGAACCGTGCCCACCGCACGACAGACGGCAGCAGGGGTCCCTGCACGAGGAGCGTCAAGACGATGACGCCGGCCGTGATGAACACGATCTCGTCGCGCCCGGGCAGCGCGTCGCCGGCCGACGTCGTCAACGGCACCGAGAGCGCGATCGCGAGCGACACGGCGCCGCGGAAGCCCGCCACCGCGCTCACGACGCGAGAACGCCACGTGGTGCGCCGCAGACGCTGCGACGGTCTGCGGTCCAGCATCCGGATGACCATCACCGATGCCGTCTGCACGACGAAGCGGGTGATCAGCAGTCCCAGCCACACCGCGACGGTCACGAGCACCAGCCAGCCGATCTCGCGGCCGGGGATCTCGTGGGCGACCGCCTGCACCTCGAACCCGATGATGACGAACAGCGACCCGTTCAGCAGGAACGATCCGAGCGGCCACGTCCACTGCGCCTGCCGCCGCGACGCCGCCGTGCTGATGCGCGGCATGATGTACGCCGCGATGAGCCCCGCCACCACAACGGCCAGCACGCCCGACGCATGGATCAGCTCGGCGAGGAGGAACGCCGTGAACGGCACGAGCAGCAGCGCGATGTTGAGGTTGAGGGTGTTGCGCACGCGGCGCATCACGAGGTACGCGACCCCCGCCACGACGAGTCCCGCGACGGCCCCGCCGATGTACGACAGCAGCACGAGCCACGTGATGTCGAGGGGCGTGTACTGCCCGCCCACGGCGACCCCGACGGCGACGCCGTACAGCACGAGCGCGGTGCCGTCGTTGGTGAGGCTCTCGGCCTTGAGGTTCATGAAGTTGCGGCGCGGCAGCATGCGGCCGAGCGCGGCCACGGCGGTCGCGTCGGTCGGCGCGACGGCGGCACCCAGGATGAGCGCGGCGTTCCACGGCAGTCCGAGCGCATAGGCGATCCCGGCGATGGCGAACGCGGTGGCGACGACGAGCACCGTGCTCGAGAGCACGATGCCGCGGAAGTCACGCCGGATCGACCGCAGCGACGTCGTGAGGCTCTCCCAGAACAGCAGCACCGGGAGGAACAGCAGCAGCACCGTCTCGGGCGGCAGCACGATCTCACGCACCTCGGGGATGAACCCCAGTGCGAGCCCGGCGACGAGCAGCAGCAGCGGCACAGCGATGCGCAGCCTCGGCGCCAGGATGGCGCCCGTCAGCACCGTGATCCCGACCAGGACGGTTACTTCGAGTCCGTTCATGGGGCGGCTCCCTTCGGTGCAATGATGCTCGCAACCGCGAGAGAAGCGCGAGGATTCCCGGGATGCCGGTCCGCCCTGTCTTCCGTGCGACCCGCGCCGGTAGACTCCGGGCCATCCGCCGCGACGAAGCGGGTCGAGGCGATGGGCGAACGAAGGCGATGCCGATGGACAGCACAGACCTGGCCGACCTGATCGACGAGCTGACGGCGACCGCGAAGGACGCCTCCAGCGGCCGCGCCGCCCGCACGATCAGGGGCGGCCACGAGCACGCGCTGCGCGAGACGGTCATCGCCCTGCGCGCCGGCCATGAGCTCGCCGAGCACGAGAGCCCGCACGAGGCCACGCTGCAGGTGCTGCGCGGCCGGGTGCGGCTCGTGGCGGGCGACGAGTCATGGGACGGCGTCTCGGGCGATCACCTCACGATCCCCTCGCGCCGCCGCAGCCTCGAGGCGCTCGACGACTCCGTCGTGCTGCTGACCGTCTCGAACCGCGTGCCCTGAGGCGGCCGGCGCGCGCTCAGTCGTCGGCGCGGAACAGCGCGCTCAACTCCGGCGCGGACGCCCCTCGGGCGAACACCGGAATGCGGTCCAACGGCGCGTCCACATCGACGATCCGCCCGCCCGCGAGCATCTCACCCGTCCACACGTCGGTCCACTCCCCGGGCGGCAGGTACAGCGTGCGCCGGACAGCGCCGGACTGCACCACCGGCGCGATCAGCAGGTCGTCGCCGAGGAGCCATTGCGCGTCGGACGTCCACACCGCAGGATCGTCCGGCCACTCGAAGAACAGCGGGCGCATGAGCGGCGCGTCGGTGGAGACCGCCGCTGAGGCCGCGCGCTGCAGATAGGGAACGAGCCGTTCGCGCAGCCGTGTATAGCGACGGAACAGTGGCAGCACGCGGTCGTCGCCGGTGCGCTCCGCGATGTTCCACGGCGTCCGATCCCGTGACGGTGTGCGGTGGTGGTTGAACTCGGAGTGGTACTGCATGATCGGCACGAACACGGAGGCCTGCGTCGCGCGGATGTAGAGCTCCGCCGTCGGGATCTCGCCTGAGAAGCCCGCGATGTCCCACCCCCAGTACACGAGGCCGGAGGCGGCCGCCGTGAGACCCGCGTTCATCGACCAGCGGAAAGCGTCCCATGTCGAGTTCTCGTCGCCGGCCCAGAACGCGCCGTGCGCCTGCGACCCGGTGAAGCCGGCGCGGCTGAACGTCACGGGCGCCTTGCCGCTCGATTCGAGCAGGCGCCCGTACGCGGCGGCGTACGCGACGGGGAACGTGTTGTTCTTCTCGTCCCCGCGCCCGCCGTCGAGGTACACCAGTTCGGCACCCCACGCGTGCTCGCCGCCGTCGGTCTTGAAGCCGTCGATGCCGATCTCGTCCACCAGGTAGCGGCGCTTCTCGGTCCACCACCGCGCAGCGCGCTCGTCGGTGAGGTCGGGCATGAGCCCGAGCGGGAACCACCAGCCACGGTTACGATACGGGCGGGTTCCGCCGCGCGGCTCGGGCTCGCGGATGAGAACGTCCTCGCGGATCGCCGCCCGCGCGTCCGCTGCCGCCTGGCCGTGCGGATGCGGCCGCATCTTGATGAGGGGGATCTGCCAGAGGTGCAGGCGGATGCCGCGCACGTGGAGTTCGTCGGTCATTCCCTTGGGGTCCGGCCAGGCGCCGTCGGCGGGGAAGGTGAAGTCTGAGAGCCGATGCGGAGCACCGTCGTCGCTCACCGCATAGCGGGCGTCACGGAACGCGGTGAAGGTCGACTCATCGCTCCATGCCTCGATCACGACGGACCCGACGGGGATGTCGTGCTGCCGGTGCAGCTCGACCTGGCGCATGACCTCGGCCTGCGTGTTCCACTCGTTGCCGCTCGCCCACAGTCGGAAGACCCACGCGGGCAGCTCGGTCGCCCGACCGACGCGATCGAGGAACCCACGCAGCACCTCCACCGGAGTCCCGGCGAACAGCCGCACGTCGACACGTCCGTCCTCGCCGACCTCGGCCTCGATGCCGATGCGAGCGGGGTCGGTGCGACCGAGGTCGAACCACACGCGACGTGATGTGTCGACGTGGAAACCCCAGCCCTCACCCCCGACCACGTGCGCGAACGGCATCGGCAGATACGTCTTGCGCTCGTCGCCCTGACTCTTGTACTGCTCGAACACCATCGAGTCGAGCTCGGCGCCGGTCTGATCGACGGCGTCGTACCGCTCGCCGAAGCCGGTGACCCGCTCGCCCGCGGCCAGCGGCAGGGCGAACCGCACGCGCCACGCGCGGCGCCCGTCGTGCAGCTGCTCGACGGTGCCCTCGACAGCACGCGCACCGCCGTGCTGGATGAGCGCGTCCGAGGCGGGGATCCAAGCCGCGGCGCGGAACTCGAACCAGCGCGTACGCTCCGTGGTGCCGTCCTCGCGGGTGCCGCTGAACCGGTAGCGATAGGTCCCGCCCGAGCGCAGTGCCGGCGTGACCACCTGCCAGCCTCCGACGGCGCGGGCCATGCGGCTCGCCGCCGACGCCAGGTGCCCGCCGTCGGTGACGCGTCCGCGCGACGTCGTCGCCACGCGGGCGAGCTCGAGCTCGTGCGTCTCGTGCGTCGGGTCGGCGGCATCCCCCCACCATTCCAGAGTGCACGAGACCGCGACGATGCGGGCGTCGGCGCGGATGCCGAGCGTCGTTGTGTCGCCGGCGAGCGGGACCACCGGCCAGCGCTGCTCGGTGTCGACGGAGTACGGGTGACCGGAACCGGCGGGGCGGTGGCGGATCATCGGGTGAGTCCTTCCTGCTGGGGTGCGGCGGCGGCATCGGACAGCTCCGCGACGTCGACGCGGCCGAGAGCGAGTCCCAGCCGGAGGAACATGGCGTGGCTCCACAGCAGGGGCGTCGCGGCGGTGCCCCACCGGTCGATCCACGGCTGCTGCATGCGGGGGGCGATGAGGTGCCCGTCGACCTGCTCGGGCAGATCGAGGTCCGCCGTCGCCGTGGCAGCGGCCCACTCGAGCAGTTCCTCTGCGCGCGTGCGGTCACCGGCGGCCAGGTGAGCCAGGCCGAGGAAGCACGAGAGCAGGGGCCAGCGCCCGCCGCCGAAGAAGGTGTCGCCGAGGTAGCGGTGCACTCCCCCGTCGACTGTCACGTGCGACTCGAGGACGTCGATCGTCGCCCGCGCGACCGGCGACGATGCGTCGACGAAGGCCAGCGGCGCGATGACCGCGGCGAGGCTCCCATCGACGGCGGTGCTGCCGATCCACTTGATGAGATGGCCGTCGGCGGTTCCCCGGGCGGCGACGAGGTCACGGATCGCGGGCACGATCCGCCGCGCCCCGTCCGCGCGTGCCGCGCCGATCAGACCGGAGCGCAGGGCGCCGTCCAGTCCGGCGGCGATGCACGCGAGCGTCGAGACATGCACGTGCTGGGAGTGCTCCTCCCACCAGTCGTAGCAGGGCCGCTGCCACGACGCGGCGAGGTAGTCGACGGTGAGCTCGACCGCCGGCCTGAAGGGAGCGGCATCCAGCCCATGACGCTCCAGATGCTCCGTGAGCGCCCACAGCCAGGTGCCGTACCCGTCGAGCTGGAAGTCCCACCACTCGTCGGCGCCGTCTTCGCCGGCGAATGTGAAGCGGGCAGGCAGCATGTGCTCTGCCGCGGGCGGACGCCCGGCGCGCGTCTCTGCCGCGATCCAGCGGATGTGATCGGCGCGCCGGCCGATGACGTCGGCGCACCACTGGAAGAAGCGGGTCGCCGAGTCGATCCGTCCGACCGCGGATGCGGCGTCTGCGATGAAGGCGCCGTCGCGCAGCCAGCTGTAGCCGACGTACGCCGAGAATGTCGGGCTGGCGGGGTACGCGCCCTCCGGGGTCTGAAGGTCGGTGATGAGTCTGATGCTGCGCTCGGCCAGGGCGCGGATGCGCACGTCGGAGGTATCGGTCACGGAGTGTCCTTCGGGGGATGGGCGGGGGGCCGGCGCGCCCGCGGCGGCACGCGCCGCGGGCACGCGGGCGTCAGTTCTTCAGCAGGCCGTCGACCTCGTCAGCGAGCGCCGGGATGGCCTCCTCTGTCGTCGCGCGGCCCGCCGCGATCTCGCCGAGCGCGTTGGTCACGGCGTCCTGGATCTGCTGGGCGTTGGCGCCGAGCTCAGGAGCCACCGCGATGTTCTCGAGCGAGTCGAAGACGGCCTGGCGGTTGGCCGGCGGGGTCTTCTCCAGGTAGGGCGCCAGCAGCGCGTCGTCGCTCACGGCGGGGAGCTCCCAGCCCGCGTCGAGGCGCACGTCCACCATCTCCTTCGAGCTGCTGAGGTACTCGGCCCACTTCTGCGCGGCCTCCTTGTGCTCGGAGTCCGCCGAGACGACGACGGCGTTCGAGAACGTGGCACTCGCCTGCTGGACGTCACCGGGCTCGACGGCGATGTCCCACGTGAACGGAAGATCGCCCACGAGGCCGATCATCCAGATCCCGGTGTGCCACATCGCGAGCTTGCCGTCCTTGAACAGATTCAGGTCGAAGTCGGGCGTGCCCGCGCCGTCGGCGGCGGTCGGCATGACGGTGCCCGACTTGCCGGCGAGCCAGTCGGCGGCGGCGTCGCCCGCGTCCGAGTCGAACGCGGCAGCAGAGCCGTCCTCGTTGAGGAAATCGCCTCCGGCCTGCTGAACCGCCTTGTAGTACTCGTAGTACGAGATCGGCTGGTAGTCGCCCCACACCCCTGCCGAGGCGTCGGTGAGCTTCTCAGCCGCCGTCTGCTCGTCGGCCCAGGTCCAGTCGGACGTCGGGTACGAGACGCCCGCGGCGTCGAACAGATCGGCGTTGTAGAACAGCACCACGTTCGAGAACGACGTGGGCAGGCCGTACTGGCCGCCGTCCACGTTGTACGTGTCGAGCACCGACGTGCGGTACGCCGCGTCGTCGACGTCGGAGAGCTCGGCGAGCACTCCGCTCGCCTGGATGTTCGCGAAGCTGCCGGCGTCGACGTCGAAGACGTCCGCTGAGGTGCCTGCGGCGAGATCGGTCTGCAGCTTCGTGAAGTAGTCCGCGTACGCCGACGTCGTGACGTCGATCGTGATGCCGGGGTTCTCCTCCTCGAACGCGTCGACGATCTTCTGCAGGTTCTCTTCATTGCCTCCGTTGGAGATGAAGTTCGAGTACGTCACGGTGACGGCGTCGCCGTCGCCGGAGTCGTCGCCGGCGGACGTGCAGCCGGTGAGGCCGACCGCCGCGAGGGCTGCGACGGATGCCGTCGCGATGAGCGTCTTCTTCATGTGAGTGCAATCTCCTTCGATCGTTGCGGTGAGGTGTTCGGGACGTGCTGCCGGGTCATTTCAGCCCCGTCCCCGCGACGCCCTGAACGATGTACTTCTGGGCGAAGACGTAGAGCGCGAACATCGGGATGATGCTGATGACGGATCCCGCCATGAGCACGTCCCACTGCGTCGAGTACTGGCCCTGCAGCGTCGACAGCGCGACGGGCAGCGTCTGCATCAGCGGGTCCCGCAGGATGATGAGCGGCCACAGGAAGCTGTTCCACGTGTTGAGGAACGCGAAAACCGCGAGGGTCGCGAGCGCCGGCCGGACCAGCGGCAGCACGATCACCCAGAAGATGCGGAAGTGGCCGGCGCCGTCGAGGGTCGCCGCCTGATCCAGGTCGTGCGGCACCGTGTTCATCGCCTGACGGAGCAGGAAGACACCGAACGCCGAGGCGATCGTGGGCAGGATGGCCCCCAGATACGTGTTGATGAGGCCGAGGGTCTTCATCTCGGCGAACAGCGGCACGATGAGCACCTGAAACGGGATCATCATCGTCGCGAGGTACAGCACGAAGATCGCACCGCGGCCCCGGAACGGCATGCGCGAGAACACGTAGGCGGCCATCGCGCTCGTGACGACCTGCAGCAGGGTGCTGACGACGGCGATGAGCAGCGAGTTGCCGATCACCCGCGCGAAGGGCACACGGTCGAACAGCTCCAGGTACGGCGAGAGCGACGGGTCGTCGGGGATGAGCTTGGGCGTCGTCGTGAGTGTCGCACCGGGCGTGATCGAGGTGACGACGGTCCACACGAACGGGAACACCATGATCAGCGCGCCGACGACGAGGACGACGTACAGCAGGGTCGTGCGCAGCGGCTTAGTCATAGTTCACCCACTTGCGCTGGCCGTAGAACTGGACGAGCGTGACGATCAGGATCACGAAGAACAGCAGCCACGAGAGCGCCGAGGCCATCCCGGCCTGCCCGTAGCGGAACGTCAGATCGTAGACCTGCTGCACCACCACCTGACTCGAGTTGTTCGGGCCGCCGCCGGTCATCACGAACACCTGGTCGAAGACCTGGAAGCCGTTGATGAGCGACAGCACGATGACGAAGAACGTCGACGGCGACAGCATCGGCAGCGTGATCCCGAACAGACGTCGCCACCACCCCGCGCCGTCGATCTCGGCTGCTTCGTACAGGTCGGGGTTGATGGCCTGCAGACCGGCGAGCAGGATCACCATGACGAAGCCGAGGTCCTTCCACGCCGACGCCACGATGATCGACGGCATGGACCATGCGGGGTCGGCCCACCACCCCGGCCCCTCGACGCCGAACCACGCGAGCACGGTGTTCACCACGCCCGTGCTCGGGTTGAGCAGCCAACGCCAGACGAGGGCGACGACCACCCAGCTCGTGATGACGGGCAGGAAGTAGACCCCGCGCAGCAGCGCGCGGCCGCGCAGGCGCGTGTTCAAGGCGAGCGCCAGCGCCAGGCCGCCGACGTACACGAGTGGCAGATAGCCGACGATGTAGTACACCGTGTGCAGGAACGCCTGGTGCGTCGCGGGGTCGGTGAGCAGGTGAGCATAGTTGTCGAGACCCACCCACTGCATGGCGCCGATGAGGTTCCACGAGTGCAGGCTCGTCCACGCCGCCGAGATCATCGGCCCGATCACGAAGGCGAGCAGCGGGATCAGGCTCGGCAAGAGGAAGACCGCCACCGTGAGGGCGTAGGTCGCCCTGCGACGCCGGGACCGAGGCCGCGGGGAGTCGGCCGGCTGGTCAGGTGGCGGGGACTCGGATGCCGCCGACCGCAGCGCGATGGTCGTCACGACTTCGCCTCCATCGAAGCCACGAGACGTTCCCGCACGAGGCGTCCCTGGTCGCCCGCGACGCCGCGCGCGTCGAACGGCGTCGCGAGCACGAGGGCGGCGGCGCCCTGCGCCCAGCGATCGTCCTCCCACTGCTCGACCACCACCGGTGTGCCCCGCTTTCCGGGCACGAGGGCGCTGCGCAGAGCACGGTCGAACGCCGCCGTCCAGTGCGACCACGCCTGCACTCCTTCGCCGAGCAGCACGACGATGTCGGGGTCCAGCAGGTTGACAGCGCCGGCGAGCGCGCGGCCGAGCTGGTGTCCCGCGTGGGCGAAGATCTCACGTGCGTCCTCGTTGCCGCCGTCGGCGAGTGACCGCAGTTCGTCGATGCCCTCCTGGGGGCCGACGAGCCGGATCGACCGGGCATCGTTGACGAGAGCGCCCTGTCCGATGATGGCCTCCAGACACCCCCGATTTCCGCACTGGCAGAGCGGGCCGTCCTCTCGCACGGGGATGTGGCCCAGGTCGCCGGCCCCGCCGGCGCGTCCGCGCACCATCGCGCCGTCCGAGATCAGCCCGGCGCCGACGCCGTTGCCGATCGTGACCACCAGTACGTTCCGGTGTGCGCGGCCCTGGCCGAACAGCTGCTCCGCGACGCTGAGGGCGTTGACGTTGTTCTCGACGACGACGGGAAGATCGAGTCCGCGTCGCAGGATCTCGCCGAGAGGCACCTGGTTCCAGCCGAGCTGCGTCGAGTCGACGATGCCGATGCCACGCTCGGCGACCGTGCCCGGCAGCCCGACGCCGACGCCGACGATGCGACCCGCACCGTCGGCGGCGACGAAGTCCCGCACGCGTTCGACGAGAGCAGACGTCGCCAGCGGCGAGATCGCGTCGAACCCGCTCGTCTCGGAACGCAGCACGTTCCCGTCGATGCCCACCTCGACGATCGCGAGGTGGTCGGGCGCCACTTTCACGCCGATCGCGGTCGCGTCCTGCGAGACCAGGCCGAGCATGCGCGCGGGGCGCCCCCCGCTGCTGCTCGCCTGTTCCAGTTCCTCCACGAGATCGTCCGCCAGCAGATCGCGCGTCAGCTGCGTGATGAGCGCCGGCGAGACGTCGAGGGCGCGCGCGAGATCGGCGCGCGACGCGGGACCGTGGGCACCGAGGTGCGCCAGGATCGCCGTCCGGGTGACGTCGGTCTGCGGTCGCGCTGCCGGCATTACTTCACTCCTTTGTTAAGTCGTGAAGAAACTGTAGGACGTGAGAGAGCCGCCGTCAAGCCGGACAGCGCCGACGGCGGATCAGGACGGCCGGATCAGGCCTCGAGCGTCGCGCTGAGCGCTCTCAGCGCATCGCCGGTGAGGCGCTGCGTGGTCCACTCGTCCATCGGCGTGGCGCCGATGGAGCGGTAGAACCCGATCGCAGGCTCGTTCCAGTCCAGCACCGTCCACTCCAGCCGCGAGTAGCCTCGCTCCTCGCACACGGCGGCGAGCGAGGCGATGAGCGCCTTGCCGTAGCCGGCGGCGCGGCACTCGGGCAGCACGATGAGGTCCTCGAGCCAGATGCCGTGCCGTCCGGTCCACGTCGAGTAGGTGACGAACCACAGGGCGATGCCGACGACGGCGCCACCGCGCTCGACGACGTGCGCGAACGCCTGCGGCGTCTGGCCGAAGAGTGTCTCGCGGAGCGCGTCCACGGTGTTCTCGACCGCGTCGGGCTCGCGCTCGTACTCGGCGAGTGCCCGGATGCAGGCCAGGATGCCGGGTTCGTCGCCCGGCCGGGCTTCGCGGAGGACGGCGTCATGGGCTAGCGTGCGGGGCATCACGCCGTCGAGCGTAGCCGCCTCACGTCGGGTTCACTGCAGGCCCGAGACTCCGACGCCGAGCCACTCGGCGAGGTCGGCGATCTCGGCGCGCACCATGTCCATCTCTTCGGGTTCGAACGGCAGGAACTCATGAATGGCATTGACGCGCAGCACCTCGTGGGCGCGGTCGACCTCGGCGTCCAGCATCCCGACGAAGCGATCCCCCAGCAGGATCGGATGCGCGAAGTAGCCGTAGATCCGCTGCGCCTTCGGCTTGAACTGCTCGAAGACGTACGTGAACTCGAACACCTCCTGCAGGCGGCGGCGGTCGAACAGCAGGCTGTCGTACGGGTTCAGGAACGCGACGCGGCCGCCGCTGTCGTCATCGAGGGCGGCGAGAGCCTCGGGGTCGACCCGGTACTTCGCCCCCTCGACCAGCGCGGGTTCGCCGGTCTCTTTCGCGATGCCCGACCACCACCAGTGCGCACGGGCGACCCCGCCGGCCTGCAGCCGTCGCTCCGACAGCATCCGCGCGGCCTCCTCGTCGCCGTACTCGGGAAGGTCCTTCGGGTAGACGCGCTCCGCGAGGTCCCACCGTCGATGCCGGCCCTCGCGGCCGACGACCGCGACCTCCCCTTGACGCAGCAGGAAGTCGAGCATGTGCGGCACCTGGTTCGTGCCCGACCACCCGTCCGGCGCACGGTTCACCTGTGCGGTGTCGGGGATGTCGCTCGTGAGGAGAGGTCCCTCGTCGCGGAGGCGCGCGAGCACCTCGGCGCGGAACACCGCGTTGGCCTCGAGCCATTCCCGGCTGCTCTCGCGCTGCGGCCACCTCCGCATGGCCGGCAGCATGAGGGGCAGCAGGCTGATGGGGCGGAACGCACCGTCGAACTCGAAGAGCAGCCGGTCTTGCTCGGCCGCCTTGCGCAGCTGACCAGGCTCGTACGACCAGCCGATCCGAGACCACGGGATGGTCTGCTCGCTGGGGGCGATCGTCGCGGTCGGGTCGATCTTGATCGCGGTGAGCTGCTCGGCCACCTCGATCACGTCGCCGGGCCGGTCGGCGTCGAGCAGCTGCGCACGGACGATGAGGCGGCGTGCCTGATCGCGCGTGAGCTCGTGCGGCGTCACGGGACGGTCGCCGCCCCGTCGGCCGGCAGCACGCGGTACCGCACGTGAGTGACGAGGGATGCCGCACGCCCCGCGATCTGCTCCAGCCGCAGCGGGCCGACGCCGTCGAAGAGCCGCAGCCCGTCGCCGAGGATGCTCGGCGAGATCTGCAGGGCGAGCTCGTCGACGAGGCCGGCGGCCAGGTAGGCGTTCGTCGTCGTCGGCCCGCCGGCGATGTGCACCGGCAGGTCGCCCGCGGCGTCCTTGGCCCGATCGAGAGCCGCGTGGATGCCGTCCGTGACGAAGTGGAACGTCGTGCCGCCCTCCATCACGAGCGGGTCGCGCGCATGGTGCGTGAGCACGAAGACAGGCCGGTGGTACGGCGGGTTCGGCCCCCACCACCCGCGCCAGTCGCGATCCCACTCGCCGCGCACCGGACCGAACATGTTGCGCCCCATGATGAAGGCCCCGGCCGCCACGATGGCGTCGATCTCGGCGCGGTTCTCGTCGGGAGTCTCGAACATCCACCGGTGCAGCGCTCCCTCGGGCACATCGCCGAACGGTCGCTCCTCGGTCTGGTGGTGTCCCGAGCCGATCCCGTCGAGCGAGATCGACATCGTGGCGACGACGGATGACATGGGCACCTCCGGTGCGGTCAGCGGGCTGTCCGCCCCACGCTAGCGTCGCCATCCGACAGCGCGACAGTCCTCCATCGACGGCGGTCCGGCCGCGACGCGTCACGCCTCGCGCCCGCGCAGTGCCTGCGCGACCCCACGCCACACCGCAGCCCATTGCTCGGGGCGCAGGTCGCGGGGCAGCGCGTCGGACGCGAGCCCTGCCTGCCTCACGACGGCGCGCGCCTGCGCCCTCGTGAGGCGGGTGCTGTGCTGCAGCAGCGCCGGGAGGCCGCTCCCCCGCGCCGTGAACATCGCGCGGACGAATCCTTCGTAGTCACGCCGATCGTGCGGATCGACGAGCGGTGTCGATCGGCGGTCGATGCGCAGCACACCGCCGTCGACGCTCGGCATCGGGGCGAAGTGCCGCGCGGGCACGCGGCCGTGGAGCGAGAAGGAGAACCACGGCGCCGCCTGCGCGGTCATCATCGTCGCGCCGCCGACGCCCGCGCGCTTGCGCGCCACCTCCCACTGCGTGAGGAGGATCGCCTGCTGCCACCCTCCCCCTGCGAGCAGGCGCCGCAGGATCGGCGTGGTGACGTGGTACGGCACGTTCCCGACCACGACAGCACTGTCCAGAGGATGGCGCAGGGCGTCGGCATGCTCGACGCGCACGTGCGGCAGGCGGCGCCGCAGGCTCCGCACGCGGTGCTCGTCGAGGTCGATCGCGACGAGTTCCCGACCCAGTCGGGCGAGAGGATCGGTCAGCGCGCCGTCACCGGCGCCGATCTCGAGGATCGGTCCGCGCGTGGCGGCGACGAGATCGACGATCCCCTGGATCGTCGCACGGTGGATGAGGAAGTTCTGGCCGAGCTCGTGTCGGCCGCCGTGGAGTGAACGGTTTCGCATGGGAGCGCTCCGGAGAAGAAGTCGGAGCACCCGGCGCACGCCGTGGGTGTGCGGTCCGTGGACGGACCAGGGGCGCGCGACGGATGCCTGGGCATCCGGATGACGGCGCGCTGCCGCGTGTGTCGCGAGGGCGCCGTCAGGCGCGACGGTCGCGGACGAAGAACGGGCACGCCATCATCGGCGCGCTCTTGATCATTCCCATGCCGACCACCTTAGCGCGGCGCGACGGCTCAGCCGGCGACGATCTCCCGCGCGTTCACGCCGATCCAGGCCATGAGCGGCATCATCCGCTCCATGAGCTCATCGCCGAGGGGCGTCAGCGCGTACTCGACGCGCGGCGGCACCTCCGGATACGACGTGCGCGAGACGAAGCCGTCCTTCTCGAGCGTCCGCAGCGTGGAGGCGAGCATCTTCTCGCTGATGCCCTCCACCCGACGCCGCAGTTCGCCCCAGCGCGTGGTCCCCTCGGTGAGCGCCATCAGCACGAGCACGCCCCACTTGCTCATGACGTGATCGAGCACGACGCGGGTCGGGCATGCCTCGTCGAAAGCGCCGGGCACTTCGGCGCGGATCTCCGCAAAACTCACCACCACGTGGGTACCTTACCTGAAAGTGGGTACCTCCGTCGCGGAATGCATCTGCACGACAGCGGCGTTGGCGTCGGTGATCGCGAAACGCGACCCCCGTCGAAAGGATCCCCATGACCATCCTCGTTACCGCCGCCGGCGGACAGCTCGGCCACCTCGTCATCGACGCCCTCCTGGATCGCGGCGTCGCCCCGGGCGACATCGTCGCCGGAGCCCGCACGATCTCGAAGGTCGCAGACCTCGAAGACCGCGGGATCCGCACCGTCGCACTCGACTACTCCGTGCCCGAGACGGTGGCCGCCGCCCTCGACGGCGTCGACACCGTGCTGCTCATCTCGGGGTCCGAGCCGGGCACGCGGTACGACGGCCACAAGAACGTGATCGACGCGGCCGCGGCGGCGGGGATCGCGAAGCTCGTGTACACGAGTCTGGCGCACGCGGACACGATCGACTTCGTGCTCGCCCCCGAGCACAAGGCCACCGAGGAGTACCTCGCGGCCAGCGGCGTCCCCGCCGTCGTGCTCCGCAACAACTGGTACATCGAGAACTACACGCCCGATGCGCTGCGTGCCGCAGAGACGGGCGTCATCGCGGCGTCCGTCGGCGACGGCCGCGTGGCCGCCGCGAGCCGCGCCGACTATGCCGACGCGGCCGCCGTGGTGCTCGTCGAGGACGGGCACGTCGGCCGCACGTATGAGCTCTCGGGCGACACGGCCGTGTCGTACGCCGAGCTCGCCGCGGCCGCAGCCGAGGCCGTCGGCCGCGATGTCTCCTACGTGCCGGTGACGCGCGAGCAGTTCGAGGCCGCGCTTACGGAGGCGGGCCTCGACGCGGGCACCGTCGGCTTCGTCGCCGCGATGGAGGACGGCATCGCCCGCGGCGTGCTCGCCGACGCCGACCCCACGCTCGCGCGCCTCATCCGTCGTCCGACCACCTCGGTCGCCGACGGCCTGCGCGCCGCCGTGGCGGCCGCGCGCGTCGACGCCTGACGCCCCGACACCGGACGAAGGGGGATGCCGCGAGCCGCGGCATCCCCCTTCCGTGTTCGGCGGGGCGGACTACTGCGCCGTCGCGCGCTCGATCGACATCACGAGGATCACGCGGTCGGCCTTGTCGCGCGGCGGAGTCGTGCTGGGGTTGCCGTAGCGGTTCTGCAGCCGCACGTAGAACGCTCCCTCGGGGTCGGGGATCACCTCGACCAGCCGGCCTGCGACCTCGAGGTAGTGGAACGGCTGCTCGGGGTCGATGATCGACAGCGCCATCGAAGGATTGCGCTGCAGGTTGCGGTACTTCTGCCGGTACGTGGTGTGGGTGAAGCGCACCTGATCGCCGACGACTTCGAACCACATCGGGTTCACCTGCACGGTGTCGTTCGGACGGATGGTGCCGAGGTGGCCGTAGACGGGCAGCTCGAGCAGATGGCGGCGGTCGGCGGGGACCAGTTCGTCGATCGAGGGCATCGCCCCAGTCTGCCGCGACCGGCAGGGGACGAGGGCCGCCGACACGAACTACTCTCGGACCATGGCGACGCAGCCCGCACCGGGGTGGTACGACGACGGAACCGGCAAGCAGCGCTGGTGGGACGGCACGCACTGGACCGACCAGTACATCGATCTGCGCGAGGGCGAGATCGAATTGCGATCGGATGCCGGCGTCCGCGGCTCAGGTCCGGCACAGGCCGGCTGGTACGACGATCAGCGCGGGCGCACCCGCTGGTGGGACGGTCGGCAGTGGACCCGCGACGTGCGGTACAGCGGCCAGCAGCAGGAGTTCGCGGGCATCGTGGTCGACGGACGCTGGATCCACTTCGGCGATCTCAGCCGTCCCGTGAGCGAGGTGACGGCGAGCGTCGCGACCGGCGACGCGCTGCTGCGCGACCCCGCGTTCACCCGCACGGCGGTCGAACGACGCCTGTTCGGGCCGTCGGGTCCGATCACGCCGCGCAGCCTCCATCGTGAGGTGGTGCGCACGCTGCCGCATCTGGTGGTCAGCAGCACAGCCCAGGTGTGGGCCGCGCCGTTCTCGCCGGGGAACGAGACCGCGGCAGAGCGCTTCGCGACGTGGGTGCGCTCCAGCGCCGACCACTACCGCTACCGCTGACGCGGGTCAGTCCTGGCCGGGCAGGACGAGGGGCAGCTCGCGCCGGTCATCCCACGGCTCGGTCCAGCCGAGGCGGTCGAACAGGCCCTCGAGCAGCATCGCGGTGAACCCCCACACCAGATGATCGCCGGACGGGTGCGGCACGAGGAAGCCCGGGCCTCGGAACTCCTGGCCGTCGCGGCGGATGACCGTGACGCCGCGGTTCTCGGGAGCGAGCAGGTCGGCCACGGGGGCCCGGAACACGTCGGCGGACTCGGCCTCGTCGACGACCCGGACCGGCGAGGGATGCCGCCACCACGCGAGCACGGGCGTCACGAGGTGCCGCGAGAACGCGAGCGGGATCTCGGGCAGCTCGCCCAGCACCTCGACGCCCGCCGGGTCAAGCCCGGTCTCTTCCCGCGCTTCACGAAGTGCGGCGGCCACGGGCCCGTCGTCGCCGGGGTCGAGCCGACCGCCCGGGAACGCCACCTGGCCGGGATGCGCGCGGAGCGTCTCGGCGCGCGAGAGCAGCAGCACATCGAGATCGCGAGAGACCGCGTGCGCCTGCGCCTCGTGGTCGCTCGGCAGGCCGTCGAGCACACCGAAGAGCATGAGCACCGCCGCGGGCCGCGGCTCGTCGACGGCGGGCAGATCGATCAGCGGCCCGGCAGACGCCTCGGCGAGCGCCGCGAGCTGCGCGCGGGCGCCGAGCACCGTCCCGGAAGTCATGGACTGCGGCACCCGTTCAGGCTACGCCCGGCCGGCGACACCGGGCCGGGCGACACCGGGCCCGCGCAGGACGGTTCAGCCGCGGAAGAACGTCTCGGCGACGCGCGTGAGGTCCCACAGATCGCTGACGCCCGCGAGCTCCCGTGCCGAGTGCATCGACAGGATCGGGATGCCGACGTCCACGGTCCGGATTCCCAGACGGGTCGCCGTGATGGGGCCGATCGTCGACCCGCACGGCACCGCGTTGTTCGAGACGAACTCCTGGCTCGTCACGCCGGCCGCCGCGCACCAGCCGTTCCACGCCGCGGCTCCGGCCGCGTCCGTGGCGTACCGCTGGTTCGCGTTGATCTTGAGGATCGGCCCCGACCCCAGCAGCGGCCGCACCACCGGGTCGTGCTTCTCGGCGTAGTTGGGGTGCACCGAGTGCCCGACGTCGCTCGACACGCACCACGACGCGGCGAGCGCGCGCAGCTGCTGCTCGCGGTCCGCGCCGAGCGACAGCCACACCCGCTCGAGCACATCCGACAGGAACGGACCGGCGGCGCCGGAACGGGTGCCCGAGCCGACCTCCTCGTGGTCGAAGACCGCGAGCATCGCGATGTGCCCGGCGTCGAACCCGTCCGCGGCGCGTTCGAGGGCGACGACGCCGGCATGTACCGAGGCGAGGTCATCCAGACGGCCCGAGGCGAAGAACACGCCGTCGCGTCCGAAGCGCGCACCGGGCGCCGCATCGGCGGTCACGATGTCGTAGCCGCGGATGCGGGCCGCGTCGACGCCGGCCTCGCGGGCGAGCTCGGCCAGCAGGTCGGCCGAGTCGGCCTCACCGAGCCCCCACACCGGCTGCGTCTGTGACTGCTTGTCGAGGGCGAGGTGGTCGTTGGCCTCACGGTCGAGGTGGATCGCGAGCTGCGGCAGCCGCAGCAGCGGGCCGGTCGCCGCGAGCGCGGTCGTGCCGTCGTCGAGCACGAGACGGCCCGCCAGGCGCAGCTCGCGGTCGAGCCACGAGTTGAGCAGCGGCCCGCCGTACACCTCGACGCCGGCCTGCAGCCAGCCCAGGCGTCCTGTCGTCGGGCGCGGCTTGAGCTTGAACGCCGGCGAGTCGCTGTGCGCGCCGAAGATGCGCACCGGCGTCGATGCCGTGGCACCGTCCGGCACGACCCACGCGATCGCCGCGCCGTCGCGGACCACCACGAACCGGCCGCCCGGGGCCGCGGGCCACCCGGCGTGTTCGTCCAGCCGCGTGAACCCCGCGTCTTCGAGGCGTCGCGCGACCTCCGCCGCGGCGTGGAAACTCGACGGCGAGGCCGTGACGAACGCGGAGAGATCGTCGGCGTGGGCGGCAGCGGAGGCTGAAGCGGCGGGGGCGGTCACAGGCACGGAGGAGCCTCCTGAGTCGGGTCGGACGGTCTCTCGATCGTAGTTCGGAGGGGGTTCCCAGGCGGCGCCGGCTGCAGGACGCAGCGTCGTGATCTGGCCTTTTCGACAGAACCGCTCACATGTAACGTTCAGGTAACGCACCGGAAGCGTCCAGAAAGCGGGGCAAGACTCGGGGACTTGTGTCCGCCCGAACGGGCACGACGCGTCTCCCGATGACGCATTTCGCTGATACGGAACCCGGTTTTTCATGCGCTCCCATACGACATTCCTGCCCGCCCGCCGCACGCTCCGCCGTGCCGAACGCCGTCTGCGCCGCCGCCCCGTCCTGATCGTCGCGACCCTCGCGCTGGGTCTCGTCGCTACGGCCGGATTCACCACGGCCGCCCCCGCTTCGCTGGCTTCGGCCTCCGGTTCCCAGCCGGACTTCGCCCTCGCCTCCTACTCCACCCCTCTCACCGCCGACATCGCGGGCGCCGACGCCCCGGCCGGCGCGGACGACGCCGTCACCGCCGCCACGGCAGCCATGACGGCCGCCTCGACCGTCACCTCTGACATCGCCGCGTCCGGTCTGGACGTCGGCACGCCCGACACCACCGTCGACACGAGCGAGCTGCAGACCGCCGTCGAGCAGCTGCAGCGCGCCGAGGCGTTCCCGGCCCTGTACGCGGACGACTTCACCGCCGCCGTCACGAGCCTCACCGCATCCGTGAACGAGCAGGCCGCCGGGCTGCGCGGCAAGCTCGACGCCGCCGTCGCCCTCAAGGCGCAGCAGGAGGCGGAGGCGAAGGCCCGTGCCGAAGCAGAGGCCGCCGCCGCGGCAGCTGCCGAGAAGGCGAAGGCCGCTCAGGCGGCCGCGCCGAAGAAGTCGAGCGGCTCGTCCGCCCCCGCGCCGTCGTACGCCGCCAGCGGCACCAGCGCCGGCGAGGCGCAGGCGACCGCCCGTGCCATGATCGCCGGCTACGGCTGGGGCGACGACCAGTTCGCGTGCCTCGTCTCGCTGTGGAACAAGGAGTCCGGCTGGCGCTACAACGCGTCCAACCCGAGCGGTGCGTACGGCATCCCGCAGGCGCTGCCCGGCAGCAAGATGAGCACCTACGGCGCCGACTGGCAGACCAACCCCGCGACGCAGATCGCGTGGGGCCTGGGCTACATCTCGGGTCGCTATGGCACGCCGTGCGGCGCGTGGGGCCACTCGCAGTCGACCGGCTGGTACTGACTCACCGGCTCACCAGAGCCACCGCTTCATCCGGAGGGGACGCGTCCACAGGGCGCGTCCCGTCCGGCGTCTCGGCCGCGGCCTGCCTGCTCAGGCGCCGCGCAGGATCTTCTCCATCGCCTTGCCGCGCGCGAGCTCGTCGACGAGCTTGTCCATGTACCGGATCTTCTGCATGAGCGGATCCTCGATCTCTTCGACACGCATGCCGCAGATGACCCCCGTGATGAGCGAGGCGTTCGGGTTGAGGTCGGCCTCAGCGAAGAAGTCCTCGAGCGTCGTGCGCTCATCGATGTGCTGCGCCAGCGCCGCGTCGTCGAAGCCGGTGAGCCACTCGATGACCTCGTCGAGCTCGGCGGTCGTGCGCCCCTTCTTCTCCACCTTCGTGACGTAGAGCGGATACACCGAGGCGAACGGCAGCGAGTAGATCCGATGCATGCCCTCAGGCTACGCGCCCGCGGCCGGACGGCTGAGGGAGAGTGGATGCCGCGGCCGCCAGCATCCACTCTCCCGAGCTTCCTCCCCAGGCGGGCACGAAGGCGCGTCCTCCACCGATCGACGGAGCGGCGACCGTGAGCCACCGCGCGAGTCGTAGCTTTTCGCCATGCGTTCCCCCGTTCTGCGCCATGTCGTCCACCTGAAGCTCACACTTGCGAGTCATTCCGCCACGATCTGGCGCGAGGTGGTGGTCGATCGAGATCTGACGCTCGCAGACCTCCACCGCGTCGTCAGGGTGCTGCTCGACGGCCCGCGATGCGCTCACCATCTGTTCACCGACCGCATCGAGCGATCAGGCGGGTTGCGGCCACGACGGCGGTGGGGCGACAAGTGGACGATGATCGACTTCCGCGACCCGACGGTCATCGACGAGGCCACAGCTCGGATCGGCACGACGCTTGCAGAGGCGGGCACGCTCGTCCTCGCTCACACGTGCGACACCGGCTGGGCGGTCACCATCGCGCCCGGCATCGACGACATCGTGGCGGCTTCCGAACCACCTGCCCGGGTGGTCGATGGTGAGGGACGCGCTCCACTGCCATGCTCACGCGGCGAGTACGAGCACACGGTCCTCGCTGACGCCCTCGACGATCCCGAGCATCCTCAGCACGCGGTGTTCCTGCAGCATCTGTCCTGGCTTCGCGGACCATGGGCCCCGACCGAGACTGAGGCGTTCGATGCTGCGTCCATCCAAGATCGGCTCGACGAGATGCTCGGTGCGGGCCCGCTCACGGCCCCGGGCCTGCCCTCGTTCGTCGCGCAGCTCCCGGTTGTCGCCCAGCCGGGTGCGCGCGCACGCATCGCGGCCGCAGGTCTCGATCTTCCGACTGTGGTCACGACCGACGAGATGACGGAGTTCGTGCGCGTTCTGGGGTGGATCGTGGGGCGCGCGCACACCGACGGGATCCCCCTGTCGGACGGCACCCCCGAGACGTCGTTCGCGACCGATGCGGCACTCGTCCTCGGCGTCGGCGAGGATCGGATTCGGTCCACCGCGGCGATCGCGAAGAGGCTTCGGCTGCTGTACACCCGACACGGTCGCCTGCGGGCGAAGAAATCCGCAGCCGACGTCATCACGTCAGCCCCCGCACTGTGGTCGGCGCTGGCCGAGGCCGTGCGGCAGAGCGGCAGCCTCGGTACACCACCACCTGCTGCTGAACTGCTGTTGCTCGCAATCGCGGACGGCAGCCTTGCTGATCCGCGAACCGGCACTCGCGATGTCGCCCACGCGTACGAACTCCTGAACGCCAGGCATGCCGTCGCAACCGAGTACCGATGGCCCCGGGAGGCGGACGACTGCGGCCAACGGTGCGAGTGCCTTGCCTCTCCCGCGGGAACCTGGCACGACCTGGTGACGACCACGATCCAGAACGCAGTCCTCGAGGCCCGAGCCGCGGGCGTCGAGCATGTGATCTCGACCGTCGAGGCCGACGGCCTCGGCCTGCCGTGGGACTGGAGGCACGCGGGCGCGTCGGTGTCCGACGGCTATGGACCCGCCCACCCTGCAGCGACACGGGCGCGACAGCGAGCCGGCGACCCGGCCGGTCGATTCCTCGACGATGTCCGCGGGCTCATCGAGGTGCTGTCGGTGCTGGGCCTCGACCACGCAGACGACGGATCGTGGGTCGTCCCGCCCGTGCTGCGCGAGTTCGCGCGCGCCGCTCTGCAGCCTGACGTCTCGCGGCGGATTCAGGCTCGTACATCAACGTACAATTACGTACAATACGGGGCATGGTGACCATCAGCGCGAGCACGGCCCGGCAGACGCTCCCGGCACAACTCGACCGCGTCGCGCAGGGGGAAGAGGTGGCCATCACGCGTCACGGACGCGTCGTCGCGGTACTCGTGAGCCCGGAGGCTCTTCGCGCCCGGCGGGCGCCTCAGATGTGGGAACGGGCGGACGAGCTGGGGGCGCGCCTCGCGAGCTTGCGCGCCCAGCCCGCCTCACCGGCGGAGATCGACCCGACTCGCGTAGGCGAGCTCACCGCCGAGGCCCAACACTCGAGGTCGCGCGGACGGTGACCATCGCGTTCGACGCCGACGTGCTGATCTATGCGGCCGTCCGCGACCATCCACTCGGCGCACGGGTCCGGGGTGTCCTCGACGATGCACGGACCGACAGTGTCGGATCGGTGCTGCTCCTTCCCGAGGTGCTGGCGAAGCCGTTGCGCGACGGTCCCGGCTCCGCCGAGGTCGAGGCTCTGCTGAGCGTCCTCGCCCGCATGGACCTCCGCCCGTTCGACGAGCCCACCGCGCGCCTGTCGGTGATCCTTGCCGCCGAGCACAACCTGCGTGCAGCAGACGCCGCCCATCTCGCAACGGCGATCGCCTCCGAAGCCGACCGGTTCGTGACGAATAATCGCAAGGACTTCCCCCGCTCCATCCCCGAGATCGAGATCGTGTATCCCGACGACCTTCCCGCAGTCGGCTAGTCAGTTCCAGCGGTTCGCCCCTCGACCCGGTTCGGGGCAGACTGATGCCCATGTGGATCGGATGGATCGAGTTCGACCTGCTGCTGGGCGACGTGCACTCGCTGAAAGAGAAGCGCGGCCTGCTGCGCCCGCTGCTGGCCGATCTGAGTCGCCGGACCGAGGTGGCGGTGGCCGAGGCGGGTGCGCACGACCTGCACCGACGCGCCGTCGTCGGGGTTTCCGCCGTCGGCGCGGACCTGCCCCACGTGCGGGACGTGCTCGATCGGGCCGAACGGCTCGTCGCCGACGAGCATCCGGAGTTCACCATCCTCTCGACGCGCCGCGGCCTGCACTCCAGCGAGGACTGAGCGCTGTGCTCGGCTAGCGTGAAGGGCGTGCTGGCGACCTCCCTCGACACGTCGGCGTTGACGGAGCCGGTGGACCGCGACGGCCTTGCCGCGTACCGCGAGACCCTCCCCGCCGCCATCCGCGGCCCCGTCCACGCGATCTGGTGGCCCCGCGTCGTGCTCGCGGCGGCGTCGGCCTTCCTGGCGGGATTCTTCGCGTGGCTGCTGCTCGGCACGGGCGAGGTCACCGTCGACGATGTCGTCGTCGCAGCCGGGGCGATCGGACTCGCCGTCGGTCTCATCGCCCTGACCGCCGTCGCCGTCGCGCGAGACCTCGCGCGCCGCAGCGGCCGGCGGCAGTGGCGCCTGTCGCGCTTCGCGGCCGGGAACGGACTGACCTACACGCCTGTTGCGGGCCGCCTGGAGCTTCCGGGGATGATCTTCGGCGCGCGGGATGCGCAGGTCGCCTGGGACGTGGTGAGGGATGCCGGCGGCCTCGTGGTCGGCAACCAGACCTTCTCCACCGGCAGCGGCAAGAACCGCCGTACCCACCGCTGGGGGTTCGCCACCGTGAGGCTCGGGACGACGCTCCCCCACCTGGTGCTGGATGCGACAGCCAACGATGCGCTCACGTTGTCGAACCTTCCGGTCTCACTCGACCCGGCGCAGCGGCTCAGCCTGGAGGGCGACTTCGACCGCCACTTCACGCTGTACGCGCCGGCGGGCTACGAGCGCGACGCCCTCTATCTGTTCACACCGGATGTCATGGCGCGATTCGTGGACCGCGCTGCCGCCCTCGACGTCGAGATCGTCGACGACCGGCTGCTGCTCTACTCGCGCAGCGACCTCTCGACGCTCGAGCCGGAGGTGTGGGAATGGGTGTTCGCGACGATCGCTGCGCTCACCGCCCAGGTCGCGCAATGGCAGCGCTGGCGGGACGCGCGCCTCGGCGAGACCCGCGTCGTGACGGACGGCGCCCGAGTGCGCATCCTCCGGCCGCCCCGCGGCGTCGCCGTCCCGGGGCGGCGGCTCACCGAGCGGGTGCACTGGATCTGGATCGTGCTCGGACTGGTGTTCGCGGGGATGGGCCTCTTCGCGATCCTCGACGACGCGTTCGGGCTGATCCCGTGACCTGCCGCCGCGTCACGGCGCCGGCGTGACCAGCAGCGGGCGGAGCGCATCGCCCAGCACGCCCGAGAGGTCGCCGCTGATCGCCGCCGTGAGGTGGTGCGAGTCGCGGTAGACGAGGGTGTTGCCGAGGATCGGCGGGCACTGCGTCGCATCGCACAGATAGCCGTTGAGATCCAGGAGCGGGATGCCGCGCTCCGACGTCGCCGTCACCTCCGCCTCGCGGGCGGGACCCGAGAGCGCGACGGCGCGGTCGCGTCCGCACGTCTCGGCATCCGACAGGTGCGCCGACAGGCAGGGCGCCGGATCCTCCCGCAGGTCGGGCGTGTCGGCGATCACGGCGGTCGGCGCGTGCAGGGCGTCGAGGGTGCGGCCGAGTGCGGCATCCCAGGTCTTCGCGTCGTCGTCGACGCCGGGTGCGAGCTGCGCGCCTCCGTACGTCGCCACGAGGACGAGCGCCGGAGGGTCGGCGTTGATGCGGTCGATGACCGCGTCGCGCCAGGTCGGGCACTGCGGGTAGGGCGCGCCGCGGCGCAGCGTCTCGATGTCGGCCGCGGGGCATGAGCTCTTGGTCTGCACCTCGACCGCGTACCCCGCCGACTCGGCGAACCGCTGCAGCGCGGGGAACCACTGCGCCGCGTGCGAGTCTCCGAACAGGACGATGACGGGCGCCGCCTCGTCGCCGTAGCGGCAGCCGCGGGCGTCCGTGGCGGCGATGCCGCGCATGCAGCCGTCGTCGTACACGGCGGGAAGGCTCTCTCGCGCGTCGCGCAGGTCGGGCGCGAGGTTGTCGGGCACGAAGTCGGTGCCGCTCGGGAGCTGCCTGATCACGGTTCCCTCCGCCGCCTTCTCGGCGTGCAGGGCCTTCGTGTCGGCGACCGCGTACGCACCGCTCGCGATGCCCAGGCACGCCAGCGACCCGGCGAGCGCGCCGACCAGTGTGACGCGCGCCCGCCGCTTCGTGAGCACGGGCGCCCGGCGGACGGGGTCCTCGACGAACCGGTACAGCAGCCACGCCGCCGGCACGCATGCCGCGGCGATCAGCAGCGTCGCCCACAGCGGCAGCGGCCCCGGCACCACCGCTCCCGGCAGCACAAGCGCGGGCCAGTGCACGAGGTACAGCGAGTACGAGATCGTGCCGATCAGCACCATAGCCCGCGTCGACAGCACGCGGGTCGGCCCGCCACGGGTCTCACCGGCGGCGATGACCGCCGCGGTTCCGAGCACCGGCAGGGCGGCCGCGACGCCGGGGAACGTCGTGTCGGACGAGAACAGGACGATGGATGCCGCCACCCCCGCGATCCCGGCCCACCCGGCGATCGGCGCCCACCGCGCGCTGCCCAGCCGTGGGCGATGCTGGAGCAGGGCGGCGACGAGGCCGCCGACTCCGAGTTCCCACGCACGGGACGGCAGCGAGAAGAACGCCCATGGCTGCGCGGCGGCCGTCAGCCAGACGCACCAGGCGAAGGAACAGACCACGATCACGGCGAGGACGACGACGAGGACGCGCCGTGACCGCACCAGCGCCCACACCAGCGCGAGCAGCGCCGGCCACAGCAGGTAGAACTGCTCTTCGACACCGAGCGACCAGTAGTGCTGGAACAGCGACGGGTTGGACGACTCGGCGAGGTAGTCCGAATCCGCGAGCGCGAAGAAGTAGTTCGGAACGTACAGCGCGGTGGCGACGGCCGCCGCCCAGACGTCCTTCATGAGCAGCGGCGGGTACCAGACGAGCGCCGCCGCGACGGTCAGTGCCAGCACCACGAAGGCGGCGGGCAGGATGCGCCGCGCGCGCCGCGCGTAGAACGTGCCGAAGCGCAGCCGGCCATGCTGCTGCAGCTGCTGGAGCAGGTGCGTCGTGATGAGGAAGCCCGAGATCACGAAGAAGACATCGACGCCAACGTATCCGCCCGGGAGGAACGGGACCCCGGCGTGATACAGCAGCACCGCCCCGACCGCGATCGCACGCAGTCCCTGGATATCGGCGCGAAAACCCGAGTGGTCGGGCTGGGCGCGGGCTCGGTCCACCACTCGTCCGACTGTAGGGAGCCCTCGCCCACGGAGACACCCCCTTGACGCACCGCACGGCCGTCGATTATCGCGGCGACTAGAGTCGTGGGGGCCGCGCGGGTCGCGGCATCCCGCCTGAACATCCTCTGCGGCGCAACGGCGCGCACCCGACTGGAGTCCCCGTGTCTGCCGCCACCGCTGAACCCCACGACCGCTACCGTGTCACGCCCACCGTGCTGCAGGCGCTGCGCAGCCCCCGGCTGCTGACGCGCGAAGTCGTCGCGGGGCTCGTCACGGCGCTCGCGCTGATCCCCGAGGCGATCGCGTTCTCGGTCGTCGCGGGGGTCGACCCCCGCGTGGGCCTGTTCTCGTCGTTCGTGCTGGCCGTCGTGATCGCCTTCACGGGCGGGCGCCCGGCGATGATCACCGCCGCAGCGGGTGCCGTCGCCCTCGTGATCGCCCCGGTCGCGCGTGAGCACGGGCCCGACTACCTCATCGTGACGATCGCGCTCGCGGGGCTGATCCAGGTGCTCTTCGCCGTGCTGGGCGTCGCCCGCCTCATGCGCTTCATTCCGCGCAGCGTCATGGTCGGCTTCGTCAACGCGCTCGCGATCCTCATCTTCCTGTCGCAGGTGCCGCAGCTCATCGACGTGCCGTGGCCCGTGTACGTCCTCGTCGCCGCGGGGCTGGGCGTCCTGCTGGTGTGGCCGCGCATCACGCGCGCGATCCCGGCCCCGCTCGTCGCGATCGTGCTCCTGACGGCGGCGGTCGTGGCCTTCGGGATCTCGGTGCCGGACGTCGCCGACCAGGGCGAGCTGCCGCGCAGCCTGCCCGAGTTGCTGATCCCGCACGTGCCGCTGACGTGGCAGACGCTGCAGATCGTCGCGCCGTTCGCGTTCGCCGCGGCGCTCGTCGGGCTGCTGGAGTCGCTCATGACCGCGAAGCTCGTCGACGACCTCACCGACACGCACTCGCGCAAGACGCGCGAGGCGTGGGGTCTCGGCGTGGCGAACGTCGTGTCGGCGTTCTTCGGCGGCACCGGCGGCTGCGCGATGATCGGCCAGACGATGATCAACGTCAAGACCTCGGGCGGCCGCACGCGCATCTCGACCCTGTTCGCGGGCGTGTGGGTGCTGGTGCTCGTCGTCGCGCTCGGCGACATCGTGGGGCTCATTCCGATGGCGGCCCTCGTGGCCGTCATGATCGTGGTGTCGGCCATGACGTTCGACTGGCACAGCATCCGCCCGGCGACGCTGCGCCGCATGCCGCTCAGCGAGACAGCCGTCATGCTCGTCACGGTCGTCGCCACGGTGTGGACCCACAATCTCGCGGTGGGCGTCGTCCTCGGCGTCCTGGCCGCCATGGTGCTGTTCGCGCGGCGCGTCGCGCATTTCACGACGGTGACACGCACCCTCGACGGCGCCACGGCGCGCTACCGCGTCGACGGACAGCTGTTCTTCGCCTCGAGCAACGACCTCACCACCCAGTTCGAGTACGCGTCCGATCCCCCGCACGTCGTGATCGACCTCTCCCGAACCCACGTGTGGGACGCCTCGACGGTCGCCGCGCTCGACGCCATCGTCACGAAGTACGCGCAGCGGGGCACCACGGTGGAGCTGGAGGGCATGACCGACGCTGCGGCCGCCTTCCACCGCCGCCTGAGCGGCGAGCTCGGGTCGGCCTGAATCGCCGCGTCACGACACTCTGCCGTCACCCGGGCGCGACACGCGCAGCCAGCGGTAGCCGTAGCCGGGGACCTCGATCTCGACCGCGCTGCGCCCGTCGAGCCCGATGCGCTCCGAGCCGAGCAGGTCGACCAGGCACGCACCCTCGGGCTCGTCCTCCAGGGCGAACCGGACCGTCGCCGGCACCTCGTCGAAGTTGTGGATCGCGATCATCCGGCCGACGTCGGCCCGCAGGGAGTGGACGAGCACCGCGGACTGGGGCTGCTCGATCACCTCGAACTCCCCCCAGCCGAGCTCGGGCGAGATGCGATACCGCGAGAGGAGATCGCGGAAGAAGTGCAGCAGCGATCCGCGGTCTTCGAGCTGCGCGGCGACGTTGACGTGCTCGGGCGCGTACCCGTCTGCGGGCGGCCGCGCGACCAGCCGCGAGGGGGGAGCCACCGAGAACCCGCCGTTGCGGTCGGCCGTCCACTGCATGGGCGTGCGCACGGCGCTGCGCCCTGGAGCCTCGATGTTCTCGCCCATCCCGATCTCCTCGCCATAGAACAGCACGGGGGTGCCGGGCAGGGTGAACAGCAGGCTGTACGCCATGCGGATGCGCCGCGGGTCGCCCAGCATCGGCGGCAGGCGCCGGGTGATCCCGCGTCCGTACACGCGCTGCCGCTCGTCCGGGGCGAACGCCTCGAACACCTCCTCGCGCTCGGCGTCGCTCAGCTTGTCGAGCGTGAGCTCGTCGTGGTTGCGCAGGAAGTTCGCCCACTGCACGTCCGGCGGCAGAGCCGGCCGCGACATCAGTGCCTCGACCAGCGGCGCGGGGTCGTGGCGCGCGAGCGACAGGTAGAACGCCTGCATGGCGATGAAGTCGAACTGCATCGTCAGCTCGTTCACCTGGTCGCCGCCGAAGAACTGCACCTGCTGCGCGTACGGCAGGTTCACCTCGCCGAGCAGCACCGCCTCGCTGGAGCGGCGCTGCAGGAAGCGGCGGAAGTCGCGCAGCAGCTCGTGCGGATCGCGCACCTCGGCGCCCGGCGGCATCTCGAGGAGGAACGGCACCGCGTCGACGCGGAACCCCGACACCCCCAGCTGCAGCCAGAAGCCGATCACGCGGGCGAGCTCGTCGCGCACGGCGGGGTTGGCGATGTTGAGGTCGGGCTGATGCTCGTAGAAGCTGTGCTGATACCACTGGCCCGCCACGTCGTCCCAGGACCAGATGCCGTCCGCCTCACCCGGGAAGACGGGGTTCTCCTGCCCCTTGGGCGGCGGATCGTCGCGCCAGATGTAGAACTCCCGGTACGGCGAGTTCGCGCTGCGGCGAGCCTTGCGGAACCACGGGTGCCGGTCCGACGTGTGGTTGACCACGAGGTCGACGATGACGCGCATGCCGCGGTCGCGTGCGGTGCGGATCACCTCGACGAAGTCGCCGTGGGTGCCCAGCCGCGGATCCACGCCGTAGTAGTCCGTGATGTCGTACCCGTCGTCGCGGTCCGGCGTCGGCGAGAACGGCATGAGCCACAGGCACGTCACGCCGAGCTGCGCGAGGTAGTCGATGCGCTGCGCCAGTCCCTGCAGGTCGCCGGCACCGTCGCCGTCCGAGTCGAGGTAGGTCTCGACGTCCAGGCAGTAGACGATGGCGCTCTTGAACCACAGGTCGCTCGTGTCGGTGATCTTCATCGTGCCTCCGTGAGTCGGGGAAGGATGCCGCGAGCCGCGGCATCGAGAAAGCCGTCCTGCTCGCGGCCGACGTGGTGCACGTACACGCGGTCGAAGCCGATCGCCGCGAGATCGGCGATCCGCTCGGCGAGGGCGACCGGATCGGACTCGATGAGGACGGCATCCCTCAGCTTCGCCTCGTCCACCTCGCCCACCGCGGCGTCGAAGTCCTCCGGCTGCTCGAGATCCCACGCCAGCGGCGGCGTCACGAGTCCGTTGCGCCACTGGTCCTTCGCGATCGCGTAGGCCGCGGCGTCCGTGTCGGCGAGGCTGACGTGCACCTGTAGGACGCAAGGCCCCGTGCCGTCCTGCGAGCGGTACGCGTCGACCACACGCTCGAGGGCCTCCGGAGCCTGCGCGACGGTGGCCAGGCCGTCGGCCCACAGCGCCGCCCAGCCGGCGGTCTCGGCGCTGACGGCGGTGGCCAGCAGCGGCGGCGGTGCCGCCGGCCTGGTCCACAGGCGTGCGCGGTGCACCTTCACCAGGCCGTCGCGCGACACCTCCTCGCCGTCGAACAGCCGCCGGATCACGTCGACGCACTCGGCCAGACGCGCGTTGCGCACGGACTTCGGCGGCCACGGCTCGCCGGTCACGTGCTCGTTCATGGCCTCGCCGCTGCCGAGCGCGGCCCAGAACCGCCCGGGGAACATCTCCTCGAGTGTCGCGAGCGCCTGCGCGACGATCACCGGGTGGTAGCGCTGCCCGGGGGCGTTCACCATGCCGATCGAGAACTCCGTGCGCGCCAGTGCCGCGCCCAGCCAGCTGAACGCGAAGCCGGACTCGCCCTGCCGCGGATTCCACGGCGCGAGGTGATCCGAGCACATCGCGCCGTCGAAGCCCGCGGCCTCGGCACGCTGCACGTCGTCGAGGAGTGCACTGGGCGGGATCTGCTCATGCGAGGCGTGAAAACCGACGAAGACCATGCGGCGAGTCTGAGCGGCCACCGCGGCCGACGCCAGGCTCTTGAGATCCGGCACGGGTTTGGGTAACGGGCACCAGAACTCACAGCCCGGTCCCAGGTTCACGGGACCAAAACCGCCGAGGCATCCGTTCTTCTTCATGACGCCGCAGCCAGCCGCGTCGATCCAGGAGGAATCGTGAACAACGACTACCGCAAGACCCCCGAGGCGCTCAGCCGCCTCACCCCCGCGCAGTACCGGGTCACGCAGGACGACGGCACCGAGCCGGCGTTCCGCAACGAGTACTGGAACAACCACGAGCCCGGCATCTACGTCGACGTGGTCTCGGGCCAGCCGCTCTTCTCGTCGACCGACAAGTACGACAGCGGAACCGGATGGCCGAGCTTCACCCGCCCCATCGATCCCGACGCGGTGACCACCAAGAAGGACCGGTCGCTGTTCATGCCCCGCACCGAGGTGCGCTCGTCGGGCGCCGACAGCCACCTGGGCCACGTCTTCCCGGACGGCCCACGGGATGCCGGCGGCCTGAGATACTGCATGAACTCGGCCGCACTGCGCTTCGTGCCCGCCTCGTCACTGGACGACGAGGGCTACGGCGCCTACCGACACCTCTTCACCACCGAGAACCAGGAGAACCGATCATGACCAGCGGACCCTTCGACACCGGAGAGATCACCCGCACACCCGGCACCGAGACGGCCGTCCTCGCCGGCGGCTGCTTCTGGGGCATGGAGGACCTGATCCGCCGCCAGCCCGGTGTGCTGTCGACGCGCGTCGGCTACACCGGCGGCGAGAACGCGCACGCGACGTATCAGCGCCATCCCGGCCACGCCGAGGCCGTCGAGATCGTCTTCGACCCGACGCAGACCTCGTACCGCGACATCCTGGCGTTCTTCTTCCAGATCCATGACCCGTCGACGCTCAACCGTCAGGGCAACGACATCGGCACGAGCTACCGCTCCGCGATCTTCCCGCTCTCGCCCGAGCAGGAGCGGGTCGCGCGCGACACCATCGCCGACGTCGACGCCTCGGGTCTGTGGCCCGGCAAGGCCGTCACCACGATCGAGCCCGAGGGCCCGTTCTGGGAGGCCGAGCCCGAGCACCAGGACTACCTGATCCGCTACCCCAACGGGTACACGTGCCACTTCCCGCGTGCCGGCTGGGTGCTGCCCAAGCGCGCCGACGCGACGGCGTAGCACCGGAAGAGAATCGGATGCCGTCACCCTCCCGCTCCGGCGGGCAGTGGTGGCGGCATCCGCCGTTCACGGGTGCCGTGCTAAGGTTGAACGCTGCCCGATCGGGCCCGGCGTCCATTCACTGCCTCATTGCGGAGCGCTTGACGCCTCTTCACCGCCACCGCGGTCCCGCTCTTCCATCACTCCCGCGAGCGGACGTCTTCCTCCGCTCGCCGTAAGGCTCTCTTGACGTTCGTCACCCCCACAGCACCACCCCGCTCCCCGCTCGGCCTCCATTGGCGGCAGGCCGACCACGAGGTCTTCGTCGCGACGGCGGCCGGCGAGTACGCCGGGTTCGTCAGCGCGACCGCGGACGGCTTCGAAGCGCACGGCGCCCGCGGCGAGCGCCTCGGCGTGCACGCCGCCCGGACCGACGCGGAGCAGGCGGTCGCGGCATCCCTCGCTCCCCTGCCGCTCTCTCGCACGCATGTCGTGCCCACTCCACGTCCGCTCCGCACACGACGCAGCGGCACCCCGGGTCGCACTCGCGGCCCACAGAATAAGAGGAAAGACACGATGGCCACTGGCACCGTGAAATGGTTCAACTCCGAGAAGGGCTACGGCTTCATCGCTCCCGATGACGGCAGTGCCGATCTCTTCGCTCACTTCAGCGCTATCGCCGGCGACGGCTTCAAGGAGCTGCGCGAAGACCAGAAGGTGGAATTCGACGCCGAGCGCGGCCCGAAGGGCATGCAGGCAGCCAACATCCGCCCGCTGTGATCCGCACGTCAGCCGGGGCGCGACTGCGTCCCGGCTGACGATCGGCTGGCAGGGTCCGGTGTAGTCCGGCCCCGACATACCGGTGCACGTAGCCTGGCACCAGCGATCGGCATCCGCCTTTGGCTTTCACGGCCAACGCGGTCCCGATCGGAATCCACAGGTGCACCCCATCTCTGCTCTCACCCTCGAGCCCACGCTCGGCCCCGTCCGTCAGACGTACGCAGGGACGAAGGAGTTCCCCCCACTGACCCGCGCCTACACCGACGTCGCGCAGGTCGTGCGAGAGACCGGCCTCATGCGGCGCACGCCGTGGTTCTACGCCACGGTCGGGTTCGTCCTCGCCCTCGCCTTCGGCGGCGCGACCACCGGCTTCGTCCTGCTGGGCGACAGCTGGTATCAGCTGCTCATCGCCGCCGCCCTCGGCGTGCTGTTCACCCAGGTGGCGTTCCTCTCGCACGAGGCCGCGCACCGGCAGATCCTCGTCTCCGGCCCCGCCAACGACCGCCTCGCCCGACTGCTGGGCAACGGCGTGGTCGGCATGAGCTACTCGTGGTGGGCGCACAAGCACACCCGCCACCACGGCAACCCCAACCGCGTCGGCAAAGACCCCGACATCGAGGTCGACACGATCTCGTTCCTCGAGTCCGACGCCGCGCGGGCGCGCGGACTGCAGCGCCTGATCACGGGACGCCAGGGCTGGCTGTTCTTCCCTCTGCTCACGCTCGAGGGCCTCAACCTGCACTTCCTGGCCTTCCGCCACCTGCTCGGCCGCGAGCCCGTCAAGGGGCGCTTCGTCGAGCTCGGTCTGCTGGCGGCGCGGTTCGCCGTCATCTGGACACCCGTGTTCATGTTCCTGCCCCTCGGCATGGCGTTCGCATTCCTCGGCGTGCAGCTCGCCGTCTTCGGTGTCTACATGGGCGCGTCCTTCGCGCCCAATCACAAGGGCATGCCGGTCATCGCGCATGACGCGAAGCTCGACTTCTTCAGCAAGCAGGTCCGCACGTCGCGCAACGTGTCGGGCGGCGGGTGGGCGACGTGGCTCATGGGCGGCCTCAACTACCAGATCGAGCACCACCTGTTCCCGAGCCTGGCGCGCCCGCACCTGGCCCAGGCGCGGGCCATCGTCATCGACCACTGCCGCACCCTCGGCGTGCCCTACGCCGAGACGACGCTGTGGCGCTCGTACGGCATCGTGATCGCCTACCTCAACCGGGTCGGCCTGGCAGCCCGAGACCCGTTCGACTGCCCGGCCGCCGCCGCATACGGCCGCTCGTGACGAGGTGCGCGGCCGACGCATAGACGGCCGCACGCCGTTCGTCAACCCGCTGCCCCGGCCGCCGGCATCCGCGCACGCTGGAGTCATGACCCAGATCATCGAGACCATCGACGTCGACGTGCCCGTCACCATGGCCTACAACCAGTGGACCCAGTTCGAGAGCTTCCCGAAGTTCCTGGACGAGGTCGTGTCGATCACGCAGCTCGACGACACCCACAACCACTGGAAGGTGAAGGTCGGGCCGTTCGAGCGCGAGTTCGACGCCGAGATCACCGAACAGCACCCGGACGAGCGCGTCGCCTGGCGCAGCACGGGAGGCGACACCGCCCACGCGGGCGTCGTCACGTTCCACAAGCTCAGTGACACCAGCACGCGCGTCGCCGTGCAGATCGACTGGGAGCCGACCGACGCCATCGAGAAGCTCGGCTCGCTTGTGGGCGCGGGCACGCATGCCGTCAAGAAGGACCTCGAGAACTTCAAGGAGTTCATCGAGAGCGCGCCGCGCGAGACCGGCTCGTGGCGGGGCGACGTCCCGCGCTGAGCTCACCGATCGGGTGCCCGGGCGGCGCGCCGCCGTTCGACCGTCAGTCGCCCGGGCGCCGCAGGAACCCCGAGAACAGCGTGTGCAGCAGCGGCAGCACCGACAGGATCATCAGGCCGGTGCCGATCACCATGTCCTGTGACCGCAGCACGGCCCCGCTGATGAGCAGCCCGGCGAACAGCACCGCCGACACCGCCCGCCGGCCCATGCGCTCCAGCCGCCGCAGCTTCTGGTCGAGCTTGGGCACATCCGCGACCAGCCGGCCGTCCACGATCTGCGACACCATCTCGTCCAGGCGCCGCGGCAGCCGGGCCACGATGCCGGCGGCCGAAACGGCCTCCCGCGCGAACCCCTGCACGAGGCTTCCGCTCTGATCGCGCAGCAGCTGGTCGGCGTAGGGCTCGACGGCGTCCCACACGTTGAAGGCGGGATCCAGCGCGCTGCACACGCCGCTCGTGAGCGAGATGGCACGGACGATGAGGAGGAAGTTCTCGGGCAGCTGGAACGGCAGCGATCGCACGACGTGGCCGAACTCGGTCGCGAAGTCCTGGAACTCCCGGGGGTCGACCTTCTGCAGCTCGGCGAACCCCATGCCCCCGAAGCGCGCGAACAGGGCGGTCAGCGCCCGCTCGAGCTCGCCGGTGTCGGCCGAGGGCAGCAGCGCGCCGACGTCGCGGATGCTCGCGACCATCTTCCTGCTGTCACGCGCAGCGACCGCGATGATCAACTGCTGGAGTCCCGTGCGCAGGGAGTCGGGCACCTCGCCCATCATCCCGAAGTCGACGAAGGTCAGCCGCCACGCCCGCCCGGCCGCGGAGCTCGCGGGGGCGGGTGTCACGAAGATGTTGCCGGGGTGGGGATCGGCGTGGAAGTAGCCGTCGACGAACAGCTGGTCGAACATCACGTTGGCGAATTCCGTGGCCACCGCGGACGGATCGATGCCGGCGGCCCGGAGGCCGTCGACGTCGGTGATCTTGATCGCCGTCACGTCCGCGAGCACCAGCACGCGCCGCGTCGTGCGCTCCCACGCCACCCCGGGCACCGTGACGCGGTCGTCGTCCGCGAAGTTCTCTGCGAAGCGCGCCGCGTTGCGCGCCTCGAGCAGGTAGTCGATCTCGTCGCGGCTCGTCGCCGCGAACTCCTCGACGAGCGCCGGAAGGTCGACGTGCTCGCGCACGACGCGCACGCGGCTGAGCCAGGCGGCGACACGCCGCAGCGCCGCCAGGTCGACGTCGACGATGGCGTCGATGCCGGGGCGCTGCACCTTCACCACGACGTCCGCGAAGCCGGCGTCGGCGGCATCCTCCGGGGTCAATCGTGCGCGATGCGCTTGACCGAGGGATGCCGCAGCCACCGGGGTCTCGTCCACCCACGCGAACGCGCGCTCCAGGGGTCTGCCGAGCTCGGCCTCGGCCAGTGCGCGGATCGCCGGGAACGCGACAGGCGGCACCTCGTCCTGCAGCCCCTCCAGCTCGGAGGTGATCTCGGGCGGCAGCACGTCGAGCCGGGACGACAGGAACTGCCCCACCTTGATCATGAGGCCGCCGAGCGACACCGCGAGCACGCGGAACCGCTGCGCGGCGTGCTCCAGGCGCTGCGGCCGGTTGCGGGCGGCGAGCGCGCTCAGTCCGAAGCGCGGCAGCACGAGCTCGAACCACCACGCCTGCACCATGTAGCGAGAGGCGAACCGCAGGATCCGCCGATAGCGGGCGCGGGTGTTCCCGGCGTCTGCCATCGAACTCTCCTGGATCCCGCGTGCCCGCGTCGCCGATCGCGCTCCCCCGTCGCCGACGGGTTCCGCCGGCACCCCTCAGTCCTGAGCGAGGATGGAGTAGAGCCTACGCCGCGCCTCGTCGAGCACGTCGACGGCCTGCGCGACCTGGTCGGGCGTCCCGCCGCGGGCGACCTGCGCAGCGGCCTGGGCGAGCTTCGCGCCCGCCTTGGGGAGCGCGGTGGCGCGACCTGCCTCGTGCGTGCCGAACGCCTCCCACGGCGCCGTGCGCTCCTCGCCCGCCTCGGCCTCGGCGCGTCCGGCGTCCGTGAGCGAGTAGGTCTTCTTGCCGCCGGACTCCTCGGCGATCACGAGCCCCTCGTCGGCGAGCAGCTGCAGCGTCGGGTACACCGAGCCGGGGCTCGGCTTCCACGCGCCCCCGCTGCGCTCCTCGATCTCGTGGATGATCTGGTACCCGTGCATGGGCTGCTCTGCGAGTACCGCGAGGACGGCGGCGCGCACGTCGCCGCGGCCGACGCGGGGCGAGAATCGCTGCTCGAACGCCTCGCGCAGCTGGTCCATCGCCTCGAAGAGCCCTCCGGGGATGCCCTGACCCGCGCTGCCCCGATGGCGGGGTCCGAAGCCTGGATACGTACCGCTCATGACGACCTCCCGACGAGTGTCTTCCGATATCCCGACGATACATAGCGATATATCGTCAGGCAAGCATCCTTCCGATTTGGTTGCCTCAGGCAATTACCGGCGTAGACTCGGATCATGGATGCCGCACCGCGGGCCGAACTGCTCTCGTCGCTCACGCGACTCATGTCGCGATGGTCGTCCAGCAGCGTCCAGGAGCGCATCGCCGCAGGCGTCGGCGTGGCACTGGATCCCACCGAGATCCGCGCCGTCTACACGCTCGGCCTGCACGGCGGCACCGCCCGCCCCGGGTCGCTCGCCGACGAGCTGAACATCACCCGCCCGACGATGTCGAAGCTCGTCGCGCGGCTGATCGCCGACGACCTGGTCACGCGCGGCGCCCACCCGGACGACGGCCGCGGCGCCACCGTCGCCTTCACGCCGCGCGGCCGCGACGCCTACCGGCGGCTCGTCGCCGCCGGCCACGACATGGTCGATCACGTGCTCGCGGAGTGGACCCCCGCCGAGGTCGAGGCCTTCGGCGGACTGCTGCACCGCTTCGTCGAGGGACTGCTCACCGAGTCCCCGGCGCCCGTGACTCCCGCGGACCCCGCCCGAGAACAACACGCCGCGTCCGCGCGGCCCCGCGCGACGGCGACCCCGTCGCCTACAGAAGGAGACTGACATGCCCCGCACCTACGTCGTCACCGGTTCCGCGTCCGGAATCGGCGCCGCCACCACCGAGCTGCTGCGCAGCCGCGGTGAGACCGTCATCGGGATCGACCTGCGCGGCGCCGAGATCGACGCCGACCTGTCCACCGCCGAGGGGCGAGCGGATGCCGCCGCCCAGGCGATCGACAAGACCGGCGGTGTCGTCGACGGCGTGATCGCGTGCGCAGGCATCGCGGCGCCGATCGGCAAGACCATGGCGATCAATTACTTCGGCGTGACCGAGCTGCTCACCGCCCTGCTGCCCGCGCTGCGCGCGTCGGAGGCGCCGCGCGCTGCGGTCGTGTCGTCGATGGCGTCGCTGCAGCCGGTCGATGCGACGCTCGTCGAGGCGGCCCTCGCGGGAGACGAGGCGGCCGCCGTCGCCCGCGGCGAAGAGCTCGCCGCGCAGGGTCCCGAGCTCGGCTACCTCAACTACCCGTCGTCCAAGCGCGCCCTCTCGCGCTGGGTGCGCCGCGCCTCGATCTCGCCGGATTGGGCGGGCTCCGGCATCCCCCTCAACGCCGTCGCCCCCGGCACCGTCATCACGCCGATGACCGCCGACCTGCTCGCGACTCCCGAGGGTGCGGCGATGGTCGACGCGGCCGTGCCGATGCCGCTCAACTACCACCAGCCGGCCTCGTCGATCGCCGAACTGCTCACGTGGCTGACGAGCCCCGCCAACACGCACATGGCCGGCCAGACGATCTACTGCGACGGCGGCGCCGACGCGACCCTCCGCGGCGACGACATCTGGTCGTGGGCCGACCCGAAGTGATCGGCGCCCTGCGCTGAGACGAGGGGATGCCGCGGCCCGAGGCCGCGGCATCCCTCTGTCATTCGACGGCCGGCCTGCCGTAGGCCTCGAGCCAGCGCAGCCACACCTCGCTGATGGTCGGGTACGACGGCACGGCGTGCCACAGCCTGTCGATCGGCACCTCGCCCACGATCGCGATGGTCGCCGAGTGCAGCAGCTCGCCGACGTCCTGGCCGACGAACGTGGCGCCCACGAGCACACGGCGCTCCTCGTCGACGATCGCCCGCGCCTGCCCCCGGTAGTGGTCGGCGACCTCACTGGCGCCGGCGACCCACGACAGGTCGTAGTCGAGCACGCGCACCTGCAGACCCGCCTTGCGGGCCGACGCCTCGGTGTGGCCGACGGCGGCGACCTCGGGGTCGGTGAAGACGACCTGCGGCACCGCGGAATGATCGGCGGTCGCGGCGTGCGCGCCCCACGGTCCGTCGTCGATCGCACCGCCGCGAGCCCGCGCCGCGATGACGTCGCCCGCGGCCCGCGCCTGGTACTTGCCCTGGTGGGTCAGCAGCGCCCGGTGGTTGACGTCGCCGACCGCGTACAGCCAGTCCACGCCGCGCACGCGCATCGTGTCGTCGACCTCGAGCCACGACCCCGGAGCGATGCCCACGGCATCCAGCCCGAGGTCCGTGGTGCGGGGCACCCGGCCGGTGGCGACGAGCACCTCAGCGGCACGCACCTCCGAGCCGTCGGTGAGCGTCAGCACGACGTCGCCGCCGCCGTCGCGCTCGGCACGATCGACCTCGACGCCGGTGCGGACGTCGGCGCCGGCATCCGTCAGCGCCTTCGCGACCGCCTCGCCGGCGAAGGGCTCCACGCCCCGCAGCAGGCCGGAGCGCGCGATCACGGTCACCGGGATGCCGAGCGACGTGAAGAGCGTCGCCATCTCGCTGCCCACGACGCCGCCGCCGAGGATCGCGATGGATGCCGGCACCTCGCGCATGCCCGTCGCCTCACGGCTCGTCCACGGACGCACCTCGCGCAGTCCGGGGATGTCGGGCAGCAGGGCTGCGGAGCCCGTCGACACCGCGACGGCGTGACGCGCGGTGAGGACGGTCTCTGTGCCGTCCGAGCCGGTCACCGTCACCTCGCGCTCCGCCGTGAGCCTGCCGTGGCCACGCACGAGGTCGATGCCGGCGCCCTGCAGCCATTCCACCTGCGACGTGTCGTCCCAGTCGTGGACGAACGCGTCGCGCCGCGCGAGCACGGCCGCGGCGTCCAGCCCGCCGGTGACGGCAGCCGACGCGCCCTGCAGGTCGCGCGCCGCCCGCAGAGCCGCACCGGGCCGCAGCATCGCCTTGGACGGGATGCACGCCCAGTACGAGCACTCGCCGCCGACGAGCTCGCTCTCGACGATCACCGTCGACAGGCCTCCCTGCACGGCGCGGTCGGCCACGTTCTCTCCGACCGGCCCCGCGCCGATCACGATCAGGTCGTACTCCCGAGCAGTCATGCGCCCCAACGTATCGCCGTCGGGCGGCAGTCGGCGACCATCGCATGCTACGGCGCGCGACGCAATCCTGTCCGAGTGTCTGAGGGGTGTGGTTATGTGGGAACCCCGCTGGCAGATCCGGCCGAAAGGGCAGCATGGCGATCGAATTCCGCGCGGTCTCGAAGAGGTATCCGGATGGCACCGCCGCCGTCGACGACTTCAGCGCGCTCATGCCCGCCCACAAGACGACCGTGCTCGTGGGCTCGTCGGGCAGCGGCAAGACCACGCTGCTGCGCATGATCAACCGCCTCATCGAGCCGACCGGCGGCGTGATCACGATCGACGACGAGCCGATCGCCGACCGCGATCCTGTGAAGCTGCGCCGGGGCATCGGCTACGTGCTGCAGAACGCCGGGCTGCTCCCCCACTTCTCGGTCGTCGACAACATCGCCACCGTGCCCGTGCTCAACGGCGTCCCGAAGGCGCAGGCGCGCGAGCGCGCACTCGAGCTCATGGACGTCGTGGGTCTGGAGCGCGGGTTCGCCAAGCGGTACCCGAGCCAGCTGTCGGGCGGGCAGCAGCAGCGCGTCGGGGTGGCGCGCGCCCTGGCCGTCGACCCCAACATCCTGCTGATGGACGAACCGTTCGGGGCGGTCGACCCCATCGTGCGTCGCGAGCTGCAGACCGAGATCATCCGGCTGCAGCGCGAGCTCGAGAAGACGATCGTGTTCGTGACGCACGACATCGACGAGGCCTTCCTGCTCGGCGACCAGGTCGTGATCCTCGAGAAGGGCGCCCGCATCGCCCAGATCGGCACCCCCGACGAGATCATCGCGAACCCGGCGAGCGAGTTCGTCGCCGACTTCATCGGGACCGAGCGCGGCGCGCGGGCGCTGCACACCGAGAAGACGTCCCGCGGCACAGTGCTCGTCGACGCGGCCGGACGCACGCAGGGTGTGCTCGTGGAGGACTCCCCGTGAGCTGGGTGCTCGACAACCTCGACCTGATCTGGGCCCTGACCCTCGATCATCTGCGGCAGAGCACGATCGCGATCGTGGCGGGGTTCGTGATCGCGGTCCCGATCGGGTGGCTCGCGTTCCGGTACACGCCGCTGCGCGGAACGGTGCTCACCGTCGTGGGGCTCCTGTACACGATTCCCTCGTTCGCGCTGTTCGCCCTGCTCTCGCTGTTCGGCGTGCCGTACCTCTCAGAGGCCAACCTCGTGATCGCCCTCACCGTCTACGCGGTGGCGATTCTGACACGGTCGGTCACGGATGGGCTGGCATCCGTCGACACCGCGACCCGCGGAGCAGCGGTCGCGATGGGCTTCGGCCCCTGGCGTCGCTTCTGGACCGTGGACTTCCCGCTCGCGGGGCCGGTGATCCTCGCCGGCCTGCGCGTCACGGCGGTGTCGACGATCTCGCTGGCCACGGTGGGCGCGCTCATCGGCGTCAGCAATCTCGGCTACCTGTTCACCAACGGCTCGCAGCGCAGGATCATCCCCGAGGTGGTCGCCGGTGTCGTCGCCGTCGTGTTCATCGCCCTCGTGCTGGACGCCCTCCTCATCCTGCTGGGCCGCGTACTCATGCCCTGGTCGCGCCGTGCGGCGCCGGTACGCCATGACCGCCTTCGGATGGTGCACGCATGAACCTCCTCGTCGAAGCGTTCGCGTGGATCTTCTCGCCCGCCCGGCTGACGGGCTCTCTGCCGCTCCCTCTCGCGATCGCGCAGCACCTGGCCCTCACCTTCGGATCGGTGGCGATCGCCGCGCTCATCGCGATCCCCGTGGGCTGGTTCATCGGCCACACCGGGCGCGGACGCGAGGTCGCCGTCACCCTGTCCGGCGCGGCGCGCGCCCTGCCCGCCCTGGGCCTGGTGGTGCTGCTGTACCTGCTGTTCGGCGTGTCGTTGAAGGTCGAGGCCGCCGTCGTGGTCTTCGTCCTGCTGGCGATCCCGTCAATCCTCGCCGGGGCGTACGCGGGCATCGAGGCCATCGACCGGTCCGTCATCGACGCCGGACGGGCCATGGGAATGACGGAGTGGCAGATCCTGTTCCGGATCGAGATGCCCCTCGGACTCGCACTCCTCATCGGCGGACTCCGCTCCGCAACCCTGCAGGTGGTCGCCACGGTGACCATCGCGGCGTACATCGGCATCGGCGGGCTGGGTTACTACATCCTTCAAGGAATCCCGCTCCGCCGCTTCGACGAGATCCTCGGTGCGTCGATCGTCATCGTCGCCCTAGCCCTAGCTCTGGACGGGCTCTTCGCCTTGCTCGCCCGCTTCGCCGTCCCTCGCACGTCCGGACGGCGGGTGCGTGCCGGCCGTACCGCCACCGCCGCCCCTGCTGCGGCCTCGACGTCCTATTGATCCCCCACCACCACACCGGAGGTACGACAATGTCCACAGCACGAACCCGCCTGGCGCTCGCATTCGCGGGCACCGCCGTCGCGGCGCTCGCCCTCGCCGGCTGCGCATCGAGCGACCCGCTGAGCGGCGAGAGCACCGACGACGCCGGCGCCACCGAGTCGTCGACGATCGTCATCGGCTCGCAGGCGTACTACTCGAACGAGATCATCGCCGAGATCTACGCGCAGGCGCTCGAGGGTGCCGGATACACCGTCGAACGCAACTTCAACATCGGCCAGCGCGACGCGTACATGCCGTCGATCGAAGACGGGTCCATCGACCTGTTCCCCGAGTACACCGGCAACCTGCTGCAGTTCTTCGACAAGGACACGACGGCGACCCAGTCCGACGACGTCTACGCGGCGCTCAAGGACGCGCTGCCGGACGGCCTCACCGTCCTCGACCAGTCGCCCGCGACCGACCAGGACTCGTACAACGTGACGGCGGCCTTCGCCGAGGAGCACGACCTGAAGTCGATCGCCGATCTGGCGGACGTCGACGGCCTCGTGCTGGGAGGTGCTCCGGAGCTCGAGGAGCGTCCGTACGGCCCGACGGGCCTGAAGGACGTCTACGGCGTCACCGTCTCGTTCTCGGCGACCGCCGACACGACGGTCGACGAGCTCGTCGCCGGCAACATCCAGGTGGCCGACGTGTACAGCGCCGACCCGCTCATCAAGACGAAGGACCTCGTGACGCTGGAAGACCCCGAAGGTCTCTTCCTCGCCTCGCACGTGGTGCCCCTCGTGAACGCCGATATCGCCGACGAGATCGCCGACGTCATCAACCCGGTGAGCGCGAAGCTCACCCCAGAGGGCCTTATCGCGCTGAACGTCGAATCGACCGAGGATCAGCGTTCGCCTGAAGACATCGCGAAGGACTGGCTGGCCGACAACGGCTTCAGCTGATCCGCTCCGGATGGGCGACGGCACGTCGGCCGTCGCCCCTCCGCCTTCTCGGGCGACGGAGCACGGTCGGCTAGGTTGATCACACATCGTCCCCGTCGAGAGTTGCCATGACCGATCCGGATGCCCCGCACGAGCCTTCCCCCGTGTCCGCGGATCCCGACCTGGGCTACTACTCCCCGCCGCCGGGCGTCCAGGCACACGACGTCGACCGCCCGTACGAATACGTGTCGGCGTCCACCGTCCCGTCTGCGCACCCCTCCGGCACCGACGCTCCGGTGGCCTACGCCGAGGCCTCGTACCCGACGCCCGCCTACGCCGTGCCCGACGGGCTGTCATCGGCGCGCCCGATGCAGCCGCTTCCCGGTCCCGCTTTCCCGTTGCGTGATGCGCGGCCGAAGGGTGTGTCGATCACGAGTCTGGTGCTCGCGATCATCGGCCTCGTGCTCGCGTTCGTGCCGGCCATGGCCGGGTTCGCCGTCATCGTGATGATCGTCGCGTTCATCGTGTCGATCACCGCCCTCGCGAGCGCGAAGCGCGGCGGCAAGGGCTTCGCCGGGACGGCGCTGGCGCTGTCGATCCTGGGCGGCCTCGTCGCCGTCGTCGTCGCGGTGCTGCAGGCCTTCGGAGCCTTCGGCACGTCCGACTCCTACAGCTCCTACGACTCCTACGACGAGTACGAGCAGTACGAGCAGTACGACGACCCCGTCGACCACGGCTTCGCAGCTCCCGGGACCGACGGCATCCCCGCCGACGACATGGTGCTCGCCGCGCCCGTCCCCCTCACCGTCGTCGAGACCGCCTTCGGCGGGGAGACGGGCGCAGACAGCACGTGGGTCGTCGTGATCCTCGACAACCCGAACCCCGACCACATCTTCGTCGACGCGGAGGTCCGGGTGCGGGCGCTCGACGCCGCCGGGACCGAGGTGGCCACGGCGTACGGCGACGTGACGGCCCTACAAGGACGCTCCGCCGTCGTGCTGCACGGCGTGGCGACCGACGCGGCAACCGTTGCGTCGGTCGAGGTCACGGTGCCCGACGCCGCGTCGGCGACGGTCTCGCCCGCCGCCGAGACGGGAGCCTTCTCGGTGACCGACGCGCGGCGCTCCGCCGATGACAAGAACGGCACCGAGGTGTCGGGCATGCTCGCCGGGCGGTTCGAGAACGACCAGTCGTACGCCCGCGTCGCCGTCGTCGCCCGCGACGCGGGCGGCCGGATCGTCGGCGCCCAGACGACATACGTCGACCGCGTCGCCGGCGACGGCACCCCCGCGGACTTCCGCGCCTGGTTCACCCCGGGCCTACCCACCGAGGCATCCTTCGAGACCTACCCCACTCCCTGACCGCGACCTAGGCTGGGGCCATGCCGTTCGGCCAGGTCGTGATGACGGGATTCGTCGCTGTGCTCTTCGCGCTGCCGGGGTACGTCCTGTGGTTCGCGTTCGACGCGTACCGCCGGCGTCGCCGCGGCGAGGCGCCGGCGCACTCGTCGGGCGGCATCGCGGCGATCGACATGATCTTCCAGCCCACCGCCGAGGACGCGCGCGTGGTGTGGGAGTCCGAGCAGATCACACCGGCCCCCGCCCCCACGCCGGGCGACGGCCCGGGCATGATCGACGGCAACTGCATCGTCATCGAGACGGGCCTGCGCCACTCCCGCTGAGTTGGTTCAGCCGCTGAGGTCGTTCATGTCCGCCGCAGCCGGCGGACGAGCGCCGAGAGCAGCCGCCAGCCGACGAGCGCGACCAGCAGCACGACCGACGCCACTACGATGAACGCGATGGCCGTGCCCTGGCCGGTGACGGCGCGCAGCATCATCCCGACGATCACGGTGGCCGCCCACACGCCGAGTCCGGTGCGCACCGGCGCCGCGGGTGCGCGCCATGCGAGGGTCGCGAGCCAGCCGACGCCCAGCCCGGCGAGGAACGGCCACGCCGTCTGCCACAGCCCCGACCAGACGTCGGAGTCATGGCTCGCGCGGCCGGTCGCCGCGAACGCGACGACGAGCACGACGTCGAGCACGAGGGCCAGCACGATCGCCGCGACGGTCGGCCGTGCGGGAGTACGGGTCTCGTCCGCGCCGGTCATGCGACGACCTCCGTCCCGACAGGCGACAGTCCCGGTGTCAGCGCCTCGCGCTCGTCGAACACGAAGCACTCGCCGTTCCAGTGCGCGCCGCCCACGTGCTCGAAGTAGCCGAGGATGCCGCCGTCCAGCTGCAGGGCCGGCACGCCGATCTCGCGCAGATAGATGGCCGCCTTCTCGCACCGGATGCCGCCCGTGCAGTAGCTGACGACCGTCTTGCCCGCGAGATCGGATGCCGCGGCGGCTGCGGCATCCGGAAACTGGGTGAACCGCTCGATCCGCCAGTCCACCGCACCGTCGAAGGCGCCGTAGTCGACCTCGAACGCGTTGCGCGTGTCGAGCAGCACGACCTCGCGCCCCTCGTCGTCGGCGCCCGCGTCGAGCCAGCGGCGGAGCGTCACGGGATCGACGGACGGAGCCCGCCCGGACTCGGGACGGATGGCGGGGTGGTCCATGCGGATGATCTCGCGCTTCACCTTGACGAGCATGCGGCCGAACGGCTGCGCGTCGGACCAGCTCTCCTTCGTGGTGAGGGCGGCGAACCGCGGGTCGCGGCGCAGGTCGTCAACGAACCCGCGCACGGCTTCGGCGTCGCCCGCGAGGAACAGGTTGATGCCCTCTTCGGCGAGCAGGATCGTGCCCTTGAGCCCCGCCGCGACCGCACGCTCACGCAGCGACGGCTTCAGCGCGGCGGCGTCGTCGAGGCGCGTGAACAGGTACGCCGAGATGTTGAGAACGGATGCCACACCCCCAGCCTACGGATGCTCCGCTGTCGTCCTGCCCGGTTGTCTCGCGGCTTCCCGGCGGAGAATGGACGCGAGGACGCACCCGAGCGTCCAAGCCGATGTCGAGCGCTCGCCACGTGGCGGGCAAGATGCCCTGAACCCGCCGCACGCGGCGGTCGCGGCATCCCTCGACGTGAACGGAGGATCGGAGACGCCGCAGCGTCGCGGCGACCGAACAATGGAGATCGACATGCCCGAACTGACCGCCCCACCCTTCGACGCCGAGCTGAACGCCGCCCTCGAACTCGTCGCCGACATCATCAGCCCCACGCTGACGCCCGACATGATCCCGTTGATGCGCCAGATGCCGGCCGACCCGACTCTTGATGACCTCGTCGCGGCGGTGGGTGCCGTGCATGAGGAGCGCACGATCGCCGGCTACGACGGCGGCGAGATCGTGCTGTCGATCTACCGGCGTCCGGGGCAGGCCACGACCGGTCCGGGGATCTACCACATCCACGGCGGCGGCATGGTGATCGGCAATCGCTTCATGGGTGTGCAGGCGTTCCTGCCGTACGTCCAGAGCCACGGCGCCGTCGTCGTGAGCGTGGAGTACCGTCTCGCGCCGGAGTTCCCCGACCCGGTTCCGGTGGAGGACTGCTACGCCGGCCTGGTGTGGACTGCCGAGCACGCCGGCGAGCTCGGCATCGACCCGAGCCGTCTCATCGTGGGCGGCGCGAGTGCGGGCGGCGGACTCTCGGCCGGAGTGACCCTGCTCGCCCGCGACCGGCGCGGGCCGCGGCTGCGGGCGTCGCTGCTGATCTACCCGATGCTCGACGACCGCAATGAGACGGTGTCGTCGCACCAGATCCAGGGCATCGGCGTGTGGGACCGCACGAGCAACTTCACCGGCTGGGACGCTCTGCTCGGCGAACGTCGCGGTTCGTCGGACGTGTCGATCTACGCGGCACCCGGTCGCGCCGAGGACCTCTCGGGCCTGCCACCGACGTTCATCGACGTGGGCAGCGCGGAGGTGTTCCGCGACGAGGACGTCGCCTACGCATCGCGCATCTGGGCCGCGGGAGGCATCGCCGAGCTGCACGTGTGGCCGGGCGGGTTCCACGGCTTCGACGGTTTCGCGCCGCAGGCGCAGCTGTCGAGGGCGATGATCGAGACCCGCAACCGCTGGCTCACCCGCATGCTCGAGGTGTGAGCCGTCGCCGCAGGCGCCCGCGTAGGGTGGGCCTCGGCGGCGCCGCACGTGTGCGCCGCCGCGAAGGGGATGCCGATGAAGGAGCTCGTGGGGCGTCTCAGCGCGCTCGACCCCGAGGCGAGCGAGACGCTCAAGGTCATCGCCTATTTCGACGCGCTCGTGGACGGACGCGTCGGCACCGACGGCATGCTGCGCGGCGCGGCCGTCCTGACCGGAGCGACGATCGGGCACGTCGCCGCCGGGCGCACCGGCAAGGGGCGACGTATCGGCTCCGACGGCTCCGAATCGCCGCCCGGCGATCCCGGAAGATGGCCCGTCGTGTCGTCGGCCGACGGCTCGGTCGTGTGGCTCGAGCGCGAGGGATCGCCGCACGCGAACGATGCGATGGTGCTGGAGCGGCTTGCGATCGCACTGTCGATCCAGTCGGCGCGGCTCGACACGGCCGCCCCCACGCGGCGCGCGGTCGAGGTGCTGCTGTCGGCCGATGCGACCGACGAGGACCGGGACGAGGCATCCGCGCGCCTGTCTCTCGGCGCGCACCCCGTGATCCACGCGGTCGCCGTGCCGACGTCCTTGCGACTCGAACGGCCGCTCGCGCACGCCGTCGTCGCGACCCGCTTCGGCATCGCGCGAGCGGTGCTCGCACCCGACGACGACCCCCCGGCGGCACGCGCCGGCATCGGGATCGCCGCGGCCTCTCCCACCGAGGTACGGGAGTCCTGGCGCTCGGCGCTGGTGGCGCTGCGGCTCACCGACCGCGACGAGCCAGTCGTGCGCGCGGCCGAGCTCGGTGCGCTGCTGCCTCTTGCGGAGGCCGAGGACCACCGGCCGGCGCCACACCCCGATGCCGTCGTGATCGACGCGCTACTGCGCACGACGTGGACCGAGGGGATGCTGCGCGCGCTGGCCGCAGGCGCGAGCCGGCGTTCGCTCGCCGCCGGCGCCGGCGTGCACCACTCCACGATGGGTGCACGTATCGACGAGCTTCCCGGCCTCCTCGGCTACGACCCGTCCACCCCGCGCGGACGCACGAGGCTCGATGTCGCGCTGATGCTGCATCGGCTGGCGCGCACCCGCTTCGACCCGGAACGGTGACGGCACGGCCCCGGGGAGTCAAGGGGGTGGCGCCGCGCCGGCCCCAGACCGAGGCTGAAGGTGCCCGGCGAACGCGCCGGGCTGGAGGCAGTGATGACCGATCCCACCATCCCCGAGCCGCTGCCGGGTCAGGTCCCTCCCGGCGAACGACCGCCGGGACCCGACCAGCCCGGTCCGGACCAGCCGAACCCGAGCGAGCCCTTCCCGGCCACGCCGGACGAGCCGCCGTCGCCGTGGCCCGAAGAGCCGCTCGCTCCCAATCCCGAGGAGCCGCCGTTCCCCGGCACGGCGCCCGAGACGCCGCTGCCGTGAGTCGTCGCGTCGGGTCGTCAGGCGGGCCGGATCCGTTCGGCGAGCAGCAGCTCGGCGGTCGTCCACACGCGCTCGCCGTCGACCGGGTCGCTGACGCTGCGATACGGGCGACGACGGGTGACAGCGCTGCGCCGGTGGAACGACCCTGACGGGCCGAAGAGGTCGGCGCCCGGCGTCGCTGCAGCTGTCGCCGCGACCAGTGCGGGCAGCGCCGCGTCGGCGGGCGGGTTTCTGACGAGGCGCGCGACGGCGTTCTGCACCCCCGCCCCGATGCGAGCACGCAGCGCGGGCGCGATCGCGGTCCCGGGCACGATGCCCGGCTGGCTGAGCTGCACGCTCACGCCCCAGGCGCCAGCGGCGGAGCGGCGCGCCAGTTCGCACGCGAAGAGGCCGAGTGCGGCCTTCGACGCCCCATACGCCCACAGGGGCCGATAGCGCCGCTCGCCCTGCAGGTCGCGCCAGTCGAGACGCGAGACGGCCGCTGCGATGCTGCACTGCACGACGACCCGTGCCCGCCGCTCACGCAGCAGCGGCAGCAGCGCGGTCGTGAGAGCGAAGTGACCGAGGAAGTTCGTCTGGAAGTGGAGCTCGAACCCGTCCTCGGTGACGTGGCGCTGCCTGTCGCCCAGCAGCACGATCCCCGCGTTGAGGACGAGGATGTCGACGGGCATACGCTCGGACCGCAGCGCGTCGGCAAGCGCGCCGGCCGAGTCCAGGCGCGCGAGGTCGAGGTCGCGCAACGTCAAGCGGGCATCGGGGCGGCCCTCGCGGATCCGCGCGATCGCCTGCTCGCCCTTCGCACGGTTGCGCACCGGCACCACGACGTCTGCTCCGGCGCCGGCGAGGCCGCGCGCGATCTCGAGGCCGACGCCGTCGCTGGCCCCGGTGACCACGGCGGTGCGTCCGGTCAGGTCGGGCAGCGCGATCGGCATGGGTCCCCCGGGTCGATCAGCCGGCAGGCGGTGCGGGCAGCGGCGGCACGCCCGCCTCGATCGCGCGCCCGGCCTCGAACAGCGCATCCTCGGCGAACAGCGGGCCGATGAGCTGCACCCCGGCGGGCATGCCGTCGTCGCCGAGCCCTGCAGGCAGCGCGAGCGTCGGCAGGCCGAGGAAGTTCGCGGCGACGGTGAGCCAGAGATCCCGCCAGGCGTCGTCGGCGGCATCCTGCCCGCCGAGGTCGTAGTCCGGCTCGCGCATGCGCGACGCCGACACCGGTCCCAGGATCAGCGGCACGTCGGCCTGCAGACGCCGCCAGTCCGCGGCGACGACGGCGCGCTGCGCCCAGGCCTCGGCGTACTCTCGCGCAGTGTCGTAGGGCCGTGCGGCCGCCGTGCTGTCGCGCAGGAACGCCGTCGCCGAGCGGCCGAGCGGCATGCCGAGCGCGGCCGGATCGAGCGAGACGAGCATGTCGGTGCACGACAGCCGGCGCCACAGCACGGCGGCCTCTTCGAGCCGGGGCGCCTCGACGTCGACCACATCCCACCCGGCCGAAGCGAGGGATGCCGCGGCCCGCTCGATCCCCGTCGCGACCTGCGGAGCCACGGCTGTGCCGACCTCGCGCACGACGCCGACCCGGCGCGGCAGGTCCCGCACCACCGGAGCGTCCACGGACACCGGGTCGTCGGCATCCCTCCCCTGCATCAGCGAGAGCGCGAGCGCGATGTCGTCGACGGAGCGGGCCATGGGGCCGTTGACCGAGAACTCCTGAAGCGTGAGCGCCACGGGGTACCCCGTGACCGCCGCGCGCGGCACGCGGCCGCGCGAGGGCCGCAGTCCCGTGACACCGGCGGCGTACGCCGGCAGGCGCAGCGAGCCGCCGAAGTCGTTGCCGAGCCCGATCGCGCTCATGCCGGTGGCCACCGAGACGGCATCTCCGCCGCTGGAGCCACCGGCGCTGCGCTGCGGGTTCCACGGGTTGCGCGTGCGCCCGAACACGTCGTTGTCGGTGTCCCACCGCATGCCGAAATCGGGCATGTTGCCGCGCGCGACGGGAACCGCCCCGGCCTCGCGGAGGCGCCGCACGATCGTCGCATCGCGCGCGGGGATCGCCTCAGCCATGCCGCGCCACCCGTTGGTCGTCGCCGACCACGTGAGGTCGATGTTCTCTTTGACCGAGATCGGCACGCCCGCGAGAGGCCCAGGATCGCTCCCCGCGGCCACGGCGGCGTCCACGAGGGATGCCGCCTCCCGAGCCCGCTCGGCGAACACCACGGTCAGCGCGCCGAGGTCGCCGTTGCGCTGCGCGATGCGGTCGAGGTGGGCGTCCACCACGGCGACGGCGGTGACGTCGCCGCGGCGCACGGCGGCGGCGATCTCGGCGGCACCGGCGCGCGGCGCCAGCGCCGGGGGCACGGCGGCGCCGTCATCGGCGGCGGAAGGGTCCGGGGCGAAGCGCGGCGCAGTCATCGGACCCATCCCACCATGCCGTCGCCCGCGAGCGCACCCAGCGCAGACGCGCGCGGCTAGCACGCCGCCGTCCACGACACAATCCCCGGACGCGTCCGACGGTCTCGGGTTAGCGTCGGACACGACCCGCACACCACGGGCGCGACGACCGAGAGACGGAGAGACGGATGGCGAACACGACCGCGAAGAAGACCTCGTCGAGCAGCTCGGCCGCATCGCGGCGGACCGGCACCACGACGTCGCGCACGCGGCGTGCGTCCGGCGGCGCCGGCGCGGAGCGCACAACCGAGCAGAACGCGGAGGGCGGCTTCGCCGCTTCCGAGACCCTCGCCCAGAATCTGCAGCGGGTGCTCGTCGACCTCATCGAGCTGTCGCTGCAGGGCAAGCAGGCGCACTGGAACGTCGTCGGACGCAACTTCCGCGACACCCACCTCCAGCTCGACGAGATCATCGAGGCGGCACGCTCGTTCGCCGACACGGTCGCCGAGCGCATGCGCGCACTCCATGCGCTGCCCGACGGCCGCAGCGGCGAGGTCGCGCAGACGACCACGCTGCCCGAGTTCCCGCAGGGCGAGATCGCGACGACCGACGTCATCGATCTCATGACCGAGCGACTGGATGCCGTCGCCCAGACCTGTCGCGACGTCCACGACGACGTCGACGAAGAAGACCCCACGAGTGCCGACATCCTCCACGCGATCCTCGAACGCGTGGAGCAGCTCTCGTGGATGGTGAGCGCGGAGAACCGCACCCCGAAGCAGTAATCCCTGGCGCCCTGACACTGCCCGCCCGTCTCGCGACCGGCGGGCAGCGTCGCGTCCGCATCCCGACGCGCGTCAATCCACTCAGATCGCATGACGGGCCGACGCCGCGCGCCGCTAGAGTCATGCCTATGGCATCAGGCAAGCAGCAGCACCGGCAGGAACCCGAGCTCCACGGCGGCGTCCTCTCCGGCAACGGCAGCCCGGCCCTGTGGGGCACCCTCGTCGGCCTCATCGTGTTCGCATTCGTCGCGGTGCCGATCTCTGCCGCGGTGCGCTTCGCGACGCACCCCGCGACGCAGCAGCTGTTCGGCGGCCGGCTGTCGGACGCCACCCAGGGCGGCTACGTCGCCTTCTGGTGGATCGTCGCGATCTTCCTGCTGGCGCTGCCCTTCCTCGTCGGCTGGGGTGTCGCCAAGCTGTCGGGCAAGACGCTGGCGATCATCGCGGCCGTCGTCGGCCTGTTCTTCATCGTCACGCTCGTGATGGGCCAGCTCTTCGTCTTCTAACCCCGCGCACGGGTGCGGCGTCGCGGCCTCGGCCGGCGGCATCCGGAGATAATGGGGGCATGGGGACGGGTTACAGCGCGATCTCCAGCTATTCGCGCGTCGAGATCATGCGGCTGCTGCAGGAGCGTCCGCAGCGGGCGATCCCCGAGCTCGTCGAAGCCACGGGTCTGCACGCCAACACCGTCCGCGAGCACGTGCAGCGGCTCATCGATGCCGGGTATGTGATCGCCGAGACCGAGCACCGCACCACCCGCGGGCGTCCGCGCGTGCTCTACTCGGCGGCCACCGGATACGACGACGCCTCGAGCCCGGTGGCCGCGCGTCGCGCCGAGGCGGCGGCGCGTCGCGGCGACCTGCTGCGACGGCTGTACGGATCCCCGACCGAGCCCGGACCCGAACCGCTCACCACCGCCGCCCTGCATCAGCTGGACGCGCTCGTCGACGATCTCGGCGACGCCGGCTTCGACCCGATCGTCGACGAGAGCGAGCTGACCGTCGACCTCACCCCGTGCCCGCACGCCCCGTCCGGCGCGCAGCGCGGCGTGCTGTGCGGCGTGCACATCGGCCTGATGGACAGCGTGCTCGCCCAGGCCGGCGGACCGCTGCGCGTCGAGGGCGTCGCGCCGTCGTGCGATCCCGCCCAGTGCGTCGTGCAGCTGACCGACGGCGCCTGATCACACCTTCACGCGGTCGGGCCGCGCGTAGACGTTCATCGACGCGCCCCGCACGAATCCCACGAGCGTGAGCTCTGCCCGCGCCGCCAGCTCGACGGCCAGCGACGACGGCGCCGACACCGCGGAGAGGATCGGGATGCCGGCCATGACGGCCTTCTGCACGAGCTCGAAGCTCGCGCGCCCCGACACCTGCAGCACGGTCCCCGTGAGCGGCAGGCGTTCGTCGAGCACCGCCCAGCCGATCACCTTGTCGACGGCGTTGTGACGGCCGATGTCTTCGCGCAGCACCAGGAGCTCGCCTGTCGCGGCGTCGAACAGTGCCGCGGCGTGCAGACCGCCCGTCTTGTCGAACACGGCCTGGCCTGCGCGCAGCCGGTCGGGAAGCTCCGAGAGCAGTGCGGCCTCGACGGTGACGGCATCCACCGACACGTCGTGACGCGACTGCTTCTCGATCGCGTCGATCGACGCGGCGCCGCACACGCCGCACGCGCTCGTCGTCGTAAAGGCGCGGGCGAGTCCGGCGACCGCGTCCTGCGACTGCGGTGCGAGGGCGATGTCGAGGACGTTGTACGTGTTCCCCGCCGGCGCCGGCGCGAGCGTGGCCACCGGCGGAGCGCCGATGCCCAGGATCGGCGTCGACGGGGCGGTTCCGGGGCCGCCGCAGTGGATCGCCGCGCGGATGTCGGCACCCGCGCCGATCACTCCTTCCGAGACGAGGAAGCCGGCGGCGAGCTCGAGGTCGTGACCGGGCGTGCGCATCGTGACCGTGAGCGGTTCGCCCCCGATGCGCAGCTCGAGCGGCTCCTCGACCGCGACGGTGTCGGCCCGCCGGCGGACGGCGACGTCGTCGGATCCGAGGACGATCCGTGTGACCGGCGTGCGCGTCGTGACGCGTCCCATGTCAGCCTCCGATCGCGTTCATGCCGCGCGCCGGCTGCAGGAACGACGGGTCGTTGATCGCGTGACCCGGGAGCTTGCCCCGCACGCACGACCGCAGCATCCCGTCGATCGCCGTCGGCAGGTCCGCGTCGCCGCGCAGCAGCGGCAGCAGGTCGTACTCGGTCGTCGAGAAGAGGCAGTTGCGCAGCTGCCCGTCGGCGGTCAGACGCAGGCGGTCGCAGTCGCCGCAGAACGGCGCGGTGACCGATGCGATGACGCCCACGACGTCGGGGCCGCCGTCGAGCGTCCAGCGCGCGGCCGGAGCCCCGCCGCGGCCGGGCACGGGGGTCAGCGCCCAGCGCTCTGCCAGGCGGGCGAGGATCTCGTCCTGCGTCACCATGCTCGACCGGTCCCACGTGTGCCCCGCGTCCAGGGGCATCTGCTCGATGAACCGCATCTGCGCGCCGTGCGCGACGGCGAACTCCACGAGGTCGACGAGCTCGTCGTCGTTGACGCCGCGCATGGCGACCGCGTTGAGCTTCAGCGGGCGGAGAGGGGATGCCGCGGCCGCCGCGATCCCGTCGAGCACATCGTCCAGGCGGTCGCGCCGGGTGAGGTCGCGGAACCGGTCGCGGCGGAGGGTGTCGATGGAGATGTTGAGGCGGTTCAGGCCCGCGTCGACGAGGGCGGGAAGCAGCTCCCGCAGCCGGATGCCGTTCGTGGTCATCGCGATCTCGACCGGCCGGCCGTCGGCATCCGTGAGGGCGGCGAGGCGCCGGACGACCTCGACGATGTCGGTCCGCAGCAGCGGCTCGCCGCCGGTGAGGCGGAACGTCGTGATGCCGTCCGCGGCGGCGACCCGTGCCACGGTCTCGATCTCGTCGAGGGTCAGGATGCTGGTGCGGGCGAGCCACTCGTTGCCCTGCTCGGGCATGCAGTACGTGCAGCGCAGCGAGCAGCGGTCGGTGAGCGAGATCCGCAGGTCGCGGTGCACGCGGCCATGGGTGTCGATCAGCGGCGCGCCGAGCCCGGCGAGCGCCGAGTCGGTGCCGTCGGGTGCCGGGGCCGCCGGCATCCGTCGTCCGATCGCGACGGGGATCGCGCTCACGCGCGCCGCCCCGATCGCCCCGTCCGCACCGTCATGGTTCGAGGGTAGCCGCGCGCGGCACGGGAGGGCGCGCCGGGGGCGGATTATTCACGGCGGGGCGGCGCGCGCGGCCGCTCCCGGACTGGGAAAGTGGTGACACATGGGGCCTCTCGACCCGAGAGGAATCCGTGTGGTCTGACCACATGCTACGGTGGTCGCAACAGTCCGGATCGATCGGAGAACCCTCGTGGATCTGCTGGACCCTCTGCTGCTGGCGCGCTGGCAGTTCGGCCTCACGACGCTGTACCACTTCCTGTTCGTGCCCCTCACGCTCGGCATGGCGCTGACGGTCGCGATCTTCCAGACCGCCTGGTTCCGCACCGGCAACCTGAAGTGGCTCCACCTCACGCGCTTCTTCGGCAAGGTGTTCCTCATCAACTTCGCCATGGGCGTGGTGACGGGCATCGTCCAGGAGTTCCAGTTCGGCATGAACTGGTCGGCGTACTCGCGGTTCGTGGGCGACGTCTTCGGCGCCCCGCTCGCCTTCGAAGGCCTCATGGCCTTCTTCTTCGAGGCGACGTTCATCGGCCTGTGGATCTTCGGGTGGGACAAGCTGCCCAAGGCGCTGCACCTCGCGAGCATCTGGATCGCCACCATCGGCGCCTGGTTCTCGGCGTACTTCATCCTCGCCGCGAACGCGTTCATGCAGAACCCGGTCGGCTTCAAGATGGCCGAGGACGGCTCGCGCGCCGAGATGACGGACTTCTTCGCGGTGCTCACGAACCCCGTCGCGCTCGCGGCGCTCCCCCACACGCTGTTCGCGGCCTTCATGATGACCGCCGGCGTCATCGTGTCGATCTCGGCCTGGCATCTGTTGCGCAAGCAGAACGTCGAGATGATGCGCTCGTCGCTGAAGTTCGGACTGTGGGGCCTCATCGCCGCGTTCGCCGGCGTCGCCGTCTCGGGCGATCAGCTGAGCCTGGTGATGGTGGCCACACAGCCCATGAAGATGGCCGCCGCCGAAGCCACGTTCAACACCGTGTGCGGGGCCGACGCCTCCTTCTCGATCTTCACCCTCGGCACCCCCGACGGCACCAGCGAGCTGTTCTCGATCCGCGTGCCGTACCTGCTGTCGCTGCTGTCCACCCACACGTTCGACGGCTGCGTCGAGGGCATCAACGACCTCAACACGCTGTACACGACCGAGATGTTCCCGCAGTTCGCCGACCAGGTCGACGGCAACTTCGCCCCGATCCTGTGGGTCACCTACTGGGCGTTCCGCTGGATGATCGGCCTCGGCGGCGTCGCCGCGCTCGTCGCGGTGGTGGGGCTGTGGCTCACCCGCAAGAACGCCAAGCGCGAGGTGCCGGCGTGGGCGTGGCGCCTGGCGGTCTGGGCATGGCCGGCCTCGCTGTTCGCGATCCTCGTCGGCTGGGTCTTCACCGAGATGGGCCGCCAGCCCTGGATCGTGTTCAGCCTCATGCTCACCGAGGACGGTGTCTCGCCGTCGGTGCCGGGATGGACGGTGCTGATCTCGCTCGTCGCCTTCACCGCCATCTACGCGGCGCTTGCGATCGTCGAGGTCGGTCTCATCATGAGGACGGCCAAGAAGGGCCCGGAGCCCTGTCTCTTATTAAC
>NZ_JAEUAW010000019.1 GCF_019511665.1 Microbacterium jejuense
TGAACGCCGTCACCGTCACGAAGATGACGGCCACCACGATCGCGATCGCGCCGATCCCCACCGCGGTCGCGGGTACGCCGGCGGTGCGCTCCGCCTCCCGCTCCAGGGGCTTCTCGCGCGAACGCGTCTCGGACCGGATGAGGAAGAGGATGGTGATGGCCAGGAACACGAACCCCATCACGTCGACGTCGCCCGGCACGGCGATCGCCGGGATGAGCGAGACGGCGATGATGCCGACCGACCCCAGCAGCGGCATCCGCGCCGTCACGACGACGTGATCGACGATGATCGTGAGCAGCCCCATCGCACCGACGACCACGAAGGCGAGCGAGAGCGTCGGCTCGAGCGGGGCGGCGCCCAGCGTGATCTCCTCCGTCGCGTTGCCGATGAGGATGGGCACGGCCCGGAAGGTGTCGAGGGTCGGGATCACCCACAGCAGCGCCGTGTCGCGAAGGAACACGAGCGTCATGAACACGACCCACACGGCCAGCTCGATGAGGGTGACCGCGACGGCGGGGAGCCGGAGCCGGCGGGCGTTGTAGCCGGCGGCGAGCACGAGGGCCGCGAGCGCCAGCGCGCCGATGAGCCACGCTCCCGACTGCACCACGCGGGCGACCGGCAGCAGCGCCGCGAGCAGCGCGGCGAGGATCGCGAAGGCGAGGAGGCGCTGGCCGCTGCGGCGCGCGCCGCGTTCGGAGTCAGCCGAGGACATGGCTCACCCCGCGTCCGACCGCGTTGCCCCACGCGACCGAGAGGTCGCGGTCGGGGTCGATGCGGGCGATGTGCCAGCCGTGGTCGGCGGCGCGGTCGAGCGCGTCGCCCACGGGATCGGTCGAGAGCACGAGAGGCATCGTGCTGTGGTGGGCCACCGGCGCCAGGGCGTCGGCGTCGACCGGCTCGAACCGGCCGACGATCACCACGACCGGACCCGTCGAGATGCCGGTGAAAAGCCGCGGCAGCCGCCCCAGCAGGTCGTCGCGCTGCGCGGTGACCGTGGCGAACTGCGCCAGCATGCGGTCGACCTCCGTCATGTCGCCGCCGTCGATGCGCTCGGCGAGCACGTGCCCCTCGCTGTCGATCACCTCGACCGCGTACCCGTCGTGCACCAGCCGGGCGACCACCGACACGCACGCCGACACGCCCGCCTCGAAGGCCGGGTCGGCGCCGGGCTCGCGCACCGCCTCCGCCGACCACCGCTCGGCCGACCGGTCGAGGACGACCGTCGCCTCGGGCGTGGACTCCTGCTCCTCCTGCCGCACCATCAGCTCGTCGCGGTGCGCGGTGGCGCGCCAGTGGATGCGACGCATCGAATCGCCGGGCGCATACGGGCGCGCGACGAGGTTGTCGGCACCCTGGCCGATCTGGTTCGTCGTGGTGTGCAGCGTGCCGCCCGTGGCGCCGGCGTAGTCGATGAGCGGTGAGAGGTCGATCACCGCGGGGGCGACGGTGACCGGCGTGCGGCCCGAGAAGGCGATGGTGCGCCGCGCCAGCCCGAACGGATCGGACGAGGTGACCGTCAGAGGCCCGATGGAGTGGACGCCCCGCCGCGCCCCGGTGATCGTATAGGTCAGGTTGACGACGCGCTCGCCGCCGCCCGCCCCGCCGCGCAGCCCCGAGCCGAGCGCCGGGAACGGTCCCTCGGTCACGCCGCGGAGTCCCTTCGGAAGCGCGTCGCGCCACGTGCCCGGCGGCGTCGGCAGCGCCGTGCGCACGCCGACCCGCACCGAGACCATCGTCTCGCGCCCTACGGCGGCGACATCGGGCACGAGCGAGCGCGTCACGACGTCCGTGCGCCGGCCGAGGTATAGCGACGCGACGCTCGCGGCGACCGTAGCCAGCAGCAGGATGCCGAAGTACATGAGCTCGACGATGCCCGCCTCGTTCGCCACGATGAAGCACCCGATGGCGAGCACGACGGCGCCGGTGCCCCGCACGGTGAGCGGCCACGCCCGTCTCATCGCAACCTCCCCGTCGTCCCCTGGTCGCCCGGTCTCACTGCCGCGCGGCGATGGGCACGCGCACGCTCGCGGCGACGCGTTCGAGGATCGTGGTGATGGCATCGGCCGCGGTGCCGGCCCGGGCGCCGCCCGCCGAGCGGGTCGGGATGAGGCGGTGCGCGAACACGGGCAGCAGCAGCGCCGTGATGTCGTCCGGGATGACGAACGACCGCCCGTCGAGCGCCGCCCACACCTTGGCGGCGCGCACCAGCTGCAGCGTCGCGCGGGGGCTCGCGCCCAGGCGCAGGTCGGCATGCGTGCGCGTGGCCTGCGACAGCGCCACCGCATAGTCCTCGATCGCCGGGGCGACGTGGACGGCGCGCGCCCACGCGATGAGGCTCGTCACCTGGTCCGCCGACACGACGGCCTTCAGCTGATCGAGCGGGTTGACCGTGTCGCGCTGGCGCAGCATGAGCGCCTCGGACCGCGCGTCCGGATATCCCATCGAGATGCGCATCATGAACCGGTCGCGCTGCGCCTCGGGCAGCGCATACGTGCCCTCCATCTCGAGGGGGTTCTGCGTCGCGACGACGAGGAACGGCTCGGGCACGAAGTGGGTGCGGCCGTCGACGGTGACCTGTCGCTCCTCCATGGCCTCCAGCAGCGCCGACTGCGTCTTGGGGGAGGAGCGGTTGATCTCGTCGGCGATGACGATGTTCGCGAAGATCGCTCCCGGCTTGAACTCGAACTCGCGCTCGACCGGGTTGAAGACGCTCACGCCCGTGACGTCGCCGGGGAGCAGGTCGGGGGTGAACTGGATGCGGCGCACGGTCGCGTCGACGGAGGTCGCCAGCGCCCGGGCGAGCATCGTCTTGCCGACGCCCGGCACGTCCTCGATCAGCAGATGCCCCTCCGCCAGCAGGCAGACCAGGGCGCTGCGCACCGCGTCGGGCTTGCCGTCGATGACGCTGCCCACGGCGTCGAGGATCGCGTCGGTGACCCGCGCGAACCCTTCCGCCGTGAGCGTTCCGGACGCGCGCGTCGCGGCATCCGTCCCGGTCATCTGCGCATCCGTGGCGGTATCGACCATCGAGGCCTCCTGTTCCGCCTCCCATCAGGCGGTTCGGCGGGTGGACGCGGGCGTCCTCGCCCACGGCTCGATCCTAACCACGGCGCGCGGGGCGCGGCACTGGGAGATCGCTGGATGCCGGCGGCCGCGGCGTGCGGCTCAGGCGAGGGCCGCGACGCCCATCAGCAGCACCGAGACGGCCATGCAGGCCAGCTGCACGCGATCGAGAGCGCGGTGCGAGCGGGTGAGCAGGCCGGCCGAGAGCACCGCGTACGCGATCGCCCCGGCGATCAGCGCGGCCTCCAGCAGCGGCGTTCCGGAACCGCCGTGCGCGTGCGCGGCGGCGGGGCTCGGGACCGCGGCGGCCGGCGCGCCGTGCGCCATGCCGAGCTGCAGGGCGGCCATGGCGACGAGCCCGAGGGCGGTGTGGACGACCATGCCGTTGCGCAGGCCGGCGGGCGGGACGCGCCGGCGGCGGGGCGAGCTCGCTGCGGCCACCGCCATCGCCGTCACGAGCATCGCCGCCGCCCAGTACACCGGCGCGACGACGCGGGTGAGCACGGAGTCGACCATCGCGGCCAGCATGAGCAGCGTCGCGACGGCGTCGGGCCACCGCGCCCGGCCGCGATCGGCTGCCAGACAGCAGGCGCCGAGCGCGGCCGGGGCGATGGCCCAGGCGTGGAGCAGTTCCGTCACGGATCAACCGTGGTGGTGGTGCTCGCTGTGCGCGTGACCGTGGGCGCTCGAGTCGTGTCCGTGAGCGCCGGACGTCGAGCAGTGCGCGGACTCGGGGGCGGGCACGTTCAACGTGGGGTTGCGCTCGAAGAAGTTGTACGGCTTCAGGGTGAACTTCGCGTAGTCCATGGGCATCACCGGCCAGTCCTCGTTGCGGGGGAAGTGGGTGAGGCCGAACGTGTGCCACAGCACGACGTCCTCGCCGATCAGCGGCTCGTCGCCCTCGATGAAGGCGGGGATGCCGCCGCCGCCCGGATGCTGGTTCACGAAGTCGCCCGCGGCGTAGCGCTCGGCCGGGTCGTACTTGGTGACGAACAGGTTCTTCGTGGCGAAGGCCGCGCGAGAGGCGATCGAGGATTCGTCGTCGGCGAGCAGCACCGGCGTCTCGGTCGGGAACAGCACGTACGAGGTCGGCTGGCCCATCGACGTCGTCCTCTCGGTCGACGCGATCTGCCACACGCGGTTGCGCGCGCCGTCGGCGAGGCGGCCGGACTCCTTCTCGGAGGCGATGGGCGTGACGCTCTTAGTGAAGGCGTTGCCCGCGGGGTTCGCCGCCGAGATCGGCACCCGCACGGCGTCGATCTCGTTGACGACGTTCGCCACGCCGTCGACGGTCATGTCCAGCCGCGCCGAGAAGAGGTGCTGGTGGTACGGCGCGCCGAGCCCCGGTGCGACCTCCGACGCGAAGCCGTAGGGCGAGCCGTCCTCGTTCAGACCGGGGTAGGCGGACGTGAACAGGATGCCGGTCAGCTTCGCCTCGCACTCGATGGTGCCGTCGAGGTACAGATACCAGAAGAAGCCGTAGTCGTAGTTGCCGACCGTCGTGAAGAACGAGATCACGAGGCGGCGCGACCGCCGCACCTCGGAGGCTCCCGTGAACAGGTCGGTGTGCTTCCACAGCGACCCGAAGTCCTCCTCGTGCATGCAGACGCCGTTGCGTACGGTGCGCGGCATCCCCAGTTCGTCGGGCAGGACGGCATCCACATAGGTGATGTCGCCCACGCAGTCGCAGCCGAGCTCGAGCTCGTTCGTGTAGCGGCCGAACAGGTACTCGCCGGTGTCGAAGTAGTTCTGCCAGAAGCGGTTCGGCTGCGGGTCGGCGTACGGCACGACCATCTCGCTGATCGACCCGCGGTACATGACGGGGCGCCCGGCGAACGAGAGCTGCCGCAGGATCAGGCCCTCGCGCGTGTCGAAGCCGATGCGGAAGTCCCATTCGCCCCACGTCACGTGCTCGTCGTCGACGGTGAAGCTCGACCCCTCGGGCTGGGTGATCACGATGGGCGTGAGGCCCTCCAGCGGCGCGCCCTGCAGTTCGGGATCGTCGTAGTTGCCGCTCGTCTGCGGTACGGCGTAGCCGGGGTTGTCGACGATCTTGATGAGCGTGCGCGCCGCGACGTCGATGTAGGCGGTGAGCCCGTCGACGGGATGCGCCCACGGGTGGTCGGCGGGGTGGAACTGCTGGAAGGCGAACGTGCGGAGGATGCGGCGCCCGGCCTCGTCCTCGTACCCGTAGTTGCCCGCCGACAGCGGCACGAGCACGACGTCGTCCGGGGTCAGACCGCGTGCGGCGAGAGCGGCGACCCACTCCTCGCTCTCGTTCGCGATGATCCCGACCTCCTCGAACTCGGCGTCGAGGATGGGGAGCTGCCCGGCCGTCCCGTCGAGCGTCGTCGAAGAGACCACCTCACCCGTCGCGAGCGACACGACCAGGTCGAGCGACAGAGCGGAGCGCATGTCGAGCAGCTGCACGCGGGCCCGCCGCTCAGGGAGCGGGCCGGTCCCCGCCTCCCACTCGAGCACCTGCGGCTTGGGCGCCTCCTCGAGGCCGACGTACGCGAACCGCGTGGCGTCGTTCGTCGTGTCCAGCCCGAGCACGATCGCGCGGACGGCTTCGATCTCGGCGGGGGTGAGCGAGGCGAGCGGATGCCGGGGCGCCGGCGGTGCGGCGAAGCCCGGGGCGGTCGCGATGTCGGTGATGGTCATGGTTCTCCTTTGCTGCGGGTGACGCGGTGGGGCGGGATCGGTCGCGGGCTTCAGCCGGCGATCGAGTCGGTGAGCTTGGCGTAGGCGGCGGGACGCCGGTGCTTGATCCAGGCGGCCTGCACATAGCCGATGACCGGCACGGCCACGACGAGCCCGAGCAGGAACCAGCTGACCGCGCCGAACACGGGATTCCCGTCGACGTCGACGTCGCCGACCATGATCGGGAAGTAGGCCACGATGAGGGCCGCCGACAGCACCAGCCCGACGAAGCCCAGTGCGGGGGCGACGACGGTGTTCCACACACGGCCGTCCTTCTTCGTCCGCACGAAGTACACGATGACGGCGACCGAGGTCACGGCCATGAGGATCGCGATCGCGAGCGTCGCGACGCCGGCGAACCACGTGAACACCTGCAGCACGGGATCGAGGCCCAGCGCGGCGAAGACGGCGATGAGCACGACCGCGGTGCCGGTCTGCACGAGCGACGACACGTGCGGCGAGAGGTGCTTGGCGTGGACGCCGCCGAGCTTGTCGGGCAGCACTCCGGCGTTCGCCATCGAGTGCTGGTAGCGCGTGACGACGTTGTGGAACGACAGGACGCACGCGAACATCGCCGTGATGAGGAGGACGTTGACCGCGATCTCGCCGAACGGTCCGAGGTAGCGGGCCATCGTCGCGATGATGAACGTGCCGGGGTCCTCGGCGATCTTGTCGATCACGCCGCTCGGACCCCACGCCATGACCAGGCCCCACGAGGCGAGCGTGTAGAAGACGCCGATCCCGATGACGGCCGCGTAGGTCGCACGGGGGATCGTGCGGTTCGGGTCCTTCGCCTCGTCGCGGAAGATGGCGGTGGCCTCGAACCCGATGAAGGCCGCGATCGCGAACATCAGCCCGACGCCGGGGGAGCCGCTCGCGATGTTTGCCGGCTCGAACGGGGCAAGGCTCAGCCCCTCGGCGCCGCCGGTCGCGGTCACGACGACCACCATCGCGAGCACGATCCCGACCTCGGCGATCAGCAGAACGCCCAGCACCTTGCTCGACAGGTCGATGTGGCGGTACCCCAGCACGCCGACGACGGCGATCGTCGCGAGCGACATCAGCCACCAGGGCAGTGCGGGGCCGCCGAGGGACTGCAGCGTGACCGACAGGATGTACCCGATGTAGCCGTACACCGACACCTGGATGGTCGTGTAGGTCAGCATGGCGACCCACGCGCTGGCGAGGCCCGTCGAGCGGCCGAGACCGTAGCCGACGTACGTGAAGAAGGCGCCCGGCTTGGGCACATGGCGGGTCATCGCCGCCAGGCCCACCGAGAACAGCAGCAGGATGACCGCGCTGATCGCGTAGAGGGCGGGGAAGCCGATCCCGTTGCCCAGGAGCATGCCGAGCGGCGCGGCGCCGCCGATCACGGTGAGCGGGGACGCGGCGGCCACCACCATGAACACGATGGCGGTGACTCCGAGCGAGCCGGTGAGCGTCCGCGTGGCGGAGGCGGCGACTCCCTTCGATTCGAGCTGGGTCATGGCGGGACCTCCGGGACGAGCGGGAACGGGATGCTGCGAGCCTCGCGCCGCCCGGTTGCGCGGCCGTCTCCCGCCGATGAAACCTCCCGCACGCCGACTGAGACGGTCGCCGCGGGGCGTCTCATTCGGGCGATACACCCGCGAAACACACGGGAAGCCGGACGGCAACCGCGGCCGGATAGCGTCGAGCGCGCACCACCGGAGGCGACATGACCGCACTCGAGCGCGCGATCGCGCGTCCTGACCCCGTCCATGAGTTCGGGGCGCGCTCGCCCCTGTACGGCCTGGACCGTCGCAGCGTCGGCTTCCTCGACGTCCTCGCGCAGTCGGTCGCCGCTGTCGCACCGGCCGCGGCCGCGACCACCGTCGTGCTGCTGGTCGCCGGGATCTCGCCGGCCGCCACCGTGCTGTCGATCGTGCTGGCCGGGGTGCTCAGCCTGCTGGTGGCGCGCACGATCGCGCAGTTCGCCCGCCGCTTCGCCGCCGCCGGCTCGCTCTACACGTACACGGCGCGCGGTCTCGGGCCCGGTGCCGGCCTTGCGGCCGGTGCGGCGGTGCTGGTGGGCTACGGCGCCATCGCGATGTTCGCGCTGCTCGGGGGCGCGTACTACCTCACCTTCCTGGTGCAGCCGCTCTGGCCGGCCGCCGGCGGGCCTGGCGGGCTGGCCGCCGCACTCGCCGCCGAGTCGGCCTTCGTGGCCGTCGTCCTGGTGCGCGGCATCCGCCTCTCATCCCGCATCGCGCTGGTGGTCGAGGTGCTGTCGGTGGCGCTGATCGCGGTGCTGCTGGTGGTGCTGCTCGTGCGCATCGGTCCGATCGACCCCGTGCAGGCGCTCGGTCTCGACGGCTTCGACCCGGCGGCCCTCGCGGCCGGTTCCGTCATCGCCATCACGGCCTTCGTGGGGTTCGAGAGCGCCTCGACACTCGGGGTCGAGGCGAGGTCGCCGCTTCGGACCGTGCCGCGGGCCATCGTGTGGACGGTGGTGCTCTCGGGCGGCCTCTACGTGCTGGCGGCGATCGCCCAGGTCGCGGGGTTCGACGCCCTCGGCGCTCCGCTGGCCGACAGCGCCTCGCCCATCAACGAGCTGGCGTCCGCATACGGTCTCGGCGGCTGGGGCGTGGTGGCGGACGTCGGCATCGCTGCCTCCTTCCTCGCCTGCGCGATCGGATCGACCACGGCCCTCACCCGCGTCCTGTTCACGATGGGTCGCGACGACGTCCTTCCCGCCCCGGCCGGTCGTGCGCATCCGCGCTTCGGCACACCCATCGGGGCGGTCGCACTCGCGTTCCCGGTGATCGCCGGCGTTCCGTTCCTCCTGCTGCTGGGCGGGCTCGACGTCCGCGCGGCGATGCACATGACGATCGCCGTCGGCGGGGCGGGCTACATCGTCGGCTACATCCTGGTCTGCGTCGCCGCGCCGGTGTTCCTGCGCCGCATCGGCGAGCTGACGCCCGGAACGGCGGTCGCCGCCAGCGCGTCCGCGGTCGCGCTCACCGGTGCGCTCGTGACGTTCTTCGCGGTCGATGCCGCCGCGGGAAGCCCGGCGCTGTGGATCGTCCTCGCCCTCGCCGTGATCGCAGGCGTCGCGGTGGCGTACCGGCTGCGGCGCGGCCGCCGGTCGCTGGCGCGGATCGGATCGTACGACGAGCCGGTCGCCTCGCAGGTTCTGGGCGGTGTCGCGCGCGACGAGCGGAGCGGCGGTGACTGACGGACGCGCGGCGCCCACGCTGACCGCGCGCCAGCCGAAAGCCGTGCACAGCGCACTCACGGTGCTCGAAGCCGTCGCGCGCCTCGGCGCCGGCGCGAGCGCCCGCGACATCTCGCGCGAGCTCGGGCTGCCGCGCGCGACGACGTACCGGCTCCTCAATCTCCTCGTGCAGGACGAGTACCTGGTGCGCACGCCGGACCTCGCCGGTTTCGCGCTGGGTGCCAAGGTCGTGCAGCTGGCCAGCGTCGCCGCGCCGCCCGCACGGCTCACCTCGGCGGCGCGCGGCGTCCTCGCCGACACCCGCGCGTCCCTGCGCGGAGGTGTCCATGTCGTGTTCTTCGTGAACGGGCGGCTGACGGTGGTCGACGCCGACCCCGACTTCCCGCTGTCGGACGCCGTGCGACTCGTGCGCGAGCCCGACCGCTTCGCGATCGGCCGCCTGCTCCTTGTGGAGCGCGGTGTCGCCGATCCCGGCGCCGTCCGGGACTTCGAAGAGATCGGGGCCACTCGCCAGCTCGGCGAACTCGCACCCGGATACGGCTGCGTCGCCGTGCCCATCCTCGACGGCGCCGGCGGCTTCGCCGGCGCACTCGGGTTCTCGGGTTCGCGGCGCCGCGCGGAGGATCCCACCGAGGTGCTCACTGTGCTGAAGCCGGCTGCTGCGCGCCTCGGTCCGCTGGTCGTGTGACTCCCCACCTCGCGGACCAGGTAGACTCGAGTCAGCTCTCCGCGAGGCGGCATCCAGGCCAACTCCCCCAGGACGGAAACGTAGCAAGGGTAACCAGGCTCTGCCGGGTTCGCGGAGAGTCTTACTTTTCCCGGCGGTCGCCTGTCGCCGTGTCGCCGGGCGACCCTAGGCTGGACGCGTGGCGCAGAGCATCTACATCACGTCGGCAGAGGGCCACTCGGGCAAGTCCACCGTCGCACTCGGCGTCCTCGACGCGCTGAGCCATGCGACGCCGCGCGTGGGGGTGTTCCGGGCGATCGCGCGATCGACCGTCGAGCGCGACTACGTGCTCGAGATGCTGCTCGACCACGACGGCGTCGACCTGCCGTACGACGACTGCGTGGGCGTCACCTACGACGACGTGCGCCGCGATCCCGACGCGGCTCTCGCGACGATCGTCGAGCGGTACAAGGCCGTCGAGGCGCAGTGCGATGCGGTCGTGATCGTCGGCAGCGACTACACCGACGTCGGCAGCCCCGCCGAGCTCGCCTACAACGCGCGCATCGCCGCGAACCTGGGCGCGCCCGTGCTGCTGGTGCTCGGCGGGCGGTCGGCGCAGAGCCAGACCCGGCCCGAGCAGCTGGGCTCGTCGGTGGCGCGCACGCCCGCCGAGGTGGGCCAGATCGCCGACCTCGCGCTCGCCGAGCTCGCACACGGCAGGGCCAAGCTGTTCGCGGTCGTCGCCAACCGTGCCGACCCGGCGCTGACCGCCGAGACGATCATCGAGATCCGGCGCGCGGTCGCGGCATCCACTTCCGCCCCCGCTCCCGGCACGGCGCCCGTGCCGGTGTGGGCGATCCCCGAGGACCGCTTCCTCGTCGCACCGTCGATCCGCGGCATCATGCGGGCCGTCGACGGCGAGCTGCTCTCGGGCGACCCCGATCGACTCACCCGCGAGGCTCTGGGGGTCGTGGTGGCGGGCATGTCGATGGTGAACGTGCTGCCGCGGCTGCTCGAGGGCGGGGTCGTCATCATCCCGGCCGACCGCTCCGAGGTGCTGCTCGCGACGCTTCTGGCCAACGCGTCGGGCACCTTCCCGTCGATCTCGGGCATCGTCCTCAACGGCGGCTTCGAGCTGCCCGAGCCGGTCACGCGCCTGCTGGACGGGCTCGGCTCGAAGGTGCCGATCATCACGACCGAGCTCGGCACGTACGAGACGGCCGTGCGCATCATGAGCACCCGCGGGCGCCTCGCCGCCGACTCGCAGCGGCGCTACGACACCGCGCTGTCGCTCTTCGAGCAGAACGTCGACATCGACGAGCTGCTGACCGCCTTCGGCGTCGCGCGCGCCACGGTCGTCACGCCCCTCATGTTCGAGTTCCAGCTCATCGAGCGGGCTCGCGCGCAGCGCAAGCGCATCGTGCTGCCCGAGGGCGACGACGACCGCGTGCTGCGCGCCGCGGCGACGGTGCTCAAGCGCGGCATCGCGGATCTCGTGATCCTCGGCGAGCCGTTCGAGGTGCGCGCACGGGCGATCGAGCTCGGCATCGACATCCAGGGCGCGGAGGTGCTGTCGCCCCTGGACGCCGTGCACGTGCACAAGTTCGCCGAGGAGTACGCGCGCCTTCGCGCCCACAAGGGCGTGACGGTGGCGCAAGCGGCCGACACCGTGACCGACGTCTCGTACTTCGGCACGATGATGGTGCACCTCGGCCTGGCCGACGGCATGGTGTCGGGCGCCGCCCACACCACCGCGCACACCATCCGTCCGGCGTTCGAGATCATCAAGACCAGGCCGGGCGTCTCGGTGGTCTCGAGCGTCTTCCTCATGGCGCTCGCCGACCGCGTGCTCGTCTACGGCGACTGCGCCGTGATCCCCGATCCTACGAGCGAGCAGCTGGCCGACATCGCCATCTCGTCCGCCGCGACGGCCGCGCAGTTCGGCATCGACCCGCGAGTGGCGATGCTGTCGTACTCGACGGGCGAGTCCGGCTCCGGCGCGGACGTCGAGAAGGTGAGGGATGCCACCGCCCTCGTCCGTACGAGAGCGCCCGAGCTGCTCGTCGAAGGGCCGATCCAGTACGACGCCGCCGCCGACGCCGCCGTGGCGGCGGCCAAGATGCCGGGATCCCAGGTCGCCGGGCGCGCGACGGTCTTCGTGTTCCCCGACCTCAACACCGGCAACAACACCTACAAGGCCGTGCAGCGCTCGGCCGGCGCCGTCGCGATCGGCCCCGTGCTGCAGGGGCTCAACAAGCCGATCAACGACCTGTCGCGCGGCGCGCTGGTCGACGACATCGTGAACACCATCGCCATCACGGCGATCCAGGCGCAGGGGGAGTGAGCAGTCCGGTGGTCGAGCGAGCGAAGCGAGACGAAACCGTGCTCGTCATCAACAGCGGCTCTTCGTCGTTCAAGTACCAGCTGCTCGACATGGCGACAGAGCGCACGCTCGCGTCGGGCCTCGTCGAGCGGATCGGCGAGGCGGTGGGCGTCGCGCGCCACACCGTCTACGCGACGCCGACCGACGGCCCGGCCCCGGCCTTCCTCGACGCGACGCGCACGCGCGAGCTGCCGATCCCCGACCACACCGCGGGCTTCGCGGTCATGCTGGAGGCCTTCGCATCGGACGGCCCGTCGCTCGACGAACAGCCGCCGGTCGCGGTGGGGCACCGCGTGGTGCACGGCGGTGCGCGGTTCTTCGAGCCCACCCTCATCACGCCCCTCGTCGAGATCAACATCGACGAGCTGTCGGTGCTCGCGCCGCTGCACAACCCCGCCAACCTCGCGGGGATCCGCGCGGCCCGGCGCGCGTTCCCCGACGTGCCGCACGTCGCCGTGTTCGACACCGCTTTCCACCAGACCCTGGCCCCCGCGGCCTTTACGTACGCGATCGACGCCGAGGTCGCGGCATCCCATCGCATCCGCCGGTACGGGTTCCACGGCACGTCGCACAAGTTCGTGAGCGAGGCGGCGGCCGCGTTCCTCGGCCGCCCGCTCGACGAGCTGAAGCAGATCGTGTTCCACCTGGGCAACGGTGCGTCGGTCACCGCGATCGACGGCGGACGCTCGATCGACACGTCGATGGGGTTCACACCGCTGGAGGGCCTCGTCATGGGCACACGGTCCGGCGACATCGATCCGGCCGTGCTGTTGCAGCTCACCCGGCGCGCCGGGATGGACGTCGACGCCCTCGACGATCTGCTCAACAAGCGCAGCGGTCTTCTCGGCCTCGCCGGCTCCAACGACCTGCGCGACATCCGCGCCGGCATCGAGCGCGGCGACGAGCGGGCCGTGCTCGCGTTCGAGGTCTACGTCCACCGCCTGCGCGCGTACGCCGGCGCCTACCTCGCGCAGCTCGGCGGGGCCGACGTCATCTCGTTCACCGCGGGTGTCGGCGAGAACACGCCCCTCGTGCGCGCCGGCGCCCTCGAAACGCTCGGCTTCGCCGGCGTCGAGATCGACCCCGACCGCAACGAGAGCCCGGACCGCGGCATCCGCGTCATCTCGACCGACGCCTCGCGCGTGACCGTCCTCGTCGTGCCCACCGACGAAGAGCTCGAGATCGCGCGACAGACGCTCGCCGTCTCCCGCGCGTAACGTGCCCCACGTACCCTGAAGCCCATGGACGCCCTTCCCGATCTCACCGCCTACGACGCCGTGCTGTTCGACCTGGACGGCGTGCTCACACCGACCGCCGAAGTGCACATGCACGCGTGGCAGACCATGTTCGAAGAGCTCTTCGCGGCGTGGGGCATCACGCCCCCGTACACCGAGCGCGACTACTTCGACCACCTCGACGGCAAGAAGCGCTACGACGGGGTGGCGAGCCTGCTGCGCTCGCGCGACGTCGAGGTGCCGTGGGGCGATCCGTCCGACCCGGTCACCGCCGACACGGTGTGCGGCATCGGCAACCGCAAGAACGCCGTCTTCGAGCGCGTGCTCCGCGCTGACGGGATCAACGCGTATCCTGGATCGCTGCGCCTGCTCGACGTCCTGGCCGAGGCCCGAACCCCGGTCGCCGTGGTGTCGAGCTCGAAGAACGCCGAAGAGGTGCTGGCGGCCGCCGGCATCCGCGACCGCTTCGCGGTCGTGATGGACGGTGTGATCGCGGAGCGCGACCACCTCGCCTCCAAGCCCGCTCCCGACGTGTTCGTCGAAGCGGCGCGGATGCTGGGGGTCGAGCCCGCGGGCAGTGCCGCGGTCGAGGACGCCATCAGCGGAGTGCGCTCCGCGGCTGCGGGCGGCTTCGGCCTGGTGGTGGGCGTGGACCGCGGAGTCGGCGTGCAGGACCTGGTGGATGCCGGGGCCCATGTGGTGGTGAAGGACCTGGAGGAGTTCGTACGATGATCGATCGCGATCGGTTCCCCGTCGACCCGTGGCGGCTCGTCGAGACGTCGTTCGACGTGGACGACGCCGGCGTCACCGAGACGCTGTTCGCCGTCGGCAACGGCTACCTGGGGCTGCGCGGCAACCACCCCGAGGGGCGGTTCGCGCACGAGCACGGCACGTTCATCAACGGATTCCACGAGACGTTCCCCATCCGCCACGCCGAGCAGGCGTACGGGTTCGCCGAGGTCGGGCAGACCATCGTCAACGCACCGGACGCGAAGGTCATGCGCGTCTACGTCGACGACGAGCCGCTGTCGCTGGACGTCGCGGACGTGCGCGAGTACGAGCGCGTGCTCGACATGCGCGAGGGCGTGCTGCGCCGTCACATCCTGTGGGTGACGCCGTCGGGCAAGGAGGTGCGCATCGACTTCGAGCGCCTCGTGTCGTTCGAAGAGAAGCACCTGGCGGTCATGTCGGTCGACGTCACGGTGCTCAACGCCGATGCGCCGGTGACCGTCAGCTGCCAGATGATCAACCGCCAGGACGGCGAGGACGTGTACGGCGGCACGCCGCCGACGCGGCGAGCCAAGGCCGCGTTCGACCCGCGCAAGGCCGAGCGCATCCACGAGCGGGTGCTGCAGCCGCAGGAGTACTGGCAGGACGGCACGCGCGCGGCGCTGTCGTACCGCGTGACCGAGTCCGGGATGTCGCTCGCCGTGATCGCCGACCACCTCGTCGAGACCGAGAACGAGTACAGCGCGCGTTCGCTCATCGAGCCCGACATCGCCAAGAACGTGTTCCGCGTGCAGGCCAAGGCCGGCGTGCCGGTGCGGGTCACCAAGCTCGTCAGCTACCACACGTCGCGGGGCGTGCCCGCGCGCGAGCTCGTCGACCGCTGCCGCCGCACCCTCGACCGCGCCCTGGGCGAGGGCGTCGAGGCGATCCGCACCCAGCAGCGCGCGTGGCTCGACGGGTTCTGGGAGCGATCGGACGTGCGCATCGGCGGTCACGACGACCTGCAGCAGGCCACGCGCTGGTGCCTGTTCCAGCTCGCGCAGGCGTCGGCGCGCGCCGACGGCCAAGGCGTGCCCGCCAAGGGCATGACGGGGTCGGGCTACTCAGGCCACTACTTCTGGGACACCGAGATCTACGTGCTCCCGTTCCTCGCGTACACGACCCCGCTGTGGGCGCGCAACGCGCTGCGCATGCGCTACCTCATGCTGCCCGCCGCGCGCCGCCGTGCGTTCCAGCTCAACGAGGCCGGAGCCCTGTTCCCGTGGCGCACCATCAACGGCGAGGAGGCCTCCGCGTACTACGCGGCGGGCACCGCGCAGTACCACATCAACGCCGACGTGAGCTACGCACTGGCGAAGTACGTGCGCGCGACGGGCGACGACGAGTTCCTCTACCGCGAGGGCGTCGACATCGCCGTCGAGACCGCACGCCTGTGGGCGACGCTCGGCTTCTGGCGCTCCAGCGACGGGGCGGCCGGCGCGAGCGGGGCCGGCGACGGCGAGGTCTTCCACATCCACGGCGTCACCGGGCCGGACGAGTACACGACGGTCGTCAACGACAACCTGTTCACGAACGTCATGGCGCGCTTCAACCTGCGCTTCGCTGCGCGCACCGTCCGCGAGATGGCCGAGATCGACGGCGAGGTGTACCGGCAGATGGTCGACCGACTCGCCCTCGAACCCGGCGAGCCCGAGGCGTGGGACCGGGCCGCCGAGGCCATGCACATCCCGTTCAGCCCGAGCCTCGGCATCCATCCGCAGGACCACGTGTTCCTCGAGCGCGAAGTGTGGGACCTCGAGAACACTCCGGCCGACAAGCGCCCGCTGCTGCTGCACTTCCACCCGCTGGTGATCTACCGGTACCAGGTGCTGAAGCAGGCCGACGTCGTGCTCGCGCTGTTCCTGCAGGGCAACCACTTCTCGCCGGAGGACAAGCTCGCCGACTTCGAGTACTACGACCCGCTGACCACGGGCGACTCGACGCTGTCGGCGGTCGTGCAGTCGATCCTCGCGGCCGAGGTGGGGTACCAGGACCTCGCGCTGGACTACTTCCGGCAGTCGATCTTCGTCGACCTCGCCGACCTGCACCACAACGCGGCCGACGGCGTGCATGTCGCGTCGGCGGGCGGCGTGTGGACGGCGCTGGTGTCGGGCTTCGGCGGCATGCGCGACCACTTCGGCGAGCTCTCGTTCGATCCGCGACTGCCGGCGGCGTGGCCGTCGCTGGAGTTCACGCTGCACTGGCACGGAACGGCGCTGGACGTCTCAGTCACCCGCGACGAGCTCCGCGTGAAGGCCGGCGACGGCGACCCCGTCGGGTTCAGCGTGCGCGGGGTCGGGTACGTCGTGGGCGCGGGCGAAGAGGTCGTCGTGGCTCTGGACGGTCAAGGACCGGTCATCGCCGGGCGCCCCACGCTGCGGCAGCTGGGCGAGGCGCGCCGCGAGGACGGCTCGCTGCTGTCGGCGTCCGTGCCGACCGTGACCTCGACGATCCCGATCATCGTCACCGAGACCGAGGCCGCCGCGCACGACTGACGTCGGCGGCACGGTGCAGCGACGAAGGGATGCCGCGGCTCACGCCTCGCCGGCGGCCGCCGCCCGAGCGGCCTCGGCGGCGCGTGCCACCCACTTCGGCACGTCGCCGTAGCGCTGGAACGGCACGAGCTCGCCCGCCGCGCTGTCATGGATGAGCTGCGCGAGGCGCCGTTCGCGCGTGGCCTCCTGCTTGGCCGACAGCACCCAGTGGATCACCTGCCGCCGGTAGGTCGGCGTCGCGGCGTCGAGGAACGCCGTCGCCGCCGGGTCGGCCGCGACGCGGGCGGCCCACTCAGGGGGCAGGGACTGGTCGGGGTTCTCATGCGAGTACACGCCGGTGCGGTCGTCGCGGCGGCGGGCGTACGCCGCGAGCCCGGCCTCGGTCATGAGGCCCTGGGCGATGAGCTGCTCGACGAGCTCGATGTTCACCTTCGACCAGTTGCTCGACGGCTTGCGCGGCGACCAGCGCTGGCGCACGGCGTCGTCGTCGATGCGCTGAGCGACCGAGTCGATCCAGCCGAAGCACAGCGCGACGGGAACGGCCTGCTCCCATGTCAGCGGGCGATCGGCCACGTGCTTCTTGTACAGGCCCATCCACAGCTCGGTGGCCGTGTCGTGGTTGGCCTCCAGCCACGCGCGGAACTCGTCGGGACCCGAGAAGAACACGGCGGGGCGCTCGGGAGTGCCGCCGGGGGTGCCGATCATCGCCATGCGCCGAGTCTGCCAGCCGGGGCCGACATCGGGGCGCTCCGCGGCGGGCACGATGTCGGGCCCACGCCGTAGGCTGGGGGAGTGACCACAGCCCTCTATCGCCGCTACCGGCCCGAGTCGTTCGGCGAGATGATCGGGCAGGGACAGGTCACCGAACCGCTGATGACCGCGCTGCGCGGCGACCGGGTCGGCCACGCGTACCTGTTCTCGGGCCCCCGTGGGTGCGGCAAGACGACGTCCGCCCGCATCCTCGCACGCTGCCTCAACTGCGCCGAGGGGCCGACCGACGTTCCGTGCGGAAAGTGCGACAGCTGCATCGAGCTCGGCCGCGGCGGAGGCGGGTCGCTCGATGTCGTCGAGATCGACGCCGCGAGCCACAACGGCGTCGACGACGCGCGCGACCTGCGCGAGCGCGCCGTGTTCGCCCCGGCCCGCGACCGCTTCAAGATCTTCATCCTCGACGAGGCGCACATGGTGACGCCGCAGGGCTTCAACGCGCTGCTCAAGCTCGTCGAAGAGCCCCCCGACCACGTCAAGTTCATCTTCGCGACGACCGAGCCCGAGAAGGTCATCGGCACGATCCGTTCGCGCACCCACCACTATCCGTTCCGGCTCGTGCCGCCCGCCGCGATGCTCGAGTACGTCGAGCAGCTGTGCGCGCAGGAGGGCGTCGAGGTCGAGCCCGGCGTGCTGCCCCTCGTGGTGCGTGCCGGCGGCGGCTCGCCGCGAGACACGCTGTCGCTGCTCGACCAGCTGATCGCCGGCTCCGACGAGGGCGGTGTCACGTACGCGCGAGCGGTCGCACTGCTCGGCTACACGCCCGACGAGCTGCTCGACGAGGTCATCGACGCGTTCGGCGCGTCCGACGCGGCGGCGGCGTTCTCGGCGGTCGACCGCGTCGTGCAGACCGGTCAGGACCCGCGCCGCTTCGTCGACGATCTGCTCGAACGCCTGCGCGATCTCATCGTGGTCGCCGCGACCGGCCCGGGCGCGGCCGCCGTGCTCCGCGGCGTGTCGGCGGACGACCTCGCGCGCAAGCAGCGACAGGCCGACGCCTTCGGCACGTCGCGCCTGTCGCGCATCGCCGACCTCGTCATCGCGACGCTCGACGACATGACCGGTGCAACCTCGCCGCGGCTGCAGCTCGAACTGATGGTCGCGCGCGTGCTGGCGAGGGGAGCGGACGCCGCAGCCCCGACGGCACCGGCCGCGATGGTTCCGGCCGCCACTGTTCCGGTCGTTGAGCGACCGAGGAGCGAGCGAGACGAAACGCCCGCGTCGACGGTCCGCTCGGTCTCGGCACCGGCACCTGCCCCGGCGCCCGCGCCCGAGCCCGCCGCGCCGCGCGAGCTCACCACCGACAACCTCGTGGCCGCTTGGCCGGACGTGCTGTCGCGGCTCGAGGGCATCAGCCGATCGTCGTGGATGGTCGCGACCGGATCCCGCCCCCTCGCCGTCACGGCGAACGGCGACGACCACGTGGTCGCGCTCGAGTTCAGCAGCGCGGGCGACCTCACGAAGTTCAAGCCCAAGCCGCAGGGCCAGGGCGCGTTCCTCGACGTGCGCAGCGCGATCGAGCAGCTCTTCGGCGTCCAGGTGAAGTTCCTGCCGCGTCTCGCCGAGCCCGGCCCCGGTGGCGGTGGCGCTTCCGCCCGCGGATCGGCGCCGGTCGCACCCGCTGCGTCCGGTCCTTCGCCGGCCGCCGCCGCAGGCCCGGCCACCGCCGCAGGCCCGGCCGCAGCCGGGGGACCGGCGGCTCCGCGGGCGCAGGCCGGTCCGTCCGGTCCCGCGGGGTCGACCGCCACGGCTCCACGGGCATCGGCGTCGAATCCGCCGGCACCACGGGCTGCGGCATCCGCTCCTTCGGCACCGAGGGCTTCGGCCGCTGCGGCGCCCGTCACGGACTGGGCGGTCGCGCCGATCCCCTCCGACGACGAGGCCCCGCCGCCCGATCCCGGTCCCGCCGCGATGCCGAGCATGGGGCAGTTCGCGGTCGACGATGAGCCGGACGACGCTGCGCGCGCCCGCGTCGCCACACTTGCACCGCCCCAGCAGGCGCCGCACGACGGCGACGTGCTGCCGCGCACGGATCTGGAACCCGCGGTCGACCGCGACGAAGAGATCGACGACGACACCGACCTCGACGAATCGGGCGCCCCGGTTGAGGCGCCCCTGCCGCCGACCGTCGCACCGCCGCTCGTGCGTCCGCGGAACGACAGCGCCGCGGCCACTTCGAACAACGGAATCCAGCGGTACGGAGAAGCAGTGGTGCGCCAGATGCTCGGTGCCACCTTCGTCGGCGAGGAGCCCTACGAGCCCCCCACGAGGTTCAGCTAGGCCATGTACGACGGCATCGTCCAAGACCTGATCGACGAGTTCGGCCGCCTTCCCGGCATCGGGCCGAAGTCGGCGCAGCGCATCGCATTCCACATCCTGCAGACGCCGAACTTCGACGTGTCGCACCTCGCCGAGCTGCTCGCCGAGGTGCGCGAGAAGGTGCGCTTCTGCGAGGTGTGCGGCAACGTCTCCGAGCAGGAGCGCTGCTCCATCTGCCGTGACCCCCGCCGCAACCAGACGCTCATCTGCGTGGTCGAGGACGCGAAGGACGTCGCGGCGATCGAGCGCACGCGCGAGTTCCGCGGGCTGTACCACGTGCTCGGCGGCGCCATCAGCCCCATCGCCGGCATCGGGCCCGACGACCTGCGCATCGCGCAGCTGATGCAGCGCCTCGCCGACGGCACGGTGCAGGAGGTCATCCTCGCGACCAACCCGAACCTCGAGGGGGAGGCGACGGCGACCTACCTCAGCCGCCTGCTGCACACGCTCGAGATCTCGGTGACCCGCCTGGCGTCGGGTCTTCCCGTCGGCGGCGACCTCGAGTACGCCGACGAGGTCACCCTCGGGCGCGCGTTCGAGGGCCGGCGCTCGGTCTGAGCCCGCCGCGGCCGACGCCGTGTCGGTCATCGGTCGTAGAGTGGCGCTCGCGATCCTCGTGCCGGCCGGCCGCCCGGGTGATCCTGATCCGATGACGACGACAGCCACGGAGGCTCCCGGATGAATCCTGTCCAGCGGTTCGACACCCGTGCGTGGCTGCTCTTCGCCGCGATGGCGCTGCTGTGGGGCATCCCGTATCTGTTCATCAGCATCGCGGTCGAGTCGTACTCGCCGGCGGCCGTGGTCGCGGGGCGCACGCTTCTCGGGGCCGTCCTGCTGCTGCCGTTCGCGATCCGCGCCAAGGCGCTGCGCCCGGCCTTCGCGAAGATCGGCTGGGTGCTGCTGTTCGGCGCGATCGAGATGGCGGGGCCGTTCCTGCTGCTCGGGCATGCCGAGCAGACGCTGCCCTCGGGGCTCACCGGACTGCTGGTGGCCACCGTGCCGCTGTTCGCCGCGATCATCGCGTTCGGCGGTGGCGATCGGTCGGTGCTCAGCCCGTGGCGCGCCATCGGCCTGGTCGTCGGATTCGCGGGCGTGTTCGTCATCGTCGCGGGTCCGGGACTCGCCATCGAGGGCGGGGGTGGCCTCATCGCCGTCGGCGAGGTGCTGCTGGTGGCGCTGCTGTACGCGATCGCGCCGTTCGTCATCGCCACGAAGCTGCGCGACGTTCCCTCGCTCGGGTCCATCACGCTCGCGCTGTTCGCGGTGGGGATCTTCTACACGCCCATCGCGTTCCTGACGCAGCATCAGGTGCCGACGGTCGCGAGCACCGCGTCGCTCATCGCCCTCGCCGTGCTGTGCACCGCGATCGCGTTCATCACCTTCTTCGCGCTCATCAAGCGCGTGGGGCCGGTGCGCGCGCCGCTGTTCACCTACGTCAACCCGGTGGTGGCGATCGTGCTGGGGACCGTCATCCTCGGTGAGCCCCTCACCCCGGGCCTGCTCATCGGCTTCCCGCTCGTCATCGTCGGGTGCTGGCTGGCCGCGACCGGCGGCACTTTCCGTGCGCCGCGCTCCGACAGCGACCTGCCTCCCGTCGCCACCGGCTGACGTCCGTCCACGCGCCCGACACATGGCCGGGGCCGCATGAACGCCTCCGTAAGATGGAACGTCGGGTGCGGCATCCGGCCCCTCAACACACGCGTGGAGTTTCATCGTGGCGCTGATCGTCCAGAAGTACGGCGGATCGTCGGTCGCGGATGCCGAGAGCATCAAGCGGGTCGCTAAGCGGATCGTCGACACGCGTCGCGCGGGGCATGACGTCGTCGTCGCCGTGAGCGCGATGGGCGACACCACCGACGAGCTGCTCGACCTCGCAGGCCAGGTCGCGCCGATCCCCGCGCCCCGCGAACTCGACATGCTGCTGTCGAGCGGTGAGCGGATCTCGATGGCGCTGCTGGCCATGGCGATCCATTCGATGGGGTTCGAGGCGCGCTCGTTCACCGGCAGCCAGGCCGGCATGATCACGACCGCCGACCACGGGTCGGCGCGCATCGTCGACGTCACGCCGATCCGTCTGCGCGAGGCGCTCGACGAGGGCGCGATCGTCATCGTCGCCGGGTTCCAGGGCTTCAACCGCGACACCCGCGACATCACGACGCTCGGCCGCGGCGGGTCCGACACCACCGCGGTCGCCCTCGCCGCCGCGCTCGACGCCGACGTGTGCGAGATCTACAGCGACGTCGACGGCATCTTCACCGCCGACCCGCGCGTCGTCCCGAGGGCCCGCAAGCTCAACGTCGTGTCGGCCGAAGAGATGCTCGAGCTCGCGGCGAACGGCGCGAAGGTGCTGTACATCCGCGCCGTCGAGTATGCGCGCCGCCACGGCGTGCTGATCCACGCCCGCTCCACGTTCAGCTCGGGCGTGGGAACCTACGTGCTCGGCCCGGGGATGACCGCTCCCGACGGCCAAGAGGGAGAAGAGATGGAAGAGCCCATCGTCGCCGGAGTCGCCACCGACCTCGGCCAGGCCAAGATCACCGTCATCGGCGTGCCGGACGTTCCCGGCAAGGCGGCCGAGATCTTCAAGGTGATCGCGAAGTCCGGCGCCAACGTCGACATGATCGTGCAGAACGTGTCGGCGGCGACCACCGGCCGCACCGACATCTCGTTCACCCTCCCCAAGACCGACGCCGCGACGGCTCTCAAGGCGCTCGCGGGCGACCAGGCCGACATCGGGTTCGAGAGCCTCGTGCACGACGACCAGATCGGCAAGCTGTCGGTCGTCGGCGCCGGCATGCGCACCCATTCCGGCGTCTCGGCGACGCTGTTCGAGGCGCTCAGCGTGGCGGGCATCAACATCGAGATGATCTCGACGTCCGAGATCCGCATCTCGGTCGTGGTGCGCGGAGACGACCTCGCAGAGGCCGCGCGTGTCGTGCACTCGGCGTACGGCCTCGACGGCGACGTCGAAGCGGTCGTCCACGCCGGCACCGGTCGCTGACCCGCGTGATCGCGGCGCTCGACCTCCCGGTCACGCTGACCGCACGCGACGGCGACGTCACGCTCCGCGCTGCCCGTCCTGACGACCTCGACGCGCTCGTGGCGCTCCTGTCGGACGACCCCATCAGCGCCGCGCGCGGCGACGACGCGCGCGACGAGCAGCGGCCGGCCTACGCCCGCGCTCTGGCCCGGATTGCGGCCGATCCGGCGAATGCGCAGCTGGTGGTGACCGACGGCGAACGTCTCATCGGCACGATGCAGCTCACGGTCATCCCGGGCCTCGCGCGCGCCGGCTCCGACCGCCTGCAGATCGAGACCGTCCATGTCGCGCGCGACCGCCGCTCATCGGGCATCGGGGCCGCCATGATGCGCTGGGTCGAAGAGGTCGCCGCCCCTGCGCTCGGCGTCAGCCTGATTCAGCTCACGTCCGACGCCGCACGCGTCGACGCCCACCGCTTCTACGAGCGGCTCGGCTTCACCCCGTCGCACGTCGGGTTCAAGCTCCGTCTGCCCCTCGCCTGAAGCCCGCACCTCACGCGAGTGGATGCCGGAGGCGCCGGCATCCACCCTCCCCGTCCGCGCGGCGCGCCGTTCGCGCTGCCGAAACCGGCACTCGTGGCACTTCTCGTCCCGACCGTTCCGTGTGCGCTGTCGAAATCGGCAAGCGCTGTCGTTGTATTCGGGCGCGGGTGCCGATTTCGATAGCGCAGACGTTCCCGCATGGTCCGTCGAGTGGATGCCGGCGGCCGCGGCACGCCGTCCGCCCGGCGTAACGACGGGCCGAGGCATCCCGGAGCGGCGGTAGAATCGCCGGAACCCCGCGCGTCCGACGGTGCCCGCGCGTCCGCTCCACCGCCCTGCCCCACGCTGAGGAACACGCCATGACCCGCATCTCCGATTCAGGACTCTCCGTCGCCGTCGTCGGCGCCACCGGCCAGGTCGGCGGTGCGATGCTCGACATCCTCGAGGAGCGCGGGTTCCCGGTGCGCGAGATCCGGGCGTTCGCGACGGCCCGTTCGGCCGGCTCCGACGTCGTGTTCCAGGGTCAGGCCGTCACCGTCGAGGATGTCGCGACCGCCGACTTCTCGGGCATCGACATCGCGCTCTTCTCCGCGGGAGCGACCGGCAGCCGCGCGTACGCGCCGCGCTTCGCGGAGGCCGGGGCGACCGTCGTCGACAACTCCAGCGCGTGGCGCATGGACCCCGACGTGCCGCTCGTCGTGAGCGAGGTCAATCCGCACGCGATCGCCGAGGCGCGCAAGGGCATCATCGCGAACCCGAACTGCACCACGATGGCCGCCATGCCGATCCTCAAGGTGCTCGACGCCGAGGCCGGACTGGAGCGCCTCATCATCAGCACCTACCAGGCCGTCAGCGGCTCGGGTCTGGCGGGCGTCCAGGAGTTGCTCGGCCAGCTCGAGGGCGTGCTCGCGCAGGGCGACGTCGAACGGCTCGCCCGCGACGGCGCGGCCCTCGACTTCCCGCAGCCTGAGAAGTACATCGCGCCCATCGCGTTCGACGTGATCCCGTTCGCCGGCAACCTCGTCGACGACGGTCTCAACGAGACGGACGAGGAGAAGAAACTCCGCAACGAGAGCCGCAAGATCCTGGAGCTGCCCGACCTCCGTGTCGCGGGCACGTGCGTGCGCGTCCCCGTGCTCACCGGCCACTCGCTGTCGATCAACGCCGAGTTCGCGCGCGACATCACCCCCGACCGTGCTCGCGAGGTGCTCTCGTCCGCTCCCGGCGTGAAGCTCGAAGAGGTCCCGACGCCGCTGCAGGCGGCGGGCACCGACCCCAGCTACGTCGGGCGCATCCGGGCCGACCAGTCGGCGCCCGAGGGCAAGGGCCTCGTGCTGTTCATCTCGAACGACAACCTGCGCAAGGGCGCTGCCCTGAACGCCGTGCAGATCGCGGAGCTCATCGCGGCGAAGCTCGGCGCCAACGCCTGATCAGCACACCTGTCACGAAGGGGATGCCGCGAGCCGCGGCATCCCCTTCGTACATGGTGGACAGCAGGCCCGGCTCGGCTGGCCTTCGCGGCGACGTCGGTGCGGTGGCGGCGAACTAGGATTGACGGGTGACCGATACGCCCGCTGAATCCGTCCACGCCCCCGCCTCTCACGTCGAGACCGTCGACGTGCTGCTGATCGGCGGCGGGATCATGAGCGCGACGCTGGGGACGCTGCTGCACCAGGTGCAGCCCGACCTCAGGATCGCCGTGTTCGAACGGCTCAGCGATGTCGCACTGGAGAGCTCGAACGCGTGGAACAACGCCGGCACCGGTCACGCGGCCCTGTGCGAGCTGAACTACATGCCCGAGGGCAAGGACGGCTCGGTCGACCCGGCGAAGGCGATCTCGATCAACGAGCAGTTCCAGCAGAGTCGTCAGCTGTGGTCGTCGCTGGTCGAGGCGGGCGTGCTGGACGCCCCCACGACGTTCATCAACTCGACGCCGCACATGACGTTCGTGCGCGGCGAGAAGGATGTCGCGTACCTCAAGAAGCGCTACGAGGCGCTCAAGGACCAGCCGCTCTTCCAGGGCATCGAATACAGCGAGGACTCGCGCGTCATCAACCAGTGGGCGCCGCTGCTGATGCAGAAGCGCCGCAAGGGCGAGCCGTTCGCGGCCACGCGCATGCCGGCCGGCACCGACGTCGACTTCGGCGCGCTCACGCACCAGCTGTTCGACCGCCTCGCGGAGTCGGGTGCCGACGTGCGCACCAACACCGAGGTGCGCCGGCTCAAGCGCCTGGCCGACGGCACGTGGAAGGTGGGCTACCGCCGTACGATCGGCCGCACGCCGGGCGAGATCCGCGCGAAGTTCGTGTTCGTGGGGGCCGGCGGATGGGCGCTCAAGCTCCTGCAGCGCTCGGGCATCCCTGAGATCTCGGGCTACGGCGTGTTCCCCATCGGCGGGCAGTTCCTCAAGACCTCGAACCCCGCGATCGTCGCGCAGCACCAGGCCAAGGTGTACTCGCAGGCGTCGGTCGGTGCCCCGCCCATGTCGGTGCCGCACCTCGACACACGCATGGTCGACGGCGAGGCATCCCTGCTCTTCGGTCCGTTCGCGACATTCAGCCCGAAGTTCCTCAAGACCGGCTCGTGGTTCGACATCGTCGGCCAGGTGCGGTGGGGCAACCTCGGCCCGATGCTCAAGGTGGCGTGGGACAACCCGAGCCTCATCACGTACCTGCTCGGCGAGCTGGTGAAGAACCACAAGAAGAAGGTCGACAGCCTGCGGGTGTTCATGCCGACGGCGAAGGACGAGGACTGGACGCTCATCCAGGCCGGTCAGCGCGCCCAGGTCATGAAGAAGGACCCCGAGAAGGGCGGCGTGCTGCAGTTCGGCACCGAGGTCGTCACGGGCGCCGACGGCACGATCGCCGGCCTGCTCGGCGCCTCGCCGGGGGCCTCGACGGCGGTGTCGATCATGCTCGGCCTGCTCAAGACCTGCTTCCCCGACCGGATCGCCGAGTGGGAGCCGCGCCTGCGCGAGTTGATCCCGAGCTACGGCGAGACGCTCAACCCGCGACCCGAGGTCGCACGCGCGACCCTCGGCGAGACGGCCGAGACGCTCGCCCTCACGGCCTGATCCGCGCGTATGCGGCTGTGGTCGGTGCATCCGTCGATCCTCGACCGGATGGCGCTGGTCGCGTGCTGGCGTGAGGCGCTGCTGGCGCAGAACGTGCTGGCCGGCGCGACGCGCGGGTATACGCGCCATCCGCAGCTGGAGCGCTTCCGCGCGTGCGCCGAGCCGCTCGACGCCGTCGGGCACTACCTGACGTCGCTGCGGCTCGAAGCGGATGCGCGCGGCTATTCGTTCGACGCGTCGCGCATCCGTCGAGGGGATGCCGCGAACCCCGGCATCCCCGTCACCTCCGGGCAGCTCGCATTCGAGCTCTCGCACCTGCGCGCCAAGGTGACCCGGCGCGACCCGGCGTGGCTCGCGCAGCTGCCCGACACCGCTCGGCCGGGCCCGACGTTCGTCGAGACTCCGGGCGGCATCGAGGCCTGGGAGCGCGGCACCCCCGTCGCATGAGGCTGCGCCGGCCACCGACTACGCTCGATCCGTGGCCAAGCTCTACTTCCGTTATGGCGCGATGAACTCGGGCAAGTCGACCTCGCTGCTGCAGGCCGCGTACAACTATGAGGAGCGCGGCCAGCACGTCCTGCTGGCGAAGCCCGCCATCGACACCAAGGGCGCCGACCAGATCGACAGCCGCCTCGGCGTGAAGCGCACCGTCGACTTCCTCGTGCGACCGGAGGACGACATCCGGGCGCTGTTCGCCGAGCACCGTGCGCGGGTCAAGGCCGAGGCGGCCGACACGCTCGTGCCCGAGGTCCTCGAGCACGACGTCGATGTCGCGTGCCTGCTCATCGACGAGGCGCAGTTCCTCACGCGCGAGCAGGTCGACGACCTCCTGCGCATTGTCGTGCTCGACGGAGTGCCCGTGCTGGCGTACGGGATCCGCACCGACTTCCAGACGCAGGCGTTCCCCGGGTCGGCCCGGCTGCTCGAGCTCGCACACAGTCTCGAAGAGCTCAAGACGATCTGCCGGTGCGGTCGCAAGGCGCTGTTCAATGCGCGCCTCGTCGGTGGCCGGTTCGTGTTCGACGGCGATCAGGTCGCGATCGACGAGCTGACCGCCGAGCGCGTCACGTACGAGTCGCTGTGCGCGGAGGACTACCTGCGGGCTTCGGGCGGACGCCTGGAGTGACGGGCCGGCCTCGCCCGCCTCAGGCCGTCTCGGCGGCCGGGCGCCGGCGGTGGGGGAGCGGGACGAGCATCGACGTGGATCGCTGGTAGTCGCGGTAGGCGGGGTACTTGGCCGACGAGATCGACTCCGTGAACACCGTGGAACCGATGAACAGCACCGTCAGCAGCGCGGCGCCCACGATCGTCCAGTTGAGCCAGCTGCCGCCGTCGGCGACGAGGGCCACGGCTCCGAGGGCGTAGAAGGCCCACCACTGCGCCTGCTCGAAGAAGAAGTTGGGGTGGCGGCTGTAGGCGAACAGTCCCGTCGTGAGGAAGCCCGGCTCCAGCGTGCCGCCGGCCGCCTTCTTCGCCTGGTGGAACCGCCACTGCTGCTGGTCGGCCACGGTCTCGCCGACGAGGAACGCGACGAACAGCAGCGAGAAGACGGCATCCCATCCGTTGAAGGGTGAGGGATGCTGCCACGCGATGTACGCGGGCAGGCTGATCAGCACCAGCAGCGCGCTCTGGAACAGCACGATGAAGAGCAGGTTGAACACCTGGAACTGCCACCGCGACATGCGGCCGCGCAGGATCGCCCACCGGTAGTCCTCCATGCCGGTGTAGCCGCCCTTGCGCGCGAAGTTGAACGTGAGCCGCACGCCCCACGCCGTCACGAGCACCGCCATCACGACCAGGCGGGTCGCGTCGGCGCCCGCGATGAGCGCGGCCGCGGCGAAGATCCACACGTAGATCACGGGGACGATCGACCAGATGCGGTCGATCCACGACGTCTCGTTCGTCACGAGGGACGTGATCCAGCAGAAGGCGGCGGCGACACCCGCGACGATCAGCACGAGGAGGAGGGGATCCATGAGGTCAGGCTACCGCTCCGTGACGACATCCGGCGTCACGCGGGTTGCCTGTGGTCCGACCACACGTTATCGTGGCCTGACCACAGGGCGCAGCAGCCGTGACCCGACATGGATGAGGAGATCCGTGACTGGAACCCCCACACGATCCGGCGCGTCGCCCGCTGCGGCAGCCGCTCCCGCCGCGCGCGCCTGGCGCGTCGTGCTCGAGCGGATCGAGACCGACCTGCTCGACGGCACGCTGCGCCCCGGTGACCGGCTCCCACCCGAGCGGGAGCTGTCGGCGACGCTCGGCGTCGGGCGCTCCAGCGTGCGCGAGGCGCTGCGCGTCCTCGAGGTGATGGGTCTCATCCGCACCGGTACCGGCTCGGGACCCACGTCCGGCGCGATCATCATCGCGACGCCCCAGGGCGGCATGTCGGCGCTGCTGCGGCTGCAGGTGGCCGCACAGGGCTTTCCGTTCGACGACGTCGTCGCCACCCGTCTCGTGCTCGAGTCGGCCGTCGTCGAGGCCCTCGCCGCCGACGCCACGCGCTCCACCGCCGACGCGCGCGACATCCTCGTCGCGATGGACGCGGACGACCTCACGGTCCCCGAGTTCCTCGCCCTCGACGCCCAGCTGCACCTCGCGCTCGCCGAGGCGTCGGGCAACGTCGTGATCGCGGCGATGATGGCGGGGCTCCGCACCGCCATCGAGTCGTACGTGCAGGCCGGTGCTGCCCGGATCGTCGAATGGGATGCCGCGGCCGCACGCCTGCGCAGCGAGCACCACGCCATCCTCGACGCCGTGGACGCCGGCGACGGCACTCGCGCGCGCACGCTCGTCCACGACCACATCGCCGGCTACTACGAGGCCGCGGGACTGGCTCCCACGGCCGCCGGCATCCCGAATCCCACCCGCCCCTGAACCGGAGAGGTACCCCGATGGTCACCCGCCAGCTGCCGAAGCCCGCAGAGCTGCTCGAGCTCATGCAGTTCAAGAAGCCCGAGCTCGATGCGCGCAAGCGCCGCCTGGACGCCGCGCTCACGATCTACGACCTGCGCAAGATCGCCAAGCGCCGCACGCCCAAGGCCGCGTTCGACTACACCGACGGCGCCGCAGAGGGCGAGCTGTCGCTGGCGCGCGCCCGCCAGGCGTTCGAGGACGTCGAGTTCCACCCCGACGTGCTGCGCCCGGCCGAGCGCGTCGACCTGTCGACCGAGATCCTGGGCGGCCCGTCGGCCATGCCGTTCGGCATCGCGCCCACGGGATTCACGCGCCTCATGCAGACCGAGGGCGAGGTCGCCGGTGCCGGTGCCGCCGGGGCCGCCGGCATCCCGTTCACCCTCTCGACGCTCGGCACGACGTCGATCGAGGGCGTCAAGGCCGCGAACCCCAACGGCCGCAACTGGTTCCAGCTGTACGTCATGCGCGATCGCGAGATCTCGTACGGGCTCGCCCGCCGGGCCGCCGCCGCGGGCTTCGACACGCTGCAGTTCACGGTCGACACGCCGGTCGCGGGCGCGCGACTGCGCGACAAGCGCAACGGGTTCTCGATCCCGCCGCAGCTCACGCTCGGCACGATCGTCAACGCGATCCCGCGGCCGTGGTGGTGGTACGACTTCCTGACCACTCCGAAGCTGGAGTTCGCGTCGCTGTCGACGACCGGCGGCACCGTCGGCGAGCTGCTCGACGCGGCCATGGACCCCACCATCAGCTACGACGACCTCGCGATCATCCGCGACATCTGGCCGGGCAAGATCGTCGTGAAGGGCGTGCAGAACGTCGCCGACTCCAAGCGGCTCATCGACGCCGGCGTCGACGGCATCATCCTGTCCAACCACGGCGGGCGCCAGCTCGACCGTGCCCCGATCCCGTTCCGCCTGCTGCCCGAGGTCGTCCGCGAGGTCGGCCGCGATGCCACCGTGATGGTCGACACCGGCATCATGAACGGCGCCGACATCGTCGCCTCGATCGCCCTCGGCGCCAAGTTCACGCTGATCGGGCGCGCGTACCTCTACGGCCTCATGGCCGGCGGACGCCAGGGCGTCGACCGCACCATCGCGATCCTGCGCAGCGAGATCGAGCGCACCATGAAGCTCCTGGGCGTCTCGTCGATCGCCGAGCTCGAGCCGCGCCACGTCACGCAGCTGCAGCGCCTCGTGCCCGTCGCGGCGCCGGTCGCCGCAGCGGCCGAAACCGCTGCGTCGCGCCCGCGTGCGCCGCGCGCGACGGCCGGTTCGGCTTCCGCCTCGGCCGCCGCGAAGACCGCTGCGAAGGGGGATGCCGCGGCCTCCCGCCCGGCGAAGCCCGCTGCGTCGCGCGCCAAGGCCTGACGCTGTCACCCGGTCGTCGAGCGGAGGGCTCTCCGACGCCCGAAGACGAAACGCGCCTGACCTCGCTGAAGGTCAGGCGCGTTTCGTCTTCGCTCGTTCCTCGCTTCGCTCAACGACCGGCGAGCGGGACGCGTCAGACGCGGACGGGAAGCGTGGGGATCAGCGCCTCGAGGTACGTGACGGTGTCTTCCCAGCCGTCGACAGCGTGGCAGCGCACGCCCATGGCGAGGACGGGGTAGTCGTTGCCGTCGGGGTCGAGGCGGTCGCCGACGAACAGCATGTCGTCGAGGCTGATGCCGGTCTGCTCGGCGAGCTGGCGCATGCCGTAGGCCTTGTCGATGCCGCGCTCGGTGATGTCGACCGAGGTCGAGCCGCCGGAGCGGACCTCCAGGTCGGGCAGAAGCGCGGCGACGGCCGCGCGCAGCGCGTTCTTCTTCTCGCCCGTCGGATCCCATGCCGACTTCGCGGAGACAGGAGCCTTCTGCCCGAGGGCCGAGAAGGTGATCTGCGAGCCGCGATCCTCGAGGATCTCGCCCCACGTCTCGGACTCCCACAGGCCGAGGCGGCGGGCCTCGCCCTCGACGGCGGCGAGCGCGCGCGCCTTCTGGTCGTCGGTCAGCGACCGCTGGTAGATCGTGACGACGGCGTCGGCCGACAGACGGTAGTACTGCGTGCCGCACGTGGGCAGCAGGTGCAGACGGGTGCGCGCGTCGGTGGCCTCGGCAGGGAGCCTGTCGACGACCTGCGTCGTGAACTGCGCGAGCTGGCCGCCCGAGATGACGGCGACCTCGACGCGTTCGGCCAGCGCGACCAGCAGCTCGCCGATGCGTGCGTCGATGGGGCTCTTGGACGGCGCCAGCGTGTCGTCGAGGTCGAACGCGACGAGTCGGGGGATGAAGCTGTCTGCCACGAAGCCGGTCCTTTCATGGAAGAGGCTCCGCCTTCCGGCGGAGCCTCTGTGGTCGGGGTGACAGGATTTGAACCTGCGGCCTCTTCGTCCCGAACGAAGCGCGCTACCAAGCTGCGCCACACCCCGTTTTGCAACCCTCCGAGTCTAACCGATCGTCAGGGGTGCTGTTGACCACGCCGGGGGATCAGCGTGAGAAGCGTGGCTTCGGGACGGCACGCGAAGCGCACCGGTGCGTAGATCGAGTGGCCGAGGCCCGCGCTCACGTTGAGTGGCACCGTGTTCCCCAGGTGCGTCCATTCGCTGAGTCCGCGCGCCTGCCTCAGCGGAATGTCGCAGTTCGCGACGAGCGCGCCGAAGCCCGGCACGCGCACCTGGCCGCCGTGCGTGTGACCGGCGAAGATCGCCTCCGCGCCGAGGTCCACGAAGTCGTCCAGCACGCGGCGGTACGGGGCGTGGGTCACGCCTATCGTGAGATCACGCGGGTCCATGGCGGCCACGAGCTCCGGCAGCACCTCGAGCCGGTCCCACCCGCGGTGGGCGTCGCTCACGCCGAACCCGCCGATGCGCAGGCCGCCGGCATCCACGGATCCGGTCCGGTTGTTGAGGTCGAGCCAGCCGAGCTCGTCGGTGAGATAACGGTCGAGCGCGTCGGTGTCGAGCGGCTCCGCCGTGTGCTTCACCTTCGATGGCCCCGTGAAGTACTTCAGCGGGTTGCGCGGCGAGGGAGCCGCGTGGTCGTTCGACCCGTGGACGAAGAATCCGGGGATGCCCCGCAGCGGGTCATACGCGCTGCGCAGGCCGCGCAGGCCGTCCTCGTGGCCCATGTTGTCGCCGGTGTTGACGATCAGGTCGGGCTGGAGCTCGGCGAGCGCGGCGATCCACCGCTGCTTGCGGTGCTGCCAGGGAGCCATGTGGGCGTCCGACAGGTGCAGCACCCGCAGGGGAGCGGCGCCCTCGGGGAGCACCGGGACCTCGTGGATGCGGAGGGTGAAGAGGTAGCGCTCGATGCCGATGCCCCACACCGCGGCGCCGACACCGACCGCCCCCACCGTGCCGAGCACGGTGAGGGCGGTGCGCGTGGATGCCGTCGGCACTAGCCGTTACCGCCGCCGCGGCCGCCGCCACCACCGCCGCCGCAGTCGGCTGCGGCGTAGTCGACGGTGATCGAGGCATTGCGGTTCACGACGGTGCCGGTCGCCGGGTTCGTGCCCGTGGCCCGCGGATCCTTCGCCGCGTCGTTCACGGTGCAGGTCCCGTCGCTCACGTTGCCGAAGCCGGCCTGGCGCAGCGCCCGTTTGGCGTCTTCGAGCGAGCGCCCTGAGACGTCCGGGACCGAGATGCCCTGCCCGTTGCTGGGGTTGATCGTGACGGTGGTGCCACCCGCGACCTCGCCCGCGCCGGGGTTCTGCGCGCCGACCGACCCGGCCGGCTGGTTGGAGTCGACCTCGGGTCCGATCTCGACGGTGAATCCGGCCTCCTCGAGCTGAGCCTTGGCCGCATCCATCGTCATGCCGAGCACGTTGGGCAGCTGGACCATCTGCACCTTGGTGAGGGCGTCGTCGGGCTTGGCGAAGGCCTCACCGGGATACGCCTCGTCGACCGTCCGCTGGATCGCCTTCGAGATCGGGAAGCGGATCTGGTTCAGCGTCCAGCCGTTGTAGCGCGTCTTGGTGATGTCGCCGCCGCCGTCGACGTTGCCGACCCAGGTCGCCGTCGACACGCGCGAGCTCGACTGGACCATCCAGGTCGTGATCTCTTCGTGCGTACCGGTCTTGCCGAGGACGGGCGTGCGGTCGCCGGGGTTGGCCTGCGCGCCGCTGCCGCCGCTGGCCAGCACGCCCTGCAGGGCGTAGGCCGCCGTCGCCGCGACGTTGGGGGCGATCACCTGCGAGCACGCGCGCTGCGGCTTGGGCAGTTCGTTCCCCTTGTCGTCGGTGACGCGGTCGATCGCCTGCGGCTGGCAGTACACGCCGTTGTTGGCGATGGTGGCGTACGCCTCGGCCATCGCCATCGGCGACACGAAGTTGGTGCCGATGATCGAGTTGAGGTTGGTCATCGAGACCTCTTTGCCGTTGCCCTGCGTCACACCCATGCGCGTCGCGACGTTCTTGATGTCGCACAGGTCGAGCTTCTCGGCCATGGCGAAGAACCCCGTGTTGAGCGAGTCCTTCGTGAATCGCATGGGCGTGCCCATGTAGCCCTTGTTGCCGCCGAAGTTCTTGATGAGATCGTTCGTGGTGTTGTGCCAGTCGCCCTCGCACGAGTTCTTCATCTTCTTGAACACGTGCAGCGTTCCGTTGAGCGTCTCGTTGACGGAATGGCCCTTCTCGAGCCAGTCCACGAGGGTGAAGAGCTTGAACGTCGAGCCCGCGGGGAATCCTCGCGAGTTGCCGTAGGTCAGGTCCCCAGCGAAGACGAGCGACGAGTAGTTGGGGTCGCTCGAGAGCGCGGCGTCCTCGCTGAACTTCGTGTTCTGGGCGATCGCGAGGATGCGCCCGGTCGTCGCCTCGATGCTGACGGAGGTGGCGCCGAACCGGCCGGGGGAGGGAACCGTACGGCCGATCGGCATGTCGGCGGCCGACGGGGCGTACTCCGTCATCGCGCTCTGCGCGGTCGCCTGCACGCGCGGGTCGAGCGTCGTGTAGACGTTGAGGCCGCCGCGAGCCAGGAGCGCCTGACGGTCCTCGCGCGTCTCACCGAAGGCCGTGTCGTTGAGGATGACGTCCTTCACGTACTGGCAGAAGTACTCCGAGCCCACGGAGTTGACGCAGCCCGTCTTGGGCGGCGTGACGGCGGGCGTGATGGGCCATACCGCCGCCTCGACGTACTGCTCGCGCGTGATCTTGCCGTCGTCGAGCATGCGGCTGAGCACATAGAGCTGACGCACCTTGGTCGACGTGTAGCCGTCGGCCGCAGCGAACTTCTGCTCTTCGGTGATCTCGCCCGACTTGACCAGCTCGTCGAGGGCGACCAGGTTGGCGCCCTCATCGATGACGCCATCCGGGGCCTTGTTGAAGCTGGTGGTGCCGTCCGAGCTCCAGATCGACCCCTCAGGCTTGTCGATGCGGAAGTTGTTGGGGTTCTGCACCATTCCGGCGAGCGTCGCGGCCTGCGCGACCGTCAGGTTCGCGGCCGACGTGCTGAAGTACTGACGCGCCGCCGACTCGATGCCGTAGGTGACCCCGCCCCAGTTGGCGATGTTCATGTAGCCGAGCAGGATGTCGTTCTTGGAGTACTTCTGCTCGAGCGCGATCGCGTAGCGCATCTCCTGCAGCTTGCGGGTGTAGCCCTCCGCGCCCTCGGCGGTCGTCGCATCGCTCCAGCACTTCGCCAGCACGGCGTCGCGGCTGAGCTCGACGACGGCGGCGCCGGTCTCGTCGAGGACGACCTCGCCCTTGTCGTCGGTCTTGTAGACCGTCTTGGCGTCCTGCTCGCACTTCTGGATGAGCACGTTCTTGACGTACTGCTGGCTGATCGACGAGGCGCCCTGCGTGTTGCTGCCGCCTTTGGCGTTCGACAGCAGGGCGCGCGCGGTTCCGATCAGATCGATGCCGCCGTGCTGGTAGTACCGCGGGTCCTCACTCGACAGCAGCGCGTCGTACATGACGGGGCTGATCTGGTCGAACTCGACCGGCGTCCGGTCCTGCTCCAGGAACTGCGTCAGCAGCGTCGGCTGTCCCGTGGCCGGGTCGGTTGCGTAGAAGTTGCTGGGGAGCATGAGCTTGTCGATCTCGAGGACGCTCGGCAGATTGTCGAACATCGTGATCGCGCGCTCCGCCGCGGTGCTCGTGATCGCGACCGCGGGGGTGACGGTCGCGGCGATGAGGACACCGGCTGCGGCACTCAGGCCGACGAGCCCGGCAAGTCCGCCGAGCACGCCGGTGGCCGTGCGTTTGGTATCAGGCATAGGCTTGATCGTAGGGGAGATACCTGGGCGATCCATCAAGGACTCTCAGCCGACAGAGGTGTTTCCCAGCCTTCATCCACCGCTGATTTTGCGCACACTTGAGGAGTCGCGATGACGACGTGGGAGTACCTCACCACGCCCCTTCTGATCCACAACACGGCCGCGATCCTCAACAACTGGGGCAAGCAGGGCTGGGAGCTCGTCCAGATCGTCCCGGGCCCCGAGGGCGGCCTGGTCGCGTACTTCAAGCGTCCGTCGGGCGGCGGGCAGCAGAACGCGGGACTGGATGCCGCGGCGCAGGCCGCCCGTCAGTTCGAGGGGGAGTGACCGTGGCCGTCAGCGAGCGTCTCGCCGAGCTCGGCATCGAGCTGCCCTCCGTCGTCCCGCCCGTGGCGGCGTACGTCCCGGCCAAGGCGCACGGCGACCTCGTCTACACCGCCGGCCAGCTGCCGATGGTGTCGGGCGCGCTCCCGGCGACCGGCAAGGTGGGCGAGGGCCACGGGCTCGTCCCCGCCGAGGACGCCAAGGCCTATGCGCGCCAGAGCGCGCTGAACGCGATCGCCGCTGCCGCCGGTGCCGTGGGCGGGGTCGACCGCCTCACAGGCGTGCTGAAGGTCACCGGGTTCGTCGCCTCGGTGCCCGAGTTCACCGGCCAGCCGGGCGTCATCAACGGCGCGAGCGAGGTGCTGGGCGAGATCTTCGGCGACGCCGGCCGTCACGCCCGCTCAGCCGTGGGCGTCCCGGTCCTGCCACTCGATGCACCCGTCGAGGTCGAGGTCGTCTTCTCGTTCGCCTGAGCCTCGCGCTCGTCGCCGACGACAGAGGGGATGCCGCAGCCTTGGGCTGCGGCATCCCCTCTTCTTGTTCTTACTTGACCTGCGCCGAGATCACCGACATGACCGCGGTGTCGGCCAGCGTCGTGGTGTCGCCGACCTCGCGGCCCTCGGCGACGTCGCGCAGCAGGCGGCGCATGATCTTGCCGGAGCGGGTCTTGGGCAGCTCGCCCACGATGTAGACGTCGCGCGGGCGGGCGATCGGGCCGATCTGCTCGCCGACCCACCGGCGCAGCGTGTCGCCGAGGCCCTCCACCGGGTTCTCGTCGAGGTACGACTGCTTGATGATGACGAAGGCCACGACGGCCTGGCCGGTCGTCTCGTCCGAGGCGCCGACGACCGCGGCCTCGGCGACGGCCTCGTTGCCCACGAGCGCCGACTCGATCTCGGTCGTCGACAGGCGGTGGCCCGACACGTTCATGACGTCGTCGACACGGCCCAGCAGCCACACGTCGCCGTCGTCGTCCAGGCGCGCGCCGTCACCGGCGAAGTAGTAGCCCTGCTTCTGGAACTTCTCCCAATACGTCTCGACGAAGCGCTCGGGGTCGCCCCAGATGCCGCGCAGCATCGACGGCCACGGCTCGGTGATGACGAGCAGTCCGCCGTTGCCGTTGCCGACGTGCGTGCCGTCCTCGTCGACGACGTCGATCGAGATGCCGGGGAGGGGAACCTGCGCCGAGCCGGGCTTGGTCTCGGTGACGCCCGGGAGGGCCGAGACCATGATCGCGCCGGTCTCGGTCTGCCACCACGTGTCGACGATCGGGGCGGTCTTGCCGCCGATGATCTTGCGGTACCACATCCAGGCCTCGGGGTTGATGGGCTCGCCCACCGAGCCGAGCAGGCGCAGCGACGACAGGTCGAACTGCTTGGGGATCGCGCGACCCAGCTTCATGAACGAGCGGATCGCGGTCGGCGCCGTGTAGAGCACCGTCACGCCGTACTTCTGCACGATCTCCCACCAGCGTCCGGGGTGGGGCGCGTCGGGCGTTCCCTCGTACAGCACCTGGGTGGCGCCGTTGGCGAGCGGGCCGTACGTGACGTAGGTGTGGCCGGTCACCCAGCCGATGTCGGCGGTGCACCAGTACACGTCGGTCTCGGGGTGGATGTCGTGCACGACCTTGTTCGTGAACGCCGCCTGCGTGAGGTACCCGCCCGAGGTGTGGAGGATGCCCTTGGGCTTTCCGGTGGTGCCCGACGTGTAGAGGATGAAGAGGGGGTTCTCGGCCGGGAACGCCTGCGCCTCGTGCTCGGCCGACGCCGCCGGAACGACATCGTGCCACCAGAGGTCGCGGCCCTCGGTCCAGTCCACCTCGTTGCCGCCGCGCTTGACGACGAGAACGTGCTCGACCGTCTCCTGGACGCCCGCGCCGCGGTCGCCGAGGGCGAGGTCGACGGCCGGCTTGAGCGCCGACACCTTGCCCTTGCGGTAGCCGCCGTCGGCGGTGATCACGAGCTTCGCGCCGGCGTCGTCGATGCGGGCGCGCAGGCTGTCGGCGGAGAAGCCGCCGAACACGACGGAGTGGATCGCACCGATGCGCGCGACGGCGAGCATCGAGGCGACGGCCTCGGGGATCATCGGCAGGTAGATCGCGACGCGATCGCCGGCGCCCACGCCTAGGCCTTCGAGCACATTCGCGAGGCGCTTGACCTCGTCGGTCAGCTCGGCGTAGGTGACGCGGCGCTCGTCGCCGGGCTCGCCCTCCCACAGCAGCGCGACGCGGTCGCCGTTGCCGGCTTCGACGTGGCGGTCGAGGCAGTTGTAGGCGACATTGAGCTCGCCGTCGGCGAACCACTTCGCGAAGGGAGGGTTCGACCAGTCGAGAACCTCGGCGAAGGGCTTGTGCCAGTGCAGCTCGCGCGCCTGCTCGGCCCAGAAGCCCTCGCGGTCCGCCTTCGCCCGGTCGTACAGTTCGGCCGTCGCGATCGCGTTCGCGGCGAACTCGGGAGTGGGCGCGAAACGCCGATCCTCGGTGAGCAGGTGGTCGATCTGGCTGCTGCCGGCGTGCGTGATCGGGTTCTGTTCGCTCATGGGAGCGCGCTCCTTTGCGGGCTTGAGGGATGCCGAGGGATGTCGGCGAGTCTGCCAGGAAATGTACCCACGACGGTCGGTGGCGACTACCCCCGATAGTAGGTGGCGGCATCGACGCACGACGCAACCGATATATCAGTGAGAATCCTCTCCTTTTCGTTTTGTTCGGACCCTTGCCTCCCCTATGCTGACCGTTGGCCGAACATTCGATTCTGGCATTGCGGCACCCGACGTCACCCCCCGAATTCGGGTCCGCGCACGGCGGCATCCCATTCCCCCCATGGGATGCCGCCTTCATTCGTCTGGGAGCGGTTCCGTTCGAACCGCCCTTCCTCCACAGTCCGGCACACCGCGCAGTCATCCACGGATCCCCGGTTCCGGCCGTCGAGCGACGGCGGGCGCTCATAGCGTCGGATCATGTCCACGCCGTTCACCGTCCGACCCCGCCCGGGCGCCACTGCCGCGCGGCCGATCGGGCGGGAGGTGGATGCCGCCGACCGCGGTGCGGCGGCGGCCCCGGGTTCGCGCGCGGTGTCGACGGCGGCGTCCACATCAGTCACGTGGGTGCCCGAGCGTGCGGCGTCTGCGCGAGCGGTCCCCGTTCGCGGGATGCTGGTCGGCTCCCCGGTCGGCGGCACGGGCGCGGCGTCCCGTGAGGTCGTGGGCGAGCCCTTCGACCCGCCGCGCGGAGCGCCGGCGGCCGGTGCGAGCGCGGGGGAGCGGCATCCCTCGCTCCAGCCCTTCGCCGCGTACCTCGACGATCCCGAGGTCACGGACCTGTTCGTGAACGGAGCCGCGGGACTGTTCGTCGACCGCGGCGCCGGCGCGATGCGCGCACGAGAGTGGCGGGCGACCGAAGAAGAGGTGCGCGACCTCGCGGTGTCGCTGATCTCGTTCGGCGGCAGGCACATCGACGACGCCGCGCCGTGCGTGGACGTGCGCCTGGACGGCGGAATCCGGGTCCATGCGGTCCTGCCACCGGTCTCGCCCGAAGGCACCGTGATCTCGATCCGCGTGCCGCGCCTGACGTCGCCTCGCATGGACGACCTGCGCCGGACGGGCATGTTCGACGATGTCGTGCGTCGCCGGCTCGGCGACGCCATCGCTCAGCGGTCGAACCTCCTGGTCACCGGCGCGGCCGGTGCCGGCAAGACGACGCTGCTCGCCGCCCTGCTCTCCGAGGCGCCCGCGCACGAGCGCATCGTCACGATCGAGGACGTCGCCGAGCTGCGCATCGCGCACCCGCACCACGTGCGCCTCGAGGCCCGTCAGCCCAACCTCGAGGGCGCCGGCGGCATCGGTCTCGCGCGGCTCGTCCGCGAGGCGCTGCGCATGAGACCGGACCGGCTCGTCGTCGGCGAATGCCGCGGCGAGGAGGTCCGCGAGCTGCTGTCGGCGCTCAACACCGGCCACGACGGAGGCGCCGGCACGGTGCACGCGAACAGTCTTCCCGACGTCCCGGCGCGCCTGGAGGCGCTCGGCGCGCTCGCAGGGCTCGACGACCTCGCGCTCGCGCGGCAGGTCGCGAGCGCGATCGACCTGGTCGTGCATGTCGAGCGCGGACGCGACGGCATCCGCCGGATCGCGGCGATCGGCCGGCCGGCCGTCGACGCGGCGGGGCGTCTGGCGATGGAACCGGTCGACGGAGACGGATCGTGAGCGCGGCCGCGTCACGGGGCCGCGCGCTGCGGCTCCGCCGGCGACCTGGCGCGGTGCGCGAGCCCGGTGCCGAGGTTGTCGCCGCGACCGTGCTGCGACTGGCGGTGCTGCTGCAGGCGGGCGTCGCGCCGGCGCGCGCCTGGACGCACCTGGCCCAGGCCGGCGACGAGGCCGCCGCGCGCGTCGTTGCCGCTGTGTCGCGCGAGATCCCGCTCGCGACGGCGATCGCGCGCGCCGGCGGCGGCGCCTGGTGCGAGGTGGCTGTCGCCTACCAGGTCGCGACGACGGTCGGCGCGCCGCTCGCGGTCTGCCTGCGCAGTCTCGCCGGAGCCCTGAGCGATGCGCAGCAGGCGGCGGACGACGTGCGGGTGGCGCTCGCCGAGCCGGCGGGCACAGCCCGGCTCATGGGCTGGCTGCCGCTGCTGGCCGTGGGTCTCGGGGTCGCGCTGGGGTTCGACACCCTCGGCACCCTCGTGACGACACCGCTGGGCATCGCGTGTCTCGTGGCCGGTGCCGTGCTCATCGTCGTCGCGCAGCGCTGGACCACGCGGCTCGTCCGCGCTGCGCGACAGGCGGAGGGCGTGCCGGGGCTGGAGGCCGAGCTGGTCGCGATCGCGCTCACCGGCGGCGTCTCGATCGAACGGGCTCGCGCGGTGGTGGCCGAGGCGGCGGCCCTGCGGCAGCCGGAGGCGTCGGTCCGCGCGCCGGCGGCGCCGGCCGCGGGTACGTCGTCCCCCGCCGCCGACGATCTGGACACGGTGCTGGCACTGTCGCGCTCGGCCGGCGTCCCCGCGGTCGAGCTGCTGCGTGCGTCCGCCGCGCACGCCCGCCACCGCGCACGGGTGGACGGACGCCTCCGCGCCGCGAAGCTCGCGTCCCGCCTGCTCGTCCCGCTCGGGGTGTGCACGCTCCCCGCCTTCCTGCTCCTCGGCGTCGCCCCCATGCTGCTGAGCGTCATGTCGACCATGTCGCTGTCGCTCTGACCCGCTCGTGCCCGATTCCATCCACTGAACGGAGAACCGATGTCCCCTCGACCCACCCATCCCCTTCCCCTCCTCACCCGCCGACGCGCGGAGCGGCTGTTCCGCCCGACGGACGCGCACGGCCGAGGACCCGACGACACCGGCGCCGCGACCGCGGAGTACGCCATTGCGACCATGGCGGCCGTCGCCTTCGCGGGGCTGCTGGTCGTCATCATGAGATCGGACGAGGTGCGCGGCATCCTGACCGATCTCATCCGCCGGGCGCTCACGGTCGCCTGATGAGGACGCGGACCGGCGACGATCGGCGCCGATGGCGTCCCGACGAGCACGGCTCGGTCGTCGCCGAGTTCGCGATCGCCCTTCCCGCCGTCACGGTGGTGCTCGCGCTCGGCGTCGCGGCGCTCGCCGGCGCGTCTCGCCAGGTGCGCCTGCAGGACGCGGTGGCGGATGCCGCCCGCCTGAGCGCACGCGGCGAGCCGGCATCGCGTGTGATCGGGGCCGTCGTGGCGGCCGTGGGCGAGGCATCCGTCGAGATCTCGCCCCGCGGCGACCTCGTGTGCGTCACGGCCACGGCGCCGGCGATGCTGGGACTCCGCGTGAGTGCGTCGGGCTGCGCCCTTGCGGGTGGACTGTGAGCCTTCGCGGCGATGACGGAGCGCCCGAGGCCGGGGGCTGCTGATGGCAGGGTCGATGGCCGCGGTCGGCATCATCGCCGGCGCGATGATCCTCACCGGCGGGCTGGCCGCGGTCGGCACGGCGTCGGTCGTGGGGCAGCGGCTCGCCGGCGCGGCGGACGCCGGCGCGCTCGCCGCCGCGGACGCGGCATCGGGAGCCGTGCCGGGCGTCCCGTGCGAACGTGCGAGCGAGGTCACGGCCGCTTTCGGTGCCGGCCTTGCCGTGTGCGACCTCGATGAACTGGTCGCCACCGTGACCGTGGAGATGCGCTTCGGCCCCCTCGTCGCCCGCGCCTCCGCACGGGCGGGGCCCCCGCCGTGATCCGATCCTCACAGCCCGCACACCGTTAAGTGGCGTGTATGGTGTGCGACGAAGAAAGGACGCCCCCGTTGGCAGAAGGCAAGAAGCTCGTCATCGTCGAGTCTCCGACGAAGATGAAGTCGATCCAGGGGTATCTCGGCGATGGCTACGAGGTGCTCAGCTCGGTCGGCCACATCCGCGACCTCGCAGACAAGAGAGACATCCCGGCCGACAAGAAGGAGGCCTACGGGAAGTACTCGATCGACATCGACAACGGCTTCGACCCGTACTACGTCGAGAGCGAGCGCGGCAAGAAGACCGTCGCCGAGCTCAAGCGCGCGCTGAAGGGGGCTGACGAGCTCCTGCTCGCAACCGATGAGGACCGCGAGGGCGAGGCCATCGCGTGGCACCTGCTGCAGACCTTGAAGCCGAAGGTCCCGGTCAAGCGCATGGTGTTCCACGAGATCACCAAGGACGCGATCCAGGCCGCCGTCGGCAACACGCGCGAACTCGACCTCGCGCTCGTCGACGCGCAGGAGACCCGCCGCATCCTCGACCGCCTCTACGGGTGGGACGTCAGCCCGGTGCTCTGGTACAAGGTGCAGCAGGGCACGTCGGCCGGCCGTGTGCAGTCGGCCGCGACGCGCCTCGTCGTCGATCGCGAGCGCGAGCGCATGGCCTTCGTGTCGGCGTCCTACTGGGACATCGAGGCGCTCGCCGCCCCGAACCGTCCGCAGGGCCTCGACGAGTCCTTCTCGACGCGTCTGGCGCGCGTCGACGGCGCCGTCCTCGCCCGCGGCACCGACTTCGACGACCGCGGCCAGCTCAAGAAGGCCGTCGTGGTGCTCGACGAGGCGCAGGTGCGCGAACTCGCGGCCGCCATCGAGGCGGCGGCCGAGGCATCCGTCACGGCTCTCGAATCCAAGCCGGGAACCCGCAGCCCGAAGCCCCCGTTCACGACCTCGACCCTGCAGCAGGAGGCCGGGCGCAAGCTCTCGATGAGCGCCAAGCACGCCATGGGCGTCGCGCAGCGACTGTACGAGAAGGGCTTCATCACTTATATGCGCACCGACTCGACGGCGCTGTCGACGCAGGCCGTGCAGGCCGCGCGCGAGCAGGCCGTCGCGATGTACGGCGCGGAATCGGTGCCGCTGAACCCGCGCAGCTACCGCAACAACAGCAAGAACGCGCAGGAGGCGCACGAGGCGATCCGGCCGTCCGGCGAGCGCTTCCGCACGCCCTCGTCGGTCTCGGGCGAGCTGGACCGCGACGAGCTGCGGCTGTACGACCTCATCTGGAAGCGCACGATGGCCAGCCAGATGTCGGACGCGAAGTACGAGACGACCACCGTCACGCTCGAGGTGACGGCGGGGGGTCGGCGCGCCGAGTTCACCGCGTCCGGCACCGTGTACACGTTCAAGGGCTTCCTCGAGGCGTACGAAGAAGGCCGTGACGAGAAGCGCAGCGACGCCGACAAGTCCGACGACCAATCGCTGCCCGCCATGGCGGTGGGCGATGTGCTGCGCCTGCGCGACGTCGAGCCCAAGGGGCATGCGACCAGCCCCAAGCCCCGCTACACGGAGGCCTCGCTGGTCAAGGCGCTCGAAGAGAAGGGCATCGGCCGCCCGTCGACCTTCGCGAGCATCATCGACGTGATCCTGAACCGGGGGTACGTCACCAAGCGCGGGCAGGCCCTCATCCCGAGCTGGCTCGCCTTCAGCGTCGTGCGCCTGCTGGAGCAGCACTTCGCCGACCTCGTCGACTACGACTTCACGGCGGCCCTCGAGGACGACCTCGACGCCATCGCGCGAGGCGAGCAGAAGCGCCAGGACTGGTTGCGGGAGTTCTACTTCGGCTCGAGCGACCACGTCGGGCTGCGCAACATCGTCGACAACCTCGGCGAGATCGACGCACGTGCCCTCAACTCCACGCCGATCGGCGACGTCGCGACGCTCCGCTTCGGAAAGTACGGCCCGTACCTCGAGGTCCCGGACCCTGCGAACCCGACCGGGGAGCCCCGCCGCGTCAACATCCCCGAAGACCTCGCACCCGACGAGCTCACACCCGCGAAGGCCCAGGTGCTCATCGACGCCCCGGTCGCGGGCGACCGCGTCCTGGGCGAGAACCCGGCCAACGGCAAGCTCGTCGTGGTGAAGGACGGCCGCTTCGGTCCGTACGTGCAAGAGACCGACCCGCCCGCGGCGGAAGAGGTCGACGAGGCCACCGGCGAGGTCGTCGCCGTCGAGCCCGAGCCGGCTCCGAAGAAGCGCGGTGCCAAGAAGGAGGCGGCGCCCAAGCCGCGCACGGCGTCGCTGTTCAAGTCGATGTCGGTCGACACGATCGACCTCGAGACGGCGCTGAAGCTCCTCGACCTGCCGCGCACCGTCGGCATCGACCCCGAGACCGAGGTCCCGATCACGGCCCAGAACGGTCGTTACGGCCCGTACCTCAAGAAGGGCACCGACTCGCGCACGCTGCAGAGCGAGCAGCAGATCTTCGACATCACGCTCGAAGAGGCGCTCGCCGTGTACGCGCAGCCGAAGTACGGCGCACGCGGCGCGAGCTCGGCCCTCAAGGAGTTCGAGGCCGACCCCACCAGCGGCAAGCCGATCAAGCTCAAGGACGGCCGGTTCGGGCCGTACGTCACCGACGGCGAGACCAACGCCACGATTCCGCGCGGCGAGGACGCCATGGAGGTCACGTTCGAGCGCGCCGTGCAGCTGCTCGCCGACAAGCGCGCGAAGGGGCCCGCCAAGCGTCCGGCCGCGCGTCGCACCACGACGCGCAAGCCCGCGGCGAAGAAGTGACCGCCACCGGACTGTTCATCACCTTCGAGGGTGGCGACGGCGTCGGCAAGACGACCCAGGCCAGGCTCCTGGAGGAGTGGCTGACGGATGCCGGGCGCACCGTCGTGCGCACGCGCGAGCCCGGCGGCACCGAGGTGGGGGTGCTGATCCGCGACATCGTGCTGCACCACCGCGGCGAGGTGTCACCGCGGGCCGAAGCGCTGCTGTACGCCGCCGACCGTGCGCACCACATCGAGACCCTCGTCCGTCCCGCGCTCGCCCGCGGCGAGGTCGTGATCCAGGACCGCTACCTCGATTCGTCGGTCGCGTACCAGGGTGCGGGACGGGTGCTCGGACGCGACGAGGTGCGCGACCTCTCGCTGTGGGCGGCGGAGGGACTCCTCCCCGACCTCACGGTGCTGCTCGACCTCGACCCGGTCGCCGCGCGTGCCCGCCTCGACGCCGACGACAAGCCGTTCGATCGCCTGGAGGCCGAGAAGGAGCACTTCCACGCGCGGGTGCGCGAGGAGTTCCTGGCGCTCGCGGCGGCGGAGCCCCAGAGGTTCCTGGTGCTCGACGCCTCGCGTCCCGCGGATGAGCTCGCCGCCGCGGTGCGGGCACGGGTCCAGGCGCTGCTGGCCTGACAGCGGACGCCCCGGGCACAGCCGAGGGCCTCGACCGGCGGCATCCGCACCCCGCTTCCGAGATCAGGAGATCTGGCGAGGGCAGGACATTCCGCGCGTTTTCGTCCTGCCTGGGCGAGATCTCCTGATCTCAGGGGCGATGAGGACGGTGTCGGCCGCACGCTTTAGGCTGAGCGGGATGGATGCCGCGACCACCCCCGTGCCCGCCGCCTCGGCCGAAGCGCCGTGGGGCGACGTGTGGGGCCAGGACGCCGCGGTCGCCGCCCTGCGCGAGGCGGCGTCCGACCCGGCGGCCATGACGCACGCGTGGCTCATCACGGGGCCTCCCGGCTCCGGTCGCTCGACGCTCGCCCACGCCTTCGCGGCGGCGCTGATCGCCGAGCCCGGCGACGAGCGCACGATGCACCAGGTGCTGGGCGGCACCCATCCCGACCTCACCGCGCTGCGCACCGAGGGCGTCATCATCTCGATCAAGGACGCGCGCGCCCTCGTCGAGCGGTCGTACTTCGCGCCGTCGCTCGGTCGCTATCGCGTCATCGTGATGGAGGACGCCGACCGCATGGCCGAGCGAACCTCCAACGTGCTGCTGAAGGCCCTCGAAGAGCCGCCCGAGCGCACCGTCTGGATCCTCTGCGCGCCGAGCGACGCCGATCTGCTGCCGACGATCCGCTCCCGCGTGCGCACGCTGCGCCTGCGCGAGCCCGACGTGGCCGACGTCGCCGAGCTCATCGTGCGGCGCAGCGGCGTCGACCGGGCCGTCGCCGAGCAGTCCGCGCGCCACGCGCAGCGCCACATCGGCATGGCGCAGCGGCTGGCGACGGATGCCGCGGCCCGCGCCCGCCGCGATGCCACGCTGCGCGGCGTGCTCGGGGTGAGGGGCGTGGGCGACGCCGTCGAGGTCGCCGGCGCGATCGTGGCGGCCGCGACCGACGACGCCAAGGCACTGACCGCCGAACGCGACGAGGCCGAGCGCGCCGCGCTGCTGCGGACAGTCGGCATCGCCGAGGGCGCCGCGATCCCGCCGGCCGTGCGCTCTCAGCTGTCGGCTCTGGAGGACGAGCAGAAGCGCCGTGCCACGCGGAGCCTGCGCGACGGCATCGATCGCGTGCTGACGGACCTGGAGTCGATGTTCCGCGACGTGCTGATGCTGCAGTTCGGGCGCGACGCCGACGGACTCATCAACCGCGAGCTCGAACCCGAGCTGCGCGCACTCGCCGCGGCGTGGACCCCCGACCGCACGCTCACCGTCGTCGACAGGATCGGCGTCACGCGCGAGAACCTCGAACTCAACGCCGCCCCCGCGCTCGCCCTAGAGAGCATGCTCGTGACCGTCGCGAGCGGAAGGATCCCGTGAACCCGACCCAGCCGCGCAGCCGTCGCCGTCCCCGCCTGATCGCCCGTGCCGGGGCCGTCCTGGCGGGCGTGGTCGCGGCATCCCTCGTCCTCAGCGGATGCCTCTACTCGATGATCCCCGAGGACGCGCCTCGTCCCACCAGCAGCAAGGCGCCGGACTCCGACGGCGTCGCCGACGACCTGCTGCCGTACTACGAGCAGACCGTCGACTGGGCGACCTGCAACGGCACGTTCGACTGCGCGACGATCACGGCGCCTCTGGACTGGTCGGACCCGTCCAAGGGCGACATCGACCTGGCCCTGATCCGCCACCGCGCCGAAGGCGGCGGCGAGCCGATCGGATCGCTGCTGACGAACCCCGGCGGACCGGGGGCGAGCGGCATCGGCCTGGTGCGCGACTCGGTGGACTACGCCGTCGGCGCCCCGGTGCGCGAGAAGTTCGACGTCATCGGCTTCGACCCCCGCGGGGTCGGCGAGTCGACCGCGGTGACCTGCTACGACGCCGCCGACATGGACGCGTACCTGTTCGACATCCCGGCGAACCCCCGGGGCACGGACGCGTGGAACGACGAGCTGCTCACCAACCACAAGGCGTTCGGCGAGGCGTGCGACGCCAACAGCGACGGCATCCTCCCGTACATCACGACCGACAACTCCGCGCGCGACATGGATCTCATCCGCGCCGTCCTCGGCGACAAGGAGCTCTACTACCTGGGCTACTCTTACGGCACGTTCCTCGGTGCCACGTACGCCAAGCTGTTCCCCGACAAGGTGGGGCGGCTCGTCCTCGACGGCGCGATCGACCCGTCGATCCCCGGCCTCGACGTCGGCGTGTCGCAGGCTGTCGGCTTCGAGTCGGCGCTGCGCGCGTACATGGCCGACTGCCTGACCGACAGCGACTGCCCCTTCCGCGGCACCGTCGACGACGCGATGGCCGACCTCGGCACGCTGCTGGCCAGCGTCGACCGCGACCCGATCGCGAACGCGGACGGCCGCCAGCTCGGCGCCGACTCGCTCATGACCGCCATCGTCGCCGCGCTGTACTCGCAGGACAGCTGGGGCTATCTCACGCAGGCGCTGAGCGATGTGCTCGGCGGCGACGCGAGCGTGGCGTTCCAGCTCGCCGACTTCTACTACAACCGTCAGGACGGCGTGTACCTCGACAACCAGACCGAGGCCTTCCGGGCGTACAACTGCATGGACTACCCGGTCGATGCGACCGAGCAGCAGCAGGCCGACGCCGACGCGCTCCTGGCCGCGGAGGCGCCCACGATCGCGCCGTACTGGGACGGTCCCGACCCGTGCGAGGTGTGGCCGTACCCGGCCACGGGCGTGCGCGAGCGCATCACGGCCGACGGCGCCGCGCCGATCGTCGTGGTCGGCACCACGAACGACCCCGCCACCCCGTACCAGTGGGCGGTGTCGCTGGCCGACCAGCTGTCGTCCGGCGTGCTCGTGACGCGCGTGGGCGAAGGGCACACCGGCTACAACAAGGGCAACTCGTGCGTCGACGACGCCGTGAACACGTACCTGCTCGACGGCACGGCGCCGCAGGACGGCCTGCGCTGCGAGTGATCCCACACGCAAGGACGGGGTGGATGCCGCGACGGCATCCACCCCGTCCTTCTCGAGGTGTCAGCGGCGCAGCACCCGCCGCGCGAGCGCGTTGCCGAGGAACTGCACGAGCTGCACGATCACGATGATCACGAGCACGGCGGCCCACGTGACCCACGGGTTGAACTGCTTGAAGCCGTAGACGATGGCGAACTCGCCCAGGCCGCCGGCGGCGACGGCCCCGGCGATCGCCGTCATGTCGACCAGTGCGACCACGATGAACGTATAGCCGAGGATGAGCGGGCCGAGCGCCTCGCGCGGCAGCAGCCGCAGCAGGATGCGCGAACGGCTCGCGCCCGTCGCGCGCGCCGCCTCGATCACGCCCGGACGCACGGTGAGCAGGTTCTGCTCGACGATGCGGCTGATGGCGAACAGCGACGCGATCGTGATGGCGAAGATCCCGAACTCCGGACCGATGCCGGGGATGCCGACAGCGCGGGCGAGCGGCTGGACCGCTGCGAGCAGGATCACGAACGGGATCGGCCGGAAGAAGTTCACGATGACGTTGAGGGCGCCGAACAGGAACCGGTTGGGGAACAGGCTCCCCGGCCGGGTGGCGTACAGCGCGAGTCCGACGAACAGTCCCGCGATGCCGCCGAGCACGAGGCTCAGCGACACGACGTACAGCGTCTCGGCGGTCGCCTCCCACAGGTCGGGCAGCAGGTCGATGAGCCTATCCACGGGCGTCCTCCTCGATGAGCGGCGCGAAGGCCGAGACCGCGTCGATCGCCCGCTGGACGGCATCCGCTTCTCCCGTGAGCGCCAGCGTGAGATGACCGAACACGCGGCCCCGGATGTCGTTGATGCCGCCGTGCACGAGCTCGAACCGCACGTCGTGCGTCGCGAGCGCGGCGAAGACGTCCGCCTGCGTCGCGCCGCCGGCGCCGGCCTCGGCGCCGCCGTGCCCGATCTGCCCGCCGTCGCCGACCCGGAGCGTCACGATGCGACCGGGGTGCCGCTCGCGCAGCGTGCGCAGCTGCGCTCCCGCGGGCACGTCCTCGATGATGCTCGCGACGAAGCGCTGCGTCGCCGCGTGCTGGGGCGACGAGAGTACGTCGAACACGTCGCCGCTCTCGATGATGCGGCCATGCTCCATCACGACGACGCGGTCGGCGAGCGTGCGGATCACGTCCATCTCGTGCGTGATGACGAGGATCGTGACGCCCAGCTCGTCGTTGACGCGCTTGAGCAGGGCGAGCACCTCCTGCGTCGTGTCGGGGTCGAGGGCGCTGGTGGCCTCGTCGGCGAGCAGGATGCGGGGACTCGTGGCGAGGGCGCGGGCGATGCCGACGCGCTGCTTCTGGCCGCCCGACAGCTGCTCGGGGTAGCTCCCTGCCTTGTCGGCGAGGCCGACGAAGCGCAGCAGCTCGTCCACCCGCGCGGCGATCTCGGCGCGCGGGCGGCGGGCGACCTCGAGCGGATACGCGACGTTCTTCGCGACCGTGCGCGAGTCGAACAGGTTGAACTGCTGGAAGATCATGCCGATGTCGCCGCGCAGCGCGCGCAGCTCGCGCTCGCGCAGGTGGGTGATGTCGCGGCCGTCGATCTCGACGGTTCCCGAGGTCGGCGTCTCGAGGGCGTTCACGAGCCGCAGCACGGTGCTCTTGCCCGCGCCGGAATAGCCGATGATGCCGCACACGTCGCCCTCGGCGACGGTCAGCGAGACGTCGTCGACCGCCACGACGGGGGAGCCGTCCTTCGACGACGGCGGAAAGGTCTTGGTCACGCCGGTGAGGCGGATGAGGGTCATGCGTGCTCCTCGCGGGGAACGCGTGTGCGGCCCGCTCGCGCAGAGGCGATCGGGCCGCACACGACGGTGGTGCCGGTGTTACGAGTTCGCGCGGATGTCGTCCTCGACGTCGGTGAGCGACGCCACCAGGTCGTCGACCGGGGTCTTGACGAGCACGGCGGTGCCGCCGGACGCCTCCACCACGCCGTCGAGCACCTCCTGCGTGTTCTGGTAGATCTCCACGAGCTTCAGGTAGGTCGGGTTGTCGGCGTCCTCGGCCTTGGCCGCGAAGATGTTGATGTAGGGGATCGCGGCGGGGTCGGACGGGTCGTCCTGCGCGATCGCGTCGGCGGCAGTGAGACCGGCATCCTCGAGGAAGTCGTTGTTGACGATGGCCGCCGCGACATCGGGCAGCGAGGTGGCCGTGAACGAGGCATCCAGCGCCTCGACCTTGACCTTGGACTCCGGCAGCACATCGGCGACCGTCGAGAAGGGCGAGCCGCCGTCCTCGAGCTCGATGAGGCCCGCGGACTGCAGCACGAGGAGCCCGCGCGCCTGGTTGGACTCGTCGTTGGGCACGGCCACGGTGGCGCCGTCGGGGATGTCGTCGACCGAGTCGTACTGCGACGAGTACAGGCCGAGCGGGTAGATCGCCGTCGAGCCGATGGGCTGCAGGTCGTCGTCGCTGTTGACGTTGTAGGTGGCGAGGTAGATGACGTGCTGGAACTGGTTGAGGTCCAGCTCACCCGCCGAGAGCGCGGGGTTCGGCTGCGTGTACTCGGTGAAGTTGACGAGCTCGACATCGATGCCCTCGTCGGCGGCGGCCTCGGTGAAGGTCTCCCAGTACGGGTCGCCCGAGTTGACGACCCCGATGCGGACGGTCTGCTGCTCGTCGGTGCTTCCCGATGCCGAATCGGCGGCGGTTCCGCCGCAGCCGGCCAGGAGGAGGGCGGCCGGCAGAGCGAGTGCTGCGGCCGCGATGAGCTTCTTGGACGTGGACATGTGTGCGTGCTCCTGTGGATCGAGGCCCGTCGGGGCTTGTGACCGCGCACGCGATCCGTCGGACCGCGCACGCTTCGTCGCGGGCCGATTCGACCGTACGAGGGCCGGTGCCGATTCCCCGAACCGACGCGTAACACGTCGACACCGTGGAGGATCCAGGCCTTCAGGAAGGTGCGATCGGATGCCGCCACCCGGCGTGGTTCGCGAGCACTCCGCAAACCCTGTAATATCGATGCTTGTGCAACGCGCAAGCGAAGCGCGCCACCTTAGCTCAGTGGTAGAGCATCCCACTCGTAATGGGAAGGCCGTCAGTTCAATCCTGACAGGTGGCTCCGATGTGAAGACGGCCGCAGATCTGCGGCCGTTTTCCGTATCCCGGAGACGGAGGCCCGGTGTCAGACGCGATCGATGCCATCGCTGAGATCTTCGCCTGGATCGGATTCGGGCTCGGGGCGCTGCTGGCGGTCGTCGCGCTGATCATGCGCCTCGTGGACGGCACGTGGGTGCGCACTCAGGGGGTCGTGGACGACGGTCCGCACGGCCGTCTGGTGCGGTGGTTCGACGATCATGGCGGGGGAGTGGGTGCCGCCTACCTGACGCACGAGCAGGAGCGGCGCCTCGGCGCGGCCCAGACCGCCGACGTCTATGTGCGACCGGGGCGCCACGACCGGGTCCGGCTCACGCCGGGCTCGCCCGCCGTGCGCGCCGTCGGGCTGCTCGCAGCCGGCCTCCTGGCCCTCGGCGTGATCGCCCTGGCGACGTCGCTCGTCCTGCTGTTCGTCCGCGGCTGAGGCGGGCCTCCGCGGCTGAGCCTCCCTCCGTCACGCGAGCGCGAGCATGCCGCCGGCGACGAGCGCCAGTCCGAGCCCGAGCCACTGGATCGCCGCCACGCGTTCGCGCAGCACGAGAGCGGCGAGCAGGATCGTCCCCGCGGGGTAGAGCGCGGTCAGCGCCGACACGACGGCCAGGTCGCCCTCGCGCAGTGCGAGCAGCATGAGGGCGTTGGCGGCGGCATCCGCCACGCCGCAGAAGGCCGCGAGCCACCACGCGCGCCCGGCAGACGGCACGACCGTGACGGCGCCGCTCGCCGTGTGCTCCAGGTCCGCGCGCCCGCTCGGGGTGGCACCGAGGGAGGGCTCCGAGACGTGCAGGACCGACCTCGCCGCTGCGCCGCGGCGCACGGCCGCCAGCACGAGCACGCCGACCACCGCGAACGTGATGACGCCGCTCGTCGCCCTGCTGGCCACGAGCGGTGCAAGACCGCTCGCCGGAGAGGTCTGGTCGATGATGATCAGGAACGCTCCGATCGCCAGTCCCGCACCGGCCGCCATCGCCAGTCCGCGCGCGCTGGGACGCACGATCCTCTCGCCGGGGATGAAGCCGACCAGCACCACGGCGACGAGCGCGACGGCGAGGCCCGCGTAGCCGATCGGGGCGAGGGCCTCGCCGTCGACGAGCAGCCCCCACAGCATCGGCGCCACCGCCGAGACGACCGCCGTGAGCGGCGAGAGGATGCTCATCGGTCCGAGGGCGAGGCATGCGTACAGCAGGGCGATCGCGACGACGCTCACGACCCCTCCGAGAACGCCCCACGCGATGTCGGCGCCGCTCCCGGCGCCCCCGAGCAGCGGCTGGGCGACCGCGAGCGCGATGAGTCCCGACAGGGCGGCGACGGCGGTGACCACGAGTGAGCGCAGGCGCTTGGCGGCGAGCCCGCCGAGGAAGTCGGCGGAGCCGTAGACGAGGGCGCCGAACAGCGCGAGAGCGGCGGAGAGCATCGCCACGGAGCCTAGCGAAAAGGCGGTCGGCGACCGGGGACGGGATCCGCCGGCGATTTGCATCATCACCCAATTTGCTAGATAAGCTAGCGATATGACGCAGCCCCACCACGCGAGACGAGTGCCGACCCGATGGCTGCGGATCGGCATCCCGGTCCTTCTCGTGCTCGTGTGGCTGGCGGCAGGGTCGATCGGCGGCCCGTACTTCGGCAAGGTCGACGAGGTCTCGTCGAACGACCGCTCCACCTTCCTGCCCGAGAGTGCGGACGCGACGCAGGTGAACGCGCGGCTCGCGGACTTCCTCGGCGAAGAGAGCATCCCGGCTGTCGTCGTCGTCACCGGCGACGGTGAACTCACTGAGGACGACATCGCCGACGTCCAGGCGCTCGCAGACGACATCGCCGAACTGGACGCCATCGCGGGCGACGTCTCGCCGCCGATTCCTTCCGAGGACGGCGAGGCGGTTCAGCTGTTCGTGCCGATCGACGCCTCAGGCGAGGTGGGCGACACCGTCGCCGAGATCCGCTCGATGGCTGCCGAAGAGCTGCCGGACGACCTCACGGCGTGGGTCACCGGGCCCGCGGGGTTCACCGCCGACCTCGTCGAGGGGTTCCTCGGCATCGACGGGCTGCTGCTCGCGGTGGCCCTCATCGCCGTGTTCATCATCCTGGTGATCGTGTACCGCTCGCCGCTGCTGCCGGTCCTCGTGCTCGCGACATCGGTGTTCGCGCTGTGCGCCGCGCTGCTGACGGTGTGGTGGCTCGCCTACGCGGGCATCGTCGTGCTGAACGGCCAGGTGCAGGGCATCCTGTTCATCCTCGTGATCGGCGCCGCCACCGACTACGCCCTGCTGTACGTCGCGCGGTACCGCGAGGCGATCGCGACCGGCGCCCGCAAATGGGATGCCACCCTGACGGCCTGGCGCGGCGCGTTCGAGCCGATCCTGGCGTCCGGCGGGACCGTCATCGCGGGCCTGCTGTGCCTGCTGCTGTCGGACCTCGCCACCAACCGCGCCCTGGGTCCGATCGCCTCGATCGGCATCGCCTTCTCGGTGCTGTCGGCGCTGACCTTCCTGCCGGCGCTCCTGGCCCTGTGCGGCCGCGCCGCGTTCTGGCCGTTCATCCCGAAGCAGGCCGCGGCCGCGATCCCCGACGACCTGACCCAGCCGGCGAAGGGCCTGTGGCCGCGCCAGGCGCGCTTCATCGCCCGGCACGCGCGAGCCGTCTGGATCGTGTGCACCGTGGTCCTGCTGGCGGGTGCCCTGGGCATCACGCAGCTGAAGGCCGACGGCGTGCCGACGAGCGACCTCGTGCTCGGGGCGTCCGAGGCGCGTGACGGGCAGGATGTTCTGGCCGAGCACTTCCCGGCAGGATCAGGCTCGCCCGTGTACGTCATCGTGCCCGAGGACGAACTGGCGGCGGCCGTCGAGGTGCTCGACGACTCGGACGGCATCGAGTCGGTCTCGGTGGCGTCGGCGGACTCCCCGACGGGCCAGGCGGCCGTCGAGCTCGAGGACGGCGAGCCGGTGTTCACCGCCGTCGGCCCTCCGGGCACCCCCGCCCCCGAACCGACGGTCGCCGACGACGATGTGCTCGTCATCGGGACCCTGACGGATGCCGCCGACTCGGTGGCCGCCGAAGACACCGTCCGCGAGCTCCGCGTCGACCTGGACGACGCGCTCGGCGCGGGCACGGCACTCGTCGGCGGAGAGACCGCGACCGACATCGACACCAACGACACCTCCACGCGCGACCGCACGCTCATCATCCCGGTCATCCTCGCGGTGATCCTGGTGATCCTCATGCTGCTGCTGCGGTCGATCCTCGCCCCGGTGCTGCTCATCGCGACGGTCATCCTGTCGTTCGCGACAGCGCTCGGCGTCAGCGCCCTGGTGTTCAACGGTGTGTTCCAGTTCCCCGGGGCCGACCCGGCGGTGCCGCTGTACGGGTTCGTCTTCCTGGTGGCGCTCGGCGTCGACTACAACATCTTCCTGATGTCGCGCGTGCGCGAGGAGTCGCTCGTCCATGGCACGAGACCTGGGATCCTGCGCGGGCTCGTCGCCACCGGTGGCGTCATCACGTCGGCCGGGCTCGTGCTCGCCGCGACCTTCGCGGCGCTCGGCGTCATCCCGATCCTGTTCCTGGCGCAGATCGCCTTCATCGTCGCGTTCGGCGTGCTGCTCGACACGTTCGTGGTGCGCTCGCTGCTCGTGCCCGCGCTGTCGTACGACATCGGGCGTGCGATCTGGTGGCCGTCGAAGCTGTGGAGAGTGGATGCCGGCGGCCCGGCATCCACCCCCGCCACAGGCGACAGAACCCGGCGTACGCTCGAACCATGAGCAAGGCACTGTTCATCGTCGACGTTCAGAACGACTTCACCGAGGGCGGCGCGCTGGGGGTCGAGGGCGGCGACGCCGTCGCCCAGGGGATCTCGCAGTTCCTCGTGACGCACGCCGAGGACTACGCCGTGATCATCGCCTCGCGCGACTGGCATGACGGCGACAACGACAACGGCGGCCATTTCGCCGCCGGCGAGCCGGACTTCGTCGACACATGGCCCGCCCACTGCGTCGCGGGCACCGAGGGCGCCGAGTACGATCCGGGGCTCGACACGGCCGCCGTCACGCACCACGTCAAGAAGGGCCAGGGCAAGCCGGCGTACTCGCTGTACGAGGGAACGACCGATCAGGGCGAGACCGTCTCTCAGCTGCTGGACGCCCACGGCGTGGTCGACGTGGACGTGGTCGGCATCGCGACGGACTACTGCGTGCGGGCCTCCGCCCTCGACGCGATCGAGCACGGCCGCCACGTGCGCGTGCTCACCGACCTCGTGGCAGGTGTCGCGCCGGCGTCGAGCGAGGCGGCCCTGGCCGAGCTGGCCCACGCCGGCGCAGAGCTCGCCGAGGCGGCATCCCGCGACTGAGGCTCAGGCCGCCGGGCCCTCGATGAGCGTCACGGCGGCCGACCGCGGTGCCCCCGAGCGGTCGACCCACGTGAGCGTGACGGTGTCGCCGGGCTCGTAGCCGGCGAGCAGCGTCGAGAGCGCGTCCGCATCGGCGACCGCCGTGCCGTCGACGGCCGTGATCGTGTCGCCCGCGGCGAGTCCCGCGTCGGCGGCCGGGGTGCCGTCGATCGCACCGGCGATGAGAGCGCCCTGGGAGCCGGAACCGCCGTAGCGGTACCCGGCGGGCACGCGCGCCACCTGCACGCCGAGGAAGGCGGGCGAGCCGATCGCGACGCCGTCGGTCTCGTCTCCGGCGCGGATCTTGTCGACGATCGCGAGTGCGTCCTCGATCGGGATGGCGTACGCGACGGTGGTCGCCGAGCCGCTCGAGGCGGCGGTGGTCATGCCGACGACCTCGCCCTCGGCGTCGAGCAGCGCACCGCCCGAGTCGCCCGCCACCACATCGGCGGCGAACTCGATCATGCCGTCGAGCGTCTCGCCGGCCGTCAGGCGGTCGGACGACGTGGTCACCGACGAGTCCAGTTCGGTGATCGCGCCGTCGGCAGCGAGGAGCACGCCACCGCCCGACGCGTTCCCGACCGCGGTCACCGCGTCGCCGACGGTCTCGGCATCGTCGTCGATGGTGACCGTCTGCAGGCCGCTCGCGCCCTGCAGCTGCAGCAGCGCCACGTCGTCGTCGGCATCCGTCCCGACGACGGCCGCCGTGTACGTCTGGCCGGTGGCGGCGATCGTGACGGTGATCTCGGTCGACCCCTCGATCACATGGTTGTTGGTCAGCACCAGGCCGTCGGGGGTGAGCACCATGCCGGTGCCCGCGGCTTGGGCGTCCTCATAGCCGAGCGTGGTCTCGATGATCACCACGCCCGTGGACTCCGCGGTGTCGGCCGTCGTCGCGGGCGTCTGGCCGGACGCGCTCTGCGACGAGCCGCCGTATCGGGTCGTGCCGCCGCCGTACGCGTCGTACGGCCAGTCGCTTGCCGCCGGAGCGGCGGGGAGGGATGCCGCCACCGCCGTCGGCGGGGCGCTCGCCGTGTTCGCTGCGGCGGCGAGCGGCGCGGCCAGAGCGAGCGAGCCCGCCACGACGAGGCCGACGCACGCGAGCGGCGCGCGCCGTCGATACCAGGGTGCGGGCATCGCTCGCGTGGAGTCGGCGGCCTGTCCGGGTGTGCGGTGTGTGAACATGGTGCCCTCGCTCTCTGTCCGGTCTCCATCGGAACACCCGACGCCGTGAGCGGACGATCCGGCGCCTATGCGCCGGTTATGGATCAGCGCGCCGTGGGACCGCTAGCCTCGGCATCGTGACCACCATCCGTGCGCTGCTTCCCGCCGACCGCGACGTCTGGGAGCCGCTGTGGCGCGGCTACCTCGAGTTCTACGAGACCGAGCTTTCCGAAGAGCAGACGGCGCTCACCTGGAACCGGCTGGTCGATCCGCAGTTCCCGATCCACGGTGCGCTCGCCGTCGACGAAGGCGGCACGGCCGTCGGGATCGTGCACTGGCTCACGCACGCCGCGACGTGGTCGGCCGAGCCGTACTGCTACCTGGAGGACCTGTTCGTCGATCCCTCCCAGCGCGGCGCGGGCGTCGGGCGCGCGCTCATCGCGCATGTCGCCGACTGGGCCGAGGCGCACGGCTCACCGAAGGTCTATTGGCTCACCCAGGAGACGAACACGACGGCGCGGGGGCTGTACGACCGGGTGGCGACGCGCACCGGCTACGTCCACTATCAGATCGGACTGGGCGCATGACCGCGGGCGAGTCCGGTGCTCTCGAACGCCGCACCGGCGACCTCATCGCGACGCTGCTGCTCATCGGCTTCTCGGTGGGCGTGGCCGTCGTCATGTTCTTCGTGGCGCTGCTGTGGGCGGTCGGCGCGCACGACAACACGCTCGCGATCGTGCTGGGCGGTTACCTCCCGCTGGCGTTCTGCATCATCGGCGGGGTCTTCGGCATCGTCGCCCTCTCGCGTCGCCGGCTCGCCTTCTGGTACCCGCTGATCGCTCTCGTGCTCAGCGCGGTGGCCTGGCTGGTGGCGCTCGCGGTGGTGCGCTGACATCGCCTCCATGCACCCCTGATGAGGATGCCCCGGGCGGAATAGACCATCCGGCGGATGCCCGTCAAGGCTGGTCCATGTCGGCTCCTGAAGTGCCATCGTGGTGCACGGAAAGGAGACGGTGGAGTGAAGCGCATGCGACGATCGGCTGTCGGGCTCGTCGTCCTCGGCGCCCTGCTGTCAGGCTGCGCGGCCTCCGCAGCAGACATCCAGCCGATGGCCGCCGACGCCCTCTCGGCGGCGCGCTCCGCCGACCTCGGCATCGACCTCCACGAGGCGGGTCGGACCTTCCCGACGACCGCCGACGTCGTGCTCGAAGACATGGCCGGGCAGCTGGGGGACGTCATCGCGCAGCTCGAAGAGACGCAGACGGCCGACGACGCGGCGGAGCGCGACCGAACACGGACGCTGTCGGCCGCTCGTGATGCGATCGACGCCATCCACACGGCACTGCGCGGCGACGACGCCGCCGCGCAGCGCGCGCTGACCCCCGCGATCGAGGTGCTCCAGGACGTGGCGGGTGAGCGATGAAGAAGCTGTTCGCCGTCGCACTCGGCATCCTCACCGCCATCGGCGGATTCGTCGACATCGGCGACCTCGTCACCAACGCCGTGGTCGGATCGCGCTTCGGGATGGGGCTGACGTGGGTCGTGCTGCTCGGGATCGTCGGTATCTGCGTCTATGCCGACATGTCGGGGCGCGTCGCTGCGGTGAGCGGACGGGCCACGTTCGAGGTCATCCGCGAACGACTCGGACCCCGCGCAGGCCTGGCGAATCTCACGGCGTCGTTCCTGATCAACCTGCTCACCCTCACCGCAGAGATCGGCGGCATCGCGCTCGCCCTGCAGCTGGCGGCCGGCGTCGGGCCGGGGATGTGGATCCCCGTCGCGCTGTTCGCCGTGTGGATCGTGGTCTGGCGGACGAAGTTCTCGATCATGGAGAACGTCGCGGGACTGCTCGGCCTGTGCCTGATCGTGTTCATCGTCGCGCTGTTCCTGCTCAACCCGGAATGGGGAACCCTGGCGACCCAGGCCGTGCAACCGTGGAGCGAGGTCTCGGGGAACCCGCTGTCGTACTGGTACTTCGCTGTCGCGCTCTTCGGTGCCGCCATGACGCCGTACGAGGTGTTCTTCTTCTCGTCCGGTGCCGTCGAAGAGGGCTGGACCGCGAAGGATCTCTCGACCGAGCGGGCCAACGTGTTCGTGGGCTTCCCGCTCGGCGGCATCCTCTCGCTCGCGATCGCCGCGTGCGCCGCCGTCGTCCTGCTGCCCCAGGCGATCGAGGTGACCTCGCTCTCGCAGATCGTCCTGCCCGTCGCGGAGGCGGGCGGGCAGCTCGCCCTCGCGTTCGCGATCGTCGGCATCCTCGCCGCGACCTTCGGCGCCGCTCTGGAGACGACGCTGTCCAGCGGCTACACGCTGGCGCAGTTCTTCGGCTGGAGCTGGGGCAAGTTCCGCCGTCCCGCGCAGGCCGCGCGATTCCATCTGTCGATGATCATCTGCCTGCTCATCGGCGGCGGAATCCTCGCCACCGGCGTGGACCCGGTGGCCGTGACCGAGGTCTCGGTGGTGTTCTCGGCGGTCGCTCTGCCGCTGACGTACTTCCCGATCCTCGTCGTCGCCAACGATCCCGAATACATGGGCGACAAGGTGAACGGGCGTGTGCGCAACGCGCTCGCCGTCGTGTTCCTCGCCGTCATCCTCGTCGCGGCGCTCGCCGCGATCCCGCTCATGATCGTCACGGGGATGGGCTCATGAGACGCGCCCGCACGCCGCAGCATCCGCTCGACTGGTACCGCGATCCTGACGGTCGCGCCGTCGACGCGCGTCTGCACCTGCTCGACCGCCAGATGCTCGACCGCGACGACGTGCCCATCAGCACCGTCGACGACATCGAGATCGTCGGCGTGGAGCTGGGCGAGGCGATCGATCACGACGCCGCTCCGACGGTGGCCGCGATCCTCATCGGCGCTGCGGTGCTGCCCCGCGTGTTCGGCGGAAGCATGCCGCGCTCGCGGTGGGACCGCATCGAATGGAGCCGTGTGCACAGGCTCGACACGGTGGTGCGCATCGATGCCGAGGCCGAGCACCTCGACGCCACATGGCTCGAGCGGTGGATCCGCGACCGCATCATCGCCAGAATCCCGGGAGGCCGCCATGCTCCTGAGTGAGCTGCTCGACATGCCGGTCACCGACGTGAACGGAGACCGTGTGGGCACGGTGGTGGATGTGCGGTTCCGCCGCGGCGCGCGGCGCCGGGACCATGAGGGCGACCTCGAGCTGATCGCGCTCATCGTGAGTCCGCACAGCCGGCTCTCGATGTACGGGTACGAGCGGGGCCGCGTCAACCGGCCCGCGGTCGTGGCCCGCCTGATCGGATGGGCCCACCGCGGGGCACGCCTGATCCCGTGGGAATGCGTGCGCGTCGTCGAGAGCGACGGAGTGGTGCTGGGGGTGGCCGTGCCGGAGATCCCCCTCGACGTGCGTCGCGGCATTCCCGGGACGACCGGTTCCGCACTGCGTGAGAGTCAGTCTGGTTGATGCCGCGCCAGCGGCGGGACGGCCGACTGGCGATCGCGATGGAAGTGGTGCCCCCACAGGGACTCGAACCCTGGACCCACGGATTAACCTGCTGCACTGAGTCTCCCCAGCCACCGTCTCCGGCTTGCAGTCTGGACTATATCTTCACCTTCGGCCGGGCCGGTCAGGTGCGCCGCGTGTAGTCTCTGAGGTTCCCTTGCGGTTACCTGCTGATCGCCCAATCCCTCGGATTGTCACTGCCTTGCGGCGAGTACCTCGGGCTCTCAGGGTGTTCCAGCATATAGCGGCGGTCATCCGACGCATTTCTGCGCCGGCGCTCCATTTTGTTCTGTTGAAGTCCGTTGCTCTAACCAACTGAGCTATAGGGGCCCATCCACCCTAGCAAGCGTCGCGGCAGGTTCAGAGCGTCGGAGCCGGCTCGTACCCTCGTGCCCGTAGGGATCCGCGATGGACCGGCCGAATCGAGGCGACACATGAAGATCTGCGGCACGTGCCGGCAGTCGAAGCCACTCGACGACTTCAACCGGAAGTCCTCGAGGCTCGACGGGCGCCAGGAGGTGTGCAGGGACTGCAACCGTCAGTCGTCGCGTGCGTACTATGCGCGAAACAGAGACCGCCACGTCCAGGCCATCGTCCAGCGGACCGCTCAGCGACGCGTCGAGTCCAAGGCGTTCCTCGTGGCGTACCTCCGCGAGCACCCGTGCATCGACTGCGGCAACTCCGATCTGAGGGTGCTGGACTTCGATCACCGGCCCGGCGCTGGCAAGCGCAAGGACGTCATGTCCATGGTCAAGGAGGGCTTCAGTCGCAAGAAACTCGAGGACGAGATCGCGAAATGCGATGTCCGCTGTCGGAACTGCCATGCGATCGTCACGCTCGAACGGGCGGGGCGGAACTGGCGATCGGACGCCATGCGGCAAGAGGCGAGCAACGCGTCGACGCGCCAAAGGACCGCCGACACCCCCGCGTCGGCGGCCCTGCCCCAGCTCCCGCGGGAGCGGGGAACGGTCACTGTGCCGGCGGCATCAGGACCGAGTCGATGAGGTAGACGGTCGCGTTGGCGGTCTGCACGCCGCCGCAGATGACGTTCGCGTCGTTGACCATCCATGCGTCACCGCTGCCGGTCACCTCCACGTCTGCGCCCTGGACGGTGGTGTGCGAGCCCGCGATGTCGGCCGGCTCGATGCGACCGGGCACCACGTGGTACGTGAGGATCGACGTGAGCGTGGCGGAATCGGTCTTCAGCGATTCGATCGTGGCCGGGTCGATCTGGGCGAACGCGTCGTCGACGGGCGCGAACACGGTGAACTCGTCGCCGTTGAGCGTGTCGACCAGGTCGACGTCGGGATTGAGCTGCCCGCTCACCGCGGCGGTGAGGGTCGTCAGCAGGGGATTGTTGGATGCCGCGACCGCGACCGGGTCCGCTGACATGCCCTCGATGGACCCGTCGCCGTCCGGCACGGCCTCGGCGTAGCCGGCGCAGCCGGGCCCGACGAGGTCCGCGGCGGGATCCGGCGTCATCGCCTCCTCCGTCTCCTCCATGGCCGGCGTGGACGCCTCCGACGTGGGCTCGGCGGTCGAGCCGCCCATCGCGCAGGCCGACAGCGCGAACGTCGCCGCCACGGCCAGGGCGAGTCCTGCCGAGATGCGCTTTCCAGTGATGCGAGACATGTCTTCCTCCTCTTCACGGCCGGTGCGACCGCCTGTGGGGCTCCGTGGGGAGCGTGCCGCGGAAGCGGCGACATGAGCTGTTCGGAGACGGTGCGGGATCGGATGGGAGATTCCTGTGCCGAGTGCGGAGCGGGGGCGGCGGCATCCCCATCCGATCGGGCGTCCGCAGCGAACAGAGCTCGTCACGCAAGGGGAGCACGCATGGAACTCGTCATCATCGGTCTGCTGGGCGGGCTCATCACCGGGATCTCGCCGTGCATCCTGCCGGTGCTGCCGGTCATCTTCCTCACCGGCGGTGCGCAGTCGGCGCGGTTCGAGACCGACGCGCCGGACGGCGTCGCTCCGGCGTCGCGCTGGCGGCCGTACCTCGTGATCGCGGGGCTCGTGACGAGCTTCACGCTGGTCACGCTGCTGGGCTCTCTGCTGCTCGGGGCCCTCGGGCTCCCGGCCGACGCGCTGCGATGGGCGGGCATCGCCGTGCTGGTGCTGATCGGCATCGGGCTGCTCGTGCCGCGGTTCGAGCGGGTGCTCGAGAAGCCGTTCCAGCGGCTCGCGCGACGCTCCGAGGTCGACAACCGGCGCAACGGGTTCGGCGTCGGACTCGCGCTGGGCACGGTCTTCGTCCCGTGCGCCGGGCCCGTCCTCGCGGCGATCATCGTCGCGGGCTCGACCGGCCGCGTCGATGCCGGGACGATCGCCCTGACGGTCTCGTTCGCCGTGGGGGTTGCCGTGCCGCTGCTGTTCTTCGCGCTTGCCGGCCGCGGTCTGGTGGAGCGCATCCGGGCCTTCCGGCGCCGCGAGCGCGGTCTGCGGATCGCGGCCGGAGTGGCGATGCTCGCGCTCGCGGTCGGCCTCGTGTTCGACGTGCCGCAGGCGCTGCAGCGTCTCGTGCCCGACTACACCGCGAGCATCCAGCGGCAGCTCGCCGAAAGCCCCGACGCGCGACGCGCGCTGGACCTCGGCGGCCTGGTCACGGACGAGAACCGGGACCTCGACCGATGCACCGCCGGCGCCGAAGAGCTCGAGTCGTGCGGCCGGGCGCCGCGCATCCGCGGCATCGACGGGTGGCTGAACACCCCCGGCGGCGCGCCGATCGAGCTCGCCGAGCTGCGCGGACAGGTCGTGCTCATCGACTTCTGGGCATACTCGTGCATCAACTGCCAGCGCAGCATTCCGCACGTCGTGGCCTGGGACGCCGCGTACCGCGACGCCGGACTGCGCGTGATCGGCGTGCATTCGCCCGAGTACGCCTTCGAGAAGGATGCCGCGAACGTCGCCGCCGGAGCACGTGACTTCGGCATCACGTACCCCGTGGCGCTCGACAACGACCTGGCCACGTGGACGAACTACCGCAACCGCTACTGGCCCGCGCACTACCTCATCGACGCCGAGGGGACGGTGCGCCACATCTCGTTCGGAGAAGGGGAGTACGACGTGACCGAGAAGCTCATCCGCGATCTCCTCGCCGATGCCGACCCCGGCGTCGTCTTGCCGGACGCGACGGAGGTGGCCGATGAGACGCCCGACGACACGCGCACGCGCGAGACGTTCCTCGGCTTCGCGAAGGATGTGAACTTCGGCGGCGCAGGCGACTACCGCGCAGGCGATGGCGTGTACACGGCGGGTGCCGCCCAGCCCGAGGACTCCTTCGCCCTGAACGGCGCGTGGCGCATCGAGTCGCAGTACGCGACGCCGTCGGGCAGCGCAGGCGGCGGCATCCGTCTGCGTTTCCACGCTCAGGAGGTGCGCATGGTCCTCGCGGGCACCGGCGAGGTGCGCGTGCGCCTGGACGGCGGCGACGAGCAGACCGTGCAGGTGTCGGGCACGCCGCGCTCGTATCCCGTCGCCGTGGTGCAGGATGCCGCACCCCACGTCCTGGACGTCGAGGTGTCGGCCGGCGTCGAGGCCTACTCGTTCACCTTCGGGTGAGCAAGACCTCTTCGAGCCGGGGCGGGTGGGGCATGCTG
>NZ_JAEUAW010000002.1 GCF_019511665.1 Microbacterium jejuense
CAGGTGTGTATAAGAGACAGCGCTACAAGCAGGCGGTCACGATCTGGCTCGGCTTCTTCCCCACGAACCTCCTCGCGTCGTGGCTGCTCGGGTACCTGCCCGGGTTCGCGGAGTGGCCGCTGATCGCCCGCGTGCTGCTGTCGACCGTCCTGCTGACCCCGGTCATGACGTACGCCGTGCTGCCCGGAGTGACGCGCTTGCTGCGTCCCTGGCTGCAACGCGGCCACTGACGCGCCGGTCGGCCCCGACCCTCGCCCCGGACATCGGCGGCAGAGACGGAAGAGGGGTGGATGCCGCGACCCGCGGCATCCACCCCTCTCTTGTTCGTGGGTCAGGCGTCGTCGCGGCGCTCCGCCGTCCGGGTGCCGTCCGCGTCAGGGTCATCGGACACCGATCCGGGCTCCTGGTGCTGATGAGCGGCGGCCTCAGACTCGAGGTCGGCCGAGATAGCAGACTCGGGCTCGGCGCTCCCCGACGCGTCGCCATCGGCGGACTCCCTGCCGGGGACGGTGTCGATCACCTCGGGTGATCCCGAGGCGGCGGCTGCGCCGACGGTGGCGTCGTCGAGGGGCGCCCCCTCTGCAGCCGCGCCCTCGACGGGCGCATCCTCGACCGGGGCAGCCTCGGCCGGTGCACCCTCGTCCGATCGCTGCTCGACGGCAGCGGGCTCCTCGACAACCGCGTCCTCGGGCTCGGGCTCCGGCTCGGGCGCCGGCCCGGGCTCAGGGTCGGCCGCGGCCTCGGGCTCGGCCTCGGCCTCGGGCTCGGCCTCGGGCTCGGGCTCGGGCTCGGCAGGAGCGTCCGCCGGCGCGGCCTCGATGATCTCGGAGGCGGCGTCATCGACCTCGGCACCGGCGGCGTCGGTCTGCACGGGCTCGGCGTCCTCGAGCTGCGCCGTGTCGTCGGCATCCACGGACGCCGTCTCGACCCCGGACGGCGACGCCGGCTCAGGCGCATCCGCGAGCGCCGGCTCGACGGCATCCGTCGACGGAGCCTCGGCCGAGACCGCCGCGGGAGCGGGCGCGGATTCGGGCACCTCGACGTCGGGGCCCTCCTCGATCGCAGGCACCGCGACGGCAGCGGTCTCGGCCGCGACGGCGCCGCGACCGCGAGCCGCCTCGCGCTGACGACGCTCACGGCGCGTCTCGAACGCCAGAGCGCCGGCGGCTGCACCTGCACCCACACCTGCCGCACCGGACTCGGCGCCCGGGGCCGCCACGACCGATGCGCCGACGAGCTCGCGCTCGGCCACGGCATCCGTCCCGGCGTCCGGGCCGTCGCCCTCGGGGGCAGGGCCGTCACCGCCGTCGCCCGAACCGTCGCCGCCCGCGCGGCGGGCGGCGCGGCGCTCCTTGGCACCCTCGACGAGGTTGTACAGGGTCGGCAGCACGAGCAGTGTCAGCACGGTCGACGACACCAGGCCGCCGATCACGACGATCGCCAGCGGCTGCGAGATGAACCCGCCGTGGCCGGTGATGCCGAGAGCCATCGGGGTGAGCGCGAAGATCGTGGCGAGCGCCGTCATGAGGATCGGCCGCAGACGGCGGGAGCCGCCGGCGACGGTCGCGTCGTGCGTCGACAGCCCCTTCTCGCGGTACTGGTTCACCAGGTCCACGAGCACGATGGCGTTCGTCACGACGATGCCGATGAGCATCAGCACGCCGATGAGCGAGGCCACACCGAGCGGCACGCCGCTGATGATCTGCAGCAGGATCGCCCCGGTCGCCGCGAACGGCACCGACACGAGCAGCAGCAGCGGCTGGCGCAGCGACTTGAACGTCGCCACCATCACGATGTAGACGATGAGGATCGCCGCCAGCAGCGCCAGGCCGAGCTGCGAGAAGGCGTCGGTCTGCTGCGTCGCCACACCGCCCAGGGTCGCGTCGGCCGACGACGGCAGGTCTGCCTCGTCGAGCGCGGCCGTCACGGACGCCGTCGCGGTCGCGAGGTCGTCGGTCGACGGGGTCACCGTGACCGTCGCCGTGCGCTGGCCGCCCTCGGTCGTGATCGAGGTGGGGCCCTCGCTCTCTTCGACCGTCGCGACGTCCTCGAGGGGGATCGGGCCCGTGGCGCTCGGCACCTGCAGCTGACGCAGCTCGTCGAGGGATGCCGGAGTCTCGGATGCCGCCAGATAGACGGTCAGCGCGGTGTCGTCGATCTCCACCGTGCCGATCGACTGCGGCTGCATCGTGTTCGACACGAGGGCGCCGACCGCGACCTCCGAAAGCCCCAGCTGCGCGGCCTTGTCACGGTCGACCGTCACCGAGATGTACGGCAGCGACGCCGACAGGTTGCTCGACACCTGGCCGACGCCCTCCTTGCCGTCGACGGCCGCGACGACGGCATCCGTCGCGGTCGCGAGCGTCTTCGAGTCGGGGGCCGTCACGTCGACGGCGATGTCGGTCGAGCCGAATCCGCCGCCTGCCGAGATCGTGATCTCGCCGGCGTCGTCGAGGTCGGCCACGGCCTTCTGCACGTCCTCGCGCAGTTCGACCTGGTCGGCGTCGGGGTCGGTCGTGATCGAGTACGTGATGCCGCTGCCTCCGCCCGCGAAGGCGTCGCGCAGGGCGGAGCCCGACGAGCCGATCGACACCTGCACGGTCTCGATGCCGTCGACGTCCTTCAGGGCGTCCTCGACCTGCTCGGCGGCGGCGCTCTCGGCGTCGAGCGACGGGGCGGGACCGATGTCCTGCGTCATGGTGAACGTGTTCTGCCCCGAGTCGCCGAGGAAGTTCACCTTCATGAAGGGCGCCGCGGCGAGCGTCCCGCCGAGCACCAGCACCGCGATGAGCAGCGTCACCCAGGAGTGTTTGAGCGTCCAGTGCAGGATCGGCAGGTACGCCTTCTGCAGCCGCGAGGGCGGGGCCGCGGCATCCTCGGGATCGATCGCCACGCCGTCCGCGTCGAGGATCGGCTTGCCGGGCTTCAGGAACCAGTAGGCCAGCACCGGGACGATCGTGAGCGCGACCAGCAGCGACGCCGTCATCGCGATCGTGACGGTCAGCGCGAACGGACGGAACAGCTCGCCCGTGAGGTCGCCGACGAAGGCGATCGGCAGGAAGACGGCGACGGTCGTGATGGTCGACGCCGTGATCGCGGCAGCCACCTCGCGCACGCCGCGCAGGATGGCGGTCTTCTTGTCGGCGTCGCCGACGTAATGGCGTTTGATGTTCTCGATCACGACGATCGAGTCGTCCACGACGCGGCCGATGGCGATCGTGAGCGCACCGAGCGTCAGGATGTTGAGGGAGTACCCGAACGCCTGGATGCCGATGAACGTGATGAGCACGCTCGTCGGGATCGAGATCGCCGCGACGAGCGTCGAGCGCACCGACAGCAGGAAGACGAAGATCACCAGCACGGCGAAGACGAGGCCGAGCAGTCCCTCCTGCGCGAGGGACTCGATCGACTGCTGGATGTAGGGCGCCTGGTCGAACACGACGGTGAACTCGGCGCCGTCGAGCTTGTCCTCCAGGTCGGGCAGCACGGCGAGAACGCCCCGCGACACGTCGACGGTGTTGGCCGCGGGCAGCTTCGTGACGGCGATCGTGAGCGCGGGCTCGCCGTTCACGCGCGAGACGGTGGTGACCGGGTCGGCCTCCTCGGCGACGGTCGCCACGTCGGCGATGGTCTTCGGTCCGGCGGTGAGCTGCTCGGCGTCGGACGGCACGAGCGGCAGCGCCGCGATCTCGTCCACCGACGAGATCTTCGACCCGGTCTGCACGGTGAGCGTCTGGTCGCCCTCGGTGATCTGGCCGCCGGGGAACAGCACGCCGTTCTGGTCGAGCGCGTCGCGGATCGCCTGCTGCGTGTACCCGGCCTCGGCGAGCTTCGCCTGGTCGGGCGTGATCGTGACACGCTGGCCGACGCCGCCGACGATCTGGGCCGCGTTGACGCCGTCGACGTCCTCCAGTTCGGGGACGACGGATGCCTCCAGCTGAGCCTGGATCGTCGCCTCGTCGTCGTAGCCGGTCACGGCGAGCTGGATGACGGGGAAGTCGTCGATGCTGGCCGAGATGACGTTCGGCTCCACGCCGTCCGGGAGCTGCGACTTGATCCTGTTGATCGCCTGCGTCATCTTCTGCTCGGCGGTGCCGAGGTCGGTGCCGTACGTGAACGACGCCTGCACGATCGAGGCGTTCGTCGTGCTCGTGGCGGTGGATTCCTCGAGCCCCGGCACGCCCTGAATGGCGGTCTCGATCGGCGTCGAGACGTCGTTGCTCACGACCTCGGGCGAGGCGCCCGGGTAGGTCGAGACGACGATCAGCGCGGGGAACTCGATCGACGGGATGAGCTCCTGCTTGAGATTGGTCAGCGCGAGACCGCCGAAGATGGCGGCGACGATCGTGATGAGCGCGATCAGTGCGCGGTTCTTCAGACTCAGGACGGCGAGGTTCGACACAGCAATGCCTTCGCTGGGTGAGGTGGTGCATGGATGCGGGAGCCCGCACGATACGAACGTGTATCGGTTTTCAGTATTTCATGCAGTCAGATGCCCGATGCGACCGCTCCCAGCCACAGCCCGAGCCCCGCGCCCGCCGCGGCGAGGACGAGCGTGCCGAACAGGTTCAGTGCGGCATCCCGCCACCGCTTCCGCTGCGCGAGCAGCACCGTCTCGACCGACACGGTGCTGAAGGTGGTGTAGCCGCCGAGCAGGCCCAGGCCCAGCACGAGCGACAGCTCCGGCGCGATGGCCGAGCCGAGTCCGGTGATCACGCCCAGCACGAACGACCCCGACACGTTCACCACGAGGATCCCGACCGGGAACCGCCCGCCGCCGGCGGGCGTGAGCCACCGGTCGACGACGTAGCGCAGCCCCGCGCCGACCCCGCCGGCGAGCGCCGCGACCAGCAGCCAGGGGCTCACTCGGCGTCCTCGATCGGCTCGATCTCGCCGGGCACGCCGGCGATGCGGCGCCCGATGAACAGCCCGACGACGGCTCCCCCGACGCCCGCGACGAGGGATGCCGCGGCCAGCCCGGTCGCGAGCCAGGGGGCCGTCGCCCACATCGCCGTGGCGACGGCGAACGCGCTGTAGGTCGTGAACCCGCCCAGGACACCCGTGCCGAGGAACGCGCGCGCGAGGGGATGCCGGTCGTCGAGCCAGCCGACGACCACTCCGAGCAGCAGCGACCCGACGCCGTTGACGGCGAGCGTCACCCACGGCGCCGCCGTCGGATCTGTCACGGGCGCCAGGATCAGGCCGCGGGCGAGCACGCCGACCGCGCCTCCGGCGACGGTGACCGCGAGCACGCGGGGATCGACGGGCTGCGGCATCCCCTCACGCTACTCCGGGGCGCCCTTCCGGTCGTTGAGCGAGCGCCCTCGGTCGTTGAGCGGACGCCCCCGGTCGTTGAGCGAGCGAAGCGAGACGAAACGTCCTCGCTCCGCTCAACGACCGGGCGAACCCCCGGGCCGCAGCAGGCCGCGGATGGCCGACTCGGGCGTGATCGACAGGTCGAGCAGCTGGCCGTCGCGGTAGCGGGCGAACACGCGCGGGTCGATGTACGACCCGCGTGCGACCGATGGGGTGTTCCCCAGGGCCTCCGCGGTGGCGCGGACGGCCAGCACCTCTGCACGCTTGAGGTCGGTCTTGGTGTCGACCGTGCCGATGCGTGCGAGCGCTTCCGCGGCGAGGATCGTGCCCCGCAGCGTGCGGAAGTCCTTGGCCGTGAACCGGCCGCCCGTGAGCGCACGCACGTACGCGTTGACCTCGGCCGGCGTGAGGGCGACGCGACGGCCCGCGCGGTCCCACGCCAGCAGCGGCGAGCGCGGGCGGCCCGCCGCCAGCAGCTCTATCGCGGCGGCGAGATCGGCGTCGTCGATCTCGAGCAGCTGCCGCTTGCCGCTCTTGCCCGGAAAGGCGAGAGAGACGATGGATGCCTCGACCGCGGCATCCCGTCTCTGCAGCGTCGTGAGGCCCCGGCTGCCGTGCGCGACGAGATACCGTTCCGAGCCGACGCGCGGCGCGGCCTGGTCGAGCATCCGGAAGGCGACGGCGAGCACGCGCTCCCTGTCGAGGTCTGGCCGCCGCAGCGACGTCGTGACGCGCGCGCGGGCGCGCGGCAGGGCCTCGGCGAGCGCGAGCGACCGCGCGAACTTTCCACGGTCGCGTCCCGCCGTCCACTCGGGGTGGTACAGGTACTGGGTACGGCCCGCATCGTCCACGCCGACGGCCTGGATGTGCCCGTCGGGGCGGGCGCTGATCCAGACGTCGTGCCAGGCCGGCGGGATGACGAGGCCCTGGATGCGCTCGAGGTGCCGCTGCCCCGGGCTGCGGCCCTTCGCGTCGAGATAGCGGAACCCCGACCCGGCGCGCACGCGCCGGAAGCCGGGGTCCCGATAGGGGCGCACGCGTGCGAGCTTCGGCATCCGTCCTCCGTTCCTGCGAGTCCGGATGCCGGCCCGCACCGCCGCGTCAGTGGTTGCGGATCATCGAGATCAGCTCGGACTTCTTCTTGTCCGAGTATCCGTGCAGTCCGAGCTCCTTCGCACGCTTGCGCAGCTCGGGCACGGTGCGGTCGTCGTAGTCCTTGGCGTTCGCGCCGCGGCTGCCGACCTTCTTGCGACCCTGGCTCGCCGCCGCATTCGAGATGCGCGCGGCCTTCTCTTTCGAGGCGCCGTCCTTGCGGAGCTCCTCGTACATATCGCGGTCCTTCAGGTTCGATCCGCGCTTTCCGGGCATGATCTCCTCCTTCTCTCACCGCTCCTGCGCCGGTCGGGCGCAGGTGCGGACGTCACAGTCCCTTGCCGCCGGTCACCGGCAGGATGGCGCCCGACGTGTAGGTCGCATCGTCGCTCGCGAGGTACACGTATGCGCCCGCGAGCTCTGCGGGCTGCCCCGCGCGCCCGAGCGGCGTGTCCTTGCCGAACGTCGCAAGGCGCTCGGCGTCCCACCCTGTCGCCGGGATCAGGGGCGTCCAGATCGGCCCGGGAGCCACGCCGTTCACGCGGATGCCGCGCGGACCGAGCTCTTCGGCGAGCGCCTTCACCATCGCGACGTGCGCGGCCTTCGTCATGGCGTAGTCGAGAAGGCCGGGCGACGGGTTGAACGCCTGGATCGACGTCGTCACGATGATCGAGGCTCCCGGCTTCAGGTGCGGGATCGCGGCGCGCGCCGTGAACAGGGGCGCGTAGAGGTTCGTGCGGAACACGCGGTCCAGCTCCTCGGTCTCGAGGTTCTCGAGCCCGTCGCGGTCCTTCTGGTACGCGGCGTTCAGCACCAGGACGTCGAGGCCGCCGAGTTCGTCGACGGTGCGCGTGACGATGTCGGCGCAGAAGGCCTCGTCGCGCAGGTCGCCTACGATCGGCAGCGCCTTGGCGCCGGCCTCGGTGATCCACCGCACGGTGTCGTCGGCGTCCGCCTGCTCCTCGGCCATGTGCGTGAGCGCGACGTCGGCGCCCTCGCGGGCGAAGGCGATGGCGACGGCCCGGCCGATGCCGGAGTCGCCGCCGGTGATGAGCGCACGGCGCTCGCTCAGGCGCAGGGCGCCGCGGTAGGTGCGCTCGCCGTGGTCGGGCTCGGGGCGCGTCTCGTCCGTGGTGCCCGGCTGTTCCTGCTCCTGGCTGGGGAATCCCTCGTCGCGGTGCGCGGTCTTCGGGTCGGTCGATGTGCTCATACCGCGACGCTACGAGCGTCGGCCGCTCGGATCACGGGGGTTGACTTCCACGGTCGGCGGCCCTATCGACGGCGCCTATCACCGGCGGTGCGACCGCGTCAACCCACTACGGCGTGCGGGGCCGTGGTGCCAGTGTCGTGATGTGCCCACGAGGCAACCGGCGCACCTGCGCCGGCACCCAGAAGGAGGAGGACCCCCGTGAACATCGCCCTCATCATCATCATCGTCATCGCCATCATTCTCGCCATCGTCGGCGGCCTGAGCTCTGCTCTGAACTGGCTGCTGTGGGTCGCGATCATCGTCGGTGTCATCGCGCTCATCGCGTTCCTGTTCCGTGTACTGAGCGGAAACCGCAACACCTGACGACACCGGGAACGAGAGAGAGCGGATGCCGCGGCCCGAGGGCTGCGGCATCCGCTCGTTCACGTCTCAGCGTCTACAGCTGCGCCTCCGCGTACACGCGGAGCGCGTCGCGGACGAACTCCGCGCCCTTTTCACCGCCGTAGTTGGCCGCGAAGCGCGGGTCCGCGACGTACATCTCGCCGAGCCCGAGCACGTACGCCTTGACGTCGCCTCCCGGCGTCGCCGCGGGTGTGCCGGGCACGCCCGTCAGCCACTCGACGTGGCGCTTCGCGAGCGCCTGCGCGTCGTCGCTCTCAGGGGCGACGCCGGACTCCGCGGCCGCGATCCAGTCGCGACCGAGGTCCGACACGCGCTGCTGCCACGCGGCCTTCTCGTCGGCGCTCATGGAGCGCCACCAGCGGTCGCTGTCGGCGTACGCCTTCTTGCCCCAGCGCTGCTCGACCTCGTCCTTGTACTGCGTGTGGTCGAAGCCGTCGAACATGTTCTCTGCCATCAGTCGTTCACCTCCTCTCAATGCCGTGATCGTGTGCTCGACCGACGCGATCTGTCGCGCCAGTCGGTCCTGCTCCTGCCGCAGCCATGCGAGATGGCTCTCCAGGGCGTGCGCTTCGGATGCCTCGCGCCCGAGCACCTCCGCGATCTGCGGCAGTCCCAGCCCCAGCTCGCGCAGCAGCAGGATGCGCTGCAGGCGCACGAGCGCTGCCTGGTCGTAATAGCGGTAGCCGTTGTGGCCGACGCTCGACGGCGCGAGCAGCCCGATGTCGTCGTAGTGGCGGAGCGTGCGGCTCGTGGTGCCGGCGAGCTTGGCGATCTGCTGGATCGACCATTCCTCGTCCTCGTTCATGTCCTCCACGGTAAAGGTTGACGTTGCGTCAAGGTCAACCTGCGATTTCGCCGGGCACTTGACAGACTCGCGATATATCGTGTTACCGTTCTTCCATACGCGATATATCGCGATAAGGATCACCCCGACAGAAACGCAGGAGAAGCAGTCATGACCCTGGAGAAGTGGATCATCCACCCGGGCGAGACGCGCGTGATCGACATCGAGACCGTGCGCACGCTCAAGATCGGCCTCGTGGGCGGCCAGATCGACGTCATCGCCCACGACGAGCCCGGCGCCCGCATCGAGGTGCACGGCGTCACCGTGAAGGACCTCCGCATCGAGGTCTCCGACGACCACGTCGAGATCGATCACCCGCAGCTGCGGTGGGACAACTTCCTCGAAGTGTTCCGCAACTTCGGCGCGGGCGGCCCGCGGGCCGAGGTCAGCGTCGCGGTGCCGCGCGACGTCGCGCTGACCCTGGGCGTCGTGAGCGCGAGCGGCCTCGTGTCGGGTCTGCGCGGCAACGCGTCCCTCAACACGGTGTCGGGCGACATCATCGTCGACGGCCTCACCGGGGACGTCTCGGTCAACGCCGTGTCGGGCGACGTGCAGGTGCGCGAGCTCGTCGGCGCCCTGAGCGCCAACAGCGTCTCGGGCGATGTGGCGGCGACCGGCACGCTCCGCAAGGCGACCATCGACACCGTGTCGGGTGCCGCGCTGGTCGACTCGACGGGAGACATCCTCACCGTCAGCGTCAACACCGTGAGCGGCAACGCCACTGTGCGGCTCGACGAGGGCTACCCCGCCAACTACGTCGTGCGCAGCGTCAGCGGCCGCGTCCAGATCGACGGCGTCGTGCGCTCGGGCAGCGGCACGGGCCCGACGACCAACTACACCGGCTCGGTGGGCGAGCTCAGCGGCAGCTTCGCCGATGTCCGCGCCCACAGCGTGTCGGGCGACGTCACGGTGCTGCGCCGCGCGACAGCGTCGGGGGATGCCGCGGGTTCCGCCGCGCCGTCGGCCGAGGCCGCGGGCGCCGACGAAGAGGAGTGGTGAGCATGACCCCCGTGTTCTCGCACGGCGACCTTCGCCTGTACCTGCTGAACCTGCTCGATGAGGGGCCGCGGCACGGCTACGACATCATGCAGGCCCTGTCGGACCGCACCGGAGGCACGTACACGCCCAGCGCCGGCACCATCTACCCCCGCCTCGCGAAGCTCGAAGAGGAGGGCCTGGTCACCAAGACCGTCGACGGCCGCAAGACGGTCTACGCGATCACGGAGGCCGGTCATGCCGAGGTGCAGGCCCGCGCCGGTGAGCTCGAGGGCATCGAGGCCGGCCTCGCCGACTCGGTGCGGCTCATCGCCGACGAGGTGCGCGGCAGCGTGCGCGAGGCGATGAAGAGCCTGCGGGCCGACCTCGCCGCCGCATCGCGCGAAGAGCGCGCCTCGACGCCGCAGGGTCCCCGCGAGGACGACCCGCGCGTGCTGGCCCGCGAGCAGCTGCAGCGCGCGGATGCGTCGGTGAACGAGTTCCGCGCCCGCGTGCGCAGCGACCTCCGCACCCACGTGGCGCGCGGCGGCGACCTGGCGGCGACCGTGGTCGACCAGCTGGTCACCGAGCTCGACCGTGTGGCCCGCGACGTCACCCGCGCCCTGCGCGGCTGAGCCTCGCGCACCCCTCAACCGCGAGACCGCAGCGCGCGGACGAGACACCGGGGTTTGCCCACGGTCTCGTCCGCTCGCTGCGGTCTCGCCGTGAGGGACCGGGCGCGGGGCAGTCACGCCGCGAGGGACGCGGCGCGCGGCGGGTCGGTTAGGCCGGCCAGATCTCCTCGTCGTCCGCCACCGGCTCGCCGAGCGGCACGATCAGGATGGGACGGTGCTGGCGGTGCGCGAGACGCGCGCCGACCGAACCGGTGAAGAACTCGCGCACCGACTCGCCGAACCCCCGCTTGCGCGTGCCGACGACGAGCAGCCGGGCCTCGACCTGGTCCGCGAAGTGCTTGATAGCCATCGCCGGATCGCCCACGAGCTGACGTGTGACCCAGTCGACGCCGGACCCCTCGAGCACGGCGGTGGCGGCATCCTTCACCTTCGTCAGATCCCCTTCGCCGGCGGCGATGTTGAGGTCGATGGGAGCCGAGTGGACATACCCGTCGGGGTCTTCGTACGTGACGAACCGCGTGACGTCGACGTGCACCACCACGAGCGGGGCCTGGAACAGCTTCGCGTAGCGGGCCGCCTCCTTGAGAACGCGCGCGGACTGGTCGGGCACGACGCCCACGATCACGGCCCCGTGGAGCCCTTCGTTGCTGACGGCGTCGGATGCCTCGTCGGTCATACGTCCGTGCTCCTCCCGCACCCATGAGCGCGGAGCCGCCGGGGTACGGGGGCTCCGTGTTATCCTGAATGCTACTCTTACCGGTTCGAAGCCGGATTCGTGAATGCCCGGGTTTGCGAGGCCGACAGCCCGCAAAATGCCCGCAACTCTAAATGAGGGGGTCTCGCATGGGGCGTGGCCGTCAGAAGGCGAAGCACACCAAGATCGCCCGAGAGCTGAAGTACGACACGTACAGCGTGAACTACTCGGCGCTTGAGCGCGAGCTCGGTCACCACAGTGAAGACGAGTACGTCGACAAGTGGGCCGACCAGTACAACGACGAGGACGAGGACGAGACCTCGCCTGTCTCGTCGTCGCAGGCTTAAGCCACCGCAGCCGCAGGCCGCGGTGCACAGAGCACCCGCGGCGTCACGCGATCTCCCCGATTCGTGACGTCCGGGATGCCGCGCCGCGCCTTTCGGCGTGTCCGCGGCCGCACGGACGAGCCTCGTCGGCCCGCCTGTCACCAGGCGCCGTGCCGGCGCTCCCACTCGTCCTCGACGGTGTGCGGACGTGCCGCGACGACGCCGGCGGGGATCACGGCCGCCACGACGATCGCGAGCACGATGAGCGGACCGGTCCATGAGTCGGTCGCGTCGTGCAGCAGCCCGATGCCGAGCGGGAACAGCGCCGCGAGGGCGTAGCCGCCGCTCTGCACGAAGCCGCTCAGGGCGACCGCGCCCTCGTGCGTGCGCGTGCGCAGTCCGAGCAGCACCAGCACGAGCGGGAACAGCAGCGGAGCGAGGCCGAACAGCGCCACCCACAGCCACGTGGCCACCGTCGGCACGAGCAGCAGGCCGGCGAGGCCGACGAACCCGCACGCGACCGCGATGCCGATGAGCAGCCGCGTGGCGTTGCGGCGCGTGACGAGGAGCGGTACGGCGAGGGATGCCGGAAGCCCCATGAAGGCGAAGAGCGACAGCAGCACGCCGGCGGCGGCCGGGGTGACGCCGGCGGTGTCGACCAGCAGCTTGGGCAGCCACGCGAACGACGTGTACGCCATCGTGGATGAGGCGCCGAAGCACACCAGCAGCGCCCACGCGAGGGGCACGCGCCACATGCGCCCGAAGGCACGCGGACTCGGCTCGTCGAGGTCGTCCTCCGCGGGCGCGCCGACGGCCGCCTCGGCCGCGGCCGTCCGCTCGGCGCGATGACGCATGGCCAGGCCGACCCACGGGATCGCACCCGCCAGCGCGAACACCGACCACAGGCCCAGCGACAGGTGCCAGTCCGTGGCGTCGGCCACCGGCACGGCGATGAGCGCGGGCAGCGACGTCGACACGGCCATCGTGGTCGAGTACACCGTGGTCATGAGCCCGATGCGGTCGGGGAAGTAGCGCTTCACCAGCGGCGGCAGCAGGATGTTGCCCGTCCCGACCGCCGCGAACACGAGCGCGGTCCCCGCCAGAAGCAGACCCGAGCTGGGCGCGAGACTGCGGGCGACGAGACCGAGGGCGACGACGGCCATCGCCGCGACGGCGAGGCGCTCCAGCCCGAAGCGGCGCTCCAGCGCCGGGGTGAGCAGCCCGAACACCGCGAAGCACACCGGCGGCGCAGTGCCGATGAGGCCGATGACCGCCGCGGGCAGGTCGAACTCCGCCGAGATGTGATCGAACAGGGGCGAGAGGGAGGCGACCGCCGACCGCATCGAGAACGCGAACAGCACGATCCCGACCACCGCGAGGGTCCTCCCCTGCCACAGCGGGCGCGGGGTCGACATCACCCCTCCAGCCTATGGGGACGTGGATGCGGGGGGCTCCGGCATCCACTCTCCGCTACTGGCTGCTCGACACGTGCCAGGCGCCGCGGCGCACGATGCGCTCGAGTTCGTGCGCGCGGGCGGCGAAATCGTCGGCCGTCGTCGACAGCGACACCGCGCCGACGGTGCGCCCGCTGCGCGACTTCACCGGTGCCGCGATGCAGGCGAGCTTCGGCATGTACTCCTCGATCTCGACCGCGATCTGCTGGGCACGCACTTCGTCGAGCTGCTCCAGCAGTTCGCGTTCGCCCGTGACCGACCGCCGGGCCACCGCTGCGGCGCCGCGACGCTCGAGGAACCACCGCACCTCGGCGTCGTCGCGGGCGGCGAGCATGAGCTTGCCGAAGGCGGTGACGTGGACGGCCTCGGCGAACCCGACGTGCAGCTGGCCGATGCGCGGGTGCGCCGCCGAGTCCGCCACGTGGGCCACCGCGATGTCGTCGCCGCGGAACACGGTGAGATACGCGGGAGCACGCGCAGCGTCGCGCATGCGAGCGAGGATGTCGCGCACCTCGGGCGTCGCCACGAGCTGGGACCGCACGGCGCGACCGAGACCGTCGACCGCGCGGCCCAGCGTGTAGCGCGCGTCGGCGCCGCGCACGAGGTAGTCGTGCGTCTGCAGCGTGGCGAGCAGCCGGTAGGTCGTCGCCGTGGACAGCTCCAGCCGTGCGGCGAGCTCGGCGGCCGTCAGCCCCTCGGCGTCTCCCGACACCTCATCGAGGATCTGCAGCACGCGATCCGCGGAACGGATGCCGCCGGCCTCGCGCAGGGTGGCGCTCATGCCGTCAGTGTACGTCCGGCCGGATTCGCACATCGTGAGAATCCTGCTCGCACCGTCGAGGGCGCCGGATGCACGCTGAGGCCAGACACTGACGTCCAGAGAGGAAACCCGCCATGTCAGACAAGATCCTCATCCTCACCGGCGACGCCGCCGAGACCCTCGAGGTCTTCTACCCCTACCACCGGCTGCAGGAGGCCGGCTACGAGGTGCACATCGGCGCCCCCGAGAAGCGCAAGCTGCAGTTCGTGGTGCACGACTTCGTCGACAGCTTCGACACCTACACCGAGAAGCCCGGCCACACGTGGGACGCCGACATCGCGTTCGCCGATGTGGACCCCGCCGACTACGTCGCCATCGTGGTGCCCGGCGGTCGCGCGCCCGAGTACATCCGCAACAACGCCGACGCGAAGCGCATCGTGCAGCACTTCTTCGCGGCGAACGAGCCGGTTGCCGCGACGTGCCACGGCCCGCTGCTGCTCGCCGCGGCCGGCGTGCTGCAGGGCCGCACGTCGTCGGCCTACCCCGAGCTCGCGATCGATGTCGAGCTCGCCGGGGGCGTGTTCGAGAACGGCGGCGGCGTCGTCGACGGCAACCTCGTCTCGGCCCGCGCATGGCCCGACAACGGCACGTGGATGAAGGCGTTCCTCGAGGTGCTCGAGGGCGCGAAGGTCACTGCCTGACGCGGGAGCGCATCGGCCCGCGGCCTCCGGGGGGACGCCGCGGGCCGATGCCACACCGCCCTCGAGCCATACAGCTGTCGAGCGACACATCTGTCGAGCGACACATCTGTCGAGAACGCGGTTCGTCACCGAGACACCACGTCATGGGCGTGCACGACGTGCGTTCTCGGCGAGAAACCGCGGTGTCGACACGGAGGAAGGACCCGTGGATGCCGCGGCCACACGCCCGCGGGCGGCGCCGGCTCAGGACTCCTGCGAACCCTCGACCCAGGCCAGGTACTCGTCGGTGACGGTGCCGGTGACGTAGCGGCCGTCGAAGCAGCTCATGTCGAGGTCCTCGACGTCCGAGCCCTCGAGGATCGCGGCCTTGAGGTCCTCGACCTCCTGGTACACGACGAAGTCGGCGCCCAGCTCGTCGGCGATCTCGGGGATCGTCCGGCCGTGCGCCACGAGCTCGTGACGCGACGGCATGTTGATGCCGTACACGTGCGGGTAGCGGACGGGCGGCGCGGCCGAGGCGAACGTGACGCTCTTGGCGCCGGCATCCCGAGCCATCTGGATGATCTCTTTCGAGGTCGTGCCGCGCACGATCGAGTCGTCGATCAGCAGGACGTTCTTGCCCTTGAACTCGCTCGACATCGCGTTGAGCTTCTGGCGGACGCTCTTCTTGCGCACCGCCTGGCCCGGCATGATGAACGTGCGGCCGACGTAGCGGTTCTTGTAGAAGCCCTCGCGGTACTCCACGCCGAGCTTGCGGGCCACCTGCATGGCCGCCGGGCGCGACGAGTCCGGGATCGGCATGACGACGTCGATCGCCTCTTTCGGCGTGTACTTCGCGATCGTGTCGGCCAGGCGCTCGCCCATGCGCAGTCGCGCCTCGTACACCGAGATGCCGTTCATGACCGAGTCGGGACGCGCGAGATACACGTACTCGAACGAGCACGGGACGAGCTTCGGGTCGGCCGCGCACTGGCGCGTATGGAGCTTGCCGTCGAGGTCGATGAACACCGCCTCGCCGGGCTCGACGTCGCGCACGACCTCGAACTCGCCGTTCTCGAGCACGAGCGACTCGCTCGTGACGACCCACTCGTAGTGGCCGTCCTCGTGCTTGCGCGTGCCGAGGATGAGGGGGCGGATGCCGAACGGATCGCGGAAGGCCAGCAGACCGTAGCCTGCGATGAGCGAGATGGCGGCGTACGAGCCCTCGACGCGCTCGTGCACGCGCGTGACGGCCTGGAACACCTGCTCGGGGTCGAGCTCGAGGCCCGAGATCGACGACTGCAGCTCGTTGGCCAGCACGTTGACGAGCAGCTCGGTGTCGGAGCTGGTGTTGAGGTGGCGGCGGTCCTTGTGGAAGAGCTCGTCGGTCAGCTCACGCGTGTTGGTGAGGTTGCCGTTGTGCACCAGCACGATGCCGTAGGGGGCGTTGACGTAGAACGGCTGCGCCTCCTCCTCGCTCGACGCGGTGCCCTTCGTGGCGTAGCGCACGTGACCGAGGCCGATCTCGCCGAGGAGCGCACGCATGTCGCGCGTGCGGAACGCCTCGCGCACCTGCCCGCTCGCCTTGTGCATGTGGACGACGCCGGTGTTCTCGGCCGTGGCGATGCCCGTGGAGTCCTGACCCCGATGCTGCAGGAGGAGGAGGGAGTCGTAGATCTCCTGGTTGACGGACCCGCGGCCCACCATCCCGACGATTCCGCACATGGGTGTTGCTTGCCTTCGTTCTGTGTCTGCGCGCTCAGTGAGCCGCGTGGTCTGCGTAGCTGCCGACGAGGCGCACCGCGCCGCCGTCGACGCCCTTGGCGCCCTGTTCCCAGTGCCCGTGCGTGTCGTCCGGCCGTGCGCCGCCGCGCACGACGCCCACCTGCCAGGTCGCGATCCCCTCGCTGGAGAGGGTGGATGCCGCAGCCTCCGCCTTCTCGGGCGACACGACCGCGAGGAAGCCGATGCCGAGGTTCCAGGTGCCCTCGGTCGCTTCGAGTTCGAGGTCGCCGAGGTCGGCGAGCACGCGGAACACCGGAGAAGGCGACCACGTCGAGCGGTCGACCTCGACCCACGTGCCCTGGGGCAGCACGCGCGCGAGGTTGGCGGCGATGCCGCCGCCGGTGACGTGGCTGAGCGAGCGCACGGCGTCGCCGGTGCCCGCGATGAGGCGCAGCAGCGGCAGCGTGTACAGGCGCGTCGGCTCGAGGAGCGCCTCGCCCCACGTCGTGCCGAAGTCGGCGGAGTTGTCGCCGTAGTGGATGCCGGCGCCGGCCACGATGTGGCGAACGAGGGAGTATCCGTTGGAGTGCAGGCCGCTGGAGGCGAGTGCGAGCACCACGTCGCCGTCGCGCACGCGCTCGGCGCCGAGGACGCGGGATGCCTCGACCACGCCGGTCGCGGCGCCCGCGACGTCGTAGTCGTTCACGCCGAGCAGGCCCGGGTGCTCGGCCGTCTCGCCGCCGACCAGGGCCGTCCCGGTGGCCGCGCAGCCGTCGGCGATACCGCGGACGATGTCGGCGATGCGCTCGGGGAAGACCTTGCCGCACGCGATGTAGTCCGTCATGAACAGCGGCTTCGCGCCGACCACGACGATGTCGTCGACGACCATGCCGACGAGGTCCTGGCCGATCGTGTCGTGCTTGTCGATGGCCTGGGCGATCGCGACCTTCGTGCCGACGCCGTCGGTGCTGGTGGCCAGCAGCGGCTTGTCGTACGCCTTGAAGGCGGTGGCGTCGAAGAGCCCCGCGAACCCGCCGACGCCGCCGAGCACCTCGGGACCGTGCGTGCGCCGGACGGCCGACTTCATGAGCTCGACGGCCAGGTCGCCGGCTGCGGTGTCGACACCGGCCGCCGCGTACGGGTTCACGGGCGGTTGGGGGCGGGAGGGGGCATCGCGATCGGATGAGGCCACGCCTCCAGCCTACCGGCGGCCCGCCTGAGCGGACGCCGGATGTCGCACCTCCCCACCCCAGCCACTGAATCGGTTCACTTGCGCTGAACGTACGCATCTGCGGGCGTGCCGTGTACGTTCAGCGCAAGTGAACGGCATCGACGGGGCGCGGGCGCATCGCGGCTCGGAGTGCGGACGGGCGGGAAGCCCGCGAAACCGCTGGGGCACGGCGGCGCGCGCCTAGAATGAGGGGCATGGGAGGCGCCGGTGCTCCGGAGTGGCTGATCCGCGAAGACGCCGGTCAGCCGGTGCTTCTTGCCCTCTACCTGCGGCAGGTGCTCGGCATCCGCTCGCCCGAGGAGCTGCCGCATCTGCGCGGCATCCCGGCTCGCGCGAACGACCGCAGCGCGGCCGCCCAGGATGCGCTCGAAGAGCAGTGGCGCGCGTACTGGGCGATGACCGTCGAGCCGCAGGCGCATCCGTCGGCCGTGCCGCTGGAGCTGGTGGACGAGTTCGGCACGTCGCTGGCGCTGCCGAGCGAGGGCGCCGAGGTGCTGCGTCGCGCGGTCGTGCCGCACGCGGCCGAGGCGCTCGCGTTCGCCCAGTCGGCGAACGAGCGGTATCGCAAGGAGGCGTCGCACAGCTCGGGCACGACGTACCGCGCGTATGCGGGCGCGATCGCGGAGCACGAGCGGCAGGTGGGGCGCCGCGCCCACGCGTTCGAGCTCAACGTGCAGGTGCTTCCGCTCAATCAGCGCGGCGTGTGGTGGATCGGAGCGCTGACGATCGCGGTCACCGACGGCCTGCGCGGCGACGTCGCGGCGTTCGACGCCGCGATCCACCCGATCATCGCCGAGCTCGCCTAGCCCCGCTCGGCTCCCGGCCTCAGTGGCCCGGGCCGTGGCCGTTCGTGCCCGGTTCGGGGTCGACGTGCACCGACTCGTGGTCGACCGCGATCTCGTGCGTGCGCCGGCGCGAGCGGCGGTCGAGGACGAGCGCGAGGATGCCGCCGAGCACGAGGCCGATCGGAGCGCAGATCAGCACGAGGAAGCCGAAGACCTGACCCTGCGTGTACTCCAGCCCGGTGTTGGGGCTGGCCTCGGCGGTGCCGTTGAATGCGAAGGTGAGGATCATCGCAACCAGGGCGCCGACCAGTGCGCCGACGATGAGGAACACCGAGATCTTCGGTGCGCGGCGCACGCGCACGGTCTCGATGCGGTCCTGGCTGTGCTCGGGCATGCCTCCATTGTCCCACTCGGCCGGTGCGAGCGCGCCCGTCAGGGGCGCAGCGGCAGCAGGTGCGAGATGTCGGCGCGGGTACCCGAGGCGCTGATGCGGCCCGCGGTCGCGGCATCCACCCACTCCTCCGCGCCCGTCGCCAGTGCGATCCACGTCGCCGCGTCGGTCTCGACGACGTTGGGCGGGGTGCCGCGCGTGTGTCGCGGCCCCTCCACCACCTGCACCGCCCCGAACGGCGGCACGCGCACCTCGACCGAGTTGCCCGGTGCCTTCTCGGCCAGCAGCTGCAAGAGGTAGCGCACGGCGGTCGCGTTGTCGGTGCGGGCGGGAGGGGTGGATGCCGCCACCGCCGCCGCGACGGCGCTCAGCGCCGCGCGGCCGTCGTCGGTCGAGATCCTGCGCGTGGCCATCCCTCCACCGTACGCGCGGCTCGCCGCCTCCCGCTGCGGCTCCGGAATTCGGAGTTCGCGGCTGATTCCGGCGTCAGGCGCCCGACGGACTCCGGAAAGCGCGCGATTCTCCGATTTCCGGAGCGGAGGCGGATGCCGCCACCCGGCCGGTCCGGCATGCCTCGGCGGCTGAGCGGCCCCTCGGTAGGCTGAAGGGGTGAAGATCCTGGTCCTCGGTTCGGGCGCGCGCGAGCACGCCATCATCCTGGCGCTGCGGTCGGAGGAGGCCGAGCACGAGATCTTCGCGGCACCCGGCAACGCGGGCATCGGGCAGGTCGCGCAGCTCGTCGCACTCGACGCCAACGACCCCGGCGCCGTCACGGACTTCGCCAACGAGAACCACATCGACCTCGTGATCGTCGGCCCCGAGGCACCGCTCGTGGCGGGCGTCGCCGACGCCGTCCGCGAGCGCGGCATCCCCGTGTTCGGGCCGAGCCGCATGGCCGCGCAGCTGGAGGGGTCGAAGGCGTTCGCCAAGCGGATCATGGATGCCGCGGGCGTGCCGACGGGCCGGGCCGTACGCGCCGCGAGCCGCGCCGAGGTCGAGGCGGCGTTCGACGAGCTCGGCGCGCCGCACGTGGTCAAGGCCGACGGGCTGGCTGCCGGAAAGGGCGTCATCGTCACGTCCGACCGCGAGGCCGCCCTCGCGCACGCCGACGAGTACCTGCCGTCGGGTCCGGTCCTGGTCGAGGAGTTCCTCGACGGCCCCGAGGTGTCGCTGTTCTTCCTCAGCGACGGCGACCACGTGCTGCCCCTCAGCCCGGCACAGGACTACAAGCGTCTGCTCGACGGCGACGAGGGCCCCAACACGGGCGGCATGGGCGCGTATTCGCCGCTGCCGTGGCTCGACGGGAGGTTCGGCAGCGAGCAGGCGTTCGTCGACCTCGTGACACGCGAGGTCGCTGAGCCGGTGATCCGCCAGCTCGACTCCGAGGGGACGCCCTTCATCGGCCTGCTGTACGCCGGGCTCATCATCACCGACTCCGGCGTCAAGGTCATCGAGTTCAACGCCCGCTTCGGCGACCCCGAGACCCAGGTGGTGCTCCCCCGCCTCGTCGACCCGCTGTCGGAGCTGCTGCTCGCCGCGGCCTCAGGGCACCTCGAGGACCACGCCCGTCCGGCGTTCGCCGACGACGTCGCCGTCACGGTCGTGCTGGCCAGCGAGGGCTATCCCGCAGCGCCGGTCACCGGCCGTCCGCTCACGGGACTGCGCGACGCCGAGGCGGTCGAGGGAGTCCATCTCGCACACGCGGCGACCGCCGAGACCGACAGCGGATTCGTCGCCACCGGCGGACGCGTGCTCAACGTGGTCGGCGTGGCCACGACGTTCGCGCAGGCTCGCGAGCGCGTCTACCGCGCCATCGACGCGATCGGATTCGAGGGCGGTCAGCACCGCACCGACATCGCGGCCCGTGTCGTCGAGGGCCTCTGAGGCCCCCGACGGCAAGACGTGCGACCGGTCAGGCGCCGCGTCGGATGTAGCGGATCAGCCACGCGATGATCGCGATCACGATGATCACGATGCCGATCCACAGCAGGAACTTCGCCGCCTCGACGAACACGCCGAACAGCAGCAGCACGATTCCGATGATGAGCAGGATCACTGCGAGTGCGGTCATGTCTGCCATCGTGACGGCCGGTCGCAGGGCCGCGCCAACCTCTTGACAAACGCGCCGCCGGACGTCTGAGACGAGTGGATGCCGGCGGCCGCGGCCGCCGGCATCCACTCGTCATCTCTGGTCAGTCGGCGGCGCGTGCCGCGGCGTGACCTGCGTGCCAGTCCTCGGCGGACGACAGCTGGGGGCGCTGCAGGAACAGGACGACGACGACGCCCGCGAGCATCACGACAGCCGGCAGCAGGATCGCCTGGGCCATGGCCTGCGAGAAGCCGTCGACGACGAAGGCCGGGAGCGCGCCGGTGCCGAAGCCGCCGGGTGCTTCCGCGGCGCCCGGCAGGTTCGCCTCGAGGCGCGACTGCATGAACGCCGCGATCGAGGCTGAGCCGATCACCGAGCCGATCGTGCGCGTGGTGTTGTAGATGCCGGCGCCGGCACCCGCCTGCCGTGGCGGAAGGTTACGGGTCGCGGTCGTCGCGAGCGGACCCCACATGCCGGCGTTGCCGATGCCCATGAGCGCCGACGGCAGCAGGAACATCCAGATCGGGGTATCCGTGTTCATGAGCGTCGCGTACCAGAACAGCGAACCGGCGACCAGCAGGAGCCCCGGCACCAGCAGGAAGCGCGGATCTGTGCGGTCGAGGAGCTTGCCGGCGAACGGGGCCAGCACGCCCGACAGCACGGCCATCGGGATGAGCAGCAGCGCCGACTCGGTCGGGGTGAGCCCTCGGGCCAGCTGGATGAAGAACATCAGCGGCAGCGACATGCTCGTCACCGTGAAGCCCACGAGCGCGATCGCGAGGTTCGACACCGAGAAGTTGCGATCGCGGAACAGCGGCAGCGGGACGAGCGGCTCGTTCTTGGTGCGCGCCTGGGTCCAGATGAAGATCGCCATGACGACGACACCGGCGACGATCATCCCCCACACCCATGCTGCCCAGTCGTACTTCTCGCCCTCTTGCAGGCCGAAGACGATGAGGAAGAGGCCGAGGGCGCTCAGCAGCACGCCGACGATGTCGAACCGGTGCGGGTGCGTCTCGAGCCTGGGCACGAGGATCACCGCGAGCACGAAGGCGATGATGCCGACGGGGATGTTGATGAAGAAGATCCACTCCCATCCGGCGCCGTCGACGAGAAGGCCGCCGGCGAGCGGCCCGACGAGCGTCGCGACGCCCGCCGTGGCGCCCCACAGGCCCATCGCCGCGCCGCGGCGGTTCGGTGGGAACGTCCGGGTGATGACAGCCATGGTCTGCGGCGTCATGAGCGCGGCACCGAGCCCCTGCACGGCGCGAGCGACGATCAGCATCTCGAGCGTGCCCGAGAGCCCGCACCACAGCGATGCGAGTGTGAAGATCGACAGGCCGATGAGGTAGATGTTCTTCGGGCCGAACCGGTCACCGAGACGCCCCGTGATCAGGAGGGGCACCGCGTAGGCGAGCAGGTACGCCGAGGTCACCCACACCACGTTGTCGAGGTTGTTGGTGTCGGGGTCGAGCGCCGCCTTGATGGCGGGGTTCGCCACCGAGACGATCGTGGTGTCCACCAGGATCATGAAGAACCCGATGACCAGCGCCCACAGCGCCGGCCACGGGCTGCGGGGCTTGTGCCCGGCGGCGTAGGCGCCGGTGGGCGGGTGCGCGGCCGTCGAAGCCGCGTCGGAGGCGGGGTTGGTCACTGTCGTGCAGCCTTTCTCTGGGCGAGATAGCGTTCGGATGGGGACGCGTCCGGTCCCCACGGGAAGTCGGGTTCGGCGATGCGCTCGAGCGTCGCGTCGAGCCAGTCGAGGTCGGCCTTGAGGAGCGCGGCCTCGCGGTCGAGCTCGAGCAGGTACTGTGCGGGCACACCCTTGGCGAGCGCCCCGGCGTGCCCCGCCGTCGTCGCTGCGAGCGACGCGGCGAGCGCGTCGCGCCGGACTGTGAGCAGGCGGATCGCCTCGTCGCGGTCGAGATCGTGCGCCTCGGCGAGCGCGACGCGGTACTCGGCGGGCCGGTCCACCAGCGGCAGCTCGCGCCGGATCCACTCGCGCACGGCGGCGGCTCCGGCCTCGGTCTGGGTATAGGTGGTGCGCTCGGGGCGGTTGCCCTCGCGGTCGACGCCGACCTCGGCGACGAAGCCGAGGCGTTCGAGCCGCGCGACGGTGTGGTACACCGTCCCGTGGGTGATCGTCACGAGCCGGTCGTCGCGGCGCATGCGCATGAGCCGGATCATCTCGTAGGGGTGCATGTCGCCCTCGCCCAGCAGGGCGAGCACGACCAGCCCCAGCGGGGTCAGGCGGGCGACGGCATCCTTCACGATCACTCCATGTCGACTAGTCCAGATGGACTATACACCGCCCTCGCGAGGCATGCGAGAGCCGCATGACGATAATGGACAGGTGACAGTCACCCCCTCCCCCTCGACCGAGCTCGCCGGCTGGCGGCACGTCTACTCCGGCAAGGTGCGCGACCTGTACGTGCCCGCCGAGACGCCTGAGGGCGAGAAGCCGGAACGCCTGCTCGTCGTGGCGAGCGACCGGGTCAGCGCGTTCGACCACGTGCTGTCGCCCGGCATCCCGGGCAAGGGCGAGCTGCTCACGACGCTCAGCCTCTGGTGGTTCGACCAGCTGGCCGGCGCGGACGGGGGGCGCGGCATCCCGAACCATCTCGCGGCCTCGCACGTGCTCGGTGTGGGCGAGGACGGCGTGGCGAATACCGCCGACGACCTCAAGAGCCTGATCCCGGATGCCGTCGTCGGGCGCGCGATGGTGGTCAAGAGCCTCGACATGCTGCCCATCGAATGCGTCGTGCGGGGCTATCTCACCGGGTCGGGCTGGGCCGAGTATCAGGCCGACGGCACCGTGTGCGGCATCCCTCTTCCGGAAGGGCTGCGCAACGGCGACCGACTGCCCGAGCCGATCTACACGCCCGCGTACAAGGCACCGATGGGCGAGCACGACGAGAACATCTCGTACGAGCGCACCGTCGAGCTGGTCGGTGCCGAGCGTGCCGCCGAGCTGCGCGACCTCTCGCTCGAGATCTACACGCGCGCGTCGCGCACGGCCGAGGCGCACGGCGTGATCCTCGCCGACACCAAGTTCGAGTTCGGCCTCGACGAGAACGGCGTGCTGACCCTCGCGGACGAGGTGCTCACGAGCGACTCGTCGCGATACTGGGATGCCGCCGCCTGGGCCTCGGGCACGACCGAGGCCGAGCGCATGGCGAGCTTCGACAAGCAGATCGTGCGCAACTGGCTCGCGGCGAACTGGGCGCCGCCGCGCGAGGGCGAGCCCCCGGCGCTGCCCGCCGACATCGTCGAGCGCACCGCCGCCCGCTACCGCGAGCTGCTGGAGCTGCTGACCTCGGCACCCGGTCGTTGAGCGGAGGGCGCTCCAGCGCCCGCAGACGAAACGCGTTCCGGCACGAAGTGGCTCAACGACCGGCGGCGAGGGGCCGGGCCGCGCCCGCCCGCGCCGCTAGGGTGAGGCGAGCACAACACCCGAGCGCGAAGGAGCGAGCGCACATGCCCCTGTGGACCCTCCACGGAAACGGCCGGACCGTCGAACCCGGCCGGGTCGTCAGACCCGAGGAACGGCTGAACTGGCCGGCGACCATCGCGATCGGCGCGCAGCACGTCATCGCCATGTTCGGCGCGACGTTCCTGGTGCCGATCCTCACCGGCTTCCCGGTGTCGACGACGCTGCTGTTCTCGGGCCTCGGCACGCTGCTGTTCCTGCTGATCACGCGCAACCGCCTGCCCAGCTACCTCGGCTCGTCGTTCGCGTTCATCGCGCCCGTGACGGCGGCCACCGCGTCGCAGGGGATGGGGTCGGCTCTCGCGGGCATCGTCGCGGTCGGCGTGCTGCTGGCGGCCGTCGGATTCATCGTGCAGTTCGCGGGACTCGGCTGGATCGAGAAGCTCATGCCGCCGGTGGTCGCCGGTGCGATCGTGGCGCTGATCGGCTTCAACCTCGCGCCCGTCGCGTGGCAGAGCTATCAGCAGGCGCCGGTGACGGCCACCATCACCCTCGTCGCGGTGATCCTGTGCAGCGTGCTGTTCCGCGGGTTCCTCGGCCGCATCTCGATCTTCCTCGGCGTCATCGTCGGCTACATCGCCGCGCTCATCGCCGGCGAGGTGAAGTTCGACGCCGTCAACGAGCTCGTCGCCGACGGGCAGTGGATCGGCCTGCCGACGTTCGCGTTCCCGACGTTCGGCAACCCCGGCACCTGGAGCGTCATCGCGATGTTCCTGCCCGTCGTGCTGGTGCTGATCGCCGAGAACGTCGGCCACGTGCGCGGCGTCGCGACCATGACCGATGCCTCGGTCAACAGGTACACCGGCCGCGCGCTCATCGCCGACGGCGCGGCGACCGTGCTCGCCGGAACCTTCGGCGGTTCGGGCACCACCACGTACGGCGAGAACATCGGCGTCATGGCCGCCACCCGCGTGTACTCGACCGCCGCGTACTGGGTGGCGGGCGTCTTCGCGATCCTGCTGTCGCTGTCGCCGGTCGTCGGCGCGGTGTTCAACTCGATCCCCGCGGGTGTGCTCGGCGGCGTGACCACCGCCCTGTACGGACTCATCGGCATCATCGGCATCAAGATCTGGGTCGACAACCGCGTGGACTTCTCGCGCCCGGTGAACCAGTACACCGCGGCCGTCTCGCTCGTGATCGCGATCGCCGGCTTCACCATGGTGTGGGGCGACTTCCAGCTCGGCGCCATCGTGATCGGCGCCGCCGCAGCGCTACTGATCTACCACCTCGGCAACCTCATCGCCCGCTGGCGCAAGACCGGCGCCGACGACGGCGGCCCGATCCCTGCCGTGGGCCAGCTCGGCGGCGACCTGCAGTAGTCGTCCCCCTGGCCCGTCGAGCACGCACGTCCTCGCCGAAGTCGCACGTCATCCACGCGGACGGCGTGCGTGCTCGGCGAGGACGTGCGTCGTCGACGAGAGCGCCGGGCGCGGAGGCGAACGAGGGCTGCGGCCACCCCGGCTTCGGGGCCGGCTTCGGGGGACGGCATCCGCTGTTCTTCTCCCGGGTTTGGGGCGCGTTTTCTCCGTTGGGGCGCAGTTCTTGCGCCCCAACGGGGGATCTGCGCCCCAAACCCTGAGCGGGTAGGGGAATGGACGAGGGATGCCGGAGGTTCCTATTCGTGTGAATGCACAGGCCGACCGACTCGCCCCCGACACCGCGATGGGCGCCGTGACGCTGCTCGTCGGCGACCTCGACGCGATGACCGCGTTCTACCGCGACGTCATCACGCTGCCGGTGCTGTCGGCCGACGGCGACCGGGTCGTGCTCGGGCGCTCCGGCCGGGCGATCGTCGTGCTGCAGCACGAGCCGGCGCTGCGGCATGCCGCGCCGGGCGCGGCGGGGCTGTTCCACACGGCGATCCTGTTCGAGACGCAGGAGGCCCTCGCCGCCGCGCTCTACAGCGTCGCGACGCGGGCGCCGCACACCTTCACGGGCTCGGCCGACCACCTCGTGAGCCAGGCCTTCTACCTCACCGACCCCGAGGGCAACGGCGTCGAGCTGTACTGGGACCGCACGCGCTCCGAGTGGTCGTGGACGCACGGCACCATCGAGATGGCGACGCTGTACCTCGACCCCAACGCGTTCCTGCGCGAGCACCTGACCGAGAGCGCCGCGAGCGGCGGGACCACGCAGGATGCGGCATCCGTCGGTCACGTGCACCTCTCAGTGGGCGACGTCGAGACGGCGCGCGCGTTCTACGTCGATGCGCTCGGCTTCGACCAGACCGCTGCCATGGGCGACCAGGCGCTGTTCGTCAGCGCGGGCGGCTACCACCACCACATGGCGATGAACGTGTGGAACTCCCGCGGCGCCGGCCCCCGCATGCCCGCGCTCGGACTCGGCCGCGTCGATCTCGACCTTCCCGATGCCGATGCGCTCGGCGAGCTGTCGGAACGGCTGCGCCACCACGGCTTCGAGGTGCGCGACGACGGGCGCACGGTGTCGTTCGACGACCCCTGGCGCAACCTGCTGCACGCGACGGTGCCCGGCCGCGGCTGAGCTCGGTCGGCTCGCTGGACGGGCCTCCCTGCACCACTTGTCGGGAACGCGGTTTCTCGCCGAGAGACCACGTCATCGACGCGAATAAAGTGCGTTCTCGGCGAGAAACCGCGGTCTCGACGGCGTGGTACGCACGTGGCCACGACCTCCGGCACCGGGTGGAGTCCTCGAGGGCGTCTCGCCGCGTTTCGTCTTCGCTCGTTCCTCGCTCCGCTCAACGACCGGGGACCGGCCGCCTCAGCGCCGGATGATGCGGCGCTCGATCGCGGCGGCCACGGCGCTGGCGCGCATGCGGACGCCCTCGAGCGAGTTCGGTCCTGGCGCACGCACCCCGCCGTAGCAGGTAACCACGAATCCGCTCTGACCGCGGGCGGCGGCATCCACTGTTCAGACGGAGTCGCGGATGACGAGCTCGGTCTCGAGGATCGTGACGTGGCGCGGGTGGCGGCCGGCGAGGATGTCGAGCAGCACGGTGGCCATGCGCTCCCCCTGCGCGAACGACGGCTGGCGCACCGTCGTCAGCTGCGGGATCACCGACGTCGCCACGGGCGAGTCGTCGAAGCCGACGAGGGCGACGTCCTCGGGGACGCGCAGCCCTGCCGCCGTCAGCGTGGTCAGCACGCCGCGGGCCATCAGGTCGCTCGCGACGAACACGGCGTCGGGGCGAGCACCCGACTCGAGCAGGCGGCGCATGGCCGCCGCGCCGCCATCGGCGGTGAAGTTGCCGTCCTCGATGCCGACCTCGTCGAGCCCGTAGGCCTTGAGCGCGTCGCGGTAACCGCGCAGGCGGTCGACGCCCGCGGGCATGTCGCGGGGTCCGGTGATGGTCGCGATGCGGGTGCGGCCGTTCTCGATGAGGTAGACCGTCGCGTCGTACGCGCCGCGGGCGTTGTCGACGTCGACGTAGTAGTCGCGCTCGCGCTCACGCACCGGGCGGCCGCCGTAGACGACCGGCACGGCGCTCGCGATCCGGTCGATGAACGTGTCGCTCGTGTGGTGCGACACGACGATCGCGCCGTCCACGGCACCCGACCTCACGTACGACGTGGTCTTGTCGCCCGGATCGTCGCTCGCGATGAACAGGTTCAGCACGTAGTCCGAGCGGCTCAGCCGCGAGTTGATGCCCGACACGATCGCCGCGAAGAACGGGTCGCCGAAGAACCGCGTGGTGTCTTCGGGCACGATGAGCGCGACCGCGTGGGTCTTCTGGCTCGCGAGCGACCGCGCCGCCCGGTTGGGGACGTAGTTGAGCTCGGCGATCGCCTTCGTGACCGACTCCAGCGCTTCAGGGCTGACCGCGGTGGACCCGTTGACCACGCGCGACACCGTCGACCGCGAGACACCCGCCGCGGCGGCGACCTCTTCGATCGTCACCGTCTGCCGCGTGACATCCGAGCTCATCGCTGCACCTCCCTGCCCGACACCACGTCCGAATCTACGACCCGAAGCGGCTATGCCGACGCCGCGGCGCCGACACCGGCCACATCGAGCGCGCGAGCGGCGATGATGCGGCGGTACTCGAGCGCGCTGTCCTTCGGCGTGCGCTCCTGCGTGTCGTAATCGACCCGCACGATGCCGAACCGCTTCTCATACCCCCACGCCCACTCGAAGTTGTCGAGCAGCGACCAGTAGAAGTAGCCGCGCACGTCGACGCCGGCGTCGGCGGCATCCAGGATCGCACCCAGGTGACCGCGCAGGAACTCGACGCGGTCGACGTCGTGCACGCGCTTCTCGCCGTCCTCCACGACCAGCTCGTCGTCGTAGGCTGCGCCGTTCTCGGTGACGTAGAGCACCGTGCCCGCGGGCTGGGCGTACTCGTCCCACACCCGCTGCAGCAGCTCGGTCAGCCCCTCGGGCTGCACCTCCCACTGCATAGGCGTGCGCGGAAGGCCCCGCTCGTGCCAGAAGATGCCCTCGTGCGACGGGAACGGCGAGCGGCCCGGGCGGTCGGTCGGCGCGTCGCCGCCGATCGGCGGGTTCTCGGGCTGATGACCGCCGACGTACTCGCCGTGGTAGTAGTTCACGCCGAGCGTGTCGATGTGCGTCGAGATGACCTCGAGGTCGCCCGGGCGCACCGCGGACTCCCACGCGGCCACGGCTGCGGCATCCACTTCGCGGATGTCTTCGACGATGTCGGCCGGGTACTGCCCGCGGAAGATCGGGTCGAGGAACCAGCGGTTGAACTGGCCGTCGATGCGACGCGCCGCGTCGGCGTCGGCGGGATCGTCGGCGTCGACCGGCTCGGCGACCGTCAGGTTCAGGGTGATGCCGAGGTTGAGCGACGCGTCGCGGGCACGCAGCTCGCGGACGACCTGGCCGTGCCCGAGCATCAGGTGGTGCGCGGCGAGCACACCCTCCTCGACGCTGTAGTGGCCCGGCGCATGCAGGCCCGCCGTGTAGCTCAGGAACGACGAGCACCACGGCTCGTTGAGCGTCGTCCACACGTTCACGCGGTCACCCAGGGCGTCGTGCATCGTGAGGGCGTACTCGGTGAACTTCTCGGCGGTGTCGCGGTTGGCCCAGCCGCCCTGCTCCTGCAGGGCCTGCGGCAGGTCCCAGTGGTACAGCGTCAGCCACGGCAGGATGTCGGCGCCCAGCAGCTCGTCGACCAGACGCTTGTAGAAGTCCACGCCCTTCGCGTTGACCGCGCCGCCGTCGGGGCGCACGCGCGACCACGACGTCGAGAAGCGGTAGGTCTGCAGCCCGAGGTCCTTCATCAGCGCGACGTCGTCGCGGTAGCGGTGGTAGTGGTCGCAGGCCACGTCGCCGTTGTCGGCGTTGATGACAGCACCGGGCACGCGGCAGAACGCGTCCCAGATGGAGTCGCGGCGGCCGTCCTCGTGGGCGGCGCCCTCGATCTGGAAGGCGGCGGTCGCCGCGCCGAACAGGAAGTCCGACGGGAAGGCGCGCGGGATCGCGGTCGTCATGAGGGAGAGTCCTCTCTCGAAGAAGAGTCTGAATTCAGGATGCCGGGGGCCGGGGCTGGGCGGTAGCCCTAGCCCTTGACCGCGCCGGCCATGATGCCGCTGACCAGCTGCTTGCCCGTGAAGACGAACAGGATCAGGAGCGGGATGGTCGCGAGCAGCACGCCGGCGAGCACGATCGAGTAGTCGACGAAGTAGTTCGACTGCAGCAGCTGCAGCGCGACCGGGAGCGTCGGGTTCTGGGGGTCGAGCACGATGAACGGCCAGAAGAAGTTGTTCCACGCCGTGACGAACGTGAACAGGCCGAGCATCGCCGCCGCGGGCCGCGCGGCCGGCAGGCCGACGGTCATGAAGGTGCGGAACGAGTTCGCGCCGTCGACGCGGGCCGCCTCGATGAGCTCGTCGGGCACCGTCTGGCGCAGGTACTGCGTCATCCAGAACACGCCGAACGCGGTGACCAGCGCGGGCACGATGATCGCGCCGATCTGACCGGTCCAGCCGAGGTCGGCGAACAGGATGTACAGCGGCACGACGCCGAGCTGCGTGGGCACGGCCATCGTGGCGATCACGAAGATCAGCAGGATGCTGCCGCCCTTGAAGCGCAGCTTCGCGAAGGCCCAGCCGGCGAGCGTCGAGAAGAAGACGACCGAGAGGGCGATCACCGTCGAGCTCCAGATGGAGTTCCACAGCGCCGTCCAGAAGTTGACGGCCTCGTCGTTGATGACGGCGGCGGCGTTGGCGAAGAAGTTGCCGCCCGGGATCCACGACATGTTGGGGTCGCGGATCGTCGACGAGTCGCCCGAGCCGATCAGGAGCGACCAGTAGTACGGCAGCAGCGAAGCGAGCAGCACGAAGCTGAGGGCCGTGTAGACGAACCAGCCCGGCCGATCGCCCGCTCCGCCCCGGCGGCGACGGTGGCGGCGGTTCTCTTCGGGGGCGACCTCGGTGTCGTCGAGGTGCAGGGGCATTGCGGTCGTGGCGCTCATCGCACGGTCTCCTTCTGGGCGCTGGCGGGCGAGGCGCCGGCGTCGGCGCGGTGCGCGTCGGCGGCGACCGACGCGCGGGCGGCCCGGGCGGCGGCCCGTCGCTGCTTGCGGGTCAGCTGACCGCGGCCGCCTTCGTCGCGGATGAGGCTCTGCGACACGAACAGGTTCACGACGCCGATGGCCAGGATGATGAGGAACAGGATCCACGCGAGCGCCGCCGCGCGGCCGAAGTTCCACTCGCCCCAGCCGATGTTGTAGAGCCACAGGCTGATGGTGAGCCACTGCGAGTTGGCGCCGCCGACGCCGAACTGGTCGTACATGCGCGGCTCGTCGAAGATCTGGAGGCCGCCGATGGTCGAGGTGATGATGACGAAGATGAGCGTCGGGCGCAGGCTCGGCACCGTGATCGAGAAGAACTGGCGGATCTTGCCGGCTCCATCGACCGTCGCGGCCTCGTAGTAGTCGCGCGGGATGGCCTGCATCGCGGCGAGGAGGATGAGGGTGTTGTAGCCGGTCCAGCGGAAGTTGACCATCGTGGCGATCGCGATGTGGCTCGCGAAGGCGTTGGAGTGCCACGGGATGTCGGGGATGCCGATCCGGTTGAGCAGCGTGTTGATGATGCCGTACTGGTCGCCGAACATGTTGCTGAAGATCAGCGCGACGGCCACGGGCGCCATGACGTAGGGGACGAGGACGCCCATGCGCCAGAACGTCTTGGCGCGGATGTTCTGGTCGAGCATCGCGGCGATGAAGATCGCGGCGATGAGCTGCGGGATGCTCGACAGCAGGAAGATGCTGAACGTGTTGCGCAGCGCGGTCCAGAACTTGGGGTTCGTCAGGACCCATTCGTACTGGCCCCAGCCGATGAACTCTCCCGAGTTGCGGACGAGGTCCCAGTCCATGAACGAGATCACCGCGGTGTAGGCGATCGGGAACAGGCCGACCACGATGAACAGGATGAAGAACGGCGAGATGTAGAGGTAGGGCGAGAGCTTCAGATCCCACGCTGTCATCCGATGGCCGAAGCCGATGCGCTTGGGAGATCGCGAGCTCGGGACGGTGGTGGTCACGTGGGCTCCTCGGTTCGGGTCCGGAGCGGACGGGGTGGGGCGCCGATGCACGGCGCGTGACATGGTGCGGACGAGGCGGGTCGCAATCAGAACCCGCCCCGTCCGGGTCTCAGACGGGCTGCCGGGGACCGCCGCTGCGGCAGCGGCCCCCGGCATCCGGGATCATCAGCCGATCTTGTCGACCTCAGAGACCCACTGATCCCACGAGGTCTTGGCGTCCTGCGTTCCGTCCTCGACACGCGTCAGCGCCTGCTGCATCGCGTCGTTGATCTGGAAGTAGTACTCGCCCTTGAACGGCGCGACCGTGACCGCGTTGGCGCGATCGGTGAAGATCTGGCCCACCGGCGCGTTGTTGAAGTACTCGTTCGTCGAGCTCAGCAGCGTGTCGGACTCGAGGGCCTTGACCTGGCTCGGGAACGTGCCGGCGTTCTCGAACGCCTTGATCTGCTGCTCGGGAGCGGTCAGCCAGTCGGCGAGCTCCTGCGCCTCCTTGACGTGCGGGCCGTTGGCCGGAACGGTCAGGTACGAGCCGCCCCAGTTGCCGCCGCCGTTCGGGAACACGTTGGCGATGTTCCAGCCGGTCGTGTCGGGCGCGTTGCCGGTGATCTGGCCGAGCATCCAGCCCGGGCACAGCAGCGTCGCGAAGGCGCCGTTCGACATGCCGGCGTACCAGTCGTCCGACCACTGGCCGAGGTGTGCCGACTGCGTCGCGCTCGCGGCGAGCACCTGGTCGTAGATGTCCTTGACCTCGGGGTTCTCGGTCGCGATGATGTCACCGTTCTCGGGGTCCTCGTAGGCGGCCTCGACCTGGTTGATCATGCCCTGGTACGTGCTGCCGGCCGAGTCGAAGAACGCCTCGCCCGTCGCGGCGGTGTACTGCTCGCCGAGGGCGAAGTACTTCGACCAGTCGCCGTCGATCGCCGCGGCGACATCAGCCGGGTCGGTGGGGAGGCCGGCGGCCTCGAAGAGGTCCTGGCGGTAGCAGACGGCCTCGGGACCGATGTCGGTGCCGTAGCCGATGAGGTTGCCGTCGGGGTCGGTCGCGGCTTCGACCTTCCAGTCGAGCCAGCGGTCGGTCAGGTCCTCGGGCACCGGCGCGAGCAGGTCGGAGTACTTCATGACCTCGGGCAGCCAGTCGACCTCGATGGCCTCGATGTCCGAGAGGCCCTTCTTGCCGAGCTTCTGGAAGTAGTTGGCGCGGGCGTCGTTCGACGTGGCCGCCTTGTTGTGGACGACCTTGATGTTCGGGTGCTCCTTGGTGTACTCCGCGAGGAGGTCCTTGGTGTATCCGAAGTCGTTGAAGGTGGCGACGGTCAGCGTGATCTGGTCGTCCGAGCCGCCGGCGTCGTCACCGCTGCCGCTGGCGCAGCCGGCGAGGACGATGGCCGAAGCCGAGAATGCGGCGAGTGCCACGGCGCTTCTGCGGAAGGCGCGTGCGTTCACTGTCACTCCTTTGTGTTTTCAGGGGTTGTCTGTGTTGCAGGACCGACTCGGACGGGTGCCGCGCCGGCTGTCCGTGGGAGCGTTCCCACCGACCGAGAGGCAACGTTATGGGATCGCTCCCACGAAAGTCAAGGGAGCGCTCCCATGGACGGGTCACGGTTTGGTCACGACGCTGTGACGGAGCGAGGAACCGACGGGATGCCGCGGCCCGTACACTGGAGTCGACCCCTGCCCGCGACACTCGGAGCTGTCACATGCCCACCATCGTCGTCGACGTCATGCCCAAGGCCGAACTGCTGGACCCCCAGGGGAAGGCCGTCGCAGGTGCGTTCGCGCGGCTCGGAATCTCGGACTTCGCGGGCGTGCGCATCGGCAAGCGGTTCGAGCTCGCCGTCGAGGGCGAGGTCACCGACGAGCTGCTCACGGAGGCCAAGCGCGTCGCCGACGAGATCCTGTCGAACGCCGTGATCGAGGACGTCGTGGGCATCGAGGTCGTGGAATGACCGCCCGCATCGGCGTCATCACTTTCCCGGGCTCCCTCGACGACCGCGACGCGCAGCGCGCGATCCAGATCGCCGGCGCCGAGCCCGTCGCGCTGTGGCACGGCTCGCACGACCTCGAAGGCGTCGACGCGCTCGTGCTGCCGGGCGGCTTCAGCTACGGCGACTACCTCCGGGCTGGTGCGATCGCCGCCCTCGCGCCGATCATGTCGGAGGTGAAGGATGCCGCGGCCAAGGGCATGCCCATCCTCGGCATCTGCAACGGCTTCCAGATGCTCGTCGAGGCGCACCTGCTGCCGGGCGGGCTGATCCGCAACGCCCACCAGCAGTTCATCCGCCGCGACCAGAGGCTGCGCGTCGAGAACGCCGACACGGCGTGGACGAGCGACCTCGCCGTCGGGCAGGAGATCGTGATCCCGCTCAAGAACGCGGACGGCGGCTACATCGCCTCGGAGTCCGAGCTCGACCGCCTCGAGGGCGAAGGGCTCGTCGCCTTCCGCTATGTGGGCGTCAACCCCAACGGGTCGCTGCGCGACATCGCCGGCATCGCGAACGAGCGCGGCAACGTCGTCGGCCTCATGCCGCACCCCGAGCACGCCGTCGAGCCCGGCTTCGGGCCCGGCACGTCGGCCGCCATGCGCTCGGGCGTGGACGGCCTGGCGTTCTTCACTTCAGCGATCGCCGCCGTCGTCGCCCAGGCCGCCTGACCGCCGGCATCCCGCGTTCTCCAGATCAGGAGATCTCGCCTGCGCAGGACGATCCGCGCGGGTTCGTCCTGCGTACGCGAGATCTCCTGATCTCAGCGAGCGGCAGGACCCCGGTAGCGTGGAGCGGGTGAGCACCGGCATCCCGAATCTCGTCGTCAGCGTCCCCACCGAGCAGCTCGCCGCCGATCTCGGCGCGCTGCCCGACAACGTCGAACTCGTCGTATGGCCGATGGATGCCGCGGCCCCGCGTGACCGGTTCGACATCGTCGTTCCGCCGTACATGTCGATGGCCCGCGTGCTCGAGCGCCTCGAGGGCGTCGAGGTCGGGCTCGTGCAGGGCCAGTCGATCGGGTACGACGGCGTGGCGGACATCCTGCCGGCGGGACTGCGCTTCGCCAACGCCGCGTCGGTGCACGAGACGTCGACCGCCGAGCTCGCGGTCGGCCTCGCGATCGCGGCGCAGCGGCACATCGACCGGTTCGCCGTCGACACCGCCGCCGGCCAGTGGTCGCCGGTGTTCGCGCAGAGCCTCGCCGACCGTCGCGTCCTGCTGCTCGGCTACGGCGGGGTCGGCAAGGCGGTCGCCGCGCGCCTTGCGCCGTTCGAGGTCGAGATCACTCCCGTCGCATCGCACGCCCGCGACGAGGACGGCGTGACGGTGCACGGCGTCGACGAGCTGCCCGACCTGCTCCCCCGTGCCGAGATCGTGATCCTCACGCTGCCCGGCGGCGCGGCGACGCAGAACATCGTCGACGACGCGTTCCTCGCGGCACTTCCCGACGGCGCCCTCGTGATCAACGTCGGGCGCGGCTCGCTCGTCGACACCGACGCGCTCGTCGACCACGTGCGGCGCGGCCGCATCCGCGCGGCACTCGACGTCACCGCTCCCGAGCCGCTGCCCGAGGGCCATCCGCTGTGGAGCCTTCCCGGCGTTCTCATCACGCCCCATGTCGGCGGTGCGTCCAGCGCCATGCGGCCGCGCGTGGCGAAGCTCGTCCGCACGCAGATCGAGCGGCTCGTCGCGGGCGAGCCGCCCCTCAACGTCGTGCTGGGCGGCTGACCCCCTCCGCAAGGAGCGCACATGAACCTGCAGGACATCCTCACGGCGTCCGGCGCACTGCTGGGCGCCGCGATGGCGGGCGTGTATTTCGGCTTCTCGCTGCTGGTGATGCCGGGACTCTCGCGCACGCCGGACGAGTCCGCCGTGCGCGCCATGCAGCAGATCAACCGGTCCATCCGGCCGGTGTTCCTGCTGCTGTTCGTCGGCTCGGCATTCGTGGCAGCGGGCTCGGCGGTCGCCGAGCTCGTCGCCTGGCAGGGCGCCGTCTCGGCGTGGCGGCTCGTCGGCGACGTGCTGATCGTCGCCCACTTCTTCATCACCGGCGGATTCCACATCCCGCGCAACGCCGTGGTCGACCGGCTCTCGCCGTGCGCCCCCGCCGACCAGCAGGCCTGGCGGAGGATCAGCCGGCAGTGGACCATCGGCAACCACGTCCGCGGGTGGGCCGCCTTCCTCGGCGCCGGCGTGCTGATCGCGACGCTGCTGACCTGACGCGGCGGTCGGCCCGCCGGCCCGGCCGCCGGCATCCACCCCCTTCTGTTCTCGTACCCGCTGAGGTAGGACGGAAGGGGAGGAGAAAGGCCGATCGATGAAGGACCCGCGCGACGCACGCACACCCGGAGTCGAGCGGCTGTCGACCGCCGAATGCTGGGACTACCTGCAGCAGGCGGAGTACGGGCGCCTCGCCGTCATCAACACCGACGGGGCCCCCGACATCTTTCCGGTGAACCATCTCGCGCATGAGGGGTCGCTGTTCGTCCGCACGGCGCGCGACGCGAAGCTCATGCACATCGCGCACCACCCGCTCGTGGCTTACGAGGTCGACGGCGTGACCGACGACGTGCGGTGGAGCGTCGTCCTGCGCGGGCGCGCCGAGCGGGTGGCCCGCGACGACGAGATCCGCGACAGCGGCGTGCGCGACCTCGCGTCGGCGAGCCCGACGGCGAAGCTGTTCGCGCTGAAGGTGACCGCGACCTCGGTGACGGGCCGGCGATTCCACCGCGACGCGGCGCACACCGACCGGCTCATCCCGTTCGAGGACGATGTGTCGGCGACTGCTGCCGCTGATGCCGCGCCGCCTCCCCGGGCGAGGGGCGAACGGCCGAAGCCGATCCCGCACTTCGAGCCGCCGACCGGCGCTGTCCCGGTCCGCCCGGAGGACGAGCCGCCGAGGTGAGGTCGTCGCTGCCGGCTCAGGCCGTGAACACGGCGTGGACGTCGCCGACGACGTCGCGCCCGCCGAGCGCGGTGAGCTCCATGAGCACGGCCGTGCCGACGACGCTGCCGCCGAGCTCGGTGACGAGTTCGTGCGCGGCGACCAGCGTGCCGCCGGTGGCGAGGACGTCGTCGACGAGCAGCACGCGCATGCCGGACGTGATGTCGTCGTGCGCCTCGATGGTCGCGGTGCCGTATTCGAGGGCGTATGTCACGGATGCCGCGGGCAGCGGGAGCTTGCCGGCCTTGCGGATCGGCACCAGGCCGGCCCCCGCCTCCATCGCGGCCGCGCCGGCCAGCAGGAAGCCGCGCGCCTCGACGCCGGCGACCACGTCGAACGAGCCCTCGAACGGCGCGATCATCGCGTGGACCACGGTGCGCAGCGCCCTCGCGTCCGCGAGCAGCGGCGTGATGTCGCGGAACAGCACGCCGGGTTCGGGGTAGTCGGGGATGGTGCGGATGAGCGATTCTGCACGGGTGAGGGCTTCGGACACGCGCTTCACCCTACGCCCGCGTCCTGAACGTCCCTCGCGGCCGCGATCATCGTCGGCGCGCGCACGCACGCGCGCGCCACACGCACACGAGTTGGGAGTGTAAGCGCTTGCAGTACACTGGCCGAATGACTTCCGCAGAGACCGCCGAGCGCACCGCCGCGCCGTTCCCGTCCGCAGAACCGACCCCCGCGGGCTCGGAGTGGTGGCGCACCGCCGTGATCTACCAGATCTACCCGCGCTCGTTCGCCGACGCGTCGGGCGACGGCATCGGCGACCTCCCGGGCATCACGGCTCACCTCGACGACCTGCAGGCCCTCGGCATCGACGCCATCTGGCTGAGCCCCTTCCAGCGCTCGCCGCAGAAGGACGCCGGCTACGACGTCAGCGACTACTGCGACGTCGACCCGCTGTTCGGCACGCTGGGCGACTTCGACGACATGCTGGCCGCGGCGCACGCACGCGGCATCCGCGTCATCGTCGACCTGGTCCCGAACCACTCGTCCGACCAGCACGAGTGGTTCCAGCAGGCTCTCGCGGCCGCGCCCCGCAGCCCGGAGCGCGCGCGCTACATGTTCCGCGACGGCAAGGGCGAGCACGGCGAGCTGCCCCCGAACAACTGGGAGTCGGTGTTCGGCGGACCGGCATGGACCCGCGTGGTCGAGGCCGACGGCACGCCCGGACAGTGGTACCTGCACCTGTTCGACTCGTCGCAGCCGGACTTCGACTGGTCGAACGAAGAGGTGCGCGAGGAGTTCCGCCGCGTGCTGCGCTTCTGGCTCGATCGCGGTGTCGACGGCTTCCGCGTCGACGTCGCCCACGGCCTCATGAAGGCGGAGGGTCTGCCGGACTACATCCCGAACCCCGACGCGGGCTCGATGGGCGGCGAAGAAGAGAACGTCCCCTACTGGGGTCAGGACGCCGTGCACGAGGTGTATCGCGACTGGCGCAAGATCCTCGAGGAGTACCCGGGCGACCGCGCGCTCGCCGCCGAGGCCTGGCTGCCCACGGCCGAGCGCACCGCCGAGTGGGTGCGCCCCGACGAGATGCACCAGGCGTTCAACTTCCCCTACCTGCAGACGGAATGGGATGCCGCCGACCTGCGCGCCGTCATCGACCTGTCGCTGCGCGCCTTCCCCGGCGTCGGCGCGCCGTCGACGTGGGTGCTGTCGAACCACGACGTCGTGCGCCACGCGACGCGTCTGGCCCTCACGGCCGAGAACCCGCAGGGCCACGGCATCGGCCCGGACTCCCCCGGCCAGCCGATCCCCGAGGTGGGACTGGCCCGCGCCCGCGCCGCGACGACGCTGATGCTCGCGCTGCCCGGTTCGGCCTACCTGTACCAGGGCGAGGAGCTCGGCCTGCCCGAGGTCATCGACATCCCCGGCGAGGCCCGTCAGGACCCGACGTGGTTCCGCACCAACGGCGAGCGCTACGGCCGCGACGGCTGCCGCGTGCCGCTGCCGTGGACCGTCGACGGCCCCGCGTACGGATTCAACGACACCGGAGCCTCGTGGCTGCCGCAGCCGGCGCAGTGGGCCGAGCTGGCGCGCGAGGCCCAGGCGGGCGTCGCCGGATCGACGCTCGAGCTGTACCGCACGCTGCTCTCCGAGCGCCGCGCGCGCTCGCTCGGGGCGGGTTCGCTGGAGTGGCTCGAGGGCTATGGAGCGGATGCCGTCGCATTCCGAAACGGGAATGTCACGGTCGTGGCGAACACCGGTTCCCAGCCCGTTCCGCTGCCGAGCGGTATCGTGATCGCGGCGAGCGGTCCCGTCACCGACGTGATCCCCGCCGACACGGCGGTCTGGGTCGTCGACCAGGGCTGACCCGGCCGGCCGGGTGCGGCATCCACTCATCGACACGCACGATGACGTGGCGTAGATGTACGCGACACGCCTGGCGTGTTGTACATATGAGCCAAGTCAACGAAGGGGACAGGGAGACGACGTGGTCAGCATCGACGAGGTCGCCCGCGCGGCGGGCGTCTCGACGGCGACCGTCTCGCGCGCGCTGAGCGGGCGCGGCCATGTCTCGGCGGGCGCGAAGGCGAAGGTCGAAGAGGCGGCGAAGAGCCTCGGGTACGTGGTGTCGGCGTCGGCGTCGAGCCTCGCCTCGGGCCGCACGCGCAACATCGGCGTGCTGGTGCCGTTCCTCGACCGCTGGTTCTTCTCGACGGTGCTCAGCGGCATCGCGTCGGCGCTCATGCGCCGCGGCTACGACATCACGCTGTACAGCCTGACCGCCGACCGCGGCGAGCGCCACGATGTGTTCGAGACGTTCCTGCGCCGCGGCCGCGTCGACGGCGTCATCGCGATCTCGCTCGAGCTGGGCGAGGAAGAGACCGAGCGGCTCGTCGAGCTCGATCTCCCGGTCATCGCGATCGGCGGCCCCAACCCGCACCTGACGACCCTGACCGTCGACGACGTCGCGGTCGCGCGCCTGGCCACCGAGCACCTGCTGGCGCTCGGACATCGCGACATCGCGCACATCGGCGCGAGCCCCGAGTTCGACATCGACTTCCACATCCCGACGCAGCGGCGGCAGGGCTTCGAGCAGGCACTCGCGGATGCCGGCATCGAGGTCAGCCCCTCGCTGTTCGAGCCGGCGGACTTCACGATCGAGGGCGGCTTCCGCGCCGCCAAGCAGCTGCTGGGCAAGCCCGGCGGCCGGCCGACGGCCATCTTCGCGGCATCCGACGAGATGGCGATCGGCGCGCTGCTGGCTGCCCGCGACCTCGGCTACCGCGTGCCCGAGGACCTCTCGGTGATCGGCATCGACGGTCACGAGCTGGGCGAGTTCTTCCGCCTGACGACCATCGACCAGTTCCCGATGGGACAGGGCGAGCGCGCGGCCGAGGCGATCCTCGGCGCGCTGGAGGCGCCCGACGACGAGGCGCCCACGCACCGCCCCGGCGAGCTGCCGTTCGAGCTCATCGTGCGCGGCTCGACGGCCCGCCTTCCCGCCTGACCCCGGCGCCTGACGCCGGCGCCGACCCGCGGCGCCTCTCCTCCCGTCGTCCTCGCCGGGTGTTCACTTGCGCTGTTTGTACGCCGCGCCCCCGGTTTCGCGTGCATTCAGCGCAACTGAACGGGTTCAGACAGGGCGGGACGAAGGGACCCCACGGCTAGGCTCAGGTCATGACGATCGACCTCGAAGCGCTGTACATCGATCTGCACCGGCATCCGGAGCTGTCGTTCCAAGAGACGCGTACGGCGGGGGTGATCGCGCAGCACCTCGGCGACCTCGGCATCGAGTTCGAGGAGGGCATCGGAAAGACCGGAGTCGCCGGCGTGATCCGCAACGGCGACGGACCCGTCGTCTGGCTGCGCGCCGACATGGACGCCCTTCCGGTGCCCGAGCAGACGGGCCTCGAGTACGCCAGCACCGCGCGCGGCACCGACCCGGCGGGTAACGACGTGCCGGTCATGCACGCGTGCGGCCACGACATGCACGTCACCGCCATGCTCGGCGCGCTGGAGCGTCTCGTCGCCACGAAGGACGAGTGGTCGGGCACGGTGGTCGTCGTGTTCCAGCCCGCCGAGGAGTACGGCTCGGGCGCGCAGGCGATGATCGCCGACGGCGTGCTCGACCGGTTCCCGAAGCCCGACATCGTGCTCGGCCAGCACGTGACTCCCCTGCCCGCGGGCACGATCGGCGTGCGCAGCGGAACCCAGATGGCGGCATCCGACGGCCTCACCGTCACCCTGCTGGGCCGTGGCGGCCACGGCTCGCGCCCGCAGGCGACGATCGACCCGGTCGTCATGGCGGCCGCCACCGTCATGCGGCTGCAGACGATCGTGTCGCGCGAGATCGACCCGCGCGATGTCGCGGTGGTCACGGTCGGCTCGATCCACGCCGGCCTCAAGAACAACATCATCCCGGCCGAGGCGAAGCTCGAGCTGAGTCTCCGTTACCCCGACGACGAGGCCCGCGCCCGCGTGCTCGAGAAGGTCGAGCGCATCGTGCGCGCCGAGGCGCAGGCGTCGGGCGCCGAAGAGCCGCCGGTCATCGTCACCGACCACACGCTGCCGCCGACCATCAACGACGTCGACGCCACGGCGCGACTGACCGCGGCGTTCGACACCGCGTTCGGCGAGGGCACCGTCATCGACCCCGGCATGTTCACGGGCAGCGAGGACGTGTCGTGGTTCGCCCGCGAGGCCGGCGTGCCGCTCGTCTACTGGTTCTGGGGCGGCGTCGACCCCGAGGCGTTCGCCGCAGCGGCGGCTGCCGGGACCATCGAGCACGACATCCCGACGAACCACTCGCCCTTCTTCGCGCCGGTCATCCAGCCGACCCTGAGCCGTGGCGTCGACGCGCTCGTCGTGGCCGCGCGCGAGTTCCTGGGGTCGTCCGCGGCGTAGTCGGGTGGATGCCGGCGGCCCCGGCCGCCGGTTCCCGCTCGTTGAGCGAGCGAAGCGAGACGAAACGCCGCGTGCCGCCCGTCGGAACCAGCCCCGCGCGCGACTGTCGCGGGCCGAGTCCGCACAGCCGCTCACGACGTTTCGTCTTCGCTCCTTCGTCGCTCCGCTCAACGACCGGGTGGATGCCGGCGGCCCCGGCCGCCGGTTCCCGCTCGTTGAGCGAGCGAAGCGAGACGAAACGCCGCGTGCCGCCCGTCGGAACCAGCCCCGCGCGCAACTGTCGCGGGCCGAGTCCGCACAGCCGCTCACGACGTTTCGTCTTCGCTCCTTCGTCGCTCCGCTCAACGACCGGGTGGATGCCGGCGGCCCCGGCCGCCGGTTCCCGCTCGTTGAGCGAGCGGAGCGAGACGAAACGCCGCGTGCCGCCCGTCGGAACCAGCCCCGCGCGCGACTGTCGCGGGCCGAGTCCGCAGAGCAGCTCACGACGTTTCGTCTTCGCTCCTTCGTCGCTCCGCTCAACGACCGGGCGGAGACGCTGCGGCCGCCGGCATCCGTCACCCCTCGACGGGCTCGCGGGCGTCGACCAGGCGCTGGCACGAGACGATGCCGGGCAGGCCGCGGCGGTCGTCGGTGGTGAGCACGAGCACCGCCGAGACGAGGGCGAACGCGCCGGTCACGACGCCCCAGGGGCCGGGCAGGGCGCTCAGCAGCAGGTACCCGCCGATGCCGCCGAGGTACCGCAGCGGGCGGGCGAGCGCCGGCGGCAGCTGGCCGCCGGTGTAGCGCAGCTGCACGGCGTGGTCGCCGATGGTGCGTCCGGTCGCGAGCGTGACCACGAGCCACAGCGCGATCGGCACGGCACCGGCGACGACGTTCGCCGCGGTGCCCTCGCGCATGGCGCGGTCGGCGCCGAGCGCATACAGCAGCAGCTGGAACGCCACCGCGACGGCGACGCCGAGCACCCACGCCGCGAGCACGTCGCACAGCATCGCGAGAAAGCGGCGGCGGCGGGTGATCGGACGCGGCGACTCGGCGTCGGCGAACTTCGGCGTGCCCCAGTGGCGGCGCGGCACCGCCAGCGCGAGCACCGAGCCGATCAGCGCGCCGAGGGTGTTGGTGAGCAGGTCGTCGACGTCGAACACGCGGTACGCGCACGGGTACAGCTCCCATACGCCGGTGAGCTGCGTCGTCTCGATGAACGCCGAGACGCCGAGACCGACGAGAAGGGCGGTGAGGATGCCGCGGCCGCCGAGCACGCGGACGAAGAAGCCGAGCGGCACGAACAGCAGCACGTTCAGCAGCAGCTGCAGCACGGCCGGATCGGTCAACGTGCGACCGGGACGCGCGATCGCCCCGCGGACGTCGCCGACGAACGCCAGCAGGTCGAGGTTCACTCCGGCGCAGCGCATCGCGTCCGGGTCGGGCAGGGGCAGCAGCGTGTACGTCCAGATGGCCATGAGGTACACGAGGGCGGCGCCCCACAGCAGGAACCGGCCCACCCCGAATCCCCCGCGCCGACGGTAGCTGAGGGCGACGAACGGGACGAACAGGAGCACCCCGGCGACGAGGCCCGCGACGATGGCGAGCACCCCCAGAATCACCTGTTCATCCACCGTTTGAGTCTCTCAGAGGAGGTCGCCGTATGGATTCCGTGAGGATGCCCGTCCGGATGCGTCCTCACGGAATCCATGCGCGTAATATCGCCCGCCGTGACGAACGAAAGCCGCGAGCAGTCGGTGGACGAGGCGCCGATCGCAAAGCGTCTCATCCTGGGGGACCCGCTCGCCTCGACAGACTCCGACGAGCACCTGCTGCCCAAGAAGATGGCGCTGCCGATCTTCGCGTCCGACGCGCTGTCGTCTGTCGCCTACGCCCCGCAGGAGTTGCTGCTCATCCTGCTGACCGGCGGCCTGGCGTTCCTCGCCTTCGCGCCGTGGATCGCGGCCGCCGTCGTCGTGCTGCTCGTCGTCGTGGTGATCAGCTACCGCCAGCTCATCAAGGCGTATCCGTCGGGCGGCGGCGACTACGAGGTCGCGCGCAAGAACCTCGGTGAGATCCCCGGCGTGATCGTGGCGTCGGCCCTGCTCGTCGACTACGTCCTCACGGTCGCGGTGTCGGTGGCGTCCGGTGTCGACAACATCATCTCGGCGCTGCCCGGGCTCAATCCGTGGCGCGTGGAGCTGGCGGTCGGCTTCGTCATCCTGATCGTCATCGTCAACCTGCGAGGCGTGCGGGAGGCATCCCGCGCGTTCGCGATCCCCACCTACGTGTTCATCGGATCGGTCGGGCTCATGATCATCGTGGGCCTCATCGAGATCGCGACCGGCAACGCGCCCGTCGCCTCGAGCGCGCAGTACGCGGTCGAGACGCAGGACATCACGCAGGCCGCGGTCATCCTGCTCGTGCTGCGCGCGTTCTCGAGCGGCTGTTCCGCGCTGACCGGCGTCGAGGCGGTCTCGAACGGCGTGCAGGCCTTCCGCCGGCCCAAGGTCAAGAACGCGCAGACCACGCTCGCGATGATGGGCGGCATCGCGATCCTGCTGTTCACCGGCCTGACCGCGATCGCCCTGGTGTCGGGCGTCCACTACGCCGAGAACCCCTGCGACCTCATCGGCTTCGACTGCAGCAACCCCCAGCCCAGCCTCATGGCCCAGGTGTCGTCTGCCGTGTTCGGCATGAACTCCATCCCGTTCTTCATCATCCAGGCGGCCACGGCTGTCGTGCTGCTGCTGGCGGCCAACACGGCGTTCAACGGGTTCCCGCTGCTCGGGTCGGTGCTCGCGCGCGACGGCTACGCGCCGAAGGCGCTCAACACCCGCGGCGACCGCCTCGTGTACTCGAACGGCATGATCATCCTCGGCCTCATCGCCATCGGCGTGCTGATCGTCTACCAGGCCAACCTCACGAACCTCATCCAGCTGTACATCATCGGCGTCTTCGTGTCGTTCACGATCGGCCAGATCGGCATGATCCGCCATTGGCGGCGGGGCATCCGCGAGATCGGCCGGCTGCCCGCCGACCAGCGCGGCTCGCAGAGCGTGCGCGGGGAGCTGTTCGGCCTGCGCAAGGGCCTGTTCATCAACTCGCTCGGAGCCACCATGACGGCGTCGGTGCTCGTCATCGTCACGATCACGAAGTTCACGCACGGCGCGTGGCTGGTGTTCCTCGCCATTCCCGTGCTCTCGTTCCTCATGGTCGGCGTCCACCGCTACTACCGCGACGTCGAGCACGAGATCGCGATGGACGACCAGACCCACTTCGGCTCATCGGGCGACGTCGCCATCATCCTCGTCAACAAACTGCAGAAGCCCGTCGTCAAGGCCGTCGACTACGCCCTCGCCGCCAAGCACGACAAGACCTTCGCCGTGCACATCGCCGTCTCGAAGGACGACACCGAAGACATCCAGGCCGAGTGGCGCCGGCATCGCATGCCGATCCCGCTCAAGATCATCGAGTCGCCGTACCGGACGTACGCGGGGCCGATCGCCGAGTGGGTGCGCAAGTACCGCGAAGAGCACGGCTCGTCGGTGGTCACCGTGTACCTGCCGCAGTACATCGTCGGCCACTGGTGGGAGACCCTCCTGCACAACCGCAGGGCGCGACGCATCGCACAGCAGCTGATGCTGGTGCACGGCGTGTCGATCACGCTCGTGCCGTGGCTGCTCGACTCGTCCGAGCTCATCTACGGCCGCCGCTCGCGCGTGCTGCCCGGCGACGAGCGCGCCGGGCGCGCCGGCCAGCACGCCGTGCCCGCCGTCGAGCGCCGCGGCCGCCGGGTCGTGCGCCCCGCCGGTCCCCCGGCTCCCAGCGAGACGGCCGACGTCTCGCGCAACGCCTGACGGGCTGGTGAGTGGATGCCGCCGGCCGCGGCGGACCGACGGCCCGGGCGGGCGGCATCCCGCGTAGCCTTAAGGGGTGACCTCTGCACCCGTCCCCGCCACTGTGCCGGCCGCGCTCGACGCGGAGGCCGTGCGCGCCGACTTCCCGATCCTCGGCGAACGCGTGAACGGGGAGCGCCTGGTCTACCTCGACTCGGGCGCGACGAGCCAGAAGCCGCAGGCGGTCATCGACGCCGAGGTGGCGTTCCTGACGCGCGCGAACTCCGCCGTGCACCGCGGCGCGCACACGCTCGCCGCCGAGGCCACCGAGCTGTTCGAGGACGCCCGGGCCACCGTCGCGGGCTTCGTCGGCGCGCGGCCCGAGCAGCTGGTGTGGACGAGCGGCGCGACGGCCGGGCTCAATCTCGTCGCGTACGCGATCGGCAACGCGAGCGTGGGCCGCGGCGCTCCCGCCAGCGCCCGCTTCGCGCTGCGCCCCGGCGACGAGATCGTGGTGACCGAGACCGAGCACCACGCGAACCTCATCCCCTGGCAGGAGCTCGCGGCACGCACGGGCGCCGTGCTGCGGCACATCCCGGTGCGCGACGACGGCACGCTCGACCTCGACGCGGCAGCCGCGACCATCGGCGAGCGCACACGGGTCGTCGCATTCACGCACGTGTCGAACGTGCTCGGCATCGTGAACCCGGTGGCCGAGCTCGTCGCCCTGGCGCAGGCCGCCGGAGCGGTGACCGTGCTCGACGCGTGCCAGTCGGCGCCCCACCTGCGGCTCGACCTGCCGGCGCTCGGCGTCGACCTCGCGGTGTTCTCGGGCCACAAGATGCTGGGCCCGTACGGGGTCGGCGGCCTCTATGGACGCGCCGACGTGCTCGAGGCGCTGCCGCCGTTCCTCACCGGCGGCTCGATGATCACCACCGTCACGCTCGACGAGGCGCAGTACCTGGCGCCGCCGCAGCGCTTCGAGGCCGGCACGCAGCCGGTGTCGCAGGCGATCGCGCTGGCCGCCGCCGTGCGCTACCTCGATGGCCTCGGCATGCCCGCGGTCCACGCGCACGAGAAGGCGCTCGAGGCGCGCCTGGGCGACGGGCTGCGACAACTGGACGGCATCCGGCTCCTCGGCGATGCGCCGGGCGCCGACCGCGTCGGCCTGTGGGCCTTCGACGTCGAGGGCGTCCACGCCCACGACGTGGGGCAGTTCCTCGACGCCCGCGGTGTCGCGGTGCGCGTCGGGCACCACTGCGCCCAGCCGCTGCACCGCCGGTTCGGCCTGACCGCGTCGGTGCGGGCATCCACCTCGGTCTACAACACCGCGGACGACGTCGACGTCTTCCTCGACGCACTGTCGGGCGTCCGCTCGTTCTTCGGAGTCGGCGCATGAACGGTCTCGAATCGCTCTACCAGGAGCTCATCCTCGACCACTCCAAGCGCCCCCATGGCAAGGGTCTCGCCGACGAGGCCGCGCACACCGCAACGTCGCACCAGCGCAACCCCATCTGCGGCGACGAGATCACGCTCCGCGTGCGCATGACGGACGACGGCTCCGAGGTGGCCGAGGTCACCTGGGACGGCGCCGGGTGCTCGATCTCGCAGGCGTCCGCCTCGATGCTCGTGTCGCTGCTCGAAGAAGAGAGCAGGATGCCGCGGGCCGAGGCATCCACTCTCGTCGAGGGCTTCCGCGAGGCGCTGCGCTCGCGCGGAGAGCTGCCGCTGGACGAAGAGGTGTTCGGCGACGCCGCAGCGCTGTCGGGGGTCTCGAAGTACACCGCCCGCGTCAAGTGCGCCATGCTCGCGTGGGTGGCGTTCGAAGACGCCCTCGCCCGCGCCTGACCGGGCCCCCGGCTTCTCGGCAGTAGCGCTTCGTCTCGCTGGCGCTCGCTCAGCGACCGGGTTCTCGCGGCGGCGGCGGTTCTCGCCACGCTTCGTCTCGCCGGCGCTCGCTCAGCGGCCGAGTGCGCGATCCTGCGCCTGACGCCCGCGTAGCCGAGGCGATTCGTCTGCGGGCGCTGGAGCGCCCTCCGCTCAACGACCGGTGCTGCGCTCGTTTCGTCTGCGGGCGCTGGGGCGCCCTCCGCTCAACGCCCGGTGCTGCGCTCGTTGAGCGAGCGAAGCGAGACGAAACGCCCCGGACCGTGCTCACGGCTCCGGCGCGGCGTCAGCGTCGCGTGAGCATGGCCGCCGGAGGCGTTCGTATTCCGTGAGGACGACGGTGGCGGCATCCACCGGGGAGTTGCATCGAACGGTGCCCGCTGCACCGCGGGCCGAAGCCAACCGGGAGTCCCTGTGCTCGATGTCATCTACCTCGCCCTGACGGTCGCGCTGTTCGCGCTCGTCGGGCTCATCGCGAAGGGGGTGCAGAAGCTGTGACTGTCTTCTCGCTCCTTGCGGCCGCACTCGGCATCGCCGCGATCGTCTACCTCGTGATCGCCCTCGTGAAGCCGGAGAAGTTCTGATGGATGCCGCGACCATCTGGACCGGCATCCTGCAGATCGCCACCGTGGTGCTGATCCTCGCGCTGCTCTACCGGCCGCTCGGCGACGGGATCGCCCGCGTCTTCACGTCGGACAAGGACTGGCGCGTCGAGCGCGGTGTGTACCGTCTCGTCGGCGTCGATCCGCACTCCCAGCAGACGTGGCAGGCGTACGCGCGCGGCGTGCTCGTCTTCTCGCTCATGGGGGTTCTGTTCGTCTACGCGCTGCAGCGGCTGCAGGCCGTGCTGCCGTACTCGCTGGGCCTTCCCGCCGTGCCCGAGGGTCTGGCGTTCAACACTGCCGCGTCGTTCGTCGCCAACACCAACTGGCAGTCGTACTCGCCCGAGGTGACCATGGGCTACACGGTCCAGCTCGCGGGCCTCGCCGTGCAGAACTTCGTGTCGGCCGCGGTCGGCATCGCGGTGGCCGTCGCCCTCGTGCGCGGATTCGCACGCCGCGGGTCTGCGACCATCGGCAACTTCTGGGTCGACCTCACACGGGGTCTCACGCGCCTGCTGCTGCCGCTGGCCCTCATCGCCGCGGTGGCGCTGATCACGGCCGGCGTCGTGCAGAACTTCGCCGGGTTCACGGACGTGCAGACGGTCGCCGGAGGCACGCAGTCGATCCCCGGCGGCCCTGTCGCGAGCCAGGAGGCGATCAAGGAACTGGGAACCAACGGCGGCGGCTTCTTCAACGCCAACTCCGCGCACCCGTTCGAGAACCCCACCCCGTGGTCGAACGTGCTGGAGATCCTGCTGATCCTCGCGATCCCGGTCGCGCTGCCCCGCGCCTTCGGACGGATGGTCGGCGACGACCGCCAGGGGTACGCGATCCTCGCCGTGATGGGCTCCATCGCGATCGTCTCGATCATCGCCGTCACGTGGCTCGAGGCACTCGGGCTGGGCACGGCCCCGCAGCTGGCGGGCGGCGCCATGGAAGGCAAAGAGACGCGGTTCGGCATCTTCGGCTCGACCCTGTTCGCCGGCGCCACCACGCTCACGAGCACCGGCGCCGTCAACTCGATGCACGACTCGTACACCGCGCTGGGCGGCATGATCCCGATGATCAACATGATGCTCGGCGAGATCGCGCCGGGCGGCGTCGGCTCGGGTCTCTACGGCATGCTCGTGCTCGCCGTCATCGCGGTCTTCGTGGGCGGGCTCCTCGTCGGACGCACACCCGAGTACGTCGGCAAGAAGATCGGCCCCACGCAGATCAAGCTCGCGAGCCTCTACATCCTCGTGACGCCCACGCTGGTGCTGGCCGGCACGGCGCTGAGCTTCGGCATCCCGGCGATCCGCGCCGACGTCGAGTCGACGTCGATCTGGAACCCCGGCGTCCACGGCCTCAGCGAAGTCCTCTACGCGTTCACGTCGGCCGCGAACAACAACGGCTCGGCGTTCGCGGGACTCACGGCGAACACGCCGTGGCTGAACACGGCGCTCGGCGTCGCGATGCTGCTGGGCCGCTTCATCCCCATCGTGCTGGTGCTGGCCCTGGCCGGCTCGCTCGCGGCGCAGGAGTCCGTGCCGTCCAACGCCGGCACCCTGCCCACCCACCGCCCGCAGTTCGTCGGCCTCCTGGCCGTCGTCGCGGTCGTCGTCACCGCACTCACCTACTTCCCCGTTCTCACGCTGGGTCCCCTGGCGGAAGGTCTCGTCTGACATGTCCACTGTCTCGTCTCGCCCGGCCCCTGAGCCTGTCGAAGGCCGCTCAACGACCGAGGGGGTCCTCGGTGGGCCCGTCTCGGGCTCCGTTTCGTCTCGCTCCGCTCGCTCAACGACCGGTGGCAAGCCCTCCTCGCGGGCGTTCAGCGCCGCGCAGCTGTGGGCCGCCCTGCCCGGCGCACTGCGCAAGCTCAACCCGGCGGCGCTGTGGCGCAACCCGGTGATGTTCCTGGTGTGGGTGGGCGCGGCCCTCACCACGCTGATCGCCGTCGCGGAGCCGTTCCTCGGCGGCCCCGAGTCCTCGGGCGGCACGACGGTGCCGTTCGGGTTCACGTGGGGCATCGCGGTGTGGCTCTGGCTCACCGTCCTCTTCGCGAACCTCGCCGAGTCGGTCGCCGAGGGGCGCGGCAAGGCGCAGGCCGCGACGCTGCGCAAGACCCGCATGTCGACGACGGCGCGTCGCGTCGCCGCGTACGAAGAGACGGTGGATGCCGCCGCCCGGCGCGCCGAGATCGTCGAGGTCCCCTCCGCCGACCTGAGGCTCGGCGACATCGTCGTGGTGTCGGCCGGCGAGCTGATCCCCGGCGACGGCGACATCGTGAACGGCATCGCGACGGTCGACGAGTCCGCGATCACCGGAGAGTCGGCGCCGGTCGTGCGCGAATCCGGTGGCGATCGCTCGGCGGTCACCGGCGGCACCCGCGTGCTGTCGGACCGCATCGTGGTGCGCATCACCTCGAAGCCCGGCGAGACCTTCGTGGATCGCATGATCGCGCTCGTCGAGGGCGCGAGCCGGCAGAAGACACCCAACGAGATCGCGCTCGGCATCCTCCTTGCAAGCCTGTCGATCGTGTTCGTCGTCGTCGTGCTGACGCTCAACCCGATCGCGTCGTACGCCGCCGCGCCGGTCAGCATCCCGGTGCTCGTGGCGCTGCTGGTGTGCCTCATCCCGACGACGATCGGCGCGCTGCTGTCGGCCATCGGGATCGCGGGCATGGACCGCCTCGTGCAGCGCAACGTGCTCGCGATGTCGGGCCGCGCCGTGGAGGCTGCGGGCGACGTCACGACGCTGCTCCTCGACAAGACCGGCACCATCACGTACGGCAACCGGCGGGCATCGGACTTCGTCACGATGCCGGGCGTCGACGACGCCGAGCTCGCACGCGCGGCCGCGGTGTCGTCGCTGGCCGACCCCACGCCCGAGGGCGTCTCGGTGGTCGAGCTGGCGGCCACGCGCGGCATCCACGTCGAGGCACCGGAGGGCTCGACGGTCGTCCCGTTCACCGCCCAGACGCGCATGAGCGGTGTGGACCTCGCCGACGGCACCCAGGTGCGCAAGGGCGCCGGGTCAGCGGTGCTGGCCTGGCTGGAGGCATCCGCATCCCCCGTTCCGGCCTCCACGCGCGCACTGCTGACGAGCGAGACCGACGCCATCGCGCAGTCCGGCGGCACGCCGTTGGTGGTCGCGACGCTTGGCGCCGGGGGCGGCAGCGTGCTGGGCGTCGTGCACCTGAAGGACATCGTGAAGGACGGCCTCCGCGAGCGGTTCGACGAGCTGCGCGCCATGGGCATCCGCACCGTGATGATCACCGGCGACAATCCGCTGACCGCAGCGGCGATCGCGAAGGAGGCCGGCGTCGACGACTACCTCGCCGAGGCCACGCCCGAAGACAAGCTCGCCCTCATCACGCGGGAGCAGCGGGGAGGCAGCCTCGTCGCGATGACCGGCGACGGCACCAACGACGCGCCCGCCCTCGCACAGGCGGATGTCGGAGTGGCGATGAACACCGGCACGTCGGCCGCGAAAGAGGCCGGCAACATGGTCGACCTCGACTCGGACCCGACGAAGCTCATCGACATCGTCCGCATCGGCAAGCAGCTGCTCATCACGCGCGGCGCGCTCACGACGTTCTCGCTCGCGAACGACATCGCCAAGTACTTCGCCATCATCCCCGCCATGTTCATGGGCGTCTTCCCCGGGCTCGCGGCACTGAACGTGATGCAGCTGAGCTCGCCGGCATCCGCGGTCACGAGCGCGATCATCTTCAACGCCGTCGTGATCGTGTTCCTCATCCCGCTGGCGCTGCGGGGCGTGAAGTACCGCCCGGCGAGCGCCTCGCAGATCCTCAGCCGCAACCTGCTCGTCTACGGGCTGGGCGGCGTGATCGCGCCCTTCATCGGCATCAAGCTCATCGACCTCGTCGTGAGCCTCATCCCCGGCTTCTGAGCCCGACAGGAGACACGCATGTCCACCACCCGCACCACCGTCCGCACCGCCGGCGTCGCGCTGCGCGCCATGATCGTCTTCACGCTCGTGCTCGGCGTCGGCTACACGCTGCTGGTCACCGGCATCGGGCAGCTCGCCCTGCCGTGGCAGGCCAACGGCTCCGCCGTGCAGAACGAGGCCGGCGACACCGTCGGCTCCGCCCTCATCGGGCAGACGTTCGCCGGCGCCGAGGGCAACGCGCTGCCCGAGTACTTCCAGCCGCGCCCGTCGGCCGCGGGCGACGGCTACGACGCGGGCGCGTCCAGCGGCTCGAACCTCGGACCCGAGAACCCCGACCTCGTGTCGGCGATCGAAGAGCGCCGCGCCGCGATCGCCGAGCGCGAGGGCGTCGACCCCTCGCAGGTGCCCGCCGACGCCGTCACGGCGTCGGGCTCCGGCCTCGACCCCCACATCAGCCCCGCCTACGCGCTGCTGCAGGTGACTCGGGTCGCCGAGGCGCGCGGACTCGACGCGTCCACGGTGCGGACGCTCGTGGAGCAGCACATCCAGCAGCGCGACCTCGGCTACCTCGGCGAGCCCAGAGTGAACGTGCTCGAGCTCAACGTCGCACTGGACGAGCTCGGCCGATGAGGACCCCTCGGCTGGCGGCATCCCTTCTTCGCCGCTCCCCTGTCACGATCGACGCGCCCACCGCGCGCATCGTGACAGGCGAGCGGCGGGGGAGCACGCTCCGCTGTCGCGAATGGCGGCCGTCGGGCACCGGATGCGACAGGCGAGCGCGGCGACGGCGAGGAACTAAGGTGGCCGCATGAAGCGCGGCAGGCTGCGGGTGCTGCTGGGCGCCGCGCCGGGCGTCGGCAAGACGTACGAGATGCTCGAAGAGGGCCGGCGTCTGGCCGACGACGGACGCGACGTCGTCATCGCCGTCGTCGAGACGCACGGGCGAGCGGCGACGGCCGCGCTGACCGAGGGCCTCACCGTGGTGCCGCGCACCACCGTCACGCACCGCGGGGTCGCCCTGACCGAGATGGACGTCGAGGGCGTGCTCGAGCGTGCGCCCGAGATCGCCCTCGTCGACGAGCTCGCACACACGAACGCGCCCGGCCTGCTGCACGCCAAGCGCTGGCAGGACGTCGAGACGCTGCTCGATGCCGGCATCGACGTCATCACGACGGTCAACGTGCAGCACATCGAGTCGCTCGGCGGCGTCGTCGAGAAGATCACGGGGGTCGCCCAGCGTGAGACGGTTCCGGATGCCGTCGTCCGAGCCGCCGACCAGGTCGAGGTCGTCGACCTCTCGCCGCAGTCGCTGCGCGACCGGCTGTCGGCCGGGCTCGTGTACCCGGCGGAGCGGATCGACGCGGCGCTGTCGAACTACTTCCGTCTGGGCAACCTGACCGCGCTGCGCGAGCTCGCGCTGCTGTGGCTGGCGGATGAGGTCGACAGCGCGCTGAAGTCCTACCGCGCCGAGCACGGCATCCAGAGCGCATGGCAGGCGCGCGAACGCGTCGTGGTGGCCCTCACCGGCGGCGGCGAGGGCGAGACCCTGCTGCGTCGCGGCGCGCGCATCGCCGCGCGCTCCGCGGGCGGTGAGCTGCTGGCTGTGCACGTGTCGACGCAGGACGGGCTGCGATCGGGCAACCCCACGGCCCTCGCGGCGCAGCGGGCGCTCGTCGAATCGCTGGGCGGCAGCTATCACCAGGTCGTCGGTGACGACGTGCCGCGCGCGCTCGTCGAGTTCGCGCGCTCCGCCAATGCGACGCAGCTGGTGATCGGCGTGAGCCGGCGCGGGCGGCTGTCGGCGGCGCTCACCGGGCCGGGCATCGGCGCCACCGTGATCCGGGAGTCCGGCGACATCGACGTCCACATCGTGACGCACTCCGCGGCCGGCGACCGCTTCACGCTCCCCCGCCTGTCGGGCGGCGCCCTGAGCGTCAAGCGCCGCATGCTGGGCTTCGCGCTGGCCCTCGTGGGCGGCCCGCTGCTCACGTGGCTGCTGGTGTCGTTCCGCAGCGACGAGACCATCACGACCGACGTGCTGGCGTATCAGCTGCTCGTGGTGCTGGTGGCGCTGGTGGGCGGCATCTGGCCCGCCGTCTTCGCCGCCGTGATGTCGGGGTTCACCCTCAACTACTTCTTCGCGCCCCCGCTCTACACGATCACGATCGCCGACCCGCGCAACGTGTGGGCGCTCATCCTGTACGTGGTGATCGCCGTGCTGGTGAGCTTCGTCGTCGACCGGGCCGCCCGTGCCGCGCGTGCGGCACGGCGCTCCGAGGCCGAGGCCGAGCTGCTGGCGACCGTCGCCGGCAGCGTCCTGCGCGGCGAGTCGGCGGTGCCTGCCATGGTGAGCCGCACGCGGGAGTCGCTGGGGCTCGCGGGCGTGCGCCTCATCGGTCCTGACGGCGGGGTCATCGCGACCGACGGTGAGCCCGTCCGCGACGGCCGGCACGAGACGGTCGCCGTCGGCCGCACGATCGACGGGAGCCCGCGCGCGACCCTCGAGCTGCACGGACACCCGCTGGACGCCTCGGAGCGACGCCTCGTCGACGCCGTCGCCGCGCAGCTGGCCGCCGCGCTGGAGCACACCGACCTCGCCGCCACGGCGCGCACCGCGGGCGTGCTCGCCGAGACCGACCAGGTGCGCAGCGCGCTGCTGTCCGCGGTGAGCCATGACCTGCGCCGCCCCCTGGCGGCTGCCGTCGCCGCTGTCGGCGGGCTGCGCGCGGCGGGGCCGCAGCTCTCGCCCGAGGACCGGGCAGAGCTCGTGGCCACCGCCGACGAGTCCCTCACCACGCTGTCGGCCCTCGTGACCGACCTGCTCGACGTCAGCCGGATCGAGGCCGGCGTGCTCGCGGTGTCGCTCGTCGACGTCGACGGCGCCGGCATCGTGCTGTCGGCCCTCGACGAGCTCGGGGGCGGTCCCGACCGGTTCGAGCTCGCCCTCGACCCCGACCTGCCCCTGGTCCGCGCCGATCCCGTGCTCCTGCAGCGCGTGCTGGTGAACGTCATGGCGAACGCCGCCCGGCATTCCCCGCCCGGTGCGCGTGTGCGCGTGTCGACGAGCCGCCTCGGCCGCACCGCCGAGATCCGCATCGTCGACCACGGCGCGGGTGTCTCGCCCGAGCGGCGCGACGACATGTTCACGCCGTTCCAGCGCCTCGGCGACAGTGACAACACCGCGGGTCTCGGTCTCGGTCTGGCCCTGTCGAAGGGGTTCACCGAGGGGATGGGCGGTACGCTCACCCCCGAAGACACGCCTGGAGGAGGGCTCACGATGGTCGTCGCGCTGCCGGTGGCGGAGTCCGCCCGTCCCCGCGGGGCGGTCTCGTGAAGGTCCTGATCGCCGACGACGATCCCCAGCTCGTCCGCGCCCTGCGCATCACCCTCGCCGCCCACGGCTACGAGGTGATCGCCGCGCCCGACGGCGTCGCGGCTGTCGCCCTCGCCGCGAAGGAGAACCCCGACATCGTCATGGTCGACCTCGGCATGCCGCGGCTGGACGGTGTCCAGGTCATCGAGGCGCTGCGCGGCTGGAGCGCCGCGCCGATCATCGTCGTGTCGGGACGCACGGGCTCCGCCGACAAGGTGGAGGCCCTGGATGCCGGAGCCGACGACTACGTCAGCAAGCCGTTCCAGATCGACGAGCTGCTCGCGCGGCTGCGGGCGCTCTCGCGGCGTGCGGGTGCGGCATCCACTGCTCCCGTCGTCCGCTTCGGCGACGTCGTCATCGACCTGTCGACCAAGACGGTCACCCGCGGCGGCGAGCGCGTGCACCTGACGCCGACGGAGTGGCGGATCCTGGAGTTCCTCGCGCGCAACCCCGGCTCGCTCGTCACCCGCCAGGCGCTGCTGAAAGACATCTGGGGCACCGAGCAGGTCGCCGACACCGGCTACCTGCGCCTGTACATGTCGCAGTTGCGCAAGAAGCTCGAGGCCGACCCGGGCCACCCGGCGCATCTGCTGACCGAGTCCGGCATGGGCTACCGCCTGGTCGTCGACGCCTGATGCTCACCGTCCGCGTCACCGCGCCGCACGAGCTGGCCACGCAGCTGTGTGAGCGCCTCCGGGACGAGCCCACCGTCAGCGACGTCGTCCACCTGCCCGCGGCCGGCGCGGGCGGCGGCCAGGGCGACGTCATCCTGTTCGAGCTCGCACGCGAGAACGCCAACAACGTCATGCGCATGCTTCGGCACGCGGGGGTGCCTGCGCAGGGATCGATCGTGGTGAGCGAGCCGATCGCGGTGGTGTCGGATGCCGCGGCCGCCGCCGAACGCGCGGCACCGGGTCATCCCGCCGACGGCGTGCTGTGGGCGCAGCTCGCCGATCGCTCGCGCGAGGACGCGCGACCCTCGTGGAGCTTCTTCGCGTTCCTGCTGCTGGCGACGCTCATCGCCGGCATCGGGCGCCTGCTCGACCAGCCGATCCTCATCATCGGCGCGATGGTGGTGGGCCCCGAGTTCGCCCCTCTCGCCGCCATCTGCTACGCCGTGGTGCGGCGCAAGCGCGGCATCGCGGGCATGGCGTCCGTCACGCTCTTCGGCGGCTTCGCGCTGTGCGCGGCGATCGCGTGGGGCGTCTGGACGATCGTGTACGCGTTCGGGCTCTTCACATTCGAGCAGGCGACGACCGGTCCGCTCACCGAGTTCATCATCGCCCCCGACGCCTGGTCGTTCGTGATCGCGCTGCTGGCGGGAATCGCGGGCGTGCTGTCGCTCACGACGTCCAAGTCGTCGGCGCTGGTCGGCGTCTTCATCTCCATCACGACGGTGCCGGCCGTCGGGACGATCGGCCTCACGCTCGCCGTCGGCGCGTGGGACGAGGCCTTCAGCGCCCTGCTGCAGCTGCTCGTCAACCTCGCGGGCCTGTTCGTCGCCGGCATCGCGACGCTGTGGGTGCAGCTGCACGTCGGCCGGCGCATCGGATCTCAGCTCGAGGCCCGTCGGGCCCGCCGCAGCGCCGAGAACGCCTGACGCGGGTGGATGCCGGCGGCCGGGACCCGGTCAGCCCAGGCCGTGGCGCTCGTCGGTGCCGGGGGCGGCGTCGCCGTCGACCGGCCGCGACGACAGGCCCACCGACCCCGAGTGCGGGTCCTTCGACAGCGCGGCCGTGACCGCGATCGACTCGTCCACGTCCGGGTACTGCGGGCGCAGCTGCACGGGGTTGCGGCGACGCTGCTCGCGCTTGGCCTTCGCGGCGGCCGCCCAGAGGTTCAGCGCCTCGACGAAGATCGCGAACGCCATGGGGCCGTAGATGAACGCCTTGTCGATGTGGAAGCCGAAGCCCTCGGCGATGAGGAACACGCCGATCAGCAGGAGGAACGACAGCGCCAGCATCTTCACCGTGGGGTGCTTGTTGACGAACGCGAAGATGTAGCGCGACGCGAACAGCATGATGCCGAACGACAGCACCACGACCGTGATGATCACGACGAGGTTCTCGGTCATGCCGACGGCGGTGATGACGGAGTCCAGCGAGAACACGAGGTCGAGGACGAGGATCTGCGCGATGACCGAGCCGAACGTGATGGCCTTGCGTCCTCCGGCACCGTGCTCCTCCTCGGAGCCCTCGAGCTTGTGGTGGATCTCGGTCACGGCCTTGTAGACCAGGAACAGACCGCCGGCGATGAGGATGAGGTCCTTCCACGAGAAGCCCATCTCGCCGATGAAGAACACGTCCTCTTTGAGCGTCACGATCCACCCCGCGAAGAGCACCAGCACGATGCGCATCAGCATCGCGAGGGTGAGGCCGAGGTTGCGCGCCTTCGCCTGCTGCTCCTTCGGCAGCTTGGACGCGAGGATCGAGATGAAGATGACGTTGTCGACGCCGAGGACCACCTCGAGCACGAACAGCGTCAGGAACACGGCGACCAGATCGGGCGTGAAGGCGAAGGAGAAGTCCACGCCGCCATGCTAAGCGGCCGGGCTGACCGCACCCGGGCATGACGAGGGGCGGGATGCCGCGGCATCCCGCCCCTCGTCGGTCAGCGTCGTCGTGTCAGGCGCCGTCGAGGACCGTGCGCAGGCGGTCGGCGAAACCCTCCGGATCGCCCGGGTACCCCGGCTGGTCGGTGAACCCGGCGTGGTGGCTGGGGAACTCCGTCACGGGCCTGCCGACCGCCGCGGCGAGCGTGCGGGCGCCGCGCGCGGCCAGGGTGTCGCCCGACTCGACCCCCGCCGCGATCACGAGGCGATCGCCGAGGCCGCGCAGGGCGTCGAGGTCGGCGTGGTACTGGATGAGCGCCGGCATGTTCCGGATGAGCGGGTTCGTCCGCGAGCCGTCGTCGACCGCCGACATCCCGAACATCGCCGGGTCCGGGGCGGGCTGCTCGAGGTAGTCCTCCGGCACCTGACCGTCGAACATGACGAACGGGATGAACTTCGCCATCGCTGCACCGTCGCCCTGGTCGGCATAGGTGCGCTTCATGTCGGCGATCACCGCGAGCACCGCGTCGCGATCGGGCAGGTGCTCGGCGAGCGGCGGCTCGTGCACGACGGCGATCCGCACGTCGTCCGGGTGCGCGGCGAGCAGACCGAGCAGGTTCACGGCGCCGCCGCTGGACCCGAACGCATCGACGGCGCCGGCGCCCAGCGCCTGGATGACGCGGTGCAGGTCGGCGGCGTGCTGCTCGACACTGATATCGGCGGTGCCGACGGGGTTGCGGCCGGCTCCGCGCGGGTCGTACGTCACGACGGGACGATCGGTGAACTGCCCGGCGAGCAGCGCGAGTCCTGTCGCGTCCATCGGCGCGGCGAAGAGGAACAGGGCAGGGCGGTCCGCGGTGGCAGCGGCCAGGTCTCCGTGCACGTCGTACGTGATCGCGTCGTCGCCGGTTCCCACCACGTGGGTGGTGATGGTCTTCTCGCTCATGACATCGTCCGCTCGCCCGGGTCAGACCCCGGCGAGCACTCCTTCCAGGCGTGCATAGCTGGCCTCCATGCCGTCGGTCATGCCGGTGGCGAGCACGATGTCGCGCGTCTGGGCGTCCGGGTACTCGACCACGAGCGTGATGAGCGTGGCGCCGTCCTCTTCATAGAGGCTCAGGTCGTTGAGCGTCGCGGGGAAGTCGGTGCCCGTCATGTGCTCGGTCGTCACCGCCCGGTGCGGGGCGTCGATGACGAGCGTCTCGCCGTCGAAGCCGAACGTCTCGCCGTCGGTCCCCTCGAGCGGCTGCCACTGGTAGCGGTAGTGCCCGCCGACGCGGGGGTCGACCTCGCACACCGACATGCGCCAGCCGTCGGGGCCGAGCAGCCACTGCTGCAGGAGCTCCGGCTCATGGTGCGCCCGCCACACGAGCTCGATCGGGCCCTCGATGAGCCGCGTGATGCGCACGTGCCGGTCGTCGAGGATCTCGGTCTGCGTGCCCTTGCCCTGGGCGTAGGCGCGCAGTCCTTCGAGCACGCGGTCGAGCTGGTTGATGGCCATCGTGGAACCCTCGACGGCGCCCATCGCGACGACCTTCTCCAGCGCCTCTGCCGAGTCGAAGTGCGTCGTGTTGACCAGTCGCGACCCGGTGGCCGTCCGGTCGAAGGTGAACACCATGCGCGAGGTCGGCATGTCGGCCAGCACCGTCCCGTCCGCGTCGGCGAACGAGTCGAGTGCGGTGAAGGTGCGGGGTCCGTCGATCTCGAGGAACTCCCACACCCCGTGGTACTCCTCGCCCTTCGGGCTGGTGAGGTGGTACCTCGCGCGTCCGCCGACGGTGAGGTCGAACTCGGTGAAGGCGGCGGGGTAGCCGGGAGGGCCCCAGAACCGCTCGAGCTGGCGCGGGTCGGTGAACGCCGACCACAGCCTCTCGACCGGCGCCGCGAAGTCCGCGACGAGGGTCATGGTGAGCGCTTCGGGATCGGTCGTGACATCGGTGACAGGCATGTCACTCTCCTTCGTTGGGTGTGTCGTCTGTGTCATGGATGCCGGCGGCAGGTGCCGGCTCGGAAAGCAGCGCATCGAGCCGATCGATGCGGGCGCGCCACAGCTCCTCGTACCGCGAGAGCAGGGCGCGGGCGCGGGCGATCATCGCCGGATCCGCCCGGACGAGGCGTTCGCGCCCTTCGGCGCGCTTGACGATGAGGCCCGCCGCCTCGAGCACGGTGACGTGCTTCTGGACGGCCGCGAACGACATGTCGTAGTCGCGGGCGAGGGCCGAGACCGAGTGCTCGCCGTCGATCGTCCGGCGCAGGATGTCGCGCCGGGTCGCCGCCGCGAGCGCGTGGAACACGCGGTCGATCTCGTCATCGCTGAGCTCATTTCGTACAACCATTTGGTTGTACGTTACGCCGGCCGCCGGCATCCGTCAACAGCCTCCTGTGTCAGTTGATCGGGAACTCGTATGACACGCGCCATGATCGGTCGCAGCAGGTGACATGGGGCTGGGCAGCGCGGGATATCACCTGGAGAGGAATCCTGTCCGAGGACCTCGAGTGGGTGAAGGTCTCTCGGCACTTGCGCACGGGAGCGCCCGCCTACGCGCTGGACACATCCTCACGGCCGTCCGAACGGAGCGACCCGCGCTGAACTACTGGCCGTCACAGCTTCGCGGCTACACCCAGCCCCGTTGGCGACAGGCAGCGGCGATGAGCTCTGAGACCGTGCCCTGGCCCTCCGCGGTCAGGTGCACGGCGTCCTTACGGATGCGCGCCGGGACCACGGATGCTGTCTCGCCCGGTGCCGCGTGGATGCGCCGCAGTTCCTCATCCACATCCAGCACATGGTCTTTCCAGGTCATCGAGATCGCGGCGTTGAGAGTGGTGATGGCTCGACCGGTTGTCGACCGGGGATGATCATCTCCGCCGTGTAACACGGTTAGAACAAGGAAACGACCGGTCTTCAGCCTCGCGATCATCGCGGAAAGGTCGCTGATCACGGTGCGGACGTCGCGGAAATTGTTCCTACCGACCCAGAGCACGCCGATGCTCGAGAGATAGGCATCGTGCACATAGGGAATGTAGGCGGCGTGCCCCGCGAAAGGTGGTGGCGATTCGTCGTCCGCGACGAAGACATATCCACCTTCGACGTCGTCGCGCGCGAAAACCACGCCGGGCACCCCGTCCAGCCAGCCACCGAGCAGGCTGTTCGTCGTGCCGCTTCCCTGCAGCAGCGGGCGAAAACCTGTGGGTGAGACGAATGAGATGAGATGTTCACGGGGATGCGAATTCCCGCAGACGTGAGCGGTTATCGGGATGGCGCCCATGCGCGCAGCGACCGTCGTCGATGTCTCCCCGCCAACGCCCGCATTCAGCACGGCAGCGCGAGTCAGCGCGCTAAGCCCAGCGTCGTCTCCCTGTTGCGTGAGCGAATCACCCCACCGAGCGATCGTCGGTCGGGAGGACCCTGGTGTGTTCTCGGCGGGGGCGGCGATCATGCGAGGAGCGTCTGCTGGGAGTGGCTGATGGCATGCGGCGTGGAACCCGTCGCGATCACTCTTCTCAGTTCTTCGAGGATGAACGTGGTCATCCGGTGGATGTCATGCCCCATCGCGCCTGCGATGTGAGGTGTGACGAAGCAACTCTCCAGGGTGGGCAGTGCACTGTCGGGTGGAAGGGGCTCAGGTTCGGTCACATCCAAGTAGGCGAAGAGGCGCCCGCTGCTGCACTCGGAGGCTATCGCCTCGGTGTCGATCAGATCCCCTCTCGCGGTGTTGATCACGGATGCACCGTCACGAAGAGCCGCGAGGCGGGCGGCGTTGATCATCCCGCGCGTGACGGGGACGGATGGCGCATGGAGCGACAGGATGTCGCACCAGCGGATGAGCTCGTCGAGATCTCGAGGTTCAGCGCCGGCGCACGCGATCTCTTCCTCGCTGATTGTCGGATCGTACACAGAGATGCTCACGTCGAAATGCTGCATCAGGCTCAGCAGATGTCGACCTGTCGCGGACAGCCCGACGATGCCGATGCGGGAGCCGTACAGCCCGGCGTTGGAGCGAACCGCGGGACTCCAGTAGTCGTCCCCGGTACGGAGTCGATGCGCGAACTGCGTAGCTCGCTTGGCAGCCATGATCACGCAGGCGAGGGCGTACTCGGCGACCGGCACGGCGTTGGCCGTCCGTGCCGAAACCACGATCAGGTCGGGACGCCACGCGCCCTCCGGGAGGAGGCCGTGAACGCTGCCTCCGATGTGGAGCAATGCCGAGACTTGAGGCGTGATCAGCTCCGCCGGGATCTGGCCAGCACCCCACCCTGTCAGAAGAAACGCGTGGTCGGTACGGCTCGGCGTCTCGCCGGGCCGTATGTGGATCCAGTCGACGAGCTCGGTCATTCTCTCCCGCAGAGCGGGAGAGAATGACCCATCGGCATCCTCGTCACTCGCATACAGAACAGCGCGCGGGCGCGCAACAGCGTCTTCGTTGTCGCGGCCGACGCAGGAACTGCCGCGTGACGCCTTCCCGCGTCTGCCGTCGCGGCCATCCTCTGCCATCAGATCTCGCCGACCCTTTGCCACGCGCCACCAGAGCCGTCTGGGGCCTGGTTGCGTGACCACCAGCGCGCGCGATAGATCACGCCGTGGTAGAGCACCTTCTCGTCACCCTTATAGATCCAGCTCGCGGTCCAGGTCCGCACCGGGCCGTCAGGCGTTGCGAGTTCGCAGCCCAGTTGTGACCACGGTCCTGTGGGGTCCCCTGGCCGAAGATCTCTCGTCCACCACTGAGCGACCCAGAAGCTGCCTTCGAAGTTCACTCGGTCACCCGTGGTGTACGTGGTGTTCGACGACCAGGGGGCCGCGAACTCGATCTCGATCAGGGCGCTGGCACCCACCGGAATGGACAGCTGGTGGACGCGTCGGGTGCCACCGAGCAAGGTCATGGGAGTGGATGAGAGCGTCACGGCAGACTCGGCCCCCCAGGAGATCTGCATGCGCACTCCGTTGCGTTGCACGCGAACCCACGTCGCCTGTGCGGCGCTCGTTGCGTTGAACGTCGCCGTCGCACCATTCGAGTACGTGACCTCGTCTGTCGCGCGTAGGACGAGAGGCAGCCGGAATGAACCTGTGGCGGCGGCGTCCGCATACAGTGTGAGGCCTGTGTCTCGCAGCGTGGTCAGGGCCCTCGTCCCGCTCGCAGAGCTGGTCGCGTCGAAGGTGATGACGCCCGTCTCCGCATCGAGGGCATCCGGGACGATCACCGCGCCGGAACCGCTGTTGCCGTGGCGATACACGACCGTCATGTCGGACAGGGTCGAATCGGTTCCAGCCCCGTCGACGAACCCCCATGAGGCCGCGCCGACGGATGTGTTCGTCGCGGCCAGGACGGTGCCCATCTGAGGGTGCCAGAGCAGGCCCGGTCCCATTCGGTTCATCGGTTGGGAGCGCGTGCCGAAGAACGAAGAGAGGTAGTACGCGGGGCGGCGGGCGAAGACATAGTCCTGGGCCAGTGTGCCCACCCGTCGCTCCGTGAACCTCTCGGACATGATGTATGGCAGCGATGCCTCGGACGCAGCACGGTCGGCATCCGACGGCACGTCTGGTCGCTCGATCACGTGCATCCAGAGCCGCGGGGACGTCCCCTGCTTGGCACGGGCGACAACAGGATCGGGTGTTGCGGCCCACGCACCCCGGGACGCGAGCTTCTCCTCCAAAGTTGTAAGGAAGGCCGCGAGCTCCGGAGCCTCGGGGGCGAGCGCCGCGCTCAGCGCACCGCGTTCGGCATCGTCGGTGAAGTTCGTCAAGAAGTTCCAGTCCGCCGTCCGCGAGCATGCGGCGGAGTGGGCGATATAGCCGGACACATCCGGCTCGCGCACCACGGCATGGCGAGCGAAGTCCGTCCACTTCTGCGCCATGTCGAGGACCACGGGATTGCCCGTGATGACGTGCAGGTCGGCGAGGTCAGGCAGCATCACGAAGAAGTTGTACCCGAAGTCGAAGCCGAACGGCTCGTGGAAGAACCCGGCCGGCGCCTGCCCATGCTCGGCGATGAAATCGATCCGGTCGCTCAGATCGGCCGCCAGCTGAGCGTCGTCGAGGACGCGTGCCGCTCGCGCGATACCAGCGAGCCCGCCCACCGTCTGATTCACGAAAGGGAGCGGGATCTTCCAGTGGCCGTTTGTCAGATCCATGAACCAGACCGACGCACGGCGCAGCGCCGCCTCGAGCTCGACCTGACGCTCCGGCAGCGCATTCGTAGCTCGGAGGTTCGCAAGCGCTTCTGATAGCGCGACCATGCCGAACGCAGTCGCCGCACGGGAGAACTCGGTCGTCGTGTACTCGGGGAACGCCCCGTTGGGGTGTTGAATTCGCAGGTAGTGCCCAATCGCGGCGTCCAGCCGACCCAGCAGAGCACTGTCGAGGTAGTACGGGTTCCAGCTGCGCTCGTTCGCGTAGAACCAACTGAGCGTGGCCACATGTTCCTGTACCCGCGCGTTGAAGGGCTCGCTCGGGGTGCGCCACCAGCCTCCACCCATGAACCCGAATCGGTCCGGATCGTCGTCGACGATGTCGTTCGCCATTGGTGCCACGATCATCAGATACGCAGCAAGCACTTGCTCATTCGGAGCGAACAGCATGCGATTGGGCGCTCCCGCCGGCAGGGGGGCGACGAGCGGGAGAACCGTGCCGGCACTTGCTGCCGCGGCGGGCGAGCGCTCGAAGACGCCCAGTGCTGTGACTGCTGCTGCGCCAAGGCCGGCGAGCAGGAGGGTACGGCGCGAGAGCGGCCGAAGCAGCGGAGCTTCGGCGGACGGGGATGGATCAGTCATCGGTGACTCCTTTGTCGTGACGTGTGAAGTGGCCGCTGCAGGACACGGTCAGCCCTTGAGGCCGGACCTGGTGAGACCTTCGACGAATTGCTTTTGAGCGAAGAAGAACACGATCAACACGGGGATGACGCTCAGGGTGGTGGCGCCCAGCTGTGTGGTCCACAGCGGTTCGCCATAGCCGTCCTGGTACCGGGTCAGACCCAGACCGATCGGGAACAGCTCGGCCGTGCGTAGGAAGATGAGCGGCTCGAAATACATGTTGAAACTCTTCAAGAACGTCATGATCGTGACCGTGGCGATCGCGGGGCCCGCCAATGGCATCGCCACGCGGGCGAAGATGCCGAGTCGACCCAGCCCGTCCAGACGCGCTGCCTCTTCGAGCTCGAGGGGCAGGCCGAGGAAGAACTGTCGGAAGATGAACGTCGAGACGACGGCGCCGGGACCGAAGATCGGCAGGATGATCAGAGGCCAGTAGGTATCGACCAGACCCCAGGAGTTCACCACCTGGAAGATCGGGATGATGGTCACATCCGCAGGCACCATGATCCCGGCGAGCGTGAGGATGAACAGCGGCCCGGCGAGCGGGAACCTCATCCGCGCGAACGCATAGCCCGCGAGCGCGGACACCAGCACGGTACCCGCGGTGATGATCGCGGCCAGCACCAGAGAATTCGCGTACTGACGGGCGAAGGGGTTCGCGGTGAACACCTTGGACCAGCCGTCCAGGGTCCAGGTCTGCGGCCACAGCGTCGGCGGGATCGCGAAGATCTCGCTGGTCGGCTTGAAGGAGGAGAAGACCATCCACAGCGTCGGGTAGAGGAAGGGGATGGCCAGCACAACGAGCAGGCCATACAGGATGGCCGTGCTGATGATCCGTCGGCGCCGTGCGCTCTGCGAGTCCCGCTGCGAGCGCGCCGGTCGTGGCTGCGATCGTGTGCTAGGCCGCGACTCCGCCATGACGGGGACCGCGTCTGCGGCAGTGTCGAGCATGTCAGACCTCATCCTGTACCCATGTCTTGCGCACCTTCCACTGCAGTGCGGTGATGGCGAGCGTGATCACGAAGAGAAGCACACCGAGCGTGGCGCCGTAGCCGAACTGCTGTTGGCCGAAGGCGGTCTGATAGATGTAGTAGGAGAACACCAGCGTGGAGTTCCCCGGCCCACCACTGGTCAGCAGCTGGACGGGTGCGAACACGTCGAACGCGGAGATCGTGGTGATGATCAAGACCATGAGGATGGTCGGACTGATCAGCGGAAGCGTGATGGAACGGTAGGACCGCCAAGGACTCGCGCCGTCGAGGCGGGCGCTTTCCTTCAGCTCGGACGGAACGCCCTGCAGCGCCGCCAGGAACAGGATCATGTTCATTCCCACGCCCTTGGACACCTGGACGATGACGAGGGCTGCCATTGCCCAGCCTGGCTCGGCGAGCCAGTTGGGGCCCTGTATGCCGAACATGCTCAGCACGCCGTTCACGCCGCCGTTCGAGGCGAGCAGGAAGTTCCAGATGATGACCCACGCGACGATGGAGACCACCACCGGAGAGAAGAAGATCGATCGGAACACCACCGTCCCACGCAGTCGCTGATTCAGGAGGGAAGCCAGCGCCAGTGCGACCGCGACATTCGTCGCCACCAGTCCCAGCGCGAAGATGCCGGTCGCCTGCAGAGACTGGGCCACCGTCTTGTCCGTGAACATGCGGACATAGTTGTCAAGGCCGATGAAGTCGAAGGACCCGAGGAAGACATTCCAGTCATGGAAGCTGTACCAGATCACGAACCCGAACGGGATGATCCCCAGCAGAATGATGCCCAGCACCTGCGGAGCGACGAAGGTGAGCCCGAGAATGCGATCCGCCCTCGCATCGGGAAGAAGGCGCCCGGCGCGGGCTGCTCGCCCGGCGCCGGGCGCTTTCACGGAGGTCATCCCGCGCTCGTCTCCAGTGCCGGCTGGATTGCTGTGCACACGTCGCTGAGCACCTGAGCCACATCGGCATCCGGGGTCCATAGCGCGTCGGCGGTGGTCTGGATCACGGGACTCACCTGGCTGTAGATGATCGAGTTCGACTTCGTGATCGCGTCCGGGATCGCGTCGATCACGGTCTGCTGGATCTGCTCCGGAGACAGTGCCGGAGCGGCCTGCTGCAGGGTCTCGACCGTCAGCAGCGACGTGCGAGGGGCCGGGAAGAACTGGGCGAGCTTTGCGGCATTCTGGGCACCCGTGAAGTACGTGAGGAAGTTCGCGGCCGCCTCCGGGTGTGCACTCTTAGCGATCACACCGATGGCCGCCTGGCCGACGACGTCGGTCTGCCCTGCCGGACCGGCGGGCAGCGGGAGGAAGTCCCAGTTCATGGACTCATCGATCCCGCCCGACGAGCTCATCTGGGCGATGAGCATTGCGGAGCCACCCGAGCCGAAGGAGAAGGTCTCGCCCGGCTTGGCGAACGCCGATGCGGAGTACATCTGGTCGTGGTACCAACTGACCGCATCTGTCATCTCCGTGGAGTCGAAGGTGCAGGTCGTGCCGGCCGCATCCCACGGTGCCGCACCCCAGCCGGCCCAGACCGTCGTCAGACCGTCCCACTGCTTGTCGGGGGCGGTGCCGATGACGATCGGTCCGGTTCCGGGCGTGGCTGCGGCGGTGGCAGCGGCGATCTCTGCCGCGGCATCCCAGGTCCACTTGCCTTCGGCGAGGAGATCAGCCGGCTGGGGCTGTCCGGCGGCCGCGACGAGATCGCGGTTGACGAACACGCCGAACGGGCTGGTGGAGAAGGGGTACGCGTAGATTCCATCGCCGTTGCTCCAGAGCTCCAGCGAGCTCGGGACGACATCGGCGATGTCGAAGTCCTCGGAGTTCTTGAAGTAGTCGGCGACGTCGAGCAGCACGCCGTTCTCAACGAACTCGGTGGCGTTGGCTTCGGCGACCCAGGCGAGATCGGGGGTGCTTCCGCCAGCGATCTGCGTTGTGAGCGTGGTCAGATATGTTCCGGCCAGGGGCTGGAAGGTGATCGAGGAGACTTCGTCGCCGTGCTCAGCGATGTAGGCGTCGGCAATCTCATCGAACACCGCGAGATGCTTGTCGTTGGTCGTCCAGACGGCCATCACCAGGTCGACGGGGCCGTTGGCGGCGGGTTCTCCGGTCCCGGCGCAGGCTGACATCGTCAGCGCGGCGCAGGCGATGGCGGCGGCGGCCGCGCGTCGCATGCCACGAGGGCTCTTGTTCACGATCAGTGCTCCTTTGTACTGTCATCGCTCGCAGGCGGGGGCCTGGCGAGTGGAACAGCCTGATCGCTCGAAACGTCCTGTCCCTGAAGGATCACGGCCTCTCCGAAACCCACTGTACCAACGTTCCCGATAATCGCAATTCAAAGTTGCGACAATTGTTTCGGGTGCTCAGTCTGACGCGCTCCGTGAGGACGCCCGGACGACGAGAGACGTGGCGAGCTCCGTATGGTGCGTCGCGGGTTCCTCGCCCCCCGTCATCGCGATGGCCGTGCGCATGGCGAGAGCTCCCATCTCGGCGAGCGGCTGGCGCACGGTCGTGAGCGGCGGGGATGCAGACAATGCGATCGGGAGATCATCGAACCCGACCACGCTGAGGCACTCAGGAACGCGGACAGCTCGCTGGCGGGCCGCCTCGATGACGCCGAGCGCCTGGTGATCACTGGCGGCGAAGATGGCAGTAGGCGGCTCGGACAGCGCCAACAGCTGCAGCGCTCCCTCGACTCCGGACTCGAAGGTGTACTCCCCGGGCAGAATCAGGCCCGGGTCCACGGCGATGCCGGCAGCGGTCAGCGCGGCGACGTACCCGTGCTCGCGCGCACGTGAGGCGAGCGCATGGCGGACGCCGATAAGCAGCCCGATCCGACTGTGGCCCAGGGTGAGCAGGTGTTCCGTCCCGGCGAGTCCACCGTTCCAGTTCGTGCTGCCGATGCTCACCGTGTCCGGCCGAGGATCGTTGAACGGATCTACGATCACCAGCGGGAGTCCAACTTCGTTCAGCCGGTCGATCTCCTCGGCGTCGAGCATCGACGTGACAGCGATCACGGCGTCACGGCCGCCACGGACCATCGACTCGATCCAGGAGCGGTCGTCACTGCCGTCGTGGTACAGCGAGAGCACCAGGTCGGCATCCGCAGTCTCGGCCGCGGAAGCAGCGCCTCGGAGGATCTCCAGCGTATACGGCGAGGTCATACTGCGGGCGAGCACGGCGATGGAGAGTCGGCTGTCGCCTCGCCGGTCACGAGGCGGCACGTACTGGCGGTTGCGGAGCGCCTCTTCGACTCTCCGGCGGGTCGCCTCCGAGACATCGGACTTGCCGTTCACCACTTTGGAGACCGTTGAGATCGATACGCCCGTCTGCTCTGCGATATCGGCCAGGGAGGGCCTTCGCCGGGGCTCGACGGGACTCAACGGGCCGGACTGACTCTTCATGACGTCCTAACCGTGCGGAGAAGCTCTTGATCCGCACTGACTTGCATTATGCCCCAGGTTCTGCAACCGTTGCCGATAACTTTTCGTAGAACTTGCGCCAATGGAGACTCATGCTTGACACGAATGCGGATGTGGTGATCATCGGAGGAGGCTTCGGCGGCGTCTCCGCAACACTGGCGGTGCTCCGTCGTGGGTATCGCGTCATTCTGACAGAGCAGACCGCCTGGCTCGGTGGCCAGCTGACCAGCCAGCTCGTGCCGACCGACGAGCACATCTACATCGAGCGCACCGGGGCGAACCAGAGCTACCGCGACTTCCGTGAAGCTCTGCGTGATCACTATCGTCGCTGGTACCCGCTGACGCCGGCGGCCCGGGCCGACGCACACCTGAACCCGGGTGCCGCCTGGGTCAGTCCGGTGTCGGTCGAGCCGCGAGTCGCGCTCTCGGTGATTGAGTCGATGCTGCTTCCGTACGAGGCGAGCGGGCGGTTGCAGATCCTCCGACGGACTCGGCCGGTCGCGGTGGAGAGTGACAAAGACACCGTGCGCTCAGTTGTGGTGGAGGGGATCGAGACTGGTGAGCGAACCACGCTGACCGGCACATACGTCCTCGACGCGACCGAACTCGGCGAGCTGCTGGAACTGGGCGGAGTCGAGTTCACCAGCGGGCGCGAGGCCCAGGCTGACACCGGCGAGCCGGGAGCGGCCGAGACCGCGGATCCCACCGACATGCAAGGTGCCACCTGGTGCTTCGTGATGGACCACCGAGCGGGCGAGGATCACACGATTGACCGCCCGGCGAACTATGAGCGGTATCGCGATGCGATTCCGCCGCACGCCACGAACCGACGCCACCAGCTCAGCTTCGTCACCGCGGTCGACGCCGCGGGAGCGCCTACCGTGACCTACGGATTCCACCCCGACATGGATGACGATCCGTCCGCCATCGACCTCGACCATCACCACATGGGCGCAGCACCCGAACTCTGGAACTATCGTCGGGTCGCCGCGCGCCGACAGTTCGCGCCGGGCTTTTATGCCAGCGACATCGTCGTGGTGAACTGGCTGCAGAACGACTACACGGACGGCCCGCTGTTCGGCGTCCCGGATGCCCAGCAGCACTGGCAGGGCGCAAAGGACCTGAGCGCCGCGACGCTCTACTGGCTGCAGACCGAAGCGCCACGACCCGACGGGGGCACCGGCTGGCCGGGGCTGCGGCTGCGTCCCGACGTCGCGGGGACCACGGATGGTTTCGCGATGATGCCGTATGTCCGAGAGTCACGTCGCATTCGCGCGCGCAAGACGATCCTCGAACAGGAGGTCTCGCTCACGTATCGGCCCGAAGGTGCCGTGCAATATCGGGACACGGTCGGCACCGGCCACTACTTCTGGATCGACCGCCACCCGACCACCGGCGGCCACAGCTATCCGGCGAGTCTCCCACAGCCGTTCGAGATCCCGCTCGGCGCTCTGATCCCGCAGCGGGTCAGGAACCTCATCCCGGCTTGCAAGAACATCGGCACCACTCAGATCACGAACGGCTGCTACCGGCTGCACCCGGTGGAATGGAGCATCGGCGAGGCGGCCGGTGCGCTCGCAGCATTCTGTCTTCGTGCGCAGAGCGAACCCCATGCGGTGCTGGACGACGAAGGGCGCCTGGATGACTTCCAGGACGATCTGACCCGCGGCGGGGCGCAGCTGCGGTGGGAACGCTCGCTGCTCGCCTGAGTTTCACGTCGGGAAGAGGAACCAATGCACGATCGCTGCATAGAGGACGGCATCGACATCCGCGGGTATTTCGGCTGGTCGCTGTTGGACAACTTCGAGTGGGCCCCTGGTTACAAGCGGCGCTTCGGTCGGGTCCATGTGGACTACGAGACGCTCGCGCGAACACCGAAGAAGAGCGCGTACTGGTACGCCGAGTTCTGCCGGACTGCAGCGCTCCCGTCGACGGAAGGGGCTTCCGGTGCTTGATCAGCCCGTCGACCCCGAGGGCAGGCTGACCTGGTTCACGCAGGCGCGCTTCGGAATGTTCGTCCATTGGGGGCTGTACTCGCTCGCCGCGCGCCATGAATGGGTTCAAAGCCGTGAAGCGCAGACCGAGGACGAGTATCGTCGCTATTTCGAGCACTTCGACCCGGTCGACGCCGACATCGGTGCGTGGGTGCGTGATGCTCGGGACGCCGGGATGAAGTACGTCGTTCTGACAGCCAAGCACCACGACGGATTCTGTCTCTGGAACACGCGCACGACCGATTTCTCTGCTCCTCACACACCGTGGGGGCGAGACGCCGTGGCCGAATTCGTCGCCGCATGCCGGGCGGAGGGAATGCGAATCGGACTCTATTACTCGCTCATCGATTGGCATCATGCGGACTTCGTCATCGACGAACTGCATCCCGAGCGAGACCGGGACGCGCTGGCGCGAAACGCGGAGCGTGACATGTCCCGCTATCGCGACTACATGGTCGCTCAACTGACGGAACTGCTCACCGAGTACGGCGCGATCGACTATCTCTTCTTCGACTACTCCTATCCGGACCTGCGTACCGATGAACGGTTCGTCGGAAAGGGAGCGCGGGACTGGAACTCGGAGAGGCTTCTGGCGCTTTGCAGACGATTGCAGCCGAGGATGCTCGTGAACGATCGTCTCGGCATTCATGCCGACTTCGTGACCCCCGAGCAGTACCAGCCGGCCTCACGGCTCGAGCGTGAGGGGGTGGCGGTGGCGTGGGAGGCCTGCCAGACGCTCAACGGGAGCTGGGGATACGACGCCGCGAACACCGCCTTCAAGTCCGAAGATCTCCTGATTCGCATGCTTGTCGACACCGTGAGCAAGGGCGGGAACATGCTCCTCAACGTCGCCCCCGACGGTCAGGGACGGCTCGATGAGATCTCCAGGGACACGCTCTCTGCTATCGGTGGATGGCATCGTCTGCACTCACGAGCGATCGTGGGGGCGGGGACAGCCGAGCTCCCGTTGCCTCTCGACGCGCGCTACACGCGGAGGGAGAACCGGTTGTACCTGCACCTGTTCGCCTGGCCGTTCGAGCGAATCGACCTCCCGGGCCTGGGCGGCCGGGTTGGTTACGCGCAGTTCCTGCACAACGCGGCAGAGGTTCCCATATCTCGGGGTGATCCCAGCGTGAACGCTGATCTCCTTACGCCCCAGGGAGCAGACGAGGACGTGCTACACCTGCACCTGCCTGCACAGAAACCGAAGGTCGCCGTTCCGGTGATTGAACTTTTCCTCGAGGAATGAGCGACGCGGAGGTCCGGGAACAGACTCTGGTGCATGAGCTCGACCGCGGCGTCCGCCACAGAGGGAGCGCCACGACGCGAGCCAGCGGGCGCGCAGATACTCGACCGGGGATGAATCGCACGCTCCGGGCTTGCAGCGCACGAGCGGAACGTCACACGGGCTGAGCACAATGGAGCCATGTCCGTCCTCGCCGCGTCGCTCGCGTTCCGGCGCGCTCTCGATGAGAACGCCACGCTGCGGATGTTGCGGGCCGACAACCTCGCGCTCATGGCGGCCACCCTGAGCGCGCACCTCGGAACCCCCGGCTCCCGCATCGCCGCCGACGAACTCCACGAGCGCATCGACGGCGACCTCGAGACGCTGCGGGATCATTTCGTGCTCTCGTCGAAAAACGCGAAGGCCTTCTGCGACGACTGGAGGCAAGCGGGCATCCTGATCCGCCGCCCGTCGGGGTCAGCTCGAGGCGAGACATATGAACTCTCCGCGGCCGGCTTCGGACCGCCGTCGAACAGTTCGACGAACTGCGAGACGCGCACGACCATGTCGTCCAGCTCCGCCAGCAGCGCGACCATCTGCTGATTCTGCGCGACGCTTCCGATGCACTGGATGCGGCCGATGCCGAAGCCGCGAGCGCGCGGACGCTGTCGGATGCCCTGCTCCCCTATCAGCGACGGCGCACCCTCGACCTGGCGCGCGATGAGCAAGGGGCTGCGCGCGAGCAGATCCAGACCCTGGAAGACGACGCAGCACGGGCCGATGCGGATGCGGTCCGTGCCGACGAGGACTACGACATCGCACAGCGCCGCATCCATGAACTCGGCGGCGGAGATGTCGATCAACTGCAGTTGCGCATCCGGGATGCCGAGGCGGCAGAGGCCGGCGCACGGCAGAGGTGGGAGCAGTTCCAGCGTCAGCTCGCCGGGGTCGGCATCAGTCCCGCGCCGGTGTCGGCCGCGGAGTTCGCCGAGCTCATCAGTTCGATCGACGGCTTGCTCGCGACTGGAGAGGTGTCCGGGCCGACGTACGAGGAGAGTCGTCACGAGACACAAGCACGGCTGGAGCTCGACAGGATCGACCGCGAGATCCGTGCATTGCGTGACAGCGGAACCACGGTGCCCGCGGAGCTGCTCGATGTGCGGCGCCTGCTCATGAATGCGACCGGCCTACCGAGCTCGGCCGTCCCGTTCGCGGCCGAGCTCATCGATGTGAAGCCGGCCTTCGAGGAGTGGACAGGTGCGATCGAGCGGGTGCTGCGCCCGTTCGCACTCACGCTGCTGGTTCGCAGCGACATTCTGGCCACCGTGCGGCGATGGGTGGACGAACATCACCTCGGCACCCGGCTGGTCTACGAGGAGGTGGAGCGGAACTCTCCACCGCCACGGCCGGCATCGAGCCCGATCTCGCTCGTGCATCGTGTATCCATCGCTGACGGCGCATTCGCTGAATGGGTGTCGGGGGCTCTCTCCGAGAGATACGACGTCGCGTGCGTCGATGCGGTCGACGACCTCGACGATCACGCGCGCGCGGTGACGATCAACGGTCAGATCAAGTCATCACGAACGCGATACGAGAAGAACGACCGCATCGCCATCGCCGAGCGCAGTCATTGGGTGCTCGGGGACAGAGACGCGAAGCTTGAGGCGCTCGTCGAACGGCGGCAGGCGGCACAGCGAGAGTGGGACGCGGCCAACGATGTCGTTCGATCGGCCATGGTCCGGCAGCGCGCCGCGTCAGAACGCGTAGGAGCACTGCGCGCCATCCGTGAGCAGCGCTGGGCAGACATCGATCGGGACACCGCCGCATCGGCCGTCGCCGACCTTCGGCATCAACTCGTTGTCCTGACGCGCGGCGATGGAGACCTGCAGCAGGCGATCGACGCGAGCGAGGCGGCGCGCGCGGTGCGAGACCGGCTGCGGGGTCGCGCGAAGGATGCGGGCATCGTGCTGAGCGAAACCCGTCATCGTCTCCGCGATCTCGACGAGGTGGTCGCCGGCCTCGACGCCGAGATCGCTTCGGGCGCGCTCGCCGAGGTCGACGAGGAAACGACCTCGGCGCTCGACACCCGCTACCGCGCCGTGCAGCGCAGCATCGCTCGCAGCACGATTGCGGAGGTCGGCCAACAGGTGCAGGACCGCTTGCATCGTGAGCGCGATCGAGCACTCACCACGGCGATCGAGGCGGGAAACCTGTGCCAGCGCCTGATCACCGAGTTCGTCGATCACTGGCCGGCAGCATCCGCCGATCTCAGCGCATCGATCGCCGACCGCCGTGGCTTCCTCGAGATGCTAAACGAGATCGTCGCGCACGGACTGCCCGAGTACGAGGCGCGGTTCCTCCAGCTGTTCCGCGAGCGTTCGAGCAGCCTCATCGGCGAGTTGCGCAACGAGATCCTCGGAGCTCCCCGCGAGATCGAAGATCGCGTCCGACCGGTAAACGCCTCCCTGAGACGGTCGCCCTTCGACGCTGATCGCTATCTGCGTCTGCGAGTCAAGACCCGGCGCACCGACACCGTGAATCGGTTCATGAACGATCTGAAGTCGATCTCCGAGGGCAGCTGGGGCGACGATGACGCGGCGTCTGCCGAGGCGCGATTCGCTCTCCTGGCGGATCTCATGCGCAGGTTCTCGTCGAGTGATCACGTCGACCGCGTGTGGACGTCACAATGCCTCGACACGCGCCTCCACGTCAGGTTCCGCGCCGAAGAGATCGACGACCACGACCGCGTGCACGCGACGTACGACTCGGGCGCCGCAATGTCCGGAGGCCAGCAGCAGAAGCTCGTCGTGTTCTGTCTCGCCGCCGCGCTCCGGTACCGGCTGGCCGACCCGGATGACGAGTACAGCAGGTACGGCACGATCGTGCTCGATGAGGCCTTCGACAAGGCCGATACCCGGTACACCCGGATGGCCCTCGATGTGTTCGTCGCCTTCGGATTCCAGTTGGTGCTCGCGACGCCGCAGAAGCTTCTGCAGACCATCGAACCGTACGTCGGCGCGGCGACCTCGATCGATAACCCGACGCGTCGGCGATCGACGGTGGCCGACGTCACGTGGACCGATCGCGCGACGGATGAGGACAACACGTGATCACGGTCAGCGGCGCGCGCGAGACCGCCAGGGCGCGTCTCACGACGAAACGCGCTGCATGGGCGACCGCCGTGCATCCGGAACCGGTACTGACCATCCCACTCAAGCCTCCCTCAGAGCGGGAGATGCTGGCGGACCAGCGCACAGCTGAGCGCTGGGCACAGGACTGGGCGGCCGTCACGGGCGCGGCCGTCGACTGGGAGACCCGATCGTGGCACAGCATCGGTCGCCAGCGAATCCCGGTTCGCCTCGTGCTGGCGTCGCCCGACGAGGTCGCCTCGTTCGTCGGCGGTGACGAGTTGCGGCAGTGGCGTTCGCTGCGGCGGCGAGTGGCGCGGCTCCGCACCGTGATCGCGGACGATGTCACACGCTCGGATGAGGTTGCGGCGGCGATGCGGCGATCTGCCGAACAGCTGTTACGGTACACCGACGACGAATTCGAGGATGTTCTGCACGGAACCCGGTGGCTCATCGACAACCCCGTCCGCGGACTGCGTCCGCGCCAGCTGCCGATCCGCGGTGTCGACACGAAATGGTTCTCTGCCCACCGGGGCATCCTGTCGGCGCTGCATCGCGCCGCAACGGGACAGGACGGGCTGGGCATCGTCGACAGTGATCCGCTGGTCCGGCTGCGGGTGCTCGACGACGCACTCGCCGTCGGTGGCATTGCCGAGCTCGCGGCGCCGGCAAGCGCGCTTGCGCGGCTTCGATGCACACCGCGCGCGGTGATGGTCTTCGAGAATCTCGAGTCGGTCCTAGCCCTCCCGGCATGGCCCGGCGCGATCGCTATACATGGCTCCGGATACGCGGTGGACGTCATCGGCTCGCTGCCGTGGGTGCAGCAGCGGCCGGTGCTCTATTGGGGAGACCTCGACTCGAACGGCTTCGCCATTTTGAGCCGGTTGCGCACTCACCATTCGGATGTGAGGTCGGTCCTCATGGATCAGGACACCCTGCTCGGCTACCGCGACATGTGGGTTCGCGAGCCGACGCCGAACCGCGGGGTGTTCGCTGCACTCACGGGCACGGAAGAGCGAGCCCTCAAACGCATACGCGACGAAGGTGACGTGCGCCTCGAGCAGGAGCGGATCGAGTGGGCAGCCGCGTTGGAGGCTCTTCGGCGTGCGTGGGACGAATTGGGCTAAGGCTTCGGGATGCCGCGGCCGCCGGCAGCCGTCACCCGCTTCTCGCGGCGAATAGACTGGTGGGGTCCGGCATCCCCCGAATTCCTGGAGTTGAGCCGCGTGACCACCCCCTCTTCGACCGCCGTCGCCGATACCGTCGAGAACGCGCTCGCCACTCCCGAGAAGGAGCAGCCGTACGCGGCGCTCGGACTCAAGGACGACGAGTACGCGAAGATCCGCGAGATCCTCGGCCGCCGCCCCACCTCGGGCGAGCTGGCCATGTACTCCGTCATGTGGTCGGAGCACTGCTCGTACAAGTCGTCCAAGATCTACCTGCGCAAGTTCGGCGAGAAGGTGTCGGACGAGATGAAGGAACGGCTCATGGTCGGCATGGGCCAGAACGCCGGCGTCGTCGACATCGGCGAGGGCTGGGCCGTCACCTTCAAAGTCGAGTCGCACAACCACCCGAGCTACATCGAGCCCTTCCAGGGCGCCGCGACCGGCGTCGGCGGCATCGTGCGCGACATCATCTCGATGGGCGCGCGCCCGGTGGCCGTCATGGACCAGCTGCGCTTCGGCGACATCTCCGACCCCGACACGGCGCGCGTCGTGCACGGCGTCGTGAGCGGCATCAGCTTCTACGGCAACTGCCTCGGCCTGCCCAACATCGGCGGCGAGACCGTGTTCGACGCGGTCTACCAGGGCAACCCGCTCGTCAACGCCCTCGCGGTCGGCGTGCTGCGCCACGAGGACCTCAAGCTCGCCAACGCCACCGGCGCCGGCAACAAGGTCGTGCTGTTCGGCGCCCGCACCGGCGGCGACGGCATCGGCGGCGCGTCGATCCTCGCGTCCGACACGTTCTCGGAGGGCGGCCCCACCAAGCGCCCCGCCGTGCAGGTCGGCGACCCGTTCGCCGAGAAGGTGCTCATCGAGTGCTGCCTGGAGCTCTACAAGGACGAGCTCGTCGAGGCCATCCAGGACCTCGGCGCCGCCGGCATCTCGTGCGCGACGTCGGAGCTCGCCGCCAACGGCGGCTCGGGCATGCGCGTCGACCTCGAGAACGTGTTGCTGCGCGACCCCACGCTCACGCCCGAAGAGATCCTCATGAGCGAGAGCCAGGAGCGCATGATGGCGATCGTCGCGCCCGAGAAGCTCGACGCCTTCATGGCCGTCGTGAACAAGTGGGATGTCGAGACGAGCGTGCTCGGCGAGGTGACCGGCGACGGCCGCCTGCAGATCTTCTGGCACGGCGAGGAGATCGTGAACGTCGACCCGTCCACGGTCGCCGTCGACGGCCCGGTGTACGAGCGTCCCGTCGCGTACCCGACCTGGATCGACGCGCTGCGCGACGACTCGGCATCCGCACTCCCCCGCGCGACCGACGCCGACACCCTGCGCGCGCAGTTCACGAAGCTGGTCGCGAGCCCCAACCTCGCCGACACGTCCTGGATCACCAACCAGTACGACTACTACGTCATGGGCAACACGGCGCTGTCGTTCCCCGACGACGCCGGCATGATCCGCGTCGACGAGCACTCCGGTCTCGGCTTCTCGATCGCGACCGACTGCAACGGCCGCTACTGCCAGCTCGACCCGTACCAGGGCGCCAAGCTGGCGCTGGCCGAGGCGTACCGCAACGTCGCCGTCTCGGGCGCGGTTCCCACGGCCGTCACCGACTGCCTGAACTTCGGCTCGCCCGAGAACCCCGAGGTCATGTGGCAGTTCTCGCAGGCCGTCGACGGCCTGTCGGACGGATGCCTCGAACTCGGCGTGCCCGTCACCGGCGGCAACGTCTCGTTCTACAACCAGACCGGCGACCAGCCGATCTTCCCGACCCCGGTCGTGGGCGTCCTCGGCATCATCGACGACGTCGCCCGCCGCATCCCGTCGGGCTGGCAGGACGCCGGCGAGAACATCTACCTGCTCGGCGTGACCGCCACGGAGCTGTCGGGCTCGCAGTGGGCGGGCACGATCCACGGCCACCTCGGCGGTCGCCCGCCGGCGGTCGACCTCGCGAACGAGAAGAAGCTCGCCGAGCTGCTGCACGCGGCCGGCCAGCAGTCGCTCGTGTCGTCGGCGCACGACCTGTCGTCGGGCGGGCTCGCGCAGGCCCTCGCCGAGGCGGTCATGCGCTTCGGCGTCGGCGCGCGCGTCTGGCTCGACGAGATCCAGGAGCGTGACGGAGTGGATGCCGCCACCGCCCTGTTCTCGGAGTCCACCGGCCGCGTCATCGTGAGCGTGCCCCGCGAGGACGACGTCAAGTTCCGCGGCCTGTGCGAGGGGCGCGGCTACCCCGTGCTGCGCATAGGCGTGACCGACCCGGCCGCGGACGGCGACGAGCCCGCGCTCGAGGTGCAGGGCCTGTTCACGGTGCCGCTGGCCGAGCTGCGCGACCTGTCGACCTCGACGCTGCCGGACGCCTTCGGCCCGACCGTCGTCGAGCCCGCCTGACCCTAGGATTGAGCCATGGCGGCGGACGACGACGAGTACAGCGACTACAACGACGCCCGGCAGCGGCGCGTCAAGATCGTCGCGTGGGTGACCATCGTCGCCCTCATCCTCGTCGGCGGCGGCGCGACGGTGTTCGCGCTGCTCTTCGGCTGATCTGTTGCTGACCTGGCGCTTTCGCAGTCACGCGTGACCCGCTAGCCTCCACACAAGGAGGTCCCCCATGTCTGGCAACCAGTCCCTCTGGACCCGCATCCACAACCTCATCTCGCCCCCGCGCGAGAGCTACGACACGCGGACCGCGCGCCCGGGCGAGCCAGGCGCCGGCCCGGACGCCCCCGTGTACGACGCCACCGACGGTCGCCGGCACGGCGGCACGATGCAGATCGGCGGGCACTGACGCCGTTCAGCACACTCCCGGGCGCGGCGTCGCGGCTCGCGGGTAGCATGACACTGTGGAGCCGATCCTCCTCATCGTGGCGGGCTGGTGGTGGATCGTTCCGGCCGCCGCGGGCGCCGGAACGGCGACCTACGTGGGCCTGACGACACGCGGGCGCCGTGCGCGGCGACTCGAGCTCGACGCTGCCCGCCATGAGGAGTCCCAGGCGTACCGCGCGCTGGTCGCCGCGAAGGCACGGGTGCGCATCGCGCAGGCCGACGCCATGACCGCGAAGGCGCGGGCGGCGGCACCACAGGCTGCAGAGGCCCGGCGCGAGCTGCAGCTCGCGCGCCAGTCCGAGAAGTCCGCATCGCTCGCACTCCGTGCGAGCCGCTCCCGCGTGAAGGCGGGGTACTCGCAGTACCGTGCCGCCTCGGCGCGCGATCCGCTCCCGATCGAACGACTGTGGGCCGAGCACGACGCCCTCAACACGCGCTGGCTGTCGTACGAGACCGATGTCGACAAGGCCCTGAAGTACTCGCAGGTGACCGACCCGCGGCATCCCTCGACAGTCGTCTTCCTCCGCGCGCAGCGCGAGGCCCTCGCCAAGCGGCCGACGCTGCGCGACCGCGTGACGCCTCAGCAGTACGTGGAGTACCGCGACGCCGTGCGTGCGATGCAGGCGGCGCTGGCCGACGCCGAGCGTCAGGCCGGCGTGCCCGGCGCGGCGCCGCCGAGCGCCGCCGCCACGACGGCCGCCACGATCGGCGCGGCGGCGGCGATGATCGCAGAGCTCGCCGACCGGCTGCCGTCGATGATCCCGCGCATGCCCCCGCCGCGCCAGACGCCACCCACCTGACAGCCTGCTTCGGACCCCGTACGGCGTTCGCCGACGGCCGTTAGCATGACAGGGTGGATGAGGTCCTCCAGTCGGTCTTCACATGGATCGGCCATAACTGGTGGGTCGCCTTCGTCGCGCTGGGCGTGGTGGGGACGATCGGCCGACGCTGGGAGCTGAGTGCGCGGCGCCGACACCAGCGTCGACTCGAGGTGCTCCACGCCAAAGCCGAGCTCAAGGCCGCGCAGGCGGCGGCGCGCGGCAAGGCGGTGCCGGCGGCATCCCTTCCCGCCTTCACGGCACCCACCGCCACCGCGGGGACCCCCGAGGCCCCGGCGCGCGAGACGCAGGCGACGCAGCTGGAACGCCTGTTCGCGACCCACGACGCCGTGACCGCGCGGTGGCTGGAGTACGAGCTCGACGTCGCGAAGATCATCGCGTTCCCCGCCATGAGCGACGGGCGTCAGCCGCTGACCGCGGCGTTCCTGCGGGCCAAGCGCGTCGCCGACGGCCTGCGGCCTGCCTCGGCGAAGGCGAAGCTCACGAAGGAGCAGCTCGCCGAGTACCGCAACGCGGTCGCGGACTTCGAGGTCGCGTTCGACGTCGCCGAGCGCGATGCGCGGCGCCTGCGCGACTCGGGCTTCACCGAGGTCGAGCGCAAGCGCCTCGACACCGCGAAGAAACTGCTGACCGTCGCGATCGACGAGGCCGCGACGCCCGCTGAGCGTCAGCTCGCGTACCGCCGCGTGCGCGAGGAGCTCGACGGGCTCATCTCGATCTCGGACGAGGCCATCGAAGTGCTCGAGAACAAGGTGATGCTCGAGCTCGGGCCGAAGGCCTCGGCCGCGGGAGAGGATGCAGCCGCCCCGGCACAGCCGGCGGCCTCGGCGCCCGCACCCGAGCCCGAGCCCCTGCGCGCGCCCGGGCGCCCGAGCACGACGCCGCCGGCGCCGCCGGCGCAGTGGCCGGTCCCCGCGCGCGGCAACGGCGATGCCCCGGGCCGCGTGGTGCACCCGAAGCCGCCGCGCTGATCCGGCGCGTCGGCGCCGGGCGCCACGTCAGCGCGTAAGGGTGTCGACGTAGTCGCGGTTATCGGCGATCCACTGCGCGACGACGGGGCCGTAGTCGTCGTCGCCTCCCTCGCGGAACATCGCGTCCTCGAGCGAGTACAGCAGCTCGTTGTCCATGCGGAACGCCTCCAGCCACGCCGCGACCTCGGGGAACTCCTCCGCGAAGCCCGTCGACGTCACGGTGTGGATGCCCTCGGCGTCGCCGAGCAGGCCGTCGGGGTCTTCGAGGTCCTTGATGGGGAACGCGTTGTACGCCCAGTGGGGACGCCACAGGGTGACGGCGACGTCGCGGCCGGCATCCGTCGCCGCCTGCAGCTCGGTGAGCATCGCCGGGGTGGACGACGTCACGAACTGCATGCCCTCGAGCCCGTAGCCGGGGATCACCTCGTTCTGCGTGACCGTGACGAGGCCCGAACCCGACTCGATGCCCACCAGGCGGTTGCCGAACAGGTCGGCGTTGGCGGCGAGCTCGGACAGCGAGTCGATCGGCGCATCCTCGTTCACCGCGATGGTGAGCTTGGCCTCGTCGTTCCACGCGCCGAGGTCGACCAGATCGTCGCCGTACGTCTTCATGTACTCCGCGTGCGTGAGCGGCAGCCACGTGTCGAGCGTGAGGTCGTAGTCGCCCTTCGCGATGCCGGTGTAGGCCGCGGCCGGGTCGGCGTACACCAGGTCGACGGCGTACCCCTCGTCTTCGAGCACGGCCTTCCACAGCTCGGACGCGGCGATGCCCTCGTCCCAGCCGTTGAACACCGCCACCGTGAGGCGGCCCTTCGTGTCGTCACCGGCCACGCCCGTCTGGTCAATGGCGCCGGTCACGAGCAGTGCGGCGGTCCCCGCGAGGGCGAGGCCGGCGGCGATCATGCGTCGCTTCGTCATGTGCGTGTCCTCTCGGTTCAGGCCGTGACCGGCTGGCGGTCGTCGGCGACGTCGGCGGGGAGGGATGCCGCGGCCCGCGGCTGCTCGACCGTCGGGGTCGCGGCGGTGGCGGCATCCGTCGAGGTCTTCGGCGTCCGCTCGCGCGGCACCGCGAAACCGGAGGTCACGCGGTCGAGGATCATCGCGAGGATCACGACCGACAAGCCGGCCTCGACGCCGAGCCCGATGTCGATGCGGCTGAGGCTCTGCACGACCGCGCCGCCGAGCCCGCCCGCGCCGACCATGCCCGCGATGACGACCATCGACAGGCTCAGCATGATGACCTGGTTGACGCCGGCCATGATGCTGGGCATCGCGAGGGGGAGCTGGATCTGCCGCAGGATGCGTCCCGGCGACGCGCCGAACGCATGGCCGGCCTCGACGATCTCGGCGTCGACGCCGCGGATGCCGAGCTCGGTGAGGCGCACGCCCGGCGCGAGCGCGAACGCGATCGTCGCGACCATGCCGGGCACGGGCCCGACGCCGAAGATGAGCATCGCGGGGATGAGATAGACGAAGGCGGGCATCGTCTGCAAGAAGTCCAGGACGGGACGCAGCACCGCCGAGACCCGGTCGCTGCGGGCGGCCCAGATGCCCAGGGGCACGGCGATCGCGATCGCCACAACGGCGGCGAGGATCACGAGTGCGAGCGAGTCCATCGCGTTCGGCCACTGGCCGACAGCGACGATCACGAGCAGGCCGAGGGCGCTGCCGACGGCGAGCACGAGTCCTCGCGACCAGTAGGCGAACGCCGCGATCACGAGGATCACCGCCCAGAACGGCGGGGCCGACAGTGAGGCGTCGAGCCAGTCGTAGAGCCCGCCGAAGATCACCGCGAGGACGTCGAAGAACCCGCCGAGCGCGTCGATGAGCCAGCGCACGGCGGCCTCGACGACGTCGCCGAGCGGGAGCCGGAAGAAGTCGTTCATCGGCTCGCTCCTTCCGCCGCGGCGGCCGCGTCGTCGGCGATCCTCGAGACGCCGACGGTGGTGGGCGGCGCCGCGCGGCCCGCGAGCGTGGTCGTGGCGCCCGAGGGCGCCTCGACGACCGCCAATGTCTGCGTGATCTCGCTGACCGGCACGCTGGCCGGCACCTCGATGACGGGGTTCTCGCGCGTGATCGGCGGCACGTCGCCGAGGGCGGCCAGCAGCGTCACGCGCGGGATGGTGCCGACAAGGCGGCCGGCGTCGTCGACGACGGCGACCGGCACGGGACTCTCGACGGCGCGCTCGACCACGTCGGTGAGCGGATCGTCGACGTGCACGGCGGGCCGGCCGCTGCGCACGAGCGAGCGTAGGTCGGTGTTGCCCGCCTTGACGGCCCGGATGACTGCGCGGTCCGAGACGGTGCCGACGAAGCGGCGGTTCTCGATCACCGACACCGAGCCGACCTGCAGGTCGCGCATCACGCGCAGCGCGCCGCGCACGCCGGCGCTCACCGGCGTGGTCGCGGCGGGCGGGGCCATGACGGAGCCGGCGGTGAGCACGCGGGCGCGATCGACGTCCTGCACGAACTGGGCGACGTAGTCGTTGGCGGGATCCGTGAGGATCTCTTCGGGCGTGCCCGTCTGCACGATGCGGCCGTCGCGCATCACGGCGATGCGGTCGCCGAGGAACATCGCCTCATTGAGGTCGTGGGTGATGAACACGATGGTGCGGCCGAGCTCGCGCTGCAGCTCGATGAGCTGCTCCTGCATCTCACGGCGGATGAGCGGGTCCAGTGCCGAGAACGCCTCGTCCATCAGGAGGATGTCGGTGCCGGCCGTCAGGGCGCGGGCGAGTCCCACACGCTGGCGCATGCCGCCCGACAGCTCGTCGGGCATGGCGTCGGCCCGCTCGCCGAGCCCGACCTTGCCGAGGATCTCGCGGGCCCTCGCCCGGCGTTCGTCGCGGCCCACGCCCTGGATCTCGAGCGCGTACGCCGCGTTGTCGAGCACGGTCAGGTGCGGGAGCAGCGCGAAGTGCTGGAACACCATCGAGATGGATCGGCGCCGGATGCCCCGCAGCGTCTTGGGTGAGGCATCCACGACGCTCTTGCCCTGCACCCGCACGTCGCCCGCGGTCGGCGGGAGCAGTCCGTTGAGCATGCGGAGCACCGTCGATTTGCCCGAGCCCGACAGGCCCATGATCACGAAGATCTCACCGGGCTGGACGGTGAAGCTCGCGTCGATGACGGCGGCCGAGCCGGCGTCGGCGACATCGGCCCGGGTCGCGCCGCCGCGGAGTCTCTTGACGGCGTCGTGGGGGTTTCGTCCGAAGACCTTGAACAGATTCTTCGCCTCGATGGCAGGCGGGAGCGTCACTGTGCACCTCGGCGGCAGGAGCCGCATCGGTCGCGCCCGGGTGGCGGCCCCTCACGCAGCGGATGTCGGATCCGCGCCGCGGCCGCCGACCGTACGCCCGCCGGTCTGACGTCCCGGGTGAGACGTCACCGGCGACCGCGGACTGGTCGGGTCTGACCCGTGCAGGGCCTCATCCACCGTTTCATGTGGGCGCAGGGGTCGCAAATTCGACACCGATCGGCCCGGCGGGTACGCCGCGCGCACGCGCGATACCACGCCGGCGCTGACGGGGGTCGGGTCCAAGGCTTGACACTCGGTCCCGAACGTTGCATGGTTAGCTAGTCAAGTATGTAACCAACCAAGCAGGAGCGGGATGTGATCGAAGAAGGCCGGGCGCTGTTCCTCCAGATCGCCGAGAACGTGGAGGACGCGATCATCGACGGCAGCCTCGCCGAAGAGGCCCAGGCGCCGTCGACGAACGAACTGGCCGCCTTCTACCGCATCAACCCCGCCACCGCGGCGAAGGGAGTGGCGATGCTCGCCGACAAGGGCGTGCTGTACAAGCGGCGCGGCATCGGCATGTTTGTCGCGCCGGGGGCGCGCGACCTGCTGCTGACCGAGCGGCGCAACGCCTTCGCCGACCGCTTCGTCGAACCGCTGCTCGTCGAGGCCCGCAAGCTCGGGCTCGGACCCGAGGATCTGGAACAGCTCATCCGCGACCGCGCATCCGCGCCGGCCGCCACCACAGAAGGGAACGCACGATGACGACCGGGACGCACGTCATCGAGGTGAACCATCTCACCAAGCGATATCGCGACGTCGTCGCGGTCGACGACGTGAGCTTCACCATCGAGAAGGACACCATCTACGGTCTGCTCGGTCGCAACGGCGCGGGCAAGACCACCGTCATGTCGATCCTCACGGCACAGAACTTCGCCACGTCGGGGGACGTCCGCGTGTTCGGGATGCAGCCGTACGAGAACGCCAAGGTGCTCTCGCGCATGTGCTTCGTGCGCGAGAGCCAGAAGTACCCCGACGACGCGCTGCCGAGGCACGCCTTCGGCACGGCGAAGCTGTTCTTCCCCCACTGGGACGAAGAGCTCGCCGAGCGGCTCATCGACGACTTCCAGCTGCCGATGAAGACGCGCATCAAGAAGATGTCGCGCGGGCAGCTCTCGGCGGTCGGCGTGATCATCGGGCTCGCCTCGCGGGCCGAGATCACGTTCTTCGACGAGCCGTACCTCGGCCTCGACGCGGTCGCTCGCCAGATCTTCTACGACCGGCTTCTCGAGGACTACGTGCTACATCCGCGCACCGTCATCCTGTCGAGCCACCTGATCGACGAGGTGTCGAACCTCATCGAGCGCGTGCTGGTGATCGACCGAGGCCGCATCCTCATCGACGAGGCAACGGATGCCATCCGCGACCGTGCGGCCAACATCGTGGGCGACGTGGCGGCAGTGGATGCCTTCGTCACGGGCCGCGAGGTCATCCACCGCGAGACGCTCGGGCGCGTCGCCTCGGTGACCGTCGTCGGGCACCTGACCGACGCCGATCGCGCCGAGCTCGCGTCGGCGGGCCTGGACGTCGCCCCCGTCTCGCTGCAGCAGCTGATCGTCCGCACCACCCAGCGTGCGGCATCCGAATCCGCCGCCTCTGAAGAGGGAGCACTGCGATGAACCGCACCGTCAACGTCGTCCGCATGCAGCTGATCAACAAGCAGACGTTCGTCTGGGTCCCGCTGCTCGTGCTCGGCGCCTCGTTCGCGATGTCGATCGCGATCTACGCGATCCTCAACTCGTCGGGACTCGAGGGACCGTTCTACGGCGGCGGGTCCCAGGCGCCGCTGTGGGTGCTGCTGTTCGTGGGCATCTCGTCGCTGACGCTCACCTTCCCCTTCTCGCAGGCGATGAGCGTGACGCGTCGCGAGTTCTTCCTGGGCACCATGCTCGCAGCGGCGATGTGCGCCGTGCTGCTGGCCGCCGTGTTCGCCATCGGCGGGCTCATCGAGGATGCGACGAACGGCTGGGGCATCAACGGCTACTTCTTCGCGCTGGACTGGGTCGTCGAGGACGGCGCTCTCGGAGCCGCGTTCTTCTACTTCGTGATGGCGATGCTGATCTTCATGCTCGGGTTCTGGTCGGCCACCGTCTACAAGCGTTTCGGCGCCCTGCTGCTCACCCTGATCTGGGTCGGCGTCGGCGTGCTGCTGCTCATCGCGATCTGGGCCATCACGCGCTTCGAGGTGTGGGGCGACGTCATCACGGCGCTCGTGCAGCTGGGCGCGGTGGGGCTGGCCGCGTGGGGGCTCGTCCTGACGGTCGTGCTCGGCGCGATCTCGTACGCGACGCTGCGGCGCACCGTGCCCTGAACCGCGGACAGAGGATGCCGCCACCCGGCGCGTGCGCGGGGTGGCGGCATCCGCATTCCGTACGGAACGACGCTCAGCGGGAGTCGGCGACCTCGGTGTGGTGACGGATGACCTCGGCGACCACGAAGTTGAACCACTTCTCGGCGAACGCGGGATCGAGATCCGCCTGCTCGGCGAGACTGCGCAGGCGCGCGACCTGCTGCTCCTCTCGCGCGGGGTCGGACGCCGGCATGCCGTGGTCGGCCTTGAGATGCCCGACCTGCTTCGTCGCCTTGAAGCGCTCGGCGAGCAGATACACCAGGGCGGCGTCGATGTTGTCGATGCTGCTGCGCAGCCGGGTGAGCGTCGCCGTGGGGTCTTCGGTCATGGGGTCCTCCTTCGCCCCTCGACCCTACCCGAGGGGTCTCTCGCGCAGCGTCGCGCGATCGGCGGCATGCGGCGGCGCGTCATGTCATCCGGGTGATGTTGCGGTCGTTCTCTCGTGCACACGCGCGGCACAGCCCTAGAGTGTCTCGCATGACGGATGCTTCGCCCTCGCTCGGCGCTACGGACGCCGAAGCCGCCGAGCCCCTCTCGGCCCCCGTGCTCGCGGGCACCGACCGCCAGGCGACGGCCGCCGGCGCGGCGACGCGCGCCGTGAACGCCGACGGCACGGTGACCGGACCCGACGGCCAGCCGGTGTTCACCGGCGAGGCACCGGCAGGCAAGACCTTCTGGGCCAACCTCAACAGCCCGTTCCGCCTGGGCCTGCTGCTCACCCTCGGCGCCCTCGCCGCGGCCGCGCTGGGCCTGGCGTTCTGGAACCTCTCGACGATCATCATCTACGTCGTCTTCGCGCTGTTCGCGGCGCTCGGGCTCGACCCGGTGGTGCGCTGGCTCGGCAAGCATCACGTGTCGCGACCGTGGGCGATCGTGGTCGTCTACACGGCCTTCGCGCTGGTGTTCGCCGGCGTGATGCTGTTGGTCATCCCTACGCTCGTCAAGCAGATCTCGGCCTTCTTCAGCGATCTGCCGCAGTACGTCGACGACTTCCAGAAGTCCGACTTCTACGCGTGGCTGAGCTCGACGTTCGGCAATCAGGTCGGGCAGATCACCGACCAGGTGGAGAAATTCCTGACCGATCCGGCGAACATCGCCGCGATCGGCGGCGGCGTGGTGAACTTCGCGGTGAGCGTCGGAACGACGATCTCGGGCCTGATCATCGTGCTCGTGCTGAGCCTGTACTTCCTCGCGGGCCTGCCGACCATCAAGGTCGCGTTCGTCCGGTTCGCCCCGGCGCGCAACCGCGCCAAGGCCGGCGCGATGACGGAGCAGATCACCGACTCCATCGGCGCCTACCTCATGGGCATGGTCGTGCTGGCGTTCTGCAACTCGATCGTGGCCTTCCTGCTGCACCTGTTCCTCGGGCTGCCCTTCCCGGCCCTCATGGGTGTGCTGGCGTTCTGCATCACGCTGATCCCGCTCATCGGTTCGGTGCTCTACTGGATCACGGCGACCGTCATCGCCCTCTTCACGGGCTGGCTGCCGGCGCTCATCTTCGCGATCGTGTACCTGATCTACATGCAGCTCGAGGCGTATGTGCTGACGCCGAAGGTCATGAACAAGGCGATCTCGGTGCCCGGCGCGCTCGTCGTCATCGGGGCGATGGTCGGCGGCACGCTGCTCGGTCTGCTCGGGGCGCTCGTCGCCATCCCCGTGACGGCGTCGATCCTGCTCATCATCAAGCAGGTCTTCATCCCGAAGCAGGACGCCAAGATCTGACGCGCGGCCTTGTCGGCCGATCGCCGCGCGCCCATACTGTGCGCATGGCGATCCGCGGCGCCGCCGTCGTGGACTGGACCGGACGGTTCGAGCAGCTCGCCGCTCACGAGGCCGCTCTGGCCGGCGACGAGCTGGACGAGCTCGGCCAAGCGGCCTGGTTCGTGGGGCGCGACGACGTCTCGCAGCGCGCGTGGGAGCGCGCGCATCTGCGCTACCTCGACGACGGCGACCTCGCGTCGGCCGTCCGATGCGTGTTCTGGCTCGGCTTCACGCTGAGCGAGCACGGCGACGGCGTCCGCGCGGGCGCGTGGATGGGCAGGCTCATGGAGCTGTGCGGCCGACCGGACGCGAAGCCCCCGGTCGACGGGATGCGCGCCCTCTGCGCGGCGTTCGGAGCCTTCGCGCACGGCGAGGCTGCGGCATCCATCCCCCTGTACCGCGACGCGATCGAGCGAGCGGATGCCGCACACGACGCCGACACGGCGACCCTGGCGACGATGGGACTCGGCCGGGCACTGCTGGCCGACGGTCGCGTCGCCGAGGCCTTCGAGACGTTCGACGGCGTGATGCTGCGGATCGCGAACGGCCGCGTCAGCGATCGCGCCGCTGGCCCGGCGTACTGCGCCGTGATCGCGAGCCTGCTCGCCCGCGGCGACATCGAACGGGCGCGCGTGTGGACGCGCGAGCTCGGCGACTGGTGCGACGCGCAGCACGGGCTCGAGCCCTTCCGGGGCGAGTGCACGCTGCACCGGGCGAGCGTCATGCAGATCGGCGGCGAGTGGACGGGTGCCGCCTCGGCCGCCGCGCAGGTGTGCGAGACCGAGAAGCGCACCGAGACCCTCGCCAACGCGTGGTACCGCGCCGCCGACCTGCATCGCGTGGCGGGGCGCGCCGACGCGAGCCGCGATGCGCTGCGCCGCGCTGCGGCGCTCGGACGCGACGTGCAGCCGGCGCTGGCCCTGCTGCACCGCGACGCCGGGGATCTCGCCGGCGCGTGGGCCGGGCTGACGACGGCTCGGAGCACGAGCGTCGACCCCGCCACACGGAGCGAGGTGCTCGCGGCCGCGGTGCGGATCGCGCTGGACCGCGGGCACCTGGAGGACGCGAAGGATGCCGCGGCGGAGCTAGCCACGTGCGCCGAGGCGTTCGACACGCTGTACCTGCGGGCGCTGTCGTCCCGAGCCGACGGCGACGTCGCCGTCGCGGCCGGACGCCCGCTGGAAGCGCTGCCCCTGCTGCGTGCCGCGTGGGCGGGATGGCGCCGGCTCGACGCACCGTACGATGCGGCCGTGACGCGCGTCTCCATCGGCGAAGCGGTGCGGGCGCTCGGCGACGGCGAGGGGGCAGAGCTGGAGTTCGACGCGGCGCGCGGGGTGCTGGAGGGCCTCGGCGCCATCCCCGACCTCGCACGACTCGAGCGGACCGCGACCGCCGCGGCGACGGAGTCCGATCCGGGACTCAGCCGCCGCGAGCGCGAGGTCCTGACCCTCGTCGCCCGCGGCTGGTCGAACCGGCGCATCGCCGAGCACCTGTTCCTGAGCGAGCGCACGGTCGCCCGCCACGTCGGCAGCATACTCGCGAAGCTCGGGGTGCCGAGCCGCTCGGCCGCCACGGCGTACGCGTTCGAGCACGGCCTCGCCGCGACCGCGTAGGGGCGCCGGGCCGCGGCATCCACGCGCGAATTGGTCATTTCTGCCGATGCCGGCCCGTGCGCCGCGGACCTACCGTGAGCGCAGGAGGACGACATGGACACGACAGAACTCGACACCATCGTCATCGGCGCGGGCGCCGCCGGCCTTCACACGGCACGCCTGCTCGCCGAGCGCGGCATCGACCACCTGCTCATCGACGCGGGCGACCGGGTCGGCGACACGTGGCGGCACCGCTATCGCTCGCTGCGGCTCTTCACGCCGCGGCGCTGGGCCGAACTGCCCGGGACGCGGCTCGACATCGGCTACTTCGCCTACCCGACGGGCACGCAGTTCGGCGACTACCTGGAGCGCTGCGCCGCGGCCATCGGCTCACCGCTGCGGCTGTCGACACGCGTGTCGCGGCTGTCGCTGGATGGCGACGGGCGCTTCCGCCTCGCACTCTCGACCGGGGATGACCTGGTCGCCGCGCATGTCGTCGTCGCCGCGGGCGCGCACCATGTGCCGATCGTGCCGTCGTTGGCGCGGGAGCTCGATCCGGCGATCCGCACCGTCCACTCGCTCGACTACCAGGGCCCGGAGGACTTCGCCCCCGGTCCCGTGCTCGTCGTCGGCGCCGGAAACTCGGGCACCGACATCGCGCTGGAGGCCGCCGCCGCCGGCCACGCCACGACGCTCGCCGGGCGGCACCCCGGCCAGGTGCCCGGGCGCATCGACACACCCGTCGGCAACCTGATCGCGGGCATCGCGATCCGCCGGCTGCGCGGGCTGAGGCTCGACACCGAGCGGGGTCGCCGGTTCGCCGACGAGCATCGCGGCCACGGCGTGAACCTCGTGCGCAACCACCTGTCGGACCTCGACCGCGCGGGTGTGCGCCGCGTCGGACGCCTCACCGCCGTGTCGGGAGGACGCCCGGTCGTCGACGGAGAGGCGATGGATGCCGCCACCATCGTGTGGAGCACCGGCTCGCGCCCCGACCTGGCGTTCATCGACATCGCGGCCGCGTTCGGCGGCGACGGCTGGCCCGACCACGTGCGCGGCCTGGCGAGGCGGGTGCCCGGGCTGGCGTTCATGGGCCTGCCGTTCCAGTACGCCGTCGCCTCCCCGACGCTCATGGGCATGGGCCGCGACGCAGAGCACGTGGTCGACCGCCTGCACGAGCCGGTCGCGCCCGCGCGCGCGGCATCCGTCCGAGCCGCCTGACGCGGCCGGTTCGGGATGCCGCGGCCCGCGGTGCGGCATCCCTCACCGCCGTATCGCCCGGCGGATCAGAAGTCGACGCGACGACCGAACCGGCGCTCGCCGCGCGGGCGCGGGGAGCACACCGCAACCTTGCGCAGCCGCACGATCTCGTGCGGCTGCAGGCCGAGCGTCTCGCCGAAGTCCTCGAGCGAACTGAAGCCGCCCTGCTCGTCGCGCTCGGCCACAGCCTTGCGGGCACGGGCGCGGGTGACACCCGGGAGCCCTTCGAGCTCCTTGGCCGTCGCGGTGTTGACGTCGACCGGCTCGGCGGGGGCGGCCGGAGTCGGCGTGGGCGCCTCGAGCAGGTCGTCCGCCGACGCTCCCACCTCGGCGGCGAGCTCTCGCGCCTCGTCGGGCACCGGTTCCGGTGCGGGCGCGGCGGCGCGCGACTTCGCGGCGTCAGCCTCGGCCTTCTGCTGCGCGGCGCGCTTGCGTTTGGCCGCGGCGCGCCGGCTCGCACGGTTGCCCGTCGGGGTCGTCCCGGCCCCCGTCGCGGCGGTGCGCGCCGCCGTCACGCCCATGCCGGACCTGTCGAGGCGCCGCTGCCACATGGTGCGCAGCCACCCCGGGTTCACCGCGAGCGCGCACACCATGCCGGCCAGGTACGCGACCGCGCGCACGATCGGCTGTGCCTCGCCCCACAGCTCCAGGTTCACGAGGATGGCCACGGCCGCCCACACCACGCCGAGGATGATGAGCCGCCGGCTGCGCGACACGACGCCGATGATGCCGAAGCCCAGCCACGCGAACATGGGACCGGGAACCAGGGTGAGCAGCATCCAGGAGCTCATTCCGAGCAGCCAGCCGATGCTCGGGACGTCGTTCGCCGGTGTCGCGCGGGTCGTGCTCACGCGTAGTCCTTCACGTCGAGCACCATCGTGACGGTGTCGTCCTGGTCGCGGGACTCCGAGACCAGTTCGAAGCCGGCGGATGCCGCACGGTCGCGGATCCGCGCGGCCACGGCCTGCTGCACACGCAGGGCATACGCGGCGTCCAGCCGGGCCACGAGGTCGGCCGCCTCGGACTCGGCGAGCTCGCGGCCGTCGGCACGCTGGAAGTGCGCCGCCCACACGCCGTCCTCGGAGCGGGTCATGTCGAGCTCGACGCCGTCGATCGCCGCGGACAGCGCGTCGCCGTCGAGCCTCACCGCGGTCGCACCGATGTCGCGCAGGGCGTCGCCCAGCAGGTCGGGGTCCTTCATGCGCGTGCGCACCTCGATGGGGCGCGGCCCGCTCTCGGCCCCGCCCGTGGCGGTCTCGTCCTCCTCGTGCTCGCGCCCCAGCTGGCTGAGCGCGCCGATGCCGCCGGCGGCGGAGATCGCGGTGGCGGCGGCGAGCGCCGCGGGGATCAGGATCAGGGTCACGCTCATCGCACGGCCTCCACTCGTGTTCGTCTGTGTGCGGCGGCGACCTGCGCGGGGCTGTCGGCGCGCACGCCGAGGTCGTCGAAGAGCGCCGCGAGGGCGGCATCCGTCGCCCACCCGTTGACGGCGACCGTCCCGTCGCGGGCGATGCGCACCTCGACGCGGTCGGGGCCGCCGTCGGCGTCGATCTCTCGAACCAGGGTCTCGTAGCGAGGCGTCAGCGCGCGGATGCCCTGGTTGCGTGAGCCGACCCACGGGCGCTCGGTGTCGGGCAGCTCGCGCAGGTACGGGCCGTCGCACAGCAGATCCGTCGCGGCGAGCAGCTCGGCGATGTCGTCGCGGCCGTCCTCGGCCCATGCCGCGAGCAGCTCGTACGGGTGCCCGCTGAAGGTCATGACGCCCAGGCCCGCCTCCTGGAACGCGCGAGCGAGGGATGCCGCACCCCGCGCCTGCTCGAACGGCTCGCCGCCGAGCAGCGTGAGGCCTTCGGCGCCGGCGGCCAGGGCCGCGGCCACGCACTCCCGCGCGAGCTCGTCGGGCGCGGTGACGACTCCTCCGCGCGGCGCCCACAGCTGGGGGTTGAAGCACTCGGGGCAGTGGACCGCGCACCCCTGCAGCCACACCGCCGCGCGCACGCCCGGCCCTTCGGCCGCCGTCGCGGGCAGGAACCGCGACCAGCGCACGGCGCCGGCCGGTCCCGCGACGGGCGGGACCGTGCCGAGGAGGGAACCCTGCCCTCCGCGGCCCTGCGACTGGGCGACGACGGTGGTCATGTGGTCCGGTCCGACTGCTCGTCGTCGATCGACGAGACGGCCGACGTCGAGGCCGTCGTGTAGTCCTCGGTGAAGCTCGACGACACCGTCTCGGCGTCGAGCAGCGCCTCGAGCGCCTCGATGTGATCGAGGCATTCCGGTCCCTGCATGCCGATCGTCTCGGCATCCACGGTTCCGTCCGGGTGCAGTCGCACCACGAGCTGCTTGGCCATGTTCCCCGTCCTCAGTAGTCCACTGTCCGGCCGCCGCGACGCGACGACAGGGCGCCCTCGGCGGCCGCGCCGGTCAGTTCAGCGGCATCCAGGTCCTCGGTGCCCGTCGCGCGGACGGCGCGTTCGGTGGCCCACGCGCGGATGCGCTGGACCTGTTCGGCCTGCGTCACCGCGAGCGGGATCATCGTGTCGACGACCTCGCGCACGGTGTCGAGCGTGATCTTCGAGCGCCCGCCGAAGCCCTCGTACAGCGACGACACCACCGACTGCTCGATCTCGGCGCCCGAGTGGTTCTCGCTGGCCGCGGCCAGCTCGGCCAGGGCGGCGTCGTCCGACGCGATCGCCTCGAGGCCGTTCGCCTCCGACGCGCGCGAGCGCAGCTGCAGCCGCCAGATCGCCTCGCGCTCGTGGGCCGTCGGCAGGTCGACGAAGAAGATCTCGTCGAAGCGGCCCTTGCGCAGGAACTCCGGCGGCAGCGAGTCGATGTTGTTCGCCGTGGCGACGACGAAGACGGGATGCCGCTTCTCTTGCATCCACGTCAGGAAGGTGCCGAACACCCGGGCGGTGGTGCCGGAGTCGCCCTGGCCGGTGGTGTTCGAGAACCCCTTCTCGATCTCGTCGACCCACAGCACGCACGGGGCGACCGCTTCGGCGGTCGCGATGGCGGTGCGCAGGTTCTGCTCGCTGGAGCCCACGAGGCCCGAGAAGATGCGGCCGATGTCGAGGCGCAGCAGCGGCAGTCCCCACGACGCCGCCGTCGCCTTCGCGGTGAGCGACTTTCCACAGCCGGGGATGCCCGTGATCAGCACGCCCTTCGGCGCCGGCAGCCCGTAGTCGCGGGCGCTGCCGAGCCACGAGCCGTCGCGGCGCGACAGCCAGCGCTTGAGGTTGTTGAGCCCGCCGACGTCGTCGAGGTCGATATCGGCCTGCACGAACTCGAGCACGCCCGACTTGCGCACCACCTGGCGCTTCTCGTCGAGCACGATCGGCACGTCCTGCGCCGACAGGCTGCCGTCGTTGACCATGGCGCGCGCGAACGCGTTCTCGGCCTCGGCCATCGACAGGCCGAGCGCGGCATGCACGAGCTGCTCGCGGGCCGCGTCGTCGGCATCCACCCGGATCCGCCCGTCGCCCGACGCGTTGTTCTCGATCATCGTCTCGAGCAGGTCGCGGATCTCGGCGGCGGTCGGCAGCGGGAAGTCCAGCAGGTGCGTGACCTCTTCGAGCTCGGGCGGGATGACCCGCACCGGCGCGGTGATCACGAGCGTGCGCGACACGTCGCCGTGGCGGAACTCGAGTGCCGTCTCGCGCACCGTCCGCACCAGCACAGGGTCGCCCGGACGGTGCTCGCCGCCGAGGTAGGCGTGCAGGTCGCAGAACACGAAGACGCTGGGGGTGTCGACGCCGGCGATGTGCTGCAGCGCGCGGGCGGGGTTGACGGTGTTGCCGACCGACTTGCCGTCGGGGCCGACGAGGCCGAGCGCGGCGCTCCACGTCCACAGCGCCCTGGGGTGGCGCTGTGTCTCGGCGGCGTCCGAGATGGCCGCGATGGCGCGCACCTCTTCGCCGGTCTCGATGTACAGCAGCGGCAGGCGCGCCTTGAACGCCTCGGTGAGGGTGTCGGCGAAGGTCACGTCAGCTCCTTTGGGTGGGGATCGAAGGGATGCCGGGGCTCACGGCGCCGGCGTCGGTGCGGGATCGGGGGCGGCCCCGGCGGGGGTGTCGAGCGTGATGGTCCAGTTGCCGTCGCCGGTGTCGGACTCGACCTGGAACACGATGCGGTCGGTCGGCTCCCACGATGCCCTCTCGTCGACCTCGTCGACGTCGTTGACGAGGCTGTTCCAGTCGCCCACGGTGACGGCCCCGACCAGGAAGACGCCGGTGCCGGTGTGCTGGAAGCGACCGCTGAGCGCCTCGCCCTCGTACAGCAGCAGCGCGTTGCCCTTGCCCGAGGCGGTCCCGGTCATCGGCGTGGCCTCGGGGTACGTGACCGTCGCGGACCAGTCGTCGAGCGCCTCGCCGAACCACAGCAGGCCGTCCTCGCTGCCGGGGAGGACCACGACATCGCTATCGGGATACAGCGCACCGAGGTACCCGGGCCAGTCCCAGTCGCTCGCCTCGGGGTCGGTCCCGGTGCCCCGCTGCTGGTACACGCGCACCCACTCGTCCTCGTCGTTGCCCGGCGCCGGCGTGAGGGTCAGCAGCGCCGAGCCGCCCGGCAGGCGCAGGTACCCGCCCGCCCGCGTGCCGTGCACGACGCCGTCGACGATCTCGAGCTCCGTCGCGCCGGGGGTCTCCCACGGGTACTCGTACTCGCCCTCGCCCTCCCCCACGAGCAGCTCGCCGGTGCGGGGGTTGATCGCCAGCGACGGGAAGGTGAAGAACGCGAGCGCCACGACGACGACCGTGCCGACCGCCCACGTCACCGCCGAGAACAGGCGGATCCGGCGGAACCCGTTCACTCCCCGGTCCCTTCCGTCGGTGTCGCTGCCGGCGTGGGAGCGGCCGCCGGGGTCGGGAAGTCGATGGTCCACGCGGTGTCGTCGGACGCGTCGACCACGAACATCGCAATGTCGCTGTCGGCCCACGCGATCGACTTGTCGGTGGCGTCGGTCGACGAGAACACCTCTTCCTGACCGGCGACGGTGACCGCGGTGAGGTACAGGTGACCGTCGCCGCGCATGCTCACGCGCGCCGTCGTGACGCCCTCGTCGACGAAGAACGTCGTGCTTCCGATCCCGCTCACGACGCCCGTGCGCTTCTCGACCTCGGGCGTCGTGATCTTCAGCCGGAAGCGCTCGTCGCTGAATCCGTCGACCCAGAGCGCGACATCCGCCTGCGGCACGAGCACCCACTGCTCGCCCGACAGGTTGTAGGCGTCGAAGGACGGCGCGTCGCCGTACTCGCCCGGTGTGAGGATCTCGCCGTCCGGGCCCGTCACCCACACGCCGGCGACGTACGTGTCGTCGAGGGCCGTGATCAGCAGCGGTCGCGAGGGGTCGAGGCCCTGGAGCGAGATCTTGGCGCCGTCCGTCCCGCTGAAGACGCCGTCGCCCTCGTCATCGGCGATCGGCGGGTCGGGGTTGACCCACGGCTCGCCGTAGTAGTCGTCGCTCGACGAGGACGTCTCGCCGACGGCATCCGAGATCAGGAAGACCGAGATGACGGCGATGAGGATGAGCCCCGCGATCCAGGCGGTGCCGTTGAACGCGAACAGGCGGTTGCGTGCCGCACCGCTCAGCGTCGTGTTCGCGCTCATCGCCGCCTTTCGTCCCGCGACCAGGCTAACAAGGGCCGCAGCGCCGCCCCGACGGCTGTGGATCAGCGGACGGGCAGCAGGCAGGTCGGCGACGGCGCGCCCGTGCGGTGCCGCACGCGGCCGGGCACGCCGGTGCGCAGGTCGAGGGTGAGCGAGGCCACCTCGTCCGACAGCTGGCCGGCCACGAGCAGCGTGTCGCGCACCACCACGTGGTGGCGGGGCCAGTTCACGCCTGCGTCGACGAGCGCCACCGGCGCCGCCGACTCCCCCGCGCCGCGCACCCGCAGCGTCGCGATCGTGTTGCTGCCGCGCACGCCGGCGTAGAGGAACTCGCCGTCACGCGAGGCCGCGAGCTCGGCCGCGCTGTCGCCCGGCAGCGTGCCCGCGCCGAGCGGCGTGCCGCTCACGAGCGACCACGTCCCGTCGGCGGACGCCGCGAGCACGAACAGCTCGCACGACAGCTCGGTGACCACGTAGAGGTGCCCGCTCGGGTGCCACACCATGTGCCGCGGGCCGCTGCCCTTCGGCAGCGCCACCTGCTGCAGCGGCGTCAGCGACGTCGCACCCGCGCGCCAGAAGCGCACGACGTCGTACCCGAGATCGGTCGTCGCGACCAGACCCCCCGGCAGGAACACGGCCTGATGCGCACGCGAGGGGCGACCGGATGCCTCGTCCCCGGCCGTCTCGTCCGGCACGTCGTGGTCGGGCACGAGGTGGGCGAACTCCTCACCCGCGGCCTCGCGCAGCGCGCGAGCGGCCGCGGTGAGATCGAGATCGCCGGCCTCGGCAGGAGCCGCGTCGGGACCGTACGGGTCCACGGCCGCCGGAGCCAGGACCGGGGAGGAGGGGCGGCCGGCGGCATCCACCGTCATCCGCACCACTCGGCCGTCGCCCCAGCAGCTGGCGATCAGCGAGCCGCCGTCCGGAGCGACAGCGATGTGGCACACGGCCTCACCGGCCGCCACGGGGTCGCCGAGCGGTGCGAACGTCGTCTCGCCGGTGCGCCGGAAGGCCTGCACCTGCTGCCGGTGCTCGAGCGCCGCGTACACGACATCCAGGCTCGGGTGCGGAGCGAGCCACGACGGCGAATCAGCCGTGGCGACCTCGCCGGCGTAGGCCAGCGGCCCGCCGGCCGAGGCTTCGTCGGCCGCGCCGGCGAGCAGCATCCCGATTCCGGACGCGCTCCCGCCCATGTCGGCGGTGTACCCGCCCAGCCAGAACCGCACCGATCCCACACCCTTTCCCAGATCAGGAGATCTCGCCTACACAGGCAGATCCGCGCGAAATCGACCTGCCTACGCGAGATCTCCTGATCTCGGCGAATGGCGAGGCCGCGAAAACCTCAGTCGACGAGGTCGTGGCGGACGATGACGGCGTCGCGGGCCGGGCCCACGCCGATCACCGAGATGCGGGTGCCGCTCATCGCCTCCAGCGCGAGCACGTACTCCTGCGCCTCGCGCGGAAGGTCCTCGAAGGTGCGGGCGCCCGAGATGTCGTGCTTCCAGCCGGGGAAGTACTCCAGGATCGGCTTCGCGTGGTGGAAGTCGGACTGGTTCACGGGCACCTCGTCGAAGCGCGTGCCGTCGACGTCGTACGCGACGCACACGGGGATCTGGTCGAGACCCGTGAGGATGTCGAGCTTCGTGAGCACGAGGTCGGTGATGCCGTTGATGCGGGTCGCGTAACGCGTGATGGGCGCGTCGTACCAGCCCACGCGCCGCGGACGCCCCGTGGTCGTGCCGAACTCGAACCCGCGCGAGCGCAGGAAGTCGCCGTTCTCGTCGAACAGCTCCGTCGGGAACGGACCGGCCCCCACGCGCGTCGTGTAGGCCTTGACGATGCCGACGATGCGGTCGAGGCGGTTCGGGCCGACGCCCGAGCCGGTCGCCGCGCCGCCGGCGGTCGCCGACGACGACGTGACGAACGGGTAGGTGCCGTGGTCGACGTCCAGCATCGTCGCCTGGCCGCCCTCGAACACCACGACGTCGTCGGCGTCGAGCGCCTCGTTCAGCAGCAGCGCCGTGTCGGTGACCATGGGCCGCAGGCGGTCGGCGTACGACAGCAGGTCGTCGACGATCTCGTCGCACGTGATGGCGCGGCGGTTGAAGACCTTGACCAGCAGGTGGTTCTTCTGGTCGAGCGCGCCCTCGACCTTCTGCCTCAGGATGTTCTCGTCGAAGAGGTCCTGCACACGGATGCCGACGCGGTTGATCTTGTCGGCGTACGCCGGACCGATGCCGCGACCGGTCGTGCCGATCATGCGCTTGCCGAGGAAGCGCTCGGTGACCTTGTCGAGCGTGCGGTGGTACTGCGTGATGATGTGCGCGTTGGCGCTCACCTTGAGCCGCGACGTGTCGACGCCGCGCGACTTGAGCGCCTCGAGCTCGGCGAACAGCACCTCGAGGTCGATGACCACGCCGTTGCCGATCACCGGGTTGACGCCGGGAGAGAGGATGCCGGACGGCAGCAGGTGCAGGGCGTACTTCTCGTCGCCGATCACGACCGTGTGACCGGCGTTGTTGCCGCCGTTGAACTTGACCACCCAGTCGGTGCGCTCACCGAGGAGGTCGGTGGCCTTGCCCTTGCCCTCGTCTCCCCACTGGACTCCGACGATCACGATGCCTGGCATGGGCTACTCCCCCGTTTATTGGACGGTTACACCCCATCCTATCCAAGTGGCCTGCGACCAGCCGATATCGTGTGGCCATGACGCGTACTCCGGGGTGGGCACAGGGTTGGACGATCGCGCGGGCGGCCATGGCCGCGCTGATCGTGGCGGCGATCGTCGCGCAGCTGGCGAAGTCGGTCGGCACGTCGATCGGGCTCGGACGAGACGTCGGCACCACCATCGCGAACTTCTTCAGCTTCTTCACCATCCTCTCGAACGCGTCCGCGGCGGTCGTGCTGCTGGTCGCGGCGATCTGGTTCTGGACGCGGGGCCGCGACGCCGACAGGGAGCCGACCGGTCTGGCGGTGGCCCTCGCCGCGGTCAGCACCTACATGATCATCACGGGGATCGTCTACAACACGCTCCTGCGCAACGTCGTGCTGCCGCAGGGCAGTGAGCCGGTGTGGTGGTCGAACGAGGTGATGCATCTGATCGCCCCGCTGTTCCTCCTCGCGGACGTCTTCTTCGGACCGCTGCGCCGAGCGTTGCCGTGGCGGTCGCTGTGGTGGATCGTCGCCTTCCCCATCGTCTGGGTCGTGTACACGATGGTGCGCGGACCGCTCGTGACCAACCCGGTCAGCGGCGACCCGTTCTGGTACCCCTACCCGTTCCTGAACCCGAACAACCCCGGCGGCTGGCCGTCGGTGATCCTCTACGTGATCGGCATCGCGATCGCGATCGTCGCGGTCGCGTCGTTCGTCGTCTGGTGGGGTCGCCGGAGCGCTGATCGCGCCGTTGTGGCATCTGTCCCCCAAACGGCCGACATGTTGTAGACCTAACACAACCGCCGGCGATCGGCGAGCGCTTTCAGCGCCGTCGCGCGCCAAGTTTTCACGCGCCCGCGTATTGCCGCGAGCACCCTCGACCTCGAAGACAGCGACCCGCGCTCCGCGGGTCGTCGCAACATCTGGGGGTGTGTCATGCATTGGGCATGGTTTCGGATCGCGGCCGCCACGGCCGGGTTCTCAGGCGTCGTCGCCGGCTTCATCGTGAACGTCGACCGCGCGGCACGACAGGGCCAGGGGCTCGGCGACGTCCTCGCCAACTACTTCAGCCTGTTCACGATCGTGTCGACGCTGCTGAGCATCGGCACGCTGCTCGCCGCCGCGTCATGGACGATGCGACGCCCGGGCTCTGCCCGCGAGCCGCTGGGCATCGCTCTGGCGATGGGGGCCGTCACCGGCCCGGTCCTGCTGCTCGGCGTCGTCTACAACGCGCTGCTGCGCGATCTGCCCTCACCCGTCGCGCTGGGCGACACGGCGGGCATCGCGATCCTCGACCAGTACGCGGTGGAAGTGCTGCACGTCGTGCTGCCGCTGTACTTCATCCTCGATCTGCTGTTCGCCCCGCGGCGCCGCGGACTGCCGTGGTGGTCGCTCGCGGTGTTCGTCGGCTACCCGCTCGCGTGGACCGGCTACACGATGATCCGCGGCGAGCGCGTCGCGAACCCCGACGGCACGACGCCGTGGTGGTACCCGTATCCCTTCCTCGACCCGCACGGCGCCGGCGGCTACAGCGCGGCGTTCGCCTACATCGGCGCGATCATGGCGGCGTTCCTGGCGATCGGCACGATCATCATCGTCATCGGCCGCTACCGCGACCGCCGCGCGACCCGCCAGGGCTCTCGGGCGGCTCGCGGCGCCCTGCCGGCCTGACATCGGCCGCGGGAGGCGGCGGGATGGTGGATGCCGGGGGCCCGGCATCCACCATCCCCCTGTTCAGGGCGCCGAGGGTCAGCCCAGCCGGCGGCGGCGCATCGCGACGATCACGAGGGCGACGCCCCCGGCGAGGATCGCGAAGCCGGCCGCCAGTGCGAGCACCGTGGCCCGGGACTCCAGACCGGTCGCCGGCAGCGGGGCGATGAAGGTGTTCGTGAACACGATCGTCACCTGGCCCGACGTGAGCGTCACCGTGCCGGAGGCGCCCGGCTGCTCCTCGCCGTCGACGGTCATCGTGGTCTGCGCCGCCGAGCCCGTGTCGGTCTCGGTGACGGTGCACTCGCTGCCTGCGGGCAGGTTCGAGACCTCGGCCGTGAGCCGGTTCGGGCCGCCGATGTCGTACGACGCGTCGAGCACGACGAGGCCCGGATCGGGGTGCGACGGGTCGATCAGCACGCACGTCACGTCGACCGGGAACGTGCGGGTCACGCTCGACGCTCCCGTCCCGTCGACGATCTTCGAGATGCTGAGGTCGGTGACCCCGAACACGTTGGTGATCACCGCCGACGTCTGATCGGCGGCATCCGTGTTCGGCAGCGGTGCCAGCTCGACGACCGTGCCGGTCTGCGGGTCACCGGTCGCGCCGCCCTCGGTCACCACGGAGGTCGTCGACTCGGCGCCGGCGGTGTCGGTCTCGGTCACCGTGCAGTCCGCGCCTTCGGGCAGCTCGGTCCACGTGACCGTCTCGCCGTCGGCGATCTGCTGGGTCATCGGCTCGGCCGCCGTCACCTGCTGTTCATCCCACATGCAGGCGAGCGTGACCTCGAAGGGACCGTAGACGACCGGGTCGCCGTTGGCGTCGACCGCTCCGCTGTTGTCGACCGTCTTCGTGACCGACACCTGCGCGAGGTTGAAGGTGTTGCGCACCTGCAGGCTCGGCTGGGGTTGGTCGTCGACGCTCAGGATCGTCGGGTCGGTCTCGACGGTGAAGGTGTAGCCCTCGCCGTCGCCCGCCAGCACGTTGCCCTCGGCGTCGAGGATCTCGGTCGAGTTCGCGCCGCCGGCATCCTGCTCGACCAGACGGCACTCCGAGCCGGTGGGAAGGTTCGTCCACAGCGCCGTCGGCGAGTCGGCGCTGACGACGCGGATGCGGCCGTCGGGGATGTCGACGAGCTCGCCGTCGCGCACGCACGTCAGGCTCAGCTCGTAGGCGGAGGTGCCGAACTTCTCGGCGCCGTCGCCGGCGAACGTCTTGGTCACCTCGGCCGAGCCGGTGAGGTACCAGTTCGTCGCGGTCACCGTGACGAGGCCGCCCGTCACCGGGACGATGCCGGTGCCGACCGACGTGTCCTCGCCGTCGTTCGGGGTGATGACGACTGCGTCGGCGCCGTTGAGGTCGTCCTCCACGACGGTGCACTCGGATCCCGCCACCACGTCGTGGACCGCGGAGCTCCAGCCGTTCTCGGCGTTCAGCTCGATGGTGGTGTCGATGAGGGTCTCGCCCCCGAACGTGCACGTCACCGAGAACGTGAAGGTCTTGTCGAGCCCGAACTGGGCGGCCCCGGCGCCCTCGAACTCCTTCACGAGGATGACGGCGGTCGCGTCGTAGTAGTTCGTGTACGTCACCGTGTTGACGACCGCGGTGCTGTCGGGCTGCAGTTCGGGAATGACGACCGTGCGGGTCGCCTGGTCGATGATCGGGGCGAGGTCGCCCTCGACGCCCGGCACATCGGCCGCGGTGATCGTGGCGTCGGCGGCGCGGTCGTCGGTCTCGGTCACCGTGCACTCGGACCGCGCCGGGATCTCGGTGATCGTCTCGGTCTCGTTCGCGTCCAGGGTGAACGTCTCGTCGACGACCGTCTCGCCCTGGAACATGCACACCACGCTGAACTCGAAGCCGGTGGGGATCTCGGGGGCGAGCGACTCGACGAGCTTGCCGACCTCGAGCGAGGCCCACTCGTACGTGTTCTCGACGTCGAACGCGAACGTCTGGTCGGCCTCTGCGACGGTGATCGACTCCGGAGAGACGGTCGTGCCGGTCTGGCCCGCGTCGTCCTCTTCGACCGAGCAGATCGAGCCGACCGGGACGTCGGGGATCACGACCGGATCCTCGCCCGGGACGATCGTGACGACACCGTCGTCCGCGAGCGGGACGTCGGCGCCCTGCCACGTGCACGACACGGTCGCCGTGAACGACTCCGGCACCGGGAAGCCGGCGGGGGCGGCGACCGACTTCTGCACCGACACCGAGCCGTTCTCGAACACGTTGGTCACGGTGACCTCGACGGGCGTCGTGCCCGAGCCGATCGTGACCGGCTGGTCGGGCGTGATGACCGGCGTTCCGGTCGCGAAGCCCTGGTCGGTCTCGGTGACCGTGCACTCGGCGCCGGTGGGGAGTCCCTCGTACACCGCCGTTCCCGCGCCGGTGATGGTGCGGGTCGCGCCGCCCGGGATCGCCACGTCGACGGTCTCGCCGTTGACGACGCGTGTGCAGGCGAGGCTCACCGTGTAGGTGTCGGTCGTCGCGGGGTCGAGCCCGTTCGCGGGAGCGCCCTCGAGCTCCTTGTGCACCTCGAGCGAGCCGAGCGTGAAGACGTTGGTGATGTCGGCGTCCACGACACCCGTCGTGTCGTCCCCGACCGTCACCGTGACGCCGGCCGTCGACTCGTTCGCGCCGCCGTCGTCGGTCTCGGTGACGGTGCACTCCGCGCCGGTCGGCAGGTCGTCCACCTGCCACGTCAGATCGTCGGGCGAGGTCAGGGTGCGGGTGTCCTCGAACACGGGGTTCGGACTCACGCCGTCGAGCGTGCACGTCATCTCGACGGTGAACGGCCCGGCACCCCACGCCTCGGCTCCGGCACCGGTCACCGTCTTGACGACCCGCACCGAGCCGGTGGTGTACACGTTCTCGACGGCGACGTCGGTGCGAGCCGTCGTCGTGCCCTCCTCGTACGGCAGGATCGCGAACGGCTGGTCCACCGTGCCGTCGCCGTCCTCGGTGACCGTGATGGTGGTGGATGCCGCACCCCCGGCATCCGTCTCGGTCACGGTGCACTGCGCACCGGCGGGGAGGTTCTCGAACGTCTTCGACTGGCCGCGCTCGAGGGTGAAGGTGCGGTCCGCCTCGGGGATCGCCTCCTGGTCGAGGAAGATGCAGCTCGCCGTGAACGTGTAGGTGCGGTCGTAGGTGATGGGCTCGCCGTCCTGGTTCACCGCGCCCCCGTCGTCGACCGCCTTCTCGACGGTGAACCCTCCGGCGGAGTACTCGTTCGTGATCTGGAACAGCGTGCTGTCGGTGTCACCCGTGTAGGGATCCCACACGCGGGTGTCCTGCACGAAGTCGCGTTCGGCGGTGACGGTGGAATCCGGATCGACGCTCCATTCGACGCCGGGCGTCACCGGATCCTCGACCACCGAGCAGTCCGCGAACAGCGGCAGGTTCACCGGTCCGGTCGCGCTGTCGTAGACCAGCACCGTGCCGTCGGCCGGCAGCAGCGGGCGGCTGGCATCCGAGCCGTCGGCATGCAGCAGCGTGGTCTGCTGCCCGCCCGAGACGCAGCTCACCAGCAGCGGGTACTCGTCGGGCAGGTCGATGGGACTCGCGAACTCGGGCGCGACGACGGTCTTCTGCATCTCGAGCTGTCCCGTCGCGGCGGCGATGCCGACCTTCTGGGGCTCGACGACGAGTGAAGCCCGCTCGGGCTGCGTCACTGTCGCGTTGGACCGGGATGCCGTCGCGAACGAGTTCCAGGCGACCGGAAGGCCGTCCGGCACGGCGGAGTTGGCCGGCAGCACATACGGGGTCTGCGTCTGGTAGATCAAGCGCAGCGTCTCGCCCGGCTCCAGACCCGGAGCGGGGCTCGCGCCCGTCGGGTTCTCGTACTCGAGCACGAGCATCATGCTGCGCGCGGCCTGGATGACCGCCGACGGCGTCGATGCGTCGGCGCGCACCCAGCCGAAGCTGCAATTCGGGTCGGGCGTGGCGTTCTCGGTCCACACCTTGATGGCGTTCGAGTTGCAGGACTGGCTGAGCTGCACCGGCGAGAGGTAGATGCCGTATGTCGCGGTGGCGCTGCCGACGAGTTCGTCGAAGTTCGCCTGCAGCTGACCGGTGAGCGACACGGGGAACTGCGACCCGCGGTCACCGGGCACGATGACGCCCTGGTCGCCGACCGTCGGCAGCGTGTCGACTGCCGCGACGACGCGCGCCGCGGTGTTGCCCGTGTTCGTGAAGTCGACCTGCCAGAGCGCGTTGCCGCCCGGCCTCGTGACCGGAGCGCAGGGATACGAGTAGAAGCCGGTCGCGGTGACGACCCCGGGCACGCTCGGGTCGCACGACGACGCGCCGCCCGTGAACGCGAGCACGCCGAGGTCGTCGTCGCCCGGGACGGTCGGGTCGCCGGCGTCGTCGCCCTTGACGTACTTCTTGGCGGCGATCGTGGCGGCGGCCAGCGGTGCGACCGACGTGTCGGCGGAGCAGTCCGGCACGCCCGGCGGCGTGTTCTCGACGGGTTTGGGCGTGAGGTCCCTGCCGTTCGCGACGGTCGTGCCCTGGCACGTCTCGAAGAGGCGGTCGGAGCTCACCGTCACCTCGTTGGTCACGATCGTGTCGGGGGTCACGTCGGCGCGGAACTTCAGCGGGGCGTTCACCGTGAGCGTCCAGCCCGCATTGAACACGAAGCCGTCCGGCGGCGTGATCGTGAGCAGGCCCGTGGCCTCATCGAGCGATGCCGTGAAGCCGGGGTCGCCGGTGGGCGCGCCCGTGCCGCTCAGCGCGAACCGGTAGGCGGGAGGATCGGGCTCGACCAGCAGGGAGCCGTTCGCGTCGGTCGCGACCTGGTCGACGATCGTGAACCCCGTCATGTTCCACTGGCCGGTGTTGGTTGCGGTGATGACATAGGGGATATTCGCCGACTGGGCGATGAGCTGCGACGAGCCGCGGGTCTTGGTGACCGACACCGCGTTGGTGCGGTGCCGCACGATCGTGCTGGCGGCAGCCTCGCCCGTCTGCGTGAAGGTCTGCGCGCCGAACTGCGCCTCGCTGTACGACTGCACGTCGTTCGAGATGACACCGAGCGCGGTCTCACCCGGGTTGGGCTGCAGGTCGGGGCGCGTGGTGGACACGAGGGTGCTCGGGTCGCTGCGCAGCGTGTCGCGGCGCATGGTGGTGAGCGAGAACGTCAGCTGCGGGTTGTACGGCCGCTCCCACTGCAGCACGTTCCCGTCGGCGTCGACCTCCTGAGCGCGGAAGCGCACGCCGACGACCGTGCCCGCGTCGGCCACGCCGGCGGGAAGGTCGAAGCTCTCGATCGTGCCGGGTGCGGCATCCACCCACTCCCCGTTGACCCAGCAGGGCGAGTCGTCCGCGAGCGGCTGGCCGTTGCACGTCGCGGTGAGTACGCCGCCCGACTCCGTGTACTCGACGTCGCTGCCGGCGTCGTCGTCCACGAGCACGTCCATCGCGACGTTGTTGACGGGCGCGGGGACGTTGATCTGGGCGCCGACGTAGTCCATCGTGTTCCAGAACGTCGGCGTCGTGTCGGTGAGGCTGAAGAACGTGGTCCGCGCGGTGCCGTTGGGGCGGCCGCCGAGGTTCGTCACGTAGCTCTTCGACTGGTCCTCGTAGATGCTTGCGGGAGTGATCGACTTCGTCGTGGTGATCGTGTAGCTCGCAGCGACGATCTGGAAGTCGTCGTTCGCGTCGGCCGCGCCGGTGCCGCACTGGTTGTCGGCGCAGTCGTCGAGCACCGGGCTCTCGAGCTGCGTGTGCGCGTCGTTCTCGATGCTCTCGCCCGGGGGAGTCACCGTCACCAGCGTGCCGGGAGCGGATCGCAGCTCCTCGCGCAGCTGCCACGTGAGCGTGATGCCGCCGGTGGCGCCTGTCGCGATGACGGCCCCGCCGTCGTCGTCGCGGAAGGTCACGGTGACTCCGACGACATCCACGAGGTCGGCCGCACCGAGCGCGAGCGCGTCGGCGTAGGAGTACGTGGTCGACGTGCCGTCGAAGAACGCCAGTGTGACGCTCGTCTCGGCCTCGGTGATGCCCTGCGGCACCTGGATGGCGTCGATGTCGTACAGGTTCAGCGTGTCGAACGCCGTGTCGGCCAGCGCCTGCCCGGATGTCGGGTCGCTGATCGTCATTCCCACGACGCGCGCGGCCGACGTGTTCGTCGCGGTGATCGTGCCGCTGATGAGCGGGTAGTCGGCGGGGTCGATGCCCAGGCTCGGGTCGGGCAGGCCCAGCTGATCCTGGTCGAACGTCTTGGTCATCGTGGCGTTGATGGGCTGATCGACGATCTGGATGTCGTCGTCGGCCACGTCGACGCTGTCGACCCCGGTCGCCGGGTTGACGCCGTGGGCGCTGGCGGTGTTGTTGACGCGCCCCGGGCTGGTCGTGTTGTACGTGTACGGGTGCAGGTCGCCGAGCACCCACTGGTCGGGGTTGCTGCGCAGGGTGTCGCGGACGCGGAAGTCGAGGTCGATCGGCCGGCGGTCGTACGAGGAGCCGACGCCGGCGCCCGGCGTCTTCTCGGTCAGCACGATGCGCACCGACAGCGTGTCCTCGGACTGCGCGTCGGTCAGCGTGTAGCCACCGAACCCGCCGTCGCAGCCGGCGGCGCAGGCCTGGGAGGTGATGTCGGTCCATCCGCTGCCGTCGAGGTAGAGCGACACCTCGCTGATCACGGCGTTCGCGATCAAGGGATCGGTCGCCGTCGTGATGGGGTCGATGCGCACGAGGTCGAACGCGTCGTACACCGTCGACACCGTCGTCGCGGGGTTCTGCGTCTCAGAGATGTCGGTGAGCGTCATCTGCGAGATGTTGAGCCCGTCGGTCGACCACCACAGCCGGGCGGTTCGCACGTCGCCGGTCAGCGCCGCCACGTTGTCTTCGGGGGTCCACTCCTTGTCGAGGAAGTCCGGGCCGTCACCACCTTCGATCGGCTCGACGTCGATCCCGTCCGCGGCGGTGTCGGTGTGCTCGCCGCCGGCGTCGGGGTTGTCGACGAGGGACTGGGCGGTGTTGGTGAACGTCGTGGTCTCGTCGACCTCCTGAGTGAGCTCGAGGTCGAGGTGCGTCACCACGGTGAACCCGGGCGCCAGCTGGGCGGGGCATCCCTCGGCGTCCATCGGGAGGTATTCGAACTGGATGCCGCCGATGTCGGATTGCAGCTCGGCCGGCACGTCGTACGACCACAGGCTCTCAGGACCGGGCACCTCCGTCGCGCCCGGGAAGTCCACCCACTCTCCTGCCGACGTCGACCAGTAGCGGACGGTGAGCGTCGTGCACTCCGGGATGTCGGTGTCGTCGATCTGGGTGACGGTGAAGCTGTCCCAGAACTCCGTCTCGGTGCCCGGGAACGCGGGGTCGGAGATGACGAGCTTGTCCGAGCCGGCCGTCGACTCGGGGGTCACGTTGCCCGTCAGCGTCATGTCGGCTGTCGTCCCGGGGACACCCCAGATCCGGTCGGGGTTGATGCCCTTCGTGACGCTCGTGTCGAGGAACAGGGGTTCGATCGTGAAGGGGGCCTCGGCCTCGGCGGTGCCGGTCTGCCCGTTCGTGTTCTCGACTGCCGTGTCGACCACGTTCGTGCTGGCCACCGCGGACTCGGTCGTCAGCGCGGTCACGTCCATGGGCAGTGTCGCGTAGGCGCCCGACACGATGTCGTCACCCTCCGCCGAGAACACCACGGTGTATCCCTCGACCGTGCAGTCCGCGGTCGGAGCGGGGAGCGTGTTGACGGTCGTCGTCGAGGCCGTGCTGGTGGCGCAGTCGCTGTAGGTGTAGGTGATCTCGGCCGACGTCGCGGCCACCGGCCACGAGATGCCGTCGCCGAAGCCGTCGAAGCGCAGGCCCTGATCGGTGAAGGTCGCACTGCCCGCGGAAGGCTCCGTGATGGTGACGGTCTGCACGTTCTGCTCACCCACCGTCGCGGTGATGTCCGCGGTGGTGCTCTGCCCGCTCACGAGGGTGTTGTCGCCGAAGCTCTTCGTGATCGACACGTCGGGCTCGCGCTGCGCGATCGTGACGCCCGCATCGTCGGTGACGGGGTCGCTCGTGTCGGCCCCCTTCGACACGGTCGACGACGCATCGTTGGTGACGGTCACGTCCTCGCCGTCGAAGATGGTCGTGACCCCATCGTTGGTGACGGTGTGCACCACGACGCTGCCTGTCGCCCCGGGCGCGAACGTGCCGGTGAAGGTGACGCGGATACCGCCGGCGTCGCTGATCGGGTCGGGCTCGGTCGTCGTCCACACGCCGTCGACGTAGTACTCGGTGGTCGTGGACGTGGTGCCGGCGGGCGCGGTGACGTCGTAGCCCGTGACGTCGAGATAGCCGCTGAACGTGCTCGGCGGCGACACCGGGTCCTGCACGACGATCGTGTCGACGTTCTGGTTGGACGCATTGCCGGGCGTCACCGTCCAGTCCACAGGCCGCCCGGGCACCGCGGGAATGGTGGTCGTCGGCGTCACGGACTTGTCGATGCTCGGCACGAGGGTGGTCTCGACGGCGAGCGTCACATCAGCGGAGCTGCTGGCGGTCGAGGCGTTGTCCGCCGCGACCGACGCGGTGTTCGTGACGGTCTGACCGTCCCACGTGCCCTCCGCATCGGGCGGCACGATCGCGTTCACCGTGATCGTCATGCTGTTTCCCGCGGGCCACACCACCGGGCTGGCATCGAGGTCGGTGCCCGGGGTGACGGTGAAGCTGTTCGTCGCGGGATCGACGGCCAGGTCGTACTCCCCGACCGGCTGGCCCGAGGGCGCCGCGAGCGCGACGGTCACGGGGGTCGGGTTGTCGGGGTTGAACTCCAGCGGCGCGGGCAGCGTGTCGCTCAGGACGGTGTCGAAGCAGCCGGGGTCGTTCGTCGACGAGCAGTTGACGACGATCTGGAAGGTGACGGTGTCGCCGGGGCTGAACGGCCCCTGCTCGACGGTGGTCTTCTGGATCGAGAACGCCGCGACGGCGAATGCCGCCGGAGCGACTCCGACGAAGACTGTGGCTGCCGCCAGGACGACCGCTGTGATCCCTGCGAGAACTCCCCGACGACGACCCATGATTCCCGAAACCCCCCGATTGCGCGTATCAGGCCTCAGCCTAGGGCCAGCTCACAGGCGGTTTCCAGCCCCGCCGGTGATGCGGGTGTGCCTGGTGTGACGGGGGATGCCTCGGCCCGCGGCATCCACTCGCCCCTCGGTAAGCTGGGGGACTATGTCGAAGGTCCTCCAGTCCCTGCCCGTCGGCGAGCGCGTCGGCATCGCCTTCTCGGGGGGACTTGACACCTCCGTGGCCGTCGCGTGGATGCGCGACAAGGGTGCGATCCCCTGCACCTACACGGGCGACCTCGGCCAGCCGGACGAGGACGACATCGACGCGATCCCGGCCCGGGCGCTCGAGTACGGCGCCGAGCTGTCGCGCCTGGTCGACTGCAAGCCGGCCCTCGTCGAAGAGGGCTTCGGGGCACTGGCGTGCGGCGCGTTCCACATCCGCTCGGGCGGCCGCACCTACTTCAACACGACGCCGATCGGCCGCGCCGTCACCGGCACCCTGCTCGTGCGCGCCATGAAAGAGGATGGCGTCGACATCTGGGGCGACGGCTCCACCTACAAGGGCAACGACATCGAGCGGTTCTACCGCTACGGCCTGCTCGCGAACCCCGCACTGCGCATCTACAAGCCGTGGCTCGACGCCGACTTCGTGACGCAGCTGGGTGGCCGCAAAGAGATGAGCGAGTGGCTCGTCGAGCACGGCTTCCCGTACCGCGACTCCGCCGAGAAGGCGTACTCCACCGACGCCAACATCTGGGGCGCCACGCACGAGGCCAAGACCCTCGAGCACCTGGACGTCTCGCTCGAGACCGTCGAGCCGATCATGGGCGTGCGCTTCTGGGACCCGTCGGTCGAGATCGAGACCGAGGACGTCACGGTCACCTTCGACGCCGGCCGCCCGGTCGCGCTCAACGGCGTCGAGTACACCGACCCGGTGGAGCTCGTCTTCGAGGCGAACCGCATCGGCGGCCGCCACGGCCTCGGCATGAGCGACCAGATCGAGAACCGCATCATCGAGGCGAAGTCCCGCGGCATCTACGAGGCCCCGGGCATGGCACTGCTGTTCACGGCGTACGAGCGCCTGGTCAACGGCATCCTGAACGAAGACACGCTCGCCACCTACCACGAGCAGGGCCGCCGCCTCGGCCGCCTCATGTACGAGGGCCGCTGGCTCGAGCCGCAGTCGCTCATGCTGCGCGAGTCGATCCAGAAGTGGGTGGGCTCGACGATCACCGGCTCGGTGACGCTGCGCCTGCGCCGCGGCGAGGACTACACGATCCTCGACACCGACGGCCCCCGCCTGTCGTACCACCCCGAGAAGCTGTCGATGGAGCGCGTCGGCGACGCCGCGTTCGGGCCTACCGACCGCATCGGCCAGCTCACGATGCGCAACCTCGACATCGCCGACTCGCGCGTGCGCCTCGAGCACTACGCCGCCGCCGGCATCATCGGCGGCGCGACCGGCGACCTCGTCGGCCACCTGTCGCAGGGCGAGGCGGGCGACATCACCGAGAGCGCGACGCCGCTGACGGCCGCGGGCGAAGAGCTCGCGGACGCAACGGATGCCGCGAACGAGGCGTCCGCCTTCGACCTCGGTACCGACTGAGCATCACCTGGATAACTTGCACACTACTGTGCAAGTTACGTAGCATGGGGGCATGACCTCCACCGATGTCGCGCGCGCTCCGCGCCGTGATGCCCGCGAGAACCGCGCCGGCATCCTCGCGGCGGCCCACGTGGCGCTGGCGCACGACCCCCGGGCCTCCGTCGACGCGATCGCCCGTCAGGCGGGCCTGTCGCGTCGCGCCCTGTACGGCCACTTCGACGACCGCGACGCGCTCGTGAGCGAGCTCGTCGCCCAGGGCGCCGAGCGCTTCAACGCCGTCGCCGCCACGATCGACGACGCCGACGCGCGCGTCGCGCTCGCGCGGCTGGCCGCGGCCCTGTGGAACGAGGCCGCCCACGTGCAGGTGCTCGCCGCGATCGCTCTCGACGAGGCGCACCTCGAAGAGACCGCCGCCGCCCTCGCGCCGCTGCGGCGCACCGTCGTGCGCATCGTGCGCGAGGGGCAGGACGACGACGTGCTGCGCACCGACGTCGCCGCGCCGACGCTCGCCCGCCTGATCGAAGAGACCGCCCGCACCGTGATCACCCGCATCGACGCGTCGTCGCCCGAGGCGCGCGCGCTCGCGGTGCGCGCCGTGCTGTCGATCGCCGGGCTGTCGTGGCGCGAGGCGGCCGCCGTGCTCGACGCGCATCCGGGCATCCTCGCCGACGCCGAGGCGGCGGGAGCATGAAGGTCGTGCTCGACGCGGTCGGCAAGGGCCGCCGCGAACACGCCCTGCCCGTGACGTCGACCGCCTACGCGTCGGGCACCGCGACGCTGGTGGTCGCCGAGACCGAGCAGCGCCCGACCGTGCTGGGTCTCATCGCGTCGGGCCGCATGCGTCCCGACACGGGCCGCGTCGAGCTCGACGGAGAGGTGGATGCCTCACGCCTGCGCCGCCGCGTCGCCCTGGTCGACGCCCCCGAGGTGTCGGAGCCCGAGCCGAACGTCACCCTGGCCGGCGTCGTGGCCGAAGAGCTCATGTTCGCCGGGCGCCCCTCGCACCCGATCGCGGTGCAGAACTGGCTGGCCGACAACGGGCTCGCGGAGGCGGCATCCCTTCCCGTCTCGAACGTCGACCCGGCCGACCGCGTGCGGGCGCTGTGCGAGCTGGCGGTGCTGCGCAAGGGCGTCGAAGGTCTCGTGCTGGTCTCGCCCGACCGCCACGGCGGCGAGCCCGAGGCCTGGTGGGCGATCGCCGAGGAGTTGGCGGCCCGCGGTCTCGCCGTGCTCGTGATCGCCGGGCAGGCTTCGGCCCGCGTCGCGCTCCCGGCCGTCGAGCGATCGACCCTCCCGGCCGTTGAGCGAGCGAAGCGAGACGAAACGTCGCAAGCAGACCCGACCGTCAGCACAGGCGTTTCGTCTTCGGGCGCTGGAGCGCCCTCCGCTCAACGACCGACATCCCCGGCCGTTGAGCGAGCGAAGCGAGACGAAACGTCGCAAGCCGAACTCGACGACGCGCCGACCGTCAGCCGAGGCGTTTCGTCTTCGGGCGCTGGAGCGCCCTCCGCTCAACGACCGACACCCCCGGCCGTTGAGCGAGCGAAGCGAGACGAAACGTCGCAAGCCGAACTCGACAACGACCCGACCGTCAGCACAGGCGTTTCGTCTTCGGGCGCCGGAGCGCCCTCCGCTCAACGACCGACACCCCAGGCCGTTGAGCGAGCGAAGCGAGACGAAACGTCGCAAGCCGAACTCGACAACGACCCGACCGTCAGCCGAGGCGTTTCGTCTTCGGGCGCTGGAGCGCCCTCCGCTCAACGACCGACACCCGGCACAGGCGTTTCGTCTCGCTCGGTCCTCGCTCGCTCAACGACCGGGAGCGGGAGCCCGCGCCTGCGCAGGCTCACCGTGCGCACGAGAGGAGGCCGGGCATGAAGGTCCCCCAGATGATCCTCGCCGAGCTGCGGCGCCTCACGTCGACGCGCATGTCGCTCATCGCCCTGATCGCGCTCATGGCGGTGCCGATCCTGTACGGCGGGCTGTACCTGTGGGCCAACCGCGACCCCTACGGGCAGCTCGACCAGGTGCCGGTGGCGCTCGTCGTCGCCGACACCGGCGCGCAGCTCAACGGCACCGACCGCAACCTCGGCGACGAGGTCGCGCAGGAGCTCATCGAGGACGGCTCGTTCGACTGGCACCTGACGACCGCCGAAGAGGCGACAGCCGGGCTCGACGACGGCACCTACGACTTCGGCGTCGAGCTGCCGGCCGACTTCACGGCATCCATCGCATCGATCACGTCGGCCGACCCGCACACCGCCGACCTCGTGCTGCTGACGAGCGATGCGAACAACTACCTCGCCTCGACGATCGGCACACAGGCGGTCGAGAAGATCAAGACCACGGTCACCGAGAAGGTGGTGGCCGAGGCCGGCCTCACGATGCTCGACGCCCTCGACACCATCCGCGTGCAGCTGACAGATGCCGCCGCCGGCGCGGGGCAGCTGGTCGACGGGCTGGCGCAGGCCGGCGACGGCGCGACGCAGCTCGCCGATGGCGCGACGCGGCTCACGGACGGTGCGACGCAACTCGCCGACGGCACGGCGCAGCTGCGCGACGGCGCCGCCCAGCTGTCCGCGGGCGCGGCACAGGTAGCCGACGGCACCGCGCAGCTCGCGGGCGTCGCCGACCGGGTCGGGGCCGCGGCATCCACCGCGACCGCGGCGCTGCCGCAGGCGCGCACCGACATCGCGACCAAGCTCGCGGCGGCCGGGCTCGACCAGACGCAGATCGACGAGGTGCTGACGGCCCTCGACCCGGTCGGCGAGCGCATCACGGCCATCGACCAGCGTGTGCAGGGCGCGGTGGCGCAGATCGACCGGCTCAACGACGGCGCGCAGCAGGTGTCAGGGGGTGCCGCCACCCTCGCCGCGGGCACGGCGACCGCCGCCGACGGCGCCGCGCAACTGCGCGACGGCTCGGCACAGCTGCGCGACGGCGCGACGACCCTCGACGACGGCATCACGCAGCTCGAGGACGGCGCCACGCAGCTGCGGGACGGCCTGAGCTCCGGTGCGGCGCAGCTGCCCTCGTACGACGCCGCGACGCGGCGGCAGCAGGCCGACACTCTCGCGACCCCCGTCGACGTCGAGCGGTCGTCGCTCACGCAGGCGCAGAACTACGGTGCGGGCCTCGCGCCCTTCTTCGCGGCGCTCGCGGGGTGGATCGGCATCTACGCGCTGTTCCTCATCGTCAAGCCGGTCTCCAAGCGCGCGGTGACGGCGCTGCACTCCCCGATCCGCATCACCCTCGCCGGCTGGGCGACACCGGCCCTGCTCGGCGGCGTGCAGATGGTCGGCCTGTTCGGCGTTCTCGCGCTCGCCCTCGGCTTCTCGTTCGCGCATCCGCTGGCGACGCTCGGCATCCTGCTGCTCGCGTCGGCGACGTATGCGGCGATCGTCCTCGCGCTGAACGTGTGGCTCGGCTCGGTCGGCCAGTTCCTCGGACTCGTCCTCATGGTGCTGCAGCTCGTCACGGCGGGCGGGACCTTCCCGTGGCAGACGCTTCCGGCACCGCTCGCCGCGCTCCACCATGTGCTGCCCATGGGGTACGTCGTCGACGCGATGCGCCAGGTCATGTACGGCGGCAGCGCCGACCGGGTGTGGCTCGACCTCACCGTGCTGGTGGCATGGCTCGTCGGCGCCGGCGTCCTGGCCGCCATCGGAGTGACGCGCATGACCCACTTCCGCACGCTGCGCGACCTGCAGCCGAGCGTGATCGGCTGACACCTCGCGCGAGTGGATGCCGGGCGCCCGGCATCCACTCCCCCCACGGTTGACTTGGCTCAGATGTACGCGACACGCCAGCGTGTTGCGTACATATGAGCCAAGTCAGCGAGTGCGGGGAGGGACAGAGGGGCCGGTCGCGGGGCGAAAAGCGAGTGCGATTCGGCCCAGGGCGCCGGTCGGGGATACGATGCGGAACAGCGCCCGGGCGACCCGATGCCCGTGGCACCCCGTCTCGCGGCGCCAGGCACCGCGTGTCCCGCCCCAGCCCGGAAAGCTCTCAATGTCGAAGCCCCCCGCCTCGCCCTATGCCACCGACGACACCGTGCAGCGCCGCTCCGTGGGCCGCACCATCGGCATCACGCTCTTCACCATCGTCGCGATCGTCGTGGTCATCGCCCTCGTCGCCATCGGATTCGTCACCTACACCGTGCAGCGGTCGTTCCCGCAGCTGAGCGGCGAGGTGACGGTGACGGGGCTGGATGACGAGGTGACGGTGCAGCGCGATGCGCTCGGCATCCCCACGATCACGGCCGACTCGTCGCACGACCTGTTCTTCGCGCAGGGCTACGTGCAGGCGCAGGACCGGTTCTGGGAGATGGACTTCCGCCGCCATGTCACGAGCGGCCGCCTGTCGGAGCTGTTCGGCAAGTCGCAGCTCGGCACCGACAAGTTCCTGCGCACGCTCGGCTGGCACGAGATCGCCGAGCAGGAGGTCGAGGCCCTCAGCGACACCGAGCGCGCCTATTACGACGCCTACGCCGACGGCGTGAACGCCTACCTCGCAGACCACCAGGGCGCCGACGCCTCGTTCGAGTACGCCGTGCTCGGACTGCAGAACCCGGACTACGAGATCGAGCCCTGGACGCCGGCGGACTCCGTCGCGTGGCTGAAGGCGATGGCCTGGGACCTCCGCAGCAACATCGAGACCGAGACCGAGCGCGCCGTGCTCGCGTCGCAGTACACCCCGGAGCAGATCGACGAGCTGTACCCGGCGTACCCGTTCGACCGCAACCCGGTCATCGTGCCGAAGATCTCGACCGTGCCCGCGGTCGGCACCGCGCCCGACGCGACGGCCGAGGGCGAGACCGGTGAGACGGATGCCGACACGTCGGCGATCGAGTGGACCCAGGTCGACAGCGTCATCGAGGCCGTCGGCGAGCTCGTGGGCGACGCGGGCGAGGGCATCGGCTCGAACTCGTGGGTCGTTTCGGGCGCGAACACCGACACGGGGAAGCCGCTGCTGGCCAACGACCCGCACCTCGGCGCGTCGCTGCCGAGCGTGTGGCACCAGATCCAGCTCAAGTGCTCGGAGGTCACCGACGAGTGCCCCTTCGACGTGGCGGGCTTCTCGTTCTCGGGCCTCCCCGGCGTCGTCATCGGCCACAACGAGCGCGTGGCATGGGGCTTCACGAACCTCACGACAGACGTGACCGACCTGTACCTCGAGAAGATCCAGGGCGACTCGTACTGGTACGACGGCGCGCTCGTACCGCTGCAGACGCGCACCGAGACGTTCAAGGTGGCGGGCGGCGACGATGTCGAGCTCGAGGTGCGCTCCACCGCGAACGGCCCGATCGTGTCGGGGCTCACCGACGACTTCACCGAGATCGCCGAGCACCCCTACGTCGGCACCGGCGGCACCGTGACCGCGCCGCCGGCCGATGCGCCCGAGGGCGAGTACGCCGTGAGCCTGCGCTGGACCGCGCTGCAGCCGGGGACGACGGCATCCGCGATCTTCGCCCTCAACACGGCCAAGGACTTCGACGACTTCCGCGGCGCGGCTGCGCTGTTCGACGTGCCGGCGCAGAACCTCATCTACGCCGACGTCGACGGCAACATCGGGTATCAAACACCCGGCAAGCTGCCCATCCGGGGCGCGGCGGACGGCTCGATGCCGCAGCCGGGGTGGAGCTCGGCGTTCGCGTGGCAGGGGTACATCCCGTTCGAGGAGCTGCCGGTGTCGTACAACCCCGACGAGGGCTACATCGTCACCGCGAACAACGCGATCGTCGGTCAGGACTACCCCCACTTCCTCACGAACGACTGGGACTACGGCTGGCGCGCGGCGCGCATCACCGAGCTCATCGAGCGGGCGATCGCGAAGGGTCCGGTGACCGCCGACGACCTCAACGCGATCCAGGCCGACAACTACTCGTTCATCGGCATGCGCCTGACCGCTGCCTACGCCGACATCGAGACGGGCGATAGCCGCACCGACTCCGCACTGAAGCTGCTGCAGGAGTGGGACGCGCAGGCCGGTGCCGATTCGTCGGCCGCCGCCTACGCGAGCGTGCTGTGGGACACCCTCGCCCAGAACATGTTCGTGAACGGCCGCGAGAACCCGGCGCCGCTGAGCGGTCAGGGACGCCTCTTCCTCGTGATGGACACCCTGCTCTCGGACGAGTCCTCGCCGTGGTGGACCAACGACGAGCTCGGCGTGGACGGCATGCGCGAGATGCTGAAGCGCTCGGCGATCGACGCGTATGAGCGGCTCGAGGACGCCCAGGGCGACAACCAGTCCCGCTGGAACTGGGGCTCGCTGCACGCGCTGCCGCTCACCAACGGCACCTTCGGCGAGTCGGGCATCGCGCCCATCGAGTGGTTCTTCAACCGCGGCCCGTTCCCCGTCGGTGGCGGATCATCGGTCGTGAACGCGACCGGCTGGGACCTCGGCTCGGGCGACTTCTCGACGATCACCGTGCCGTCGATGCGCATGATCGTCGACCTCGACGACTTCGATCACTCGCGCTGGAACCAGCTGACGGGCGAGAGCGGCCACGCCTTCCACACGAACTACACCGACCAGGTGGAATCGTGGCAGAAGGCCGAGCTCACCCCGTGGGCCTACTCGCCCAAGGCGGTCTCTGCAGCGACCACCGACACGCTCGTGCTGAAGCCCTGACACGTTCGCCGTCGCGCATCCAGAACCCCCGGTCTCGTCGAGACCGGGGGTTCTGCGCGTCGCTCACCGCCAGACGGCCTGGTCGGGATCGATCCCGTGCGCTCGCGCGGACTCCTCGATGATGCGGGCGAACCACGAGGCGAGGCCCGGGCGGATGCCGTCGTAGTGTGCGGCGAAGCCCGGGTCGGACGCGAACATGCGTCCGAGGCACACCTGCATCTCGCGCGAGAGCGGGAAGAAGTGCGAGAAGATCTCGCGGTGCCGCTCGGCGAGTGCGCCGGCGTCGTCGCTCCCCGGCTCGACGCCCGCGTCGAGGGCGTCCCCGAGCGCCTGCTGCAGGGCCGCCATGTCAGCGGCGAGCGCCTGCCACTCCGCCTTGGTACGGGATGCCGACCGCTCGGCGAACTGCGCCCACTGCAGGGTTCCGCCCCACGCGGCGCGCGCTCCGGCCGCGTCATCCGCGTCCCACGCCGGGCCGAACGACTCGGTCTGCTCCTCGGGACTCAGGAGGATGCCGCGCTCGTGGGCATCGGTCAGCCGCTCGAGCTGCTCGTCGAGCCGCCGCAGCTCCTCGATGCGGTCGGCCAGCTGTGCCCGCTGCGCACGCAGCGTCGTGCCGATGTCGGTCGTCGCGTCGTCGAGCACCTCCCGTACGGCGTCCAGCCCGAGCCCGGCATCCCGATACGCCACGATCCGCTCCAGACGCCCGAGGTCGGCGTCGGTGTAGATGCGGTAGCCGGCGGGCGTGCGCTCGGACGGAGACGCGAGGCCGATCTCGTCCCAGTGGTGGAGCGTGCGGACAGTCACGCCGAGCAGCTCGGCGACGGCCCCGACCGTCAGACCGTCGTCGATCCGCGGGTCAGCCATGGTGACCATTGTGACCCTCCTTCCTGCGGTCGGGGGCGACGATGCCGGCGGCTTCGAGGGCGCGGTTCTCGGGGCTGTCGGGGTCGATGTCCCTCGGCGCCGTGAGGACGACGCGCACACCCTCGGGGGTGCGCACCTCCACGTCACGGGTGTTCCAGGGCGTGTCGTACGGCCCGGTCACGCTGTCGGGCATCATGCTGCGGCACGCGCCCGCGACCTCGTCCAGCTGGCTCATGACGCACGAGAAGCTCACGGTGACGACCGCGCTCCCGGCCTCGTGCGTCGGCGTCCCAGCGGGCACGAGCAGGACGTCCTGGAACGCCCAGCGCCGCAGGTGCACCACCTGCCCGGGAATGCTGAACAGCTCGATGAAGCCCAGCCCGCGCACCCAGAAGTCCGTCGATGCCGCGAGATCGCCCGTCTCGATCTTCACGAACGCGGGCATCGCGTAGATACCGCGGAACACCTCGGGCGCGACGGCGGCAACGCCCCGCTCGGTGGTGGCTCCTCTGTCGAATGCGTCGAAATACTCGCTCATGTCGTCAGGCTCGTGCCTCACGTTGCGTCATGGTCAAGTCCACGAGAGAAAACAGTTGACACATTCGTCTAGACGAATATATTGTGATGCCATGACCGAGATCATCGAACGCACCGTCACCGCCTCGCCCGCTCGCGTGTGGGAGCTCTGGACCACCGCCGAGGGCATCTCGTCCTGGTGGGCGCCCGAGGGGTTCCGCACCGACGTCACGAAGATCGAGCTGCAGCCGGGCGGCGAGCTCGTCTACACGATGACCGCGACCGCCCCCGAGCAGATCGCCTTCATGGAGCAGTACGGGATGCCGCTGACCACCGAATCCCGCAAGCACTTCACCGAGCTCGACGAGCCGCGCCGACTGGCGTACCGGTCGGTCGTCGACTTCGTGCCCGACCACGAGCCGTACGAGCAGCTCACGGTCGTCGAGCTGTCGCCCGTCGAGGAGGGCACGCGCATCGTCATGCAGATGGAGCCGATGCACGACGAGGTGTGGACCGAGCGGCTGGTCGCGGGTCGCGCGAACGAGCTCGACAACCTGGCCGCGCTCGTGGCGCAGGACTGATCGCGTGGAGGCTCCGCAGGTTCAGCCCCAGCTCGCGACGATCGCAGAGCCGACGCGCTTCCGCATCGTCCAGCTGCTGTCGACACGTGCGTGCACGGTCGGTGAGGTGGCCGAGCACCTCGGTGCTCTGCAGCCTCAGACGACCAAGCACCTCCAGGCTCTCGAAGCCGCGGGCGTCATCCGCGTGCACAGGCTGGGGCGCCGACGCGTGGCGCGGCTCGACCGCGGCACGATGTCGGCGCTGTCGGAGTTCTTCGGCGGCCTGGCGTCACCCGCGGGCGACGACACCGTGCTCGACGAGTACGAGGCCGCGATCGTCCGTGAGACGGCACGGCCCGTCGGCGACGACGGCGCCCGCACGCTGGAGTTCGACCGGCAGCTGGCCGCGACCGTCTCGGATGTCTGGCGAGCCTGGACCGACCCGGAGCGCGCGGTCCGGTGGTGGGCGCCGCAGCATTTCGAGGTGGATGCCTGGGAGCTCGACCCCCGTGCGGGCGGCGCCATCCGGTTCGTGCTGCGCGAAGGCGCCGGGGCGACCTACGCATCGACCGGCGTCGTCGACGAGGTCGAGCCCGGCGCGCGTCTCGTCTTCCGCCTGGCTCCCGTGGGAGCCGACGGTCTGCCGCTGTTCGCCGCGCGGCACACGGTGACGCTCACGGGGTCGGGCGAGACGACAGCGCTGCGCCTGCGCATCGACGTGTCGGACGTCCGCTCCGAGGCCGCTCCCGCGGTCGCCGGCCTCGAGCCGGGCTGGACGCAGCTGCTCGACGCGCTGCGCCTCACCGTCGAGGGCTGACCGGGGCTCCGCCTCTCACCAGTCCCCGTCAGCGCCCAGGTCGAGGCCGCTGAGGTCGAGATCGCCGAGGTCGACGGTTGTGCCCGGATCGGCTGCCATGCTGGACTCGCGGCCGGTCGACGCCGAGCCGGACGACGGCGCGGTGAGCACCAGGCTCGACGCCCACACCAGCGACGCCGTCACGAGCGAGGCCGCGAGCAGCACGGCCGTCCACGTGCGCCCCGACCAGGAGGAGCGGTCGGGGGGAGGTTCGGCATCCCTTCGCGGCACCCGCGGAGCGACGGCGGGAGCCGCAGGAGCAGGGCGGGGAGCCGACGACCCCGCCCCCTCGTCCACGAGCAGACCGACCAGCACGTCGAGCTGGCCGGGGGTCAGCTCGTCGAAGGCCGCAGCGAGCTCGGGCGTGAGGGCCGAGCCGCTGTCGCGCAGCGCGACGAGGTAGCGAGCGAGCGCCGCTTCGTCGGCGAGTTCCAGGCGCCGGTCGGCGTTCACGGCTCGCTCCGGACGATCGCGTGGCCGGCCGCGGCGAGGTCGCGCGCCATATAGGCCGCGTACCAGCGCGGCCAGTCCTCGTCGTACACACCGCCGAGGTCGTCGCGCTCGTGCACGCCGTGCGCGGCGGCGGTGCGGATCAGCAGCTCACGCAGGAAGGTCTCGGTGTCGGCCACCGGTGTCTCGTGCGACATCGTCGTGCTTCGTCTCACCTGGAGGATCAGCGGCCCGGGGCCCGCGTGACGATCTGCTGAAGCACCCAGCCGTTGCCGTCGGGATCGGCGAACGAGGCATACGTGCCGTAGCTGTCAGTGGCGGGGTGCGGACCGGCGACGCGGTTCTCGGTGCCCGCCCAGTGGAAGATGCCGTCGGCGTCGTGCCACAGGTCGCTGACCTCGGCACCGCCGGCGATGAGCTCCTCGCGCGCTGCTGCGATGTCGGCCGTGATGAGGTGCAGCCCCTGCGTGGAGCCCGGCTCGGCCGTCGTGAGCTTGTCACCGAAGATGATGGATGCCGCCGACCCGGGCGGAGTGACCTGCACGACGCGCAGCCCCCGCTCGGAGCGGAAGTCGGCATCGAGCCGGAACCCGATCCCCTCGTAGAACGCCTTCGCACGGTCCACGTCCGAGACGGGGATGACGACGACTTCGAGCTTCAGGTCCATGATCTCTCCTCAGGTTGCGACCGGATCGTCACCGGTTTGAACGGTGACTACTCTGCCGTCATTCCCGTCACCTGTCAAACAGGTGATGCAGTTCGACCCTCGCCGGCGTGTCACCTGTCAGAATGGTGATGTGATTCACGCCTTCCCCTGCGGCACGCTCGCCCTCGACTTCGTCGGAACGCTGCGCGCGCGCCGCAACACCGAGCCCACCGAGAAGCTCGCCGCGACGACCGACCTCGACGCCTGGTTCACCGAGTCGGGGCTGGCGCCGCGGGTCGAGGCATCCTCTCCTGCCGACCTCGACGCCGCCGTCGACGTGCGCGAGGCGATCTACGCGCTCGTGTGGGCACGCCTGCACGATCGGGCGCTGCCGCCCGACGCCGTCGCCGCCGTCAATGCGGTCGCGGCGGAGCCGCCGCTCACCGCCGCCCTCACCTCCGACGGCTGGGCCCGGTCGGGCACGCCGCGGCAGGCGCTGTCGCACCTCGCGCGCGAGGCCGTCGAGATCATCGGCGGCGACCAGGCCGCGCTGCTGCGCGAGTGCTCCCGCCCCGAGTGCACGCAGGTTTACCTCGACACGTCGCGCGGCCACCGCCGCGAGTGGTGCTCGATGGCCACGTGCGGCAGCCGCATGAAGGCCAAGGCCTACCGCGAGCGCCGCAAGGCCGACGCGGCCTGACTGGCGTCGGCTTCAGCTCAAGCGCTCGGCGAGCGCAACGGTGATCCCCTCGGGGCCACGGACGTAGGCCATGAGCCACACGCCCTCGTACTCGCCGATGCCGCCGATGAGTCCGTAGCCCTCGTCGGCGAGGCGCGCGACCTCTGCCCTGAGGTCGTCCACCTGGAAGGCGATGCTGCGCAGTCCGAGCTCGTTCGCCATTGCCGCGGGCGACCCCTCGACCGGCTCCGGACGCACGAAGCTCGACAGCTCGACGCTCGTCCCGCCGCCCGGCGGGTGCAGCATCACGATCTCGGTGCGCGAGTCCGGGATGCCGCACACCGTGTCGAGGAACTCCCCCTCGACGAACGTGCGGCCCTCGACCTCGAGCCCCAGCGCGACGAAGAACGCCGCCGCCGCATCGAGGTCGCGGACCGTCACGCCCACGTGGTCGAAGGTGGTGATCGGCGCCATGGCGTGGCCTCCTCGGCTCGTCGTGCGGGGGGTGCACGTCGGAGCCTACGGCCGCGCCATGGCGCCGTCGACCCCTACTCGACGAGCTTGCCGACGACCGACACCTCGCGCATGAGGGCGGCGATCTCGTCCGGGATGGGCGGGATCTCCTCGCGCACGACGCCCGTCCCGGGCGACCACACCAGATTCACCTGGAGTGCGGGATCCAGATCCGGGTAGTCGCTGCGGTTGTGGCATCCACGGGTCTCACGTCGCTCGAGAGCAGCTTCGAGCGTCGCACGGGCGGCGAGCGCCGCGGACTTGAGGTCGAACGCGTGCGCGAGGTCGTGGTACCCGGCGATGTCGGGGTGCACGCCGATGTCGGCCATGCGCGCCTCGATGGCGTCGAGCTCGACCAGGCCCTGGCGCAGGCCCTCCTCGTCGCGCACGACACCGGCATACTCGGTCATGACGTCGCGGATCGCGCGCTGCAGGGCGCGGACGTTCTCGGTTCCGGATGCCGCCAGCAGCTCCGCGATCTCGGCCCGTGCCGTCTCGACCGACGCCGCCGAGCGCTTCTGCGCCGGCAGGGCTGCCGAGTACGCCGCAGCCGCCTGGCCGACGATGCGGCCGAAGACCAGCAGCTCGATGAGCGAGTTGCCGCCGAGGCGGTTCGCGCCGTGGAGGCCCGACGACGCCTCGCCGATCGCGTACAGGCCGGGCACGTCCGTGGAGTGGTCGGACGAGCGGACCCACACGCCGCCCATCGAGTAGTGCGCGGTCGGCGCGATCTCGATCGGCTCCTTCGTGATGTCGAGCATCTGCAGCTCGAGCATCGTCTGGTACACGCGGGGCAGGCGGGTCATGATGACCTCGCGCGGCAGGTGCGAGACGTCGAGCCACACGCCGCCGTTGGGGGTGCCGCGGCCCTCCTTGATCTCGGTGTAGCAGGCGAGTGCGACGCGGTCGCGGGTCGAGAGCTCGAGGCGCTCGGGGTCGTACTTGTGCATGAACCGCTCGCCCAGGCCGTTGCGCAGGATGCCGCCCTCGCCTCGGGCGGCTTCCGAGATCAGCGTGCCGGCGGCGTTCTCGGGCTCGATGATGCCGCTCGGGTGGAACTGCACGAGCTCGGGGTCGCGCAGCCGCCCTCCGGCCTCGACGGCCAGGCGGAACGAGTCGCCGGTGTTCTCGTCGCGGCGCGACGACGTGCGGCGCCAGATGCGGTTGTGGCCGCCGGCGGCCAGGATGACGGCATCCGCGTGGATCAGGTAGCGCGTGCCGTCTTCGAGGTCGAACCCGTAGGCGCCGAACACGGCGCCGTCATCGTTGACGAGGATGCGCGTGACGTAGACCGTGTCGAGGATCGGCACCTCCAGCTGCGCGGCGCGGTTGATGAGGGTGCGCTGGATCTCGAGGCCCGTGTAGTCGCCGGCGAACGCCGTGCGGCGGTAGGTGTGCGCGCCGAAGAAGCGCTGCGAGATGCGCCCGTCCTCCTCGCGGGCGAACGGCATGCCGTAGCGCTCGAGGTCGTCGATGCCCTGGGCCGCGCCCTTCGTCACGACCTCGACGGTCTCGGGGTTGGCGAGCAGGTAGCTCTCTTTGAGGGTGTCTGCGGCATGCTGCTGCCACGTGTCTTCCGGGTCCATGGTGGCCAGCGACGCGTTGATGCCGCCGGCGGCGAGGGACGTGTGGGCGTCGGACTTGGGGCGCTTGCCGAGCGCGAGCACGTCGACGCCCGCCTCGGCGAGCTCGATGGCGGCGCGCAGGCCCGAGCCGCCGGTGCCGATGACGAGGACGGTGGTGGACAGCTGGCGTTCTGAAGTCTTCACGCGTTCGACGGTAGGCGCGCTCGTTCGATTACTCCAATGCATATTCCTGCTGGGATCGATGCGCGTAGGCTATAGATGTGAATCTGGAGCAGCTGCGCGCGTTCGTCGAGGTCGCCCAGGTCGGCAACTTCACACGCGCAGCCGAGCGTCTGCACCTGGCGCAGCCGTCGCTGAGCCGCCAGATCACGACCCTCGAGCAGGACTTGGGCACGGAGCTGTTCCACCGCGCGCGGCGCGGCAGCACGCTCACCGTCGCCGGCGAATCGCTGCTTCCCCTCGCGCGGCGCATGCTGGCCGACGCCGACTCGGTCCGCCGTGAGCTCGCCGAGCTGGCCGGCCTGCAGCGCGGGCGCGTGCGGCTCGGCGCCACCCCGACGCTGTGCGTCAGCCTCGTCGCCGAGGTGTTCGCCGCCTTCCACGCGGCGCATCCGGGCATCGAGCTGCACCTGTCCGAGAACGGCTCGCGGCGCCTGCTCGAAGAGCTGGGTGCGGGCGAGCTCGACCTCGCGCTCATCACGACCTCGCACGGCGTGGCCACCGACCGCTTCACCGTCGCCCCACTGCTGGTCGAGGAGCTGGTGGTCGTGTCGTCTCATGCGGTGCCGCCGGTGACGGCGCACGACGCCATCTCGCTCGCCGAGGTGGCCGCGCTCCCCCAGATCGTGTTCAGCCCGACGTACGACCTGCGCGCGACGACCGACGCGGCCTTCCGGGCCGCGGGTGTCACGCCGGCGGCCGTCGTGGAAGGAGCCGAGATGGATGCCGTCCTGCGATTCGTCGAGCGGGGCCTCGGCGTCGCGATCGTCCCGGCGATGGTGCTCATCGAGCGCCCGGGCCTGCGCTCCGTGCGCCTGCGCGAACCGACCCTCACCCGCACGATCAGCGTCGCGCGCCCCGCCGACATCGCTCCGGCCGCGGCGGTGCGGGTGCTCCAGCGCACCATCGCGCGGACCGCGGCCGACCTGGCCGCGGCCGCCGCCGACACGATGCGGCTCGCCGACGCGGTCGACGATGTCGATCGGGGCGGGGATCGATCGTCATCCCCGTGAGGGCCGGCCACGGGACATACTCGTGGAGACGGCACCGACGGAGGAACATCATGAGTCACACGACCGGACCGCTCGACATCCGCTTCACCGCCACGCTCGGCAAGGTGCGCGAAGGCGACACCTGGACCTGCGTGCAGCTGCCGGACTCCGCGAGGATCTTCGGCACCCGTGGCCTCGTCAAGGTCGCCGGCACCGTGGACGGTCAGCCGTTCGAAGGCGCATTCATGGCCCTCGGCGACGGCACCCACAAGCTGCCGATCGCCGGGACGATCCGCAAGGCGATCGGCAAGACCCACGGCGACGACGTCGACATCCACCTCACCGAGCGGCGATCCTGACGCCCCGCGCGCCGGGTCCTGCCCGCCGAGGTTCAGTTGATGATCTCACCGCGTTCGTCGGCGGCCAGCTCGGCGAGGCGGTCCCGCCACTGCTGCAGCGCCTCCGAGGTCAGCCGCGTCCAGTCCTGGACTTCGCCGACGATGCGCAGCGGCTCGGTGCTGCGGTACGAGCGCGTCGGATTGCCGGGGAACTTCTTGTCGGTCACGTTCGGATCGTCCTCGAACGGGCCAGTCGGCTCCACGAGGTAGACCCGCGGCTCGCCCTCTCCGGCGGCGAGCTCGGCGGCGAGCCCGGCGCCGTCGCGGAGGGCGGTGAAGTAGATGTGGTTCATCACGACCTCGGGGCGGTAGTTCGAGCGGAAGCCCGCCGTCAGGAGGTCGCCCTCCCGCAGATCGGCCTTCGTGCCGTGGAAGAACGGCCCTTCGTCCAGCGGTTGCGTCACGCCGACAGCCTACGGTCGGCGTCCGCGTCACGCAGCGCAGCCTGTTTCGGCGATCAGACCCCCGTGCACGAGATACGCGGCCCCGAGGAGGGGCGCCCGGCCGTCGAGCGGCGAGCCCAGCACCTTCACCTCCGCGGCGTGCGGCAACGGCGCGTGCCGCCGCACACTCGCACGGACGACGTCGATGTAGTCCGCCGCGACGTTGACGAAGCCACCGGCGACCACGGCCACTTCGAGGTCGAGGAGCGCCGCCGTGCTGGCGATGCCTTCGCCGACCGCAGACGCGGACCGATGGACGGCCGCGCGGGCGATGGCGTCGCCGGCGGCGTACGACGCTGCGAGCTCCTCGCCGCTTCGGCCCGCCCAGCCCTGCGAGCGAGCCCACTCGACCGTCGACGGACCGGACGCGAGCGCCTCCAGCGTCCCGTCGAGCACCTGGTCACCCGGCACGCGCAGACGTATCTGCCCCACGTGCCCGGCGTTGCCGGTGCGGCCCGTGACGACGTGCCCGTCCAGCAGCAGTCCACCGCCGACGCCCGTCGACACCACCATCGCCAGCGCGTTGCGCGCTCCCTGCGCCGCCCCCAGCCAGTGCTCGGCCATCATCAGGCACGCCCCGTCGAGCGCGAGCCGCACCGGCACTCCCGGTACGACGCGGCGAAGCGCGCCCACCACTTCGAGGTGCGCACCACCGGGCAGGTTGAGCGGCGAGGTGGTGCCCGCGATCGCGTCCACCGGGCCGGCGGATCCCGCGCCGACGCCGGTGATCACCGCGGCCGGCGCGCTGTCGACGGCCGCTGTGGCAGCCTCGCGGATCGCGGCGAGCAGCTCTTCGCGCGTCGCCGCACGACCCGTGGCGCGACGGTGTCGCGAACCCTCGAGGAACGCACCCGTCGCGTCGACGAGGGCCGCCTCGACCTTCGTGCCCCCGATGTCGACAGCCAGCGCGACGTGAGACATGTGCTGCGGACCCCTCATTTCACGAGGCGGGCGTCGACGCGCTGTTCCGCGACGCCACCCTCTCGGTGGACGCGGTGCACGACGGCGCCGTCGATCTCGGTCAGGAACTCGACCGGGTCCGCACCCGAGTACAGGACCGCCGTGCCCTCTTCGAGACCGAATCCGGTCGGCAGGGCGCCCGACGCGACCGCCCGCTGCAGGGCCGGTCGGCGATCGGGCTGCGAGTCGTAGTGGACGCCGAGCGCGTACGGCACGAGAGCAAGTCCGTCATCGATGACGGACACGGGGCCGAAGGTCGACGTCGGCCCGCCGACGTGCCAGCAGAGCGCGCCCGCGGACGTGCCGGCGAGGAGGATCCCCGACTCCCACGCCTCGCGCATCACGTCGTCGAGCCCGTGCGTGCGCCACACCGCCAGCAGATTGGCTGCGCTGCCGCCGCCCACCCAGACCAGATCGCTGTCGAGCACGGCATCGCGCAGGTCGGGCTGATTGCGCCCGAAGAGCCGGATATGGACGGCATCCACTCCCGCTCGCGCCGCGGCGGCGAGCTCGCGCCCCTCGTCGACGCGCTGGTCGCCCGAGGCCGTGTTGACGAACGCCACGCGGATGCGGCGCCCGCTGACGCCGGTCAGCTCGAGTGCATGGCGCTGCAGCGGGCTGAACTCGACATCTCCCCAGCGAGCGGGGCTCCAGCCGCCGCACGTGGCGAGGATCCGCCGCTCGGTCATGACGGCCGCACCGCGTCGGCGTTCCAGGCACGCACCGAGAGTCGGTCGAGCGACGCCCCGCCCGCATCGAAGGCCACGCGCCGCGACGCGCCGGCCGCGAGGCCGAACGCATTGTCGTCGAGCACGCGCCCGACGTCGTGCGGAAAGCCGTCGATCAGCACGAGCGGCGCAGGATGCGGGCCGAGGTTGCTCACCACGAGCGCGTCGCCCTCGATCCGCGCGGCGAGCCGCGTGCGCGGCAGCTCCCGCAGCGGGGAGGTGCCGTCGGCGTACGGCGCGAGCAGCTCCGCGACCGGCCGGTCGGCCAGGCTGTCGAGCGGCTGTTCCTCGAGCTCTCGTACCGCGGCGCTCTTGGGCTGGTGGTTGAACGGGTACCAGGCCGACGAGACGAAGGCTCCGTCGGCCGCCGTCAGCTCGACCGAGAGCACGAGGGGATCAAGACGCACGCCCACGAGTCCGACGGCGAGCTCGAAGGCGTCCACGCGGCCGTCGGCGCCGATGTCGATCTGTTCCGCGCGCGTCGCGATCACCTGCAGGTCGGCGTCGTACAGCCGGACCTCCAGCCGCAGACCGCGCACCTCGGCGGGGGTGTCATTGGAGACATGGATGCCGGCGCGGAAGGTGTCGCCGGCCGCCCAGTCGAGCCGGTCGTACACCGCGTAGGCCGACAGCGGGGCTCCGAACTGCTTCGCGCGGTAGTACGAGAGCTTCGGCACGCCGTAGTAGTCGATGACGGCCCACGACGCACCGGGGAACGCCTCGCCGACCTTGTAGAACCAGTACGCCGACGTCTCGGTGCCGCTGTGCGCGCGGATGCGCTCGGACGCGAACCGCAGCGCGTCGCCCTGCGCCAGCTGCGAGTACTCGATGAACGTGGGCCAGTCGCGGATCGGTCCGTAGTGCGCGTAGCGCGCCTGCTTGAACAGGTCGAAGAGCGAGAACTGCGCCTGGTGCTGCAGGATCGCACCGTGCTCGGGCGGTGGCCACTGCTCGAGCAGCGCGCCGTCCAGGAACCGGTGCATGCTCGTGAGATCGCACTGGCTCGACAGGCCGTACTCGCCGAAGACCGGCGGCACGTGATCGCGGTACGCCTCGACCGGCATCCCCTCGTGGTACACGCCGTAGAAGTGCTCGCTCCCGCCCCAGGGGTCGGTCCGGTGGAACGGCCGCGACGGGTCGTATTGCGTCGCGCGGCGCCCGATGACGGTGAGCAGGTCGTCCGACGTGATGGTCGCGGGCTGCTCGTTGCCGCCGCCCCACATCACGAGCGAGGGGTGGTTGCGCAGCCGGCGCACGATGCGTCCGGCCTGCTCGTCGATCGTCGCGAGGTCGGCGCCGGTGGAGTCGAGTCCGAACGTGAGGGGGAACTCCTGCAGCACGAGGATGCCGCGTCGATCGCACTCCTCGTAGAATTCGTCGCTCTCGACCGTGCCACCGCCCCACGCGCGCAGCATCTGCAGGTTCGCACGTACGACGAGGTCGAGGATGTGCCGGTCCACGTCGAACCCCCGCCGGGCCATGGGATCGGTCCAGCACCAGTTCGCGCCCTTGAGGAACAGCTCGCGCCCGTTGACGACGAACCGCCAGTCGTACGTGTCGGCACCGCTGCGCGCGGCGAGCGCGCGCATGTGGACCGTGCGGATGCCGAACGCTGCGTCGACGGACTGCCCGGCGCCCGAGATCTCGACGGAGTACAGCGGCTGCTCGCCGTACCCGAACGGCCACCACGGCTGCGGCGAGGGGATGTCGAGCTCGACCTCGTGGCGCGTGAGCGGCGCGCGTGCCGCGACCTCGACATCGGCGCGGGCCACGACGACACCCGCGGGATCGCGCACGACCACGCGCAGCGGCAGATCGCCGTCAGCCTCGTCGTGGCGCACGACGTCCCACTGCACGCCGACGCGGGCTGCGGCATCCGTCAGCTCACGCGTGGTCACGTACGGATCGGCCAGCTCGATCCTGGGGACGGTCTCCAGGCGCACGCCGCGCCAGATCCCGATCGAGATGAGGTGCCCGTAGTGCCAGCCCCAGCCGGGCGACGGCTTCATCACGCCGTGCCAGTCGCGCGGCGGCGGGTCGATGCGCACCACGACCTCGTTCTCGGCGTCGATGCGCACGAGCGCTGTCACGTCGACCTCGGGGCCGCCGTACATGCCGGTGTGCCGAGCGACCGGCTCGCCGTTGAGGTACACCGAGGCCGCGTAGTCGATGCCGTCGAACGCGAGACGGATGCCGCGCCCGGCCCAGTGCGCGGGCACGGTGAACCTGCGGGCGTACCACCACTCCTGCTGCTCGACGCGCGTGCGGCGGAAGAACCACGGCCACTCGGAGGGCTCCCCGTGCTCGACGAGCTCGGCGTGGGTGTTGTCGTCGAGCAGCGGATCGGGAATGACGCCGGCCGCGACGAGGGCGCCCTGCACGGTGCCGGGCACGGTCGCCGCGATCCAGGCGGAGCGATCGGTGTCTTCGCGGTGCCAGCCGACCGGCTCGCGCCGTGCCGCCTCCGACCGGTCGCCCGCCCACCGGTCGATCGAGAACTCACGGCCCGGGAGCGCCCCGGCGAGCAGCCACTCTCCGTCGAGCGACAGCGTCTCTCGCCGCGCGTCCGTCACCGGCGATCCGTCGCTCCCGCCGGCAAGCGACGCGCCGCGGGCGCGGCGGGGCGGGACGGCGGCGTGGACGTCGGTGAAGCGGTCGCCGAAGAGGGGCGAGTCCTGCCAGCGCCGCCGTTCGACGTCGTCGAGTGACGAGGCCACGCGCTACTTCACCGCACCCGCGTACAGGCCGCTGACGAAGTATCGCTGCGCGAAGATGAAGATCAACAGGATCGGAAGGCTCATGATGAGCACGGCTGCCATGATGTTGCCCCAGTCGGCCAGATACTGCGCCTTGAAGTACAGCACGCCGGTGGTGAGCGTGCGCTTGCCGGGGTCGGTGAGGAACAGCTGCGGGACGAGATAGTCGTTCCAGACCCCGACTCCCTGCAGCACCCAGAAGGTCGCGATCGCCGGACGGGCCAGCGGCAAGAAGATCTTCCAGAAGAGCTGGAAGTAGCCGGCGCCGTCGATGGTGGCCGCCTCGACGATCTCTTTCGGCACCTGGCGCATGAACGCGGCCATCAGGAAGACGCCGAACGGGATCGCCCCGGCGATGTAGATGAGGATGACACCCGCGTAGTTGTTGATGAGGCCGAGGTCGCGCACGACGCGGAACTGGGGCACGAGGGCGAGCTGCATGGGCAGGAAGATGCCTGCCGCGATGAGCAGGTACACACCGGAGCCGATGCGCGTGGCCGCACGCACGATGGCGTACGACGCGAGGGCGGCGACGATCGTCGCGATGGTCATGCTCACCACGGTCAGCAGGATCGAGTTGGCGAACAGGTTGGTGAAGTCGGCCTCGACCCACGACGTGATGAAGTTGTCGAACGTCGGCTGCTGCGGCAGGCCGGTCGGGTTGGTCAGCACCTCGAGGTTCGGCTTGAACGCCGTGATGACGATGATGACGATCGGGTAGATCATCAGGATGCTGAGCACGATCAGCAGCAGGTTGACCGGCACCCGCCGCGCCACCCGAAGCACGTTGCGGCTGGTCATCGGTCATCCTCCGCGATCTTGTTGTTGAGCTTGTTCTGCACGGCGGCGATCGCGATCAGCACGATCAGCACGAGCACCGCCATCGCCGACGCATACCCGAAGTTGTTGTTGACGAGCCCCTCTTGGAAGACCTGCGTCATATAGAGCTGGGTGGAGTTGCCCGGTCCGCCCTTCGTCATGAGGTAGACGGTGTCGAATGCGCGCAGCGCGCCGTTGATCGCGAGCACCAGCACGAGGCCGATCGACGGGATCATGAGGGGCAGGGTGATGTAGCGCAGCGTCTTCCACCCCCGCGCGCCGTCGACGCGAGCGGCTTCGAGGATCTCGGACGGGATGGTGCTCAGGCCCGCGAGGAAGATCACGATGTTGAAGCCGAGGCCGCTCCACAGGTCGACGAGGATGACGCTGTACAGGGCCAGGTCGTAGTTGCCGAGCCAGTCCTGCGCCAAGGCGCCCAGCCCGATGTTGCGCAGGATCGTGTTGAACGTCCCCGAGGTGGGGTCGTACATGAAGCTCCACGTGAAGACGATCGCGACCGGGCTGATCACCATGGGTGCGAAGAAGATCGCGCGGTAGATGTTGCCGAGCATCAGCTGGCGGTGCAGCAGCACGGCGATGAGGAACGCTAGGACCGTCTGCACCACGATCTTGAAGAACGCGTAGATCGCGGTGTTGCCGACGGCCTCCATCAGCACCGGGTCGCCCGAGAAGATGCGCACGAAGTTGTCGAGGCCGACGAACTCCCACGGCTGGTTGAAGCCCCGCGCGTCGGTGAAGCTCGCCACCACGACCTGGATCATGGGGTACACCGTGAACAGCAGGTACAGGATCAGCGCCGGAGAGACGGCGATCCAGAACTTGCCGGCCGAGCTGCGGTCTGTCCAGAGCCGGCGCTTCAGCGAGCGCGTGGTGCCGGGATCGTCGACCGCGAGGACGCGAACGTCGTCTACGCGTGTGCTCATGTTCGATTCCGTTCGTCTGCGGGCCACCGCGTCATGGCATCGTCCTATCGTCCTCGACCGGGGTTGTGTAGCGATACTACACGATCGGGTCCGTGAGGACGAATCGTGGCGCTTCCAGACCGCCATGTAGCGGAGGTAGCCCGCTTCCAGCCCCGTCAGACGCTAGTTTCGCTACTTGACGACCACGACGGACCGCGCCGGCAGCATGATTCCAGAGGCCGGCGCGGATGCCGCGGCACCATCGGGGCGGTGCACCTGAACCGCTTCCGCGAGCCCCGTGACGGCGACCGTGCAGGCCTCCTCGGCGTAGTTCGCGACGACGAGGCACGACGTGCCGGCTGCGTTGCGCCAGACCGCGGTGCGGAGGTCGCCGCCGCCGTCCACGACCCGCGCATCGATGTCGTCGCCCGTGGTCAGGCTTCCGTTCCAGAGCCACTCCGCCAGCTCGGTGCGCAACGCGTCCACCGCGGTGCCGTAGGCGACGGTCGCGGGCATGTCACCCGGGCGTCCCTTGAAGTTGAACGGCTCGAAGCTCAGGGCGTAGCCGTAGAGCAGGCTCTGGTTCACCATGTTGCGATCGTCGGAGCCGATGAGGGCGGTGACGATGCGGGCATCGGGCCGCAGCATCCTTCCCAGTGGCACGTGGTTGGCCGAGAAGCTGCGGAAGTACGACACGTCGTAGTGCTCGAACTGCTCGTCGTAGGCGCCCTCGGCGGCGATGACGAACTCGTCGGCGCCCTCGCCGATCGCCCGGCGGAGGTCTTCGACGAACTGGCCGTCCCACAGGAACGAGCTCGCTCCCGGCGCATGCCCGTGGTCTTCGGCGAAGCACATCAGCGAGCGTCCGTGGTACAGCGACTCGTCGGCCAGCACGCCGTCCGCCCCCCACGAGTGCAGCTCGGCGACCTCGCGCGCGAACCGGTCGCGCACGGCTTCGACACCGAAGCACAGCGGGACGTACCAGGGCGTGCTGATTCCATACCGTTTGCGCGACGAGTGGTACACGGGACCGGGCTGCGCATACGGCTGACCGTTGGGATCGCGGGCGACGGATGCCTCGAACTCGGCCCAGTACGGGCCGGGCTTCTCGACCCACACGTACTTGACGTAGAGCACCGTCTTGACGTCGAGCTCCCGGGCGCGCTCCAGGGCGCGGCGCAGTCCCGCGAGCCCGCCGAGCTTCTGGGCCGGGCGATGCACGGGGACGAGGCCGTCCTGGCCGCCCTCGTTCCATCCCGTGATCTGGATGGCGCCGATGCCGGTGGCCGCGCACTCCTCGATGATGTCGACGAGCGCGTCGAAGTCGTATCTCGGCTCGCCCTCGGTCGACATGAGCTGCACCTGCAGCCACGACCGCGGCTCGTCGAGCCACGTGGCACGCGAGCGCCGCGTGGGCCCCTGTGTCGCGCGGTACACGTCGGTGCCTGCGGTCCATTCGCCGCGGTACGGCGCCACCCGCATCGCCGGCAGTTCGCGCTCGTGAGCGGAAGGCGTCGGGAAGTGGATGGCTTCGAAGGTCACGGTGGCATCCGCCGAGGTCGTGCGGGACAGGCTGTCGAGGTATCCCGGCTCGAGCGACGTGCGCCACCCGATGAACTCGAGGGTGGGTGCGGCCGCGAGTACCGTCAGGCCCGCCTCGTCACCGGCCAGCACCACGAACGGCGAGGTGGGATTCGCGATGACCTCGGGCCGCAGGTTGCCGCTCGCGTGATCGGGGAACGTGGTGCCCCAGTACGGGGAGTTGTTGTCGAACACCGGCAGCAGCCGCACGCGAGTGCCGGTCGAGTAGTCCACGCCGCGGTACTCGAGCCCGCCGTGCGCCGGGCTGATGCCCCGGACCGCGGGGAAGCGGACCGCCTCGACGTCGGCATCCGGGATGGCGAAGCGCAGCGTCAGCTCGAGCGCGCCGTCGTCGACGGCGGCGCGCACCTCGATGCGACCCCCGAGGCGCTCCCCCGTGGACGTCGCGAGCCCGTCCCACGTCAGCTGGGCGGTCCGCCCGTCCGGCGACACCGTGCCCGCGCTCAGCGTCTGGGCGGCCGTCTCGACGACCACCGTGCGGTCGCCGTGCCGAGGCACCTCGAAGACGAACAGCGACCCGCCCGCAGGAGATCGCAGCCACGGCCCGACCCCCTCCTGCGACACGGCGACGATGCCGCCCGTCGCGGCGTCGAAGGTGATCGAGATCCGGTCGTCGGCAATGGTGATCGAGCGGGGCATGCGGCGTTCCTCTTCGGTGCGGGAACGCGCTCGCCCCGCCGGAGACGAACTCCGGCGGGGCGAGCGCGAGTCGTCCTACTTGTTGTTGGCGATGTACTGGTCGAGCGCGAGATCGAGGTCGGCGAGGACCTGCTCCGTCGTCTTCTGCCCGCTGATGACGTTCTGCAGTCCGACGAGCAGGGCGTCCTGGATGCTCGGGTCGGTCGGCGAGAACGCGGCGATGAACTGCTTGCCCTCCCACGACTGCTGCATGTCGGGGAACAGCGGGTCGACGTCCTCGCCGATCTCCACCGTGGTGGTGGTCGGGAAGAGCTTGACCTTGCCGAGGAACTCCTCGTAGACGTCGTCCTGCATGAAGAAGTCCAGGAACTTCTGCGATGCCGCGAGCTTCGCGTCGCCGTTGTTCGGGTTGACGCCGAAGCGCACCTGGTACGTGCCCCAGATCGCGTCCGTGGGCCCGTCGGTCGTCGGGAAGTTCATGTAACCGACGTCGAGGCCCGCGTCACGGGCATCCGACAGGATCCAGGTCGCGGGGAACATCGCGGACTGGCCGGCGAGGAAGGCGGACTGCGCGGCCGTCTGGCTCGTGCCGACCGGGTTGGGCATGTAATACGGAGTGAGCTCGCGGACGATGTCGAGCGACTCCTTCCACGGCTTGCTGTCTGAGAACGTGGCCTCGCCGGCGGCCATCTCGGCGCCGAGCTCCTCGTTCGCGCCGTGCTCGGCGAGCGGGTAGTAGACGATGAACTGCGGCCACCAGTTGTCCTGCGCGCTCATCGCGAACGGGATCGTGCCCGAGTCGGACAGCTTCTGAGCGTCTTCGAGGAGCTCGCTGTAGGTGGTGGGCTCTTCGGTGATGCCGGCCTTCTCGAACAGCGCCTTGTTGTAGATGATGCCGTTGCCCGAGAGCGAGATTGGCAGGTTGTAGGTGCCGCCCTCGCGCTGGCTGTCTTCTGCGGCCTCGGGGGTGAGCTTCTTCAGGTAGCTCTCGCCGCCGTCCGACAGGTCCGCGGCGAAGCCGTCGGCCACGAAGCTCTCGATGTTGCCCAGGTCGAAGCCGTAGACGTCGGGGCCCGCGCCACCGGACAGGCGCGTCTTGAGGATGTTGTCGTAGTCGTTCGTGTTGAAGAACTCCGCGTTCACCGAGATGTCGGGGTTCTCTTCTTCGAACGCGGCGATGACGTCTTCGTACGCCGTCTGCGTGTCACCGCCATCGCCCCACATCATGAAGCTGATCTCGGTCGTGCCGTCGCCGGCGCCGCCCGAGCATGCCGACAGCGCGCCGATCGTGACGATCGCGGCCCCGGCGGCTGCCGTGCCTTTGAGCCACTTCTTCATGGCCTCTCCTATCTCCGTCGATGGTCACGGAGGTGCGCCGTGACTCGGGAATGTGATGCTGTAGCGATACTACACAGATTCCCTCGAAATACCACTCGCATGTCGACTTCTGGACCACTTTCTAGCCGATCTCGCTAGTGCGACTACTTTTTCGCCCGTCGACACCGGTACATTCGACCGGGTGACCTCCTCATTCGAGCCTCCCGCCCTGGGCCGGCGCCTCACGATCAACACCGTCGTCCGCCGCCATCAGATCGAGGCCACCCGCACCCGCTCGCTGTGGGACGACGAGTCCGAGCTGCACTCGGCGCAGCTGGTGGAACGATTCTCCCGCGCCGTGCGCGAGGCGATCCCCGGCGCGCGTCTCACCTGGGCCCTGTCGTGGGGCGCTCTGACCGACGAGTCGGCGCGCTACCGCGACATCCGGCGCCTGCTCGCCGAGATCGTGCGCGAGACCGGCGACGACGTCACGTTCGTGCCCGGAGGCTTCTTCGCCAACCTCTACGGCACCCGCGACGAGGTGGCCGCCGACATCTCCGACGCGGTGGGGCGGGTCACCGACGAGATGGGCGTGCCGCCGCGGTCGCTGGTGGCCGGATTCCTGTCGGCCGACAACATCGCACGCGCGCGCGAGCAGGGCATCCGCACGGTGCAGGGCAACATCTGGAGCCAGTTCGACATCGACCTGCAGGACGGCGACGGCTCGCTCGCGTACCCCTACTACCCGTCGCGGCACCACTTCCTCGTGCCCGGGCGGGGCGAAGACCGAGTGGATGCCGTGCAGCTGGACGGGTGGACGGTCGACCTCGTGGCGGCCCGGAGCGCCGGCATGTCGTCGGACTACAACTCACGCCTCGGCCTCGGCCCGATCGAGACCCTGCACCGCCTTCCGCGCGCGGACGCACTGCGCGAGCTCGAGGCGACGAGCGCCGCGCATCTGAACGACCGCAACGTCGAGCGCAACGGCCTCGGGTGGCTGACGGTCAACTACGAGATCAGCGAGGTCGCCCGCGGACTCGAGACGGACGCCGGGATGCTGGATGCCTGGGCCGGATGGCTCCGATGGCTCGCGGCCGAGTGGCCCGACCTCGAGGTGCCGACGATCGGCGAGTTCGGCGAGCAGTGGCGCGGCCTGCACGCGGACAACGAGGACCTCGCCTACCTGCTGCAGCAGGAGGGGAGCGGCATCCAGGCCTCCCGTGCCGGCGAGACGGTGACCTGGTTCATGACAGCCGACTTCCGTCTGGGCGTCGCCGAGGCGGAAGGCCGGGCCGAGGTCTTCGACTTCACGGCGTACACGGCCGAGGCGCGCGAGCCCGTCGAACTCGGCGATCGCCGGTGGAGTCTCCTGGGCGAGCTCAACCAGAAGCGCACCCGGCCACAGGACGAGCCCGTGCCGTTCGGCCGGTTCCTCGCCACGCACCAGGACGTCGACGCGTCCCTCACGGAGCGGTACGGCTCCGCGCCCGAGCTCGCGCGACTGCGAGACCTCGCGTGATCGCGCTCGACGCGCTCACGGTCGAGCATCAGGCGGACCCGGTCGGCGTCGACGTGACGCCCCGGTTCGGGTGGAACGTCATGAGCGACGTCGCCGGCACTGTCCAGACCTCGTGGCGCCTCACCGTCACAGGCCCGGTGGGCGCGGTGTGGACGATGGATGCCGCGGACGAGCGCTGCGTCGACATCGAGTACGCCGGCCCGCCGCTGGAGTCGCTGCGCCGCTACCGCTGGAGCGTCGCGGTCGAGACGACGGCGGGCGCGGCGACCGGCACGGGCACGTTCGTCACCGGCGTGCTCGACGGCGACTGGCACGGCGCCGCCTGGATCGGCGCGCCCGACCCGACCGCCGCCGCACCGCTGCTGCGCACGACGTTCGCCATCGACGGGCAGGTCGCCGAGGCGTACCTCGTGGTGGGCGCGGGCGGCTATGCCCACGCCGAGCTCGACGGCGCGCCGATCGGGCCCGGGGTGCTCGCGCCCGGCTTCACCGACTACGACGTCACCGCGCAGTACACCGTCGTCGACGTCACCGAGCGGCTGACACCCGGCGCGCACGCCCTGGGCCTCGAGCTCGGCCGCGGGTTCTTCGGCATGCGCGGACGCAACACGTGGAACTGGGAGACGGCGCCCTGGCATGCCGACCCCTGCGCGCGCGTGCTGCTCGTGATCCGCAGCGCCGAGGGCGTGCGCACGGTCGTCAGCAGCGCCGACTGGCGCGTGGCCGACGGTCCGACGACGTTCGACGACCTCTACGCCGGCGAGGACTACGACGCGCGGCGCGCGCGGCCCGGATGGAGCCGCCCCGGATTCGACGACACCGCCTGGCAGGCGGCCGCCGTCGTGGCGGGCCCGCGCGGCACCGCCGTGGCACAGCGGCAGCCGCCGATCGAGATCGCCGCGGTGCTGGAGCCGGTCGCCGTCACCGAGCTCGACGCCGGTCGCTGGGTGGTCTCGTTCGAGCGGGTCATCGCCGGCTGGGTCGAGATCGACGCCGACGGCCCCGCCGGTGAGGTCGTCGAGCTGCGCTTCGGCGAGACCCTCCGCGATGACGGCACGCCGAACTGCGTCGACGAGAAGGGGTACTTCGACGGCCGCTTCCAGACCGATACCCTGACGCTCGCGGGCGGCCCGGTGACGTGGCATCCCCGGTTCACGTGGCACGGGTTCCAGCACGTCGAGGTGCGCGCGGCGCGGCTGCCCGGCATCCGTGCGCACGTCGTCCACACCCGCGCACCTCGCATCGGCGCGTTCTCGTCGTCATCGCGACTGCTCGACACGCTGCACGAGCTCACGGTGCGGACGGTGCTCAACAACCTGCACGGCATCCCGACCGACACGCCCAAGTACGAGAAGAACGGCTGGACCGGCGACGGGATGCTGGGCGCGAGGCTCATGCTGCAGAACCTCGACACGCACGAGCTGCTGGCGAAGTGGTCCGCCGACATCGCCGCTTCACGGCACGGCGAGGGCGCACCGCAGGTGATCGCCCCGCACGGCGGCTGGACCATGGACTGGTCGCCGGCGCCGACGTGGCACTCTGCGCTGCTCCTCGCGCCGTGGGAGCTGTACCTCCAGCGAGGCGACGAGCGCGTACTGCGCGACGTGTGGCCCGACGCGCGTGACTACCTGCGTTTCGAGCTCGCCCGCACGGTCGACGGCATCGCCGACACGACACTCGGCGACTGGGTGAGTCCTGAGACCGATCCCGGCGGCGGCAACGCCCCCGAAGACCGGCGGGTCGCTGCGACCGCGTTCGTCATCGCGATGTGCGACGCGGCAGCCGCGATGGCGCGCGTCCTCGGCGAGTCGGTGACGGAGTGGACGGATGCCGCGTCCCTGTGCCGCGCCGCGTTCGTCGAGCGGTTCTGGCACGAGGCCACGGCAGAAGTGCGCGGCGAGGGCGATGAGGGGTACCGCCAGGCGCACACCGTGCTGGCGCTCGCGTTCGGCCTGCTGCCCGAGGACGCGCGACAGCGTGCCGCCGACCGCCTGGCGCGCGACGTCGCCGAGCGCGGTGACCACCTCAGCACGGGCGCCCTCGCGACGAAGTACCTGCTGCCGGTGCTCACCGAGTGGGGCCACGCCGACCGTGCTGCGGCCGTGGCGCTGCAGACCACGTTCCCGAGCTGGGGGTACTGGGTCGAGCAGGGCGCGACGTCGCTGTGGGAGCACTGGAAGCCCGAGTCGCGCTCGCGCGGGCACTACTTCCTCGGGACGATCGACGACTGGCTGTTCTCGCACCTCGCGGGCATCGAACCCGTCGAGCCGGGCTGGCGGCGGGCGCGCATCGCGCCACGCGTCGTGGGGCACGGGATCGATCGGGCCGCGGCATCCCTCGTCACTCCTTACGGAGAGCTCGAGGCGGCCTGGCGCCTCGACGGGGACGAGATCGTGCTCGGCTGCCGCGTGCCGGTCGGGGTGACCGCCGACGTCGAGCTGCCCGGCCTGCGCATCACCCTCGGCTCAGGCGCGCACGAGGTGCGGTCGCCGGCTCACCAGGCCGAGTAGCCGCCGTCGACCAGCACGATCGAGCCGGTCATGTACGACGCGGCGTCCGAGGCGAGGAACGCGACCAGCGACGCGATCTCTTCGGGGCGGCCCAGCCGCGCCATCGGCGTGCGGCGCACCCAGTCGTCCCACCAGTCCGAGGGCACGCCGTCCTTGGTGAGCTCGGTGCCCACATAGCCGGGCGCGACCGCGTTGATGCGGATGTTCTGCTCGGCGAACTCGATCGCCAGCGACTTCACGGCCAGGTGCACGGCGCCCTTCGACGCGTTGTACGCGGCCTGACGCTGCGGCGCGTTGGCCAGCTCGCCCGACATCGAGCCGATCGCGACGATCGAGCCGCCGCGGGACGCCATGTGCCGCGCGGCCTCGCGGGCGCACCAGAACGTGCCGGTCGCGTTGACCGCGAGCACGCGATCCCACGTCTCGCGTTCGAGCACGAGCGACGGCTGGTGGTTGGCGATCCCCGCCGAGGTGACCAGGATGTCGACGGCGCCGTGGCGCTCGGCGATGCCGGCGAACGTCTGCTCGACCGAGGCCGCGTCGGTGACGTCGAGGTGGGTGTATTCGACGCGTCCGCTGGGGAAGGATGCCGCAGCCGCCGCGCCCGCGTCGTCGAGCAGGTCTGCGATCACGACGTGGGCGCCGAACTCCTCGAGGGCGGTGACGACAGCGAGTCCGATGCCTCGCGATCCCCCGGTCACGACGGCGATTCTGCCGGTCAGATCGAGCAGTTCTCGGTACATCGAGGATCCTTCCGCGGGGCGTGCGCTATGGTTTGTAGCGATACTACATGGAGGGAGTCGACCATGACGCTCGAGGTGGAGCAGGCCGAATCCGGCGCCGAGGACTCGACCGACACGCTGCTGGAACGCATCACGCGGCAGCTGCCGCATCTGCGCCGGTCCGAGCAGCGGGTCGCGGCGATCGTGCTCGACAACCCCGTCGGCGCGGTGCAGTTCACGATGGCGGGGCTGGCCGAGGCCGCCGAGGTGAGCGAGCCCACCGTCATGCGCTTCTGCGCGTCGGTCGGGTGCGAGGGCTTCCAGGACTTCAAGATCCAGCTCGCGCAGACCCTCGCTCTCGGGCTTCCGGTGACGCACTCCTCGATCAGTGCCGAGGATTCGAGCGCAGACCTCGCCGAGAAGATCTTCGACCACACCATCTCGAGCCTCGACCGCGCGCGCCGCACACTCGACGCCGACGCCGTCGAGCAGGCGATCACGGCGCTGCTCGGCGCGAGCGACATCCTGTTCGTGGGGTTCGGCGCGAGCGGCATCATCGCCCAGGACGCGCAGCAGAAGTTCCCGCTGTTCGGGGTGCCGTGCCAGGCGCCCGAGGACTTCCACCAGCAGTTCATCGCCGCGACCATGAGCGGGCCGCGCAGCGTCACCGTGGCGATCTCGAACACCGGCCACACCGAGCAGACGCTCATCGTCGCCGAGGCGGCGAAGAAGGCCGGAGCCACCGTCATCTCGCTCACCGGCCGCACGAGCCCGCTGTCGGAGCTCGCCGACATCGCACTCGTGGCCCGCACGTTCGAAGACACCGATGTCTACACCCCCTCGACCAGTCGCCTCGCCGGTCTCGTCGTCGTCGACGTGCTCGCGACCGGCGTCGCCCTGCGCCGCAGCCCCGAGCACACCGCCGCGGTGCGCCGCATGAAGAGCGAGCTGGCGAGCATGCGCCAGGGCGTCGCGGTGGCCGCCCCCGAGGGCGAGCACAGCGACCCCGAAGCCGCCGGAGAAGCGGTGTCGTGAGCGGCACCGTCCTCGTCACCTCGCGGTCGTTCGGCTCGGGGGCGCTCGACCTCGAGCGACGCATCTCGGATGCCGGCTTCCACGTCGTGCGCGCGGGCGCGGCCCACGAGCTCGACGAGCTGGGCCCGGTGCTCGGCGACGCCGTCGGGTGGATCGCCGGCACGGGACCGGTGACCGAGCGCCACCTGTCGCTCGCCCCGCACCTGCGCGTCGTCGCGCGCTACGGCGTCGGCTACGACAAGGTCGACGTCGGCGCTGCCGCGCGGCGCGGGATCGTCGTGACCAACACCCCGGGTGCCAACACGTCGGCGGTCGCCGAGCACACCGTCGCGCTGCTGCTGGCCGCACTCCGCGGCATCCCGGCCGCGGACCGCCGCGTCCGGCGCGGCGACTGGTCGGCCTGGTACACCCGCGAGATCTCGGCACTCACGGTCGGCGTCGTCGGCCTCGGTCGCATCGGGCGCTCGGTGATCGACCGGCTCGCCGGCTTCGGGCCGCACGTGCTGGGCGCCGACCCGTGGGTACCCGCCGACGACCCGCTGTTCGAGCGCCTCGAGCGCTCCGACGCCGACGCGTTCGCGACGGAGTGCGACGTCGTCACGCTGCATGCGCCCGGCGGCCAGACCGTCGTCGACGAGCGCTGGCTGGCGGCATCCGATCGGCCCGTCCTTCTCGTCAACACCGCGCGCGCCGATCTCGTCGACGAGGCCGCCGTCGCTGCGGCGCTGCGCCGCGGACGCGTGCTCGCGTACGCGGCCGACACGCTCGCGACCGAGAACCACGGCGAGGGAGCGTCGCCGCTGCTGGCCGACGACCTCGCCGACCGGGTGATCGTCACCCCGCACCTGGCCGCGCAGACCCGCGAGGGCGTCGACGGCATGGGCGGCATGGCAACCGAGAACCTGCTCGCCGTGCTGTCGGGCGAGCCGCCCGCGAATCCGGTGCCGGTGCCGTGACCGGCTTCGTCCGCACCGTCACCGGCGACATCGATCCCGCCGAGCTCGGACGCGTCGACTACCACGAGCACCTGTTCCAGGTGTCGCCACTGCTGCCCGGCGACGACCTCGACGACGAGGCGGCGAGCGCCGGCGAGGCCGTGCAACTGCGTGCGTCGGGCTTCGAGGCGATGGTGGATGCCACGCCCCTGGGCCTCGGCCGCCGCCCCGGCGCGATCGCACGCATCTCACAAGCGACCGGCCTGCGGGTCGTCATGACGACGGGCGTGCACCGGCGCGAGCATTACGCGACGGGGCATCCGCTGCTCGAGGCGAGCGCCGAGCGACTGGCGGCCGCTTTTCTGCGCGACCTCACGGAGGGCGCCGCGGAGTTCGGAGAGACGGATGCCGCGAACCCGGCAGGGTCGGAAGCCTCGGTGCCACCGAGGGCCGGGGTGCTCAAGGCCGGACTGGGCTACTGGCGCATCGATGCCGCCGCCGCCCGCACCATCGAGGCGATCGGCGCCGCGCACCGAGAGACCGGCGCGCCCGTGATGGTGCATCTCGAACATGGAACCGCGGCCTTCGAGGCGCTCGAGGCTCTCGCCGCGGCCGGCGTGCCGGCGCACCGCGTGGCCCTGGCGCACGTCGACCGCAATCCCGACCCCGGCCTGCACGCCGAGCTGGCGGCGGCCGGCGCGTTCCTCGGCTACGACGGCGCGGCCCGCGCGAAGGACTGGCCCGACTCGGTGCTGCTGGGCTGCCTGCTTGCGACGGCCCAGGCCGGCGGCGCGCACCGCATCCTGCTCGGCGGCGACGTCGCCCGGCGCACCCGGTACGTCGCCTACGGCGGCATGCCCGGTCTGCGCTACCTCGGCGAGCGCTTCGTCCCCCGGCTGGTGGCTCGCGCAGGTGCGGACCTCGCAGACGCGGTGCTGCGCCGCAACCCGGCGGAATGGCTCACCTGGCAGGTGTGATCGCGCAGATCGGCGCCGACGAGAGCCGACGGCACACTCAGCAGGAGTCGGAGAAGACCCGCCTCGGCGCGTCGGGCCGCGAGACGTCGTAGATCGCGTCGGCAGCACCGCGCGGATCCTCATCGCGGACGTAGCGCAGACGTTGCTCGTACGCGTCCTGGTCGAGCGTCGCGTCCTCCTCCAGCCACACGCGAAAATGCCATGCTCCGCGCAGCCTGGGGTTCAAGAGGAATCGTCCGTCCACGATCAGGAGTGCGTCGGTCGGCACCGCAGCGCTCGCGCCGTCCTGTTCCAGCGCCCCTTCCCGGAAGCCGGCCAGCACCGAGCGGAGCTGCGAGTCGTCGCTGCTGCCGTACACCTCTGGGACGGCGGGGCTCGCTCGGAACGTCGTCTTGCCCTGCGCTCGCGCCGCGTCGGCGAGGGCGTCCGCGAACCGGCCCGTTGACTCGGCGAGCGCGCCGTCGACGGCGACGACGATGCGCCCGCGGGGATTGTTGTGGGCGATCTCCGCCAGGAGGGCGTCGAAGACCGTAGGACTGTCGGTCGTGCTCATGTTCTGATCCTCTCCCGATTCCGCTTGGCGCCGGCCCGCTCACGCCTCATCCGGCGCCGGCTCATCGCCTTGCCGATCCCTGCTCGACCGGAGCTCACGGCCGGAGGACGAGCAGGGAACTCGTCGCCGTCGCGAGTGCGCGACCGGCGGCATCCTCCAACACTCCCTCAGCGAAGATCACGCGCTGGCCACCCTTGACGACGCGTCCGCGTGCGCGGAGCACACCCGTGGTCGACAGGACCGGGCGCAGATACGAGACGTTCAGGTCGATCGACGTGTAGCCGACGCCCTGGGCGAGAGTGGTATGCGCGGCGCAGCCGACGGCCGAGTCCAACAGCGTGCAGGCGAGCCCGCCGTGAACCATCCCGAGCGGGTTGTCGTGGTACTCACCCGGATCGCACTCGAACACCGCCTCACCCGGGTCCGCGGACACCAGCCAGAAGTTCATCAGGCGCGAGATGGGAGGGGGCGGATAGTCGCCGGCGATCATCGCGCGCAGAAACGCCAGCCCATCGAGTTCGCGGGATGCCGCGAGCGGCGGTTTCGGATCATCCCAGGTGATGGTGCGCTTTCGGTCGGGGTCGGGCGCCATGCTCACAGGATAGGAGTCCGACGGCGCGGACCGAAGCCCCGCGGCGCTACGGACATGCGGTCGAGCGGCGCCGTTGCTCGGGGCTATTTGTTCGGCGACACGAGAAGGTCGACGAAGGCGCGGAGCTTCTCGTCGAGGTAGGCGGGGAGAGGCCGGTCGGTTCGGTACGCACCCCAGAGCACGGCCCCCTGCCAGAAGGCGGCGAGCGCGTAGCCGGCTCCAGTCGTGCCGGGGGGCAAGCGTGCGTCCAGCGCAGCCACCAGCTGTTCTTCCCAGGCGACGCCGCGCGCGCGGAGCGCCGGATCGCGCACGTCTTCCCGCAGTAGGAGTAGGCCGTCTGCGTACGAGTCGGCGTCGCCGAAGTCCTGCGAGAGTCCGATTAGCAGCTCCACTGCTCCGGCCGGTGTCAGTGGCGTGGTCTCGGCCAGCTCTCGCGTCTGCGCTTCGAGCTGATCCCAGGCGTGCAGCAGCGTGCGCCGCGTGAGAGTCGCCTTGTTCGAGAACCGTTGCACGAGCGTCGGCGCGGAGAGCCCGCATCGCTCCGCGACCGCCGAGAACGTCAGCCCGCGCACGCCCGACTCCTGAACGATCTGCAGCGCGACGTCGAGCACCTGCTGATCGGACTGGGTCTTCGTGCGCGTCACCCTCTAATCCTATAAACTAACGCGCGTTCATATATGAGCTTTGGAGGGCGCGATGTTCGCGGAGACTGCTGGTTCGGCCGAAACCACAACGGGCGCGGGCGCCACGACCTTCCACGCCTTCCTCGGCTGCAGCCTCGATGGCTTCATCGCCGGGCCGCACGGAGAGCTCGACTGGCTGCTGGCGTTCGACGAGCGCCTGGGTGACGCCGGCTACGAGGACTTCTTCGCGTCAATCGACGTGCTCGCCATGGGCCGGGCCAGCTACGACACCATGAGGAACTCCGACCCTGAGTTCTACCGTGGCAAGCCGATCCATGTGCTCTCGACCACCATGCCGGCGGGCCCGCAGCCCGCGATGGGTCGGTCCTCGGTGACGGTGCACCCCGACATCGCCAGTCTGCGTGAGGCGCTCGCGACCGCAGGCGTGCGCCGCGCGTACGTCGACGGCGGACGCACCGTGCAGGCGTTCATCGCGGAGGGCCTTCTCGCCGACATCATCATCACGCGCGTGCCGGTGCTCATCGGCGACGGCATCCCCTTGTTCGGTGCCGTGCCCGCGGCCGTCTACCCGACGCTGGTGGACAGCCGTCAGATCAATGCGGGCGCCGTGCAGTCCACGTACCGGTTCGGCTGAGTCCGGCACGCCCAGCGTGCGAGCGTCTACCGTGTACCGCAGCGAAGTGGCAGGGATGGATGCCGTCGCCTCGGGTGGATCGGCGGCGATGCGCTGTCGCGAGAAGCCTTCACGGACGGGATGACGAGGATGAGCAGCGAGATCTCCAGCGCCGACGAGTATCACCTGCGGCGATGCGTCGAACTCGCGAAGCAGGCGCTCGAGAACGGCGACGACCCGTTCGGGTCGGTGCTCGTCGACGCGAACGGCGCCGTGTTGGCCGAGGAGATGAATCGCGAGCAGTCCGATCGCGACCCGACCGCGCACCCCGAGCTCGCGCTCGTGCGCTGGGCGATCGCGCACCTGACGCCCGAGCAGCGGGCGACCTCGACGGTCTACACGTCAGGCGAGCACTGCCCGATGTGCGCTGCCGCGCACGGGTGGGCGGGGCTCGGGCGCGTGGTCGCGGCAGCGTCGGCGGCACAGCTCGCCGAGTGGCGAGCGTCGTGGGAGCTGCCTGCCGGCCCGGTGGCGCCGATGCCGATCACGGACGTGTTGCCGGACGCCGTCGTGATCGCGCCCGTGGCACCGTTCGACGCCGAGATGCGCGAGGTGCACCGGCAGGCGGCCTTGCGAGGTACGCGCCGACGAGCTTGCGGGTAGTCCCTCGGCGTCCTCGCTGCCCGCGAGGGATGGGTCGTGCTAACGGCGCTTGTACAGCTCCGCACGATGTCGGAGCCCGAAGCCAGGTACGGTCCGTGGTCAGGCTGCCAGCGATCGCGAGAGGGCTTGCGATGGCTGGAGGACTCCCTGCGTGATGCTACGGATGGTGAGCCATGCCAATGGCGCGGCGGCAAGGAGGAGAAGCTCGCCGGCAAGGCTCATCCACATTGCGACACGGAACTGTTCGAGGTCCGCGGCGGTGATGTAGATGCGGGTCGAGACCTGGATCAGCCAGTTGCTCACAGCCCAGAGCAGCCACCAGAGGATCTGCCACGAGGGCCGCGCTCTCCCAACCGCTCGTAAGAGGTCCGAGATGTTCTGATACGGGAACCAGAAGCTGATGATCGGTACGAACCACGATGCGACGTGCCAGCCAGGTGAGCGCCGGGTCTGGCCAAGCACCTGCTTGGCGACTCGGTACTGCCAGATGACCCAGACCACACCGGTCACAACAAGGAAAACGCTCCCGAGGACGCTGGCCACAGCCGTCATCTGGTCGTATGCGTCGAGCAAGTCGATGGCGGACTGGTTGCCGGTAAGGAAGCCGGTGATCGCGCTGATCCCGAACGCCTCAACTCCGATGGTGGCGACGGACAGCACGCCGCACACGATCAACAGCACTTGCGTTGCCGCGGCGAGTCTTGCGATCCCCTTGGTCGCCGCGAGTGGCCGGCTGGACTCCTGCTCCGGCCCCACCCAGCGCGCACCGTCCCACCACCACGTTGTGGACGATCCGTCCGGCGCTGGGTACCAGCCAGCTGGAGGTGGCACGGGGGTACTGGTCATCGGCTCGCTTCCTCGGGTGGATGGCCTCTGTGTATCGTGCGATCCGGAGGGCCGAGTCCGGTAGATCGCGTGCCACTATAGCGACCCACTTCAGCGCGTCAGGATCACCGAAGACGCCCTGTGGAGAATCCTTATCCGTGCGGGATCGAACCGCCGGCAAGCGGCGACAAATGCTCTACTTCGCCCGCTCAGCACAGCCCACAGATGCACGACGCAAGATCTGAAGCACTCCATGAAGGCCGCACTCGCCACCTCTTCCGGGCGCTGTCCCGAAGACCATCCCGTGAGCCTCTTGCGGTCTAGCTGTTGGTGATCCAGCCTTCTTCTCCTGACTGGACGCAGGACATCGCCATTCCCGATTCGGTGTCGGCGACCGTCAGGTACGCGGTTCCGTCGGGCGCGTTCGGGACGTAGCTGATCCGAACGTAGGCCGGCACCACGGCGGACAACGTGGCGTCCGTGGCGCTTACTCGGCCGTCGTCCTCGACGGTGAGTGAGTCGGGAAAGGCGCCGTACTGATCGCGATACGCGTCGAGGCCGACGCAGATTTCGTAGGCGGTCGCGACGAGGTTCGTCTGCAGTTGATAGACCGGATCGACCTCTACCGCGTTCGGCGCTGGGGGCACCACTCGTCCGGGTCGAGGCTCGTAAGTGTGGTCGTCCACGGCATCTGGTCCGATGGCCGACGTCGGGACCGACGAGGTGGAAGGGGCAGGTGGGATCTGCGGTGCCGCCAAACCCGGAGAGACGAACGCGCCGGCGAACGCGACCTGGGGTGGGGCCGGAAGCCCGGGAACCTCTGTCCACAACACTCCCCACACCAGAAGTGCACTCGCTGCCGAGCCAGCGGCGATCCCCACCCACGCGAGGACTCGTCCCCGTGCGAGACCTCGCCGCCATCGCGAAAGATGGACAACGCCGAAGAAGATCCCGGTCAACCCGACGGTCGTCCAAACTAACCGCACCGACTCGTTCGACCACATCGGTAGCAGGGTCAGAACAATCGCTGCACCGCCGAACAGCAGGGAAAGGATCGCCGTCGTCGCGCCGCGGCGCCGCCGCGGAGGCGCAAACACTCCAGTTGTTGCCTTAGCCGTTGAAGGCGAGCTCGGCGCGGACCTATCTTCCCAGTAGCCCGGCGGGCTCCAATCGCGTGGACCTTCCCCCATTACGCACCCCTTGCGTCGAGCATCCCCAGTAGCTCGGTTCCCGCATGCTATCGGCCCGTCGCGGTCCAGTCACTCACGAAATCGCGCCGCGCTGATGTCGACGGCCCGTGGCTGCCGTACTCGCGCTCAGGCTACGAGTGAGCGGCGCCAAGTCCCGATCCCTGTGCTCCGTCGAGCTCACACCTGCGCAGCACCGAATCGATCGGTGAGGCTTCCACTTGCGCACGATCCCCGCAGAGAGATGGCTGTTTTCAGACGATCGCTGTCACACCGAGCTGTGTCGGATGCCCTCACGCGCCCGGAGGCTGTGTGCATGCGCATCGCAGACTCCCTGTGCCCAATACTCCTGCCGCCCGGGGTGCCCTCGAGCTCGCCACGCAGTACCAATCCGCCGCGATCACGGCTCACGCGCTGCGGTCCTGGCTCTGGGCCGAGGCCTTCGCGCACGTCGACGGCATCCCCGGCATCGACCACGAGCTGCTGTATGTGTCTGCCGTGCTGCACGACATCGGCACCGTGGCGGAGTTCGATAATCACAGAATTTCCTACGAGCACGCCGGCGGGCACGTCGGTGTCGCGCTTACGGCGGGAGCGGGCTGGCCCGCGAACCGGCGGGAGCGGGTACTCGAGGTGATCGTGCGGCACAACTGGCCGAGTGTCGATCCCGCGTTGGACGCCGAGGGCTACCTGCTCGAGATCGCCACGGGTCTGGACATCTCCGGCGCGAGGCCGAATGCTCTGCCGGTGGGCTTCCGGCGCGAGGTGCTCGCGACCTACCCACGAGGAACGCTCGCCGCGGAGTTCGGCTCGTGCGTGAGCGACCAGGCAGCACGCAAGCCCGATACGGCGGCGAAGCGGCTGATCGATGGCGGCCTCATCGACAAGCTCGCGGCCAACCCCCTCGAACTTGTGGGCTGACTCAGCAGCATCGGTGCGGGCATTGATGGTAAGTGGACAGAAACACCGCGGGCCTGCCCGGCCTGGCCTTTTCGTAAGTTACGTGCAGGCGGATGATCCGGAGCCGACACCGCCGCAGCACGCTACCGTCCCTCTATCGCGCCGCGCCCGAATAGGGATCCCCATACGGGCGCCCGTGCATGACGCGGAATACATCTCGATCGTCAAGCTGCAGGCAGACGCCCTCGTAACGGTCTTGCACGATTCGTGCCGGTCAGTCCGTGATCGACGTAGATGTTCGAATCGAGGACTCCCAGTCGCAGCAGCGCGCCTCGCTGCGAGGTAAGGTCCTGATCCGCCGTGGGGACCCTGGCGTAGCCAATCTGTAATCCGTTCATGCCGCCGAGGGTGCCATCGTCAGCGCAACACCGCACCGAGTTGGATCCCTAACCGCGCGATGCGCGCTGAGCGTGTCTTGATGTATTGCCGGAAGGGCCAGGACCTCCGCGGTGGCCCGGGGTCCTCGGGTAACTGGCTGGGCTAGCGGGATTCGCATCTTCCAGGCCTAGGCTTTCGCCGAGGAGGTCGTGCACATGACGGCAGGCGGGGGTTCGCCGCACTTGGCGGACGGTACGGACCTTGTTCGATGGGCCGACCAGCGATCGGCGCAATCCGATCTCCCGCGCTTGGTACGTCGGCTGATCCGCCACGAAAACGATCAAGTCCAGCGGGTTGAGATGCGAGGCGGGGAAGGCGTGGGTCTGCCCGGCTACGACGGGACCGTCGAGGCGACGAGGGGAACGTCGTTTGTGCCCGAGGGTCTGAGCGTCTGGGAGATGGGTACCAACAAGGACCCCGCGACTAAGGCGAGCAAGGACTACGAAGGACGCACCGCCGACCCGCTCGGCGTCGACAAGTCCAGCACGACCTTCGTCTTCGTGACGCCACGGCGCTGGTCCAAGAAGAAGGAGTGGGAGGAAGCGCGTCGCGCTGAAGGTGAATGGAAGGACGTGCGGGTTCTCGACGCCGACGATCTCGAGCAGGCGCTGGAAGAATCCGCTGCAGTTCGGATATGGCTATCGGAACTTCTCGAGATGCCCGCTGGCGGAGTCGCGACGATTGAGGACTGGTGGCGTCGGTTCTCGGGCGGGTTTGATCCACGGCTGACTTCACAAGTGGTGCTCGCCGGGCGGGAAGACAGGGCGGCGGACCTACTCAGACGGCTGTCGGTCGACGTGGGCCAGACCCTAATCAGAGCCGCAAGTGTTGACGATGGGTTGGCGTTCGCCGCATGCGCGATGATGGCACAAGAGCCCGATGCTGCTGAGCCGATGCTCTCGCGCTCGCTGTTGGTGCACGACGGAGCGTCCCTCCGACGACTTGACCAGACATCAAGCCTCCTGATTCTTCTGCCGTATGAAGAGCGGCTACAACACGAGGCGTACCTTATCGAAAATCACCATGTTGTGTTTGTCGTGACTGAGGGCGACGCCGACATCGAACTACCTCCACATGACCACCTAACCTTGCGTGCGGCCTTGCAAGAAGCAGGGGTTCCTGACGAGAGCCTCGATCGCTTCGTGCGGGCTGGCGCGAGGAGTCTGCTTGCGCTTCAGCGGGTGGCTAGGCGCTTCGGGCAGCCCGAACCGGAGCAGTGGGCGACCGACATGGCGGCGCCAGCGATCCGGCGGGCGTGGCTCGCGGGTGCTTGGAATCAACTCCGGAGTGGCGACGTAGAGGTGATTGAGGCGCTCACCGGTGAGAGTCACGCCGACCTGACAGAGCTCTTGGATAGTGCCGCGCGCCAGGCGGATCCCATCTTCACCCGGGTCGGAGCAACCTGGGCCGTTGCGTCGCCTGAGGACTCCTGGCGCACGGCCCGCCTCAGCGTCCGCGAGGGCGACCTCGAGCGACTGGAGTTCGCCGTCCAGACGGTTCTCGGTGCTGTGGACCCGCGACTCGAGTTGCCGCCCGAAGACCGTTGGAGTGCCGAGATCTATGGGAAGACACGGGTGCACTCCACAGATCTTCGCGGCGGCCTTGCCCGGTCGGTAGCGCTCCTCGGTAGTCGTGGGGACGAGGTGCGCCTCCCCGGCGGTCGCTCGGCGCGCCAGTGGGCCGAGCGGGTGGTGTGGCAGCTCGTGGTCCGCGCCAATGAGGACTCATCTGCGCAGCTCTGGGAATCGATGGCGGACGTGCTGCCGTCGCTAGCAGAGGCGGCGCCTGATGTTTTCCTCCGAGCAGTGGCTGAAGCGACCGCCGGACCGGCACCGTTGGCTCGCAACTTGTTTCAGGACCAGACCGATTCCTGGCACGTCAGCAGCCCGCACACGGGGCTCCTCTGGGCGCTCGAGTGTGTGGCTTGGTCGAGTCGGCATCTGGGCTTTGCGGCAGAGGTACTCGCTTCGCTAGCCGAGATCGACCCGGGCGGGAAGCTAAGCAACCGTCCCGCGGCAAGCCTGCACGGGCTATTTAGGCCGTGGCTTCCGCAGACGAGCGCGCCTGCGGAAACTCGTCTATTGGTGCTCGACGCGCTTCTCCTCCGGCATGAGGCCGTTACTTGGAAGCTACTGCTTCAGTTGCTACCTCGCCCCTCCGAAATGGCGATGGAGACGTACAAGCCTCGGTTCCGGGACTGGGCCAAGGGGGTGAACGAGGAACTTACCTTCGCTGAGATCTACAGGTTTGTCGAGGCGATCGCCGACCGGGTCGTGTCCGGGGCGGCCGGGGATCCGACTCGCTGGTCCAAGGTGATCGAGGTTTTCGATCGGTTGCCCGACGACGCCAAACGATCTGCGCTCGAGGCATTGCGAAACCTCCAAGGGGATGAACTCGAGTCGTCTGAAGCAGTGCGTTTATGGGACTCGATCGAGGACTTTGTGCGCAAGCATCGCCAATTCCCCGATTCCGACTGGTCCCTTGCAGAGGACTGGTTGCGACCGCTAGCCGAGGCGGCCGCGCGTCTGGCCCCGTCGAGCGCTGCCGAGCGATACAAGTGGCTTTTCGACGATTGGACGCCTGACATCGGCATTTCGATCGGGGACGGCTACGACACTTATGAACTGAAACTTCAACGGGTAAGGGAAGAGGCGGTGAGCCGCATCATCGAAGCGGAAGGTTTCGAGCGACTGGTGGATCTCGCCACAGACGTCGCGATGCCTTCAGCCCTCGGCTTCGCCGCGGCTCGCGTCGACCAGGAGCATGATGCTGTCGCGCTCGATGAGTTGGACAGCCCGACTGAGGCGCGCGCAACCTTCGCGGATGCCTTCGCGCGCGCGCGATTCGAGCGAGAGATCAGCCAAGTGCTCCCATGGATGAGACAGCTCGACGGGCGTCCGTTGGCACAAGCGCGGATTCTCCAGACGGTGGAGGACGTGACGCAGGCGTGGGCCGCACTCACTGATCTCGATGATGCGGTCGACGCTGCATACTGGGCCGAGTTCGTGCCTTATGGGCGAGGCGCTGACTTCGCCCAGACGAGCGAAGTGGCGCGCCAGCTGTTGCTCCACGGTCGCGTTGCCATGGCCGTGGACACGCTAAGTCTCTATGTCGAGCAGCTGGAGGCCGACGACGCTGAGCGACTCGTGCTCGACGCCCTGACACAGTATGGACCTGGGGATCCGGAATCTGGGCGAGTGTCAGAGCACGACTTGTCGAGGCTCCTCGCCTTCCTGCGCTCCCGGGGCGTCGACGAGAGGGAGGTAGCGCGTCTCGAGTGGAAGTTTCTTCCGCTACTTCACTTCGAAGGCGGAGCCACATCGCTACAACGACTGCTGGCGGAAGATCCTCGGTGGTTCATCGAAGTCCTTGAGTTGGCTTTCAAGCCGGCCACTCCGCGCGGTGACGACGAACCTCGACAAGTCGACTCGGCGCTCGCTACGAACGCCTGGCGCTTGTTACACGAATGGCGCGTGGTGCCCGGCACGGACGCCAACGGCGCTGTGGATGCGGCCGGGCTTCAAACGTGGCTCGATTCAGCGCGACAGCTACTGACCGAGAGCGACCGACTGGAGATCGGAGAGTTGCAGATCGGTGAGGTGTTCGCGCATGCCCCGACCGATCCTGACGGCACGTTTCCGACGCGCGCTGTAAGGGATGTACTTGAAGTAGCGCCGAGCGATCGGATGGAGCGAGGTTTCATGGTCGGCGTGCACAACAAGCGTGGCGTCACCTCAAGAGGCATGACCGAGGGCGGCCAGCAGGAGTTCACCCTCGCCGCCGACTTCGAAGCCAAAGCCGAACTCATCGAGGCGACACATCCTCGAACCGCCGGTGCGCTCCGCCAGATCGCCGATTCATACCGCGCGGAAGGACAGCGAAACGACGAGGAAGCTCGCCGTTTCCTCGAGGGACTCGAGTTCTAGCCCAGGAGCATGCTCCCCACGAGTCGGGGACTCGAACGGGCGAGTTCGGACACGCGCCCGTGCCGTGTCGAAACCCCGGGTGCGCCGCATGCTCCCCGATCCGGATGAGCTCGACGCGCGCAGATTCGTCGGCAACTCAAGCGAGCTGCGCCACGACTCGCTGCACTGCTCCGCGGCCAGCACCCGGAGGCGGCTCGTTGTAGGACGCACGCAGCCGGGTCCCTCGGCGCGCACCAATGGGCGTCTTCTCGGCTTCTCACCCCGATGCGCGGCAAGTGCCCGTATACCCAGCCCGCTGAAATTGCACGTTCGGGTCCCCTAACCGCACGCCCCTGCGAATTCCCATGACCCCGCGTCAGACCCCCACGGTCGCCGGCACCAGATCGTTCGCCGACCGCACCACCAACGGTCCCGTGAACACCTCCGGATCGAGCCCCGCCGGCGCGCCGTCACCCGGAACACCGCCTCCTCCCCAGGCAGCAACGTCACCATCCCCCGGTCGACCCGTGCAGCGGCATCCGCTCGATCCGCGAGCAGCGTCACGTCCTTTGCGAGCGATGTCGCCCGCACCCGCACCTCGTAGCCACCCTCGACCGCCGAAGCCGAAGCGACCACCGGTGAGGGCGACAGCCGCAGCATCGGGTCCTCGTCGAAGTACCAGAACGCCCGCTCGCCGGTCGACAGCTCGGCGACCACGAACTCCCCCGTCGGGTCGTCCGACGACACCTCCAGGGCCACCGACACCGCCGAGCGTGCGGGCACTGAGGCCGAGGCATCCATCGATGTCCGCTCGTCACCCGCGAACGTGAGCACCCGCACCGACGCCGAGGCGTCCCACGGCGAGTCGGAGTCGTTGTGCAGCACCAGTGCCAGGCGGCCGTCGCGGGGCTGGATGGTGGCGAAGCGGTCGGCGTAGACGTCGCGCAGGGCGTACCAGAGCGGCTTGCGGATGCCGTGACCGTCGACGGCGGCCCACGAGATCACGGGCCAGCAGTCGTTGAGCTGCCATACGATCGCGCCCTGGTTGAGGGGGTGGAGCGAACGGAAGTGCTCGATGCCGAAGCGCACCGCGCGGGCCTGGTTGAGCTGCGTGGCCCAGTGCCAGTCGTCGATCGACTGCGGCTCGGCGACGTGCGCGCCGAGGCCGCGCTCCAGCTTGCCGTTGCCGTCGTTCGCCTTCTGGTGCACGAGCATGAGCGGGCCATACGGGTCGGCGGGCTCGTCGTGCACGACCGAGAACAGCGTCGACCACGCCGGCGGACCCTGGAAGCCGAACTCCGACACGAACCGGGGCCGGTAGGTGCGATACACGTCATAGTCGACCTGGTTCCAGACGTCCCAGATGTGCACGGTGCCGTGCTTCGGGTCGTTCGGGTGCACGAAGCGGCTGAAGCCGTACGGGCTTCCGGCCGAGTACGGCGTCGTGGGCGCGAGCTCGCCGATGACGCGCGGGAACAGGTCGAGGTAGTAGCCCTCGCCCCACGTCGCGCCCTTCAGCCGCGGGCGCCAGCCCCAGTCGACCCAGCCCCAGATGTTCTCGTTGCCGCCGTTCCACACCACCAGGCTCGGGTGCGAAGACAGGCGCGTGACGTTGTCGCGGGCCTCGGCCTCGAACTCGTCCCACAGCTCGGCGTCCTCGCTGTAGGCGGCGCACGCCAGCAGGAAGTCCTGCCACACCAGCACGCCGCGCTCGTCGGCGAGCTCGTAGAAGTCCTCGGACTCGTAGATGCCGCCGCCCCACACCCGCAGCAGGTTCATGCCCGACTCCTCGGCGTCGGTGAACCGCTCGGCCAGCCGCTCGCGCGTGATGCGCGAGAAGAAGGTGTCTTCGGGAATCCAGTTCGCCCCGCGGATATAGATGGGCTTGCCGTTGACGATCACCGTGAACGGGCTGCCGTCGGCATCGGCCTCGACGTCGATCTCAGCGGTGCGGAAGCCGATGCGGCGGCTCCACTCCGCCGCACCCGCCTGCACTGTCAGCTCGTACAGCGGCTGCGCGCCATGCCCCCGCGGCCACCACAGTTCGGCGCCGGTCGCGGTGATCGGCAGCACGACAGATGACGTGCCGATGGATGCCGCAACCGCCGCGCGTTCGCCGGCCACCTGTGCGACCACCTCGGCGTCGGGAGCGCCGTCGCTCCACTCCAGGTCGATGTGCACGTCGACGCGGCGGGCGTCGCCGTCGACACCGACCACCGGGCGGACCGACGCGAGGCGCACGCCGCTCCAGCTCTCGATGCCGATGCGGCGCCAGATGCCGCTCGTCACGAGCGCGGGACCCCAGTCCCAGCCGAAGTTGCAGGCCGTCTTGCGAATCGTGTTGTACGGGAAGACGTAGCCGTGCGGACGCTCCCCGAGCACGGCCTCGCGCTCCTCGGCGAAGGCGATGGGCGAGCGGAACGTCACCTCGAGCCGGTTGCCCTCGGGGCGGAGCAGGGCCTCGATGGGCCACCGGTAGGTGCGGTGCTGATTGCGGGTCGTCGCCACCTCGACGCCGTTGAGGACGATGCGCGCCACGGTGTCGAGCCCTTCGGCGACGAGGTCGTGGCGGGCCGCCGGCTCTTCCGGGGCATCGAAGGTCAGCTCGTACGTCCAGTCGCACCGCCCGATCCACGACAGCAGCGACTCGTTGTCGTCGACGTACGGGTCCGGGATCAGACCGGCCGCGAGCAGGTCGGTGTGAACCACTCCGGGGACGGTCGCGGGAACCGTCCGGGCGGCGATCTCCTCGAACTCCGAAGGAATGTCGCCGCCGTCGTGGCGCAGTGTCCAGCCGTTATGCAGCTCGCGGAAAGTCATAACCCTAGAAGTAGCACAACTACCTGTTTGGCGCGGTTTCTCGGGTACCGCCGCAGAGATTCCTGAAGTTTGGCGCCAATGTTGTAGTCTTACTACCCTGTCCACCGACGAAGGGATGCCCATGCGCGCCGCTGCACCAGTCGCGGAACCCGCTCTGCTCCAGGTCGACGCGGTCAAGGGCCTCTTCGCGGGACGCTCCGAGCGCTATGAGAAGCACCTGGCCGACCTCGACGGGCTCTACCGCGACGCCGAGGCGTTCGAGACCGCCCTGCAGGCCGATTCGGGCGAGCCCGTCTACTGGGTGGAGAGCAGCACGCCCGAACAAGGCCGCGGCGCTCTGACCATCGGGCTCAGCGTGCTGCAGCCGGGGCGCATCGGCGACGAGTTCGCGATGACGCGCGGCCACCTGCATGCCCAGGCCGAGTTCGCAGAGCTCTACTACGGCATCGCCGGCAGCGGCGTCATGCTGCTCGAGAGCGTGGCCGGAGAGTCCCGCGCGGTGCCCATCACACCCGGCGTCGCCGTGCACGTGCCCGGGGGCTGGGTGCACCGCAGCGTCAATGTCGGCGCCGACAAGCTCGTGACGCTCTTCGCGTACGCGACCGAGGCGGGCCAGGACTACGGCATCATCGAGCGGGCAGGGGGGATGCAGCAGCTCGTCGTCACCGACGGCGACGGCGGCTGGACCACCCGGCCGAACCCCGACCACGGAGGCTACGTTGCCTGAGCAGGACGTCCTCGCCGACCTCGCGGCGCACATCGACATCAGCTGCGTGCAGGCGCGCCACAATCGCGCCGACCTCGAAGAGCTCGCGCAGCGCGCCATCACCGGCGGCTTCGTCAGCGCCCACGTGCTGCCGAACTGGCTGCCCGTCATGCGCGAGCTGCTCGCCGGCTCGACGGTGCTGGCCGGGTCTCCGGTCGGCTTCCCGAGCGGCGGGGCCACGACGGCGACCAAGGTCGCCGAGGCGCGCGAACTGCTCGACCTCGGCGCGCAGGAGCTCGACGTCGTCGTCGCGATCGGCAGGCTGCGCTCGGGCGAGTCGGACTACGTCACGCGCGAGCTCGCCGCTGTCGTGGAGGTCGTGGGCGACCGCGTTCCCCTTCGCGCGATCCTCGAGGTCGGCTACCTCGACGACGACCAGATCCGCGCGGGCGTCGACGCCGCGATCGCGGCGGGCGTGCCCTGGATCAAGACCGGCACCGGGTGGTCCGGCATCCCGACCACCGTCGACCACATCCGCGTGATCGCCGACCAGGCCGCAGGCCGCGCGGCACTCAAGGCGGCGGGCGGCGTGCGCGATCTCGCCACGGTGCGCGAGATGGCGCGCCTCGGCGTCACCCGATTCGGAATGAACGCCGATGCCGCCGTCGCGGCGGTGACTGCGGCATCCAGGAGCGAAGCATGACTTTTCCCACCATGAATGCCCACGATCTGCGGCCGGCAGAGGCGCCGACGCTCTACTTCATCGGTGTGACCACCGGGCGCTCGTCGATCCAGTACGTCTTCCCCCGCTGGGCCGACGAGCTGGGACTCGAGGGGGCTGTACTGCAGGGCATCGACCTGCCGCTGCACGCGCCGGCGGAGGACTACCGCCGCGTCGTCGAGTTCATCGCCGCCGACCCGCTGAGCCTCGGCGCCCTCGTCACGACGCACAAGATCGACCTCTTCGCCGCGTGCCGCGACCTGTTCGACGAGATCGACCCGTTCGCGCTCCTCATGGGCGAGACGAGCTGCATCTCCAAGCGCGACGGCAAGCTGATCTGCCACGCCAAGGACCCGATCTCGAGCGGCCTGGCTCTGGACGCCGTCATCCCCGACGGCCACTGGAGCCGCACCGGCGCCGACGCGCTGTGCATGGGCGCCGGCGGCTCGACCATCGCCATCAGCTGGTACCTCTCGCGCCCCGAGTCCGGCGCCGAGCGCCCCGGCCGCATCATCGTGACGAACCGGTCGCCGCAGCGCCTGGAGCACATCCGCGAGATCCACGCGCAGCTCGACACCGACACCGTGTTCGAATACGTGCTCACCCCGACCTCCGCCGACAACGACCGCGTCGTGGCGGGACTCGCACCGGGATCGCTCGTGGTCAACGCGACGGGCCTCGGAAAGGATGCCCCGGGCTCGCCGCTCACGGATGCCGGCGTCTTTCCCGAGCGCGCCATCGCGTGGGACCTCAACTACCGCGGCGACCTCGTGTTCCTCGATCAGGCACGCGCTCAGGAGGACGCGCGCAGCCTGCAGGTGGAGGATGGTTGGATCTACTTCGTGCACGGATGGACGCAGGTGATCGCCGAGGTGTTCCACATCGACATCCCCACCGCGGGGCCCTCGTTCGAGCGCCTGAGCGAGCTCGCCCTCGCGACGCGGTGACGCCGTGACCGCACTCGCGCTGGCCTTCGACCTCGGCACCGGAGGCTGCAAGGCCTCGCTGTGGGACGAGCACGCGCACATGCTCGCCGAGACGGTCAGCGAGTACGACACCCTGCATCCCGCCCCCGGCCGCAACGAGCAGCGCCCCGAGGACTGGTGGCGCGCCATCGTGGCGTCCACGCGCGAGATCATCGAGAGGGTCCCGGATGCCGCGACCTCCGTCGCCGGCATCGCGCTGTCGGGGCAGAGCCTCGGTGCCGTGCAGCTCGACGACGCGCTCGAGCTGGTGCGACCGACGACGCCGATCTGGTCGGACGCGCGCGGACTCACCGCGCACGTGTTCGCCGAGCTGCCCGAGCCGGAGTGGTACCGGCGCACCGGCAACGGGTTCGGTGCGGCGCTCTACCCGGTGTTCAAGGCCGCAGCCTTCGCGGCCGAAGAACCGGAGGCGTGGGCACGCACGCGGCACCTGGTCGGCTCGAAGGACTGGATCAACCTGCGGCTGACCGGACGCCTCGTCACCGACCATTCGATGGCATCGGGATCGGGCGCGTACTCGCTCGAGCGCGGCGGCTACGACGATGAGATCCTCGCCGCCGCGGGCCTGTCGCGGGAGCTCTTCGCCGAACCCGTCGAGTCCGCCGACGTCGTCGGCGCTCTCACAGGCGACGCCGCCGATGCGCTCGGCCTGAGGGTCGGCATCCCGGTGTTCGCGGGCGCCGTCGACAACGCGGCCATGGCGCTCGGCTCACGCGGCACCGGCGAGGGGCGCCTCTACGCCGCGCTCGGTTCGTCGAGCTGGATGACCGTCACGAGCGCTCGCCCCGTGCTCGACGAGCACTCCCGGCCCTACGTCTTCCGCCACGCGATCCCGGGCCTCCACGTGAGCGCGCTGTCGACCTTCTCGAGCGGCACCACCATCGGGTGGCTGCGGGACCTGCTGGCACCCGGCGAGCCCATCGGCACCTTCGTCGACCGTGCCGCGGCGAGCGCGCCCGGTGCCGGCGGCGCGGTCATGCTCCCGACACTCGCGGGCGGCACGCCGCTGGAGGGCGGCTCCGGTGTGCGCGGAGGCCTCGCCGGGCTGGAGCTCGGCACCACGTCTGCCGACCTCGTGCGCGCGTGCCTGGAGGGCATCGCGTTCGCCCTCGACCGCAGCCTGCGGCTCATGCGCGAGCTGAGCGGCAGCGACGACGAGCTGCTCATCTCGGGCGGCGGCAGCCGGTCGCCCGTCTGGAACCGCATCTACGCCGACATCCTGCAGACGCCGCTCGTGCGCACGAGCGTCGACCAGCAGGCCGCAACGCTCGGCGCCGCCGCGATCGCGTTCGTCGGCATGGGCGCGTGGACCGACTTCGGCCGCGTCGACGACGCCCACTCCGTGATCGAGCGCATCCTGCCTGCCGACGACGCCGAGGCCGCCTACCGAGCCGCACGCGCGCGCTTCGACGCCGCCTCGACTGCCCTCGCCGCCCTGCCCCCACAGACCCCTTCCCACCACCTGGAGTCCTCATGACCACGAAGCCCCTGGTCGTCATCACCGGAGCCAGCTCCGGCATCGGCGCCGCCACCGCGCGCGCCTTCTCGGCCGCCGGCCACCCCCTGCTGCTCATCGCCCGGCGCCTCGAGCCGATGCAGGAGCTCGGCCTGCCCGAGACCGAGCTGGCGACCGCCGACGTCAACGACACTCCCGCCGTCGCCGCCGCGATCGCCCGCGCTGAGGAGCGGTTCGGGCCCGTCGATCTGCTCATCAACAACGCGGGCCTCATGGCGCTGTCGTCCGTGGCCGAGCAGGATCCGGCACTCGTGCAGGAGCAGTTCGACGTCAACTGCGTCGCGCTCATGAAGAACAGCCAGCTGGTGCTGCGGGGCATGCAGGAGCGCAAGCACGGCACGATCGTCAACATCGGGTCGATCGCCGGCAAGCAGCTCTACGCCGACCACACCGTCTACAACGGCACCAAGTACGCCGTGCATGCGATGACCGAGGGCCTGCGCCGCGAGAACGCCGCGCACAACGTCCGCGTGCTGCTGGTGGCCCCGGGCATGGTCGACACGGGCCTGCTCGGCAACACCGGCGAGGGCGACGTGCTCGACGGCTACCTCGACTACAAGAAGAGCATCGGCGGCGGCCTGGTGCCCGACGACATCGCCCGCGCCATCCTCACCGCCTACCAGCTGCCTCAGCACATCTCGTTCCGCGAGATCGTCGTGGCACCCACCTCGCAGGACGCCTGATGAAGAAGAGTGGAATCCTCCACGCCGAACTCTCCGGGCACCTGGCCCGGCTCGGTCACACCGACCAGTTCCTCGTCGTCGACTCGGGCTTCCCCGTGCCGCCGGGCGTGCCCGTAGTGGACCTGCGGGTCGTCTACGGCCTGCCCGCCTTCGCCCCGGTGCTGACGGCGATCGCCGGCGAGGTCGTCGTCGAACATGCCCTCGTGGCGACCGAGCTCGCCGGCGCCAACCCCGCCGCGCACGATGTCATCGCCGACCGGTTCGGCGAGCTCGACACCGTCGACCACTCCGAGCTCAAGCGCCGTGCCGCCGCAGCCCGCTTCGCGGTGCGCACCGCCGAAGACACCCCGTACGCCAATGTCCTCCTCACGGCGGGCGTGGGGTTCCCGGTATGACCGCGGCGCCCGCCGTTCTCGGCGCCAACCGCATCGTGCCGGTCGTGGTCATCGACGGCGCAGACCGCGCGCCCGACCTCGCCGACGCGCTCACCGCCGGCGGCATCCGCTGCGCCGAGATCACCCTGCGCACGCCCGCCGGCCTCGACGCCATCCGCGCCACGGCCGGGCGTTCCGACTTCGTCGTGGGTGCGGGCACCGTGCTCACCACGGACCAGGTGGATGCCGCCGCCGACGCGGGCGCGCAGTTCCTGGTTTCGCCCGGGCTCGACGACGCCGTGATCGCCCGCGCCGCCGAGCGCGGCATCCCGATCGTGCCGGGTGTCGCGACCGCGACCGAGATCCAGCGGGCACTGAGCCACGGCATCCATCATCTGAAGCTCTTCCCGGCGGGGCTCGTCGGCGGACTCGCCGCCGTGCGCGCATTCGCCGGCCCCTTCCCCGACGTGAAGTTCCTGCCGTCGGGCGGCGTCTCGGTCGACAACGCCGCGGAGTACCTCGCCTCGCCGTCGGTCTTCGCCGTCAGCGGGTCGTGGATGGTGCCCACCGCCGCAATCTCGGCGGGCGATTTCGACACGGTGCGGTCACTGTCGGCCGCCGCGACGGCCGCCATCGACAGCTCGGCGAAATAGTAGCCGTACTACCTTCACTACCTTTGCAATAGGCCTTGCGCGGCCCATTTGCGCCCGTCTAGCCTGGCTCGCACCACGATGTGCGTAGTGTCACTACATCTGGGTGACCATCGGCGGTCACACCGGCGGCGCTGCGCTCTATCGACGTCGATAGGAGAAATGGAATGCGACGACGGCGAATCGGCACCGCGATCGCGGCGACGACAGCCTTGGCGGTGGGGACGCTGGTGCCCGCACTGCCCGCTTTCGCGGCGAGCACGGATGCGCAGCGAACGGTCACGGTGAACCTGGACGAGGTGCTGCAGGAGGACTACCTCGGCATCGGGGTCAACGTCATCCCGTGGAGCCTCATGGGCGACACCGCCGCCTACGGCTACGACGACGCCGACTGGGAGGTCGACGTCGAGCGGATCCTCACCGTGCAGCCCAAGGTGGCGCGCGTGTGGTTCCAGATCGACTGGATGGAGCTCGAGAAGGGGCAGTACGACTTCGAGAGCCCCGAGATGAAGGCGTTCTACCGCTACCTCGACGCCTTCCAGCAGGCGGGCACCGAGGTGCTGCTGAACTTCGGGTGGAAGGTCGGCGAGCGCGTGCACGACTGGTTCCTCTACCCCGGCGTCCAGAAGCCGTACGAGAGCGCCCCCGGCGACCTCGTGGCGTACGGGCACTCGGCCTCGGCCCTGCTGAACGAGCTCATCAACAACCGCGGCTACGACAACGTCGACTACCTCACGTTCTACAACGAGCCCAACGGCAGCTGGGACTTCGAGGGTCCCGCCGACCAGAAGGCGTACTACGCCGAGATGGCGCGCAAGGTGCACGAGCAGCTGCAGGCCGACGGCCTGCGCGACGACGTGCAGATCTGGGGCCCGGAGGAGGTCAACGCCCCCGACTGGACGAAGTACATGGCCGAGAACGCGGGCGACGTGTTCGACCAGTACTCCTTCCACCTCTACGGCGAGTCGTACGACTTCATGAGCCAGGCGATCGACCAGCGCCGCTCGTCCATCGGCGACGCGCCGCTGAACCTGTCGGAGATGGGCTGGACCAACCCCGGCACGAGCGTCTGGGAGACCGGGTACCCGAACTACATCATCCGCAGCGCCAACGGGGGCGTGCACTCGAACCTCGTGTGGCAGCTCAACGGCGTGATGACCGACGACCCCCGCGGCGACACCAACGGCTCGTTCAACATGTGGGACTCGCTCGTGCTCGGCCTCAAGCCGACCGCCGCGTTCTACGAGGCCGGCCTGCTCATGCGGTACATCCCCGCCCACAGCACGGTGCTCGGCACGGAGGTGTCGGACGACGACGTGCGGGCCACGGCGTTCCGCGACGCGGACGGAGAGCTCACCGTCCTCGTCGAGACGGCCGACGGGCGCCCCAAGGACGTCACCGTGCGGTTCGCCGGCGGCAAGGTCAACGACCGCTTCAACCGCTTCGTCTTCGACGACTCGGTCGCCCAGCCGGAGGCCAATGCCCTGCTGCCCGCGTCGACGGGTCAGTTCGCCCTGAAGAAGTCGGCGTTCACCGACGCCGAGATCGGCGGCGCCCACACGTTCGCGATCTACACGACCGCTCCCGCCGAGACGCAGGTCGCGCTCACGCCGGCGCAGTCGACGGTCGCGGGTGGCGCGCAGGTCGACCTGGATGCCTCGATCATCGACGGCACCGGAAAGCTGACGTGGTCGGTCGTGGGTGAGGGCAACGGCTCGGTGGATGCGAACGGCGTCTTCACCGCGCCGGCCGTGGAGTCGGAGCGGTCGGTCGCCATCCGTGCCACCACCAAGAGCGGCGCCTACGGCGTCGCGCAGGTGCTCGTCACCCCGGCACCGCGTGCCGGCGTCGCGGACGCCCCCGTGTTCAGCCTCGAACCCGGGCTGTACCCGTCGGTCGAGGGCGTGACGATCACGACCGGCACGCCGGGCGCCGAGATCCGGTACACGACGGATGGCAGCAGCCCGACCGCCGAATCGACGCTCTACACGGGACAGATCATCCTGAACCCGCTGCAGACGACCTACCTGCGCGCGATCGCGGTCGCGCCCGGGCTGGAGCCGTCGGGCGTGACGTCTCGGCTGTACAAGGTGCTCGACGTGCAGAACGCCCCCGACGGCTACGAGTTCTGCCAGTACGCCGACCGCGGGACCTGCGAGTTCGACGGTGAGGCGAGCGTCGCGTTCGGCTCGGAGGGCCTGTTCCGGTTCGGCACGTTCACCGACGGCGTCGACTGCACGGCGGCGTCGTTCGGCGGCGACCCGAACCCGGGCGGCGACAACCGGTGCTTCGTGAACCCCGAGATCCCCGACGAGGAGCCGGTGGTCACGATCTTCAACGCCGGCTTCGAGAGCCCGGCGACGAACGGCACGGCCAACGGTCCGATGGTCAACGGCTGGACGTTCAGCGCTCGCGCCGGCATCCAGCACAACGACAGCGTCTTCAACCCGGCGTTCCCGGCGCCGGAGGGCGAGCGCACGGCGTACCTGAAGACCGACTCGGGCCTGAACAGCCGGATCGACCAGACGGTCATCTTCCCGGCGGGCACCTACGCGATCACGTTCTACGCCGCGAACCGCGCCGACTTCGGCGGGCTGCAAGAGATCGACGTGTTCGTCGACGACCAGCTCGTCGGCCACGCGGCGCCGGACGACAGCGGCGCGTACGAGTTCCATCAGACGAACTCGTTCACCGTCGAGTCAGGCCAGCACACCATCTCGTTCGTCGCCACGACGTTCGAGGGTGACAACACCGGCTTCGTCGACGACGTGAAGGTCATCGTCGCGGAGTGACTGCCTGAGACGGCGCGTCGGCTTCGGCCGGCGCGCCGTCTCTGTGTCGTGGCTCAGCCGCCCGCGGCGGGAGGTGTGCGTTTGGACTCGGCGAGTTCGTCGACGTAGAGCCCCGTCTCGTCGATCGTGCCGTTGCGGTACGCCTGGCGCCCCACCATGTGCGCCGACAGCGGCGCGGTCGCCAGCTGGATCAGCACCACGGGCACGAGGAACGCGACGACCGGCCATGACCGCAGCGACAGCGCGATCGCGAGGCAGATGAGGATCAGGCCCAGCACCTGCGGCTTGGTCGCCGCGTGCAGGCGCGTGGGCACGTCGCGGAAGCGCAGCACGCCGATCGCGGCGGTCAGGCAGAGCAGCGCCCCGATGAGGATCAGGACCAGCGCAGTCACGTCGAGTGCGGCATCCATCAGCGTTCCTGGTCCCTTCTCGCGACGAACCGCGCGATCGAGATCGACCCGAACACGCCCACCGCGGCGATGATGAGCAGCACCGGCAGCGTCCGCGTGTGGTGGTTGATCGCCATCTCGGCGCCCAGCACGCACATCACCTCGGTGAGCAGCACGTCGGACGCCACCGCCCGGTCGAGGATCGACGGTCCGATCACGATGCGCCACAGCGTCAGCAGTGCCGCGACCGCGAAGATCACGTAGATCGCGATCAGCATCACGTTCATCGCGCACCTCCTCGCGTTTCGTCTCGCTTCGCTCGCTCAACGACCGGAGACCGCCGGGACGAGGCATCCACGATCGCCCGCATCTGCGCACGCGAGCCGACCGCACGGACGATCCGCTCCTCCCAGTGATGGACGCTCGCCCGCTGCTTCTCGACGTCGGCGTCGTCGCGCACCCCGATGACGTGCAGATAGAGGATGCGGCGGTCGCGATCGGTCTCGACGATGAGCGAGCCCGGGATGAGGGATGCCGTCACACCGACGTGCGTCATGATCAGGTCGTCGTCGGTCACGAGGTGCACCGCGATGATCGCCGTCCCCGGCCGGCGGCGGAAGTCGAGCACCTGCCACGCCACGAGGAGCGAGCCGTGCACGACCGCGGCCAGGAACTCGAGCACGAACACGAGGCCCCACCACAGGTTGACGCGGCCCGACAGCTCGACCGGCGGAAGGCGGAACACGCGCGTCACGATGACGGCGGCCGCGAGCCCGGTGACGAACGCCAGCCACGTGAACTGGCCCCACAGCAGCATCCACAGCGCGATGAGCCACACGAAGAACGGCAGCTGACGCCACACGGCGGCCGCCACGCGACGAACGCGGCTCCGGGTCGGGTCGGGGCTCACCGTTGCCCTGTCCTGGCTCACGGGGCCTTCTCCGTCCCGGTGGAGTCGTCCTGCAGCTGCGTCAGCGTCACGGGCTGGAGCAGCGCCTCGCCGATGCGGTTGCACACGTCGTACAGCGGACCGGCGAACACCGTGAGCGCGACGGTCACCGCCACCATGCCGGTGGTCGCGGCGGTCATGATCTTGGGGATCACCCGGCGCTCCGTCTCGACGCCGGCCGCGGGTGCCGAGCCGAGGTACGAGATGCGGGCCTCGGTCTCGGCCGAGTCCTCGTCCTCGCGCCAGAACGACAGGTTCCACGCACGCATGAGCGCGTACAGCGTGAGCAGCGACGTGACGATGCCGCCCACCATGAGCACGATCATGATCGGCGTGCCGACCTGGGCCGCCGCATCGAACAGCGCGTACTTGCCGATGAACCCCGAGAACGGCGGGAGCCCGCCCAGGTTGATCGCGGGGATGAAGTACAGCACGGCGATGACCGGCGCCGCCTTCATGAGGCCCTTGACCCGCAGGATCGAGGTCGAGCCGGCTCTGCGCTCGACGAGCCCGACGGCCAGGAACAGGGTCGTCTGCACCACGATGTGGTGGACCATGTAGTAGATCGTCGCGCCGATCGCGGCGGGCGTCGCGATCGCGAGCCCGAAGATCATGTAGCCGATGTGGCTCACGAGCGTGAACGACAGGATGCGCTTGAGCTCGGCCTGCGCGACCGCGCCCAGCACGCCGACGATCATCGTGGCGAGCGCGATGAACATCAGCAGCAGGTTGACGTCGTTGTCGAGGAACAGCTCGGTCTCGGTGCGGATGATCGCGTACACGCCGACCTTGGTCAGCAGGCCCGCGAACACCGCGGTGACGGGCGCGGGGGCGGTCGGGTACGAGTCGGGCAGCCAGAACGACAGCGGAAAGACGGCGGCCTTGATGCTGAAGGCCAGCAGCAGCATGAGGTGCAGCACGAGCTGCGTCTCTTGCGGCAGCTCGCCCATGCGCTCGGCGATCTGCACCATGTTCACGGTGCCGAGCGCGCCGTAGATCATCGCGATCGCCGCGAGGAACAGGATCGACGACACCAGCGACACGACGATGTAGACGACACCGGTGCGGATGCGCGACTCGGTCGACCCGAGTGTGATGAGCACGTACGACGCGACGAGCAGGATCTCGAACCCGACATAGAGGTTGAACAGGTCGCCCGCGATGAACGCGTTGAAGATGCCCGCGCCGAGGATCAGGTACGAGGGGTGGAAGATCGAGACCGGGGTGTCATCGTCACCGTCGGCCGCACCCTGTCCGATCGAGAAGAGCAGGACCGCCAGCAGCACGACGCTCGACACGACGACGAGCAGCGCCGACAGCCGGTCGACGTACAGCACGATGCCGAACGGGATCGGCCAGCCGCCCACCGACACCGCGATCGGCTTGTCGCCCACGTCGACGACGTACAGCAGGATCGCCGCGATCACGAGCACGGCCGTCAGCGTCACGACCGACACCACGACCTGTGTCCGGCGGTGACGGCCCGAGATGAGCGCGATCGCCGCGCCGAGCAGCGGCAGCGTCACCAGCAGCGGGACGAGGGCGGGCGCGATGGTCGTGAGGTTCATGCGTCGCCTCCGTCCTCATCGCGGTTCTGATCGGTGTGGATGCCGGTCCCCCTGGCCTCGTCGCCGGCCCGGGTGGCGGCATTCCGGCCACCGCCCTGCTCAGGACGATCGACCGGAGCGTCGTCGCGGAGCCCGGCGAAGTCGCGGGCGCCGAGGATCGTGATGGGCGCCGTCGCGGTGCCCACGAAGTCGGTGGTCGTCTCGTCGTCGGCGTCTTCGATCTCGGTCTCTTCGTCCATGGCGTCCTCGGGGAGGGCGCCGCGGCCGCGCACCTCGAGGTCGGCCTCGTCGTCGGTGACGGTGTCGGCCTGACCGAGCTGCCAGGAACGGTAGATGAGGGCGAGCAGGAATGCCGAGACGGCGAACGTGATGACGATCGCGGTGAGGGTCAGCGCCTGCGGCAGCGGGTCCGACATGTCTTCGACGTCGGCGGCGGCACCGAAGAAGGGCGCCACGCCGGGCGGGCCCATCACGATCAGCAGCAGCAGGTTGGTGGCGTTGCCGAGCAGCAGGAACCCGATGAGCACGCGCGTGAGGCTGCGCTCGAGCATGGCGTACACGCCGCACGCGAAGAGCACGGCCATCACGATGATGAGGATGAGCGAGACGTTCACGGCACGCTCACCTCCGTGCGCGGCTCGCGGGCCTCGTGCGCCTGCCGGTCGACCTCGGCGCCGAGGCTGCGGAGCACGTCGAGCACCAGGCCGATCACCACGAGGTAGACGCCGATGTCGAAGAACGTCGAACTCACGAACTCGCCGTGCCCGAGCACCGGGATGTCCCACTCGATCCATGCGCTCGTCAGGGGCGCGGCACCGAAGAACACGGGCACGACGGCGCACGCGACGGCGATCGTCATGCCGGTGCCCAGCAGGCGTCCGGCGTCGGTGGGTGCGGCGGCGCCGAGCTCGTACCGGCCTCCGGCGATGTACCTCATGACCAGGGCCATTCCGGCGACCAGTCCGCCGGCGAAGCCGCCGCCGGGCAGGTTGTGGCCGGCGAAGAGCAGGTACAGCGACACGATGATGATGGTGTGGAACAGGATCCGCACGATCACCTCGAGCATGATCGAGCGGTTCTCGGGCCGAACGCGCTGTCCGCCGACGAGCCACGCCATCGGCCCGCCGCGGGAGCCGCGGGGCTTGACGCCCTCTTCGGTCTCGACGAGCGGGCGGCGCGTGCGGATGGCGTCCGTGGGCAGCGACGAGATCGCCCGCGACAGGGTGTCGGCGCGGTGCGTGACGAAGACGAGGGATGCCACACCCGTCGCCGCCAGGATCAGCACCGACAGCTCGCCCATCGTGTCCCACCCGCGCAGGTCGACGAGGGCCACGTTGACGACGTTCTTGCCGTGGCCGAGCTCATATGCCAGATCCGGGAAGCGCTCCGAGATCGGCTTCTCGACCCGCGCGCTCGTGGCGACGATCGCCACGAGCGCCATCGTGAGGCCGACCGCGGCACCGAGCACCGCGCGGGCCACCGGCCACACCGACGCGTTGTGCTCGCCCATGCGCGAGGGGATGCGGCGCAGCACGAGGGCGAACGCGACGAGCGTCACGGTCTCGACGAGGATCTGCGTGAGCGCGAGGTCGGGGGCGCCGCTCGTCGCGAACAGCAGCACCATGCCCAGGCCGGTCACCGAGACCAGGACGACGCCGGTGTACCGCTTGCGCGCACGGATCGCGATGAGGCCCGCGGCGATCATGATCGGCGCCACGAACAGCTGCATCGGCGTCTGGAACGCGTCGAGCTGCGCACGCCACTCGTCGCTCGCGAGCAGCGCGGTCGCCTCGGCGGCGACGAACACGACGAAGATCGTGCCGACGTACACCGGAAGCGATCCGCGCTGGGTGAGGCTCGTGGTCACGACCGACAGGCGCGCGATGACGCGCAGCGTGCCGTTGTACGCGTCGGCGGCTGTGAAGGGCAGCAGGCGCTTGGCCGGTCGCCACCCGCGTGTCAGCCAGAAAACCACGACGCCGAGCACGATCGACGCGAGCGAGATCCACAGCGCCGGCTCGAGCCCGTGCCACAGCGCGAGGTGCGCCGCGTGCTCGGGCGCGGGGACGCCCGGCGTCGAGGCCGGAGCGGTGTCGGCGTACGGCGCGAAGACCTCGTCGAGCCACGGTGCGGCCAAGCCCGAGACGAGCGTGAGTCCCGACAGCACGAGCGGCGCCACGAGGAACCCGATGGGCGGGTCGGGCCACTCGGTGTCGGTCAGGCGGTCGCCCTGCGCGTCCCGCTTGGTCGCGAACGCGCCCCAGAGGAACCGGATGCCGTAGGCCGCGGTGAGCACGGAGCCCAGGGCGATCCCCGACACCGCCACGATGCCCCACGCGTCGCCGCCCAGCGCCTCGTACAGGAGGGCCGCCAGCGCCCCCTCCTTGGCGACGAACCCGATCGTGGGGATGAAGCCCACCATCGACGCGACGGCGATGATCGAGAACGTCGCCATCACGGGCGCCTGCCGCCCGACTCCCGAGAGCTCGGTCAGATCGCGCGTCGACAGCTGACGGTCGATGACGCCGACGACGAGGAAGAGGGCCGACTTGAACAGCGCATGGCTCAGCAGCAGGGCGAGACCTGCCAGGGCGGCATCCCTCGTCCCGAACCCGAGCACGACGGTGAGCATGCCGAGCTGGCTGACCGTGCCGAACGCGAGCACGCGCTTGAGGTCGGTCTCGCGCAGCGCCTGGAAGCCGCCGAGCAGCATCGTGAAGACGCCGAGCGCCACCACGATCGGCCGCCACGGCGGGGCGATCGCGAAGACGGGGGCGAACCGCGCGATGAGGTAGATGCCCGCCTTCACCATCGCCGCGGCATGCAGGTACGCGCTCACCGGCGTGGGCGCTGCCATCGCGCCGGGCAGCCAGAAGTGGAACGGGAAGATGGCGGACTTGCTGAGCGCGCCGACGAGGATCATGACGAGCGCGGCGTCCACGACCGCCCCCGTCGGGGCGTCGGCGAGGATCTGCGAGATGCTCGACGTGCCGGCGGCGACGACCAGCATCACCACGCCGATCAGCATCACGAGACCGCCGAGCGTCGTCACCAGCAGCGCCTGAAGGGCCGCACGACGGCTGGCCGCGCGCTTGTTGTAGTACCCGATGAGCAGGTACGACAGGACGCTCGTGATCTCCCAGAACATCACGAGCACGACGAGGTCGTCGGTGAGCACGAGGCCGTACATCGCCCCGGCGAACGCCAGCAGCACGGCGGCGAACTGGCCGAGGCTCTCGCGCTTGCCCCGGAAGTACCAGCGGCAGTAGATCATCACGAGCGCGCCGACGCCGGTGACGATGAGGGTCATGAGCCACGACAGCGTGTCCATGCGCATCGACAGGTCGATGCCGAGCGACGGGATCCAGGCGTATGTCTCGAACGGAATGTCACCGGCGAGCACCGCCGGTGTCAGCACCGCCGCGTGCACGAACCCCGCGATCGGGAGGATCGCCGCGAGGTAGAAGGCCCGCGCCCCGACGAGCGACACAAACCACGGGAGCAAGAGCGGAATGACCGCGAACGCGCCGAGCACGAGGAGCATCCAAGGCCTCCTCGGGGTCGTCGGCCGGCGGGCGTCCGGGCAGGACGGCGGACCAGGGCGATCGGGGTGTCTTCGTCCATTCTACGGGCGACGAGCATTCGCGGCGGCGCATGCACGTGCGAGAGTGTCAGGGTGAGCGCCGGCGAGACCCCACGACGCCGCACGCCGCCGCGGTGGGTGCGCGAGCTGCTCGGCTGGGTCGTGGGGGCGGCGATCGCGATCGCGGTCGTGGCAGCCGTCGCGTCGTCGCCCCGGTCGGAGCTCGTGTTCCGCGACGGCGACTCGATGGTGACGACGCTCGTGGTGCATTCCCTCGCGATCGGTCAGCCGCAGGACTGGGCCATGTCGTCCGTGCTGTTCCTACCCGAGATCGCTGCCCTGTGGCTGCTGTCGCTGCTGGGTCTCGGGGTCGACGGCACTCTGGCCCTCGCCGGGGCCGTCAACGTCCTCGCGCTCTACGGCGCGCTGCGGGTCGCGGCAGGGTCGGCGGCGCGGGCGCGGGCGCCGATCTCGGGGGCGCTGCTGGCACTCGCGGCATTCGGACTGCTCGCGGCTTCGGAATGGTCGCCCTCGCGCGACGCGCTGGAGCTCGCGTCGCTGCTCGTCACCACGACGTACTACAGCGCGACCGTCGTCGCGGTCGTCGTGGCGGTGGGCCTCGCCCGGCGCGCGCTCGACCGCGCCGGCGCTTCACGTGGAACACGGCAGTGGGCGGTCGCATCGGTCGGGCTGGGGCTGGTGGCCGCGGCATCCGTCCTCACCAATCCGCTGTTCGCCGCGTGGGCGACCGTGCCACTGAGCATCGTGCTCGCCGTGGTGGGAGTTCGTCGCCGCCGGGCGTGGTGGCTCGCGGGTGCTCTGGTCGCGGGGTCCGTCGCCGGCTTCGTCGCGCGCCTGCCCCTCGCGCATCTCATCGCCAACACCGGCGCCGGCTATGTCGATCCCACGCAGTGGGCCGCGTCGCTGGAGTACTACGGCGCGCTGCTCGCCGAGCGCTGGGCGGCGCCCTGGGGTGCGGCATCCCTCCTCGCCGTCACGCTGCTGTGGGCGTGGAGTCTCGTCGCCACGGTGCTGCTCGCGCGCCGCGCAAAGGTCGGAGCCGCGGTCGTCGCCGCGTGCGGCTGGGTGCTGCCGCTGGTGGTGACGCTCGGCGCGATCGCGCTCGGCACGCACGCGGCGCGCTACCTGCAGCCCACGGTCTTCGCGCCGCTCCTCGGGCTCGTGGTGCTTCCGTCGCTGCTGCCGGCACGGATCCCGGCCGCGACCGCGAGCGCCGCGACCCTGGCGCTCGTCGTGGCCTTGGGGCTCGGCATCCCGCCCCTCATCGCGGCGTCGACCGCACCCGACCGAGATCTGGACTGCGTCGTGCAGTGGGCAGAGGGCTCCGGCCGCGTCGGCGGCGGGCAGTTCTGGACGGTCCGGCTGCCCAAGACGCATCTCTCCGACCCGCGCGGTCTGGTGCAGCTCGACCATCAGCTGCGCGGCTACGCGTGGCTCGTCAACCGCGACGACTTCGCGGTCGGCGGAGTGTCGTTCCTCGTGACCGACGCGCAATCGCCCGCGTTCGAGCTGCCCGCCGGAGTGACGATGACGGATGCCGCAACCATCGACTGCGGGCGGTACACGATCCACGACTTCGGCGACCGCACGCTGCCCATCGGGCCGCTGCGCTCCTGAGGCGCGCCGCGCGATCCCGTGCACGGGCGCGTTTCGTCTGCGGGCGCCAGAGCGCCCTCCGCTCAACGACCGGCACGCCACCGGCCGTTGAGCGAGCGACGAAGGAGCGAGACGGAACGCCACCACCGCACAGACGGCCCGGGCCACCCCGTCTCGTCTACTGGCGCCAGAGCGCCCTCCGCTCAACGACCGAAACGCCACCGGCCGTTGAGCGAGCGACGAAGGAGCGAGACGAAACGCCACCACCACACGGACGGCCCCGGCCACCCCGTCTCGTCTACTGGCGCCAGAGCGCCCTCCGCTCAACGACCGAACCACACCGGCCGTTGAGCGAGCGACGAAGGAGCGAGACGAAACGCCACGACCGCACGGACGGCCCCGGCCACGCCCTGTCTCGTCTGCGGGCGCCGGAGCGCCCTCCGCTCAACGACCGGAACCACACCGGCCGTTGAGCGAGCGACGAAGGAGCGAGACGAAACGCCACGACCGCACGGACGGCCCGGGCCACGCCGGTCTCGTCTGCGGGCGCCAGAGCGCCCTCCGCTCAACGAGCGGCGGAACCCGGCGCGGGGCCGGTGGTATTCCCCTCGCGGAATGTGCACGTGAAGCGGATGGATGCCGCGGGCCGGCCCTCCATCATCGCGGCGACGGCCGCGCCCGCGGCGCGGCCTTTGTCGGCCGCGGGCTGCACGGCGGTCGTGAGCTCGTAGGGCGCGAGGCCATCGACCACGATGCCGTCGAAGCCGGTGACGCTGACGTCCTCGGGCACGCGCAGCCCCGCCTCTTCGGCGGCGCGCACGACGCCCGCGGCGAGCAGGTCGCTCTGTGCGATGACGGCGGTCGGGCGGCGGTCGGGGTCGGCGAAGATCTCGCGCCCGGCCGCCAGGCCCTCGTCGATGAAGCTGCCGGCAGCGGCGTAGGCCGGGGCGTCGGGAAAGACATCGAGTGCGCCGGCCAGTCGATCCCGCGTCACGTCCACCGTGATCGCGGTGTCGTCGCCGATCCAGCCGCGCTCCCAGTCCACCCGCACGGGCAGCGTGACCACTGCGGCCCTGCGGTGGCCGAGCGCCCGCAGGTGGCTGGCGAGCTGGCGCTGCGCCTCACGGTTGTCGAGGTCGATGCGCGGCACGTCGCCACCGGCGTCGCCCTCGATCACCACCACCGGGATGCCGCGTGCCTTCACCGTCTCGAGCGATTCGCGCAGCATGCCGCTGCAGCCGATGAGCACCGCGGCGTCGAGGGGCGCCGTGGTGAGCGACGGGCCGGCCGCCTGCGCCGCGTCGCTGCCGGCGGGCTCGTGGTCGCGCAGCAGCAGCAGTCCCGCGCCGAGCGGGCCCACGGCGTCGGCCAGGCCGTCCATCATCAGCGTCTTCACGGGATCGAGGAACGCCTGACCGAGGTGCTCCTCGAAGACCACGCCCACGATGCCCGAGCGGCCGCGGCGGAGTGAGGCGGCGCGGGGGTCGGGGCCCGTGTAACCGAGCGCGGCGGCGGCGTCGAGCACCCGGCGGCGCGTCGCGTCCGACACCGGTGTCTTGCCGCTGAACACGACCGACGCGGTCGACGGCGAGACGCCGGCCTCGCGGGCGACGTCCGAGATCGTGGCACGGCGCGTGCCGGGGTCGTGACGGCTCATGTCGTCCTGATCGTAGCCCGTGCCCGGCATCCTTCCGAATCGATTCGGGAAACTCCGAATCGATTCGGTAGCCTGTGCGGATGGACACCGCGCTCACCCGTACCCAGCTCGTGCGCTGGCGTGCCGCGATCTTCACGATCTTCTTCGTCACCGGCCTCGGCTTCGCGTCATGGGCGTCGCGTCTTCCGGCCGTCAAGCAGGACCTCGGCATCAACGATCTGCAGCTGGGCGTGCTGCTGTTCGTCAGCGGCGCGGCGTCGATCGTCGGCCTGTCGCTGGCCAACGTCATCGTGGCGCGCTGGGGCGCCCGGCGCGGCATGTTCGCGACGATCATCACGTTCGCCGCCGGCGGCCTGGTCGCCGGGCTGGGCGTCCAGTTCCTGCAGTCCTACGCAGTCGTGTGCGTGGCGATGGTGCTGATGGGCGTCGGCATGAGCGCCACCGACGTAATGATGAACGTCGAGGCGGCCGCCGTGGAGCAGTCGTTCGAGAAGACGCTCATGCCGCTCTTCCACGCGTTCTTCAGCCTCGGCACCGTCGCCGGCGCCGGCATCGGCATCGCGATGGCGGCCTGGAACGTCGGCGTCGCCTGGCACCTGTGGGGTGCTGCCGCCCTTGTGCTCATCGCCGGGCTCTTCTCGCTGACGGCCGTGCCGACGCGCGAGATCGTGCACGACGACCCGACCACGAAGGTCTCGCGCCGCGACCGGTTCGCCGAGCTGCTGTCGGTGTGGCGCGACCCGCGCACCTACGCGATCGGCGCCATCATGCTCGGCATGGCGTTCGCCGAGGGCAGCGCGAACGACTGGCTGACGATCGCGATGGTCGACGGCCACGGCCAGACCGAGGCCGTCGGCGCGATCGCCCTCACGGTGTTCTCGGTGGCGATGACCGTCTTCCGCATCCTCGGCGGCCCGCTCGTCGATCGCATCGGCCGGGTCTGGACGCTGCGCGTCCTGTCGATCGCTGCGGGCGTCGGCCTGGTCATGTTCATCCTCGCCCCGAACCTGCCGGTGGCGTTCGTCGGCATCGCGCTGTGGGGCGCCGGCGCATCGCTCGGCTTCCCGCTCGGCATGTCGGCGGCCGCGGACGACCCGAAGAAGGCCGCGGCGTCGGTCTCGGCGGCGGCGACGATCGGCTACCTCGCGTTCCTGTGCGGCCCACCGGTGCTCGGCTGGATCAGCCACCAGATCGGCATCCTCGCGACGCTGTGGATCATCGTCGCCCTCATCGCGATGTCGGGCCTCGCCTCGGGCGCGGCCAAGCCGATCGCAGGGTCGAAGGTCGGCGCCGGCCACCACTGACCCGGACGCCCGGATCGACGGGATGCCGGGCCACCGGCATCGCGAGACCAGGGATTCAGACGGCGCGCGCCGCCGGGGTCAGAGCCGGTCGGCCACCGTCGCCGCGACCGTGAGCCACGCGTCGCGGGTCTCGGGCGCGAGCGCGTCGAAGTCGATGGGGCCGCCGTCGACCAGCGAGGGGTCGAACGGCGCCTTCACGACCGCCGACGTGACCTGCTCGAAGTGCTGAGCCAGTCGCGCCTCGAGGGCGCGGTCGGGCCGCGAGGAGGGAGCGGTGAGCACCGTGACGGCCTCGTCGATCTTGCGGCCGAAGCCCTTCTCGCGAAGGCCGTCGAGCAGCCACGCGGCGCTGGCGGCGGTGTCTTCGCGGACGGTCGACACGATGACGAGCTGGTCGGCGGCGGCGACGGCGGCGACCCAGTTCGAGGCGCGCATGTTGTTGCCGGTGTCGACGATCATGAGGCGGTAGTAGCGGCGCAGCAGCGCGTGCAGCCGGTCGAAAGCGGCCGAGTCGATCGTCGACGAGGCGGCGGCGTCCTCGTCGGACGCGAGGACGTCGAAGCGGGCGTCGACCTGCGTGCGCACGTAGTGGTCGAGGGCCGCGAGGCTCGAGCCGCGGAAGTTCGAGGACTCGTCGAGCTCTTCGAGCAGGTCGACGGCGGTGCGGTGGTGGGGCGCGTTCTGCGCGCGCCAGCCCAGCGTGCCGCGGGTCTCGTTGTTGTCCCACGCGAGGGTGGCACCGCCGCGCAGCGTGCCGAACGTCGCGGCCAGCAGCAGGGTGCTGGTCGTCTTGTGCGCACCGCCCTTCGGGTTCAGCACGACGATCGTGCGGGGCGCGTCGAGGCGGCGCTGGACCCGCTTCTCGCGGTCGAGCCGCGAGCGCTCGGCACGACCCGGCGCCGGCGAGATCAGCCCGCCGGTCGCACGCCGCACGGCCGCCTGCCAGCCCTCGGTCGCCCGCGGGCGCGCGCTGGCCGCGCGTGACTCGAGCAGGTCCTGCACGGTGGGCCGCGCCTCGGGAGCCGGCGCCGGGGGCGCCGTCTCCGGCGACACGGCGGCGGCTGCGGCAGAGACGGGCGTGGGTGCGGTGACGGATGCCGTCGACACGGGCGCGACGCCGGCGTCGTCGGTGGTGACGGCGGCGGCCTCGAGCTCTTCGGCGAACGTCCCGTCGGGGTGGACCACCAGGGGCCAGCGCGAGGAGCCCTCGACGAGGGTGGCGTGCGCGGGCTCTCCGGCGGATGCCGCGAGCTGGCGGATCTCTTCGACCACGCGGTCGCGCAGGGCGAGGGTGTCGGGGGCGACGACCTCCGCCACTTCGCTGCCGACGTGGACTTGGGCGACGGTGCTGGACAGGATGTGCACGGTCGCGTCGGGCAGACGTGAGTTCATCGGTTCTCTCCGGGCGATGGGGCATAGGAGCCGGGTACTGGGGCCCGCGGCAGAGAGCGGGCGGTGACGGGCACCGGACCCGTCAGGATCGCAGCGTCGACCGTCGTCGCGCATGCGACACGAGTTCACGCTAACCGACGAGCCTGCAGGCAAGCTGAGGCGCGGCCGACAGACGCCAGGCCGCCGGCAGCGCCGGGGCGCGGGCTAGGCTCTTCGGGTGCGTCTCGTCATCGCCCGCTGCTCCGTCGACTACACCGGGCGGCTCAACGCCCACCTGCCCCTCGCGACCCGCCTGCTGGTGCACAAGGGCGACGGCTCGCTGCTGGTGCACTCCGACGGGGGCTCGTACAAGCCGCTCAACTGGATGAGCCCGCCGTGCCGGCTCGACGTCGAGATCCCCGACGAGGAGTCCGCGTCGGCCGGCGTCGTCGAGCACTGGCGCGTGACCCACGCCAAGACCGGCGATGCGCTGCTCGTGCGCATCTACGAGGTGCTGCACGACTCGTCGCACGAGCTCGGTCTCGATCCCGGCCTGCAGAAGGACGGCGTCGAAGCCGACCTGCAGCGCCTGCTCGCGGAGCAGGTCGACGTGATCGGCGAGAACCTGACGCTCGTGCGCCGCGAGTTCCCGACCGCGATCGGCCCGGTCGACCTGCTGCTGCGCGACCCGGCGGGCGGCACGATCGCCGTCGAGGTCAAGCGCCGCGGCGACATCGACGGCGTCGAGCAGCTCACCCGCTACCTCGAGCTCCTCGGACGCGACCCGCACCTGGCCCCGGTGACCGGCGTGTTCGCCGCACAGGAGATCAAGCCGCAGGCGAAGGTGCTGGCCGCCGACCGCGGCATCCGCTGCGTCACGCTCGACTACGAGGGCATGAAGGGCATCGAGTCCGGGGCGCCGCGCCTGTTCTGACGTCCCTCACCCGACGATCTGGTACGCGCCGTCGGCCGGGTCGACGATGACGCGGAACGTCTCTCCGAGCGCGGCGATGCGGCTCTCGGTGCTGCGGTGGGTCATCTCGAACTCCGGCACGTCCGGCCCACTGACCCGCACCGTCACCTCGACGCCGGTCTCTTCGCCGATGGCGGCGGGCCGGGCGGCGATCACCTCCGCCGTCGCGGGCCGCCCGTTGCGCGCAAGACGGTGCACGCGCCGTTGCATGCGCGCGGTCGACACCATCGAGAGGACGCCGAAACCGCCCGAGATCACGAGGATCGCGATGCCGCCGATGAGGGTCGGAAGCTCGAAGGCACCCGCGAGCGCCACCACGACGATCAGCGCCGGCCCGAGCAGCAGCAGGACGACTCCCCCGACGTAGCTGCCGGCGCGGGCGACGGGTCCCTTCGGGATCACCTGCTGGAAGTTGCCGTCCTGGGCCATCCAGAGCTCATCGGGCTTCATTCCGCTCACGCTACTCCTGGGCGGGCTCCCGGCGCCCAACCTCTTGACGGCATGCACTCACAGGTGCATTATTGCACTTGTCAGTGCAATAATGGCGTTCGAGAGGAGCTCCCCATGGACGACGCGACGCAGCCCGGCCAGGGCGCTGTCCCCCAGGCCGACCTGAAGACGCTCGACAGGCTCGTCGGCACCTGGTCGGTGTCGGGCGAGGCCGAAGGAACCGTGAGGTACGAGTGGGCGGAGGGCGGGTTCTTCCTCTTCCAGCACGTCGACCTCGGCGGCAACCGGGGGCTGGAGATCATCGGGCACGAGCAGAAGTACGGCGAGCAGCCGAGCGTCGACATCCGGTCGCGCTACTACGGCTTCTCCGAGGGCGAGACGCTCGAGTACACGTACGAGATCGCGGGCGACACCCTCACCATATGGAGCGGCGGCCGGGGCTCGCCCGCGTACTACGAGGGCACGTTCAGCGCGGACGGCGACACCCTGACGGGGGCGTGGCACTACCCCGGCGGAGGCGGCTACTCCACCGTGTCCCGGCGAATCAGCGACTGATCCGCGACGACCTCTCTTGTGTCCTGTCCTGCTGACAGTACATACTGTCGCCAAGACGGTTCTTGAGAGGATGCCGCGCAATGACGCTCGACGACTTCCGGCGTGAGATCGCCGACCCCGCGATCGAATTCCGTCCCGAGCTGCGCTGGTGGCTCGCGGAGGGCCTGCACACCGACGCGACGCTGCGTCGCGAGATCGACGACGCGCACCGGCTGGGCTTCGGCGGGATGGAGTTCCTTGCGATGGACGAGGGGGCCATCGACCACGCGCGGTACGGCTGGGGTGCCGAGGAATGGGTCCACGACTCGCAGGTGGTCGTCGAAGAGACCACGCGCCGCGGCATGTCGGTGAGCTTCACGTCGGGCACCAACTGGTCCAACGCGAACCTTCCGACGATCGACCCCGACCAGCGTGCCGCAGCACAGGAGCTCGACGTCGTGCACGAGACGCTGGCCGCCGGGCAGTCGCGCTCCGGCGCCCTCCCCCGCATCGACCTCGACGCGCCCATCGCCGAGACGACGCTCCCGGGTCATCGCGGCACCGTCCGCGACCAGCACCTCGCGGCCGTCGTCGCCGCACGCGTCTCCGGCGAGGGGCTGCTGGATGCGGCATCCCTCACGGATCTCACCGCGCGCGTCGACGGCGAGACCCTCGAGTGGACCGCGCCCGCCGACCCCGAGGGCGGCGAGTGGCGCCTGTTCACCTACTGGGTGCACGGCACCGGGCAGACGGCATCCCCGTCGGCGAGCGTCAACTACACCGTCAACTACCTCGATCGCGACGGAGTGGACGCCGTCATCGCCTACTGGGACGAGGTCGTCCTCACCCCCGCGCTGCGGGAGCAGATCGCGCAGAACCCGCGCACGCAGATGTACATGGACTCGCTCGAGCTGTCGACGTACGGCGCGGGCGGCATGTTCTGGGGCTTCACCGTGGCCGACGAGTTCCGCGCACGCCGTGGCTACGACATCGTGCCGTGGCTGCCGTTCCTCACGCGCCAGGCGCCGTTCATGGCGGTCTCGACCGTCTACGACCACCAGCCGGCCGACGAGGGCGACGGCGTCACGGTCGACAAGGTGCGCTTCGACTACGTGCGCACGCTCACCGACCTCTACATCGAGAACATGCTGCGCCCGTTCGCCGCGTTCCTGCACGAGGTGGGCATGACCCTGCGCGCCGAGATCAGCTACGGCCTGCCGTTCGAGCTGACCCGTCCGGGTCCGGAGGTCGACGGCATCGAGACGGAGTCGCTCGAGTTCGGCGCTCAGATCGACGCGTACCGGCTGATGGCGGGCCCCGCGCACCTGTTCGGCAAGCAGTACTCGTCCGAGACCGGGGCGACCACGCGCAACCACATGCTCGACCACCGCTTCTACGACCAGATCATCGCGACGCAGCTCGCGGCCGGCATCACGAAGACCGTGCTGCACGGCTGGGCGAGTCCCGCCGGGGCCGAGGGCGTCACCGAGTGGCCCGGCCACGAGGGCATGTGGCCGATGTTCTCGGAGCGATTCGACACGCGCCAGCCGGGGTCGCAGTTCTACCCGCTGTGGACGGCGGCGATCGGCCGCCTGCAGTACGCCCTGCGCCGTGGGCGTCCGCGCATCGACGTCGGGATCCTGCGCACCGACCACTTCACCGACAACCTCATCGGCATGGCCCTGATCGGCCCCGACGGCGAGCGCATCCCCGACGAGGTCGCCTACGGCACGATGTGGATGCGCGACCGCCAGAACCACTGGTGGCAGGACCTCGGCATGCAGGACGCCGGGATCACCTACGAGTTCTTCGACGGCTCCCTGCTGCTGCGTGACGACGTGTCGTTCGACGGTGACGAGGTGCAGCCCTCCGGGCCCGGTTACCGCGCCCTCCTCGTGTACCAGAGCACGCTCGACGCCGATGTCGCCGCGCACCTGCTCGCGTGGGCCCGGCGCGGACTGCGGCTCGTGATCGTCGACGGCGCACGCGAGCTCGAGTCGCTGCTGGCCGGGCGGTTCCGCACGCACGAGGTGGCGGCATCCACCACTCCCGGTCTCGACGGCCGCGACGACGAGCTCGCCGCGATCATGACGGAACTGCGGGGAATGCCGGGCGTCCGCGTCGCAGCGCCGTCCGGCGTGGTCGCCGCCCTGGACGACCTCGGCGCCGGCGGTCGTGCACGGTTCGTCGACGACGACCCGCATGTGCTCACGCACCTGCGCGAGGACGCCGGGCTGGCCGTGCTCTACGCCTACCACTTCCTCTACGAGACCACCGAGCCCACGACCGTCCGGATCGCGCTCGACGGCACCGGGTCGGCCCACCGCCTCGACCCGTGGACGGGCGCCCTGCGCCCGCACCGCGGCGCGACGACAGCGGGCGACCGCACCGTCATCGAGCTGACGCTCGCCCCGGGCGAGGTCGCGGTGGTCGTGCTGGACCGTTCGGCGGCACCGCAGGACTCCGCCGCTTCGGCGCCGGTCGAGGTTGCGCGCGCCGAGGTGTGGCGCCTCGCGGTCGAGAGCTGGGACGCCGGCGAGCCCGAGGTGCTGACCGAGGATCGCGGCCTCGGCTACGAGACGCGCGAGGTGCGTCCGACCACCGCGGTCACCCGCATCGACGCCGGAGAGGTCACCCTGAAGCCCTGGTCGCTCCTCGACGCCGTCGGCCCCGACGTGTCGGGCGTCGGTGAATACAGGGCGAGCCTCACCGTCCCCGAGCTCGCGGCCGGAGCGCGCTACGTCCTCGACCTCGGCTCGACCGGCGGCGGCCTCGGCTCGGTGCGCATCGGCGACGGACCCGAGCGCGGCTTCGACACGGCGCATCCCGTGGTCGACGTGACCGCCGATCTGCGCGCGGGCGGCAACGACGTCGTCGTGCGCGTCTCGAGCTCGCTCAACAACCGCCTGCGCGCCCGCGGCTACTATGAGCGCGTCCCCGACATCGGGGCGCAGCTGACAGGCGAGGAGCGCATGCAGCACGCGATCGTGCGCGAGTACGGCCTCCTCGGCCCGGTCCGGCTGCTGCGCGAGGACTGAGCGCACCAGGACCGCCGACAGGAACGAGAGCACGATGGCCCGAGGCGACCTCGACACCGACGCCTCCGCCGACCTGAGCCCGGTGATCGCCCCTGACCCGCTCGACCTGCGGCTGTCGCTCGCGTCGATCGTGCACTGGGCCGACAGCACGGCGGTTCGGCGCGACGTCATGGCGAGGGTCGCGTTCCCGGTCGACGACATGGGGATGTTCCTCGTCGTCAACCAGCTGTCGTACAACGGCGCCATGCGGCCGGTCGAGCTGTCGCTCGCGCTGGGCATGACGGCCACCAACATGAGCAAGATCGTCGGCCGGCTGGTGCAGGCGGGGCTCGTCGTGCGGGTGCCGGCACCCGACGACGACCGTGGTGTGCTGGTGGCGCTGTCGGACGACGGACGGATCATCGGCGGGCGCATCATGGCGGTCGCCGAGGCGAACCTGCGCGTCGTGCTCGCCGACTGGTCGCCCGCCGAGGTCGATGAGCTCAGGCGCACGATGGCGCGGCTCGCCCGCGTGCACCGCTCCGTCTCGGAGCGGCGGGCCGGCGCGCCGTAGGCTGGAAGGCATGCCGAGCCGATCGCCGTGGACATGCATCCTGTGGGACGTCGACGGCACGATCGTCGACGCGTCAGAGGGGATCCTCCGCCGCCTCACGATCGCGCTCGAGCACTTCGGCAAGCGTCCTCCGACGCGTGCCGAGCTGGTCCACTGGATCGGCCCGCCCATGTTCGAGTCGTTCCAGGTGAACGTCGGCATGACGCCCGAGCAGGCGGCCGAGGCCGTCACCTTCTACCGGGGCCTCAACAAGTCCGAAGGGTATTCCGCGGGCGCCAGGCTCTTCCCGGGCATCGGCGAGTTGATCCGGGATGCCGCGGCCGCCGGCATCCCGCAGGCCACCGCCAGTTCGAAGCCCGAGGTGCAGGTCGTGGCGCTCATGGATCACTTCGACCTGTCGACCTCGTTCATCTCCATCGTCGGCGCGACGCCCGACGAGAGGACCCTCAGCAGCAAGTCCGATGTCGTGGCCGAGGCTCTCCGCCGTCTGCAGGCGGCCGGCGTCGACACGGGCCGCCCGGTGCTCGTCGGCGACCGGCACCACGACGTCGAGGGGGCCGCCGAGCACGGCGTGCCCGTGATCTTCGTGCGCTGGGGATTCAGCTGGCCCCACGAGTCCGAGGGCGCTCAGGCGGTCGTCGACGACGTGGACCAGCTGCGCGCACTGCTGCTGTTCGGCGATGCCGCCGACCCGCACGAGGGCGCGGATGACTGAGCCCCTTGCCGCCTTCCTCGGCTGGCTGGTGCCGGCCGTGGTCGTGTTCGGTGTGGCGGCGATCGCCGTCGCCGCGCTCGTGTGGGGCGTGCGCCGGGCGCGTCGCTCCCCCCGCGCCCGCGCCGCGGCCGAACGGGCGCGCGTCCACGCCGGCACGACGCTCGTGCGCCTGGACGACGAGGTCGGCGAGCTCGACCTCGAGGTCGGGCTGTCGGGCGCGCTGTACGGCGGGGACGCCCCCGCGTCGCTGCGCCGCGCACGACTGACCGCCCAGCACGTGCGCGACGACGCCTTCGAGGAGTACCGAGCGATCAGCGCCCCCGGAGTGGCACCCGCAGAGATCAGCCGCATCGCCGCCCGCATCGACCGCCGCGCCGGCGAAGCCCTGAGCCTGGTCGCGAGCGCGCGCGCCGAGCACGGCGCCTGGGTGCGCGCGAACGTGTCGGCCGCCGGGCAGATCGAGGCCGCGCGGCGCCGGCTCGCCGAGCTGCGCGCGACGATGGGCGATCCGGCCGCGCTGGTGGCCGAGCTGTCGTCGCGATTCGCCGAGGAGGAATGGCGGGATGCCTCGAACGCGGCGCACGCGGCGGTGGCGGAGGTCGCCGAGGCCGGGCGCCTGCTCGACGCCGCCGGCGCGCGCGCCGCGGATCCCTCGCTGAGCGCCCTCCCCGACCTCGCGGCGGCCGAGCGCGCGCTGCGCCGCGCCGAGAACGACGCGCGCAACCTCGAAGAGACGCACCGGCTCGTGCTGCAGGCCGCGCAGGCGGTGCCCGATGAGATCGCCGCGGCACGCGCCGCGCTGGCGTCGGCGTCCCACACGAGGCAGAACCTCGAACCCGCCGATGCCGAGCGGCTCGGCGCCGAGCTGCACGCCGTCGAGGCGGAGCTCACGCGCGTCGAGACGGATGCCGCCCGCCGGCCCACCCGCACCGTCGACGCCATCGCCCGCCTGCGCGGCCGCCTCGACCTCGCGCTCGGCGACGCCCGCACCGCGCAGCAGCGCCTGCGCGGTGCCCGCACCGCCCTGCCCGGCACCCTCGCGGCCGCGCGCGGCGCGATCGCCCAGGCCGAGGCATCCATCGCACACTCGCGCGCGGGAGCCGACGCGCGTTCGAGGCTGCTCTCGGCGCAGCACGAGCTGGCCCAGGCACGTCAGGCCGCCGACCCCGTCGCGGCGATCGACGCCGCCCGCCGCGCGCTGCGCGACGCCGAGGACGCGAAGGCCCTCGCCGACTACGCCCGCCTGACGCCGGGCCGCTGACGCGGATTCCGCTGCGCCCCGGGCGTTTCGTCTGCGCGCGCCAGAGCGCGCTCCGCTCAACGACCGGCCCCGGGTGCGCCCCCGCTCGTTGAGCGAGCGACGAAGGAGCGAGACGAAACGCCCACCGTGCACGGTCGGCCTCGGCCGGCGGCATCCCCCACCCCCACACGCGGTCGTTGAGCGAGCGACGAAGGAGCGAGACGAAACGCCCACCGTGCACGATCGGCCTCGGCCGGCGGCATCCCCCACCCCCACACCCGGTCGTTGAGCGAGCGACGAAGGAGCGAGACGAAACGCCCGCCGCGCACGGTCGGCCTCGGCCGGCGGCATCCCCCTCGCTAACCTGAGCACGTGACCGAGACCGAGACCGAGACCCGCGCGCCGAACCGCGTCTTCGCGGTCGTCGCGAAGATCCCCGGCACGCTCGCGATGATCGGCGTCATCCTCGTGGTCGGAGTCGTCTGGCAGGGACTGTGGCGGCCCTTCGAGAACTCGTCCCTCTTCGAGGCGGTGGCCTACGGGCTGCCCGCCTTCGAAGCGGGGCGGTGGTGGACGCCCGTCACGGGCACGTTCTTCGTGAACCAGCCGTGGGTGTACGCCTTCACCCTCACGAGCTTCGTGGGCATGGCCTACCTCGAGTGGCGCCGCGGCACGCGCGTCGCTCTGGCCTACTACTGGGTCGGGCAGCTCTTCGCGATCTGCGCGACGGCTCTGCTCGTGTGGCTTCTCGCCCTGCTGCCGTGGGCCTGGGCCACGACGGAGGCCGCCGCCCTCGATGTCGGGGCGTCAGGCGGCACCTTCGCCTGCATCGCCGCCGCGATCGGACTGTTCCGCAGCCCGTGGCGTGTGCGGGCGTGGCTCGTGCTGCTCGGGTACGTGTTCGTCACGATGCTGTTCTGGGGTGCGCTGGCCGACCTCGAGCACCTCCTCGGCGTGCTGCTCATCCTCTTCGTCGACCGCTCGCTGCGCATCCAGCGCACCACCATCCGCGAGCAGCGGCTCATCGCCTTCGTGGCCGTGCTCGTCCTGGGGGCCGTCGAGATCGTCACCCTGGTCGTGCCGACCGACGGCCCGTTCGGCCCGACCGAGCCCGCGTCGGGCGGATTCTGGGACGTCGCCCTCGACGCGGTCGTCATCCTCCTCGTGGCCAACGGGCTGCGGCGCGGCAGGCGGTGGTCGTGGATCGTCGCGATCGTGCTGGCGGTGCTCAACATGCTCACGGCCGCACTGGTGGTCGTGCTCATCGTCGTGACGAGCGAACGGCAGCTGGAGTCCGCGATCGACGGCGAGACCGAGCTGTCGCTCGCGAGCGGCGTGCTGTGGCTGCTGATGTTCGTCTACCTGATCTGGGTGCGCGGCGCGTTCCGCGCGCGGCGCCGCTCACGGATCGGGCGCCAGCCGTCGCCCGGAGTCGACGACGTGATCGCCATGCTGCGCGCGGACGGCGGCGGCACGCTCTCGTGGATGACGACGTGGGAGGGCAACGCGTACGCGCGCACCGCCGACGGCATCGTGGCGTACCAGCGCCGCGCCGGGGTCGCCCTGGCCCTCGCCGATCCGCTCGGACCCGAGGCCTCGCGTGCCGCGTCGGTCGCCGAGTTCATCCACGACGCCGAGCGTGCCGGGCTTGTCCCCTGCTTCTTCAGCGCGAACGAGGCCACGCGGGCCGCCGTGCCGTCGACGTGGCGCAGCCTGGTGGTCGCCGACGACACCATCGTCGACCTCGAGGGGCTGGAGTTCACCGGCAAGCGATGGAACTCGGTGCGCTCGTCGCTCAACCGCGCCGGGCGCGAAGAGATGACGTTCCGCATGACGCGGCTGAAGGACGAGCCGTGGGGCGTGCAGGCGCAGCTGCGTGCCATCTCAGAGATGTGGGTCGGCGAGAAGGACCTGCCCGAGATGGGCTTCACGCTCGGCACGCTCGTCGAGGCCGAGAGTCCCGAGGTGCGGCTGGCCCTCGCGATCGCGCCGAACGGCGACATCGACGGGTTCCTGTCGTGGCTGCCCGTCTTCGGCGGCCACGGCCGCATCCGCGGCTGGACGCTCGACCTCATGCGCCGGCGCGACGGCGGATTCGGACCCGTGATGGAGTTCCTCATCGGCTCGTCGGCGAAGCTCTTCTCCGACGAGGGCGCCGAGATCATGTCGCTCTCGGGCGCGCCGCTCGCGCACGACTACCCGCCGGACGCGGGCATGATCGCGGCGCTCAGCGATCGGCTGGCCGACGCGCTCGAGCCGGTGTACGGCTTCCGCTCGCTGCACCGCTTCAAAGAGAAGTTCCATCCGCGCTACGAGACCCTGTACCTGCTGTATCGCGACGAGGCCGACCTCACGCGCATCGGCGGGGCGCTCACGCGCGCGTTCCTCCCTGACGCGACCCTGCGTCAGTTCGCCGGCGCCGGCCTCGAACTCGTGCGCGGCGATGGCAGCGACGGCCGCTGACGACGTGCCGCTGCGACCCGGGCCGTACGCGCGCTGAAGCCGCGGCATCCGCCCTCATGAGAGGGGGATGCCGCGGCCCACTGATCGCCGAGGCGATCAGTCCGCTCGACTCAGAGCGGGCGGATGTTCTCCGCCTGAAGACCCTTGGGGCCCTGGGCGATCTCGAACTCGACTCGCTGGTTCTCCTCGAGCGAGCGGTAGCCGCTCGACTCGATGGCGCTGTAGTGCGCGAAGACGTCTGCGCCGCCTTCATCGGGAGCGATGAAGCCGAATCCCTTCTCGGAGTTGAACCACTTGACGGTGCCCTGCGTTGCCATTACTTGCCGTTCTTCGTTGATCTCGTCGCGATTGCGGCGATTCACTCCAACGTAGTGAAGTCGCGGGCGCACGGCGAGACCCTCGTCGGATGGTGACACAAACGTTGCACGCGACGATGAGGGTTCGGGTACGCCCATCGTACGCCCGGGCTGAGCAGTGCTCGAAGCCCGGGCGTCGACGGATCCCCCCGGATAGGCCACGCCGAAGCGTGGACATGCACATCGTACCGATATATCAGCGCCAGGGCGAGGGGCGGATTCCGCGGAATCCCGCGGCGAAAACGGGTCTATGCAGATGAATCCTCCGGCGTACACTGGTGCCACCCATGACTGCTCCCTTCGTTCCGCTCGTCCCGCGCGGCGCCTTCCTCGGAGACGAGGTCTACACGCGCCTGGGTGAGGCGATCCTCGACGGCCGGCTCGCCCCCGGCGAGCGGCTGCGCGACCAGGAGCTCGCGGAGTGGCTGGGCGTGTCGCGGACGCCCGTGCGCGAGGCGCTTCAGCGGCTCGAGCGCATCGGGCTGGTCGAGGTGTCGCCGCACCGGTACACGCGGGTGTCGCAGCCCAATCGGCAGACCGACACCGCCGAGCTCGTCGCCTTCAACATGGGGCTTGCGGTGCGCATGGCCGCCGCGCGCGCCGAGGACGACGAGCTGCAGCTGGCCCTGGAGCGCCTCGATGAGGTCATCGCCGCCTCCCGCGCCGACGACGCCGTCGCCCTCGCCGACGCGAGTCACGCCTTCTTCGCCGTGATCACCAGAGCCGCCGGCAACTTCGCGCTCCTGCAGTTCGTGCGCGAGTACGAGTTCGCGATCCGCCGCGACATGGTCGGCTGGCAGCCCTTCCTGGAGTGCCCGGTCGGCCGCACCGCCGCCTACGAGCAGTTCCGCGAGGCCTTCGTGGCGCGCGACGGCGACCGCGCCGAGGCGCTGCTGCGCGGCATCCACGGACTCCCCTGATCCGCCACGTCGGCGGCCGCTCTTTTCGACGTCGGATGCCGCGGCTAGCGTGATCCGCGTGCACCACATCGACCTGCGACCGATCGACGACGACGACCTCGACGCGATCTTCGAGATGATGCGCGACCGCGAGTCGATCGAGATGGCCGCGTTCACCGCCTCGGACCCCGACGACCGCGAGGCGTTCGACGCGTGGATCGCGCGCCAGCGCGAGAGCGACGACGTGCTCAGCCTGGTCGTCACCGAGGACGGCGGATTCGCCGGCACCGCCGCCGCCTTCACGGTCGACGGCGACCGCGAGGTGAGCTTCTGGATCGCCCGGCACGCGCAGGGCCGGGGCGTCGCGACCGCCGCGCTGCGCCTGCTGATCTCGCACGAGCCGGTGCGCCCGCTCTACGCCCGCGCGGCCGCGCACAACGCCGGATCGATCGCGGTGCTGCGCAAGGTCGGCTTCACCGAGGTGTCGCGCAACGTCGACTTCGCGCCCGGGCTCGGGCGTGAGGTGGAAGAGATCGTGTTCACGCTTCCGCCGGCGCTCGACGGCGCCTGACCGTCAGACCAGGAGCCCGGCGCTTCCCATCAGCCGCGTCGGGACGAGGTGGATCGCCACCCGCTGCGGGTTCTCGCGCGGCTGCCGGTATCTCTCGGCGTAGAGTGCGACCGCGCGCGCGACGTCTGCGAGGTCGTCGTGGACCGAGGCTGTGCCCTGGAAGGCGATCCACCGCGCGCCTTCCACCGCACTGACCGTGGCGGTCCCGTTTCGCAGGACGTTGTGCACCTTCTGCGAGGAGCGGGACGTGATGATCCGGACGATGCCGTCGTGAAACGTGAAGCCGACCGGCACGGCATGGATGGCGCCCTGCCTCGAGATCGTGGAGAGGGTGCCGAGATGGCGCTCCCGGACGAATTCGACACCGGCCGCCGTCAACTCCCGCACGGTCCCACGCTATCGACTGTCTGCACGGCGCGTGCCCGGCCCCCGGCATCCATTCATCGCCTCTGCGCTGCCCAAATCGTCATCCGCGCCCGGAACTTTCAGCAGCGGATGCGGGTTTCGACAGCGCGAAGGATGTGCGCCCCGCAGGACCAGCAGCGGATGCCGGTTTCGACAGCGCGAGTGCTTGCTCCGGGTGCCGCGCGTGCTCACATCGCGGGGAGGGATGCCGCCGACCGCGCTGCCTCCACGGTCCGAGCCGCGCGGCTCTGCGCCGCAAACGCCGAAGGCCCCGGAGATCCGGGGCCTTCGTTCTGTGCGCGAGGGGGGAGTTGAACCCCCACGCCCTTTCGGGCACTGGCACCTGAAGCCAGCGCGTCTGCCTATTCCGCCACTCGCGCGAGCCGCGGATCCGAGGACCCGCGAAACTCAACTTCCCGAGGATATCACGCCGATCCCGTGACACCGAACTCGCCTCATCCGCCAGACGATCCATGACGGGTACAGCCTGTGCAATTAGCATGTAGCAACCGGCACCCCCCTCAAGAGGAGCTCCGTGGGACTACTTGACAGCTTCGAGAAAGGTCTCGAACGCGCTGTGAACAGCGCGTTCGCGAAGACCTTCCGCAGCGGCATCCAGCCTGTCGAGATCGCGTCCGCCCTGCGCAGCGAACTCGACAAGAAGGCCGCTGTGGTCAGCCGCGACCGCATCCTCGCCCCCAACACGTTCACGGTGCGCCTGTCGGCCGCCGACGACGAGCGGATGTCGGCACTCGGCGACGCCCTCACGCATGAGCTGGACACGCTCGTCCACAAGCACGCCAAGGCGCAGGGCTACTCGTTCGCGGGGCCCGTCACGATCGACCTCCGCCGCGACGACCAGCTCGGCACCGGCACGCTGCGCGTCGAGTCGACGACCGCCCAGGGCGGCCGCGTCGCCTGGCGCGGCGTCGTCGACGTCGAGGGACGCCGCATCCCGCTCACCAAGTCCCGGACTGTCATCGGGCGCGGCAGCGACGCCGACATCACGGTGGCCGACTCGGGCACGAGCCGCAAGCACGTCGAGATTCTGTGGGACGGCGAGCGCGCGATGGTGCGCGACATGAACTCCACGAACGGCACGATGCTCGACGGCCGCAAGATCACCGAGGCGGCGCTGCCGCCCGACTCGACGGTGCGCATCGGACGCACCGACATCGTGTTCCGCGTCGTCGCGCAGGCCGCCGCACCGCGGCCGCCGGCATCCGTCGACGACTCCACGCGGCGATTCGACCTCAGCGAAGGCGGTCCGCTGGCATGAGCGAGCTCACCCTCCTGCTGCTGCGCATCGGCTTCCTCGTGCTGATGTGGGCCTTCGTGTTCGCGGTGGTCTACTCGCTGCGGGCCGACCTGTTCGGCGTGAAGGTACGGAGGATGCCGGATGCCGCCGCTGCCGGCGCCGCAGCGCCCGCGGCCGGGGCGCCCGCGTCGGCGGTCACGGCTCCCGTGGCCGCCCCGGCCTCGCCCGCACCGCACGTGGACGGGGGTCCTGCCACCACCTCGACGGTGTCGCGCATCGTCATCACGAGCGGCCCCAAGGCCGGGCTCGAGCTGCCGCTGGGCAACGAGCCGCTGACGATCGGGCGCTCGAGCGAGTCGGGCCTCGTCGTCCGCGACGACTACACGTCGAGTCACCACGCGCGCCTCGTGCTGTGGGGCGAGCAGTGGATGATCCAGGATCTCGACTCCACGAACGGCACGTGGCACGACGGCGCCCGCGTGGCCTCGCCCGTTCCGATCAAGGTGGGCGCCCCGATCAAGGTGGGCGCGACGACCTTCGAGCTGCGGAAGTAGCGGGCGGACCCCGCGCACATGGTCTTCCAGGGCTCGAGCACTGCGATCTCGCATACCGGCAAGGTCCGCTCCAACAACCAGGACTCCGGGTACGCCGGCTCCAACCTGTTCGTCGTCGCCGACGGCATGGGGGGGCACGCGGGCGGCGATGTCGCGTCGAGCCTCGCGATCAGCCGCCTGGAACCGCTCGACAAGCCCTACGACACGACGGCCGCAGCCGAGAAGGCGCTGCGCGACGCGATCTCGGAAGCGGCGGTCGACCTGATCGACACGGTGCACGTTCGGCCCGAGCTGGCCGGCATGGGCACGACCGTCAGCGCGCTCATCATGGTCGACGACTACGCGGTCATCGCGCACATCGGCGACTCGCGCATCTACCTGTACCGCGACGACACGCTCACCCAGATCACCACCGACCACACGTTCGTGCAGCGGCTCGTGGACTCGGGCCGCATCACGCCCGAAGAGGCCCGCTACCACCCGCGGCGGTCGGTGCTCATGCGCGTGCTCGGCGACATGGACCCCGATCCTGAACTCGACACGTTCATCATGCCCACGCAGCCGGGCGACCGCTGGCTGCTGTGCTCGGACGGCCTGTCGGGCGTCGTCGACGACGCCCACACCGCCAAGGCGCTCGGCATGGGGCTGGCACCGGGCCGCACCGCCGACATCCTGCTGAAGCAGGCGCTCGACGGCGGCGCGCCCGACAACGTCACGATGGTGATCGTCGACGTGGGCGGGCAGCACCCGGTGTTCTCGGGGACCGCGACGATCGTCGGCTCGGCCTCCAATCCCGCGGGCGTCGAGGTGCCGGCGGCCGCGCCGCGCCGCGCCAGCTGGCTGCATCCCAACCGCCAGGCGGCGAACGAGCCCACGCACTTCGAGCCGGCGCCCGAGTTCCTCGAAGAGCTCATCGAAGAGGATCGCCGCCGCTCCCGCCGCCGCCGCATCGGCTGGATCGCCGGCGTGGCACTCGTGCTCGTGCTCATCGCGGGCGCCGTGTGGATCGGCTACCAGTGGACCCAGACGCGGTTCTTCGTCGGCGCCGACGAGGACACCGTCGTCATCTACCAGGGCGTGCAGCAGAACCTGGGACCCATCTCGCTGTCGACCAAGTACGAAGACACCGAGATCCCGCTCGATTCGCTGTCGGACTTCGCCCGTGCGACGGTGGTGGGGACGATCTCGGCCAGCTCTCTCGAAGATGCGCGCCGTATCGTCGCCGACATCAGTGATCTGGCGGGAGGAAGCGGATGAGTGCGCCTGTGACGACGCCCTCCGACGCGGTGTCGGCCGACACGGCCGTGATCCGCGCGCTGCGGCGCATCCGCGTGCCGCAGACGCACCGCAACCGCGAACTGGCGCTGCTGATCTTCGCGTTCGTGATCAACGGCTCGGCGGTGGCCCTCGTGCAGCTCGGCGCGCTGGGCGCGATCGACTGGACGTTCCTGGTCTACTGCGGCGGCCTCACGGCGCTCGTGATCGCGCTGCACATCCTGCTGCGCCTGAGGGCGAGGGATGCCGACCCCTTCGTCGTGCCGATCGCCACGCTGCTGACCGGCATCGGCCTCGCGATGATCTACCGCATCGACATCGCGCGCGAGCGCCACGGCTGGGACGCGTTCTCGACGCGGCAGCTGGCATGGGCGGCGATCGCGCTGGTCGCCGCGATCCTCGTGGTGATGTTCCTGCGCAACTACCGCGTGCTGTTCCGCTACACGTACATCTTCGGCCTGGTCGGCATCGTGCTGCTGATCCTCCCGGTGATCCCCGGGCTCGGCACGGACGCGAACGCCGACGTGTGGGTGTCGCTCGGCTTCTTCTCGTTCCAGCCGGGCGAGCTGGCCAAGATCGCGCTCGGCATCTTCTTCGCCGGGTACCTCGTGCGCACGCGCGAGAGCCTCACGTCGACGGGCACGCGCTTCCTGGGCCTGACCTGGCCCCGCGCGCGCGAGCTCGGCCCGCTGCTCGTGATCTGGCTCGTCTCGCTCGGCATCATCGTGATGCAGCGCGACCTCGGCACGGGCCTCCTCATCTTCGGCATGTTCGTGGCGATGCTCTATGTGGCGACCGGCAAGACGAGCTGGGTGCTCATCGGCGTCGTGCTGGCCGCGGGCGGCGCGTGGGTGGCATCCCGATTCCTTCCGTATGTGGGCAACCGCTTCACGATCTGGCTGGATGCCTTCAACCCCGACCTGATGGACGGTGCCAGCTTTCAGCTGGTCAACGGCATCTTCGGCATGGCGAATGGCGGGCTCCTCGGCACGGGGCTCGGCCAAGGGCGGCCGTACCTGACGCCCGTGTCGGAGAGCGACTACATCCTGCCCGCGCTGGGTGAGGAGCTCGGTCTCATCGGCGTGTTCGCGATCCTGTGCCTGTACATGGTGTTCACCAGCCGCGGCATCCGCATCGGCCTGGCCGGACAGGACGACTTCGGCAAGCTGCTGGCGACGGGGCTCTCGTTCACGATCGCGCTGCAGGTGTTCATCATGGTGGGCGGTGTCACGCGCCTCATTCCGCTGACCGGCCTGACCACGCCGTTCCTCGCGGCGGGCGGTTCGTCGCTCGTCGCGAACTGGATCATCGTCGCGCTGCTGCTGCGCATCTCTGATGCCGTCCGCAGCCGGCCCCGGGTGGTGATCGGATGACCAAGGAGCTGCGCAGGCTCAGCATCCTGATGCTGGCCATGTTCCTCGCGCTGTTCGGCTCGGCCAGCTGGATCCAGGTGGTGCAGAGCGACGAGCTCGCGGCGAATCCGTCGAACCGGCGGTCGCTGTACGACTCGTTCGAGGTGCAGCGCGGATCGATCATCGCGAGCGGCGCGGCCATCGCGACCTCGGTGCCTTCGGGCGACGTGTACAGCTGGCAGCGCGTGTACACCGACGCCGACATGTGGGCGCCCGTGACGGGGTACATCAACCCGGCCCTCGGACCGAACGCCGGCACCGGCATCGAGCAGTCGATGAACCAGGAGCTCAGCGGCACCGCCGGATCGCAGTTCCTCTCGCGCGTCGAGCGCATCTTCACCGGCCAGCCGCCGCGCGGCTCCAACGTGGTGCTGTCGCTCGACGCCGACGTGCAGCGCGCGGCGTACGAGGCACTCGGCGACCTGCAGGGCGGCATCATCGCGATCGAGCCGTCGACGGGCCGCGTGCTGGCTCTGGTGACGAGCCCGAGCTACGACACGAACGTGCTGGCCTCGCACGACACCGACGCCGTCAACCAGGCGTACGACCAGCTCGTGGCCGACCCCGGCAAGCCGCTGTCGGACCGCGCCATCGCGGGCGACCTCAACCCGCCGGGTTCGACGTTCAAGCTCGTCGTCGCCTCGGCGGCGCTGGCATCGGGCGACTACACGCCGCAGTCGACGCTGCCCAACCCGGCGCAGTACCAGCTGCCCGGGTCGAGCAGCATCGTGCACAACGCCAGCGGCGGCGCGTGCGGCCCCGGCGACACCGTGACGCTGGCCGATGCGCTGCGCCTGAGCTGCAACATCCCGTTCGCCGAGCTCGCGGTCGAGCTCGGCGACACCGCGATCCGCGAAGAGGCCGAGAAGTACGGGTTCAACCAGTCCTTCGACATCCCGCTGACCTCGACGGCCTCCGGCTACCCGCGCACGATCCAGGACGACGCGCAGACGGCGCTCAGCGGATTCGGCCAGGGACAGGTCACGGCCACCCCGCTGCAGATGGCGATGGTCTCCGCCGGCATCGCGAACGGAGGCGTCGTCATGAACCCCCGGATGGTGGACCGCGTGATCGGTCCCGACCTGTCGGTGCAGAAGACCTACGACGACACCGAGTTCGGGCGGGCTCTCGACACCGCGCTGGCCGACGAGCTGGTCGCCATGATGGTCGCGAATGTCAGTGACGGTGCGGCGTCGGGTGCAAGAATAGACGGCGTCGACGTGGCCGGAAAGACGGGAACGGCGGAGAACACGGGCAACGAGCCGTACACGCTCTGGTTCACCGGGTTCGCTCCCGCGAACAACCCCGAGGTCGCCGTCGCCGTGGTCGTCGAAGACGGCGGCGGGCAAGGACAGTCGGGCAGCGGCAACACGATCGCCGCTCCCATCGCGAAGAAGGTCATGGAGGCGGTGCTGGGCAGATGAGACCGACGCAGGGCGTGACCTTCGGCGGCCGTTACGAACTCGACTCGCGCATAGCGATCGGCGGCATGGGCGAGGTCTGGGAGGCGACCGACCACGTCATCGGCCGCACCGTCGCCATCAAGATCCTCAAAGACGAGTACATGGGCGATCCGGGCTTCCTGGAGCGCTTCCGCGCCGAGGCCCGCCACGCGGCGCTGGTCAACCACGAGGGCATCGCCAGCGTGTTCGACTACGGCGAAGAGAACGGCAGCGCGTTCCTGGTGATGGAGCTGGTGCCCGGCGAGGCGCTGTCGACCATCCTCGAGCGCGACGGCTCGCTGTCGACCGACAAGACCCTCGATGTCGTGGCCCAGACCTCCGCGGCACTGCAGGCCGCGCATGCCGCGGGCCTCGTGCACCGCGACATCAAGCCGGGCAACCTGCTGATCACGCCCGACGGCCGCGTCAAGATCACCGACTTCGGCATCGCGCGCATCGCCGACCAGGTGCCTCTCACCGCGACCGGCCAGGTCATGGGCACCGTGCAGTACCTGTCGCCCGAGCAGGCGTCCGGCCACCCGGCATCGCCGGCGACCGACATCTACTCGCTCGGCATCGTGGCGTACGAGTGCCTGGCGGGCAAGCGTCCGTTCACGGGCGAGTCGCAGGTCGCGATCGCGATGGCGCAGATCAACGAGCAGCCGCCGCCGCTCCCGGCGACGGTCGCAGCCCCCGTGCAGAACCTCGTGATGGCGATGATCGCCAAGAAGCCCGAGGAGCGCCCGGCCTCCGCTGCCGCCGTCGCGCGCGCGGCCACGGCCCTGCGTCGCGGCGACATCGCTGCGGCCGCCGCGGCCGTGCCCGCCATCGCGGGCGGCGTCGTCGCCGGCGAGGCCGCCACGCAGCTGCTCGGCGCGAGCGACACGTCCGCCGCGACCAAGCTGATGCCGGCGCCGGGCGAAGAGGCGGTCGTCGAAGAGGGCGAGAAGAAGAAGCGCAGCCCGTGGACGTGGCCGCTCATCGCACTGATCGCCCTGCTGCTGCTCGTGCTGATCGGCACGATCTGGGCGATCGTCGCGAACCAGGGCGAGCCCGAGCCCGAGAAGTCGACGCCGTCGCACTCGGCGACGCCCTCGAACACGCCGACGCCGACCGCCACCACCGGCAACATCGTCGCAGCCGACTACATCGGTCAGGACTGCGACACCGCGTCCGCCGCACTCGATGCGCTGGGATTCGGCGCGCGCTGCACCGAGGGCAACGCGGCACCCGACTCGGCCAGCCAGGGCAAGGTCTACGCCGTCGCGCCGACCGGCAACGTGCCGCTCGCCACGGTGATCGAGCTGACGATCTACGCCGGACAGGTGCAGCTGGGCGCGCCTGGAGCGCCCACGCTCTCTTCGCCGATCGAGGAGGACGGCACGGTCACCGTGCAGTGGCCCGGCTACAGCTGCCCCTCCGGAACGGGAAGCGTCAGCGCGTACAACCTCACCGCGACGCAGGGCGTGTTCCCGAACACCGGCCAGTCGACGGCCGCCTTCGGCCCGAACGAGCGCAGCGGCCAGGTGCAGGTGACCGGCGCCGCCGGCGCCTCGCTGATCGTGAGCTACACCGTCACGTGCACGGGCAACGGCAACGGCGAGGAGCGCACGAGCCCCTCCGCCGAGGCGAGCGGAGTGATCACCGCGGCCCCGGCGCCGAACCCGTCGCCGTCCGTCACGGCGGGCGCCCTTCCCAAGCCATGAGCCGAGGCCGAGCGGGTCACACGACAGGTGACCCGCTCGGCCTCGGCTAATCTGGCTGAAGTTCCAGGCAGGAGTGACCGTGACAGCTGAGCCGCATGTGCTTTCGGGGCGATACCGCATCGACGAGCCCATCGGCCGTGGCGGCATGGCGAGCGTCTACAAGGGCTACGACCTGACTCTCGGCCGCGACGTCGCGATCAAGATCCTCGACCGCGAGCTCGCCGACGACAACGCGTTCCGCACGCGGTTCCGCCTCGAGGCGCAGGCAGCGTCGCGCATGGCCCACCCGACGATCGTGCGCGTGTACGACGCGGGGGAGGACTCGCTCACGAGTCCCGACGGCCGCGTGCGCCCCGTGCCGTTCATCGTCATGGAGCTCGTGAAGGGACGGCTGCTCAAGGACGTCATCGCCGCCGGCCCGGTGCCCGTGGCGGATGCCGTGCGCTATGTCGACGGCATCCTCGAGGCTCTCGAGTACTCGCATCGCGCCGGCGTCGTGCACCGCGACATCAAGCCGGGCAACGTCATGGTGACGGATGCCGGCCAGGTCAAGGTGATGGACTTCGGCATCGCCCGCGCGGTCTCGGACAGCTCGTCCACCGTCGCCGAGACGACGCAGATCCTCGGCACCGCCGCCTACTTCTCGCCCGAGCAGGCGAAGGGCGAGCCCGTCGACGCACGTGCCGACCTGTACTCGACCGGTGTGGTGCTGTACGAGCTGCTGACCGGCCGCCAGCCGTTCCGCGGGGATTCGCCCGTCGCCGTGGCGTATCAGCACGTGAGCGAGGCGCCCGTCCCGCCGTCCGAGGTGAACGACACGGTGCCGCGCGCGCTCGACGCCGTCGCGCTGCGCGCCCTCGCGAAGGATCCCTTCCAGCGGTACCAGGACGCCGCGAGCTTCCGGGAGGCGCTGGACGCCACCGTCGACGGACGGCAGCCGAGCAAGCGACAGGTGGGCGCCCTCACCAGCGAGCTGTACGGGCCCAACCCGCGGCAGGCCGCCGAGACCGCGCGGTCGCTGCGCCAGCTCAGCACCGACACCACGATGAAGCGCACGCAGGCCGGTCCGCCGGTGGCGTGGATCTGGGCGGGCGTCGCCGTCCTCGCCGTGCTGCTGATCTCGCTGCTGTTCTGGGTGCTGACGATCCAGCCGGGCGAGACGCCCACCGTGCGCAGCGTGCCGGACGTCGTCGGCTTCACGTACGACAGCGCCAACGAGGCCCTGGCCGACGAGGATCTGCGTGCCATCCGCGTCGACGAAGAGAGCTCCGAGGTCGCCGAGGGCAACGTGATCCGCACCGACCCCGAAGCGGGCACGTCGGTCGAGCGCGACCAGCAGGTGAAGGTCTACGTCTCGACCGGGCAGGCGATGACGAGCGTCCCGACGCTCGTCGGACTCGGGCAGGACGCCGCCACGCAGGCGATCACCGATGCGGGACTGGTGCTCGGCACCATCACGCCCCAGAACGACAAGGACCTCGCCGCGGGGACGGTCATCTCGGCCGACCCGAAGGACGGGACGAACGTCGCCGCCGGGTCGACCGTCAACCTCGTGGTCGCCTCGGGTCGCGTGACCATCAAGGACGTCCGCGGCTACACCGCCGACGCGGCCACGCGCGAGCTCGAGGATGCCGGTCTCACGGTCACGACGCAGGAGGATCCGGGCTGCAAGGCCACCGATCCGCCCACCGTGTCGGCGCAGTCGCTGCCGCCGGGTGACGTGCCGGTGCACTCCGAGATCTCGCTCACGGTCTGCACGGGCGCCTGAGTTCTGCCCGGCCCGGGGCTCAGCGACGCGGGCTGAGCTGCGCCCCTCGGGCGGCGGCATCCACGAACCCCACGGATGCCAGCCAGTTGCCCAGCAGCCGGTGACCGCCCTCGGTGAGGACGCTCTCGGGGTGGAACTGCACGCCGACGACCGGCGCGGTGCGGTGCGCGACGCCCATGATCACGCCGCTCGCGGTGCGGCTCGTGACGACCAGCTCGCGGGGGAGCGACTCGGGCACGATCGCCAGCGAGTGGTAGCGCGTCGCGGTGAACGGGTCGGGCAGGCCGTCGTACAGCGGCGAGCCGTCGTGGTGCACGGCCGAGGTCACGCCGTGCATGAGCTCGGGGGCATGATCGACGGTCGCACCGAACGCCTCGCCGATCGCCTGGTGGCCGAGACACACGCCGAGCAGCGGGATGCCGGCGGCCGCGGCGGCGCGGACCACCGGGATCGACGCGCCGGCGTCGGCGGGGGCTCCCGGACCCGGAGACACGAGCACCCCGCGCCGGCCGGCGATGGCGTCGTGCGGATCGTCGATCGCGTCGGCCTCGACGAGGTCGGTGCCGGCGCCGAGCTCGTGCAGGTACCCGATGAGGGTGTGGACGAAGCTGTCGTGGTTGTCGATGACGAGGAGGGGCGCGGCATCGCCCGCTGCGCCCGTCATGCGCCGGGGACGGCGCCCGGGAGCGGCAGCCCCACCGTGACCTCCTGCGGCACGATGAACTGGCTCACCCAGGGGAACACGTAGAACATCAGCCCGTACAGCGCGGCGGCCATGAGCACGATGAGGATCAGCACCTTGACCCACCATGGGCCGGGCAGGCCGCGCCACAGAGCCGCGTACATCACGTCACCGCCTGGAGGGATGCCGGTTCCCCGGCCGATCTCGGCGTGAACGACTCGAACACGCCATAGGCCACGATGCGCTCGGTCATCGCGTACATAGGGCTGCAGCTGGTCATGGTGATGTAGGCGGTGCCGGCGGGGACGTCCTTCACCTGCGGCACGGGCAGCAGCACCTCGACGGCGCTCGGCTTCACGTACTCCAGCGTGCGGAAGCGGTAGGTGTACCAGCCCGCCTCGGTCTCGACGACGATCGCGTCACCCACGTGCAGGTCGGCGATACGGTTGAACGGCTTGCCCCACGTGGTGCGATGCGCCGCGAGGGCGAAGTTGCCGGGCTGGCCGGGCATCATCGTGCCGGGATAGTGGCCGATGCCGATCGGGTCGAGGGTGCGGGCGCGGGTGACGCCGCCGGCCATCGGCACCGCATAGTCCGTGCCGAAGCGGGGGATGTGCATGACCGCGAACCTCTCGCCGTCGCGGGGCTCGGCCATCACAGGCGGATCGGCGGTCACCGGGGCAGCGGGCTCGTCGGTGGCGGACGGGGCCGGAGCGGCCTCGGGGTTCTGCTGCTGGTACTCCTGCTGCCACTGCTCCGAGAGCTCGGCGCCGGTGGCGTTGCGCTCGGCGCCGTAGATCATGTCGCCCACCCACAGCTGCCACACGACATACAGCAGGACGATCACGCCGGCGGTGATGAGGAGCTCGCCGATGACGCCCGCGACCGATGTGCGCCGCCGCGGGCGGGCTCTGGTCCGGGCGGCGCCCCGGGACACGGCGACCGCTTCATCCACAGGGGGATTCTCGCACAGCATGGTTGTGGTCCGGCTGGCAGTTAGACTCTTCTGCATGGCACGACCCGGCAAAGACGACGACTCGCTCGTCGAGCGCGCAGAAGGCGAATCCGCACCGAACCCGGTGTGGTTCAAGCCGATCATGATCGGCCTCATGCTCGTCGGACTGATCTGGATCCTCGTCTTCTACCTGAGCGGTATGGCGTTCCCGATTCCCGACATCGGAGCGTGGAACCTGGTGATCGGCTTCGGCATCGCCTTCGTCGGCTTCCTGATGACGACGCGCTGGCGATAGAACCCACGAGAAGAGCCCCGGTCACGGTCGACCGGGGCTTTTTCGTGACCGGATGCCGCAAGACGAGGCATCCGGCAGTTGTTAACAGATCTGTTAACAGCTGTGAATTACACCCGTGTGATTCTCCCCAGGCTGTGGATGAACCTGTGGATAACTCCTGGGGATAATCACGCGGCGAGCACGAGCGCGGGGAAGAGGACCGGCACGAACAGCAGTGCGACGAGCACCGCGCCGACCGCGGCGAGCAGTCCTGTCTGCAGTCCGCGCTGCCGCACGGCACGCGTGCGCGTGAAGATGAACGCCACCACGAGTCCGGTCACGAGGCCGCCCACGTGCGCCTGCCACGACACGTTCATGCCGGGCACGAAGCCGATGACGAGGTTGATGCCGATCACGATGGCGATGCCGGCGATGTTCGCGCCGAGATGACGCCCGATCACCAGGAGCGCCCCGAACAGGCCGAAGATCGCGCCCGATGCGCCGACGACCGGGGTGCCGAACGAGAGCAGCGTCACCGCGACCGAGCCGCCGAGCGCGCACAGCACGTACAGGGTGAGGAACCGGATGCGGCCGAGGAGCGGCTCGAGCGTGCGCCCGATCATGAAGAGCGCCAGCATGTTGAGGGCCAGATGCCAGAAGCTCGAGTGGACGAGCGCCCCGGTCAGCAGCCGCCACGGCTCGAACATGCCGGTGAGGCCGGGGTACAGCGTCGGTGCGTAAAACAGCAGACTGTTCTCGACGGTCCGGCCGAAGCCGGGGATGAGCTGCAGCAGATAGACGAACGCGGTGACGCCGATGATCGCGTACGTGACGACGGGTCGGCCGTCCGAGACGGATGCCGCCCGCGGGCGCGACCACCGACGCTCCGCCTTCCGCTGCGCAGGGGACTGCGCCTTCTGCTGATCGCGCAGGCACTCCGGGCAGATGACGCCGACCGCGGCCTGCGTCTGGCACTCCGGGCAGATCGTGCGCAGGCATCGCTGACAGAGGACGAAGCTCTGACGGTCAGGGTGCCGGTAGCAGAAGTTCTCGCTGTTTCGGCGGAAGTCGTCGGTGGTCACGCGGGCCGCGCTCAGACCGGGGTGACGTCGATCGACTCGATGACCACGGGCTCGACCGGCCGGTCGCCGGCGGCCGTCGGCACGCTCGAGATCGTGTCGACGACGGCCTTCGACGCGTCGTCGGCGACCTCGCCGAAGATCGTGTGCTTGCCCTGCAGCCACTCCGGGCCGCGGCCGCCCTGGCCGGGGACCGTGATGAAGAACTGCGAGCCGTTGGTGCCCTCGACCTGGCCTGTGATGGCGTTGCGGCGCAGGCCGGCGTTGGCCATCGCGAGCTTGTACGGCTCGGTGAAGGTGAGCTCGCCCGAGATCTCGTCGTTGAAGTTGTAGCCGGGACCGCCGACGCCCTGACCGAGCGGGTCGCCGCCCTGGATCATGAAGCCCGAGATGATGCGGTGGAAGATGACGTCCTTGTACAGCGGGCCCTCGCCGGGCTTGCCGGTGGCGGGGTGCGTCCACGCCTGCGAGCCGTCCGAGAGGCCGATGAAGTTCTGCACCGTGCGCGGCGCCTGGTCGCCGAACAGGTTGACGACGATGTCGCCGTAGTTGGTGTGGATCGTTGCGACTGCGGTGTGAAGCGGCATTTTTCCATTGTCTCAGAGTTCCCTGCAACCCCTCCCGTCTCAGCGGTGGTCTGGCAAGATGGGGAGACCGACATCCCCAACAACGGGAGGGCATCGTGAGCCTCAGCCGCAAGCGCAAGAAGGAACTCCAGAAGCTGCAGAAGCAGGCCGGCAACCTGTGGGAGGCGCAGCAGGTGCTGGTCGGCGAGGCCGCCACGGTGGCCCGCGAGGCCAGCCGTCAACTGGGAAACTACGGTCGTGAGCGGGTCGCTCCGCAGGTGCAGGCCGGCTACGACAAGTACGCCGCCCCGTACGTCGACAAGGGCAAGCAGGTCTTCAACGGCACCGTGATCCCCGCGGCAGGCGCCGTGGTCGGCTCGGCGCTGTCGGTGTGGGATGCCGCGAACGAGCAGCGCTCGCGTCTGGCGAGCGGACGCGGCTTCGAGCTGCCCGACTCCAAGAAGTACGGCAAGAAGGCCGACAAATACGCCCGCGAGGCCACCAAGTACATGTCCGCGCGCCTGGATCGCGCCGCGCCGCAGAAGCGGGGGATGGGCGCCGGCGGCGTCATCGCGATCATCCTGGGCGTGGCAGCCGCGGCCGGCGTCCTGTACGCCGCCTGGCAGACGCTCCGCGCCGACGACGAGCTCTGGGTCGCCGACGACCCGCTGCGCGCCCCGGATGCCTGAGCCGGAGGGCATCGCACGCGTCCGGAAGGCGGCATCCGATCGCGGTCTTGAGATCGAGATCAAGGAGCGGCCTGCCGCGAACAGCCTCAACGAGGCTGCCGAGATCCTCGGGATCGCTCCGTCGGGCATCGTGAAGACCCTCGTGGTCAAGCGGTCGGACGACACGTACCTGTTCGCGCTCATCCCGGGCGACCGGGCGATCTCGTGGCCGAAGCTGCGCGCCGTCGTCGGCGTGAACAAGCTGCAGCTGCCCGATCAGGAGCGCGCGCTGGCCGCGACGGGCTACGAGCGCGGCACGATCGTGCCTGTCGGCAGCACGACGGACTGGCCGATCTACGCGGATGCCGACATCGTGGGCCGGAGGGTCGCGATGGGCGCCGGCGCCCACGGGTACAGCATGTTCGTCCAGGCCGACGACCTCATCGCCGCCTATGGCGCGACGGTCGCCGACATCTCGCAGCCGCTGGGCTGACGGGCGACGCTCACGGCGCAGGGATCTGAACCCCGGCGAGCTCGAGCGCGATATCGACGAGTTTGACCCGCTGCAGGGCCGGCACCTCACGCAGCGGGAACCACTCGGCGCGATCGGTCGAGCCGTCGGTCTCGTTGCGCAGGCGACCGCCGGTGACGTGCGCGCGGTAGACGATCCGCAGGGTGTGCAGCGGCTCAGTGACCCCGGGGGTCAACCGGCGTCCCGCCGGGATGACGCGGGAGTGGATGCCGAGCAGCTCGCCGACCGTCACGCGATAGCCGGTCTCTTCCCGGACCTCGCGGCGCGCCGCGCGCTCGGGGTCCTCGCCGGGTTCGAGGCCGCCGCCGGGCATCGTCCACGCGGCGCGACGCCCCTCGTTCCAGTGCGCCAGCAGCACGCGGTCGTCCTCGTCCAGGATGACCGCGTACGCCGCGACGCGCAGGTCCATGCTTCACCCTAATGCGCGATCCGCCGGGGTGAGAACGCGGCCGCGGCCGGAATACCGGGCCGATGACCGCGGTTCGTGACCGTATGGATCGGACCGGGCAGACGCAGGAGCGCACGCGCACGGTCGCGGAGGACGCGCTCGAGCGGGTGCTCACGGCGCTGGAGGTCCGCATCCGCCGGCAGCGCCGGATGCGACTGGCCGACGGCGAGTTCCTGGTCCTCGACCCCGGTGCGGTCACGTACGCCTACGTGCTGTCGGGAGAGGTGCGCACGCGCCTCACCGCGGCGGCGCCTCCGACAGTCGCCGCGGGTGACATCCTGCTCACGAGCGGACGCGCTCACGGAACCCTGACCGCGGACGGACGGGTGACCGTGCTGCTGGCCGAGCTCGATCTCGTCGGCGACGCCGCGCACCTGTCGCCGCTGCTTCCTGACGCCGCCGTCGTGTACGGGTTCGCCGACCAGGAGCCCGCGGTGGCGGCCATGCTGCCGTACATGGGAGTCGACGCCGAGGGCGAGCTCATCACCCGCAGCGGCGACCTCGCCGTGTGCCGCATGATGGCGGCGACGGTGCTGACCTCGGCCATCCGGGCGTGGGCGGCCGGCGGCTGCGCGCCCGACGGCTGGCCCGCAGCCGCCGGCGACCCGTTCCTCGACCGGGTGGTCGCGGCGATCCACGCCGACCCGGGCCGCGAATGGACGGTCGACGCGCTGGCCGCGCTCGGAGCGATGTCGCGCTCGGTGTTCGCCGAGCGCTTCCGTGCGCGGTTCGGCCGGTCGCCGGCCGGGTACGTGACGTCGGTGCGCATGCGGGCCGCGCAGGAGCTGCTCTCGCGGGGCCTGGGCGTGAGCACCGTGTCGCGTGAGCTGGGCTACGCGTCCGACGAGGGTTTCAGCCGCGCGTTCCGCCGCAGCGTCGGCACGACGCCCTCGGCCTGGCGGTCGAGCCACCAGTCCGTGTCGGCGTGATGCGAGTGGATGCCGGCGGCCGCGGCCGCCGGCATCCACTCGACTACGCTCGAGCGCCGGCTCGGTTCGACAGCCCGAACAGCACAGCGCCGAGCACCAGGATCGCCGCGCCGGCGACGTAGACCGTCACGATCCCGAGGCCGTCGACCAGCAGTCCGCCGACAGCGGCGGCCAGCATGATCGCCGCCTGGAAGCCGACGACGACGATGCTGCCGCCCGCCTCGAGGCGGTCGGGCATGCGGTGGCCGACCCACGTGTTGACGATGAGCAGCCACGAGGCGAAGAAGAAGCCCCACGCGAACGCGGCGACGCCGACGAGCACGGGCGTGCCCGAGGCGACGATGACCGCCAGCGTCGTGAAGGCCATGACAAGCGGTGAGACGACCGCGAACAGGCGGTAGGTGCGGTCGATGATCATGCCGATGAGGATGTTGCCCACGAACCCGCCGATGCCGAAGACGGCCAGCAGCACGATGACCGTCCCCGCGTCGACCGGCTGTCCGGCATCCTGCACGCGGTCCAGGGCGATGCGGATGTACGTGAAGGCGAGGAAGTGGCCGAGCACCACGAGCACGTGGCCGGCGACGCCGAGTCCGATGCCGGGCAGCTTCAGCGTGCCGATGAGGGTCGACAGCGACGCGGACGCCTCGGCCGGCACCGAGGGGAGCAGAATGCGCAGCAGCACCGCGAGCACCGCGGTCGCAGCGGCCGCGAACACGAAGACGGCACGCCAGTCCATGACCTCGCTGAGCATGACGCCGATCGGCACCCCGGCCACAGTGGCCAGCGACGTTCCCGCGGACGTGAACATGACGGCCCGCCCCAGGCGCTCGGGTCCGGCGATGCGCGCGGCGACCGTGATCGACATCGCCCAGAATCCCGAGAGCGCCGCACCCAGCAGCACCCGCCCGATGAGCAGCAGCGGCAGATTGGGGGCCACGGCGACGATCGCATTCGACACCGTCGCGCCGACCGCCATCCACACCAGCAGCGAGCGGCGGTCCAGGCGCGGCAGCACCAGCCCGATGGTCGGCGCGACGATGAGGCCCGCCAGCGCGGTGACCGCGACCATCTGCCCGGCCTGGCCCGGCGTCACGCCGACGTCGGCCGCGATCTCGGTGAGCACACCCCCGGGCAGGAACTCCGCCGTCACGAGCAGGAAGCTCATGGCCATCATCGCGATCAGTGCGCCGTAACGCAGGCGCGGCAACGCCGGAGAGGTCACAGGAATCGTGGCAGTGGTCGTCATGATTCCAGCCTCACGCGCGGACGGTCTGTGCACCCGACCGTGCGTCCGCGGCATCCGATCGATCGTCCGGACGCACCGGGAAAGAAGAATGCGACCCCCGGACGGGAGTCGCATGTCTGTGGAGCCTAGGAGATTCGAACTCCTGACATCCTGCTTGCAAAGCAGGCGCTCTACCAACTGAGCTAAGGCCCCGGGGCTTACGGTGGGGCTACCAGGACTTGAACCTGGGACCTCTTCATTATCAGTGAAGCGCTCTAACCGCCTGAGCTATAGCCCCGTCTGCTGCGGCGCTTGCGCCCCGCAACCTCCAAGACTTTACCCGACGATCGCCGATTTCACGAATCGGGCTGCTTGACTGTGGGAGTGACTGCACAGCCTCATCCCGACGAGCCGCACGGCGTCGGCCTCGGGCAGCGCCTGAACTGGCTGCGGGCGGGTGTGCTCGGCGCGAACGACGGCATCGTGTCGGTGGCCGCGCTCGTCGTCGGCGTCGCCGGCGCCACCACCGACCTCGGCGCGCTGTTCACCGCGGGCATCGCAGGACTCGTCGGCGGCGCGATCTCGATGGCGCTCGGCGAGTACGTCTCGGTGAGCAGCCAGCGGGACTCCGAGCGGGCGCTCATCGCCAAGGAGCGCGCCGAGCTGCACGACATGCCCGACCAGGAGCTCGAGGAGCTCACACAGCTGTACCGCGACCGGGGCCTCACCGAGGCGACCGCGCGCCAGGTCGCCGTCGAGCTCACCGCACACGACGCACTGGCCGCGCACCTCGAGGTCGAGCTGCACATCGACCAGGACGACCTCGTCAACCCGTGGCACGCCGCACTGTCGTCGGCCATCGCCTTCACACTCGGCGCACTGCTGCCGCTGCTGGCCATCCTGCTGCCGCCGCCGGAATGGCGGGTGCCGGTCACCTTCGTCGCCGTCCTCGTCGCCCTCGCCGCGACCGGCACCGTGTCGGCCCAGCTCGGCGGTGCTCCGCGCGTGCGTGCGGCATCCCGCCTCGTCCTCGGCGGCGCGCTCGCGCTCGTCGCCACCTGGCTCATCGGCACGCTGCTCGGCACCACCGTCGTCTGACCGCAACGCGAAGCGCCGGCATCCACTTCTCTCGAAGGATGCCGGCGCCCGGTGCGTGCGTCAGTTCGAGGTGAAGCCGACCAGCAGTCCGCCGGTCACCTTGACCGCGAGGTTGTAGATGCCCGCGACGACGGCGCCGAGCACCGTCACCACCACGAGGTTGAGGATCGCGACCACGGCCGAGAACGCGAGCACCTGCGGGAAGTTGATGAACTGCGACAGCAGCACGCTGCCGTCCGAGAAGCTCGAGAAGAACTTGTCGGCCTCGCCGATGAGTCCCGTGGCGGTGATCACGAGGTACACCATCACGAAGGCGACCACCGTCACCACGGCGATGGCGATCGCCGCGAGGAACGACAGCTTCACCGCGGACCAGAAGTCGATGTACACCAGCCGCAGGCGGACCTGCTTGGCGCTCGTCTTGTGACTCGACTTCTTGGCGAGCTTGTCGGCTACTGTGCTCATGCGTCAGTGCTCTCTTCGGGGATCTCGGGCGAGGACTCGGCGCCGCCGGGGGTCTCGGTCGCCGGTGCAGCGTCGGTGTCGACGTCGCCGTTCTCGGCGTCTGCGTCCTCGGGTTCTTCAGCCAGGCCACGCTCGCCGTTTCGGGCGATCGCGAGGATGCGATCATCGCCGCCGGCCCGGGCGAACACGACACCCATGGTGTCTCGACCCTTGGCAGGCACCTCGGCCACGGCAGAGCGTACCACTTTGCCGCTGGCAAGAACCACCAAGACCTCGTCGTCCTCCGAGACGATCAGACCGCCCGCGAGGTCGCCCCGATCGTCGCTCAGCTTGGCCACCTTGATGCCCAGTCCGCCGCGGTTCTGCACGCGGTACTGGTCCACCGCCGTGCGCTTGGCGTACCCGCCTTCGGTGACCACGAACACGAACTCGTCGTCCTTGGCGACCGAGGCCGACAGCAGGCTGTCGCCCTCGCGGAAGTCCATGCCCTTCACGCCCGACGTCGAGCGGCCCATCGGCCGCAGCGCGCTGTCGGTCGCCGAGAAGCGCAGCGACATGCCGTGGCGGCTGATGAGGAGGATGTCGTCGCCCTCGTCGACCAGCAGGGCGCTGACGACCTCGTCGTCCGAGGCGATCTCGGCGTCGTCGTCACCCTCGTCCGCGCCGTTGCCGCGGAGCTTGATCGCGATGATGCCGCCCTGGCGGTTCGTGTCGTACTCGGTGAGGCGCGTCTTCTTGACCAGGCCGCTGCGGGTCGCGAGCACCAGGTACGTGGCGACGCTGTAGTCGCGGATGTCGAGGATCTGCGCGATCTCTTCATCCGGCTGCAGCGCGAGCAGGTTGGCGACGTGCTGACCCTTCGCGTCGCGCCCGGCCTCCGGCACCTCGTACGCCTTCGAGCGGTAGACGCGGCCCTTGTTCGTGAAGAACAGCAGCCAGTGGTGCGTCGTCGTCACGAAGAAGTGCTCGACCACGTCGTCGGCGCGCAGCTGCGCGCCCTTGACGCCCTTGCCGCCGCGGTGCTGCTGGCGGTAGTTGTCGCTGCGCGTGCGCTTGATGTAGCCGTCGCGCGTGACCGAGATCACCATCTCTTCTTCGGGGATGAGGTCCTCGATCGACATGTCGCCGTCGAACCCGTGCAGGATGTGCGTGCGACGCTCGTCGCCGAACTTGTCGACGATCGCGGTCAGCTCGTCGCGCACGATGTCGCGCTGGCGCGACGGCGTGGCGAGGATGTCGTTGAGGTCCGCGATCTTGGCCTCGAGCTCGGTGGCCTCGTCGATGATCTTCTGGCGCTCGAGCGCGGCCAGGCGACGCAGCTGCAGCTGCAGGATCGCGTCGGCCTGCACGTCGTCGATGTCGAGGAGCTTCTGCAGTCCCTCGTTCGCCTCCTGCGCGGTCGGCGAGCGGCGGATGAGCGCGATGACCTCGTCGAGCGCGTCGAGCGCCTTGAGGTAGCCGCGCAGGATGTGCATGCGCTTCTCGGCCTCGCGCAGCCGGTACGCGGTGCGACGGACGATGACCTCGATCTGGTGGTCGACCCACAGCGAGACGAACCCGTCCAGCGACAGGGTGCGCGGCACGCCGTCGACGATCGCGAGCATGTTCGCGCCGAAGTTCTCCTGCAGCTGCGTGTGCTTGTACAGGTTGTTCAGCACGACCTTCGCCACGGCATCCCGCTTCAGCACGACCACGATGCGCTGACCGGTGCGGTCGCTCGTCTCGTCGCGGATGTCGGCGATGCCGGTGATCTTGCCGTCACGGGCGAGGTCGCCGATCTTGACCGCGAGGTTGTCGGGGTTGACCTGGTACGGCAGCTCGGTGATCACCAGGCACGTGCGGCCCTGGATCTCTTCGATCGCCACGACGGCTCGCATCGTGATCGAGCCGCGGCCGGTGCGGTACGCCTCGCGGATGCCCTTGGTGCCGAGGATCTGCGCACCGGTCGGGAAGTCCGGTCCGGGGATGCGCTCCATGAGCGCCTCGAGCAGCTCTTCGCGGTTGGCGTCGGGGTGCTCCAGCGCCCACAGGGCACCGTCGGCCACCTCGCCCAGGTTGTGCGGCGGGATGTTCGTCGCCATGCCGACGGCGATGCCGACCGAGCCGTTCACCAGCAGGTTCGGGAACCGCGCCGGCAGGACCGTGGGCTCCTGCGTCTGGCCGTCGTAGTTGTCGGTGAAGTCGACGGTGTCTTCTTCGATGTCGCGCACCATCTCGAGCGCGAGTGGGGCCATCTTGGTCTCGGTGTACCGCGGGGCGGCGGCGCCCATGTTGCCGGGCGAGCCGAAGTTGCCCTGGCCGAGGGCCAGCGGGTAGCGCAGCGACCACGGCTGCACGAGGCGCACGAGAGCGTCATAGATCGCCGAGTCGCCGTGCGGGTGGTACTGACCCATCACCTCGCCGACGACGCGCGCGCACTTCGAGAAAGACTTGTCGGGGCGGAACCCGCCGTCGTACATGCCGTAGATCACGCGGCGGTGCACCGGCTTCAGACCGTCGCGCACATCCGGCAGCGCGCGGCCGATGATGACGGCCATCGCGTAGTCGAGGTAGCTGCGCTGCATCTCCAGCTGCAGGTCGACCTGGTCGATGCGGCCGTGCTCGTGCTCGGCGGTCGGGTCGGGGCGTTCTTCGTCAGCCATGTGTTCTTCGATTCTTCGTTACGTTTCGAGATCGTGGGCGGGGTTCCGAGATCGGCTTGCGACGTTTCGACTCGCTCCGCTCGCTCAACGACCGGGGGTCGCTCGCTTCGCTGGCCTGTTCTATATGTCGAGGAAGCGGACGTCCTTGGCGTTGCGCTGGATGAACGTGCGGCGGGACTCGACGTCCTCGCCCATGAGCACCGAGAAGATCTCGTCCGCGGCGGCCGCGTCGTCGATGGTCACCTGGCGGAGGGTCCGCGTGGTGTGGTCCATCGTGGTCTCCCACAGCTCCTTGGCGTTCATCTCGCCCAGACCCTTGTACCGCTGGATGCCGGAGTCCTTGGGGATCCGCTTGCCGTTGGCCAGGCCGTGCTCCAGCAGCGCGTCGCGCTCCTTGTCGGAGTACACGTACTCGTGCGCGGCGTTGGTCCACTTGAGCCGGTACAGCGGCGGCATCGCCAGGTACACGTACCCGGCTTCGATGAGCCCGCGCATGTAGCGGAACAGCATCGTCAGCAGCAGCGTCGTGATGTGCTGGCCGTCGACGTCGGCATCGGCCATCAGCACGATCTTGTGGTACCGGGCCTTGTCGATGTCGAAGTCCTCGCCGATGCCCGTGCCGAAGGCCTGGATCATCGCCTGCACCTCGCGGTTGCCCAGCGCCTTGTCGAGGCGCGCGCGCTCGACGTTGAGGATCTTGCCGCGCAGGGCCAGGATCGCCTGGGTGTGCGGGTCGCGACCCTGCACGGCCGAGCCGCCGGCCGAGTCTCCCTCGACGAGGAAGATCTCGCTGATCGACGGGTCCTTGCTCGTGCAGTCCTTGAGCTTGTCGGGCATCGCGGCCGACTCGAAGACGCTCTTGCGGCGCGCGGTCTCGCGCGCCTTGCGGGCCGCCATGCGCGCGGTCGCCGCGTCGATCGCCTTCGTGATGACGCGCTTGGCCTGCACCGGGTTGCGGTCGAGCCAGTCGGCGAGCTGGTCGCCGACGACCTTCTGCACGAACGCCTTCGCCTCGGTGTTGCCGAGCTTCGTCTTGGTCTGGCCCTCGAACTGCGGCTCCGAGAGCTTGACCGAGATCACGGCGGTGAGGCCCTCGCGGATGTCGTCGCCCGTGAGGTTGTCGTCCTTCTCCTTGAGGAGGTTCTTGTCGCGCGCGTACGTGTTGATGCGCGTGGTGAGCGCGGCGCGGAAGCCCTCTTCGTGCGTGCCGCCCTCGTGCGTGTTGATGGTGTTCGCGAAGGTGAACACGTTCTCGGTGTAGCTCGTGGTCCACTGCATCGCGAGCTCGAGCGAGATGTGGCGCACGGTGTCTTCAGATTCGATCTCGATGATCTCCTCGTTGACGACGTCGGCGTGACGCACCTTGTTGAGGTACTCGACGTAGTCCACCAGACCGCGCTCGTAGTAGAAGTCGTCGAACGGCTGGCGCTCTTCGGACCCGCCCTCGTCGGTGTCGGTGACGTACGTCGAGCTCGGCCGCTCGTCCGAGAGGGTGATGCGCAGGCCCTTGTTGAGGAAGGCGGTCTGCTGGAAGCGCGTGCGCAGCGTGTCGTAGTCGAAGTGGACGGTCTCGAAGATCGTGTCGTCGGGCCAGAAGGTGACGATGGTGCCGGTCTCTTCGGTCTCTTCATCCTTCGACACCGGCGCCAGCGGGTGGCCCCCGTCGCGGTAGGACTGACGCCACACGTGGCCCTGACGCATGACCTGCACGTCCAGACGCGTCGACAGCGCGTTGACGACCGACGAGCCGACGCCGTGCAGGCCGCCCGAGACCGCGTAGCCGCCGCCGCCGAACTTGCCGCCGGCGTGCAGCACGGTGAGCACGACCTCGAGGGTCGACTTGCCTTCGGTGCGGTGGATATCGACCGGGATGCCGCGGCCGTTGTCGTACACGCTCAGACCGCCGTCCGGCAGGATCGTGACGTTGATGGTGTCGCAGTAGCCCGCGAGCGCCTCGTCCACGGCGTTGTCGACGATCTCGTACACGAGGTGGTGCAGGCCGCGCTCACCGGTGGAGCCGATGTACATGCCGGGGCGCTTGCGGACGGCCTCGAGGCCCTCGAGCACCTGGATGGCGTCGGCCCCGTAGTCGCTGGGAGAACCTGTGGGAGCCGTCTCGGGCGTTTCGGGTTCCTCGGACACGTTGTCGGGGCTGTCTGACGTCATCTTCTCGATGGCTCCAAATCCTTCGAAGGGGCCCTGACAGTCTATCGGGTAACGACCCGATCACGGCCCCATACGCCCCTGTGACGCCCTGAAATCGTCGTGGACAGCTCCCGAGGTGACCTAACCGTAGGTATCGCGCGGACCGCGCCCTGGAATGGTTCTGGGACCCCATTTCCAGGAGGGGACGTCCGGCCCGATGAAACGCACGGCGTCGACGCCGGCTTCGGGGAAGCGGCGGATGATCTCAGAGAGGATGTGCGCACGCATCAGCTGCAGCTGCTTCGCCCACGCCGTGGAGTCGGCCTGCACCGTCAGCGTGCCCTCCGAGAAGGCGACCGGGCGCGTGTGGCGGGCGGTGTCGGCGCCGGCCACCTCGTCCCACGCCCGGACCACGTCCTCGCGCGCCAGCTGCGAGTTCCAGCCGGCTTCGCGCGTGAGGTCGGCGAGGACGTCGGCCACGCCCTTCGGGTCGCGCCCGGGCGCGAACGGGATGTTGTCGTCGTCCTCGGTGCGCCGCCGCCGCTTGCGGTACGACCGCGCCGAGGGCTCGAGGCCGCGCAGCCGCAGGTAGGTCGCGATGGTCTCGGGGATGACTGCGCCGCCGCCGGAAGAGGGGGATGCCGCACCGCGAGGCTGCTCGCCGCCCGAGGCGCCCGTGGGCTCAGTCATCGCCGGCCTCGGCGTCGTCCAGGATGCGGCCGGCTTCGACGCGCACCATGCGCGCACGGAGCGCCTCGGGCACGTCGCCCTCGACAGCGGCGGTGACGACGACCTGCTCGTAGCCGCCGGCCAGCTGCGCCAGCCGGGAACGGCGGTCGGCGTCGAGCTCGGCGAACACGTCGTCGAGGATCAGGACGGGATCTCCGAGCCTCGAGTCGGCGCGCAGCAGTTCGGCCGAAGCGAGCCGCAGCGACAGCGCGACCGACCAGGACTCGCCGTGCGAGGCGTACCCCTTCACCGGCAGCTTCCGGATCCGCAGCAGCAGGTCGTCGCGATGCGGGCCCACGAGCGTCAGGCCGCGCTCGAGCTCGGACGCGCGCTTGGCCGCGAGCGCCTGGCGGAACAGCTCCGCGATACGCGGGGCTGCGGCATCCTTCGTCTCGAGGGAGGCGGCATCGACCGACGACGACGAGCCGGCGTCGGCGTCCTCGCCGCTGTCAGCACCCGCGACCGACAGCGCCCACTCGATCTCTGGGTCGTGATCGGCTCCGGCGATCGCCGTGTAGGCGGAGGCGAGGGGGGCGGCGAGGTCGTTCGCGAGCGCGAGGCGCGCGGCGATGAGCTGCGTGCCGAGGGTGACGAGCTTGTCATCCCAGACGTCGAGCGTCGACAGCGCGTCGCCGCGGATGCCACGCGCCCTGGCGGACTTGAGCAGAGCCGTGCGCTGCTTGAGGACGCGGTCGTAGTCGGCGATCACGCCGGCCATGCGCGGCGCGCGCTGCACGAGCAGCTGGTCGGCGAACCGGCGCCGGGCGGAGGGATCGCCGCGCACGATCTGCAGATCCTCGGGAGCGAACAGCACGACCTGCGCGTAACGGGGCAGCTCGGCGGGTTTGACGGGAGCGCCGTTGACGCGCGCCTTGTTCGACCCCTGCCGGTTGACCTGCGCCTCGAGCTGCACGCGGCGCTCACCGTGCGCGAGGCGGGCGCGGATGATCGCGGCGTCCGCGCCGTCCCGCACCATGGGCGCGTCGTTCGACACGCGATGCGAGCCCAGCGTGGCGAAGAACCCGATCGCCTCGGCGAGGTTCGTCTTGCCCTGGCCGTTGCGGCCGACGAAGACGTTCGGACCGGGACCGAGCTCGACGTCGGCCGCCGCATAGTTGCGGAAGTCGACCAGGCTCAGGTGCTCCACGATCACCGGACAAGCCTAATGATCGGCACCGACGCCCGCCCTGCCGGCGACTGCGGCGACGGCAGGATCAGCGCAGCAGCAGGTTCGGCTGCAGCAGGTAGCGGAACGAGTCCGTGCCCGCCTTGTCGACCGACGTCTGCGGCGTGATGAGCACAGGACTCAGCTTGTTCGCGTTCTCGCTCGAGGTGAACGTGATGCGCACGAACTCGCTCTTGACCGCGCCGAGCGACTCGAGCAGGTACTGCGGGTTGAGGCCGAGCGTCACGTCGTCGCCGCCGATGAGCGTGGCGTCGACGGACTCGGTCGCGCGCGCCTGCTCGGTGCCGGAGGCATCCATCGAGACGCTGTCGCTCGTGAACGTGAACCGCAGCGGCGCCGACCGGTCGAGCACGAGCGAGACGCGGCGGACGGCCTCGGCGAGCTCGGCCGTGTTGACGACGGCGTGGTGCTCGGTCTGCGCGGGGAACAGCCGGCGCACCGGCGGGAAGTTGCCCTTGATGAGCAGCGACGTCACGGTCTTGTTGCCCGCGGTGAAGGCGATGATCTCGCGGTCGCCCGACCCCGAGAACGCGATGGAGATGTCGCCGCCGTGCGCGAAGGTCTTTCCGACCTCGGTGAGGGTGCGGGCGGGCACGAGCGCCGTCGTCGCCTCGTCGGTGGCGGCTGCGCCGCCGTCCCACGGGATCTCGCGCAGCGCGACGCGGTAGCGGTCGGTGGCGACGAGGCTCAGGCTCGTGCCCGAGACCTCGAGCTGCACGCCGGTGAGGACGGGGGTGACGTCGTCGCGGGAAGCCGCGAACGCGACCTGCGCGATCGCCGTGGCGAAGTCCTCCGCGGGCACGAGCCCGGAGTCGCCGGTGACCTCGGGGATGGCCGGATACTCCTGCACGGGCATGGACGCGAGCGTGAATCGCGCGGAGCCGCAGGTCAGCAGGATGCCGCCGTCGTCATCGACCTCGATCTGGATCGGCGCGTTGGGCAGGCGACTGGCGATGTCGGAGAGCAGCCGGCCGTGGACGAGGATCGTGCCCGGATCGTCGACGGTCGCTTCGATCGTGGTGCGCGCCGAGGCCTCGTAGTCAAAGGCGGCGAGTGACAGGCCCTGATCGGATGCCTCGACCAGCACGCCGGCCAGGATCGGCTGGGGGTTGCGCTGGGGCAGGAGCTTGACGACGAACGATACGGCTTCGCTGAACACATCGCGGTTGACGTGGAACTTCACGAATGCTCCCTCTGCAGCGGGCCCGCAGGCTACGGGGTCGGGGTTCTCATGCTAGTGGCAGGTCTGAGGATTGCCAGTCCGTCATCCTCTCGGAGGCTTGTCCACCGCAAAGGTGATCGGACGGGATTCATCACAGAGATTTCTTGTCATGGTGTTAACGGCTGTGGAATCTGTGGACAACTCGCTCGAGCGCAGTCGGGACATGGAAACCACACGGTTGTGACTTGTGGATCGGCTGCGGACGGACTGCGGGATCCGGGATGCCGGTGGCCGCGGCATCCACGATTCATCCACAGGCTGTCCCCGCCCACTCACAGGTGTTTCCGCAGAGTCGACGAGTTATCCACAGGTTTTCCACACTGTGCAGAACGGGAATTTTGGCCCTGTCCGCCGCGCGTGTCAAGAACCCGTTCCGGCATATTCGCCGGAACGGGTTCGAGGGTGCGGAGAGCGCGCGAAAAGGGCGTCAGCGGCCGTTGCGGCCGAGCTGCGCGGTGATCTCGGTCACCTGGTTGTAGATTGAGCGGCGCTCCTTCATGAGCTCGCTGATCTTCTTGTACGCGTACATGACGGTGGTGTGATCGCGGTTGCCGAACAGCTGCCCGATCTTCGGCAGCGACAGGCTCGTGCGCTCGCGGCACAGGTACATCGCGATCTGCCGCGCCTGGGCGACCTGCTGCGAGCGGCTCGAACCGTAGAGGTCGTCGACGGTGAGCTTGAAGTACTGTGCCGTCGACGTGATGATGTCGGTCGGCGAGACGACGTTGGCGTCGTCCTGGTCGACGATGTCGCGCAGCACCGTCTGGGCGAGCGACATGTCGAGGGTCGAGCGGTTGAGGCTCGCGAACGCCGAGACGCGGATGAGCGCGCCCTCGAGCTCGCGGATGTTCGACGAGACGACGGTCGCGATGTACTCGAGCACCTCGTCGGGGATGTGCAGCCGCTCGGACTGCGCCTTCTTGCGCAGGATCGCGATGCGCGTCTCGAGGTCGGGCGCCTGCACGTCGGTGATGAGGCCCCATTCGAACCGGCTGCGCATGCGGTCCTCGAAGCCGGTGAGGTGCTTCGGCGGGACGTCGCTCGTGATCACGACCTGCTTGTCGTGGTCGTGCAGCTGATTGAAGGTGTGGAAGAACGCCTCCTGCGTCTCGGCGCGGCCCTGCAGGAACTGGATGTCGTCGATCAGGAGGATGTCGACGTCGCGGTAGCGGGCCTGGAACGCCGAACCGCGGTTGTTGGCGATCGAGTTGATGAAGTCGTTCGTGAACTCCTCGCTCGAGACGTAGCGCACGCGGATGCCGGCATACAGGCTGAGCGCATAGTCGCCGATGGCGTGCAGGAGGTGCGTCTTTCCGAGTCCCGAGTCGCCGTAGATGAACAGCGGGTTGTACGCCTTGGCCGGCGCCTCGGCGACCGCGACCGCCGCGGCATGGGCGAACCGGTTGGACTGGCCGATGACGAAGTTGTCGAACGTGTACTTCGGGTTGAGCCGGGTGTCGCTGCGCGACGCGGATGCCGTGTCGACGGGCTCCTCGAGCGGTGGGCGTCCGACCGGCGAGCCCAGCGGCGCGGTCGCCCCGCCGGGAGCGGCGGCTCCTGGGGCGGCGTTCACCGGGATCGGGATCGGTGCGGTCAGGTGCGCGTCCGCGAGCTCCGGGTTGACCACGACGCGGAACGTGGATGCCACGTTGTCGAGACCCTGCTCCACGCGGGCCAGCGCCTCGAGGATGGGCGCACGCATGCGCTTGGTGAACTGGGCCGCGGTGAGGTCGTTCGGCACGTCCAGGTAGAGGGTGCCGCCCATGACGCCCTGCGGCACTGCCAGGTTCAGGAACCCGTGAAGCTGAGGGGTGATGCGCTCATCCCGCGCGAGTTCGTCCAGAACGGCCGCCCAGACCGGAACATCTGGAATCTCGTGCGGTGACATGGCCCCCCCGGGTTGTTGATGACTCCACCGGATGACGCGGAAACGTCGGCCCGAGCCTGTGGATAACTGCCCGAGCAACGCTAGTCAGCGAGCGGCGCCGGAGCAAACCCCACTGTGGATGACCGCGGCGTGTCCTTACCGTCGGCAGAAGACCTCGAGGGCCATAATGGCGGGTTCACCCGGCTCGGTTTGAGTTCTCGGGCGTCTCGACGTAGCCTTAATCGGTTGACTTATGCCCACTGGACCCAAAGTCCCCGGGCAGTCCTCCTGTACACGCGTCCCCGGTCGAGCGTCCCGGTGGCACCCTGATCGGAAGTAATCCTCATGAGCAAGCGCACCTTCCAGCCCAACAACCGTCGCCGCGCCAAGAAGCACGGCTTCCGCGCCCGCATGCGCACGCGCGCCGGCCGCGCCATCCTCTCGGCTCGTCGCGCCAAGGGGCGCACCGAGCTCTCGGCCTGAGCCGAGCGGTGCTCGCGAGGGCGAACCGACTCACCCGCGGCGCGGATTACAAGGCCGTCGTCCGTCGGGGCCGTCGGTGTGCCGGAGCGCACACCGTCACCTACGTCAGCCGCGTCGAGACCGATGGTCCGGCGCGGTTCGGCTTCATCGTGAGCCGGCAGGTGGGCGGCGCTGTCGTGCGCAACTCCGTGCGCCGGCGCCTCAAGGCCCTCTGCTACGAATCCCTCGAGGGCGTCACGCCCGGCAACGACATCGTGATCCGCGCCCTGCCGACGGCGGCCTCGGCCTCGTTCTCCGAACTGCGCGCCGACGTCGAGAAGTGCCTCGCCCGGAGGACGGCATGAGCGTGCTCCCGGCCTATGCGCTCGGTGATGCCGAGTTCGCGGCATCCGACGTCGTCCGCAGCGTGCCGCTGCTCCCCCGCAACGCGCTGCTCGCGCTGCTGCACGGCTACCGCGCCACGATCTCGCACACCTACGGCGACGTCTGCAAGTACTACCCGTCGTGCTCGGCTTACGCCGTCGGCGCGGTGCAGCAGCACGGTGCCGTGGTCGGGTCCGCCCTCACCGTCGCGCGGATCGCGCGGTGCCACCCCTGGGCCGCCGGCGGCGTCGACGACGTCCCGCCCCGCAAGAACTTCCGGCACGCACTGACCCGTCACGGGTTCGTCGTGCCTGCCCCCACAGGAAAGGACTGATCCACCGCATGGATCTCTTCACGGCGCTGGCCGCCACCCCGACGCCCAGCCCCTCGCCCGCGGCGGGTGGCGGGTTCGACCTGCTCGGCACCATCCTGTGGCCCCTCAAGTGGCTCGTCGAGCTCGTGCTCGTCGCGTGGCACTGGCTGTTCTCTGCGATCGGCCTGCCGCCGGCCGACGGACTGACGTGGGTGCTCTCGATCATCGGTCTGGTGATCGTCGTCCGCTCGGCGATGATCCCTCTCTTCGTGCGCCAGATCAAGAGCCAGCGCAAGATGATGGAAATTGCTCCTGAACTGCGGAAAGTCCAGGAGAAGTACAAAGGCAAGCGTGATCAGCTGTCTCGCGAGGCGATGAGCCGCGAGACGATGGCGCTGTACAAGAAGCACGGCACGACGCCGGTGTCGAGCTGTCTTCCGCTGCTGGTGCAGATGCCGGTGTTCTTCGCGCTGTACAGTGTGCTCAACGACGTCGCCAAGCACGCCGTCGCCGGCATCGGCGGCGTGGGCCTGCTCAACGCCGAGCTCACGCAGGAGTTCTACAACGCCAAGCTGTTCGGCGTCGCGTCGCTGCACGAGACGCTCATCCAGGCGTTCCAGACCGGCAACACCCCGGCGATCATCATCCTCATCACGCTCGTCGTGCTCATGATCGCGTCGCAGTTCTTCACCCAGCTGCAGATCATCTCGAAGAACCTCTCCCCCGAGGCGAAGACCGGCCAGGCGTACCAGATGCAGCGCATCATGCTGTTCATCCTGCCGCTCGGCTTCATCTTCTCGGGTGTGTTCTTCCCCCTCGGCGTCGTCATCTACTGGTTCATCTCGAACCTGTGGACGATGGGCCAGCAGTTCCTCGTCATCCGCGAGATGCCCACCCCCGGCTCCGAGGCGGCCAAGGAGCGCGAGGAGCGTCTGGCGCGAAAGGGCAAGGCGATCGACGCCTCTGGCAAGGTCGTGCCGATGGAGAAGTACCTCGCTGAGCAGCAGCGCCTGTACGAAGAGGCCGAGCGCGCCAAGGCCGCCGCTCCCAAGCGTCAGCAGCCGGTGAGCAAGCAGCGCGCGAAGAAGCAGGCCCAGAAGGGTCAGCCCGGCGGCTCGGCGGGCGGCTCCGGTACCGCCGGCCAGACCGGCGGCTCGGGCAACGCCTCCTGATCCGCTGCGTCGGCTACTCCCCCGATCCGAAGACGAGGAAACGTGATGACCACCTCCCCCGAGCTCGCCTCCGCTGAGCAGCGCCACGACCGCACACCCGCGACGGTCGAGGAACTCGAGCAGGAAGGCGACGTCGCCGCAGACTTCCTCGAGGGGCTGCTCGACATCGCCGACATCGACGGCGACCTCGACCTCGACGTCCGCGCGGGTCGCGCCTACGTCTCGGTCGAGGCGCCGGCCGGCGGATCGGTCGACCTCATCGCCGCACCCGACACGGTGCAGGCCCTCCAGGAGCTCACGCGCATCGCCGTGCAGAACCGCACCGGCCGCTTCTCGCGGCTGATCCTCGACATCGGCGGATCGCGCGACGCGCGCCAGCACCAGCTCGAGGCGCTCGTCGACCGCGCGATCGCGCGCATCGAGGAGGGCGCGTCGCAGGCGTCGCTCCCGGCGATGTCGAGCTACGAGCGCAAGGTCGTGCACGACATCGTCGCCGTCCGCGGCTTCGTGTCGGAGTCGTACGGCGAGGGCGCCGATCGCCACACCGTCATCCGTCGCGGCTGACCACGCGTTCCCCGGGCAACATCGATGATCGAGATCGAACAGGAGCCGCCCGCGGCCGCGGAGATCTTCGGCGACCGTCTTGAGCTGGCCCGCCGGTTCACCGCCGCTCTCGGAGAGCACGGAGAAGAGCGCGGGCTCATCGGCCCCCTTGAGCCGCCGCGCCTGTGGTCACGGCACATCCTCAACAGCGCCGTCATTGCGCCGCTGTTCTCGGGACGCGTTGGCGATGTCGGCTCCGGGGCCGGGCTGCCCGGTCTGGTGCTGGCCATCGCGCGACCGGATGTGGAGTGGGTGCTCATCGAGCCCATGGAGCGCCGTGTGGCGTGGCTGTCGGAGCAGGCGGCCGAGCTGGGACTGGACAACGTCGAGGTGCTGCGTGCCCGCGCCGAGGATTGGAAGCGCGGACCTTCGCTCGACGCCGTCACCGCTCGCGCGGTGAGTGCGCTGCGCACACTCGTGCCGATCACCGCTCCCCTGGTGCGCGACGGCGGTGAGCTGATCCTCCTCAAGGGCACGAGCGCCGGCAACGAGATCGAGGCGGCCGAGAAACAGCTGCGCAAGTTCAAGGTCACGAACGCGCGGGTCGAGGTCGTCGGCGAAGGCCTGCTGGACGAGCCGTCGCGGGTGATCCGCGCCACCGTCCGCTGACACGGGGTTCGTTCGGCGCCTGCTGCATCGCGACGGTCGGCGTGTGGGGATGCCGTTGTGTCGGCTGATGGGCCGTTCACTGTGTCCGAGCAGCTGGTGTGCGTGCCAGGCGCCGTGTCGACGAGCCGGTGGCCGGTGCTTGCTCGCGTCCCACGGCGCGAGGGCGGTGTGTGATCTTGCGGTCGCACGAAGTCCGAGCCTTGCAAGGGGCGGTCACGGTCGCCGCACGTTTGTTTCACGTGAAACGGGACGCGAAGCTGTGTCAGGCATGAGGGTGACCGAGAGCACTTCCGGGCTTGCCGCCGCTGCGCTCGGAGGGCCCACGTCGCGCTGGTTCAGACACTCGACGAGTCGCGCAGGCTGGCCCGTCACGGGATTCTGCATGAGCCGGTCGTGGGGCGTGGCTTAGGCAGGTCCGCGGTTCGGCGCTCGGCAGCGTCTTGCGGGCCCCCGAGATCCATTTCTGCGTGCGGCGACAAGCTCCACACACGTGGGGGTCGTGTCGTCGGCAACTCACGCGCGTTGGTGACTGGAGCTCTTGGACGTGGCGCGCTTCCCATGTGACGACTCAACCTCTGCTAGCTGGCATCGGTCGGGTCCGGGGCGGCTGTCGTGCGGCCCGTTCTTCGCTCTGACGACGAGACGCGCGCGCCCTGAGTGCTGCTCGAGCTGACCGTCAACTGGTTGATCGTGTTGACCGCCTTGTTGTCCTTCGGTGGATGTCCGTTGATCTGTCCCATCAGCTAGGTAGGTTTCACGTGAAACGGCGTCGTCTCCGCAGGCCTGGCTGGGGCCGAGTCATCTCCCGCTCCGCCTCGCGTTGGACGCCGTGACCCAGATTGCGGCAGCTCGGCGCGCGATCGTGGGAGATGTCGACCGCGCGTGGGCGCGGGTGCTGGCGTCGCAACCCCAACCCCAACAGCATGCGCGCGTACGATTGCAGGACGCACAGGGCGTTTCCCCAGGGCCCGATTGTGCTGATAGCCGCTCGGTTGCTTGTTTCGGGGTCACCCGTGGGCCGTCCCCATGACCGGCCGCTCCTTGATGCAGGGGCGCGACAGTGCTGCCCGGCTACCGGGACGCCGACGACCGAAGCGGCACTGCGTGCGGAGGTCCAGTTCTGGCCGGCAGTGGGCGGGCCGGTCAAGCGGGCCAGTGAGGCGGTCCACCGATGCGGTGCTGCGTGCAGCCGGCTCCGCAGGCGTTGTCGCGTCGAGTGCAAGCATGGGACGCCCCGGTTTGGAGGCAGTGCACGCCATCGATGTTTCACGTGAAACACCGCGGCGGTGCCGCCTCTCCGCTGTACTGCGCGGTGTGAATCCGCACCTAGTGGTCGACGTCGCAATCGCGGTGGTTGTTGTGAACGCACGTTCACGCAGCCCGTGAAAGCGGTAACCGTCCGGACGATGTCCTCAAGCGGCACCGCACGTGCGCTGGCTGCTCTCTGTGCCGGCGCGCAGGATCACCGGAACTCTGCCGACAGGGAGAGTTCCCTCTTCTCGCTGCGCTCGTCGGCTTCCGTGCGATGACATCGTCGGGAACACACTGCCGTCAGGGCTCCCGGCTGCGACAACAACGACAGCACCGGTCCCGCGTCGCCCCCGCACCTCCCCCGTCCATGTGGTCGGCGGTCTGCGTCGGACACCGCTACCGACGACAGCCGATCGCGCCGCGTGTTTGCGCGCGACCGATGTCATGGGTCGCGGCGGGCTGCGTATCGGGTCGGTTTGGCTCTTCGAACGAGAAGTCCGTGCCGGTCGAGAGGTGGGATCGTCCTGGCGTGCGCTGTCGGCTACGTCTGCGCCGTGGGATGTGCGGCACCCCACGAAGGGCGGCGTCACTCGAGGCGGGGCCCGCATCGGCTGGACCGCGCGACTGAAAGCCGGCGGTTCGCGCGATGCTGTGAACGTTGGTTGCGGCGAGACGCCCGCCGCCAGTTGCGACCGACTGCTGCGAACGTTTGAAGGTAGCGCGACCGTACCGCCCGGAGGTGCGGTGGCCGGCGTTGGTGCCGCCGTGCATGGTGCAGAGAACGCCCACGAGGCTCGTTGACTTCGGCCCCGCGGTGAGGCGGGCCACCCGGTGCGGCAATGTCATGGCCAACGGTGAACTGGCCGTGTCCGGCGGTCGGTCAGCGCTGTATAGCTCGTCACTCGCGGAGCCTGATGTTTCACGTGAAACGGGCATCGGCATGTCGGTGGGCGGGGGCGTTGGGCACCTGTCCAGCCCATCGGGCGGAAACCTCAGGTGACACCGCGAGTGCTTGAGTCTGCGTGCCGGCTGTGCTGATCGGCCGACATTGGTGTGATGCGTCACCAACGCCGCCGCGACCGGTTGAGGTTTTGCATCCCGACCGTCAGTCGGAGGCGCACGCTCCGCACGCCGGTTTGAGCCGCGGGTCCGTGGCGCCCAAGGAACCGCGGACGCATGTTTCACGTGAAACGTGCGGCCGAGCGGCATCGCGAATCGGGAGTGTGTGATCGAGGCGGTCTGCGGTCTACACCAGCTTCCACTGCCAGTGCGTGCTCGTGCGTACGAGCGGTCGGCGGCGACACCTCGCGGTACGCAACCGATCGACGACTCGACATGCGCCGGCGGCGCGAGTGTCGGTTCAGGCGCGACCTGCCACAGGACCTGTGGACGCAGATCGCCGCCATGTCATCCAGCGGCTCAACTTCGTCCGAAGGGAGTTCGGCCTGGGGCTCTCCTGGCGGCCAGGTGCCCCCGATGCGGTGTCCAAAGCCCACGTTGCACGACGCTGGGCCGACCCATCAGATGGGCGTCGGCGCAGGCAAGGTCTGGCGCCGCGGGGAGTTTCAAGTGAAACATGCGGTCGCCGTCGCCTTTAGCGTGAGCGTGCTAAGTCGTCTCCCTTGAGTCGACGGTGCACCCGCGCCGTTGTCGCCCTCGTCGCCTGACCGTTGACGACGACGCCTACGTCGATCGGCTGGGGGTAGTACGCGTGGGCAGGCGCGTGGAGCGGCAGGTTCCCGTGGCGTCGAAGGTTTCACGTGAAACGTGCCCCGTCTCTCCCGCGTGGATCGGCAGCTCGCATATGCCTGTCGCGTACCGACAGTGCCCATGTTGGCCGGTCTCGCTGCGCGCACTGAGTCTGTTCGAACGCGCGATGGAGAGGCGCGAGTCCATCGACGGTGAGCGCGACTGTCTATCCGCAAGCCAGCCTCTGGACGAAACCCAGCCCTCGCGCCAGGCTCGGGAGGTCCTGAGACAAGGCGAATCCGTGCCTGCGCGGACCACCGCCGAACCGGCGCTTCGCTCACTCGTCGTGCCGACGTATCTGGGGTGTTGTGGCTCAACTCGGTGACATCTCCACTGGCGACGCGACGAGGGCTGGTACCCGCGATCGAGACCCTTTGAGTGCCGTGCACACCGATGTCCACTGCTCACTCCAGCACCGCGTGACGCCGCCCAGAGACCCTGGCTCAGCTCGCTGACGACAACGCGATTTCACCGCGAACACCCCTGCGTTTCACGTGAAACAACACGTATCCGCGTCGATGAGGCGTCTACCGATAGCCTCGCGTACCGGCAGATCCCCGCATGAGTCCCAACCCTGTGACAGGTGGGCTGCCCGGACCGTGTACGACCGCGAGCAAACAGCGGCGACGCGCTTATGGTGCCTCGTAGGTTGGTCGGCCGAGTGCGTAGCCGTGAGTCTGCCGCCGGCGCGAGAGCGGGTTGCGTCCAAGCGTTGGCCGGAAGCGAGCGACTCGCGTAGGACAGATCGAACTATCCAACTCTTCGGATCGCGGTGTCTGGAGCGCCAGTCGCGTTCGCAGAAGCAGCGTCGCGCTGCGCAGCCCGCTGGGCGATCAATCCCCGACGTCATGCGCGTCGCGACTTCTCCGTGATGCAACGGGCACCCGTGCACGGAGGCGCTGAGGGCGCACCGATCCCGGCGAGACCGGCGGCGCGACTTGCCAGACTGTCGCAAGCCAGGATCCGCAGCGTCGATCGGAGGCGGTGACACGTCGCGATGTCCTTGGTCAGCCATGCTGACGACTTTCCTGGCGCAGGCACCCACTCCCCTGAGATCCGTCGTTCCCACACGGAGACGCTGCCCACCCCCATGAAGCGCGCGGTACTCGAGAGAGGCGCCACCCCATCATGGGGGACGGAATGACGGCGCGGCTATGCGTCCAGCCCACCGCGGGGCGTCGCGCGGGTCGAGGCCGCGCCCCAGAGCGGGCTTGCTCTGCGATAGGGCGCCCAGCCCAACCGTTGGGCGACGTACCGCACGGGGCAACGGGCGCGATTGGCGAGCGGCCGGGCGCCGGTGACGTTCCCGATATAGGCCCTCTCCTACCGCTCTTCGAGAGCGAGAGTGCATCGCTCGTCGCATAGGGCTAGCTGACTGCCTACTCCGGGTACGGTTCAGGAGACCCGTCGCCACGTCCTCCCAACCGCGGGTCCGGCTCGACCGAGCGGGGCGCAGTGCCGATTCGTCCCTGCACCGCCGCTGTCGCATCATGGCCGCCATCACTCGCGGCCACAGCACGCGGTGGGAACGGTGCGGGCATTGCCGCCGCTTGTATCGCACAGCACGGGCGCCCACGCCGCGTTTCACGTGAAACATCGTCCGGCCGCCGCCGAATCCAGTCACGCCTTCGCGTCTCGCTGGCGAGCTGCTTAGGTTGCTGACACTGAGGAGCCGACGCCGCCAGGTTGTACCCTCCCACCACATGCGGCCGGATCCACGCTGCGAGGAATGGCCCGCCGTGCGACACTCGCTGTCGGGTCCCCTGGGGCTTGCTCGCAAGCACAGCGCGGCGTTCGTGCGAGCATCCTGCGTCTGCGAGAGAGCTCCCTCACGTCGGCATGAAGAGCCAGACTACTGGCGCCGACGATGACAGCGGTTCTCGGCGTAGCCCGTTGTCGAGGGGCAGGTGAAACCATGCCGAGCGATCACAGCGCGAGAGCTCCCAAGCCTGCTGTGCTGTTGGCCGCCGATGGCGTGTCACGGGTCACGTGCTGAATGACGCCAGTGGTCCTCGCCAGCCGTTGATCTTCGCCGCGAGCGCGGCGCGTGAGCCCTCTGGCCCGAGCACCTTCCCTAGGTCTTCTGCCCGCGGGACGGCGGGCGATGTTTCACGTGAAACACCGCGCGAGACGAGTTGAAGAGGCGGGCGAAGGCGCCCAGGGCGCGCAATGGCTGTCGTCGTCTTCTCGTCCCGACGGCCAGTCACCCGACGCGAAGGGCGTTGAGGAAGGCGAGTGCTGAAAACGCGGGCCGTCTGCGTCGGGGACCGGGTTGATCCGAACAGCAGCAGTGAGCACAGCGGAGCGGCCGGTCTGCCCCGCCGGCGGTGTTGGCGATGAGCGCAGAACGCAGGAGCGGTGAGCCAGGGAAGATAAGGCATGCCCCCACCACTCCCGTTGGCGACGGATGCATGGTGAGTCGCTCTTGCGCGCGCAGGAGCTCGGCACACAATCGGGCCGGCGGAGCTCTTGAGTGGTGCGGGGCCAACGACACTTCGTTGTGTGGGGTGTCAGGTGTCCGACCGCCACTTCCCCAGCGTGCCCCCATCACACATCGACCTCACGGTCGATCGCAGCCTCATCTTGCGGAACCTGGCTGCCGCTGATCCACTGCACCGCCCGCAGGGCAGACGTCGCGATCCCGCAGCTCGCGGGCGACGGTCTACACAAGGGGTGTTTCACGTGAAACGCGATCTGGCGCCTTTTGTCTGGAGACCGAACTCCCGTGTCCCCTTCCGAGAAGACGCTGCAGGCTCCGCGCGAGCGACGCCGCTGACTCCTACATGAGGGAACGCTCATACAGGCCCCACTGGGTAGGTGGCGCGGCTCGCTCCGAGACCGGGCTCGCCGTGCCGTCTTCCGCGTGATTACGCGTCAGAAGCCGCGTCGCCCGCCCGATGCGGGCACGACCCGCGTCCGCTCGAAGCGGGTGCGATCGCTTCGGATCTGAGCGGCGGGTTGGCGGCCCGGACGGCCCTCTCCGAGGTTGACTAGGACCGTGGATGCTCCACGCGGAATGGTAAGGGACGCATGAACAAGTGGCTCCGGCGGCTGGGGATGGGGGGAAGGCGGGATAAGGTGGAAGGCGATGTTGAGCGGCTCGCGCAAGGGGGAGAGTTTCACGTGAAACAACCCGACGAGACCGACGCTCAGGCATCCGTCTCGTCCGACGAGCCGCCCGCCGTCTCGACGCCAGAAGTCCCTGAGTCAGGCGTAGAGCCCACCTCGGCATTCGGACAAGAGTCCCCCGTGGATGCCGTCACGCCGGGAGATCTCGATGGCATCGAGTCCCCGTCCGCGGCCGAGACCACCCAGCCCGACGCGGATGCATCCGGGGTCGCACAGGATCCGACGGAAGTCGCAGACGACGACTCGGCATCGGACCCGACGCCTGCTTCCGCGGCGGCCGCCGATGTCGCATCCGGCGAGTACGCTGACGTGGCGCCCAACACGCAGACCGAGACCGACGAGGCCCAGGACTCAGACGACGCGCAAGAACGGCCCGATGTATCCGAGCCGGAACCGAGCGACTCTCCCGTGTCCGAGCCCGAAGCGGAAGCCGAACCGGAGCCCGAACCGGCCCCTGAGCCCGAGCCAGAGACCGCGCCGTCAGAGCCCGAAGCAACAGCATCCGATCCGACCCCCACCCTCACGCAGGAAGAGGAACCCGCCATCGCGCAGGAAGACCCCGCAGACGTGGTCCAGGAGGACGACGACTCCCCGATCGCGCGGGAACTCGCGGACCTGTCGGCACGCCGCAAGGCGCTCGAAGAAGCCGAGGTCCACCTCACCGGCCGCACGCGCGTGCTCACCGTCTCGAACCAGAAGGGCGGAGTCGGCAAGACCACGACGACCGTCAATCTCGCCGCAGCTCTCGCCGAGCGCGGTGCTCGCGTGCTGGTGATCGACCTCGACCCGCAAGGCAACGCGTCGACGGCGCTGGGCGTGCCGCACACGTCCGACATCCCGAGCGTGTACGGCGTGCTGATCGACGAGTTCCCGCTCGCCGACATCATCCAGGTGAGCCCGGAGTCCCCCAACCTGCTGTGTGCGCCGAGCACCATTCACCTCGCCGGCGCCGAGATCGAGCTGGTGTCGCAGGTCGCGCGAGAACACCGTCTGCGCGTCGCTGTCGACGACTACCTCGCGAAGAACCCCGGGCAGCTCGACTTCATCCTGATCGACTGTCCTCCGTCACTCGGACTGCTGACGATCAACGCCTTCACCGCGGCGGGCGAGCTGCTCATCCCCATCCAGTGCGAGTACTACGCGCTCGAGGGTCTGAGCCAGCTGCTCGGAACGGTGCAGATGATCCAGAAGCATCTGAACCCGCGACTGCAGCTCTCGACGATCATGCTGACGATGTACGACGGTCGCACGCGCCTCGCCCAGCAGGTCGCGGACGAGGTGCGGGCGCACTTCCCCAAGGAAGTCCTCGACACGATCATCCCCCGCTCGGTCCGCGTGTCAGAGGCGCCGAGCTTCGGGCAGTCGGTTCTCGCCTACGATGGACAGTCGGCCGGCGCCATCGCTTATCGTGAAGCGGCCGTCGAGATGATCCGGCGCGACAGCGCCTCGAACGAAAGGGGCGCCTGATGGCAGCGAAGCGCACAGGACTCGGCCGCGGAATCGGCGCACTGATCCCGACCAACGAGCAGTCCGACGAGCGCCCCGCCGATGTGTTCTTCCCGCGCGCTGTCTCCGTGGATGAGGCCGAGCCGACGCCCGATGCGGCCGAGACCCCCGAACCCCAGGAAGATCTCGTCGAGGTGCCCGGCGCGCGGCTCGTGCACATCAATCCGAACGACATCGTTCCCAACCCGCGCCAGCCGCGCACGAACTTCGACCCGGAGCACTTCGCCGAGCTCGTCCACAGCGTCCGCGAGTTCGGCGTGCTGCAGCCTGTCGTCGTGCGTCTCAACGAGAAGGGCGAGCACGAGCTCATCATGGGCGAGCGCCGCACGCGCGCTGCTCGAGAGGCCGGGCTCGACTCGATCCCGGCGATCGTCCGCGACACCGCCGACGAGCACCTCCTCCGCGACGCACTCCTCGAGAACCTGCACCGCTCCGAGCTCAACCCCCTCGAAGAGGCGTCGGCGTATCAGCAGCTGCTCGAGGATTTCGGCATAACGCAGGAAGAGCTCGCGACGCGCATCGGACGTTCGCGCCCGCAGATCAGCAACACGATCCGCCTGCTGAAGCTCCCCGTCCCCGTGCAGCAGCGCGTCGCCGCCGGCGTGCTCACGGCCGGTCACGCGCGTGCGATCCTGTCGCTGGAGGACGCGACGGCGATGCAGCGCCTCGCTGACAAGATCGTGAACGAGGACCTTTCGGTCCGTGCCGCGGAGGCTGCCGCGAAGCTTCCGGATGCCGCCCCCACGCGTGCGGCGAAGCCACAGGCTGGTTCGCGTCGCGCCCACCTCGACGAGGTCGCCGAGCGACTGGGCGACCGCCTGAATACGCGGGTGAAGATCTCGCTGACGGCACGAAAAGGCCAGATCAGCATCGACTTCGCGACGATTCAGGACCTCAACCGCATCCTCGAGGAGCTCGGCGAGACCGAGTACGGCTCGGCGGAGGCTTCCTAGCCGTCGCAGAAGGCGTCGTTCGACGGCCGGGGCGTTTCGTCTCGCTCGTTCCTCGCTCGCTCAACGACCGGAAGCAAGCCTCTGACGGTTGGCACCGAGGTGTTCGTCTCGCGCGTCGGTCGCTGAGCGAGGAGCGCAGCGACGAGACGAAGCGCGCTCGCACTCCCAACGAAGGAACGCGCCCGGGGATCAGGCGCGCAGCGCCGCGGCCCGGCGCCGCAGAACCTCGGTCTCGGCGGCATTGCCCGGCAGCTCGGCAGCGGCGAGGAACTCCGCCGTGGCGGCATCCACCCGTCCCAGGCGCTCGAGCAGCTCGGCGCGCACCGCGACCAAGGGCCGGAATCCGGTGAGCTCGGGCTCGAGCTGCGACACCAGCGCGAGCGCCGCGTCGGGACCGTCGACCATCGAGACCGCGACGGCCCGGTTGAGGCGCACGACGGCTGATGGCGCGAGCGTCTCGAGTGCGTCGTACAGACGCAGGATGCGCGGCCAGTCGGTGTCGGCGAACGTCGGCGCCACGGCGTGGCACTCGGCAATGGCCGCCTGAAGTCCGTAGTAGCCGAGGCCGCGGTCGGCGGCATCCACTCTCCGCAGGGCCGCAGAGCCGCGCGAGATGGCTGAGCGGTCCCACCGCCGGCGGTCCTGCTGCTCGAGGGTGAGCGGGAGGCCCTCGGCGTCGATGCGCGCGGCGAAGCGGGAGGACTGGAACTCCATCAGCGCGATGAGCGCAGAGATCTCGGGTTCGCCGGGCATGAGGGTCTCGAGCTGGCGACCGAGCCGCACCGCTTCGCGTGCGACGTCCGGTCGCAGTGGCCGCTCCCCCTCGGCCGAGGAGTACCCCTCGGTGAAGAGCAGGTAGATCACCTGCAGCACACTGGCGAGGCGGGCCGGGCGCTCGGCGCGATCGGGCACCTCGAAGGGCACGCTCGCGGCGGCGAGCGACTTCTTGGCGCGGACGATCCGCTGCTGCAGTGCCGGAACCGTCATCAGCAGCACACGGGCGATCTGCTCGGATGTGAGGCCGGCGACGGTGCGGAGGGTCAGCGCGAGGCGCGCCTGCGCGGGCAGGACGGGGTGGCACGCGACGAACACGAGGCGCAGCACGTCGTCGTCGATGCGGTCGGGGTCCGCCTCGAGAGGGACGGGATCGGATGCCTCGGCCTGGAGTGCCTCCGTCACGAAGAGCGGTTCGCGCTGGGCCATGCGCTCGCGGCGGCGCCAGCCGTCGATGGCGCGCCGCTTCGCCACCGACATGAGCCACGCGCCGGGGTTGTCGGGGATGCCGTTCCTGGGCCACGCGTCGAGCGCCTCGACGAGAGCCTCCTGCGCGAGATCCTCCGCCCACGAGAAGTCGCCGGTGTGCCGGGTGAGCGCAGCGACGATGCGTGCGGACTGGTCGCGCCACACCGCCTCGACGACGCGGTGCCCGGAGTCTCGAGGATCGTGCGCGGGCGCCGTCGTCATGCTCTCAGCGTACGGGGACTCTCGCCGCGGCGACCCCCGGTGTCGGCAGGGCGACGTACGCTTGACGGGTGGCGAACGACGAGCAGACTCCGAGGAGACGGGCCAGCCTCGAGCTGCTGCGTGCCGAAGCCGCCGACGAGCTGTCGGTGCTGATCACCGAGAGGCTGCGCGGCGGCGAAGACCCGTGGGACTTCATGGAAGACCTGCCGTCGGTCGATGAGCTGGTCGTGTTCATGCTGCGCGCCGAGAACATCGCCGAGAACGGCGGGTCGCGCCCGAACGCCAGCCGGCATTACCGCGTGCTGCGGCAGATCGCCCTGGACTACCCTCCGCTGACGAAGGCCGTCTGGCGGCTGCTCGGCGACGCCAACACGCACCGCCGCTGGGATGCGACGGTGCGCGTCGACGCGAACTGAGTCCGCCGGCTCACGAGTTGGCGGCACGCCACTCCTGCTCCTTGGCGACCCACTCGTCGTTCTGGTCGAAATCGCTGAGCTCGTTCACGCGACGGACCTCGAGCGCCGTCCCCGGACCGAGCGGGCACTTGCGCGCCCAGTGCTGCGCCTCCTCGCGCGAGGCGACCTCGATGATCCAGAAGCCCGTGAAGACCTCCTTGGCCTCGGCGTACGGTCCGTCGGTCTCGACCGGAGGGACGGAGTTGAAGTCGATGCGGAATCCCTCCGCGGCGTCCGAGAGACCTTCGGCGCTGAGGAACACGCCCGCCTTCTGCAGCTCTTCGTTGTAGGCGCCCATGGCGGCGTACGCCTCGGACATGTCGATGGTGGTGGGGTCGAACGCGGCGGCGGCCTCGGCATCCACCTGCATGATGAGCATGTAACGCATGGCGTTCCCTTTCGTCGGGGGCCGTCGGGCCCGGGTGCGGGCCTCGTTCGGGCCCTTCACCTTGTGCGTCGAACCAGCCTCGCCCAGATCGACACTTCCGCGCAAAAAAGTTCGGATGCCGGAACATTCCCCCGCTGGCATGCGTCCGCGAACGACGGAAGCCCCGCCAGGCGTGGGCCTGGCGGGGCTTCGTGTAGGTGCGAGGATCAGCCGATGAACGCGGCGAGGTCCTGCTCGAGGGCGAACTTCGGCTTCGCGCCGATGATCGTCGTCTTCACCTCACCGCCCTGGAACACCTTCATCGCCGGGATCGAGGTGATCTGATACTTCATCGCGAGGTCGGGGTTCTCGTCGACGTTGAGCTTCAGGATCGTGATCTTGTCGGGGTGCTCGGACTGGATCTGGTCGAGGACGGGCGAGACCATGCGGCACGGCCCGCACCACTCGGCCCAGAAGTCGACGAGCACGGGGCCGTCGGCCTGGAGCACGTCCTGCTCGAACGTGGCGGAGGTCGTCGCCTTGGCGGTCATCTTTCTGTCTCCTTAGGTGGGAAGTCTGTCACCGGCATCAACAACACCGGTCAGGGAATCATTCCGCCGGCACCTGCGCGTACGGTGTGCGTGCGCTCAGCGACCGAGGGTCGCGGCATCCGCGAGACCGTCGATCTCGGCACCGGCCGGGTCCGGCGCGCCCGCCTCGCCGAGTCCGGCGAGGTAGTGCTCGACATCGAGTGCCGCGACCGTGCCGCTGCCGGCGGCGGTGACCGCCTGGCGGTACGTCGGGTCGATGACGTCGCCCGCGGCGAACACGCCCGGAACCGATGTGTGCGACGAACGACCGTCGACCCACACGGTGCCCTCGGGCGTGAGCCGCAGCTTGTCGTGCACCAGGTGCGTGCGCGGGTCGTTGCCGATCGCGACGAACACGCCGTCCAGCGCCAGCTCGCGGCGCGATCCGTCGACGGTGTCTTCGAGCACGACGCCGGTCACCGCTTCGTCGCCGAGGATGTCGACGACCGCGCTGTTCCAGACGAACTCGATCTTCTCGTTCTTGAAGGCGCGCTCCTGCATGATCTTCGACGCACGCAGCTCGTCGCGGCGGTGGATGATGTACACCTTCGACGCGAACTTGGTGAGGAACGTCGCCTCTTCCATGGCCGAGTCGCCACCGCCCACGACGGCGATGACGCGCTCGCGGAAGAAGAACCCGTCGCAGGTGGCGCAGTACGAGACGCCGCGGCCCGACAGGCGCGACTCGCCCTCGATGCCGATCTTGCGCGGAGCCGAGCCGGTCGCGAACACGAGCGAGTCCGCCTCGTGCGTGGCGCCGCTGCCGAGGGTGACCTTCTTGACGGGACCGTCGATGTCGAGCGACACGACGTCGTCGTACAGCACCTCGGCGCCGAAGCGCTCGGCCTGCTCCTGCATCTTGGCCATGAGGTCGGGCCCCATGATCGCCTCGGGGAAGCCCGGGAAGTTCTCGACCTCGGTGGTGTTCATCAGCTCGCCGCCGGCCTCGACCGAGCTCGCCACGACGAGCGGGTTCAGGTTCGCGCGGGCCGCGTAGATGGCGGCCGTGTACCCCGCGGGACCCGATCCGATGATGATGACCTGACGCACGTGCGCACCTTCCTGTTGCCGAGCCCCGCGACGCCACGACGGACGGAAAAGGGCTCCGGATGCCTCAACACATGGTAACCGCGTGGCATTCCGCCGACCGGTCCGGCGTCGGCGCGCTCAGCGCCGGCCGGGGAGGAACCGTCGCACGAGGGCCGTGGCGACGGAGAGCTCGGGAGCGCGGAAGAGCGCGAGGATGCCGACATACACGACCAGCGCCGCCAAGCCGATGATCGCCGACCCGACAGCCCCGAGAAGAGCGCTGGATGCCGTCCAGCCGTCCGCTCCGCCCAGCAGGACGAAGACGCCCCACCCCGCGGCGGCGGCGGGGATGGCGGCGAGCACGAACCGACCCAGCGACAGCAGCCAGGAGGTCGTGCGAAGTCCGCCGAGTCGGCGCTGCAGCAGCCATGTCGCGAGTACGACCTGCACGATGCTTGCGAAAGACTGCCCGATGGCCACGACGGCCGCGAGGTGCTCGAGCCCGATGACGCCGGCGTTCACGAGGCCCCAGGCGCCGTAGGCGGTCGCGACGACGATCGCGCACTGCACGAGGGTGAACCAGAACGGAGTGCGGGTGTCGTCGTACGCGTAGAACGTGCGCTGGACGACGAAGAGGACCGCGAGCGGGATCAGGCCGATGAGGTACGCCAGAAGCACCCAGGCCGCCTGGACCGCCTCGCTCGCCGTGTTGGTGAAGATCCGCGAGGCCGGCACAGCCGCGGCAGCGAGGGCGAACGTGGCGAACACCACGAAAACGCCGAGAGTGCGGATGCTCCGGCCGATGTCGCCGCGCACCTCGTCGTCCCGCCCGGCGTGGGCATGCTCGCTGAGCTGCGTGAAGTACGGCGTCCCGATCGAGAGGACGATGATCGAGTACGGGAGCATGAACAGCAGCCATGCGTACCCCATGGCGGCCGCCGCAGGTCCGTCTCCTGACGCTTCCGAGACGACACGGCCCTGCAGCAGGCCCGCGATCTGCCCCGCCGCGACCATCAGGAACGTCCAGCCCGCGAGCCGTCCGATCTGCCCGAGGCCGACGCCCCGCCAGGCGAAGTCGGGTCGCACGTGCAGACCGGTTCGGCGCCAGAAGAAGAACAGGATGAGCGCCTGCACGATGATGCCGAGAGTCGCCGTGCCCGCCAGCAGGGCGATCATCGACGGCGTCCAGTCGACGACCCGGGTGAGCGGGCCGCCGAAGAGGCCCAGGAAGACCAGGAACCCGGCGATCGACACGATGTTGTTGACGATCGGCGCCCACGTGAACGGTCCATAGATGCGGCGCGCGTTGAGAGCCTCGCCGACGAGCGCGTACAGGCCATAGAAGAGGATCTGCGGCAGGCACCAGTAGGCGAAGGCCGTCGCCAGCGCGAGCTGCTCGTCGGTGTATCCCGGGGCATAGAGCTGGACGAGCCACGGTGCGGCGAGTGTGGCGAGCACCGTCGTCACCAGCAGCACCACCGCGCCGAGCGTGAACACCTTCGAGATGAACGCGCGTCCGCCGTCCTTGTGTGACGCCGCCTTCACGATCTGCGGCACCACGACAGCCGTGAGCAGACCGGTGGAGATGAGCGCGTAGATGTTGTTCGGCAGCTGGTTCGCCGTCGCGAACGCATCGCCGGCCGGGCTCTTGACCGATCCCACGACCGCGACGAGCACGATCCCCCGCAGGAACCCCGTCAGCCGCGACACGATCGTCCCGGCGCCGATCATGACGCTCGCCCGCCCGATGCCGCTCACTTCTCACCGTCCCCGTCGGCCGGCGCGGCGGGAAGGGATGCCTCGCCCGAGGGCTCCTCGGCTCCGGCCGCCTGCCCGCCGGGCGTCTCGTCGCCTGCGGCGGCGGCATCCACTCCACGACGTCGACGGCGCACGCGCAGGACCGTCCGGACCACGCCGACCACCACCAAGCCGCCGACCACGACCGCGAGGGCGGCGATGCCGACGCCCTCCCAGTCGGCCCACACGTTGATGTCGACGGTCTCGGCCTCGCCGATGGCGACGAACTGCGGGCTGCGCAGCTGCAGCGTGAGGGTGACCTCGCCGCGGCCGACACGGGCCTGCACCGGCACATCGACGCGCGTGTTGCTCTGCGGCGTGGCCACGACGGTCGTCTCGCCCTGCACGTCGAGGCGCAGGTTGTCGGGTGTCGTGTAGAGCACGAGATTGACGGGGTAGGGCAGTTCGTTGCGCACCCAGAACTGCAGCGGCGCGCGCGACCCGAAGAGGTTCGTCGGCGTCGTGGGCAGCAGTCCGACCGAGTCGAGCGTGGCGCGCGTGGCCTCCCGGTGGTCGGCGAGGGCGGTCGGCCATTCGGGGTCGCCGACCCACGCGATGCCCAGCACCTGCAGCATCGCGTTGCGCTCGCGTCCGGTCAGCAGCGAGGGGTCGTCGAGGATGGTCGCGAAGCGGCCGAGTTCGCTCTCGTCGCCGACGAGGGCGGATGCCGCGGCGGCACGCTCGGGCGACGCGTCGACGTCGGTCAGCTCGAGGGCGGCGGGGTCGCCCGCCGTGAGCACGGTGAGGGTGTGCGGTTCGACGCCGGGGGCGGCCGCTGCAGCCGTGATGGCGGTGCCGAGGGCGAGGCGGGAGCGATCCTCGCCGCGACCGACGGTGACCAGCAGCGGGCCGGAGGACTCGGCGGTCGCGAACGCGAGGTACGCGGTCGCGGCGGTGAGCGGCGCTCCGCGCAGCCACGTCTCTTCGAGCTCGGAGCCCTCGTTGAGCGCCGCCGAGACGTCGCTGTCGTAGACGAGCACGCCGGCGTCGCCCACCGTGCCGTTCGCGGCGACCGTCGCTCCGGCGGCTCCGGCGCGCGTCGTCGCCGAGGGGATCACCGTCAGCGCCGTCGTGTCGTCCGTGCCGAGTCCGCCGAGGGTCGTCACGACGTCGGTGTCGGCGGTCCCGTCGGCCGGCCAGTACGTCGCGTCGCGGTCGCCGGGGCCGATCTCGAGCAGCTCCTCCGTCCACGGCAGGGATGCGTCCGTGCTCGGGATCGCCGTGGCGCTGGAGGTCGGGGAGGGCTCGGGCTCGGGCGACGGCGTCGCGGGTGGGAAGTCGTCGGGCGACATCGCGTAGGTGAACGACTTCGGGGCGAGCGGGCGGGCGAGTCCCGACTGCAGCTGCGCCGTCACATCGGCGTCGCCGAACTGCAGGGCGAACCGCGAGTTGGGGAGCGCTTCGAGCTGTGCGAGCCAGGCCAGCGCCGGCTGCGGCGCCGCCGTGCCCAGCACGCGGATGGCGGCCGGGATCGCCGGATCCACGGCGAGGATCGCGTCGGTGCCGGTGACGGCGCCGAGCTGGCTGGTCAGGGCTCCGTCGGGCGCCGTGAGCTCGGTGAGCTCGTCGGCCGTGAGCAGCCCCTCCTCGCGCGGACCGGCCGTGATCGGCACGACGACGCCGATGTCGACGGGGGCACGACCGTCGTCGGGCACGATGACGGCGCTCGTGGAGCTCACGACACCCGCCTCGGACGGGTACGACGCGACGAGCGGGTAGACGCCGGGGGTGAGGCCCGCGAGGGCGGGGTCCTCCGGCGCGAGGGTGAGCGCGGTCTCTTCGTCGGTGCCCGGGGCGACGGGATCCAGCGCCTTCGTGGCGATCGGCTGCACCGCCGCCTCGTCGAGGTCGCCGGCGAGCCAGTCCCGCAGTGCGGTGCGCGAGGCCAGCGGCGTGCGGCCGAGCGACAGGGTCACCTCGGTGGCTGCGAGCTCCGCGTCGGTGCCGTTCTGCAGCGACAGCCACACCGTCAGCGCGTCGCCCGGGCGCACGACGCCGTTCGACACCGGCGCCAGCGTGAACACCGTCGTGCCGGGAGCGATCGACGAGGTGGGGGTCGGCGTGGGCGAGGGCTCCGTCGCGGCGAGGGCAGGAGCCGGCAGCACGACCGCCAGCGCCGCCACGGCGGCGAGGGCGGCGGTCACGAGGCGAGGGGCGCGGCGTGGGGGGCGCCGCCGTACTCGCGGTCTGGTCACGATCATCCTGTCGGGGGTTCGCTCCTGTGCGATGTCCTGACCGCACGATCGACTGCGATTCTACGGTGAGCGCCTCCGAGCCCGCCGGACGCCGGGCGGTCACACGACGAGCTCGTGCCGGAACCCGTTTCGTCTGCGCGCGCCAGAGCGCGCTCCGCTCAACGACCGCTCGTTGAGCGAGCGAGGTACGAGCGAGACGAAACGCCCCGACGGCACGGACGACGCCGCGCCAGAGCGCGCTCCGCTCAACGACCGGCACCACGACGTTGAGCGAGCGAGGTACGAGCGAGACGAAACGCGTCGGCTGCACGGTCGGCCTCGTGCCAGGACCGCGTTTCGTCTGCGCGCGCTAGAGCGCGCTCCGCTCAACGACCGGCACCACGTCCCCCTGGTCGTTGAGCGAGCGAGGTACGAGCGAGACGAAACGCCCCGACGGCACGGACGACGCCGCGCCAGAGCGCGCTCCGCTCAACGACCGGCACCACGGCCCCCGGTCGTTGAGCGAGCGAGGAACGAGCGAGACGAAACGCCCCGACCGCACGCACGACCCAGCGCGGGAGCGCGCTCCGCTCAACGACCGGCACCCACCGGTGCGGATAACGTGAAGGCGTGCTTCCCGAACCGGATCCCGCCCTCTGCCGCTCGCTCGCCGCCGACCTCCGCGACGCCGGGTTCTCCGCCGAGGGCGTGCGCGACGCGTGGGGAGCGGCCGCCGACGACGCCATCGCACGCGGCCTGCGCTCGCCGGCCCTGCGGGCGCTCGGCGATCGTGCGGACCCCCTGGCCGTGCTCGCGCGGCTTCTCGTGCTCGGGATGCCGGAGGCCGCGGCATCCACGGGTCTCGCACTGCCCCGCACGGGCGCCGACGGACTGGCTCGGCTGGGTCTCGCAGCGGTCGAGGACGACCTCGTGCGGCCGCTCGCCGTCGTGCGACCGCAGTCGTACGCCGACGCGACCGGCTCCGGACAGTGGTGGATCGCGAGCGACCTCGACGAGGCCGCATTGGGCGGCCCGCTGCCCGAGGACCATGTGCTCGGCGTCGGCGGCGCATCGCTGACGCTCGCCGGCCTGCAGCTGCCGACGCCTGCGGCCCGGGGGCTCGATGTGGGGGCGGGATGCGGCATCCAGGCCCTGCGCTCCCGCGCACAGGTCGACCACGTCGTGGCGACCGACATCTCGGCGCGGGCTCTCGCTTTCACGAGGCTGAACGCGCTGCTCAACGGCGTGGAACGCATCCAGACGCGGCTCGGCAGCCTCTTCGAGCCGGTCGCCGGTGAGCAGTTCGACCGGATCGTGTCGAACCCGCCGTTCGTCATCACGCCGCGGGTCGCCGACGTCCCCGCGTACGAGTACCGCGACGGCGGCATGGTCGGCGACGACGTCGTGGCGGCGTTCGTCACGGGCGCCGGTGAGCACCTGACGCCCGGCGGCGTCGCGCAGCTGCTCGGCAACTGGGAGACCCGCGACGGTGTCGACGGGCTCGAGCGCGTGCGCTCCTGGGTCGACGCCTCGCCCGTGCCCCTGGATGCCTGGGTGGTCGAGCGCGAGAGCCTCGACCCCCTGTCGTACGCCGAGCTGTGGGTGCGCGACGGCGGCACACTGCCCGGCACGCCCGGGTTCACGCGTCTCGTCGACGCGTGGCTCGACGACTTCGGCGCGCGCGGCGTGACCGAGGTCGGCTTCGGGTACATCCTGCTGCGGCGCCCCGCCGACGGCGCGCCGAGCCTGGCGCGGTACGAGCGCCTGCACACCGCTCTCGCCGGCGACAGCCTCGGCGCGCACCTGGCCGACGCCCTCGCCGCGCACGATCGGCTCGCGGCGCTCGACGACGCCGGCGTGACGGCATCCACTCTCGTCGTCGCCGGCGACGTCACCGAGGCCCGCCACCATCTGCCGGGCGCCGAGGACCCGACCGTCATCGAGCTGCGCCAGGGCGGCGGGTTCGGGCGGTCGCTCGGCGTCGATCCGGGGCTCGCGGCGCTCGTGGGCGCGTGCGACGGCGACCTGCCGGTCGGCGTGCTGATCGACGCGATCGCGCAGCTGCTCGGCGTCGACCCGGCGGCGCTGCGGGCCGACCTGATCCCCCGCGTGCGCGAGCTGCTGTTCACCGGCTTCCTGCGGTTCGCCGACTGACGCTCGGTAGGCTGGAGACCATGCTCAACATGGCCGAGGGCATCGCGCGCCTCGGCGCGCTCGCCGAGTCCCCCGTCGTCGACACGCTCGCCCGGGCCTTCGCCGACGCCGGCTTCGACCTCGCGATCGTGGGCGGTCCCGTGCGCGACGCGCTGCTCGGCCGGCGCACGAACGACCTCGACTTCACGACCGACGCGCGTCCCGACGACATCCTGCGGGTCGTGAAGCCGATCAGCTCCACGCAGTGGGACATCGGACGCGCGTTCGGCACCATCGGAGCGCGTGTGCGCGGCGAGCAGGTCGAGATCACGACCTACCGCGCCGACAGCTACGACGGAGTCACGCGCAAGCCGACCGTCGAGTTCGGCGACACCCTCGACAGCGACCTCGTGCGCCGCGACTTCACCGTCAACGCCATGGCGCTGCGGGTGCCCGGACGCACGCTCGTCGATCCGACGGGCGGCGTGGAAGACCTCGTGCACGGCGTGCTGCGCACCCCCGCCGACCCGCAGGTGAGCTTCGGCGACGACCCGCTGCGCATGCTGCGGGCGGCCCGCTTCTCTTCGCAGCTCGGGTTCTCGGTCGACCCCGCGACCGAGGCGGCGATGGCCGAGCTGCGCGAGACCCTGTCGATCGTGAGCCCCGAGCGCATCCAGGGCGAGCTCGTGAAGCTGCTGGCGACCGACGACCCGGTGCGCGGCATCCGTCTTCTCGTCGAGACCGGGCTGATGGCCGAGTTCCTGCCCGAGATCCCCGCCCTGAGGCTCGAGGTCGACGAGCACCACCACCACAAGGACGTGTACGAGCACTCGCTCACCGTGTTGCGACAGGCGATCGAGCTCGAGAAGGCGCGGAACCCGGATGCCGCACCCGATGTGCCCCTGCGGCTCGCGGCCCTGCTGCACGACATCGGCAAGCCCGCGACGCGTCGCCTGGAGCCGGGCGGCGGCGTCACGTTCTACCACCACGACCTCAAGGGCGCCCGCCTCGCGCGCAAGCGGCTGCAGGAACTGCGCTTCGACTCCGACACGATCGCGACGGTCACGCGGCTGATCGAGCTGCACCTGCGCTTCTTCGGCTACTCCGAGGGGGCGTGGACGGATTCCGCGGTCCGTCGTTATGTCCGGGATGCCGGACCCGAGCTCGAACGCCTGCACATCCTCACGCGTGCCGACGTGACGACCCGCAACGTGCGCAAGGCGCGGGGCCTGGCCGCCGCGTACGACGACATCGAGCGCCGCATCGCCGAGCTCGCCCAGCAGGAGGAGCTCGACGCCATCCGGCCCGAGCTCGACGGCAACCGCATCCAGCAGGTGCTGGGCATCCCGCCGGGGCGCGAGGTGGGCGAGGCGTACCGGTTCCTGCTCGACCTGCGCCTGGACGAGGGCGTGGTCGGCGAGGACGAGGCGGAGCGCCGGCTGCGCGACTGGTGGGCGGCGCGCGCCGAGGGCGTGCGCTGACACCCGGTGTCAAGTCGAGCGGGTTTCAGTTCGGTTACGAATCGTTCACTCGATTGCCGTCTCGCCCACCGGGGGTGAAGATAGCGGGACGAGTCGCGTCATCGATGACGCGACGGACTCGAATGACAGCAGAGGTAGCATCCATGTCACTGCACCACAGCGCGCGCGGCCGCATCGGTCTCGCCATCGGGGCGTTCGGCGCCTCGGCCCTGCTCCTCGCCGGCTGCGCCGGCGGCGGCGGAGGCGGCAACGATGACGGCGGCAACGCGTCGGGCGAGCCGCTGATCGTCGGCACGACCGACAAGGTGACCACGCTCGACCCGGCAGGCTCGTACGACAACGGCTCGCTCGCGGTCCAGACCCAGGTCTTCCCGTACCTGGTCAACACCGACTACAACAGCACCGAGGTGGTTCCCGACCTCGCAGAGTCGGCCGAGTTCACGTCGGACACCGAGTACACGGTGAAGCTCCCCGAGGGCCTCAAGTGGGCCAACGGCAACGACCTCACGTCGTCCGACGTGAAGTTCTCGTTCGACCGCAACCTCAAGATCGCCGACCCCAACGGCGCGTCGAGCCTGCTCTACAACCTCGACAGCGTCGAGACGCCCGACGACACGACGGTCGTGTTCCACCTGAAGACGGCGAACGACCAGGTCTTCCCGTTCATCCTGACCAGCTTCCCCGGTGCCATCGTCGACGACGAGGTCTTCTCGGCCGACGCGATCACGCCCGACCAGGACATCGTCGACGCGAACGCGTTCGGCGGCCCGTACTCGATCACGTCATGGGACTTCAACAAGACGGTCGAGTTCACCCCGAACGAGAACTACCAGGGCCTCTTGGACGCGCCGGTCAACGACGGCGTGATCCTCAGCTACTTCGCCGAGTCGTCGAACCTCAAGCTCGCCGTCCAGGAGGGCGACGTCGACGTGGCGTACCGCAGCCTCTCGGCCACGGACGTCGACGACCTGAGCAAGAACGACAAGGTGCAGGTCGTCGACGGTCCCGGCGGCGAGATCCGCTACATCGTCTTCAACTTCAACACCCAGCCGTACGGCGCGACGACGGCTGAGGCCGACCCGGCCAAGGCGCTCGCGGTGCGCCAGGCGGTGGCCGACCTCGTCGACCGCCAGGCCATCTCGGAGCAGGTCTACAAGGGCACCTACACCCCGCTGTACTCCTATGTCCCCGAGGGCTTCGCCGGCGCGACCGACGCACTCAAGGGCCTCTACGGCGATGGCGAGGGCGGTCCCGACGTCGACAAGGCGAAGGCCACGCTCGAGGCCGCCGGGGTCACCACGCCGGTCGCCCTCAGCCTGCAGTACAGCCCCGACCACTACGGCCCGTCGTCGGGCGACGAGTACGCGCTCGTGAAGTCGCAGCTCGAAGAGAGCGGCCTGTTCACCGTCGACCTCAAGTCGACCGAGTGGGTGCAGTACTCGAAGGACCGCACCGCCGACGTCTACCCCGCGTACCAGCTCGGCTGGTTCCCGGACTACTCGGACGCCGACAACTACCTGACGCCGTTCTTCCTGACGGAGAACTTCCTGGGCAACCACTTCAGCGACGAGCAGACCGAGCAGATGATCCTCGACCAGGCGGTCAACCCCGACCCGGCTGCTCGCACCCAGGAGATCGAAGACATCCAGGCGCGCGTCGCCGAGCTGCTCTCGACCGTCCCGCTGCTGCAGGGCGCTCAGGTGGCCGTCGCGGGCACCGACGTCGACGGGGTCATCCTCGACGCGTCGTTCAAGTTCCGCTTCGCTCCGCTCACCAAGTAAGAGACGGTGCTGACGATGGGGCGGTCCGCTCGTCGGGCCGCCCCATCGCCATGCATCCCGCCGTCTGCCGCACGACCCACAGTTAGGCCCCGCCCATGACCAGCGACGTCGCTGCCGTCGAACAGCCTCCGCCGATGCTCGCCGCGCCCCGGACCAGATCCGGAGGGGGGATGCTGTGGCGCTACCTCCTCGTGCGCTTCCTGCTCATCTTCCCGACGGTGATCATCCTCGTGACCGTCGTGTTCTTCCTCATCCGGCTGACCGGTGACCCGATCACCGCGGCCTTGGGCGGACGGCTGCCTCCGGATCAGCTGCAGGAGCGCATCCACGAGGCCGGGTTCGACCGCCCGATCATCGTCCAGTACTTCGAGTACCTGGGCCAGGTGTTCACGGGCAACTTCGGCACGACGCTCACCGACAACCAGCCGGTCACCGAGGTGCTGATCCGCTACGGCACCGCGACGCTCGAGCTCGCCGTGTACGCGCTGATCGTGGCGTTCATCGTGGGCATCCCGCTGGGCCTGGTCGCCGCTGCCAAGCGCGACAAGACGGCGGATGCCGGACTCCGGGTGAGCGCGATCCTGTTCTACGCGACGCCGGTGTTCTTCGCCGGCCTCGTCGCGAAGCTCATCTTCTCGGTGTGGCTCGGCTGGTTCCCGGTCAGCGGGCGCGCGAGCGTCCGCACCGAGCTGGCGCTCAACCGCGAGGGCGGTACGGGGCTCTACCTCATCGACGCGATCGCGACCGGCAACCCGGCATACGTGCAGGACGTCATCCTCCACGCCGTCCTCCCCGCCGTGACGCTGGGTCTCGCCATCGGCGGCGTGTTCCTGCGCCTCGTGCGCACGAACGTCATCGGCACGCACAACATGCCGTACATCGACGCGGCCCGCTCGCGCGGCGTCAGCGAATACCGGCTCGTGCGCAAGCACGCCTACAAGCCCGCGCTGATCCCGATCGTGACGGTGATCGGACTCCAGGTGGCGATCCTGCTCTCGGGGGCGGTGCTCACCGAGACCACGTTCGAGTGGCAGGGCATCGGGTTCCAGCTCGCGAAATACCTGGGGTCGCGCGACTTCGTGGCGGTGCAGGGCATCGTCGCGATGATCGCCATCATCGTCGCCCTGACCAACTTCGTGGTCGATGTCATAGCGGCCTTCCTCGACCCGAGGGTGAGGTACTGACATGGCTCAGCGCAGACTCGTCGACCGTCTTCCGGTCGTCCACCAGCTGAAGCAGAGCGTCGGCCTTCAGCGCGGCATGCTCGTGGCCGGTCTGGCCCTCACCGGGCTGTTCATCGTCGTGGCGATCTTCGCCCCCTGGCTCGCCCCCTACAGCTACAACCAGCTGCGCGGGCCCGACGGGCTCTTCGGGGCACAGCAGCCACCGAGCCCTGAGCACCTGCTCGGCACCACCGTCGGCGGCTACGACGTGCTCTCGCGCACCATCTGGGGCGCGCAGACCGCGCTGTTCGTCATCGTGGTCGCGATCATCCTGTCGGTGTTCGCGGGCATCCTGCTGGGTCTTGTGTCGGGATACCTCGGCGGCTGGCTCGACCGCGTGCTCGTCGTCATCGCCGACGCGATCTACTCCTTCCCGTCCCTGCTGCTCGCCATCGTGGCGGCGATCGCCATCAGCGGAGGTCAGTCCGGCCTCGTGCCGGGCGTGATGGCGGCCGCCATCGCGATCACCGTGGTCTTCATCCCGCAGTACTTCCGCGTCGTGCGCGCCGAGGTGGTGCGCGTGAAGGCCGAGGCCTTCGTGGAGTCGGCCAAGGTGATCGGCGCGTCCACGTGGCGCATCATGTTCCGCCACGTGCTGCGCAACTCCACGCGGTCGCTGCCGCTCATCATCACGCTCAACGCCTCCGAGGCGATCGCGACCCTGGCCGCGCTCGGCTTCCTCGGCTTCGGCATCGAGCCGACCGCCGCCGCCGAGTGGGGCTACGACCTCAAGGAGTCGATCGGCGACGTCTCGGCCGGCATCTGGTGGACGGCCATCCCGCCCGGCGTCGCGATCGTCGTCGCGATCCTCGGCGTGACGCTCATCGGCGAGAGCCTCAACGACCTCGCCGACCCGCGCCTGCGCGCCCGCCGGCGGTCGGCCAAGGCGACGCCGGCGGACGCCGTCGCCGCGACCCAGCCGGTGTCGCGCGAGTTCATGGGAGAGGTGGAGTGATGGCTGCGGCATCCGATTCCCCCGCGGTCGACATCCGCGATCTCGACGTCACGTTCGTGACCGACGGCGGCGACGTGCACGCGGTGCGCGGCGTGACGCTCGACGTGCGCCGGGGCGAGGTGCTCGCGATCGTCGGCGAGTCCGGCTCGGGCAAGACCGTCACGTCGCGCACGATCATCGGACTGCTGCCGGAGACCGCGACGGTCGGCGGCGCGGTGCTGCTCGACGGGCTCGACATCGTCGGCCTCGACGCCGACGCGCTGCGCGAGATCCGCGGGTCGAAGGCGGCGATGATCTTCCAGGAGCCGTCGACGGCGCTGAACCCCGTCTTCACGGTCGGGTGGCAGCTGGCCGAGGGGCTGCGGGCGCACGGCGGCTACACCAAGGCCCAGGCGAAGAAGCGCGCCGTCGAGATGCTGGCACGTGTCGGCATCCCGGCTCCTGAGAAGCGCGTCGACGACTACCCGCACCAGTTCTCGGGCGGGCAGAAGCAGCGCATCGTCATCGCGATGGCGCTGGCGCTCGATCCGACGGTCATCATCGCCGACGAGCCGACGACGGCCCTCGATGTCACGGTGCAGGCCGAGATCCTCGACCTGCTGCGCGACCTGCGCGACCAGTACGGCACGGCGATCGTGCTCATCACGCACAACATGGGCGTCGTCGCGGATCTCGCCGATCGGGTCGCGGTGATGCTCGAGGGCGAGGTCGTCGAGACCGCGCCGGTGGGGCGGCTGTTCGCCTCGCCACGGCACGAGTACACCAAGCGCCTGCTCGCCGCCGTGCCGCGCCTGGAGCTCGCCGACCGCACGCTGACCGCCGACGAGCAGTCCGCCGAGCCGGTCGTCGTTGCCGATCAGCTGATCATCGAGTACGCCGGCCGCTTCGGCCGACCCACGTTCCGTGCGATCGATCGGGTGGGGTTCGCGATCAGGCCCGGCGAAGTGCTGGGACTCGTCGGCGAGAGCGGCTCGGGCAAGACCACGATCGGTCGCGCGATCGCCGGGCTCACGCCGGTCGCCGGCGGATCGCTGCGGGTGCTCGGCGTCGAGATGAACGGGGTCGAGGAGCGGCAGTTCCGCCCGCGGCGCAAGGAGCTGGGCTTCGTCTTCCAGGATCCGGCCACGAGCTTCAACCCGCTGCTGACGATCGCGCAGAACGTGGCCGAGCCGCTCGTGGTGCACTCGGATGCCGCCGATGCGAACGCCGCGCGCGACCGCGTGGACGAGCTGCTCGACGCGGTGCAGCTGGGCGGAGCGTTCGGCGACCGGTTCCCGCACGAGCTGTCGGGCGGCCAGCGCCAGCGCGCGTCGCTCGCCCGCGCCCTCGCCCTCGACCCGAAGCTGCTGATCGCCGACGAGCCCACGAGCGCCCTCGACGTGTCGGTGCAGGCGCGCGTGCTGGAGCTGTTCCGCGAGCTGCAGGAGCGCTTCGGGTTCGCGACGCTCTTCATCACGCACGACCTCGCCGTCGTCGACATGCTCGCGCACCGCGTCGTCGTGCTGCACAAGGGCGTGATCGCCGAGGAGGGCCCGACCGCCCAGGTGCTCGGTGACCCGCAGGACGCCTACACGCGGCGCCTCCTCGCGTCGCTGCCGGTGCCCGACCCGACCGAGCAGGCCGCGCGCCGGGAGGCATGGCGCGCGAGCTGACGGCGGGCTGCTCGTGCGGTCTGGGCGTTTCGTCTCGCTCGTTCCTCGCTCGCTCAACGGCCGGGACCCGACCCGGTCGTCGGGTGCTCGCTCAACGGCCGGGACCTGACCGGTCGCCGGGTGCTCGCTCAACGGTCGGGATCAGGCCCGGTCGTTGAGCGGAGGGCGCTCTGGCGCCCGCAGACGAAACGTGGTCGTGCACGGGCGGCCGCGGCCGCGCCTACACTGGACGCACGCTCCACCGACGTCGATCGGAGCCGCCGTGCCATCGCCCTGGTCAGAACGCCATGAGGTGTCACCCGAGACCTCACGGCTGCTGATCGAGCGCGCCCACGAGGAGCTCGTGGCCGGCAACGCCGGCGACCAGCGGCTCGGCGACGTGCGCACGCTGGTGCGCGATTCGTGGCGGCGCTCGCTCGACAGTCTCGCCGGCGCCGAGGGGCTCCCTCCCCTCGACCTCACCGCCGACGAGCTCGAGGCCTATCGCCGGGCGCATCCCCTCGCCGCGGTCATCGACATGGTGCGCGGCCTGCTGCTGCCCGGCGATCCTGCGGAGTCGGGCGTCGCCGTGGCCGTCGGCGACGCGGCCGGACGACTGCTGTGGGTCGAGGGCGACCACAACGTGCGTCGCCTGACCGGCGACATGGGCTTCGTCGAGGGCGCGAACTGGTCCGAGAGAGCCGTGGGCACCGCCGCGCCAGGGACCGCGCTCGCGCTCGACCGCTCTGTGCAGATCCGCGGCGCCGAGCACTTCAACCGGCTCGTGCAGCCGTGGTCGTGCACCGCGGCTCCCGTCCACGACCCCGAGACGCGCGGCATCCTCGGCGTCATCGACGTCACCGGAGGCGTCGAGGCGGTCACGCCGCAGGCTCAGCTACTGGTGGATGCCACGGCCCGGGCCATCGAAGGGGAGCTCCTGGTCGCCCGGCTCAAGGCCCGCGCCCAGCCCGCGAGCCCGGCACGGCGTGCACCGGCACGTCGTGCGGAGCGGACACGCGCGACTCTGCGGGTGCTGGGACGCGACCGGGCGCTGCTCGAGGTCGCCGGTGACGGGACCGAGACGGTGTCGGAGCTCGGCGGGCGGCACGCCGAGCTGCTGCTGATGCTCGCCGTCCACCGTCAGGGCGTCTCGGCCGAGCGTCTCGGCGGTCTCGTCTACGGCGAATCGTCCGGAGAGGCGGCATCCGTCACGCTCCGGGCCGAGATGGTGCGCCTGCGCCGAGCGCTCACGGCGGTGGCGCCGGCGCTCGTCCCGGAGTCGCGGCCGTACCGGCTGGGCGTCGAGCTCGAGACGGACGCGCACCAGGTGCTGTCACTCCTCGACCGAGGAGCCCACCGGGTCGCGCTCGCGGCGTACCGCGGCGACGTGCTGCCCGACTCGGTCGCGCCCGGCGTCGAGGAGTTCCGCGACACCGTGAGGACCGCGTTGCGCGAGGCGCTCATGGCCGAGGCATCCCTCGACGTCCTGCTGGCGTTCGCCGACACCGCAGCCGGCGCCGACGACCTCGAGCTGCTGCGCCTATGCCTGTCGATGCTGCCCGCCCGGTCGCCGCGACGGGCGGGCCTGGTGGCACGCATCGAGAAGCTCGAGGCCGAGGTCTGATCGCGGACCGGATGTGTCCGCAATGCGCGTCACGATGGGTTCACCACAGAGAGGAACCCTCATGCTCAACGGATTCGCCACCCAGAACGTCTACGCCGCCGACCTCGACGCCGCGGCAGCCTGGTACGCCGACGTGCTCGGGATCCAGCCCTACTTCCGGCGTCCGGGGTACGTCGAGTTCCGCGTCGGGCCGTACGAGCACGAGTTCGGCATCATCGACGCGGCCTACCGGCCGGATGCCGTGACCGCGCCGGGCGGGCCCATCCTGTACTGGCAGGTCGACGACGTCGAGGGGGTCAACGCGGCGCTCCTCGAACGGGGCGCGACGGAGTTCCAGCCGGTCACGGTGCGCGGGGAAGGGTTCGTGACGGCATCCGTCGTCGACCCGTTCGGCAACCTCCTCGGCGTCATGGAGAACACCCACTTCGCAGGCGTGCGCGAGCGTCTCGGGGCGTGAGCCGGCACGGCTGCCTCGGCCCGCACGGGCCGCGCAACGTCATGCAACGTTGCGCGGCCTACCTTCTTCGCAGGTGACGACGACCGTCGCCGAAGCGTCGAAGGAGACCAGCATGACCATCGTCGAAGAGGGCGTCTCGAGCGTCTACGCCGCCCCCGGGCAGCGCGGCTCGATCGCCGACTACCGTCCCCGCTACGGGCACTACATCGGCGGCGAGTTCGTCGAGCCGATCAAGGGCCAGTACTTCGAGAACATCTCGCCCGTCACCGGCAAGCCGTTCACCGAGGTCGGCCGCGGCACCGTCGAGGACGTCGACCGCGCGGTCGACGTCGCGTGGAAGGCGTTCGAGTCCTGGAAGCGCACGACACCGGCCGAGCGCGCCGTCATCCTCAACAAGATCGCGGACCGCATCGAGGCGAACCTCGAGCGCATCGCCGTCGCCGAGACGTGGGAGAACGGCAAGCCGGTCCGCGAGACCCTGGCCGCCGACATCCCGCTCGCCGTCGACCACTTCCGCTACTTCGCGGGCGTGCTGCGCGCGCAGGAGGGCTCGCTCAGCCAGATCGACGAAGACACCGTGGCGTACCACTTCCACGAGCCGCTGGGCGTGGTGGGCCAGATCATCCCGTGGAACTTCCCGATCCTCATGGCCACGTGGAAGCTGGCCCCGGCGCTCGCCGCGGGCAACTGCGTCGTGCTCAAGCCGGCCGAGCAGACGCCGGCGTCGATCCTGTTCCTGTTCGACATCATCGGCGACCTGCTGCCGGCCGGTGTCGTGAACATCGTCAACGGCTTCGGCATCGAGGCGGGCGCGCCGCTCGCGCAGCACAAGCGCATCCGCAAGGTGGCGTTCACGGGTGAGACCACGACGGGGCGCCTCATCATGCAGTACGCCTCGCAGAACCTCATCCCGGTGACGCTCGAGCTCGGCGGCAAGAGCGCCAACGTGTTCTTCGAAGACGTCGCGCGCTCCACCGACGACGCGTACTACGACAAGGCGCTCGAGGGCTTCACGTTCTTCGCCCTCAACCAGGGCGAGGTGTGCACGTGCCCGTCGCGTGCGCTCATCCAGCGCTCTATCTACGACCGGTTCCTCGGCGACGGCCTCGACCGGGTGTCGAAGATCGTGCAGGGCAACCCGCTCGACCCGGCCACGATGATCGGAGCGCAGGCGTCGAACGACCAGCTCGAGAAGATCCTGTCGTACATCGAGATCGGCAAGGCCGGCGGCGCGAAGCTGCTCGCGGGCGGTGAGCGCGTCGACCTCGGCGGCGACCTGTCGGGCGGCTACTACGTCGCGCCGACCGTCTTCGAGGGCACGAACGACATGCGCATCTTCCAGGAGGAGATCTTCGGGCCCGTGGTCTCGGTCACGAGCTTCGACGACTTCGACGACGCCATCTCGATCGCCAACGACACGCTCTACGGCCTCGGTGCCGGCGTGTGGAGCCGTTCGGGCGACACTGCGTACCGTGCCGGTCGCTCCATCGAGGCGGGACGCGTCTGGACGAACACCTACCACCAGTACCCCGCACACGCGGCGTTCGGCGGGTACAAGCAGTCGGGCATCGGCCGCGAGAACCACCTCAAGATGCTTGCCCACTACCAGCAGACGAAGAACCTGCTGGTGTCGTACGCCGAAGGCAGCATGGGCTTCTTCTGAGCCCTCCCCCGGCCGGTCGCGCCTCCGGGGGGTGCGCGACCGGCCGTCTCCCCGGCCCGGGTGGCTGCGGCTCCCGCTCCACCCGGGCCATCCCTCCCCGCGGCCCCGGTCGTTGAGCGGAGGGCGCTCTGGCGCCCGCAGACGAAACGGGGTGGGGCGCGAAGCTGCCCGTGCGGCCACGGCGTTTCGTCTTCGCTCCGCTCAACGTGGGATCGGCACACACCAAGGAGTCCCGATGGCACAGACCCGCACCTACTCGCGCGTGGCGGTGACGGATGCCGCGGCATCCCTTCTCCGTCAGCTCACGGCTCAGCACGGCAGGCTGATGTTCCACCAGTCCGGCGGCTGCTGCGACGGCAGCGCGCCTATGTGCTTCCCGGTCGGCATGTTCGTCACCGGGCCGTCGGATGTGCGGCTCGGTGCACTGGAGGTCGGCCTGGACGACCCGATCGAGGTGTTCATCTCGGCCGCGCAGTTCGAGTACTGGAAGTACACGCACCTCACGATCGACGTCGTGCCGGGCCGCGGCGCCGGCTTCAGCGTCGAGGGCCCGACGGGCAACCGGTTCATCATCCGGTCGCGCATGCTCGACGACGGCGAGATCGGCCACTTCGGCCTGCACGCCTGACCCGGGCTAGAGCCACCCGTTCTCGTCCGCGATGCGCGCCGCGTCCGCGCGATTGCGTCCGGCGGTCTTGCCGATGGCGCTCGACAGGTGGTTGCGCACGGTGCCCTCCGACAGGTGCAGCATGCGGGCGATGTCGGCGATCGAACCGCCGGTGCGGGCGGCCGCCAGCACGTCGGTCTCGCGCTCTGTCAGCGGCGAGACGCCCTGGGCGAGCGAGTCCGCAGCCAGCGCCGGGTCGACCACGCGCAGGCCCTGCGCGACGCGGCGCACCGCGTCGGCGAGCTGCGCGGCCGGCGTGTCCTTCACGACGAACCCCGAGGCGCCCGAGCGCATCGCCCGGGCGAGGTACCCGGGCCGCCCGAACGTCGTGACGATGAGCACGCGGCACGAGGGGAGCGCTGAGCGCAGCGCGGCGGCTGCGGCGATCCCGTCCATGCCCGGCATCTCGATGTCGAGCAGAGCGACGTCCGCCTGGGCATCGATGGCCGCAGTCACCACCTCGTCGCCCCGGCCGACCTCGGCGACGACCTCGATATCGGGCTCCAGTCCGAGCAGGGCCGAGAGCGCTCCGCGCACGAGAGCCTGGTCGTCCGCGATGAGCAGCCGGATCACAGAGTCACCTCCAGGCGGAAGCCGCCGAGATCGCTCCGGCCGACCGAGAGGCGTCCGCCGGCGGCATCCACTCTCTCGCGCAGGCCGGCCAATCCCGTGCCGGCCTCGCCCTCGACAGGACCGATCCCGTCGTCCTCGACGGTGACGCGGTCGGCGTCGAGGCGGATACGGCAGCGGCTGGCGTGCGCATGGCGCACGACGTTGGTCACGCCCTCGCGCACGACCCACCCGGCGAGCTCGCGGTGCTCGGGGCGGACCGCTTCGGTGGTCGCCGGCGCGTCGAGGTCGATGTCGACGGCGGCGAGGGCGACGCGGGCGGCGGCCAGCTCGCCGCTGACGCTCACGCCGCGGAACCCCGCGACGGTCGCCCGCACGTCGGCGAGGGCTCCGCGCGAGAGCGCCTCGACCTCGGCGAGCTCGGCCTTCGCGCGTTCGGGATCGGCGTCGACCAGCCGGCGGGCGAGCTCGGTCTTCACCGTGATCACCGTGAGCGAGTGCCCGAGGATGTCGTGGATGTCACGTGCCACACGGCCACGCTCGCGTTCGGCGGCGAGGCGCTCGACCTCCCGCTGCGCCATGCGCATGCGCCCGAGCGAGTCGATCGAGCGCATGAACGCGGCCATCATGAGCGAGACCGACGCGATGATGGCGGGCACCCACAGCACGTCGGCGTTCCACCCGACGTCGATGACGTCGAACAGCAGCGCGAGGGCCGCGAGGCCGAAGATCGACATCCAGGTCGCCGGCCACGGCAGCAGCGCGGTTGCGATCAGCACGCCGACGTAGGTCCACAGGGTGCCGACGCCCCAGCCGAGCCACGGCCACAGCGCGAACGACAGCGCGAAGACCGCCGCAATCGTCACGACGCGCCGCGGCCGCGCGAGCGTCCAGTCGAGCGGCGTCGCGACGAGGAACGCCAGCGCGTACACGGACAGCACCGCGATGCCGAGCACCGCCGATGCCGTCGACCCGGCGGCGTGGACGATCTCGGTACCGGCGCTGAACAGCCACAGCAGCGAGACGCCACCGCCGATGTACCAGCGCAGCGCCGCCATCGACCACAGCACGGAGGGCACAGTGTAGCCGTCGAGCGGCCGCCCGCCGCCGGGCCGCATGATCCACAGCGGCCCCCACGCCTGCCGTTCGGACTCGTCGCTCACACTGTCTCTCCTCGTCTCTCACCCTAGGGCCGTGGACTCCTCGCCCCACTCGCTCCCGTCCGGACCCGCTTCCCCTGTCGAGGACGCACGTCCTCGCCGAAGACGCACGCCATGGACGCAGATAACGTGCGTGCTCGGCGACGACGTGCGTCCTCGACGAGAGGGGCCGGAACCGGACGAGAGACGTGGATGCCGGCGGCCGCGGCCGCCGGCATCCACCTGCCTCTCTCACACGCGCTTCGTGTCGCGACGGAAGAAGAACACCGTGCCCGCGATGAAGATGCCGAGCCACACGACGGCGTTGAGGAGCGCCAGTGCGTCGAACGGGGCGCCGGTGAGGGGTTCGCGAGCGATCGCGCTGATGCCGTAGACAGGGGTGAGCCGCGCGATGACCTGCATGAAATCGGGCATCGTCTCGACGGGGTAGAAGAGCCCGCCGATGAAGGCGAGCACGACGATGGCGAGGCTCGTGATCTGCGCGACGTTCTCGCTGCGGACCATGTAGCCGACCATCAGGCCGAGCGTCGTGAAGACCGCCCCGGCGAGCAGCCACGCGGCGAGGCCCGTCGAGATCCACTGGATCGGCGAGAGCTCGATGCCGGCGATCGCGCCCGCGGCGAACGTCGCGACGATGGCGATGACGCCGAACAGCATGCCCGCGATCATCTTGATGAGCACGTTGACCAGCGGGTTGAGGGGCGTGAGGCGCAGCTGGCGGCTCCAGCCCTGCGCGCGCTCGACGGCGACGGCGGCTCCGGTCTGCGTCGCCGACATCATGGCGCCGTACATCGCCATCGACACCATGATGTAGGCGGCGACCGAGGGTCCACCGGCGGCGATGGGCGTGGCGGTGAGAGGGGTGTCGCGCAGCGGCAGGCCGATGATGACGAACATCACGATGGGGAAGGCGACGGTGAAGATCAGCGTGCGCCGGTTGCGCAGCTTGCGCTTGAGCTCGATGCCCAGGTAGGTGAGGTTGAACCCGCCGAACGGGGGCACCCGGCGGTCGAGCTGCACGCGGTCGGAGGCGGTGGCGGTGGTCATGACCTGTCCCCTTCGGAGGTGAGGGCGAGGAAGACGCTCTCGAGGTTCTGGGCGGTGATCTCGACGTCGCGCGCCGGCGTCTGCGTCAGCAGGTGCCGGGCGACGGCGTCGGAGTCCCTGGTGTGGATCGCGAGGCGGTCGCCCTTGGTCTCGACGTCGTCGACGCCGGGGAGGGCGGCGATCGCGACAGGGTCGGCGCCCGGCAGGGTCGCGTGGACGATGCGTCCCGACACGAGGTTCTTGATCTCGGCCGTCGTGCCGTCGGCGACGATGCGTCCGCGGCTCATGAGCACGATGCGGTCGGCGTACTCGTCGGCCTCGTCGAGGTAATGGGTGGCGAACAGCACCGTGCGGCCGCGGGCCGCGTCGGCGCGGATGGCGTTCCAGAACGAGCGGCGTCCCTCCACGTCCATGCCGGTGGTCGGCTCGTCGAGGATGAGCAGCCCCGGGTCCGACAGCAGCGCCATCGCGAAGCGCAGCCGCTGCTGCTGACCGCCCGAGCACAGCCCGACGAGGCGGTCGCCGATCTCGCTGATGCCCGCGCGCTGCATGACCTCGGTGACCGGACGCGTGTCGGCGAACAGGCTCGCGGTGAGGTCGAGCGACTCGCGCACCGTGATGTCTTTGAGCAGGCCGCCGGTCTGCAGCACGGCGCTGACCAGGCCGTGGGCGATCGCCGCGCGGGGCGACTCGCCGAACACCGTGACGGCGCCCGCGTCGGGGTGCGAGAGCCCGAGCATCATGTCGATGGTCGTGGTCTTGCCGGCGCCGTTCGGACCGAGGAACGCGACGATCTCGCCGGGCCGCACCTGCAGCGTCACGCCGTCGACGGCAGTGACGGCGCCGAACCTCTTGTGCAGGTCGGTCGCGTCGACGGCCCACCGCGGGGCGGCCGTCGCGGCGGTGCCGGCGGCCGCCGTGGTCTGTGTGATCTCCATGTCTCCATGGTTCCGGCAGGGCGCAGCCGCGGCCTCACACGGGCGTCACGAGGTGCCCGTGACATCCGTCACGGGTCGATGCCGGCACCCCGGCCCGCCGGACGGCCCGGGGCGTTTCGTCTTCGCTCGTTCCTCGCTCCGCTCAACGACCGGAACTGCCCGGGGCGTTTCGTCTTCGCTCGTTCCTCGCTCCGCTCAACGACCGGAACTGCCCGGTCGTTGAGCGGAGGGCGCTCTAGCGCCCGAAGACGAAACGCTTGAGCCTCGCGCAAGCCTCGGATCCCGGCGTCAGGCGCTGTCGCGGATGTCGCGGGCGAAGCCCACGGCGTGCTCGCGCAGGGCGGCGATGCGCCGGTCGCGCGCGGCCTTGACGTCGAAGCCGAGGTACGCGGGCGGCACCGGGCGACGGACGTTGACGGAGCACTCGAAGTTCTCGCACAGCAGCGTGCCGACGGTGTCGCCGTTGCGGCCGGCCTTGCCGGCGCGCTTGGCGCTGAACAGCACGACCTCGTTGGGCAGCGTGACGTCCTCGCACCACGAGCACTGCGCGCGGGTGCGCGTGCGCTGCTCGGTCTGGCGCAGCAGGATGCCCACGGGGGCGTCGTCGACGGGCACCACCATGAAGCCCGCGAGGGGCTGCTTGGGGTCGCGCCAGCCGAAGTAGTCGAGCTTGTCCCAGTCGACCTCGCGCAGGTCGGGGACGATGAGCGAGTTCCGCTCGCGGAGAGAAGCGTTGACGAAGGACGCGCGGATGTCCTTCTCGGTGAATGCGTGCATGATTCCTTGATTCACGAGAGATCGCCGGTTACGGCGAACGATGGGATGCCGCAAGCCGACGGCTTGCGGATGATGCGGGCTGCGTCACCGTGGTTCACACCGGGCGACGCGCACAGCTACATCCCCTCGGCGCGTCGAGCGCCGAGTACCCCCTCACGCCCAGCGGGCGTCGTGATCGTCATATGCACGCCCGACAGCATACGCCCGCGCCCTCCGCGCCGGCTGGACGTGCGCGCCCCGACCGGCTCAGCCCCCGAACAGGCCGCCCACCAGTGCACCGAAGACACCCGCCTGCGACAGGATCCAGAACAGTGCGAACACCGCGATCACGATGATCGCCGGCCACGGCACGCGCTGGCGCAGCCGACGCCCCGGCGGGGCGACGCCCGGCGGCGGGCGCAGCGACTCCAGCGGCGCGACGAAGGGAACGGCCTGCGCGGCCGGCGTGACGCTCGGGATGCCGGCGGCCGCGGCCTGCGGCGTGCCCGCGGCGACGGCATCCTGAACCGACCCCTGTGTCGCGAGGCGGTCGTCGCGCCACCGCGCCCACTGCGCGAACTTGTCGAGCAGCGCGCCGACGACCGAGAACAGCCACGCCCACGTGGCGGGGTCCAGGGTCGAGAACTGCCGCCGCGAGTAGAGGAACAGCCAGTCGTCGACGATCTCGACGTCGAGGGCGGCGGCGTGGTCGATGAAGCGCGCCATGATGTCGGGCGTGAACAGGTACAGCGCGTCGGTCTCGTAGCCGGCGGGGCAGTACAGGTCGAAGTAGCGATCGAAGTCGCCCTCGAGGCTGAGGCGCTGGTCCTTGTCGAAGGCCGCCGGCAGGTTGGAGCCGAAGAGCGAGTTGTTGCTCGTGGCGTCGAGCACGATGTTGGGCAGGGGCACGTCGAGCTTGACGGCGACGTAGCCCCAGTTGTGGGTCGTCCGGTTCTTGCCCGAGCCGGTCGTGTAGGCGTAGTTGCCGAACTCGACGAAGCGCGGACGCTCGCCGCGCACGAGGTCGGTGGCGTTGCGCGAGCTGCCGAGCGAGAAGATCATGCCGGGGAGCCCGGGGTCGTCGAACCGGGGCACGTACGACATGGCGTTCGCGCGCGCGAACCGGTCGAGACGGTAGAGGCGCTCCTCGCGGCTGCGCCGCATCCGGACGCCCACCACCACGAGGACCGTCACGATCGCACCGATGAACAGCAGCGGCAGGAAGGCGGCGAGGATGCCGGCGGCCCCTGCCTCCCCCGTGCCCGAAGCCGCGGCGGCCATCGCACCGAGAACGGCCGTGATCAGGGTCAGCGAGATCGAGCCGAACACGAGCAGCACGACGATCCCGAACACGATGAACACCACCGCGGCGGCGGAGCCGCTCGGCAGGCGCCCCGTCCGCTTGAGCTCCTGCACGAACGCGTGCGCGGCTCCGGGCGGCACCGGTTCGACGAGGGGCCGCGCGTCGAACGTCGGCGGCGCCGGTGTCGGGATCGTCATGCGGCCACGCTACCCGTGGTGCGGCATCCACTGGCTTCTGCCGGAACCGCGAGGCCGAGAGCGATGCTGCGGGGCCAGGCTGTTCATCGGTTATCGATAGCATCGATGCCGGCCCGCGCCGATGCGGGGCCCGGCGAGGAGGACCCGGAATGGACCATGACGTCAAGACCCGCCCCGCGGAGTACGAGCGGTTCGAGAGGCCGGTGCCGGAGTGGTTCCGCGACGCCAAGCTCGGCATCTTCGTTCACTGGGGCGCCTACTCCGTGCCCGCGTGGGCCGAGCCCATCGGCGCCCTGGGGACGATCGACGACACGCGGTGGTACCGGCACAACCCGTACGCCGAGTGGTACGCCAACACGATCCGCATCGCGGGCAGTCCGGCCGCCGAGCACCACCGGCTGACGTACGAGGGGCGGCCGTACGACGACTTCCTCGACGACTGGACGGCCGAGGCGTTCGACGCCGACGCGCTCGTGGCGCTGTTCGCCGAAGCCGGTGCACGCTACGTCGTGCCGACCACCAAGCACCACGACGGCATCGCGCTGTGGGACGCCCCTCACACCGGTGACCGCAACACCGTCGCGCGCGGAGCCCGGCGCGACCTCGTCGGGGAGTTCGCCGCGGCCACGCGCGCGGCCGGGCTGCGGTTCGGCGCGTACTACTCCGGCGGTCTCGACTGGCACGCGGCTCCTGCGGCGCCGATCGAGTCCGACGCGCAGCTCGTGGTGCCCGCCGGCGCCGACTATGCGGAGTATGCGCACGACCACGTCGTCGACCTCATCGAGCGCTACCGCCCCGACCTGCTGTGGGGCGACATCGGGTGGCCGACCGCCGGACACGCGCCCGGTCCGTTCAGCCTCGTGGACGTGTTCGACCGCTTCTACGCGGCGGCCCCCGACGGCGTGGTCAACGACCGCTGGGGCGGCGTGCACGCCGACTTCCTCACCAGCGAGTACGAGGCGCACCGCGCGAGCGAGTCGGCCGAGGTGTGGGAGAACTGCCGCGGCATCGGGTACTCCTTCGGCTACAACCGCCTCGAGGGACCCGAGCACAACCTCGACGGACCCGCGGCCATCCGGCTCTTCGTCGACGTCGTGGCGCGCGGCGGCAACCTGCTGCTGAACGTCGGGCCGACGGCATCCGGAACCCTCCCCGAGCCGCAGGCGGCGACCCTCCGTGCGCTCGGCGCGTGGAACGCCCGCCACGGCGACGCAGTGTTCGGGTCGCGGCCTCTGGGCGGGGCGCCGTCGTCCGATGACCCGTGGGCGCGCTGGACGCGCACCGGTGCGCACGCGAACGCCGTCATCGACGCGAGCGGCCGGGTCGAGATCGCCGCTCCGGAGGGAGTGGATGCTGCCACCGCGGCGACCCTCGACGGCCGGGCCGTGGCGGCCGAGCGCCGTGGCGACATCCTCGTGGTCGACGTCCCGGCGGAGCCCACCGGGCCGGCGGTCGTGAGATTCGACGCGCGATGAGAACACATTGTTGATAACCGATTATCGATTAGTGTATGTTCGACCCGTCCCGATGATGTGCCCACGAGAGGATCGATGATGATCAGCAGACGTACCCTTACAGCGATCGGCGCCGGAGCGGCCGCCGTGACGCTCCTTGCCGGCTGCTCCTCCAGCGCGCCGAGCGGGGGTGACAGCAAGGACGAGAAGGTCGAACTGCGCGTTCTGGTGAACGTGACACCCAACCTCACCGAGGACTGGTGGAACGAGCTGGTCGCACCGTTCGAGGAGGCCAACCCGAACATCGACGTCGTGATCGACAACCCCGGCCAGGAGGGCGTGAGCGCCGCGGTGCCGCGCCTGCTCGCCGCCGGCCAGGCGCCCGACGTCGTGCAGTCGGTCGCTCCGTCGCCCGAGCTGGCCGAAGAGCTCGTCGACCTGTCGGACTACGACTGGGCCACGAACGGTCCGCTCGCCGACCAGTACTCGATCGACGGCAAGTACTACATGGCCGGCGTCGGCGTGCAGCTGCAGAGCCTCTGGTTCTACAACAAGGACGCGTTCGCCGCGGCCGGCATCGACGAGGTCCCGACCACGGTCGACGAGCTGACCGAAGACCTCGGCAAGCTCAAGGACGCCGGCTGGACGCCGATCCAGACCGGTGGCGACTGGATGTCGAGCCACGCGCTGCAGACGCTCGCGCTGCCGTCGGTCGTCGGCGACAACCCCGACTGGTACGCCGACATGAACTCGGGCAAGACCACGTTCTCGAAGAGCTACGGCGACTACACCGACCTCTACGCGGACTGGATCGCGGACGGCTACACCAACGCCGACGCGCTCGGTGTGAAGTACGTGGACGCCGAGCAGACTTTCCTCAGCGGCGGCGCCGCGCTGTACCCGATGGGCAGCTGGTTCGTCGGCAGCGAGGCGAAGGCGACCGACCCGGCGCCGATCGGCGTCTTCCGCGGCCCCGCGGTCGACGGCGTCGACGACCCCGCCATGGGTGCCAACATCGCGAGCCCGTACGTGATCATGAAGGAGTCGAAGCACGCGGACGCGGCGGCCAAGCTGGTCGAGTGGCTCGTCACCGACGAGGACGCCGTCATGAGCCAGCTCGAGGTCGACGGCAACTACCGCGACGGGTACGAGTACGACATGACCGACCTCGGCAAGGAGCTGCTGCAGATCGTGTCCGACACCCCGGCGTCGTCGTACACGCCCACGGGCGGCGGCTACGGCGAGAAGAAGCTGCCCGACGGCTACTCGGGCGAGATCAACACGCAGACGCAGGCGCTGCTGGGCGGCACGCCTGCCGCCGACGTCAACAGCGCGATGGACGCCTGGTTCGCCGCGAACATCCCGTGATGACCTGCCGCCGCGCCGGTGACGCATGAGCGCTGCCGAGCCGGCGCGGCGGCAGACCCCCGGCATCCCTCGTTTCGATGACGACACGAAAGCAGACTGAAATGGCCGACACCGTGGCCCGCCTCGCGGGCACCACGAGTCCCCGGGCGAAGGCGACCACCCGCCGGCGCGGGCTCACCTCGTGGCAGGATCGCCTCGCCGGCGCGATCATGGCCGGCCCCGCCCTCATCGTGTTCATCGCGATGTTCCTCATCCCGATGCTGCTGGCCGTGGTGCTGAGCTTCACGGACTGGAACGGCTACAGCCTGCACTTCGACTTCATCGGGCTCGACAACTACGCCAAGGCGTTCAAGAACCCGCGCACGCTCGACGCCGCGGCCTTCACGGCCGTCATCGCGGTGGCCGGCACCATCCTCTGCAACGGCATCGGGCTCGGCGTCGCCGCCCTCATCGCCGGCAACACGCGCACCAACACCGTGATGCGCACGATCTTCTTCTACCCGTACATCATCAGTGCGCTGATCATCGGGTTCCTGTGGTCGGCGATTCTCTCGCCGCAGGGGGCGATCAACTCGCTGCTGACGCAGTTCGGGGTCAGCCCCCTCCCGTTCCTGACGGATGTGACCTTCGCCAAGGTGAGCGTCATCGCCACCATCGTGTGGTCGCACTTCGGATTCAACATGATCCTCTATCTCGCCGGCATCAAGTCCGTGCCCGCCGAGTACTACGAGGCGGCCACGGTGGACGGCGCGTCCCGCTGGCAGCAGTTCAAGAGCATCACGGTGCCCCTCATCGCGCCGGTCGTGACCGTGAACCTCGTGCTCACCCTCGTCGGTCTGCTCAAGGCGTACGACATCATCCTGGCGCTGACCGACGGCGGCCCCGCCGCCTCGACGCAGACGATCGTGTACCAGATCCTCCGTGACTCGTTCGCGCACGCGAACCTCGGATTCGGCGCTGCGCAGTCGATCGTGCTGCTCGTCGTGACCGCGGTCATCGGCCTGGCCGTGACCTTCGCCCGTCGCGGCGCCGACCAGAAGGCGAGCGAATCATGACCATCTCGACCGAGACCACCGGCCCCAGCATCGCGGGCGAGGTCTACCTCGCCGACGTCCGCCGCAAGCCGCGTCGCAGCGGCCGCCGCCGCGGCCCGGGCTCCGCCGCCGAGCGGACGCCGCTCGCGGTGTCGATCGTCAAGTGGGTGCTGCTGGGCGCACTGGCGCTCATCATGCTCGTGCCCATGTACATCCTGCTGATCAGCGCCTTCAAGCCGCAGGCCGACATCGTGCTGCACCCGCTGCTGATCACGCCCGACATGTTCACGTTCGACTACCTGTGGAACGCGATCACGAGCGAGAAGTTCAACGTCGTGGGCGCCTACGGCATCACGCTGCTGTTCGTCGCGCTGGTCAACTTCTTCTGCATCGTGCTGTCGGCGCCGGTGGCGTACGTGATCGCCCGCGGCCGCACCCGCTGGCACGTGGCGCTGCTCGTGGTGTTCGTGTCGGGGCTGTTCATCCCCGGCCAGGTGACCCTCATCCCGGTGGTGTTCGTGCTGCGGGTGCTCGGCCTCATCAACACCATCCCCGGGTTCATCCTGTTCGAGACGGCCGCGACGCTGCCGGTGACGATCTTCCTGTTCGCCGCGTACCTGCGCACGATCCCGCGTGACATCGACGAGGCCGCCGCGCTCGACGGCGCGAGCCGCATGCGCGCGTTCTGGTCGTGCATCTTCCCGATCATGCGCCCCGTGGTCGCGACGATCATCGTGCTCAACTCGATCGGCGTGTGGAACGACTTCGTCAGTCCGCAGATCATCCTCGGCCCGGGCTCGGGCATCTACACGGTGACCACCGGCGTGTACGCGGCGGTCGGCGAGTACTCCACCGACTACACCGTGCTGTTCCCGACGCTGCTGCTGGCGATCGCGCCCGCCGTGATCTTCTTCATCATCATGCAGCGGCACATCATCGGGGGCCTTGCCGCCGGTGCGACGAAGGGCTGACGGATGCCGCAGCCCCTTCCCGCCCGTCCGCTCACGGCGATCCCCGCCTGGGCCGTGCTGCAGCGCCGCCTGTTCGCAGAGATCGAAGACGCCTGGCGGCTGTTCTCCGAGACCTTCACGCGGCCCGACGGCGGTCTGAAGTTCGACGCCGTCTTCGAGGACCGCGACGGCGTCGACGACCTGTACGAGCCGTTCTTCAACTGGCCGGCGTTCTACCTGCTGGGCGGCAGCGACGACGTGCTCGCCGCGGCCAAGCACCACTGGGAGGGCGTGACGGCGCAGCTCGCCGCGGCCGGCATGGTGACCGATGAGTACGAGAACGGCTACGACTGGTTCCACCAGGGCGAGTCGCTCATCTTCTTCTACGCGCTGTGCGCCGCCGACCCGGGCGATCCGGCGTTCGCCGAGCGTGCCCGGCGCTTCGCGGAGCTCTACACCGACCCCGCGCACGGCAACTACGACGGCATCCGCAACATCATCACCGCGCCCCACAACGGCGCCCTTGGTCCGCGACCGGGCCTGAGCGACCAGCCCGAGCCGTATTCGGCCGACCGTCGCGAGATGCGCCCGTACGGACTGCCGCTGGAGTACGTGCCCGGCGTCGACGAATGGGACGATCTGGCCGATCCCGCACTCGCGACGGCGATGGGCGAGGCGATGCACCGCGCGGCCGCCGGAGACGTCGCCGTCAACCTCGCCGCGACGAGCCTCGTCGCCAACCGCTGGCTGTACGACGGCGACGAGGCGTCGGCCGCCTGGCTGCGCACATACGTCGACGGCTGGCGGGCGCGCGCGGCCGAGAACGCCGGGCTGATCCCCGACAACGTGTCGCCCGACGGCGTCGTCGGCGGCCTGCACGAGGGCCGCTGGCACGGAGGGCACTACGGCTGGACGTGGCCGCACGGCCTGCCGTCCATCGGCATGGCCACGGTCATCGCCGGCATCAACGAGGCGTTCGTGACGGGCGACGACTCCGCGCTCGACCTGGCGCGCGCCGTGCTCGACACCGTGCTCGACCACGCGATCGTGGCGCCGATCGCCGAGACCCCGTTCAGTCTGCGGGGCGGCTGGCTCGCCCGGTGGGGTGAGGATGCCGCCACCCCGTCACTCCTCGTCCCCCACCGGTTCGGGCGTCATGGCTGGTTCGACTACGGCCCGATGCCGCTCGAGCTGCCGCTGTGGCTGTGGTGGTGGTCGCGCCGCGACGACGACCTCGCCCGCCTGCGCCGCGCGATCGAGGGCCTGCCTCCCATGGCGGAGCCCGTCAAGCCGTTCCGCGACAAGGCCGAAGCGGGGCACGAGGCCCCGTGGCTCGCGTTCCTCGACGGCGAGCTGCCCGACTACCCCGAGCGTGCGCTCGAGATGGCGCTCGGCCAGGTGGCCCGCCGCGTCGCGCTGATGCAGGGGGCGCCGACCGACCCGGATGCCGCACACCTGCACTTCTGGCAGCGCGTGAACCCCGTCGTCACCGAGGTGCTCAGCCAGCTGGTGTCGGGCACCCCGCAGGTGCTCTACAACGGCGGGCTGCCGTTCGCGGCGGTCGCGTACGAGGATGCGGATGCCGGTCGCCCCGGGCTTCCGCAGGATGTGGCCGCGCTCGTCTCGCGCCTCGACGGCGACGACATCGACCTCGCACTCGTCAACACCTCGACCACGCGCGCTCGCCGCGTCGTGGTGCGGGCATCGCGGTTCGGCGAGCGGCGCATCGCGTCGGTCACGGCGCACACGGACGCCGACGGCGTGTACCCCGGCCGCAGCACCGCATACGCGTCCACCCCCGGGCACCCGGTCTCGGTGACACGCGAGCTCGAGGCCGGCGACGACGCCGTCGTGGTCGAGCTGCCGCCCGCTCACCGCGCCGACCTGACCCTGCACACGGTGAACTCCGGCGTCACGCCGCGGCACCGGGCGCTTCGTCTCGTCGCTGGCGCTCCTCGCTCAGCAACCGAGACGTTGTCTGATTTTCCCCTCTCTCTCGAAGGAGTGCCCCATGTCTGATCTCGCCACGCCGTTCCCGCGGCCGGACTTCGAGCTGCCGGTGCGCGGCGACGCATACCGCCGTGCCGATCCGCAGACGCTGCGCGACCTGGAGCGCGTGTCGTCGGCCACGGCGTGCGCGAAGCTGCACGGCATGGGCATCACGCGCTCGTTCGTCGAGGGCCCGCGGCCGCTGGCCGAGGGTCAGCGAGTCGTCGGCTCGGCGATCACGCTGCAGTTCATGCCGCAACGGGAGGACCTCGCATCGGGGCACGGCCAGGAGTACGTCGAACGGCACACCGCCCTGTGGCACGTGCTCGAAGAGGTGAAGCCCGGCGATGTGCTGGTGATCCAGGCGTTCGGCAGCAAGTACTCGGGCTGCATCGGCGACATCCTGGCGCGCTACTTCGTCAAGAAGGGCGGCGTGGGCATCGTGGTCGACGGTCGCATCCGCGACTCCGACCGCATCAAGGACCTCGGCCTGCCGGTGTGGTCGACCGGCACGACGCCGCACTACGCGTCGCAGACCGAGCTGTTCCCGTGGGCGTACGACGTGCCCGTCGCCGTGGGCGGCGCCCTGTGCATGCCCGGCGACGTCGTGATCGCGGACGGCGACGGGCCCGTCATCGTGCCGCAGGCGATGGCCGGCGCCGTGCTCGAGTCCGCGCAGGACCACGAGGACTGGGAGGCATTCAGCCGCCGCCGCCTCGACGAGGGCGCGCGCCTGAGCGACTACTACCCTCTGACGCCGGACTCGCGTGAGGAGTACGAGCTGTGGCGTTCCGCGCAGGCCTTCGCCCGCTGACACCCACGCCGGGCGCCTCCGACACCTTCGGGCTGGGCTGCGCGCCCATCGGCAACCTGTTCACCGCGGTGGCCGATGCGGACGCGGACGCGACCGTCGGTGCTGCCCTGGACGCCGGCATCCGGTTCTTCGACACGGCGCCGCACTACGGCGCGGGGGCGAGCGAGGCGCGGCTGGGGCGTGCGCTCGCCGGGGTGCCGCGTGACTCCGTCGTGATCGCGACGAAGGTGGGTCGCAGGATCGTGGATGCCGGCGGCGCTGCGGTCCCGTCGGGCGAGGTCGGCACCGACACGGTGGCGGACCTGTCGCGTGACGGCGTGCTGCGGAGCCTGGAGGGGAGCCTGGCCCGGCTGGGCACGGACCGGATCGACCTGCTGTACCTGCACGATCCGGTCGATGTCGATGAGGCGCTGCGGTCGGCGATCCCTGAGCTGGTGCGGCTGCGCGCCGAGGGTGTGGTGCGCGCGATCGGCGTCGGCATGGTGTGGCCCGAACCGCTGACGAGGTTCGTGCGCGAGGCCGACGTGGACGTGGTGATGATCGCCGGGCGCACGACCCTGCTCGACCACCGCGGTGAGTCCGCGCTGCTGCCGGCCGCGGCGGAGCGGGGGGTGGGCGTGGTGGCGGCCGGGGTGTTCAACTCGGGCATCCTCGCCGACCCCGTGAACACGCCGTACTTCGATTACCGCGAGGCTCCGGCCGAGATGCAGGAACGGGCGCGCGAGCTGGCCGCCCTGTGCACGCGGTTCGGGGTCGAACTGCGGCACATGGCGTCGCGGTACCCGCTGCGCCTGCCGGCGGTCGAGGCCGTGGTGGTGGGCGCCCGGACGCCGGCCGAGGTCCACGACTTCGCTTTCGCCGAGCACGCTGAGATCCCTGACGAGCTGTGGGCCGAGATCGAGCGCCTGTGACGATCGTCGACGCGCACATCCACCTGTGGGACCTCTCGCGGTTCTCGCTCTCGTGGTTCCGGGACGACATGGGCCTGCCGCGCGAGGCGTCGCCCGAGGCGTTCCACTCCTCCACTGCCTCGCCCGTTGAGCGAGCGGGGACGCTTCGTCTCGCCGGCGCTCGCTCAGCGACCGACTCGCGAGACGAAACGCCGCAAGCCGACCTCGACACGCCCCCCGTCGCCTTCCCGCTCGTTGAGCGAGCGAGGAACGAGCGAGACGAAACGCCGCAAGCCGACCTCGAGACGCACCACGCAACCACGGCGATCGCCGTGCAGGCCGGCGACACCCTGCCCGAGATGCAGTGGCTGCTGAAGGTCGCCGCGACCGACCCCCGCGTGCGCGCCGTGGTCCTGCAGTACGTCCCGGGCCCCGAAGGCTGGGCCGGCCTCGCTACGAGCGTGCTCAACGACCGCGTGCATGGCATCCGCGTGGCAACGCCCGGCGGTGCCGCCGACCTGTCGGACGTCCCGGGCCTCGACGCTCTCTGCTCCGGTGCCGGGGAGTCCGGGCGGGTCGTCGAGTTCCTGGTCCGCCCCGCACAACTGGACGCCGTCGCGCGAGTCGCAGCACGGCATCCGCACACGAGGTTCGTGCTCTGCCACCTGGGTCTCGGTGCCGGAGTGCCGACCCCGGAGTGGGAGGGGTCGCTCCGGCGGGTGGCGGCCCAGCCCCACACCGCTGCGAAGTTCTCGGGCCTCGTGACAGGGGTCGAAGACCACGCTCGTCTGGCGGCGCTCGCGGCGACGGCATCCACTCTTCTCGGTGCCGACCGGCTCATGTTCGGCAGCGACTGGCCGATGTCGTCGCGAGTGACGTCGTACGCGCGACTGGTCGACGACGTGGCCATCGCCTGGGGTGACCGGCCGGACGCGTTCTGGGGCGCCACGGCCGCGGAGACCTACGGACTCTAGGCCCGCCGCCTCGGCGACGGGCCGATCAGGGCTTTCCGCGATCGACCCAGCGAGTGTGGGCCTTGAGCCCGTGCAGGACGCCCAGACGCACGACGACATACAGCGCTGCTGCGATGATCGCGAGCAGGCCACCGTAGATGAAGAGCACGAAGAACCAGCCGTCCAAGCCGAAGAACATGAGCCGAACCTAGCGGCTACGCCTCGACGCCGATTCTGATTGTCCACAGGCGGCATCGACGAGCAAAGGTAGGGTGGCCAGGTGACAGCGCCCGTATCGACCCCCGCCCCCGCACCGCGGCCGGGTGCCGTCTACTTCGTCGGACGGGTCGTCCTGAGGCCTCTGTTCTGGCTGATGTACCGGCCGCGCATCACGGGTCGAGGCAACGTGCCTGCCCAGGGTCCGGTGCTGCTGGCGAGCAACCACCTGGCGTCGCTCGACACCGTCATCATCCCGACGTCGGCGACTCGCCCGGTGCAGTTCCTCATCAAGTCGTCGTACTTCACGGGCTCGGGAGTGCTCGGTCGCTTCATGCGCTGGTTCTTCACGTCGATCGGCGGCGTCCCCGTGTACCGCGCGACCGGTCGAGACGCCCGTGCCGCGCTCGACGCCGGCAGCAGCATCCTCCGCGCCGGCAGCGTGTTCGCGGTGTTCCCCGAGGGAACCCGCTCGCGCGACGGCAAGCTGCACGAGGGTCACGGCGGCGCCGCGTGGATGGCCCGCGAGACGGGCGCCGCGGTCGTGCCCGTCGGCCTGATCGGGACCGGAGCGGTGAAGCCCTTCCGTCACCTGCTGCCCGGCAGGCCCCGCATCGAGGTGCACTTCGGTGAGCCCCTCGACCTCTCGGACCTGGAGGGCGTGCCCGACGGCAAGGCCCGTCGTGAGATCACCGAGCGCATGATGTCCGCCATCGCCCGCCTCACCGGCCAGGAGCGATCGGGCAGTGTGAACGCGAGTTCGCGCGACTGAGCCGCGGGCGCGGCGGGGGCACAGGGATGCGGCATCCACGGTAGCCAATCGGGCGGTCGCGCCTCGACGTCACAGCATCCCGGTCAGCACTCCGCCGTCGGCGCGCACGGCCGCACCGTTCGTCGCCGAGGCCAGGGGACTCGCGAGATAGGTCACGAGGTTCGCGATCTCGGAGGGCTCGATGAACCGCTCCAGGAGGGTGGTGCCGTTCTGGCCGATGATGGCCGCCTTGACGGCGTCGACAGGAGCCGACTGCGATGCGGCGATCGACTCGACCGTCGCCGCGACGCCAGCCGAGTAGGTGGGGCCGCCCAGGACGGTGTTGACGGTCACGCCGGTGCCGCGGGTGAGCTTGGCGAGCCCGTTGCCGAGGGCGATCATCGCCGCTTTGCTCACGCCGTAGTGGATCATGTCGGCCGGCACGTTCACGCCCGACTCGCTGCTGACGAACAGCACGCGCCCCCACCCGCGCCGCAGCATCCCGCCGAGCAAGTGACGCGACAGACGCACGCCGCTCATGACGTTGACCTCGAGGTAGCGCGCCCACTCGGCGTCGGTGACGGACTCGAACTCGGCCAGCCCGAACAGTCCGACGTTGTTGACGAGGATGTCCACGTCGTCGAGCTCTCCCAGCAGCGCCTCGACCTCAGCAGGCTCGGCGAAGTCCGCGTGCCGACCGCTGTGGTCCGCTCCCGGGTAGTTGGCGCGCAGGTTCGCCACTGCCGCATCCACGCCTTCCGCCGACCTGCCGTTCACGATGACGCGAGCTCCCTCGGCCGCCAGCGCCGAGGCGATGGCGAAGCCGATCCCCTGCGTCGATCCGCTCACGAAGGCCGTCTTGCCGTGCAGGTGCAGTTCCATGCGTGTCTCCTCCTCGCCCGCCTGCGGCAGGCATTTACTTTCCTGAGCAAGTAAACGTAGTCCTTATCGCTTTCCCAGGCAAGTTTCTGCGCGGTAGCCTCGTGGCATGTCGCATTCCCCCGAGCCCACGGGACTGAGCCCGGCCCATCTCGAGGTGTGGGCGTCGGTCGCGACGCTGCTCGAGCGCCTGCCCGCCGCGCTGGACGCCCAGCTCCAGCGCGACAGCGGCCTGACGCACTTCGAGCACGGAGTGCTCTTCGCGCTCGACAGCGCGCCCGGGCGCACGCTGCGCATGAGCACGCTTGCCGGCTACGCGAGCAGCACGCTGTCACGACTCTCCCGTGCGATCTCGCGCCTGGAGAAGAAGGGGTGGGTGCGCCGCCACGTGGACCCGACGGACGGTCGGGTGACGCTCGCGACGCTGACGGATGCCGGCCACGAGACGGTTGCGCGGTCGACGCCGGCACATCACTCGCTCGTCGAGAGGCTCGTCTTCCAGTCCCTCACCGAGCAGCAGGTGCGTCAGCTCGGCACGATCAGCCGCCGCGTCGCCGAAGCGATCGACCCCTCCGCTCCAGCGTGGAGTCCCGGCAGCCGTCCGGCCCCCACGCCGGAGTCCGCAGCCGAGGGCCGACGCTCCTGACGAGTACGCGCGCTGGCGGCGGCCGGTGGCCCGATCAGGCGAAGAGTTCGTCGAAGGCGTCCGTGCGCACGCGCGCGGTCACGGCGGCCGTCGCGACCGCGGGTTCGGGGGTGAGGGCGGCGGTGCTCACCGACTCCATGAGGTCGCGCGCGGACGCGGTGAGGAACCGGCTGGGCTTGGCGGCGACGTGCTTGGCGAGGAACGCGGTCGGATGCGTGGGCAGCTGCGAGGGCGCGTACACGTCGAGTGTGTCGCGTGCGCGGGTGAGCGCGACGTAGAAGAGCCGCTGCTCCTCGGCGAGACCGGCGGACGAGGTGAGCGCCATGTCGGACGGCATCGCGCCGTCGTTCGCCCGCATCAGGTGCACGGCGTCCCATTCCAGACCCTTGGCGGAGTGGATCGTCGACAGCGTCAGCCAGTCCTCGTCGAGATGCGGCTGCTTCGCCCAATCGCCGGCCACGTTCACCGGATCGATCGCCTGCTCGCTCACGAACGTGCGCAGGTCGGACTGCGCCGCGGCGGCCTCTGCGATGCCGTCGACCTCGGTCACCCGACGATGCCAGTCCGGGTAATGGGCGCGCAGCAGCGGGTCCACCGCGCCCCGGCATGCCTCCACGAGCTCCGGCACGGCGGTCGTGACGTCGACGGCGCCGAGCAGCGAAAGAGTGGACGCGAGCCCGGTGCGTGCCTTCGCCGGTGCGGCGGCGACCGCGTCGGACGCGCGGTTGACGCCCCCGTCCGCCAGGATCCGGGCGAGGGTGCGCGCACTCGCCTTGCCGATCGCGCGGTGCCGCGTGAGCAGGCGGTACCACGACACCTCGTCCGCCGGATTGAGGACCACCCGAAAGCTCGCCAGCAGGTCGCGAACATGCGACGTCTCGAGATAGCCGATGCCGCCGAACTTGTGGAACGGGATGCCGCGGACCTTGAGCTCGATCTCGAGCTGGGCGCTGTGCGACCCGGTCCGCATCAGGACGGCCTGCGAACGCAGCGGCATGCCGTCGACGTGCGCGGCAAGGATGCGGTCGGCGATCGTGCGGGCTTCGTCGTCGGCGTTGCGACAGGTGACGAGTGTCGGCCGGACGCCCTGCTGCGGGCGGTCGGCGACCAGCCGCAGCCTCAGCTCGCCGGGGCGCACCTCGTTGGCGAGGTCGAGGATCGGCTGCGTGGAACGGAAGTTGCGTTGCAGCCGCACCAGCGTGGCGTCGGGGTAGGCGTCGACGAGTTCGAGCAGGTGCCCGGCGCTCGCGCCCCGGAACGCGTAGATCGCCTGCGCGTCGTCTCCGACGACGGTGAGCCCGCGACCGTCGGGGCTGAGTCCCCGCACGATGTCGACCTGGAGCTGATTGACATCCTGATACTCGTCGACCAGCACCCAGTCCCACCGTGCCCGCAGGCGCGCCCCGACATCGGGATCAGAGACCAGAGCCCGCCAGGCGATGAGCAGGTCGTCCAGGTCGAGCAGGCCGCGCTCGCGCTTGCGGTCGCGGTAGTGGCGCAGCAGCCCGGCGATCTGGTCGGCCTGCTCAAGCGCCCAGGGGAACTGCTCCTCGATGACGGCGCGGATCGGGGTCGCCGTGTTGACCACGCGCGAGGCGATGTCCGCGATGGTGCGGGTGGTGGGCAGCCGCACCTCCGTGCCGTCGAGTCCGTGCTCCGCGCGCAGCAGGTCGATCAGGTCGATGACGTCGTCGGGATCGATGACCGTGACGTCCTCCAGCCCCAGGTGCTGCGCATGCTCGGCGACGATGCGGTGCGCCACGGCATGGAACGTGCCCCCGGCGATGCGCTGCGCCGCCTGCGCGTCGCCGCACAGCGACGCGGCGCGCGAGAGCATCGCCGACGCCGCGCGCCGGGTGAACGTGAGCAGCAGGATCCGTTCCGGCGCCACCCCCGCCTCCAGCAGCCGAGCGACCCGTGCCGTGAGGACCCGCGTCTTGCCGGTCCCCGCCCCCGCCGCGACCACGAGCGGTCCGTCGCCGTGCTCGACGGCCTCCAGCTGTGCCGGATCCAGCCCCGCCAGCGCATCACGAACTGCCACGGAAGCGACCGTAGCCAGACCCCCCGACATCCAGCGTCGAGGCGGCGTGCGCGGCGGCTACTCCACGAGCGACTGCGTCCCGAGCACGATCGCCAGCTGCAGGCGCTCGGCGTCCTCGGTGCCCGGGGCTGCGGTGTAGACCATGATCCGCAGGTCGTCCTGCGCGACGACGAGGGTGTCGCAGTCGACGGTGATCGGGCCGACGGCCGGGTGGTCGATGATCTTGTGGCGTGACTGCTCGCGGGGTGCGGCATCCGTCACCGTCTTCCAGAGCATCTCGAAATCGGGACTCGCGGCCCGGAGGTCGGCGACGAGGCGGCGCAGGCGCGCGTCGTGCGGATAGCGGGCGACCGTCGTGCGCAGGTCGGCGACGAGGCCGGCGACCTGCTCGGCGTGCTCCTCGGGGGTCTGCCGCGCGCGGGAGCGCGGGCCGACGACGTTGCGCCACACGCCGTTGCGCTCGTTGCCGCGCAGCTCGGCGGTCGGTCCCATGAGCGCGTCGTACGGCGCGTTCGCGACGATGAGGTTCCACGCCGCGTCGTACACCACGACGGGGATGCCGTCGAACCGGTCGAGCAGCCGTTGGATGCTGGCAGGGATGCGCGCCGAGACGACACCTGCTCCCGGTGCGCTGCGCCCGGCGAGCTGGAAGAGGAGGTCGCGCTCGGCGTCCGAGAGCCGCAGTGCGCGCGCGAGCGCCTCGACGACCTGCTCGGACGGCGCCGTCGCGCGTCCCTGTTCGAGGCGGGTCAGATAGTCCACCGAGATGCCGGCGAGCGTCGCGAGCTCCTCGCGGCGCAGTCCTGCCGCGCGGCGACGTCCTCCGTGAGGGATGCCGGCGGCCTCGGGCGATACCCGGTCGCGCCAGCGGCGCACGGCGCTGCCGAACTCCCACGCTTCCATGGCTCCAGTCTGCGCGCTGCGCGCCGTGCTGTCCTGGCCCTGCGAGTCCTAGGAGAAAGCGACGACTGCCTGCGCCTGCGCGAGCGGCGGACGCTGGATGCATGACAACGACACTGATCACCGGGGCCAACAAGGGCCTCGGCAAGGAGACCGCCCGCGCACTCGTCGACGCGGGGCACACGGTGTGGCTCGGGGCACGCGACGAGGCTCGCGGGCGTGCCGCGGCCGACGAGGTCGGCGCACGCTTCGTGCAACTCGACGTGACCGACGACGCCTCCGTGAGCGCGGCGATCGCGACCATCTCCGAAGCGGGCACAGGACTCGACGTGCTCATCAACAACGCCGGCATCGCCAAATGGGGCAGCGACTTCACCGAATCGCTCGACAGCGCGAGCGTGCTCGAGGTGTTCGACACGAATGTCGTCGGGATCGTGCGGGTGACCGAGGCGGCCCTGCCACTGCTGGAGCAGTCGGCGAACCCCGTCGTCGTCAACGTGTCGAGCGCCCTCGGCTCGTTCTGGGCGACGCACGAGCCGTCGCGGCCGGCGTCGAGCTTCGTCTCGCTCATCTACGGGTCGAGCAAGGCCGCGGTCTCGATGCTCACCGTCCAGTACTCGCGGGCGCACACGAACGTGAAGTTCAACGCCGTCGAGCCCGGCATCACCGCGACCGAACTCGGCGGCGGCGACCCCGGCAGCCACCCCGGGCGTCCGGCATCCGTCAGCGCCCAGGTCGTCGCGAAGCTGGCCATGATCGGCCCCGACGGCCCGACCGGCACCTTCCAGGAGGACCAGGGCGAGCTGGGCTGGTGACACGCCGGCCCTGACCGAGGGTCATGGCAGGGGCATGCGAGGTGCGTGCCCCTGCCATGTTCCCGCGCATCCTCCGCCAACCTGTGCCGGCTGAGCGGCGATCGTCGTGGCATCCCCCGCGCGTCGGCGAGACTCGTGAAGACACCGAACGCAGAGGAACCCGATGATCACCGTTCACCTTCGCTACGAGATCGACCCCGACAAGCTCGACGAGTTCACCGAGTACGGCCGCACGTGGATCCGCCTCGTGAACAGGCTCGGCGGCACGCACCACGGCTACTTCATGCCCAGCGAAGGCGACAGCGACGAGGCGTTCGCGCTGTTCACCTTCCCCTCTCTGGCGGAGTACGAGGTCTACCGGAACGCATCGAAGACCGACCCGGAGTGCCAGGAGGCCTTCGAGTTCGCACGTTCGACCGGCTGCATCCGCCGCTACGAGCGCCGCTTCCTCTCGCCGGTGTTCTCTTAGCCAGAGGGGAGCCGCTCGCGCTCAGGCGATGGTGATGATTGTCTTGCCGACGGCGCGAGTGGTGGGGTTGAACGCGTCCACGGCCTCTGCGAGGGGACGCACCGCACCGATGTTCGCCCGGAGCCGTCCCGAGCGGGCGCGCTCGGCGATCGCGGTGAGCTGCTCGCGGTTCGGCTCCACGACGAAGAACATCGCACGCCCCTCCTTCGGCTGCCGGGCGGGCGGAGCGGCGATGGTGACGAGCGTGCCACCCGGCTGGACCAGATCGACGGACTGATCGCCGATCTCGCCGCCGATGACGTCGATGACCAGGTTGACGTGACCCACGGCCGTCAGGTCGTCGACGCCGAGGGCCACGAACTCGTGCGCGCCGAAGTCCAGGGCACGGTCTCGGTCGGCGGGGCGACCGGTCCCGATGATGTGTGCGCCCGCCTCGCGAGCGAGCTGCGCGACCGCGGACCCCACCCCGCCGGCGGCGCCGTGCACGAGGACGCTCTGGCCCGCCTGCACGCGTCCGTGGTCGAACAGCGCCTGCCAGGCGGTGAGCCCCGAGATGGGGAGGCTGGCGCCCGTCACGAAGTCGACGTCGGCCGGCAGCGGCGCGAGGTTGCGTGCTTCCACGGCGACGTACTCCGCCAGCGTGCCGTTGCGGGTCCAGTCCGCCAGCCCGAAAACGCGCTGGCCGACGCTGAGGCCCGTGGTCCCGAACCCGAGCTCCGTGACGATGCCCGCGAGCTCGTGCCCCGGGATGCTGGGCGTCCGGTCGCGTCCTGCCCGGTCGGTCCACGTCCCCGACCACGTGAGCTCTCCGGGCGTGAAGCCGGAGGCATGCACGCGGACGATCACGTCGTTCTCGACCGCGTGCGGTTCTGGCTGGTCGGTGAGTCGCATCCCTGCGGTGCCGGCATCGGGGTCGGTCACGGTGATCGCCTGCATGGCTGTCCTCCTGCTCGTTGAGTGTTCATCACGTAGACGACACAGCCGCGGCGGGTGTCAGGTCAGCCTCGCCGCCAGGATCCCAGCTTGTCGGGATTCCACTGCACGAGCACCTGCCGGACGGTGCCGGCGCCGTCGACGACGAGCTCGAGCACTCCGCTCGTGTCGCCGTCGCGGGTGAACGTGAGCACCGGTTCGGTGCCACCCGCGTGGACGGTGAGTGTGGTGGGTGCCTGTCGTGCGAGCACGCCGACGACGAATCGCGCGACCTTGTCGGCGCCCAGGACCGGGTTCAGGGCTGCGCGGACGCGGCCGCCGCCGTCCGAGCGCAGCATCACCTCCGGGTGCAGCAGCCGGACCAGCGCGGCGACGTCGCCGGTGGTCGCCGCGTGCTGGAACGCCGCGACCAGACGCGTGCTCGGTGCCGCCCGCGTGGTTCCGGCATCCCGGATCCGCGTCCGCGCGGACGAGGCCAGCTGTCGGACGGCTCCGGGCGAGCGGTCGAGGACCTCGGCGATGTCTGCGACCGGAAAGTCGAACACGTCGCGCAGCACGAACGCGACACGCTCGGCGGGCGTCATGGTCTCCATCACCGTCAGCAGCGCCATGCTGACCGACTCCGTCCGCATAGCGCGCTCCGACGGGTCGCCCGCCTCGGCGGTGTGGACGGCGTACCGGTCATCGGGAACGGGTTCGGGAAGCCACGGCCCGACGTACGAGTCGTGGCGTCGTGATGCGCTCTTGAGCATGTCCAGGCACACTCGGCTGGTGGTCTTCGCGAACCATCCCACCGGATTCGCCACGTTGCGACGGGCTGCGTCGTCGAGCCGGTACCAGCGGACGAACGCCTCCTGGACGGCATCCTCCGCATCCGCCACCGTGCCGAGCATCCGGTACGCCAGACCCACGAGCCGATCGCGATCGAGCCCGGGAACCGGCAGTGCGTCCGACATGTCACTCATCATGGCCGACGGCCGTGACATCGTCGGCCTGCGCCGGTCTCAGGCCGGCTCTTCGACGTCGACGAGCCAGCCGGCGAACGCCCGTGAGCGCCGGTCGCCCGGCGCATCGTCCCCCGGCTGGGCGGTGCTCTCGAGCGCGGGCCCGCTCGCCACGTCCAGCCGGACACCACGGGCGGGCGCGAGCTCAGCCGAATCCGGGACCGGGACGATCTCGACGACGTAGCGCGTCGGACGTGTTCCCACGAACAATCCGTTGCCCATGTCTTGGCCGGTCATCGGCCATTCCTCGCCCTCAGCCGGCATGTCGGCGGTCAGCGGTGCGCCATGTCCGGGACGGCGCAGTGTGCGACGTTCGATGACCTCCTGTGTGACACCGTGCACGGCAACGACACGACCCCGCACCCGATCGGGGAACTCCTCCTCGTGATGCGACTCGACCGCGTCGACCGTGGCCGCCAGCGCCGGACCGAGCAGCTCGGCCAGAGCCTCGCCCGGGGTTCGCGCCGCGATGCCGAGGTCGACGTCGTCGCCGACGGCGAACGGGTCGCCGCAGCACGCCCATTCCCACTCGGTCAGCCACACGCGAGTCATGGTCGCCGCGCTCGCCTCCTCACTCCGAGATCGAGATGGTCTCGGGGAGTGTGTCACCGCTGTCCCGCACCACGCGCCGGAACACGTCGCCGTCGCGCGCATACATGCCTGCCTCGGCGCCGGTGATGTAGTACTGGTCGGCGGCGTCGCCCGAGAGCATCGTCGGCGTGAGGTAGAGCAGGTACTGCGTTCCGGTGGCGAGCTTCTCGTCGATCTGCTGGCGCACCTCGATGACGTCGCCGACCTCGATGGTCCCCGCGTCAGCGTCGACGTTCGAGCCGAGCGACGGGTTCGTCGGAGTGTTCTCGACCTCGACGGTCGCCACGGTCGCATCACCGTCGACACCCGAGCCCTGCACGGTCCCGACGACGATGTCGGTGCTGTCGAGCACCAGCGCGTCGGTGCTGTTGTACAGCTTGTGCCGGCTTCCCGACGACGATGTCGTGCACCCCGCCAGGCTCGCCGCGACCAGCGACGCGAGCATCGCCGCGACCACCCTTCGCCACCGTGTCGTCATAGCCACCGTTCCGTTGCGCCGCGTGTCGGATCCGGCGCCAGCCTAGCGCCGAACACGCTGATCAGACCGCGAAACGGCGCATGAGTGGATGCCGCCGATCCTGGCGGGAAGTCACCCGGCCCCGCCGGACTACCAGACGATGCCGCCGCCGATCGAGATGCCGCCCCACGTCAGGGCGATGAAGATGGCGGCGAAGACCACGGGAGCGATGCCCTTGCCGCTGCGGGCGAGGCCCTTGAGCAGAGCGATCACCGCGAGCACCGCTGCGACGATCGAGAGGGCACCGCCCAGGATCAGGCCGATGAAGAGCGGGATGGGCATGAGCACGAGGCCGGCCAGCGCGAACCAGAACGCGGCCCACGCGGTCGGGTTCGACTGGCGTTCAGTGGAGGAGGACATGCGTCCATCCTCTCGTGCTCCGTCGCGATAGTGGATTCGGGATGCCGGGGCCGCCGGCATCCCTCATCTCAATCGATCCAGAGCACGACGCCGGTCATCCCGGTCAGCACGGCCGTCGCACCGGCGCGGATGGCGGCGTCGCCGCGCTCGGGCGTGAACGAGGACTCGTCGAAGTGGGTGGCCGAGCCCAGGCCCTCGCCGCGGAAGCCGGCACCGGTCCAGTCGACCGACGTCACGTTGTAGGTGGGTTCGGCGAGCTCGGCGCCGAGCACGAGGAACGACACGTCCAGATGGTTGGGGGTCACCAGGGCGAGGGCGTCGATGAGCGCCTCGCCGGTGCTGACGATGAGGTCGGGCTTCATGTCCATCGCGTCGACGATCGCGGGGATCGGATCGGAGTCCTCGGCGTCGACAGTGCGCAGCGACACCTGCTCGTCGGCGGCCCACGCCTCGACGGCGTCGTTGAGCACGCCCGTCGTGGCGTCCGAACCGCTCGTGAGCAGCACGACGCGGTAGCCGGGCGAGGGCGAGACGCCGTGCCACGAGCCGTCCGCGGGCGTCACGGTCGCCTCAGGCGAGGGCGACGTCTCGGGCGCGAACCCGGCGGCCGGCGCGCCGATGTGCGTGGGCTCGGCGCGGGGCGCACTCCAGTCGTCGGTGGCGCAGCCGGCGAGAGACAGCAGGAGCACGGCGGCGACGGCGGTCGCCATGACGGCGCGAAAGGGCACGGATCGTCCTAGGGGATGGAGAACGGGATGCTTCCAGCATGCGCGACGGCACCGCCGGCATCCGCCCCAGACGCCTCCGTTCGCCCAGTGTTCGCCTCGCCGGCGCCGTCCGTTCACAATGCCGGGCGTGGCGCGTCACGTGGAGTGGCGAAGCTCGTCCGTCGGAGCCGGCTCGCCCGACCCCGTTCCCCCATCCCTTCCAGACAGAACGGAAGACCCATGCTCTCAGTAGCAACCTCGCGGCCTCACGGCCGCGCGGCGCTGTGGCTCTCGGCCGCAGCAATGAGCGCGGCGCTCGCCTTCAGCGGCGTGCTCGTCGCGACGGCGCCCGCCAACGCGGAAGACAGCGCCTCGTACACGGGCATCGTGCTCGGTGTCGGCGCGAACGAGACCCAGCGCACGGTGACCTGGTACACCTCGGCCGACAGCGCCCAGGTCGTGCAGCTCGCGCCCTCGTCGGCCCTCGTCGGCGGCGAGTTCGTCGCCTCGGTGACCACCTTCTCGGCCACGGGTGCCGCGAACATCGCGTCGAGCGGCGGCTTCAACCGTCACGCGACCCTCTCGGGCCTGCAGGAGAACACGCAGTACTCGTACCGCGTCGGCTCGGACGGCAACTGGTCGCCCACGTACTCCTTCAAGACGCAGTCGTTCGAGGGTGACTTCGACTTCCTGTTCTTCGGCGACCCGCAGATCGGCGCTTCGGGCAACGTGGCGAACGATCAGGCGGGCTGGGTCGACACCATGAACGTCGCGCTGAACGCCAACCCCGACACGGAGCTGCTCGTCTCGGGCGGCGACCAGGTCGAGACGGCCAACACCGAGGCGCAGTGGGATGCGTTCCTCGCGCCCGAGCAGCTGCGCTCGTACCCGTGGGCCGCGACCATCGGAAACCACGACGTGGGCGGAAAGGCGTACGAGCAGCACTTCTACACGCCGAACACCGACTACTCGGCCGACTACTACCGCGGTGGCAACACGGCGACGGAGTCCGGCGGCGACTACTGGTACATCTACAAGGACGTGCTGTTCATCGACCTGAACAGCAACAGCTACAACAACGCCACGGGGGGCGGCGACGAGGCCCACGTGCAGTACGTGACCGACGTCGTGAAGGCCCACGGCGCCGACGCGAAGTACACCGTGCTCGTGTACCACCACTCGATCTACTCGGCCGCCTCGCACGCGAAGGATGCCGACAACAAGGTGCGCCGCGTCGACTTCCCGACCACGTTCTCGGAGCTCGGCGTCGACCTGGTGCTGCAAGGCCACGACCACGTCTACACGCGCAGCTACGAGATCAAGGACGGCGAGAAGGCCAACCCCGAGGAGCAGCCGGGCGCCAACGAGGTGTTCGTCGGCGAGGGCGGCGTCATCTACATGACGGCCAACTCGGCGTCGGGCTCGAAGTACTACGACATCACTGCGCCCGACAACAGCGGCACGAGCGGTGCCGGGAACGGCGCCGACCCGCTGAACCCGTCGAGCTACTGGTACAACTCGGTGCAGAGCCAGGAGAAGACCCGCAGCTACGTCAAGGTGCAGGTCAAGTCCGACCAGCTCGTCGTCGAGGGCATCCGTTCGCAGGCTTCGGCCAACGGCGGCGTGGAGTCGAAGATCGACTCGGTGACCATCCACCCGTTCCACGCCGATGGCGGCCAGGACCTCCAGGTCGTCGTGCCCACCGCGGCCCCCGGTGAGTTCGGCTGGACCATCGACGGCCACAACGGCCTCGTCGACCTCGGCACCGCCGAGGAGAAGAACGGCTACTTCGAGGCGACGGGCGCGATCAACCCGATCGCCGTCTCCGACACCCGCTCGTCGCTGTCGCCGTGGTCGATCACGTCGGTGCTGAGCGACTTCGCGGACGGCGACAAGACCTTCCCGGGCAGCTACCTCGGCTGGACCCCGAAGGTCGTCACCGCCGGCGCCGGCGCGGTCGCGGGTGCGGCCGTCTCGTCGGGCTTCGACGGCGGCGCCGGCCTGTCGGTCGACCGCGTGCTCGGCGCGGCGACCCAGGGTCACGACAAGGGCGAGGCGCTGCTCGGCGCCGACCTCGACCTCAAGCTGCCGACGCAGACCGCGACCGGCAGCTACCGCGCGAAGCTGACGATCACGGCCCTGGCCGGCTGATCCAGCCCGCGACACCCCGCGTCCGTGGGAGAGAGGCGACCCCTCTCTCCCACGGACCGTTCCCGTTCCCGCCCCCCTCGAAAGCCCCTCGTGAACGCACGCTCCGCCCACTCCCCTCTGCTTCATCGCGCCCGCACCGCGGCTGCGGCCCTTCTCGCCGCGCTCGTGCTCTTGCCCCTGCTGTCCGCCGCGCCGGCCTCGGCCGCCGACGCGGGCGACACGGCTGACGACGTCAACTGGACCGTCCGCACCGACTCCAACGACTTCGGGTCGGACCGCACGAATTACAGCTATGCGATCGACCCGGGCAGCACGCTCACCGACGGCATCGTCGTGGCCAACCGCGGCGAGGAGCCCATCGACCTCGAGGTCTACGCAGCCGACGGCTTCACCACCCAGGACGGCGCCCTCTCGCTCGTGCTCGCCGACGAGAAGTCGACGGGTGTCGGCGCCTGGATCACGCCGGGTCAAGAGACCGTGACCGTCGCGCCGGGCGCGACCGCCAGCATCCCGTTCACCGTCTCGATCCCCGAAGACGCGACGCCCGGCGACTACGCCGGTGGCCTGGTCACGTCGCTCACGGTGCCCGACGCCGCCACCGGCGTCAACGTCGATCGCCGCCTCGGCATCCGTGTCGACCTGCGCGTCGGCGGCGAGCTCGCCCCCGCACTCGCCGTCGAAGACCTGTCGGTCTCGTGGGACGGCGGCCTCAACCCGTTCGCCGGCGGCGACGCCACCGTCACGTACACGCTGCACAACACCGGGAACGCGACGATCTCGGCAGATCCGGCCTCGACCGTGGGCGGGGTCTTCGGCCTGCTCGCGACGCAGGCGCCCGCCGCCGACCCCATCCCCGAGCTGCTGCCGGGCGAGAGCCGCACGGTGACGGTCGTCGTTCCGAACGTGCCGCCGCTGTTCGCCGTGATCGCGACGACGACGGTCACCCCGTTGGTGACGGATGCCGCCGGCTCGCGCTCCCCGATCGCCGAGGTCTCCGCCACCGCGGTCGGCCCCGCCGTTCCCTGGATGCTGCTGCTCATCCTGGCGCTGATCGCCGTCGCCGCGGTGCTGGTGTGGCGTGGTCGCGCTCGCCGCAAGGTCGCCGCGCAGCAGGCCGAGGAGGCCCGCGTCAGCGAGGCCGTCGCGAAGGCCCTGGAGGAGGAGCGCGCCAAGGCCGCGGTCGGCGCCACGGACTGACCTCATCCGGAACGAGCGCCCCGTCCTTCACAGAGCGTGAGGGGCGGGGCGCTTGTTCGTGCGCCGGCACGTCGTGGTCGTCGGACGAGCGAGGACGCTTCGTCTCGTCGCTGGCGCGCCTCGCTCAGCGACCGGTCGTTGAGCGAGCGAGGCACGAGCGAGACGAAACGCCTCGGCTGCACGGTCGGCCTCGTGCCAGGACCGCGTTTCGTCTGCGCGCGCCAGAGCGCGCTCCGCTCAACGACCGGCACCACGCCCCCCGGTCGTTGAGCGAGCGAGGTACGAGCGAGACGAAACGCCTGGGCTGCACGGTCGGCCTCGTGCCAGGACCGCGTTTCGTCTGCGCGCGCGAGAGCGCGCTCCGCTCAACGACCGGCACCACGACCCCCCGGTCGTTGAGCGAGCGAGGTACGAGCGAGACGAAACGCCTCGACCGCACGGTCGGCCTCGTGCCAGGACCGCGTTTCGTCTGCGCGCGCCAGAGCGCGCTCCGCTCAACGACCGGCACCACGACCCCCCGGTCGTTGAGCGAGCGAGGCACGAGCGAGACGAAACGCCTGGGCCGCACGGTCGGCCCCGTGCCGGAGCGGCTCTACGCGGGAGTCCGCTCGGATGCATCGGCCCCGGCCGTGGTCTCCGTGTCGGCGGACTCGACGGGTGCGGGATCCGCGGGGCTCTGGCGGGTGAAGTACCAGAGCGCGGCGACCACGGCCACCAGCACGAGGTACCAGACCAGCGGGTACTGCGCGATGCCGTCGAACACGGGCTGCAGCACGGTGTCGCCGTCGACGCTGATCGCGACGATCCAGGCCGTCGCGGCGACGATCGCGAGCACCGCGATCGTCGTGCGGAAACCGGGGTACGCGCGGGCGTGCGACAGCCAGATCAGCAGCGGGAGCACGAGCACCGCGGCGATCAGCTGCGCCAGCTCGACGCCGATGTTGAACCCGAGGATCGCGACGAGCTTCTCGCCGAATCCGAGGTTGAGGTCGAGGATCGTGGTCGCGAATGCCGTGCCGTGCACGAGCCCGAAGACCCCGGCGATGATGAGCTCGCCCCTCGGCATGAGCGGCTTGATCGCGTGCACCGCGGCCACGACGATCGAGATCGCCACGAGGATCTCGACCGGCTTGGTCGGGAACGAGATGACGCCCAGCGACACGAGCGCCAGCGTGATGAGGTGCCCGACGGTGAACGACGTGATGATGAGCGCCGCACGCAGCACGGCGCGCTTGGTCGGGATCGGCTGGGTCCAGCGGAAACCGCGCCCCGACCGGACGGCGAGCGACGGCGCGACGATCAGCAGCGTCGTGAGGAACAGCAGGTGGTCGGTGCCCTCGGCGATGTGCAGCATGCCGAGCCACACGACGGCGAAGAAGCCGTGCAGCGGCGTCTGCTGCGTGCGGTCGAGGGTGATCTCGGTCACGCCGCCGCCGAGCACGCCGACGACCTCGGGGTCGCCCTCGGCGACCTGGCCGTTGTTCCAGTCGCTCACGAGTGCGACGTACACCTGGTGCGAGGGCACGACGTCGAGGATGAAGTCGTAGTCGAGGGTGAGGGCCCCCTCGATCGGCCGCCCGCCGTCGGTGAAGCGCAGCGTCGTGCGGATCGAGTCCTCGCCGTTGACGCGGATGAACTCGGGGTCGACCGTCACCGTCGGCGTGAGCTGCGACACGTCGTCCTGCAGCGAGACCCGGTTCAAGAGGAACGACTCGACGTTGTCGGCGACCGCGTCGAGCTCGGCCTGGTCGGTCTCGAGTTCGTACCCCGTCGCCGCGACGAACCCGGTCTTCTGGATCTGCATCTCGACATCGACGGCGTCGGACTGCACCGTGATGAACACGCCGGTCGTGCCCGCCGGATGCGCCGCGGCGCTGGACGCGTTCAGCAGCACGAGCAGCGCGGCGAAGACCACGGCGATGGCGAGGAGAACCGGGCGCGAGATGCGGGGGAGGGCAGAGAGCACCCGGCGACGGTAGTGCCCCGGGGGGAACAGGAGGCGAACCGAAGGTGACGAACCCGGATGCCGCGCTCAGCAGGCCGCGCTCAGCCGGCCGCCGCTGCACCGCGCAGCCGGTCCGCCTGCCGCAGCAGGTGCTGCTGCTCGAGGGCGCTGGTCGCGCGGCCCGCGGCTTCGGCGTAGCCGGTGGCCGCGGAATCCACGTCTCCGGCCCGTTCCTGCAGGTACGCGAGCGCGGCGTGGTAGCGCGGCACGTCGTCGTCTACGGCGTCGAGCGCCGCAAGCCCGGCGAGAGGCCCGTCGGCCTCGCCCACCGCGACCGCACGATTCAGCCGGATGACAGGCGAATCTCCGAACGCCAGGAGTTCGTCGTACCACTCCACGATCTGCACCCAATCGGTCTCTGCGGCGGTCGGCGCGTCGGCGTGCAGGGCGGCGATCGCGGCCTGCACCTGATACTGGCCGAGCCGGTCCCGCGCGAGCGCGGCCTGCAGGATGCCGACGCCCTCGCCGATCGCCGAGACATCCCACAGCGCGCGGTCCTGTTCGGCGAGGGGCACGAGCACACCGCCGACGACCCGCGCGGGCCGGCGCGCGTGGTGCAGCAGCATGAGGGCGAGCAAGCCCGCGACCTCGGGCTCGTCCGTGAGCGCGGCGAGCTGACGCGTGACCCGGATCGCCTCGGCGGCGATGTCGATCCCGCCCGAGTAGCCCTCGTTGAACACGAGGTAGAGCACCCGCATGACGCGTGACAGATCGCCCGGCTGATCGAGAGGGATGCCGGTGAGCCGCTGTTTCGCGCGACTGATGCGCTGCGCCATCGTGGCCTCGGGCACGAGGAAGGCGTCGGCGATCTGCCGGGTCGTCAGGCCGGCGACCGCGCGCAGCGTGAGCGCGGTCGCCGACGACGCCGTCAGCACCGGATGGGTGCACAGGAAGTAGAGCCCGAGCGTGTCGTCGCGGTCGGGGACCGACCCCGGTTCGGGCTCCCGCGCGAGACGCTCCTCGCGCGCCGCGCGCGCCGACTCGCTGCGCACCTGGTCGAGGAACACGCGCCACGAGACGGTGACGAGCCACGCGCGCACGTCGCGCACCTCCTCGGACGGCGGCCGCTCGACCGCGCGCAGCAGCGCGGTCTGGACGGCATCCTCGGCCGACGCGAAGTCCGCGCCGCGCCGGAAGAGGATGCCGACGACCTCGGGGATCGCCCGGCGCAGGGCCGCCGCGTCCACCGTCAGGCGACGTCGGTGGGTGTCGAGAACATGACCTCGCGCACCTCCAGCCACTCGCCGAGCGGCTCGCCGCCCGCCCACGGCGCCGCCGACAGCTCGGAGGCGAGCTCGAGCGCGCGCTCGTACGAGTCGACGTCGATCATCATCCAGCCCGCGATGAGGTCCTTGGTCTCGGCGAACGGGCCGTCGACGACCGGCGGTCGTCCCTCGCCGTCGAAGCGCACCCAGGCGCCGCCCATCGCGAGCCCTTCGGACGAGACGAGCTCGCCCGAGTCGAGCAGCCGGCGCTCCATGTCCTGCATGTACTGCACGTGGGCGGCCCACTCGTCCTTGGTGAGCTCGTTCATGGGAACGGCGTTCAGCGACGGGCGCCCCCCGCGGTAGTGCTTGAGCATCAGATACTTGGCCATGACAGCCTCCCGTTCGGTGCGGCCCATTCTGGCCGCTTCACAGGGGAGACGGAACCGGCCGCGCGTTCTCGACATCGGCGGCGCGAGAAGTCCGGGATTCGGGATGCCGCGGCCCCCGGCATCCCGGATCGTCACTCCTCGTCGGGAAGCAGCGTGCCGGCGGCGTGGGCGTAGAACAGCTTGGCGGCGCTGTCGGGGTCGCCGCCGTCGAGCGCCTCGACCAGGCTCTTGTGCCAGTCGGCGGCGACATGCCAGTCGCCGGGATAATCGGGGTCGGCGAGCACGTGGAAGGAGCGGAGGCTCGGCTCGATGATGTCCCACATGCGGGGGAGGTACACGTTGCCGCTCGCCTCGACGACCGAGCGGTGGAACGCGAAGTCGAGTTCGCGGAAGGCGCCCAGGTCCTTCTCGTCTGCGGCCTCGTGCATCTGCGCGATGAGCTCGTCCAGCCGCGACCGCGTGTCGGCCGACAGCGTGCCGCACGTGAGACGGCCGACGATCGACTCCAGCTCGGCGCGCGCCTGGCGGGCCTGCGCGACCTCTTCGTCGGTGTAGCTGGTGACGAAACTGCCCTGGTGGCGGACGTGCGTGACCAGACCCTCGTGCACGAGCTGCTTGAGCGCGTCGCGCACCGGCGCCTGGCTGACCTGCAGGCGGCGGGCCAGCTGCGACTCGACGAGCTGCTCGCCGGGTTCGAGCGAGCCGTCCTTGATCATCGTCTTGACGAGCTCGTAGATCTGGTCCGACAGCAGACCGCGCTTGAGCTCGGTGACGGATTCGAGGGCATCGGTCATGCGGAGCCCACCTTCTGGGCGTCGGCGGTCGCCGCGTATGCGGCAAGCCAGGCGTCGGCGATGATCTCGGAACCCCGCGGTGTCGGGTGCACGCCGTCGGGAACGATCGCCGCCGCGCCGTGCTCCGCGGCCGCGGCGGTGACGGCGTCGTGCAGCTCGACCAGTGTCGCGTCGAAGCGCTCGGCCAGGCGCCGCACGGCGTCGCGCTTGGGGTTCAGGTCGTCGAGCCACGCGACCTGGTCGTCGCGCACCGGCACGAAGTACGGCTCGATGAGGTAGATGCGCTCGACGCCGGCGGCTCGGGATGCCTCCAGCAGGCCCGCCACGGTCGCCTCGAAGTCCTCGGACGACGTGGGGTCGTCGCTGTCGAAGCGGCGCCACATGTCGTTGACGCCGATGTACACGGTGAGCACGTCGGGGCCGGCGGCGAGGATGTCATCCCAGCGGGCTTCGAGATCGACGGCGCGGTTGCCCGAGATGCCCTTGTTGACGACGGTCTCGCCGCCTTCCGCCACCGCACGCGCGATCAGGCTGACGTACCCGTCCCCCAGCGAGGCGACGTCGTCGCGGTCGCGCCCGGAGTCTGTGATCGAGTCGCCGGCGAAGACGAGAGTGGTCGTGCGAGGCATCCGTTCGGTCCCATCGTTGGAGCGTGTTCGGCCAGCATAATCGATAATCGCTTGCACGGCCCCATGATCCCGCAGCACTGCGGCTGCCGCGAACATATCGTCTCGCACGCCGTCGACGCGACATTCGGCCGGCGTCGGGCGGCCGAGGAGCGACTACTCGCCGATGATCCGGCGCATGACGTCGAGCGTGATCTCTTCGCGCTCGCCGTCGGCCCATTCATGCACGACGAACGGCACGCCCAGACCCTCGAGGTACGCGACGGTCTTCTCCAGACGCGGCACGACATGGATGTGGTCGCTGCCGAACAGCTCCGCCGTGTACACCGGCTCGCCGGCCAGGATCGCGGTGCGCAGCTCGACGGTCGATCGGCCCGTGATGCGGTACAGCGCCTTCAGCACCTCGCTGCCGAAGTCCGGCGTCCCGACGAGGGTCAGCGAGAGGGCGGTCTCGGCGGTCGGGTGCGGCATCCGTTCGGTCCCCTCGTCAGCGCGTGCGCGCGCGACCCTCATCGTCGCACACATGAGAGGAGCAGAATCGATGCCATGACCGACGGCGCGCATGACCCCGACGACCTCGACGCGCTGCGCGCGGCATCCGACGTCCTCGGCATCGACGCGCTGGTGAGCCCGGCCGAGCGCGAGACCCGCGACACGGTGCGGGCGTTCGTCGACGCCGAGATCCGCCCCCACATCGCGGGCTGGTTCGACCGCGGTGTCTTCCCCGCCGAGCTGGCCCCCGCGCTGGGACGCCTGGGCGTGCTCGGCATGACGCTCGAGGGCTATGGATGCCGTCGCGCCGGTGCGGTCGAGTACGGTCTGGCCGCGCTGGAGCTCGAGGCCGGCGACTCGGGCATCCGCACCTTCGTGTCGGTGCAGGGCTCCCTCGCGATGGGCTCCATCCACCGCTGGGGCTCGGAGGAGCAGAAGCAGGAATGGCTGCCGCGCATGGCCGCCGGCGAGGCCATCGGCAGCTTCGCGCTCACCGAGCCGGGCGCAGGGTCGGACCCGGCGAGCATGACGACCTTCGCGCGGCGCGACGGGTCGGACTGGATCATCGAGGGCGCCAAGCGCTGGATCGGTCTCGCGTCGATCGCGCACGTCGTGGTGGTGTGGGCGCAGACCGACGAGGGCGTGCGCGGCTTCCTCGTGCCGACCGGCACTCCGGGTCTCGACATCGCGGTGCTCGGGCCGAAGGGCTCGATGCGGGCGTCGGTGCAGACCCACCTGACCTTCGATCGGGTGCGGGTGGCGGCATCCGCTCTTCTTCCGGGCGCGCGCGGACTGCGCGGGCCCTTCTCGGCGCTGAACGAGGCGCGCTACGGCATCGTGTGGGGCGCGCTGGGCGCCGCGCGCGACAGCTACGAGGCGGCCCTGCGGCACGCGCTGCGGCGTGAGCAGTTCGGGCGGCCCATCGCCGGGTTCCAGCTGACGCAGCGCAAGCTCGTCGACATGGTGGTCGAGCTGCAGAAGGGCGCGCTGCTCGCGCTGCAGATCGGAAGAGCGAAGGATGCCGGAACCCTGACCCCGGCGATGGTCTCGCTCGGCAAGCTCAACAATGTGCGCCAGGCCATCGCGATCGCCCGCGAGGCCCGCACGATCCTCGGCGGCGAGGGCGTGCTGCTGGAGAACTCCCCGATCCGCCACGCCGCCAACCTGGAGTCGGTGCGCACGTACGAGGGCACCGACGAGGTCCACACCCTGATCCTCGGCCAGCACCTGACGGGCCTGAACGCCTTCCGCTAGCCAGCGCCTGCCGTGCGGTCGGCGCGTTTCGTCGCGGAGGGCGCTCTGGCGCCCGCAGACGAAACGGGGTGTGGCACGAGGTCGCCCGTGCGGTCGGGGCGTTTCGTCTCGCTCGTTCCTCGCTCGCTCAACGACCGGTGGTCGGGGCGGGGGCGTCTGGTCTCGCTCGCTCAACGGCCGGTGGTCCCGGTCGTTGAGCGGAGGGCGCTCTGGCGCCCGCAGACGAAACGCGGTCCTGGCACGACGTCGTCCGTGCGATCGGGGCGTTTCGTCTCGCTCGTTCCTCGCTCGCTCAACGACCGTTTGGTCTCGCTCGCTCAACGGCCGGTGGTCCCGGTTGTTGAGCGGAGGGCGCTCTGGCGCCCGCAGACGAAACGCCCGCGTGTCCTCCCCAGACCGGGGGGAGCAACGCCCGCTCACAGATGCCGGTCGAACGCACCTCGGCGCCGCCAATGGCAGACAGCATCGAGAAATGGGCTACGTCTATATCCTTCGCTGTGCCGACGGCACGTACTACGTCGGCAGCACGATCGACCTCGACCGGCGTCTGGATCAGCACAACGCCGGCGAAGGCGCCGCGTACACCCGGCGTCGGCGGCCCGTCGAGCTCGTATGGACGAATGAGTTCGCGCGCATCGAGGAGGCGTTCGCGTGGGAGAAACGCATACAGGGCTGGAGCCACGCCAAGCGCGAGGCGTTCATCATAGGAGGCATAGACGCAGTGCGCGGATGGCACAAGCGAGGCGGACGCGGGCGATAGGCCCTTCGTGCGGTCGGGGCGTTTCGTCTCGCGAGTCGGTCGCTGAGCGAGCGCCAGCGAGACGAAGCGTCCTCGCTCGCTCTGCGACCCCGATTGGGCGCGGGTTGCGGCATCCGGTACCATAGGAGGGTTGTCCGTGTGAGTGCGCACCCGCGCGCCGATCGGACGACGTGCAAACACACCCTCCTGCTGCCGGGAAATGCCCGACAGCCGTTCTAGTCCGAAGGAGGTGGGTTAGTGACGCACCAGTACGAACTCATGGTCATCCTGAACCCTGAGATCGACGAGCGCCAGGTCGGCGCCAACCTCGACAAGTTCCTGAAGGTCATCACGACCGACGGCGGCACCATCGAGAACATCGACATCTGGGGCAAGCGCCGTCTTGCGTACGAGATCCAGAAGAAGACCGAGGGCATCTACGCCGTCGTCAACTTCACGGCCACCGCTGCGACCACGCAGGAGCTGGACCGTCAGCTGAACCTCGACGAGCGCATCATGCGCACCAAGGTGCTCCGCGCCGAGGAGGCGATCGCCATGATCGCGTCCGAGAAGCAGCGTGCCGACGAGCGTGCCGCCCGCAAGACCGCCAAGGCTGCGAAGGCGTAAGGCAGATGGCCGGCGAGACGATCATCACCGTCGTGGGCAACCTCACGGCTGATCCCGAACTGCGGTACACGCAGAACGGCCTCCCCGTCGCGAACTTCACGATCGCGTCGACCCCTCGCAACTTCGACCGTCAGAGCAACGAGTGGAAGGACGGCGAGGCGCTGTTCCTCCGCGCGAGCGTGTGGCGCGAGTTCGCCGAGCACGTGGCCGGCTCGCTGACCAAGGGCATGCGGGTCATCGCGACCGGCCGCCTCAAGCAGCGCAGCTACCAGGACCGCGAAGGCAACAACCGCACCGCGATCGAGCTCGAGGTCGACGAGATCGGCCCGTCGCTGCGCTACGCGACCGCTTCGGTCACCCGCGCCGCGGGCGGCTCCGGCGGTGGCGGAGGCAACTTCGGCGGCGGCGGTCAGTCGCGTCCGGCACAGGTCGCCGACGAGCCGTGGTCGACGCCCGGCTCCTCGAACAGCGGCGGCGGCGACGCGTGGGCGGCTCCGGGCGCCTACGGCGACGACACCCCGTTCTGATCTCAGATACAGATTCCGGATGCCTCCTGGCGAGGCATCCGATCGAAGAAAACTAAGGAAGCACCATGGCTGGAAAGGCAACCGGCGACCGCCGGAAGCCGCGGAAGGGCGCGAAGAACGCCGCCCCCGCGAAGGCGATCCGTGTCGGCGTCATCGACTACAAGGACGTCGCCACCCTCCGCAAGTTCATCTCGGAGCGCGGCAAGATCCGCGCCCGTCGTATCACCGGTGTCTCGGTGCAGGAGCAGCGTCTGATCGCCAAGGCGATCAAGAACGCGCGCGAAATGGCGCTCCTGCCTTACGCCGGCGCTGGCCGCTAAGGAGTACCCACATGGCAAAGCTCATTCTCACGAACGAGGTCGCCGGGCTCGGTAGCGCCGGTGATGTTGTCGAGGTCAAGAACGGGTACGCCCGCAACTACCTCATCCCCCAGGGCTTCGCGGTCGCGTGGACCCGCGGTGGCGAGAAGCAGGTGGCGTCGATCCGCGCCGCCCGCGAGGCGCGCGCGATCCACGACCACGAAGAGGCCGTGGCTCTCAAGAACAACCTCGAGACCAACAAGGTCCGCCTGGCCGTCAAGGCCGGCGCCGAGGGTCGTCTGTTCGGCGCGGTCAAGACCGTCGACGTGGCCGACGCCGTCAAGGCCGCCGGTCTCGGCGACCTCGACAAGCGCAAGATCCACATCACCTCCCCGATCAAGTCGGTGGGCGAGCACGAGGCGACCGTTCGCCTCCGCGACGACCTCACCGCCGTGATCACGCTGCAGGTGGTCGCCGCCAAGTAATCCTGGCGCACACGTACGGATGCCGCAGACCTTCGGGTCTGCGGCATCCGTCGTTCTCGGGCCGTCCTCGGCCGCTTCCGGGTCGGGCGCCGCCGTCAGAAGATCCAGTTCGCGCCCGCGGCCACGGGCCACGACCAGGCCGCGGACGCCTGACGCAGCGCCTCGGGGGTGCGTGCGGTGACCAGACCCGCCTGGGCGAGCGAAGACAGGGTGACCGAGCCGAGGTGCGCGGCGCCGAGCTCCCGGATGTCGAGCACGAGGTCGGGCTCGGCCTCGGTGCGCTCCACCGCGGCGTGGCCCCATGCCTCCGCGTGGACGCGCCACCGCCCGGCGTTGGCCGGGAGCATCGCGTCGGTCACCTCGATCACGACATCGACGTCGCCGGCGTACGCGCGCTGCGACAGCGCCGCGGGCAGGTCGACGATGCGGATCCAGCTGTTGTCCTGGTAGTCGGGCACAGCCGCGCGGATGTCGACCAGCAGCGACACGATCGGGTCGTCGACGGGAAGGTTCGCGATCTGCACCTTGCTGGTGAGGTCGAGGTCCAGCAGCACCGACCACATCCGGTGCGCGGCGGGAGCCGTCAGAGCGACCGCCTCGCGCACGTGCACGGTGCCCTCGGCGCCCGCGCGCCCCCACGAGCTCGACCGGCGGAAGGTCGCGTACGCCACCGGCGTGCCGTCGCCGGCGCGCACCAGCAGTACGCGCAGCGCCTCCTTGCCGCCCCGGTGGATCGGGGCGTCGGTCTCGCGCGCGGTGCGCTGCTCCGGCGTCTCGCGGGTCGCCCAGCCCGGACGGCCGAGACCCTCGGGCACGCGCGCGTAGTCCCGGTGGATGCTCGCGACGATCGGGCCGTGGGTGGCGGCATCCCATTCCTCCAGCGCGACCTCCAGCTCGGACGAACCCGGCACGGGCCGCAGGGCCGCACCCCGGGGAATCGTGAGGCTCACCTGCGTGGATGCCATGCCGTAGCCGAAGCGCCCGTAGATCGGGGTCTCGGCGGCCATGAGCCCAGAGATCGGCTCGCCGTGTGCGAGGCAGTCGGCGAAGTGGTGCTCGATCATGCCGCGAAGGATGCCGCGCCGCCGGTGCCCCGGATGCACACCCACCCACGTCAGCCATCCGCACGACACCTCGGCGCCGGGGACCGGATATGCCCGCAGGGGATAGGCGCCGTGGAAGCCCGCGAGCGGCTCTTCGTCGCTGCCGCGGACGACGCCGTAGGTGCGGTCCCAGCTGAGGGGGCTCGGGAGTTCGCGCAGGGCCTGGACGGTGTCGCTCGTCGGGAACGCCCACACGTCGAGCAGCAGCACGTCGTCGAGGCGCTCGGAGGGGACCGGGATCAGTCGGTAGGGCTCAGGGAAGGGCATCCCTCCACTCTGGCGAGCGCCTGCCTGCCGCGCAACGCGACGCGGGGAGACGGCCCGACGCGAGGTGGCCGGGTGCATGAAGAAGTGGATGCCGCGAGCCCCCCGGGTCGCGGCATCCACTTCATTCCCCTCGAGCCGCGGCGTCCGGTCCAGGCAGAGACGGACGCCGCGGTCGAGGCGTTGAGGCCCCCGACCCCGCCGGTCCAGGCGAGAACGTCGGCGAGGTCGGGGGCGGTTCGGGGGCGGGAGGACCGGCTGGATCGGTCCTCCCGCCTGCTCACGCGGAGTCGGGGCGAGGGCGTCTGGGGAACGTCGACTTGCCCCGTCGACTCACGCGGAGCGGCGCCGCGACGCGCGCGCGAACGCGCCCGCCACCAGGAGCATCAGTCCCAGCAGCAGGAACGGGAGTGCGCCCGCCCCTCCTGTCGCGGCGAGTGTGGAGGCAGCGCCGGCGTCAGCCGTCGAGCCCGTGATCCCGTCGCCGCCGTTCGAGCCGCCGTTCGAGCCGCCGTCACCGGGGTTGGTGGGGTCGGTCGGGTCCGTCGGGTCCGTCGGGTCCGTCGGGTCCGTCGGGTCCGTCGGGTCGGTCGGGTCGGTCGGGTCGGTCGGGTCCGTGGGATCCGTGGGATCCGTCGGGTCCGTCGGGTCCGTGTCGCCGAGCAGGTCGGTGAGCAGGTCATCGACCAGCCCGGTGTTGTCCACCGCGTCCGTCAGGTTGTCGCCCACGTTCTGCACCGTGTCGGAGACGGCCCCAAGGACGTCGCCGCCGCTGAGCAGCTCGTCGACGATGGTGCCGGCGTCGCCGACCGCGTCGTTGACGAGACCGTCGAGCACCTGGTCGGCGGTGTTGCCGGTCGCGTGGGTCACCGTGGTGCCGAGGTCCGAGCCGAGGTCGGAGACCGTCGTGCCCAGGTCTTCGACCACGCCGTCGACGTCGCCGTCCAGCAGGTCGCCGACGGTGTTGTCGAGATTGTCGACCGCGTTGCCCACGAGACCGCCCTCGACCAGGATGCCGTCGCCCACCACGTCGTTCAGACCGGAGTCCTCACCGAGCAGGCCGTCGAGCAGGTCGCTGCCGGCAGTGGTGTCGGTGAGACCGTCGAGCAGGTCGCCCACGGCGTCCGTGACGGGCTCGAGCGCGCCGTCCTCGCCCAGGATCGGATCGAGGATGCTGTCGCCGACGAGTCCGTCGACCAGGCCGTTGTCCTCGGTGAGACCGGTGAGCAGGCCGTCAGCGTCGTCCGTCGGGGTGTTCGGCGTCGCCGTCGGACCGCCCTCGAGCGTCTGCTGCAGCGCGTCCTGCGCGAGGCCGGACGTGTCGGTGGCGTCGGCGGTGTTGTCGCCGAGGTCCTGCACCAGGTTCTGCAGGCCGGCAGCCGGGTCGTCGCCGTTCAGGATGCCGCCCACATCGGTGAGCGCGTCGGCCACGATCCCGTCGATCACCTGGTCGTCGGTGTTCTGCGCGGCGGCCGTCACCGTCTGGCCGACGTCGGAGCCGAGGTCTTCGACCGTGGTGCCGAGGTTCGTGACAGCACCCTGCACGTCGCCCGCGGCGAGGTCGTTGAGCACGGCGTCGCCGTTCTCGGCGAGGTTGCCGACGGTGCCGCCCTCGACGAGCGCGCCGTCGCCCACGACGTCGTTGAGTGCGCTGTCGTCGCCGGTCAGCGCTTCGGTGACGACGGTTCCGGCGGTGGTGCCGGTCACACCGTCGACCACCGCGGCCACCGCGCCGGTGACGGGCGCGACCGCGCCGTCATCGCCCAGCAGCGGGTCGACGATGCCGTCGCCCACGAGAGCGTCGACCGGGCCGTTGTCCGCGACGACCGACGTCAGCAGATTCGGATCAGAGGGCGTCTCGGCCGCATTTGCGACCGTCGCGCCGAGCAGCGTGATGCCGCCCGCGATGAGCGTGCCCAAGAGGGCGCGCTTGTAGAAAGTACGCATGGTGTTCCCCTTTGTGTGTTGATCGGTTCGCAGCGGCGCGATGTGCGTCAGCGCTGCATGGCGCGTGAGGGCGCGCCGAAGCTCTGCCGTCATGGCCGGCTCGGATGAGCACAGGCGACGGCTGCGAGCCGATCAGTCGGGGGAGACGTCGGTGGAAGCGAGAGGCGCCGGCGGCGCGAGCTCGTCCTCGGGCCCTGCTCGACGCACCCAGGCACGGTCTGCATCGAGAGGATCGAGGGCGACGAACGCCCAGGCGCCGGGACCCGCACCGCCGGATCCCGCAGAAGAAGATGCGGGGAGGCAGAGCCCGCCCCCGCTGCTGGTGGCTCCGCCCCCGCTGGACGCGGGCCCGGAGGAAGAGACGACAGCCTCGGCGGTATCCGTGACAGCGGCCGCGGCAGCGGCGCTCCAGGTACCGCGGGCGACCGCGGCCGACGGGGACGTCGGGCCGGCGGCATCCGTCGGTCCCGCCAGGGCGGCGTCGACGACGCCGGCGTCCGTGGCGGGCACATCGGAGGGAACCGAGGGGTCGAACGACCCGGGAAGACCGGGAAGGCCCGGAAGCGTCGGCACGTCGATGCCGGGCGCGGGCTGGCCGATGGTCGTGCCGGTCTCGTCGACCGCGTCGACCACGCCGCCCACGACGCCGCCGAGCGTGTCGTCGACCGTTCCGCCGAGGTCGGTGACGGCGTCGTCCAGGCCGATGCCCGACACGATGCCGCCGACCACGGGAACCTGCGTCACGACGTCCACGACGGGCTGCGTCACGCCGCTGACCACGCCGCCCGACACCACCTGGGTGACGGGAGCGGTGACTGTGGTGACGGTGTTCGTGACGACGGAGCCGACCGACTGGACAACCTGGCTGACCGGGCGCTGCACCGGCGCCGGCGCGACCGAGACGACCGTGTTCACGACGCCGGTGACGGCGGTGGTGGTGGTCGAGACCGTGCCGGTGACGGTGCTCGTGAGCGTCGACGCGGTCGAATCGACCGCGGAGGTCACGGCGCCGAGGACACCCCCGAGCAGTCCGTCGTGGTCTCCGTCGTCGGCGTGCGCGTTCCCGAGGCCGAGGCCCAGGACGAGCGAGACGACGATCCAGGCGAACGCGGCACCCGTCCCGATCAGGGCCAGTCGCACGATCCTCGGCAGCTGCCGGACTGTGGTCTCCACGTTCACCTCCCACGACGAATAAGCCCGCACATCCGGATTCGGATCGTGGAACGGCCGAACGGATCGTGCGTGAGGGTGCCTGGACCTCCGAGAGTACCGCCTCGTCCGACGTGATGTCCAGAGCTTCTTCCCGTTCGGACCGACATCGCGCTCGCGCACGCGGGAAGAGCCCTGTGTTCCCGGGAATTGTGCACAGCCCACAGCGGCGCGCCCAACCTTCAACCTCTGCTTCAACCACGTATCCCTCCACAGGGTGTGGATTCGTGGATGCCCGGTCAGAGGCTGTTTCGGCGATATATCCCCCAGATATCCCGGTAGTTCTCCACAGAGGTTCTTCACAGGCGTGTCGGCGTTTCTCTCAGGCTTTCCACACAGTTATCCACAGGTCGTGTTGCGAGTGTCGGAGGCCGTCCTTAGCGTGGTCAACGGCCAACCGGGGGCGCGGCAATACGCGCGCGATCGGACGATGCAGCGAGCGAGAAGGGGACGCGCAGCCTATGTCGATCGCCGACATCTCCGAAGAGCGCATGGGGGGCCCTCGCGACGGCGGCCGCAGCGACTACGAGCGCACTCCCCCGCATGACCTCCTCGCCGAGCAGAGCGCGCTCGGCGGCATGCTGCTCTCGAAGGATGCGGTGGCCGACGTCATCGAGACGCTCCGGGGCACGGACTTCTACATCCCGAAGCACGAGCTGATCTTCGAGGCGATCCTCACCCTGTACTCGCACGGCGAGCCGACCGACGTCGTCGCCGTCACCGACGAGCTGATCAAGACCGGCGACCTGCAGCGCGCCGGCGGTGCGGACTATCTGCACACGCTCACCTCGATCGTCCCGACCGCCGCCAACGCCGGCTACTACGCGTCGATCGTGTCGGAGCGCGCACTGCTGCGCCGCCTCGTCGAGGCCGGCACGCGCATCGTGCAGATGGGCTACTCGGGCCAGGGTGAGGCGCTCGACCTCGTCAACAACGCGCAGGCCGAGATCTACTCCGTCACGGGCGCCGAGCAGGCCGAGGACTACGTGCCGCTGACGATCGCGGTGGATGCCGCGGTCGAAGAGATCGAGGCCGCTCGTGGCCGCGACGGTCAGATGACCGGCATCCCGACCGGCTTCTCGGGTCTCGACCAGCTCACCAACGGTCTGCACCCCGGCCAGATGATCATCATCGCGGCGCGACCCGCGATGGGTAAGTCGACGCTCGCGCTCGACTTCGCGCGGTCCGCCGCCGTCAAGCACGGCATGCCCACGATCTTCTTCTCACTCGAGATGGGGCGCAGCGAGATCGCCATGCGCCTGCTCAGCGCCGAAGGTGCGATCCCGCTGCAGTCGATGCGCAAGGGCACGCTCGACTCGCGCGACTGGACGACGGTCGCCGCCACCCGCGGACGCATCAACGACGCGCCGCTGTACATCGACGACAGCCCCAACATGACGCTCGTCGAGATCCGCGCGAAGTGCCGCCGGCTCAAGCAGCGCGCCGGCCTCAAGCTCGTCGTGATCGACTACCTGCAGCTCATGACCTCGGGCAAGCGAGTGGAGTCGCGTCAGCAGGAGGTCTCGGAGTTCTCGCGTGCCCTCAAGCTGCTGGCGAAGGAGCTCGGCGTTCCCGTGATCGCCCTGTCGCAGCTGAACCGAGGTGCCGAGCAGCGCGCCGACAAGAAGCCGGCGCTGAGCGACCTGCGTGAGTCGGGCTCGATCGAGCAGGACGCCGACATGGTGGTGCTGCTGCACCGCGAGGCGGCGTACGAGAAGGATTCACCGCGCGCCGGCGAGGCCGACCTCATTGTGGCGAAGCACCGCAACGGCCCGACCGACACCATCACGGTCGCGTTCCAGGGTCACTTCTCGCGCTTCACCGATATGGCGCCCGGCGACTTCGGGTGACGGGCGACTGTCGCGCGTTCCCCCGCAGGCGCGGGACAGCGATCAGGGCGCACGCTCAGTACGCAGGCTGAGCGAAGTTCAGGAGGAGCAGCTGCGGACGGCCGGAGATCGCGCGCGTCGCCTCGGGCACGTATGCCATCAGAGACCATGGCCACGCCGACCAGTCGCCGATCTCGGTGCTCGGCTCGGGCATCGGCGAGCCGTCCACGTGGAGGGCCGGCTCCTCGCAGCCGCGCAACTCGAGTCCCGCGCCGAGCGCGGCCCGAAGATAGTCGCCGAGGGGATGCCGGAATGCCGGGGCGAGGCGGCGCTCGCCGTCAGTTCCTACACCCTTGATGCCCGAGCCGATCGTCGTGAGCTCGCGATGCACGTCCGAGATGAGGAGCGCGCCGCCGGGGCGCAGCACGCGGGCGAACTCGGCGAACACCGGGCCGAGATCGCTCACGTGGACGAGCGCGAGCGCGCACACGACCACATCGACCGATCGGTCGGCGAGAGGCAGCCGATCGACTGAGCCCAGCTGGAACTGGCCCTGCGGAACGCGCTCTCGGGCGAGCTCGAGCATGTCCGGTGATCCGTCGACGCCGATCACGGTGTGGCCGAGGTCGGCGAGGATCCGCGCGAATCGCCCTGTGCCGCACGCGGCGTCCAGGGCGACGCCGACCGCGCGGTGCGCCAGCCATTCGGTGATGACCGGCTCGTCGATCGCGAAGAGGCCACCGCCCGCATTCGCGTCGTAGCCGGGCGCCTCCTGCTGATAGGCGACATCAGCGGTCACGCGCTCCGCGAGCACCCCGCGGTTCTGGAGCTTCTCGTCGGCGAGCAGCCGGCGGATCTCGGCGATCCGGTCTTCGACGAAGGCTCGATCGTGGTCACCGGCCCATGCGTCGAGCAGTGCGGACCCTTCGATGCCGAGCAGATACGCAAGAGGATCCTGGTAGATCACGATCGAGGAGCCTAGCCAGCGCCACGGGCGCACATCAAGGCACGACTGCCTCCTGCCGGCGGGCCTTCTCTCGCATGCGTCGCTGACGACCCGCGAACCTCCATAAGATGTGCGGATGGTCCTGGATGTCGACCGGGCGCGTGCTGACACTCCTGGGGTGCGCAACGTCGCTCATTTCAACAACGCCGGTTCCGCGTTGCCGCCTCGCCAGGTGACCGAGGCTGTCATCGATCATCTGCGGCTCGAGAGCGAACGCGGTGGGTACGAAGCGGCAGCGGCAGCCGAGGAGCGGATCGAGGCAACCTACGACAGTGTCGCTGCGCTGATCGGCGCGGACCGGGACGAGATCGCGATCGTCGAGAACGCGACACGCGCGTGGGACATGGTGTTCTACGCCTTGGCGGCTTCGTTCCGACCGGGGGATCGGATCCTGACGTCGCGCGCGGAGTACGCGAGCAACATGATCGCGTTCCTGCAGATCGCGGCGCGTTCCGGGGTGATCGTCGAAGCGGTCGACAACGATGCCTCCGGGCAGATCAGCGTCGACGACCTCCGCGATCGGCTCACTGCGCGAGGTGTCGGACCGGTGAGGCTGATCGCGCTCACGCACGTCCCCACCCAAGGCGGTCTTGTGAACCCGGCTGCCGACGTCGGGCGAGCAGCCCGCGAGTTCGGTGTGCCGTACCTCCTGGATGCCTGTCAGTCGATCGGGCAGATGCCGATCGATGTCTCCACGATCGGATGCGACTTCCTCACCGCCACCGGACGCAAGTTCCTCCGAGCGCCGCGAGGGACGGGGTTCGCCTACGTCCGCCGCGACCTGATCCGCTCCTTGGAGCCGCCCTTCCTGGACCTGCACGCCGCGACCTGGACCGCGGCAGATCGCTTCGAGATCAGGCCCGACGCGCGACGCTTCGAGAACTGGGAGACCAACGTCGCCGGCAAGATCGGGCTCGGCGTCGCTGCCTCCTATGCCCAGAGCTGGGGGTTGACCGAGATTCAGCAGCGGGTCCAATCACTCGCCGACACGCTCCGCCAGCGGCTCCGAGATCGCGCGGGCGTACGTGTGCACGACCAGGGCGAGCGCACGTGCGGGATCGTCACCTTCACCGTCGACGGAACTGCCCCGCACGAGGTTCAGCGCCGGCTCGCGGCGAACGGCATCAACACGAGCGTCTCGGTGGTGGACTACGCCCGACTCGACCTGGAGGCCCGGCACCTGACCGGGCTGGTCCGTGCGTCCGTGCATTACTACAACACCGACGAGGAGATCGACCGCCTCATCGCGGCGCTCCCATAGACCGCCTAGCCGAAGCCGGTTTCAGGAGCCGTCGGCTAGTCTTCCCGCCGCTCTGACACGTCCCCGCCGGTGCCCGCGCTCACGAGGACGCCGCGCCGCGCCGCTCCGTCAGCCGCGGCAGGTGCGAGCAGCCGCTCGTTGGCGGGAGACACCGGCAATGCGATTCGCGCGCGGTCGGTCTCGTCCAGCGGCCGATGCACTTCGACGTACTCCCCACCGGCAAGGCGGAGGATGCGCCCTGTCTCGTACCCGTGCTCCAGCAGCATCCGGTCCTTCTGCTGCAGGCCGAGAGCGACTCGGCGCGCCACGCTGAAGCCGACGAGCGGTCCGAGGACGAGCGCGGCCTGCAGGGTGAGGATGACGTGCTCGATGCTCACCGAGAACGTCGTTGCGATGATGTCGGCGCCGCCGGCAGCCCACAGCACTCCCACGAAGACGAGCCCCGCGACGCCGATGCCGGTCCGTGTCGGCGCGGTGCGCGGGCGATCGAGCAGGTCGTGGTCGCGCCGGTCGCCGGTGACGCGCTCCTCGATGTACGGGTACAGGACGAGCACCGCGAAGAACGCGCCGACGACGGCGAGCGGCGCGAGCACCGCGAGCGTCCAGGTGCGACCGAGCCATTCGATCTCCCACCCCGGCGGCACCAGACGCAGAGCGCCGTCGAGGAAGCCGGTGTACCAGTCCGGCTGGCTTCCAGCACCCGCGTTCCCGGGATCGGCAGGACCGTAGAGCCAGATGGGGCTCACCGTGACCGTCGCCGAGACGAGGAGCAGCACGGCGGTGACCACCGCGAACAGCCCGCCGGCGCGTACCGCGGCCGTCGGGACGAGCGGCTCGCCGACGATGTTGTGCGGCGTGCGACCCAGGCCGGGGAACTGTACGGGGCCGTGGCGCCATGCCGCGATGCCACGGAGCGTGAGGAACGCGATGAGGGCCAGCGGGAACACGACGACGTGGAGCGGGTACAGATTCTCGATGATGCGTCCGGGGAAGGAGCCTCCGAACAGCGCCGAGGCCAGCCACGTGCCGACGACGGGGATGCCGAGGAGGATGCCCTCGACGATGCGCAGCCCGGTGCTCGACAGCATGTCGTCGGGAAGCGCGTAGCCGCTCCACCCGGTGGCGACGGCCGCCAGGAACGCGAGCACCAGCAGGACCCACATCGCCCGGCGCGGTCGCCGATGGGCGCCGGTGAAGAAGGCGACCACGAGCTGCACCACGATCGAGGCCGGCAGCAGCAGCGCCGACCAGTGGTGCGCCTGGCGCAGGAGCCGGCCGCCGGGCACCTCGAAGCTGACACGCATCGTCGAGGCGAACGCCTTGGAGACGGCGGCATCGTGAAGGGGCGCATACGAACCCGCGTAGCTGATCGTGTCGCTCGAGGGCGTGTAGAAGAACATCAGGACGACGCCGGTCACCATGACGACCACGAGTGACGCGACGGTGACGACGCCGAACAGGTTCGTCCAATGCCGCGGCACTGCCCGCGCCCGCAGGCCCAGCCACACGTCCTCGATGCGCCGCCCGAGCACCCGCGTGTCGGCGAGCCGTACGCTCAGCCGATCGGTGAGCGTACGACCGCGGCGCTCCTCCTTCGCGCGAGAGTTCCCGGTCCCGTCGGCGATGCTGCGCACGTCCGCCCTCCTCGTTTGGCTTCACACATGAGACACCGCAGCGCTCCAGCGTGTGACAGGCCAGGACGCCTGAGCGTCAGGCCGGTCGTCGTCGGCGTCGGCGTCGTGCGCGGGAGAATGCACCCGTCATCGGGCCCACCGCGCCACATCGAGGATCGCCCAGGCGAAGGCGTCCGGCGCCTCCTGGGGGAGGTTGTGTCCGATGCCCCCGGCGACCACGCGGTGCTCGTAGCGACCGGCGAACTTCGGCGCGTAGGCCGCGGCATCCGGATGCGGTGCCCCGTTCGCGTCCCCCTCGAGCGTGATGGTCGGCACGTCGATCGACGGCGCGTGCGCGAGCAGCGCCTCGGTCTCATCGAGTCGCGGATCTCCCTCGGCGAGACCGAGGCGCCACCGATAGTTGTGGATCACGATGTCAACGTGGTCGGGGTTGTCCAGAGCGACGGCGCTCGCGCCGAACACGTCGTCGTCGAAGGCCCACTGCGGAGACGCGAGGCGCCAGATCAGCTTCGCGAAGTCGTGGCGGTACCGGTCGTAGCCCTCCCGCCCTCGCTCGGTCGCGAAGTAGTACTGGTACCACCACTGCAGCTCGGCCGCGGGCGGAAGCGGCGCCGCCCCGGCAGCCTGGCTGCCGATGAGGTAGCCGCTCACCGAGACCAGCCCGAGGGTGCGATCGGGGTGCAGGGTTGCCACGATGTCGGCGGTGCGGGCGCCCCAGTCGAAGCCCGCGACGATCGCACGATCGACGCCCAGCGCGTCCAACAGCGTGAGCGCATCGCCGGCCAGCGCCGACTGCTGCGCGTTGCGCAGCGTCTCGGCCGAGCGGAAGACGGTCTCGCCGTGGCCGCGCAGATACGGCACCAGCACCCGATAGCCGGCATCGACCAGTCGGGGAACGACCTCGCCGAAGCTGCGGATGTCGTAGGGCCAGCCGTGCAGCAGCAGGACGACCGTGCCGTCGCGTGGTCCTTCGTCCACGTACGCGACGTTCAGCTCGCCAGCGTCGATGTGGTTCAGCCTCGCGAACGGATCGGAGATCATGACGTCTTGGATGGGCATGGATGCTCCTTGTCTGTCATGAGCGAATGACCGCCGGGCCACCCGTTCTGTGACATCGAGCGTGATCGCCGCGACATGATTCGACGATCCCGCCGGAGGGATTCGCGTCACCGCGGCCGCCGGCATCCACTCGGTCTGATGTCGGGGGCGATTCTCATCGCGAGCGACGGTTTCGTACCCTTGTGCGATGCGCGAGTTCTTTCGAGGGGCGGGGATGCTGCTCCGAGGCTTCGCGTACTGGCGACGTCGCCCGGGACTGATGCTGCTCGGGCTGGTGCCGGCGGTCATCGTCGGACTGCTGCTGTTCGGCGGCCTGATCACGCTGGCGGCGTTCCTTCCCGGCCTCACCGAGGCGCTCACGCCGTTCGCCGACGGGTGGCCGTCGGTGTGGGCGGCTGTCATCCGCATCACGATCGGCACGGCGCTCGTCGGGGCGGCGCTCGTGCTGGTGGCGATCTCGTTCACCGCCCTGACGCTGCTGATCGGCGAGCCGTTCTACGAGCGCATCTGGCGGGCGGTCGAGGCCGATCACGGCGACGAGCGGTTCGATGCGTCTTACGGCTTCTGGCGGTCGGTCGGCGACGCGCTCTCACTCGTCGGTCGAGGAATCCTGATCGCCGTGCTCGCCCTCGCACTCGGGTTCATCCCGGTGGTCGGCGGTGTCGTGAGCGCGGTCGTCGGCGTGATCCTCACCGGGTGGGTCGTCGCCGACGAGCTCAGCTCGCGCGCCCTCAGCGCCCGTGGCCTCACCGCGGCGGAGCGCAAGCGGCTGCGCCGCGGCCACCGAGCCCGCGTGCTCGGCTTCGGCGTGGCGACGCAGCTGTGCTTCCTCGTCCCGCTCGGTGCCGTCGCGTCGATGCCCGCGGCGGTCGCCGGATCCACGCTGCTCGCGCGTTCCTTGCTCGACGAGCAGAACGGGCCCGGCCGCGCGTCAGCCTAACTGCGCTCGCAGCCACGTCCTCGCGCGCGCCTGCAGCGCGCGGGCCGGCTCGGTGTCGGGCGCCCAGGCCTCGAAGCCGTGGGCGGCGCCCGACACGACGTCGAGGGTCACCGGCACGCCGGCGGCCTCGAGCGCGCGGGCGTACGCGACGTCCTCGTCGAAGAACAGCTCCGCGTCCGATGTGTAGATCCACGTCGGGGGCAGACCGCTGAGGTCTTCGCGCCGCGTGGCGGCGGCATAGGCCGGAAGGGATTCGCCCCCGACCCGGTCGCCGAGGTACGAGCGCCAGCCCACGAGGTTCGCGCGGTTGTTCCACACGAAGTGGTCGACGTCGTCGCGCGATCGGTCGGCGGCTGTGCGGTCGTCCAGCATCGGGCAGAACAGCCACTGCGCGACCGGCGGGGTCTGCGCGTCGACGAGGCGCTGGACGAGCGCGGCGGCCAGGCCGCCTCCGGCGCTCTGGCCGCCGACGGCGATGCGGCCGGGGTCGACGCCGAGCTCGGCCGCGTGCGTGACGAACCACGCGAAGGCGGCGGCACTGTCGTCGATCGCGGCGGGAAAGGGATGCCGCGGTGCGAGGCGGTAGTCGACCGAGACCACGATGACCCCGGTGTCGCGGGCGACCTCGCTGCATGTGCGATCGTCCATCGCGGCGGCGCCGAGCACGAGTCCGCCGCCGTGGATCCACAGCAGCCCTGCCCCGCTCGTCTGAGCAGGCACGTAGACCCGCACGCGCACGGCGCCGTCGCGGACGACGCGCCGCTCGACGCCGTCGACCTTGGTGCCGGGCATGAAGCGCGACAGCGACGTGATCGTCCACAGCGTCACCGGATTCTCCAGGTTGATCCGCGGGGCCTTTCGGGTGACCTCGCGCAGCGCAGGGTCGATCTGTGTGATGTCCACGCGTGTGTCCTTCGTCCGGGGGGTGACTGACAACAGGATGTCGTGCTCACGCTACTGCCGGCACGCGGAGTCGGGCGCTCCCGGACGCGCACCGACGGGGACTGCCGGGCCGCCGGCATCCACGCATACTCTGTGGTCATGGCCCTCGCGCATCTGCCGATCCTGACGGTCACGCCCAATCCCGCACTCGACGTGTCGACGTCGACGCCGCGGGTGATGCCCGAGAGCAAGATGCGCTGCGGGCCGACGCGACTGGATCCGGGCGGCGGGGGTGTCAACGTGTCGCGGGTGGTCCGCAACCTCGGCGGGCATTCGCTGGCCGTGTACGCGGCCGGCGGGCCGACCGGGCAGGCCTACCGGCAGCTGCTCGACCGCGAGGGCATCGCCAGTCGCATGGTGGGGATCGCGGATGCCACACGCGAGAGCTTCACCGTCGACGAGACGTCGACGGGCGAGCAGTTCCGGTTCGTGCTCCAGGGCCCCGAGCTGTCGGAGCCGGAGTGGCGGGCGCTGCTGTCGGCGGTCGCGGACGACTTTCCCGTCGGCGGGTTCGTCGTGACCAGCGGCAGTCTGCCGCCGGGAGCGCCGGACGACCTGTACGCGCAGATCGCGCGCATCGCCCGCGAGCATGGCTCGCGCTGCGTCGTCGACACTTCCGGCGACGCGCTGGCCGCCGCGCTGGAGGAGGGCGTGTTCCTCATCAAACCCAGCAAGCGCGAGCTGCGCGAGCTGGTGGGAGCAGCCGAGACCGACGAGATCGGCCTGATCGAGGCGGCCCGGGAGCTCGTGGGGCGGGGCTCGTGCGAGGTCGTCGCACTCACGCTCGGCGGGTCGGGTGCGGTGCTCGTCACCGCCGACGAAGCCTTGCGCCTGCCCACGCCGCACGTCGAGGTGCAGAGCGCGGTGGGCGCGGGCGACAGCTTTCTCGGCGCCCTCGTGCTGCGCCTGGCGCAGGGTCGCTCGCTCGGCGAGGCGTTCCGCTCCGGTGTCGCGGCCGGGTCGGCCACGGCGGCGCTCCCCGCGACGGACCTGTGCCGCGCCGAGGACGTCGAGCGTCTGGAGCAGGGGCTCGAGCCGGTCACCGTCTGATGCCGGGAGGCCGACGGCGACGCCCCGGCCGGATCGCGGCCGGGGCGTCGCGGCGTCTCACTGAGCGGTCGCGCCCACGGTCTCGGAGCGGCTCTCGACGTACGCGCGACCCGCGGCGGCGATCGTCGCCACCACGGCGTCGGGCTGCGACACGCTGATCGCGTGCGAGGCGCCTGCCACCTCGGTGGTGCCGCGGGCTCCGGCGCGCTCGGCCCCGGCGCGGAACACCGCGACGGGGATGTTGTGGTCCTGGTCGCCGAACACGTGCCAGGACGGGATGTCCTTCCACGCGGGCTGATCGGTCGTCAGGCCGTCGGTCAGCGCCTTCTCGGTCACGGGGCGCTGCGTGGCGGCCATCAGTGCGGCCTGCGCGTCGGGCACATCCGCGGCGAACTGCTCGTGGAACGCGTCGACGCGGATGGCGAACTCGTTGCCGCCAGTGGCGACCGGGTACGCCGCGAGCGCTTCGCCGAGCGTGCTGCCGGGGGCCGTGGCCGACAGCGAGAACGCGCTCTCGCCGGTCTCGGGCGCGAACGCCGACGCGTACACGAGTCCGACGACCTGCTCGTTGCGCGAGGCCGCCTCGGTGATGACGAGGCCGCCGTACGAGTGCCCGACGAGCACGACCGGCCCGTCGATCGACGCGATGACGTTGCGCACGTACTGGGCGTCGCCGGCGAGGCTGCGCAGCGGGTTGGCGACGGCGACGGCGTTGACGCCCTTCGCCTGCAGGCGTTCGATGACGCCGTTCCACGAGGCGGACTCGGCGAAGGCGCCGTGGACGAGCACGATGGTGGGCTTGCGGATTTCCATTGTCTGCTTCTCTTTCTCTCTTGACTCGTTCGGGGTCGGTGGTGGATCAGCCCTGCGCGAAGGCCTTGCGCAGGACGTGGATGGCCTGCTCGACCGCGGCGGTGGTCGCCGCCGACGGACGGAGCGGGTTGAGCATCATGAAGTCGTGGATCGTGGCGTCGTAGCGCACCAGGGTGGTGCGCACGCCCGCCTGGATGAGGTGGCGCCCGTACTGCTCGCCCTCGTCGCGCAGCACGTCGTTCTCGTCGACGATCAGCAGCGTCTCGGGAAGACCTCGCAGTTCGTCGATCGGCGCGCGCAGCGGCGAGGCCGTCTGGTCGTGGCGCGCGGCGACATCGGGCAGGTAGTTGTCCCAGAACCAGGCCATGGCGTCGGCGCGCAGGTGGAACCCCTCCGCGAACTCGCGGTAGCTCTCGGTGTCCATCGCGGCATCGGTGACCGGGTAGTACAGCGACTGGTGGATGAACGACACGTCCCCGCGCTTGGTGGCCAGCAGCGCCACGACGGCCGCCATGTTGCCGCCGACCGAGTCGCCGGCGATCGCGAGGCGCGAGGCATCCAGCCCTCGCTTGTCACCCTCGTCCATGATCCAGCGGGCGGTCGCGTACGCCTGCTCGATGGCGACGGGATGCCGCGCCTCGGGCGATCGCGTGTACTCGACGAACACCACCGCGGCGTCCGCGCCGACGGCCAGCTCGCGTACCAGCCGGTCGTGGGTGCCGGCGTTGCCGAGCACCCAGCCCCCGCCGTGGATGTACAGAACGACGGGCAGCGTGCCGGACGCGCCGACGGGCCTGACGATGCGGACGGGCACGTCGCCGACGGCGGCGGAGACGGTGATCCACTCCTCGTCGACGTCGGGCTTGTCGACGGGCGCGGCCTGCACCTCGTCGAGGAGGGCGCGGGCGCCGTCGACCCCGCGCTCGACGAGCGTGGGCGGCTGAGCGGCGGCGTCGGCGAAGGCCTGCGCCTCGGGCTGGAGAGTGTGGTCGGTCATGGCGTTCCTTCCGTGAGCGGGCTGACGACCCGGTGTGCCAGCGAAGACCGGAGTGGTCGTCCGGCTGTGACCGATTCGGCGATCTCGGTCGTGATTCCGCGTCGGTGTCACATACCGAGTGGCTGTCTTGTCGAAGCTCGTGTAGACCGTCGAGGGTGGGTGCGTCGCGCGCGCGACGCGGACGGCAGCGAGCCGCGGCATCCCTTCGTCGCCCGGTGAAGAAAGGCGTGACATGACCGACCAGCGCATGGACTCGGCGACGGAGCAGTTCGAGCAATCCCGGCGGCGCCTGTTCGGCATCGCGTACCGGATGCTCGGCACGGTCTCGGACGCGGAGGACATCGTGCAGGACGTCTGGATCCGGTGGCAGCAGACCGACCGCGCCGACGTGCGCGAGCCGGCGGCGTTCCTCGCGACGATCACGACGCGGCTGTCGATCAACGCCATGCAGTCTGCACACGCGCGGCGTGAGACGTACATCGGGCCGTGGCTTCCCGAGCCGGTGAACACCGAGGACGACCCCTCGCTGGGCGCCGAGCGCGGCGAGGCGCTGGAGTACGCGGTGCTGCTCCTGCTCGAGAAGCTCACGCCCACCGAGCGCGCCGCGTACGTGCTGCGCGAGGCGCTGGACTACCCCTATGACCGCATCGCCGAGATCGTGCAGAGCTCCGAGGCGTCTGCGCGGCAGCTGGTGAGCCGTGCGCGCAAGCACCTCGCGTCCGAGAAGCGCGCGCAGGTCGCCGCGACCGAGCAGCGCCGGCTGCTGGAGGCGTTCCTCACGGCGGCGCAGCGGGGTGAGACCGAGCAGCTCGAGCGGCTGTTCACCGCCGACGTCGTCAGCTACACGGACGGCAACGGCGCCAAGCTGGCCGCGCGCATCCCGGTGCGCGGCCAGGCGCGCGTCGCGAAGTTCGTCGCGGCGTTCTCGAGCCACTTCTGGACCGGCAAGCAGGTCGACTGGGTCGAGATCAACGGGCGCCCGGGCATCGCGCTGTCGGAGGACGGCGTCGTCACGACCGCCCTCACCATCACCGCGACCGACGACGGGATCGACCACCTGCTGTGGATCATGAGCCCCGACAAGCTGGCCCACGTCACGATGGCGCCTGCCGCATGAGCGCATGGCGGTTCTCAGGAAAGCGCGCGGATGCCGCAGCCCTGCGCCTGGCGGTGCACCGCCGTCAGGCCGACGTCGTGCACGACGTCCGCACGGCCTGGCAGGCGCAGGACGCCGCAGCGCTCGCCGCGCTGCTCACACCGGACGTGCAGCTGCTGGTCGACAGCGGCGGCCGGACGCGCCTGTCGGTGCGTGACCTGGCGGGCGACGTACCGGTGGCGACCACGATGGCGTCGGTGCTGTCGACCTACCCCGATGTGGTGATCACCGACGCGGAGGTGAACGGGATGCCGGGCCTCAAGGTGTGCACCGAGGGCACCGTGCTGGGCGTCGTGAGCTTCCGCCTGCGCGGCCGCGCCGTCTCGGACGTCTGGGTGGTCGTCAACCCCGACAAGCTCCGCAGCTGGAGCGCGTGACCCTGTCACAACCGCCGGGCCGTCGCTGTCGTAGCTGGTGAGTGCGCCCCGCGCTCGCGAACCCAGAAAGGCACGAACATGGCAAAGATCGTCGTCATCGGCGGAACCGGGCTGATCGGCTCGAAGGTCGTCTCGAAGCTGCAGGCGCACGGGCACGAGGCGATCGCCGCGTCGCCCAACACGGGTGTGAACAGCGTCACCGGCGAGGGCGTCGCCGAGGCTCTCGCCGGCGCCGACGTCGTGGTCGACGTGTCGAACTCGCCGTCGTTCGCCGAGCAGGACGTGCTGGACTTCTTCACGGCCTCGACCACGAACCTCCTGGCCGCCGAGAAGGCCGCCGGCGTGGGTCACCACGTCGCGCTCACGATCGTCGGCACGAACCGCCCGCACGACATCCCCTACTTCCGCGCCAAGACCGCGCAGGAGAAGCTGATCCGCGAGTCGGGCGTGCCGTTCTCGCTCGTGCACGCGACGCAGTTCTTCGAGTTCGTGGGCAGCATCGCCGACATCTCGACCGACGGCGACACCGTCCGCCTGCCGGGTGCGCTCGTGCAGCCGATCGCCGCCGAGGACGTCTCGACCGCCGTCGCCCGCACGGCCGCCGGCACCCCGGTCAACGGCGACCTCGAGATCGCCGGCCCGGAGCAGTTCGGCCTGGACGAGTGGGTGCGCCGCGCGCTGGAGTTCCGCGGCGACGCGCGGACGGTCGTCCGCGACGACACCGCTCCGTACTACGGCGCCGTCGTCGAGGAGCGCACGCTCGTCCCCGTCGAGGGCGCGCTGCTGTTCGAGACCACCCTCGACGAGTGGCTTCCGGCGAACCCGCCGCGCGTGAACGCCTGACGCAGGGCGATGGATGCCGCCACCCCGGGCCTCACGAAGGCTCGGGGTGGCGGCATCCGCCACTCGAGCGGGTGCCGCCACCGGGGTTCCGCCCGTCCGGTCACCGGCCTAGGCTCGGGCACGAGGCGCTCATGCGGAGCGAGCGCCGGCGAGACGAAGCGCCGCTCGGCCGGTGTTCCTGCGCGAGAAGCCGGGAACCGCACGCGAAGGAGGCTCGGATGCAGACGCTGACGATCGACTTCATCATGTCGCTCGATGGCTACGGCGCGGCAGAGGGATGGCCGGGGTGGTGGGGGCTGGAAGGCCCCGAGTACCTGAAATGGCTCGAAGACCTGTCGGAGCAGGACCACCCGATCCTGATGGGCGCGGCCACGTACCGCGTCATGTCGGAGCTGACCGCGAGCGGCGAAGAGGGCACCGACGTGCTCAACGGTGTGCAGAAGTACGTCTTCTCATCGACACTCGACGAGCCCCTCACGTGGCAGAACTCCACGCTCGTGCGCGAGGACGCCGTCGAGTTCGTGCGGCGGCTCAAGGAGGAGTCCGACCGGCCGCTGCGCACCCTCGGCAGTGTGTCGCTGTGCCGCTCGCTGCTCATGGCCGGGCTCGTGGACCGCTATCGCGTCGTCGTGTTCCCCGTGATCACGGGGGCGACCGGGCAGGAGCGCATCTTCGACGGCTACCCCGACGTGCGGCTCGACCTGGTCGAGGCTCGTACGTTCGACCAGCGCAGCCAGCTGCTCGAGTACGTGCCGACGGTGCTCGACCGCCCGCCGCTCGGCTGATCCCTCAGGCACGGAGCGTAGGCTCGCCGCGTGCGTGCGATCGTCCATCACGAGTTCGGCGACCCGGCCCAGGTGCTCGGCGTCGAAGACCTGCCCCTGCCCGAGCCCGGCCCCCGCGAGGTGCGCCTGCGCGTCCTGCTCGCCCCCATCCACAACCACGACCTGTGGACGATCCGCGGCACCTACGGCTTCAAACCCGACCTGCCCGCGCGCGCCGGGACCGAGGCGGTCGGCATCGTCGACGCGATCGGCGACGAGGTCGAGGGCATCGCGGTGGGCCAGCGGGTCGCGACCGGCGGGACCTTCGGCGTGTGGTCGGAGTTCGCGCTCGCCAAGGCCGGCGCGGTCGTGCCGGTGCCGGACGCCATTCCCGACGAGGTCGCCGCGCAGCTGATCTCGATGCCGTTCAGCGCGATCTCACTCGTCGACTTCCTCGAGGTCGGCGAGGGCGACACGATCGTCCAGAACACCGCCAACGGCACGGTCGGCCGGCTGGTGGCGCAGATCGGCGCGAGTCGCGGCATCCACGTCATCGGCATCGTGCGAAGAGAAGCGGATGCCGCAGAGCTGGCCGCCGCCGGGATCCCCGATGTCGTCGCCACCGCCGACCCCGCGTGGCGGGAGCGGGTGCGCGAGCTCGCCGGCGGCCGGCCCATCCGCGCCGCGGTGGACTCGGTGGGCGGCTCGGCCTCCGGCGATCTGCTGCACCTGCTCGCCGACGGCGGCACGCTCGTGTCGTTCGGCGCGATGGCCTCGGATCGCATGGAGCTGTCGTCGGGCGACCTCATCTTCAAGCAGGTGGTCGTGAAGGGGTTCTGGGGCAGCAAGGTGTCGGCCGCGATGCCGTCCGAGACCCGGCGCGCGCTGTTCGGCGAGCTGTTCGGGCTGGTCGGCAGCGGGCGCCTCACGCTCCCGGTCGACAGCATCCACTCCTTCGACGACGTGCGCGCAGCCGTCGAGGCGAGCGGACGCCCCGGCCGCGTGGGCAAGGTGCTGCTGCGCCCCTGACGCGACCGGCGTCGGGCCGGCGGCATCCCCCATGCGTGTGACGGCTCACCCGTCGCCGTGACCGCCGCCGCCGCCCCCGCCGTTGCCGGGGCCTCCGCCGCCGCCGGGGCCTCCGTCGCCGCCGGGAACGGGGCCGGGGTCAGGGGTGGTGTCGTCGGGCGGGGGTGCCGGCGTGCTCGGCGGTGGCGTCGTCGGCGGAGGTGCGGACGGTCGGCCCACGAGCTCGCCCGGAGGGGCGGGGAACGGGCCGCCCGGGTAGAGCTGGTCGGCGGTGAGCTGGATGTCGCGCACGATCGGAAGCCGCAGCGACGAGAGCAGCCGCCCGTTGTACGAGGTGTGGAACAGGTCGCCGAAGCCGTCGGTGTTGCCGACCCAGGCCGTCGTGGTCACGCGGGTGTTCGACTGCACGAACCAGGTCTGGTACTGCTCGTGCGTGCCGGTCTTGCCGATCGTCGGCGTGCCGTCGTTCGGGTTGCCTCCTGAGCCGGTGCCACCGCTGCGGGTGACGCCCTGCAGCGCGAGGGCCGTCGCAGCCGCCACCTGCGGACTGACGGCCTGGGTGCAGCGGTCTCCAGGCACGGCGATGTCGGTGCCGTCGGCATCCGTCACGCGCTCGATCACGCGGGGCACGCAGTACACGCCGTCGTTGGCGATCGCCGCGTACGCCGAGGCGAGCGCGACGGGCGCGATGTTGTTGGTGCCGATGATCGCGGCGGCGCCGTCGATGTCGACCGGGCTCCCGTCGCCGCGCGTCACGCCCAGTCGCGCCGTCACCTCCTCGATGTCGCACAGGTCGAGCTGCTCGGCCATGCCGAGGTACCCGCTGTTCAGCGACTGCGCGGTGAACTGCAGGGGCGTGCCGGTGTAGCCGCGCACGCCGCCGAAGTTGCGGACGATGTGGTTCTCGCGGTTGATCCACGGGCCCTCGCACCGATCGGCCAGACGCGGGATCATCCGCAGATTGCCGTTGACGCTCTGGGTGAGCGTATGCCCTTTCTCGAGCCAGTCGACGAGCGTGAACAGCTTGAACGTCGAACCCGTCGGAAAGCCCTTCGAGGCGCCGTGCACGAGATCGCCCGCGTAGACGAGCGACGTGTACGCCGGGTCGGTCGCGGCGAGGTCGCGGTCCTCGGTGAAGACGTTGTTCTGGCTGATCGCGAGGATGCGCCCGGTCGCCGCCTCGATGCTCACGGTCGCCGCACCGAACGCCATGCCCGCCACGGCCCGTGGCGCGTACTGCTGCATCGCGGCCTGCGACGACAGCTGCAGCCGCCAGTCCAGCGTCGTGTAGATGTTCAGGCCGTCGCGCGTGAGCGAGCGCTGGCGGTCCTGCGGCGTCTCGCCGAACGCGCTCGCGTAGTCGGGGTCGGAGCGCACCGTGTTCACGACGTACTGGCAGAAGAACGGCGCGGCGGTCGCCGCGCATCCGGTCAGCGCGGGCTGCAGCACCGGCACGATGGGCTCGATCGCCGCGGCCACGAACTGCTGCTCGGTGATGCGCCCGTCCTCCCGCATCCGGTCGAGCACGTAGAGCTGGCGGCCCTTGGTCGCGCTGTACGCATCGCCCGCGGCGAGGTACTGCTCCGGCGTGATCGAGCCGTCGGCGAGGAGCGTGTCGAGAGCTGCCAGCGTGCCCGGGGTGACGTCGTCGACCGAACCGTCGGCTGCCTTGTTGAACGCCGCCCCGTCGGGGCCCGGGATCGAGCCCCCGGGCCGGTCGATGCGGAACGTGTTCGGGTTCTGCACGATGCCCGCGAGCGTCGCCGCCTGCCCGAGCGTGAGCTGCGCGGCCGTGGTGCTGAAGTAGTAGCGCGCCGCCGCCTCGATGCCGTACGTCGTACCGCCGAAGTTGGCGATGTTCAGGTAGCCGAGCAGGATGTCGTTCTTGGAGTACTCCTGCTCGACCGCGACGGCGTAGCGGATCTCCTGCAGCTTGCGCTGGTAGCCGTCGACACCGCTGGCGTCCGTCGCATCGAGCCAGCACGCGCGCAGCACCTGGTCGCGCGTCTCGGTGTCGGTGGCCGCGGCATCCCGTTCGCAGCGCTGCACGAGCACGTTCTTCACGTACTGCTGACTGATCGAGGAGCCGCCCTGCGTCACATTGCCCTGGACATTGCTGATGAGCGCACGCGTCGTGCCCAGGATGTCGATGCCGCCGTGCTCGTAGAACCGCGGGTCCTCGGACGCCAGGATCGCGTCGTACATGACGACCGCGACCTCGTCGAACGAGACCGGAACGCGGTTCTGGTCGTAGAACGACGTCAGCTCGGCATCCTCGCCCGTCTGAGGATCGCGCGCGTAGATGGTCGTCGGCAGCATGAGCCGGTCGATCTCGAGATAGCTCGGCATGCTGTCGAACAGCGAGACGGCAGTGCTCGCCGCGGTGCCCGAGATCGCGATCGCCGGAGCCAGCGGTGCCACGATCAGCACGCCCGCGATCGCGCTGAGCGCCAGCAGGCCGACGATGCCGCCGAGCACCCCGGCGACCGTGCGCCGGGTCCGCGGTATCGACGCGACCGGCGAAGGGACCTCTGTTGGTGGCTTCACGGCGGCTACCTACCTGCTGAGCCCAAGGATGACAGACACCGCGGCGAACCGCGAGGGGTTGCACGGTGGCGGCGAACGGGGCAGGCGTAGGTTGGAAGGCATGGCTCGCATCCTCGCCGTCACCGGCGGCTACGTCGTCCCTGTCAGCTCCGACCCCATCGAGAACGGCACCGTGATCGTCACCGATGGCCGGATCACCGCCGTCGGCGGATCCGACACCCCGGTGCCCGAGGGAGCCGAGGTGGTCGACGCGGCCGGAAGCTGGGTCGTGCCCGGCTTCGTCGAGTCGCATGGCCACGTCGGCGTGCATGAGGAGGGCGAGGGCTGGTCGGGCAACGACACGAACGAGATGACCGACCCGAACGGCTCCGCGTTCCGCGCGCTGGACGGCATCGACATCGAGGAGGAGGGCTTCCGCGACGCCCTCCGCGGCGGCGTCACGACCGCCGTCATCAAGCCCGGGTCGGGCAACCCCATCGGCGGCCGCACCGTGGCCATCAAGACGTGGGGCGGCCGCACCGTCGACGAGCAGATCCTCGCCGCCGACGTGTCGGTCAAGTCGGCGCTCGGCGAGAACCCGAAGCGCGTGTGGGGCGACAAGGGCAAGACGCCGCAGACGCGCCTGGGTGTGGCATCCGTTCTTCGCGAAGCGTTCGCTGCGGCACAGGCGTACGCCGAGAAGCGTGACGCCGCGGCCGAGAAGGGCGAGCCGTTCGAGCGTGACCTCGGCAAAGAGACGCTGGCGGCAGTGCTCGCCGGCGATCTGCTGTGGGACCAGCACTGCCACCGCCACGACGACATCGCGACCGCGATCCGCATCGCCGAGGAGTTCGGCTACACGCTCGTCGTGAACCACGGCACCGAGGCGCACAAGATCGCCGACGTGCTGGCCGAGAAGCAGATTCCGGTGATCTTCGGGCCGCTGCTGACCTCGCGCTCGAAGGTCGAGCTGCGCGACCGCGCCATCGGCAACCTGGCGCTCATCGCCGAGGCCGGCGTCAAGGTCGCCATCACGACGGATCACCCGGTCGTGCCGATCGACCAGATCCGCCTGCAGGCCATCCTCGCCGTGCGCGACGGGCTGCCCGCGACGACCGCCCTCGAGGCGCTCACCGCGAACCCGGCCGACATCCTCCGCCTGAACGAGCGCGTCGGCGCCCTCGAAGTCGGCCGCGACGGCGACGTCGTCGTGTGGTCGGGTGATCCGCTCGCCGTCGACTCGCGCGTGCAGCGCGTCTTCATCGAGGGCCGTTCCGTCTACGAGCCCGCCGCCGACGGCTCGGGTCCGCGCACGGTCGAGCGCTGGGAGCGCTTCGGACGCACCGCCTGGAACTGAGGCCCGTTCGGAACACCGCGGAGGGAGTGGATGCCGGGCGCCCGGCATCCACTCCCTCACTCGTGCGGGGTCACATGTCGCGCGCGTGATCCACGAACGTGTCGAGCGCGGCGCGCAGCGCGGGGGAATCGCCTTGTGACCGGCGGTGCACGGCGAGCACGTCGCGGGTCGAGGCCGGGCCGGCCGTCGGGATCGCGACCATGTCGGGCCCGAGCTCGCCGCGACCGAGGCGCGGCACGAGCGCGACGGCCAGTCCGGCGCGGGCGAGCTCGAGGTGGTTCTGGAACTCCATCGACTCGTGCACGACACGCGGCGCGTTGGGCACGCCGTCGAAGAGCCGCCGCAGCCACTGGCGGCAGATCGTGGCCTCGAAAGTGGCGACCCACCGTTCGCCCGCCAGTTCTTCCGGGTGCAGCTCGGTGCGATGGGCGAGCGGGTGGTCGCGCGGCAGGATGACGTCGGCGACGTCGGTGAACAGCGGGGTCGACACGAGGTCGTCGGGCATCGCGAGGGCGACGCCGCCCCAGCGATGCACGATGCCGAGGTCGCGCTGACCGGAGGCGACGAGGGCGATGGTCTCCCACGGCTCACTCTCACGCAGCGGCAGCGCGAGCTGCGGGTGGCGCTCGGCGAGGTCGCCCAGCACCGGGATGACGAGCCCGCGCACGACGGTCGAGAAGGCCGCCAGCCGGATCTCGCCGACCACCCGGTCGTCGGGGCCGCCGGCGAGCTGAAGGTCGGCGCGCAGGCGCTCGAGGTCGGCGAGGATCGGTGTCGAGGCGACGACGAGGCGTGTGCCGGCCTCGGTGAGGATGACGCCCCGGCCGGCTCGTTCGAGCAGCGCGACGCCGGTCTCGCGCTCGAGGCGCTTGACCTGCTGCGAGACGGCGGATGGCGTGTACCCGAGGCTCGTCGCGGCGGCGACGACGCTGCCCTGCGTCGCGACCGCGCGGAGCGACATCACGGCTTCGAGATCGATCATGAAGCAAAGCTACAAGATTTGATCACGAAAGGGTTGCTTGTGCTTCATCGATGGACGCGATGAAGTGGAGCCATGACTCGACGCGACATGGTGCTGGCGGCGATCGTCGCCTCGTTCTGGGGCTTCAACTTCGTCGTCATCGACTGGGGCATGGACGGGATCCCGCCGTTGCTGTTCGTGGCCATCCGCTTCGCGGTGGTGGCCCTGGCGGCGTTCGTCGTGCCGCGGCCGCGCACCTCGTGGCGCACGGTGGTCGGCGTGGGGCTGTTCATGAGCCTCGGGCAGTTCGGGCTGCTGTACACGTCGATGGCGCTCGGTCTGCAGCCGGGGCTTGCGGCGCTCGTGCTGCAGGCGCAGGCGGTCTTCACGATCCTCATCGCCGCGGCGGTGCTGCGCGAGCGGCCGACGGTGCCCCAGATCATCGGCGTCGGTCTCGGCATCATCGGGCTCGCGATCGTTGCGGCCGGTCGCGGCGGCGACGCCCCGGCGCTCGCCGTGGCGCTGGCACTCGCCGCGGCGTTCTCGTGGGGCATCGGCAACGTCATCTCGCGTCGTGCCGGCGCGGTGAGCGGTCGCGGACGCCTCGGCTCGCTGTCGCTCACCGTGTGGTCGGCGATCGTCGTGCCCGTCCCCGCCCTCGCGCTGTCGTTCGCTGTCGAGGGGCCGGAGGCGATCGTCGTCGGCCTTGCCGCGTTCGGGTGGCAGTCGGCGCTGTCGACGCTGTACACCGCGGGCCTGTGCACGATCGCCGGCTACTCGATCTGGAACGCGCTCCTGGCCCGCAACCCGTCGGCCGCCGTGGTGCCGTGGGTGCTGCTCGCCCCCGTCATCGCGATGGCGTCTGCGGCCCTGCTGCTCGGCCAGCTGCCGACGGCGGGCGAGGTCATCGGCGGAATGCTCCTCGTCGGGGGCGTGCTCGTCACCGGCTTCCGTCGCCGGAGGAGGTCGTCCGGCGAGCCGGGATTCGCCGGCGTTCCGGAACCCGTGACGGCGGTGGCCATCTCGACGCCGGCCGCCGTCGGCGAGGGTGTGCCCGCCGTTCCGCCGGCGCCGCCCCGGGGTTGACCGGCCCGGGGCAGCCCGCCGGGCCTCGCTCAGACCGCCGAACGTTCGGGGCGCGTGGGTGTCGGGCGCCCGGCATCCCCCTGCTCCACCGTGTCGGCGACGGGCGTGAGGTCGTTCCGCTCGCGCAGGAACAGCGAGCACACCAGCGCGGCGGCGATGACCGCCGCGATCACGACGAACACGGCGCGGGGGTCGACCGCGTCGGCGAGCACACCCAGCAGGGGGGTGAGCAGGCCGCCGAGCGCGGTCGCCATGCCGAGGGTGACTCCGCTCGCGGTGCCGAGGTGACGCGGCAGGTACGCGTGCGACAGCGTGACATGCAGGGCGAACGGCAGGAACAGCGCCCATCCGAGCACCCCGGCCAGCACGATCGCCGCGATCTCGTCGGCGACCAGGACGTACCCGATCGCCGCAGCCGTCGCGAGCGCGTAGCCCAGCACGATGACGCGCGTGCGGCCGAACCGGTCGGCGAAGAAGCCGCCCACGAGCGTGCCGAGCGCCGCGGCCAGCGAGAACACCGTGAGCGCGACGTTGCCGACGTCGGTCGAGGCGTCGAACCGGTCGATCACGTCCAAGGCGACGAACGAGCGCGCACCGACGTATGCGACTGACCACAGACTCACGATGAGCAGCAGCCACGCGAACCTCCCCCACAGATCGCGAGGGACTCGAGTGGATGCCGCTCCGGCGGCCTCGTCGGCGCCCGCGGCCGGAGCAGCCGCTGCCGGACGCAGGGCCGCACGCCGGTTCAGCACGAGGTACACGGCCGCGATCGCGATGGTGGGGATCAGCAGCAGCGGCGTCGCCTGCAGACCGAGGATGCCGACGGTCAGGCCGACGCCGATGGGCGCGATCGCGGCGCCGACGTTGCCGCCGACCGAGAAGATGCTCATGGCGCGGTTGGTGCCCCCGCCCGCCTCCTTCGCGGCGACGGTGGCGGCCGGGTGATACGCGGCGACGCCAAGGCCCGACAGTGAGAAGGCGATCCACGTGAGCCAGTAGTCCGCCGAGATCAGGCCTGCGACCGCGATGCCGAGCGCGGCGACGGCGAGACCCACCACGATGAGCGGGCGGAGCGCGAAGCGGTCGGTGAGCCAGCCGAACACGGGCTGGAAGATGCTCGACAGCGAGGTGGCGGCGAGAGTGAGCCCGGCGACCGCGGCGTAGTCATAGCGCTGTTCGAGCACGAAGTACGGAAGCAGCGCGGCGGCGGCGCCGGTCTGGAAGTCGTTCATCACATGGGTGCCGACGAGCGACCAGAACAGGGGTCGGCGCGACGGGGCGGAGAGAGCTTCTGAAGACATGGCGGCGAGCTTACTCCTCAGACAAGCTGATAAGTCAAGTCGTCGTTCGGCTCGCTCCGGGTAAGCTGTGCGAGGTCAGCCCTGCTGCCGTCCGACAACCGGAGGTCGTGAATGCCGTCGATCGTCCACCGTGCCCCGCTCGCCGCGCAGGCCGCCGAGATCCTGCTCGGCCGCATCCGCGCCGGCGAGTTCGCGCTCGGTCAGCGGCTGCCGGGCGAGACGACGCTCGCCGCGCAGCTCGGCGTCGGCCGCTCGACGATCCGCGAGGCCGTGCGCGAGCTCGCGGGGCGCGGCGTGCTCGACTCGCGCCAGGGCGCGGGTGTGTTCGTGACCGCGCTCGACGTCGCCGACGACTGGGACACCGTGCTGCGACGCGCCTCGATCACCACCGTCATCGAGGCGCGCATCGCGATCGAGGCCGAGGCCGCGGCCCTCGCGGCCGAGCGGCGCACGCCGGCCCAGCTGCGTGGACTGCGCGCGGCGCTCGCCGCCCGGGCGGCCGCCGATCCCGCACCCGAACCCCACGTCGACGTCGACATGGCGCTGCACCGGCTCATCGTGGTCGCATCGGGCAACGAGGTGCTCGTCGAGCTGTTCGACGGCTTCGTGCCGCGCGTGCGCTCCGCGATGGTCGACATGCTGAAGATCCGGCCCACGGCGTCGCACGAGGCCGACCAGGCCGCGCACGCCGTCGTCGTCGACGCCATCGCCGATCGTGACGCGCGCCGCGCGGCCGAACTCAGCCGCGCGCACCTGAACACGCTGAAGTTCGCTCTGTCGTGACGGCCGGCGAGGGCGAGTGGATGCCTCGGCCCGCGGCATCCACTCGCCCTTCGGTCTACGCGACCGTGAGCCGCTCGCCGCGCACCGGCATGCGCAGTCGGTCGGCGAGGCCGGCGTAGCCGAACGTCCGCTCGAGCCGCTCCAGGGTCTCGCTGAAGTGCGCCCAGCCTTCGCCGTGCACCGGGACGATGAGTGCGTCGCCGAGCGCCTCGGCGGCCTGCACGGCGGTGTGGGCGTTGAGGGTCACATCGGTGTCGCCGAAGCGGCCGGGGTTCGCGGCGCCGACGAACAGGACGGCCACGTCGATCGGCGTGAACCGCGCGGCGATGTCGCGCACGAGGCCTACCGAGGCGTTGTCGCCCGAGACGTACACGGCGGGCTCTCCGTCCGCCCGCAGGACGAAGCCGGTCACCACGCCGCTCAGCGCCTCGGCTCCCTCGGGCCCGTGCAGCGCCGGCACCGCCGTGATCTCGACGGAGCCGACCGTCGTGGTCTGCCACGGTTCGAGGCCGACGATCCCGGGGATGCGGGCGGCGGCATCCGGAGTCGACAGGACCGTGGGAACGCGGTCGAGCAGCGCGCGCCCGGCATGGTCGAGGTTGTCGAAGTGCTGGTCGTGCGACAGCAGCACGACGTCGATGGCGCCCAGCGCCTCCACGCCGACAGCCGGTCCGGTGAGCTTGTGCAGCACGACGGGCCCGTCGTAGTCCTGCGGCTCGTCGAACGTCGGATCGGTCAGGAACGACAGCCCGGCGTAGTCGAACTGCAGCGTGGGGCCGCCGATGAGCAGCGCGGTCAGGGCGGTCGTGGTGGTCTCGGTCGTGGACTCGGTCATGACTCGATGCTCGCGCCGTTGACGGCCGGACGACAGTGGCCCGAAGGCACCATTTCGCTAAGATCGGGCCATGACTCGCGTTCGGTCCCTGCCGCGTGTCGCCGTGCTGGCGTTCGAGGGGATCAGCCCTTTCCATCTGTCGGTGCCGACGCTGGTGTTCGCCGCGGCCGGGCTCGACAGCGCCGAGCCGCTGTACGACGTGGTGGTGTGCGCGGAGGAGCCCGGCTCGCTCATGACCGGCTCCGGCTACCGCATCGCCGTCGATGCGGGGCTGGAGGCGTTCGCACGCGCCGACATGATCGTGCTGCCCAGCTGGCGGCAGGACCGTGCACCGTCGCCTGAGCTGCTCGACGCCGTGCGGGCCGCGCATGCCCGCGGCGCGCGCATCGTGGGGCTGTGCCTCGGCGGGTTCGTTGTGGCAGCGACCGGCATCGCCGATGACCGGGAGCTCGTCACGCACTGGGCCGCCGCCGACCGGCTGGCCGCGGAATACCCCGGCGTGGCCGTGCGTCGCGACGTGCTGTGGCTCGACCACGGCGATGTCATCACGTCCGCCGGTGTTGCCGCCGCACTCGACTGCTGCCTGCACATCGCCCGCCTCGACCACGGCGCCGCGGCGGCGAACACGCTCGCCCGCGCGCTGGTGCTTGCGCCGCATCGCAGCGGGTCGCAGGCCCAGTACATCCCGGTGCCGGTGGCGGACCCCGTCGGCGGCGAACCCATCGAAGAGGCGATGGCATGGGCTCGGGCACGGCTCGCCGAGCCGCTCGAGCTCGACACGTGGGCGGCGGCCGTGCACCTCTCGCGCCGCACGTTCACGCGCCGGTTCCGCGAGCGGACCGCGACGAGCCCGCAGCAGTGGCTGCTGACGCAGCGGCTCGACCACGCACGGCTGCTGCTCGAGACGGATGACACCCCGATCGAACTCGTCGCCGAGCAGTCCGGGTTCGGCAGCGCCGTGACGCTGCGCCACCACTTCTCACGGCGCCTCGGTGTGAGCCCGGCAGCGCATCGAGCGGAGTTCCGCGGGCGCGCGCACGGGTGACGTCCGCGCCGCGCGTGGCGTTCGCGCTGGGGGTGGCGTGGTGCGCCGCAGCGCGGCTGGCGTCAGAAGGGTGGTGCGCCTGGTGTGCCTGGTGGGTCTGCGGCGAACAGCCACGGCTCGTGGATGATGCGTCGGCGGAGTTCGAGGAGGGCGTCGTCGGGGATGAAGCGGACGACGGGTTCGGGTCTGTCGGTGTGTCGTCGGCCGGTGGGGCTCGTCCAGACCAGGACGCCGGGCGTGGTCTGTTCAACTGTCCAGGCTTCGATGGTCTTGAGGATGTGGTGGCGGCGGCAGAGGTGGGCGAGGTTGTCGTGGCGAGTGGGGCCGCCGTTGGCGGCGCCGATGGTGTGGTCCAGGTCGCAGCGCCAGACGGGGCGGCGGCAGCCGGGGAAGCGGCAGTGTTCGTCGCGGGCGGCGAGTAGGCGTTGGAGGGCGGGGCCGGGTCGGTATCGGTCGACGGCGAGGACGGCGCCGGTGACGGGGGAGGTCATGACGCGTTCCCAGCCGGGTGTGGTGCCGGCGAGGGTGCGGGCGGTGTCGGGGTCGATGGGTCCGTAGCCGGTCAGCAGGCACGGTTCGTCGGTGGCGCCGGTCATGGTGAGCACCGGGACGGTGATCTGCACGGTGGCGTGGATGGCGGCCAGTCCGGTGCCGGCGACGCAGTCTTGTGGTCCCGCGGTCAGCAGGATGTCGGTGGCGATGTCGGCGCGCAGCTGGTCCATCGTCCGCGCATCCACCGCGGCGTCGGAACCATCCGCGGTGTCGGAATCATCCGTGGTGTCAGTGCCGGCGTCGATGGCGGGTTCGCGGGCGGCGATCACGGAGCGTGCTTGCGCGGTGAGCCGGTCATGGATGCCGTGCACGAGGGTCGCGTCGGAGGTCAGGATGAGGGAGGCGAGGTTGTCGGGCAGGTCCACCACCTCGACGCAGCGCTTCGCCGCCGTGTCGGCGGCGCGCTCGTGAAGGGTGCGTTCGATGAAGCGGTCGGCGATCACCCGCAGCACGGGTGCCAGCCTGCCCGGGCTCAGCTGCCGGGCGCGGTCGATCGCGACCGAGAGGAACTCGGCGCGTGCGGTGTCGTCCTCGATCGCGTCCCCGATGTCGTGGATGACCGACACGTGCCGACGGGAGATCACCCCGGCCTGCAGCGCGTCCACGACGGCAGGGAACCGGGTGCACAGGTCGGTGGCCTCGCTGAGCAGCCGTGTCACCGTCCACTCCGAGGTCCGCGTCGACGTGGCCAGGTCCGAGATCAGCGCCCGCCTTGACAGTTCCGCCCGCCGCCGCTGCTCGGCCGACGCGCCGGCACGGCCGGCGACGGCGGCTGCCGCATCGGCGAGCAGCCGGATCTCGGCCGCCTCAGCCTCTGCCCGCACGACCCGCCCCGCCTCGAACGCATCCACGAACCGGCCCGTCGCCGCGAACGTCGCAGACGGATCGAACACGGGATCGGCGGACATCGAGACTCGCAGACAGTGGCAGGCGGAACCGGGATCGAGACTCCCCGCCGAAGCGGCACCAACCCTGTCAAACCCGCGGCAACCGCCGCACAAACCACCCCAACCCGACCGAAGCCGAGGCACCAACTCATCGAATCTCTGATCTATAGAGTATCAAGTGAACTAGCGCCCTGGCAAGAAGAAATGTACGATTCCTCTCCGGATGCGTAGGCTGTCGAACGTGGCCACGCCCGACCGACCCGAGATCGTCTGCCTCTGCGGCTCCACCCGTTTCGCCGACGAGATGCGCGAGGTCAACCGCCTCCTGACGTTCGCGGGCATCATCGTCGTCGCGCCCGGGGTCTTCGCCCATGCGACGGGTGAAGACATCACCGACGAGCAGAAGCGGGCGCTCGACGCCCTCCACCTGCGCAAGATCGACCTCGCCGACCGGGTCGTCGTCGTCAACCCCGGTGGTTACATCGGCGAGTCGACGAGCAGAGAGATCGCGTACGCGCGCGCAACGGGCAAGCCGGTGTCGTTCACGGCGCCTGCCTGATTCGGCCGGCCTCAGCACCTCCGGCCGACGCATCCACAGGCTGCGATGCGCCCCATGACGCGAGCAGCCGCAGCCGCTCCGCCGATGCCGAGCCCGGCTCGGCGGTGTAGATGAGCATCACGTTGCCCGGCTCGGCGGTCAGCGCGAGCTCCTCGTACGCGAGGGTGAGCTCACCCACGACAGGGTGAACAAATCTCTTCGTGCCTGCGCCGTGGGTGCGCACGTTGTGAGCCGCCCATAGGGTGCGGAACGTCTCGCTGTGGGTCGAGAGCTCGCCCACGAGATCCTGCAGCCCCTTGTTGTGCGGGTCACGGCCCGCCTCGGCCCGCATGATGCCGACGCACATCTGCGCGAACAGCTCCCAGTCCGGGTAGAACTCGCGCGCGGCGGGGTCGAGGAACTGGAATCGAGCGAGGTTCGGGGTGCGCCCGCCGTCGCCGATCACCGGCGAATAGAATGCGCGGCCGAGGTCGTTCACCGCGACGATCTCCTGCCGCGGATTGCGCACGACGGCGATGCCGTCGGTGATCGCCGCGAGCGCCCACTCCAGACTCGGGCGCGGCGGGCCGGGCTTGGCGGTGCGGCGACGCGGACGACCGGAGGTCGGGATGCCGTCGGCCGCGCGCGCCAGGTCCAGCAGGTGCGCGCGCTCGGTGTCGTCGAGTTGGAGCGCCCGTGAGACAGCGTCGAGGACGGATGCCGACGCCCCCGAGATCGCCCCGCGCTCCAGCTTCGCGTAGTACTCGACGCTCACTCCCGCGAGCATCGCGACCTCGCTGCGTCGCAGCCCCGCCACACGCCGGTTCGAGCCCGCGGCGATGCCGGCGGCATCCGGCGACACGCGCGCGCGGCGCGTCATCAAGAACTCGCGCACCTCGGCCTTGTTGTCCATGCGGACAGGTTAGGCCGCTCCGGCGGGGCGAAGGGTGCCCTGACAGTACATCCCACGGCAGGAACTCCCGCGCCCGAGCGGTCGCCGCGACCATCGAAGACATGACTTCTCTCGCACCTTCTCCGGTCACCGTGCACCGGCGGCTGCTGCCGAGCCTGCTCCTGCTGCTGACGGTGTTCGGCCCGATCTCGATGGACCTGTATCTGCCCGCGCTGCCCGCTCTGACGAGCGAATTGGATGCCGCCACCTCTGTCGCGCAGCTGACCATCACGGCGTGCCTGCTCGGGCTCGCCGTGGGGCAGCTCGTCGCAGGGCCGCTGTCTGACCGTTACGGCCGGCGCGGTGTCCTGGTCATCGGCGTCGTCGCGTACGTGGGCGTCTCGCTGCTGTGCGCGATCAGCCCCTCGGTCGAGCTGCTGATCCTCGCTCGCCTCGTGCAGGGCCTCGCGGGCGGCGTCGGCATCGTCATCGCCCAGGCTGCCGGTCGCGACATCTACTCCGGCGGCGCTCTCATCCGCTTCTATGGCCGCGTCACCGTGGTCAGCGGGCTGGCGGCCGTCATCGGGCCGATGCTCGGCGGCGTGCTGAGCAGCGTCATCGACTGGCGAGGGCTCTTCGTCTTCCTCGCGGGGATCGGCGCCGGCATCCTGCTGGCCACGCTGTTCGCGTTCGACGAGACGCTTCCCGCCGACCGGCGCACGAGCGGCGGGTTCGCCAGGACCCTCGTCGACTACCGCGCGCTCCTGCGCGACCGGACCTTCGTGGGCGCCGTGCTCAACCAGGGCTTCATGTACGCGGCGACCTTCGCCTATCTCGCCGGCGCCACGTACGTGCTGCAGGAGATCTACGGCCTCACGCCGCTGCAGTACGCCGCCGCGTTCGGGCTGAACTCCGCGGGATTCATGGTATTCGGTTACCTCGCCGGGCGGACGTCGGAGCGCTGGAGCGTGCGCGGCACGCTGGCCGTCGGTGTCGCGCTCACCGGGCTTGGCTCGCTGGGGCTGCTGGCCGCGGGCCTCACGCCGATGTCCCTCTGGGTGGTCATCGTGTCGCTGTTCGCGCTCGCCGGCGGCGTAGCGGTCACCTCCCCGCCCGCGACGACCCTCGCCCTCGTCGGCTATCCGCAGATCGCCGGCACCGCCTCGTCGCTGCTCGGCACCGTGCGGTTCGGCTTCGGCGCCGTCTCGGCGCCGCTGGTCGGATTGGCCGGGGCCGCCAGCATCCTTCCGCTCGGTCTGGTCACCGTCGCCGCGACCGTCCTCGCCGCCGCCGCTTCGCTGCTCGTCATCGCGCCGCGTGGAACGCGCGGCCCGGCACCGGACCCGACACCCGCGGGAGAGCCTCGCACCCTCGAGAACGCACACTAAGGAGAGACCTCATGCGTGGAGTCATCATGTACGCGCCCGGCGACGTCCGGGTCGAAGACCGCGATCAGCCGGCCATCGTCGAGCCGACCGACGCCGTCATCCGCCTCGCGGCGACCTGCATCTGCGGGTCCGACCTGTGGCCCTACCGCGGCATCGAGCACGTCGACCACACTCCGATGGGCCACGAGTACGCCGGCGTCGTCACCGAGATCGGCGCCGACGTGAAGAACGTGAAGGTCGGCGATTTCGTCGTGGGCTCGTTCTTCGCGTCCGACAACACCTGCCAGATCTGCGAGGCCGGCTATCAGTCGCGGTGCGTCCACAGCGTGCCGATGGGCTCGATCGGCACGCAGGCCGAGTACGCCCGCATCCCGCTCGCCGATGGCACGCTCGTGGCGACGCCGGGCGAGCCCGACCCCGAGCTGATCCCCGCACTGCTCACGGCGTCGGACGTGCTCGGCACCGGGTGGTTCGCCGCGGTCGCCGCCGAGGCCGGGCCGGGCAAGACGGTGGCGGTCGTCGGCGACGGCGCGGTGGGACTTCTCGGTGTCCTCGCGGCCAAGCAGCTGGGCGCAGAGCGGATCATCGCGATGAGCCGGCACGCCGACCGCCAGGAGCTGGCCCGCCGATTCGGTGCCACCGATATCGTCGAGGAGCGCGGCGACGCCGGCGTGGCGCGCATCAAGGAGCTCACCGACGGCCTTGGCGCCCACTCGGTCATCGAGGCCGTCGGCACGCAGGAGTCGATGGAGCAGGCCATCCGCGCCACTCGCCCCGGCGGTCACGTCGGCTACGTGGGCGTCACTCACGGCGTCTCGCTCGACGGCATGGAGCTGTTCTTCTCGGGCGTGCACCTGCACGGCGGACCCGCCCCCGTGCGCCGCTTCCTCCCCGAACTCATCCGGCTCATCTGGGACCGCGAGATCGACCCCGGTGTCGTCTTCGACCTCACGCTGCCCCTCGAGGATGCGGCCGAGGGCTACCGCGCCATGGACGAGCGTCGCGCCACCAAGGTGCTGCTCACCCTCTGACACTCGGGCGTCACGACAAGGAGATCCGCATGAACATCGAGCCGACGGCATCCACGGTCAAGAACCCACCCGAGCAGTTCTGGGGCGACGTCTGGGTCGACACCATCGCCGCCCCGCACGAGCCCGACCAGCGCTTGACGGTCGCCCTTGTGTGCTTCGCGCCGGGCGCTCGGACCGCGTGGCATTCCCACGCGCGCGGCCAGTACGTGCGCGTGACGCAGGGGATCGCGCGGTTCGGCACGAGGGACGGCCAGGTCGTCGAGGTGCGCCCGGGGCAGACGCTGTACACGCCCCCTGGTCAGGACCACTGGCACGGCGCGTCACCGGACTGCTTCATGGAGCACCTCGCCATCCTCGAAGCCGGCGACGACCCCGCCACCACCACGATCTGGAAGGAGCACATCACCGACGCCGAGTACGAGGGCTCGGCCGGCTGAGTCCCCCGCGCCGCGCTTCGTCTCGCTGGCGCTCGCTCAGCGACCGGGTGGTCGGGCTGGGAGGGTGTGGCCCGGTTGTTGACGGCCGGCGATCGTGGGAGAGGGATGCCGGGCGCCCGGCATCCACTCCTCCGCTGTCTCTGCCGCTAGGCCTCGTGCACGGTGCGCCCGCCGACGACCGTGCGCACCACCCGTGTCTCGAGCAGCTCGTCGGGCGAGGCGGCGAAGATGTCGCGGTCGAGCACGATGAAATCGGCGCTCAGCCCCGCGGCTATGCGGCCGTATGTGCCGTCGGCGCGGCTCGCCCATGCGGCGTCGCGCGTCGCGTGCTCGATCGCCGTCAGGAGGGGCAGTGCGTAGCCCGGCACGTTCGCCGGCAGCGACGGGTCGAGCGCCGAGCGGCGCGTCGCGGCGATGAACATGTTCGGCAGGGGCGCGTACGGCGACGTCGGCGAGTCGGTGCCGAACACCAGCGGCGCCCCGGCGTCGGTCATCTCGGGCCACGGGAAGCCGCGGTCGACGCGCTCGTCGCCGAGCATGGCGCGCCAGTTGTCCTGGATCGCAGGGTCGGCGTGAACGGGCTGCATGCTCGCGGTGATGCCGAGCGCGGCGAGGCGGTCGATGTCGGCGCGCTCCACGACCTCGAGGTGCTCGATCCGGTGGCGACGCTCGCGCGGGCCGTTGACCGAGATCGCGTGCTCCACCGCCGAGATCGCGATGCGCACCGCTTCGTCGCCGATGGCGTGCATGGCGACCTGCAGGCCCGCGGCGTCGGCGGCTGCGACGACCGGAGCGAGCTCATCGAGGCTCCACACCGGATCGGGGTCGGCGCCGTTCGCGTACGGGTGCCCGACTGCGGCGGTGCAGCCGTCGACCGTGCCGTCGATCATGACCTTGATGCCCACGACCCGCAGCCACTGCGACGTGTGGACGGCGGCGAGTTCGGCAGCGCGGGCCACCTGCGCGAGGTTCTGCTCCTCGGCGCCCGTCGGCTGCACGCGCCAGTGCCCGGCGATGTGCGCCGTCAGGGCTCCGGCCTGCTCGGCGCGCACCATGGCGGCGAGGTCGGCCTCGTCGAGGCCCATGTCGGTGGCCGCCGTGACGCCCGTCTCGGCGTAGCCCCGGAGGGCTGCCGCCAGGGCGGCGTCGCGGTCGTCGTCGGTCGTGAAGCCGGCGAGCACCGGCTGCACGAGAAGGTGCATGGCGGTCTCGTCGACGAGGCCCGACGCGTGGCCGTCGGCGTCACGGTGCACCATCCCGCCGGCCGGATCGGCGGTGTCGTCGTCGATGCCGGCCTCGGCGAGGGCGGCGGTGTTGAGCCAGATCGAGTGGAAGTCGAACGCATCCGCGTAGACCGGTCGGTCGGCCACGACCGCGTCGAGCAGCTGCCGCGTCGGACGCCCGCCGACGGCGGCGTGCTGCCAGCCCTGCGCGCGGATGCGCGGGAGGTCGGGATGTGCCTCGGCGAACGTGCGGATGCGGCGCTGGATCTCGTCCAGGGTGGTGGCGCCCCACAGGTCCACCTGCGCGGCCGCCTCACCCGTGCCGACGATATGGGCGTGGCCGTCGACGAACCCCGGCAGCACCGTGGCGCCGGCGAGGTCGATGTCGTCGGCATCCGCGCCCGCGATGCGGCGCGCGGTGACGTCGTCGCCGACATAGGCCATCCGGCCGTCGCGGACGACGACGGCGGTGGCCCACCGCCGGGAGTCCGCCGTGAAGACGTGGGCGTTCGAGTACAGGGTCGTCATGGCCGACCGTCCTTTCCGAGCGGGGTGCGCAGGAGCACCGCGTAGACGAGCACCGAGACCAGCATCCCGGCAGGGACCGACAGGTCGACGTAGCCGAGGGCCTCCGAGGCAGGCCCGGTCCACACCGTCGTCGACAGGCACACCGCCGTGGCGATGCCGCCCAGGAGCGCGGCGGCGACACCCGGGATGCTCCAGCCTGCGCTGTACCAGAACCGGCCGCCGCGGCCCTCGTCGAAGAGGTCCGGGCCGTCGTACCGGTTGCGCCGCAGCACGACGTCCGCGACGAACACCGCCATCGTCGGCGCTGAGACGATGACCAGGAACTGCAGCATCAGGTTGACGGCATCCAGCAGGCTCGTCGACAGCGCGAGGTAGATGGTGAGCGCCGTGCCGATCACGCCGACGACGATGGCGGCGGGGATGCGGCGCAGCGGGATGCCGATCGCCTGCAGCGCCATGCTCGACGTGTAGGTCGTCATGCCGTTGAGCGCGACCGTGTTGACGATGACGCCGATGACCAGCACGGGGCCGAGCCAGCCGGGCAGGATGCCGAGCAGAGCGGATTCGATGCCGGCATCCATTCCGTTCATGACGACGGTCGCCAGCAGCACGCCGACGAACGTGAACACCATGCCGGGGATGGCGCCGCCGAGCGCGGTCGCGGCGACGATGTGCGAGGGCTTCGTCGACCGCGGCAGGTACCGGGCGATGTCGGGGCTGTTGATGTACGAGATCGGCCCCGACGCGACGAGCGTGAACCCGATCGTGATCGACGACCACAGCGCCACGCCCGAGAGCGGCTCGGCGGCCCGGTAGGCCCAGTCCACCTGCGGCAGGATGAACGCCGTCACCGTCACGAAGATGACGGCCAGCACGATCGCGAGCCACGAGTAGACGCGCAGGATCAGCGCATGCCCGTAGACGGCGACGAGCACCGTGAGTGCCGAGATCACGAGCGTGACCGCGATCGGCACGACGACGGGATCGGTGAGCCCCATGCCGGCGAGCAGATCGGCGCCGAGGAACGACGACGCCAGCCAGTTGAGGGCGAGGAACACGGCGCCGATGAGCCAGCCCGTGAACGCGACGACCGGCTTGTTGCCGATGACGCCGTAGATCGCGCGCGTGATGACCGAGCCCGACGTGCCCGCGGCCGGACCGCTGATCGCGATGAGGCCGGGGAAGACCCACATGAGCGAGCCCGCGATGACGACGAGCATCGCCTGCCACAGCTCCAGCCCCAGCAGCACGAGCGTCGCGCCGACGGTGAAGTTCAGGATGCTGACGCTCGGCGCCGCCCAGACGAAGAAGAGGTCGCGGGCCCGGCCGTGGCGCTCCTCGGCCCCGATCAGCTCGATGCCCCGGGTCTCGGGCTGGGTCGCGGCATCCACGAATCCGTCTGTCGCAGTCGGGGGTGCCTTGGTGGTCTGTGCTTCGTGTGACACGGAGGTCCTCTCGGGGCGGCTGGACGTCGTCGTCGTTCGCCGGCGGCTTCGTTGCTTCGGGAAGGGATGAGTGGATGCCAGTCCTATTGGCCGCAAGGCCAATAGACTATTGGTCACACATCCAATAACATGGCGGCCATGGTGTCAAGCGGTTCGGAGCGGCGGATCCGCAAGCGCCCCGAGGAGCGGCGCGAAGAGATCCTCGGGGCCGCCGCAGCCATCGCGCTCGCCGAAGGGCTCGAGCGCGTCACCCTCCGGGCCGTCGCGGACCGGCTCGGCGTGCGGCCCGGGCTCATCACGCACTACTTCCCGGCCGCCGAGGACCTCGTGGCCGCCGCGTTCGCGCGTGCCGCCGCCGGCGAGCGCGAGCAGCTGTTCGCCCGGGACGGCGATCCGCTGTCGCGCCTGCAGAGATTCGTCGACGTGATCGGCGGTGACCAGTCGCGCGATCTGTCGAGGCTCTGGCTGAACGCTCGCCACCTGTCGCGCTTCAGCCCCGTGCTCGACGCGGCGGTGGTCGAGCAGGAGGCGCTCAACGACGAGGGCATCGTGGCGCTCATCGAGGACGGCGTCGCGGCCGGCGTCTTCACCGCGGACGATCCGCTCCGCGCCGGCGTGCGGATCCTGATGGCGGTCGACGGGCAGAGCGCGTACGTCAACAACACCCGCGAGTCCGGAGGGGCGGTCTACCGTGACTTCGTGGCAGAGACGGCGGAGTGGTCGCTCGGCCTGCCGCCGGGCACGCTCACCTCAGCCCGGCTCGATTGAGCTCGCGGCCCGGCACGGGGGTTGCTCGTGCGGTCGGGGCGTTTCGTCTCGCTCGTGCCTCGCTCGCTCAACGGCCGGGGGTGGGTGTGCCGGTCGTTGCGCGGAGCGCGCTCTGGCGCGCGCAGACGAAGCGCGTTCTGGTAGGGGGTTGCTCGTGCGGTCGGGGCGTTTCGTCTCGGGAGTCGGTCGCTGAGCGAGGAGCGCCAGCGACGAGACGAAGCGTCCTCGCTCGCTCAACGGCCGGGGGGGTGTGCCGGTCGTTGAGCGGAGCGCGCTCTGGCGCGCGCAGACGAAACGCGGACTGGCACGAGGCCGACCGTGCGGGCGGGGCGTTTCGTCTCGCTCGTGCCTCGCTCGCTCAACGGCCGGGGGGGGGTGTGCCGGTCGTTGAGCGGAGCGCGCTCTGGCGCGCGCGGACGAAACGCGGTCTCGCACGAGGTTGCTCGTGCGGTCGGGGCGTTTCGTCTCGCTCGTTCCTCGCTCGCTCAACGACCGGGGGGGGTGTCGCTCAACGAGTGGAGGCGGCATCCCACCAGTCGAGCACGCGGGTGCCGAACAGCGTGAGCCAGCGGGATGCCTCACCCTCGCCGGCATCGACGTCGAACCACGTGCGGCCGGGGAGCGGTGTCGTCTGCAGCCACGTGCCGTCGGGCTGACGGGCGGCGCGGACCGCCTCCACGGCGTCGGCGAGACGCGGATCGGGCGGAGTGCCCTCGAACAGCGACGCGTCGCGGAAGTGATCGAGCGCGAACAGGGCGCTGTAGCGGTGGCGGTTCGGGTACACGAAGCGCGTGACGAAGTCGCCCACGACCTCGCCGGTGCTGGCGCGGACCATCAGGCGCCGCGACAGCAGATACTCCTCGCCGCCGTGGCGGGCCTCGCGCATGCTGGTGTCGCCGGTGAACCGCTCGTACGCGAGGATGCCGCGCGCCGCGTTGAGCGTCGAGTGGAACGACGACCGCACCGAGTCGCCCTCTTCGGCCTCGCAGTTCCAGCCGCCGTCCGCCAGCCGGTGCGCGGGGAACCACTCGACGAGCCGCGACACGTCGGCGCCGAGCCAGGCGCCGCTGGCGAGCGTGTAGGAGTTGATGCAGACGTCGACCTCGCCGCCCCAGTACGGCAGGTCGTCGTACTCCCATCGGCTGTTCGCGGCGATGCGGTCGGCGGTGTCGCCGAGCACCGCCGCGTCGACGCCCCACTCGCGCAGGTCACGCAGCGCCCACGTGGTCGCCACCCATGGCTGCCCCGGCTCCTTCGCCTCAGGCGTGTCGAAGAACGCCGTGCCCCCTGGGAAGAACGCGCCGCCCGCCCATTGCCCGTCGGGATCTTGCCGCGCGAGGAGTGCCGCGCCGAATCCCTCGACGGGCACACGCGCTCGCGTGGCCTGCCACACCTCCGGAGGCGCGCCGGCCAGGTCGCGCTCGACCTGCCAGCGCAGCGCGGGATCGGAGTCGAGCAGCCATTCCAGCACCTGCGGTTCGACGGACATGCGGGCACGCTACGCCGCGCCACCGACACGGGGAACCCGGACGGACGATCGCGTCGCGCCGGTGGCATCCCTCGCCCTCGTTTTGCGCAAAGCACAAGATTCGTCCAGACAATCCCGAATCGATTCGATATCATATTCGGCAGCCGCTTTCCGGCCCCTCCGTCTTCGCCTTCTCCCTCGAGAGCTCGCCTTCATGTCCACCGCCCTGACGACGGGCCGCCCCTGGCGCGTCATCGTCCTGTTCGCCGTGCCCCTGCTCATCGGCAACGTCGTGCAGCAGCTGTACCAGTTCGTCGACGCCGTCGTCGTCGGACGCCATCTCGGCGTCGACGCGCTCGCCGCCGTGGGCGCGACCGGCAGCATGCTGTTCCTGCTGCTGGGCTTCGCATGGGGTCTGACGTCGGGTTTCGCGATCCCGACGGCGCAGGCGTTCGGCGCGCGCGACTATGCGGCCGTCCGCCGTTCTGTCGCGGCCGGCACGATCCTGACCGCACTGTGCACCGTCCTGATCACGGTGGGTGCGCCGCTGCTGGCCGGTCCGCTGCTCGCGCTGCTGCAGACGCCCGCCGAGCTCATGGACGACGCGATCGTCTTCGCGCAGATCAGCTTCCTCGGCGCGGGCGCCATGATGTTCTTCAACTACCTGTCGGCGATCATCCGCGCGATCGGCGACTCGCGCACGCCGCTGGTGTTCCTGACGCTGGCGTGCGGCCTCAACGTCGTGCTCGTGATCCTCATGGTCGGCACCTTCGGCTGGGGCGTCGGCGGCGCGGCCCTCGCGACCGTCGTGTCGCAGGCGATCTCGGTGCTGCTGTGCCTCGAGTTCGTGCGCCGCCGCGTTCCGGTGCTGCACCTTCACCGCGAGGACTGGCGCGTCAGCCGCGCCGACCTCGCCGAGCACCTGCGTCTCGGTCTGCCCATGGGCTTCCAGGCCTCGATCATCGCTATCGGCACGCTGTCGGTGCAGGTGGCCCTCAACGAGCTCGGCGCCGACGCGGTGGCTGCGTACACCTCGGCCTCGCGCGTGGACGGCCTGGCCGTCGCGCTGCTGCAGTCTCTGGGCCTCGCGGTGTCGATGTTCGTCGCGCAGAACCACGGCGGAGGCCGCCCCGACCGCATCCGCAAGGGCGTGACGCAGGCGACCTGGATCTCGCTGGCCGCGGCCCTCGTGCTGGGCGCGCTGCTCATCGCGTTCGGCGCGCACCTCGTGCAGCTGTTCGTCGGCGACGCGGAGGCCGAGGTCGTCGGCCTCGCCGCGCAGATGCTCGCGATCAACGGCGCGACCTACTGGATCCTCGCGGTGCTGTTCGTGCTGCGCGGCGCGCTGCAGGGCCTCGGGCACACGCTCATCCCCACCGTCACCGGCGTCATCGAACTGGTCATGCGCGTGGCCGCCGCCGTCGTGCTGGGGGCGATCTTCGGCTTCATCGGCGTCGCGGCCAGCAACCCGCTCGCGTGGCTCGGCGCGGTGGTGGTGCTCGTGCCGGCGTACGTGCACGCGCACCGCAAGCTCGCGCACGAGCCGATCACGCCCGCCGTCGCCACCCCGACCACCCCGATTCCCATCGTCGGTCCGACGGACGGCTCGATGGTGGTGGATGCCGTCGTCACGGCGCCGATCGTCCTGCCGACCGCCGCGCAGACGGCCTCGCCGACGGCTCCCCGTCGTCGCCGCCGCTTCCCGGTGCGCCGTCCGCGCGACCGCAGCCCTCGCGGCTGACGCGGGAGCGCGCTCGGTCCCGGCGCAGCGCTGCGGCGCCGGCATCCACTCACCCGTCGAAGACGTTCCAGCAGATCGCGCTGCGCAGGCGCTGGTCGTCGAGCACGAGGTCGCGGATCGCGCCGGGAAGCTGGGCGCGCTGCCAGTCACGTTCGCGGACCCGTGCCGCTTCGGCTCCGTCCGCCGCGGCCATCGCCGCCCTGATCGCGTAGGCCGCCGCCCCGAGCTCGTGCGCGGGAACGTGGGCGACCGCCACAGCCTGGCCCGCGGCCAGCGCCGTGAATCGCGCGGGGTCGGGCAGCCCCTTGCCGGCGGCGTTCGCGACGAACGCGCGCTGGTGCGCCTCGCGCATCGGCACCTCGCCGCGGATCCACGCGCGGGTGAGGTCCAGGGTGTCGACGAGGACCGGATCGTCCGGCCGCTCCGCGGCGAACAACGGCAGCACATGCTCCACACACGCGATCGCCCACTCCGCCAGCAGATGGTGCTCGCCGTCGGTCAGCGTGCCGCCGCGCCGGATGGTGATGAACCGGGGATCACGGACGGCGGGCAGGATCGGCATCCCCTCATCATGCCGTTCCGGGCCCCCGGCAAGGCATGCACCTTGCGCGACCCGCGCGGCGCTGATTCGCTGAAGGAGGACCCGAGGCGAGGAGCAGAGATGGCCGCCAGCATTGCGGATGTGTTCGTGCAGACGCTCGTGGACGCGGGAGTCACGAGGGTGTGGGGACTCCCCGGCGACTCGCTCAACGCGTTCACCGACGCGCTGCGACGGGACGGGCGCCTGCGCTGGTTGCACATGCGGCACGAAGAGGCGGCGGCGTTCGCGGCGGGAGCCGAGGCCGAGATCACCGGCCAGCTCGCGGTCGTGGCGGGCAGCTGCGGACCGGGCAACCTGCACTTCGTCAACGGCCTGTTCGACGCCCAGCGCTCGCGCGTGCCCGTGCTGGCGATCGCGTCGCACATCCCGTCGGCCGAGATCGGCAGCGGGTACTTCCAAGAGACGCATCCGCAGGAGCTGTTCCGCGAATGCAGCGTCTACTGCGAGATGATCTCGGACCCGTCGCAGATGCCGTGGGTGCTCGAGATCGCGATGCGCACCGCGGTCGAGAAGCGCGGTGTGGCGGTGGTCGTCGTGCCGGGTGATGTCTTCTTCGCGGATGCCCCCTCCCGGCGCCCGTCGGCACCCATCAGGGCCGCGCGGCCGTCGGTGGTGCCGAGCGAGGCCGAACTGCGGGCGGCCGCTGAGATCCTGGACGGCGCGGGACGCGTGACGATCCTCGCCGGAGCCGGAGTCGCGGGCGCGCACGATGAGGTGCTCGCGCTGGCCGAGCGGCTGCAGGCGCCGATCGTGCACGCCTTCCGCGGCAAGGAGCACATCGAGTACGACAACCCCTACGACGTCGGCATGACCGGGCTGCTGGGCTTCGCCTCGGGGTACCGCGCCATGGAGAAGTGCGACGCGCTGCTCATGCTCGGCACGGACTTCCCGTACCGGCAGTTCTACCCGTCGAAGGCGAAGATCGTGCAGGTCGACCTGCGCGGCGAGCAGCTCGGCCGGCGCACCCCGATCGACCTCGGGCTCGTCGGAGACGTCGGCGTGACGGCATCCGCTCTGCTGTCGCATCTGCGCGGCGACCGCGACGATGCGCATCTGCGCGATGCGGTCGCGCACTATCGCAAGACCCGCAAGGACCTCGACGACCTCGCCGTCGACGACGGCAGGGAGCCGCTGCACCCGCAGTTCGTGGCGCGGCTGCTCGACGAGCTCGCCGACGACGACGCGGTGTTCACGGCCGACGTCGGCGAACCCGTGGTGTGGGCGGCGCGGTACCTCACGATGACGAAGGAGCGCCGGCTGCTCGGATCGTTCACCCACGGGTCCATGGCGAACGCCATGCCGCAGGCGCTCGGAGCGCAGGCCGTCGACCGCGACCGTCAGGTCATCGCGTTGTCAGGCGACGGCGGCATCGCGATGCTGCTCGGCGACCTGCTGTCGATCCGCCAGAACGACCTGCCGATCAAGGTCATCGTGTTCAACAACTCCGCTCTGGGGTTCGTCGAGGTCGAGATGAAGGCGGCGGGCATCGTGAACTTCGGCACGACGCTCGACAACCCGGACTTCGCGGCGGTCGCCACCGCGATGGGGCTCACCGGCATCCGCGTCGACCGCGGCGACGAGCTCGAACCGGCGCTGCGACGTGCGCTGCAGGTGCCGGGACCGGTGCTCGTGGACGTCAAGGTGGCCCGGCAGGAGCTGTCGATCCCGCCCGCAATCACGGCGGCACAGGCCAAGGGCTTCACGCTGTGGGCCCTGCGGACGGTGCTGTCGGGCCGAGGCGACGAGCTGCTCGACCTCGCCGACACGAACCTGTGGCGGCGCATCTTCGGCTGACGTCGCGCACTCCTCTTTCGCGCTCTCGAGACGCGCTTGCTAACGTATCTGCGTATGAGTGCAGATAAGCAGGGATGCGGCTACACGGTCGAGAGCCCGTACGTCGAGCTGGCGGTCGAGGTCTTCGCGATGCTCGCCGACGCCACCCGGGTGCGCATCGTGATCGCGCTGCAGGATGCCGGAGAGCTCTCGGTCAACCATCTCGCCGACATCGTCGACAAGTCGCCGGCCGCCGTGTCTCAGCACCTCGCGAAGCTGCGCCTCGCGCGCATCGTGTCGACGCGGCAGGAGGGCCAGCGGGTGTTCTACCGCCTGGAGAACGAGCACGCGTCGCGCCTCGTCGCCGACGCGATCCACCAGGCGGAGCACTCGCTCGGCGGAACGCCGCGTCACCACCGCGCGACAGGCGTCGAGGCGTGACCGCCGCGACCGCCGGGCGTCACGATGAGGGCGACCACCGGCATCCCCACGATCACGGGCACGACCACCCGCACGACGATCACCACCACCACGGCGGGCTGCGCGGTGTGCTGCACGAGCTGTTCGTGCCGCACTCGCACGATGCGGCCGATGCCATCGACGACGCCATGGAGGCGAATGCGGCCGGCATCCGTGCCCTCAAGATCAGCCTCGTCATCCTGCTCGCCACGACGGTGCTGCAGGCGGTCGTGGTGGCGTTCAGCGGGTCGGTGGCACTGCTCGCCGACACGATCCACAACCTGTCGGATGCGCTGACGGCGGTGCCGCTGTGGATCGCCTTCGTGCTGGGTCGTCGCGCGGCATCCCGTCGCTACACGTACGGTCTCGGGCGTGCCGAGGACCTCGCGGGTCTGTTCATCGTGTTCGTCGTGGCGCTGTCGGCGGTCGTCGCCGCCTGGCAGGCGATCGACAGGATGCTGCACCCCCAGCCCCTCGACAACCTCGGCTGGGTGATCGCAGCGGGCGTCATCGGGTTCGCCGGCAACGAGGCGGTCGCGGTCTACCGCATCCGCGTCGGCAAGCGCATCGGCTCGGCGGCGCTCGTGGCGGACGGCGTCCACGCCCGCACCGACGGCTTCACGTCGCTCGCCGTGGTGCTCGGCGGCATCGGCGTGCTGCTCGGCTTTCCGCTCGCCGACCCGATCGTGGGGCTGCTCATCGCGGTGGCGATCTTCGTGCTGCTGATCGGCACCGTCCGCAGCGTGGGTCGGCGACTGCTCGACGGCGTCGAGCCCGAGCTCGTCGACCGCGCCGAGCATGCGCTCGAGCACGTCGACGGCATCGAGCGCATCGACAGGCTGCGGCTGCGCTGGGTGGGTCACCGCCTGCAGGGGGATGCGCTGGTCGCGGGTCGTCCCGGCGCCGACCCTGACGAGCTGGCGGCGACCGCCGAGGCCAGCGTGCGGGCGCATCTGCGCAACGTCGACGACTTCACCGTGACCGTGCGCTCCCGTCCCTGACCTCCGCGCAGCCTGACCCCGCGCCCCCGGGCGGCGAGCCCCGCGGCACGCCGGGCTGCGGATCGGGCGGTGCCGCCGGCATCCCGAATCAGGCGACGCGACGGAAGGCGCGTCGGAGCCACCCCGTAGGCTCGCACCATGTCCGTGACGACGCGCCGCCTGCAGGATCTGACCATCGACGATCACACGCTGACACTGCCGCTGGTGTGGGGCGATCCGGACGACGCCCGCACGATCGACGTCCACGCGGCGGTCGTCGCGCGCGAGGGCGGCGAAGACCTGCCGTACCTGCTGTTCCTGCAGGGCGGACCGGGGCACGAGGCGCCGCGGCCCTTCCACGCGCCCGCCGCGCCGTCGTGGCTCGACGCGGCGCTCGAGCACCACCGCGTCGTGCTGCTCGACCAGCGCGGCACGGGCCTGTCGACCCCAGTCGGCGACGCCGACCTCGAGCGCGGCACCGAGGCGCTCGCCGAGCACATCACGCATCTGCGGGCCGACAGCATCGTGCGCGACGCCGAGGCCTTCCGCCAGGAGCTCGGCGCCGGCACGTGGAGCGTCCTGGGTCAGTCGTTCGGCGGCTTCACGACGCTGTCGTACCTGTCGACGGATGCGTCGTCCCTCGAGCGCGTCTACCTGACCGGCGGGCTCAGCGCGGTGGGGCGGCATCCCGACGACGTCTACGCGCTCACGTACGAGAAGCTGCGGCAGGCGTCCGAGCGCTACTACCGCCGTTTCCCCGCCCACCGCGACGCGGTGCGGCGGCTCGTCGACCTCGCCGATGCCGGCCGGCTCGTGCTGCCCGACGGCGAGGTCGTCTCGCCGTCGCGAGTGCGTTCGATCGGGCATCTGCTCGGCTCGAACGACGGCTGGCAGACGCTGTGGGCGCTGCTGGAGCTGCCGCCGCACACCAACGCGTTCCGCTACGACCTCGCCGGTGCGATGCCCTTCGACGCCCGCAATCCGCTGTACTTCGTGTTCCACGAGTCCAGCTACGCCGACGGCCACGCGACGCGCTGGTCGGCCGAGCGCACCGAGCCCGAGGATTTCTGCGCCGACCCGACACTGCTCACCGGCGAGCACGTGCGCCGTGAATGGCTCGACACCGTGCCGGGCCTGCAGCCGTGGCGCGAGGTGACCGTGGCGCTCGCCGACCACGAGTGGCCGCGGGTGTACGACGAGGCGGCCCTGCGGGCGTCCGGCGCACGCGGCGCGGCCGCCGTCTACGTCAACGACCTGTACGTGCCGTTCGAGTACTCGATGCAGACGGCCACGCTGCTCGAGGGCGTCACGCCGTGGATCACGAGCGAGCACGAGCACAACGGCCTGCGCGCCGGCGACGTGCTGTCGCGCCTGATCGACATCGCGCACGGCCGCGCCGTGCGCTGACACGGCGAGGGGACGGGATGCCGCGGCCCGCGGCATCCCGTCCCCTCACTGCGGGAGCGGTCGGCGTCAGCCGTCCAGCCGCGTGATGGGCTGCGGGACATACGTGCCGTCGAGCACCGCGTCGCCCGGCATGTACATGCGCAGGATCGGCCGGAAGGCTCCCGCGGGCGCCGGCAGCCAGTTGGCGGCCGCCTCGTCATCCGACGGCCGTGTGCGACCGATGCGGATCGTGAGTCCCCCGTCGGGATCGGTCACGATGCCGGGGGTGCGGTCGCCGACCGAATAGCGGTCGATGTCGTTCTCGACGAGGTAGAAGTCCGGCAGCGAGTACATCGTGACCGACCAGAAGGCGCCGACCGGCGGAGGCGGCGAGAGCCGCAGCTCATACTCGTACTCGCCGGTCAGGGGCTGTCCGTCGCTGTCCTGGAACGTCACGACGTACGCGGCCTCGTACCCGTGGTTGCCCCACAGGCCCGCCCTGGCGGCGACGGCGCGCTCGCCGATGCGCCGCCTCGGGTCGGCGATCTTCCACGCCGGATCGTCCTTCGCGCCCACCTCGAAGAAGTCGAGGTTGTAGTCGAACGCGTGGAGCGACTGCGACCACGCGCCGGGCGTCGCCCCGACAGCGGCATCGGCCATCGCCTGCGTGATGACGCTCTCACCAGCACGCGCTCCGGCGCGCAGAGCGTCCTGCTGCGCGGGTGTGAGCCCGGTCACGGGGGTCTCGCCGGTCAGGCCCAGCGGCGCGAACGACGCCTGCAGCTCCTTGTCGCGCGCCGCGGGCGGGAACGCCTGCGACCACACGCGGTACTTCTCCCAGAAGTCGAGCGCGTCCTCGCCCTGCGGCGCGGTGACCGGGATGCCGGCGGCCGTCGCGTCCGGGTCAGCGGGTGCAAGCGTCGTGGCGTCCTGCAGCGCGTGCACGGCCGGGAGATCGTCGGTGCCGGCGCACGACCAGCGACCGACGATCGACACGATGCGGGTGGGGGCGTGGATGACGGTCAGGCCGCCGGCATCCCCTCCCCATCCCGGCGGGACGATCAGGAACTCGCCGGCCGCGTCGCCGGTGCCGCGGGTGCCGACGTAGGCGAAGTTGTCGGTCCACGCGTCGACGAACTGAAGCACGTAGTAGCGGTCGGAGGCCGGCACGGAGAGCCGAACCGGTCCGACGCCGAGGTCCAGCGAGGCCATCGAGTACACCGTGTCGTTGTTGATCGACACGAAGGTGTCGGCTGCCGAGGCCAGGGAGCGCGCGTGCGAGAAGGTGTTGAACGCCGCCGGCGGGTTGGCGCCCACTCCCGTGGTCGTGTAGCGCCCGGCCTGCTCGAGGTCGAAGACGAGCGGGAAGCCGTAGAGGTACGCCTGCGCGGCAAGGGTGTCGAGGTCGGTCATCACGCCTCCTTCTGGATCTCGGGCAGCCGCCAGGTCTTGTCGAACCACGGTTCGAGCGGGCCGTAGAGGCGGAACATGGGGAAGAACGACTTGCCGGGGATCGTGGGGATCCAGTTCGCCTCCTTGCCGGCGGGCGCCGTGGGAGCGAACCACAGCAGGTACGAGCCGTCGGCCTCGGCCTGCACGGTGCCGCCGAGGCTCGACAGCGCAGGGTAGGGCGTCGATTGCAGCAGCGAGCGGGTCTGCGTGTCGTACAGGTCGATCGACCAGAAGTTCTTGGCGGGAGGGTCGGCGGGGATGCGCAGCGAGTACGTCGCGGAACCGTCGAGCACGTGGCCGTCGGCATCCTCGGCCGTGTAGGCGTATGCCGAGCCCGCGCCCACCTGCGCGTGGGCCATCGCCGGCGTGATCACCGTCGCGAAGTAGTGGAACTGGGTGCGCGCGTCGAGGTTGCGCGCGCCGTCGCGCAGGAACTCATAGCTGCCACCCACGAAGGCGTTCTTCCACGAGTTGCCCTCCCAGAAGTACGCCTCGGGGTCGCGCGGCTTGTACACGAGGGCGCGGGCGATGGCGGCGCCGATACGCGCGGCGTCGTCGAGGATCCCACGCAGCCGGTCGTCCGGAGCGAACGGCGTGCCGTGCGCGATGCCGACCGCGGCCAGGGTCCCGGCGCGCTCGGGGTCGAGGGCCGACACCGGCTCCTCGGCCACCAGCTGCGCGATCTCTTCGAAGAACGTGAAGTCGTTCGCGTGGACGGTGTTCTGCAGCACGTCGGCGATGTTGACGAAGGTGTTCTCCCGAGGGCCGTCAGCCTCGGCGAGCGGGTGGATGCGGGTCTGCTTCATCGCGGGCACTCCGCCGAGCGTGCGCAGCACGACCCAGTTCGCATACGTGGGCGACTCGAAGGTGTAGTAGCCGTCGGGCCGCTCGCCGTCGTAGCCCGGCGGCAGGAAGAGGTACTTGCCTCCGGCGCCCTTGTCGGGTCCGGGGATGCCCATGTCGGTGACGTAGCGGAACCAGAAGTCGTCGACGACGCACAGCGACTGCGGTGGAGCCTCGATGACTGTCGGCCCCCAGGCCTTCAGATCGAGGAACGTCGTGCCGTAGGTCGTCTCGGTGTTGGGCGTGAGGTAGAGGCCGCCTGAGTTCGCGCGGGGGTCGGTGAATCCGATGATGTCGGGTGAGGTGACGCCCGCCGTCCGCAGACCGCGCCGCAGCGCGACGAGCGAGGCGCCAGGCACCGCCGTGAGGAAGGCGTCGATGCCGCGCAGCAGGTCGAGCGCGTCGTAGATGGACTGCACGGAATCCGCGCGCGGCACGCCGTCGATGAACTCGAGGTCGCCGAACGGCGTCTTGAGCAGGTCGGGCGTCGAGAGGTGGGTCACCTCCTCCGCGAGCTGCTCCTTCGTCAGTCCTGCACCCGGCGTGCCGTCGATGGCCATGTGCTTCCCTTCGTTGCCTGGATCCCGTCGCGACGCACGCGCCGGACGTCTGCCCGCAGTCTCTCAGGCGCGGGTGCGCGCCGAGGCGAGGCTGGCCGCGATGTGCGCCCGCGTCGCCGTCGCGGCCCGGGCCACGACCCGCAGCATGCCCGGGTACTCGGCATGCCCGGCAGGCAGGACCTCCAGCTCCAGCCGGGCACCCGAACCGCGTGCCTCGGCCTGCGCGACGGCGTTGGCGACGGCGAACTGGCCCGGCGCCGGGACGCTCGAGTCCCACAGCGCCGCCTCGACCCGGACGGGCACACGGGCGAAGGTCGCGGCGGTCGAGGCGTCGAACAGCCGCAGCACCTCGCGCGCCTCGGGGTGGTCCGCGACGTATCGGCGCACATGCTCCCCGCTGCCCAGGCACGGCACCTGCAGCCGGATGTCGTACTGGCCGAAGCTCGGCACGACGAGCGTCGCCCCGATCATGCGGTCGTTCCACGGCAGGGCGAGAGCGCCGATGCCGCCGCCGAAGCTCTCGCCCACGAGGTACAGCGGCACGTCGCCGGCGAGCTCGACCACCACGTCGCCGGCGGTCCAGAGGTCGGCGGCGCAGCGGCCGAGCGCGTAGGTCTCGGCGTCGTCGATGCCGTGCAGCACGTGCCGTTCCGACGTCGACGGCGCGCCGACCTCGATGTTGAGCGCACCGAGGCCGCGTGCCACGGGAAAGATGACAGCAGCGTCGGCGGGCACACGGGCGAACTCGGGGACGTCGCGCCCGCCGTACCCGTGGCCGTGCACGATGCCGACGCGGGCGGGCCCGGCCGCCGGCATCCCGAACCAGCCCCGCAGGCGCAGTCCGTCGACCGTCGAGAACGCGACCTCGAACACGTCGTGCGCGCCGCGCCGACCGAGAGGCGTCAGCGCAGGCTCGGCGGCGACCGCCGCGGCCTCGCGGCGCCAGCGACGCCACGTGTCGGCGAATCCCGCCGGTGCGGGCACGGGCGCGACCGCGAGCAGCCCGTCGAGGTCGTACCCGTAGGTGCCGTCGATCGGGGCGTCGGGGAACCAGGCGTCGTAGGGCGAGGGGAACACGGGGTCCTTCCTGTGGGTGCGCACCTTCGACTCTGGCATCGCCGCCGACTTCGTGCGATCCCGCGGCGCGCGACAGAACGGGACGGGGGTGGGATGCCGCCGGCATCCCACCCCCGTCCGCTCTGCGTCGACTCAGCCGGTGAGCGTCACCGTGTCGATCGTGATGGCGGCGATGTCGGGGTGGTCGCTGAAGACGCCGTCCATGCCCGCGCCGATGAAGGCCGCCACTTCACCGGCCAGGTCGCCGTAGGCGTTGGGGTCGGCGCTGGAGCGGAACTCGACGGGCAGGAACTGGTTCTCGGCGCGGAAGGTCCAGCCGTGAACCGTGAGCCCGGCGGCATGCGCGTCGGCGATCACCGACGTGGGTGCTCCGAGCCGGCCGTCAGCGGTCCGCGGGATGAGCGCCGACTTCTCGACGCCCACGCCGTCGGCGTAGGAGGCGATGTCGGCCAGACCTGCCGGCGTGACGAGGTCCTTGTAGGTGCGCGGGTCGCCCGCGAGCGTGAAGTCGTAGGGGCGGCCCGACGAGTTCACGAGCTGGGCGAGCGCGACGTCGGTCAGACCGTCGAGCTCACGGAGATTCGCGGTCTCGAAGCTCTGGACGATCACCGGCGCGTCGGCGCGGTCGAGTCCGTTCGCCCGCAGCGCGGCGACGAGCGGCTCTTCGAGCGACAGGCCGATCGAGTCGAAGTACGACGGGTGCTTCGTCTCGGGGTACACGCCGACGGGGCGTCCGTCGCAACTCACCGAGTGGCGGGCGAGGTCGAGCACCTCGTCGAGCGTCGGGATGACGTACAGCCCGTCGAACGCGGTGTTCGCCGGCCGGGTCTGAGGCAGCCGCTCCTTCGCGCGCAGCGTGCGCAGCTCGGCGAGGGTGAAGTCCTCCGTGAACCAGCCGGTGATGGCCGCGCCGTCGATGGTCTTGGTGGTCCTGCGCGCGGCGAACTCGGGGTGCGCCGCCACGTCGGTCGTGCCACCGATCTCGTTCTCGTGACGCGCGACGAGCACGCCGTCCTTGGTCGACACGACGTCGGGCTCGATGTAGTCGGCGCACTGCACGATCGCCGTCTCGTACGACGCCAGCGTGTGCTCTGGGCGGTGGCCGCTCGCGCCGCGATGGCCGATGAGCGTGACCGGCGACGGCTCGATCTTCGTCTTCGTCAGGTCGATGATCGCCATCTCGGTGTCGTCGGGTGTGCCCGGGATGCGCGCGTCGTTGCCCGGGTAGTTGTTGTCGTTGCCGATGAGCAGGCGGCCGTCCTTCAGCTGCACGACGGTCTCGAACGACTGCACGGGCAGCGAGTAGATCTCGCCGGTGCCGTAGCCGTCGCCCGCGCCGATCCCGTCCGGGTTGGCGATGCGCAGCGCGTCGAGCACCAGAGTCTTCTGCAGGTAGCCGTCCGCGTCGGTGCGGCGCAGGTCGACCTGGTAGACGCGCTTGGTGACGGCCTGCTCGCCCTCGAAGTCGTCCCGCTCGACGAGCAGCAGCACGTCGTTGCGCACGGTGAACGCGTCGCCGATGACGTTGGGCTCCTGGTCGGTCTGATAGCTCCAGGAGCGGCCGGTGTACGCGCCCGCACGCGTGTCGAACTCGCGGATCTCGCGACGCCGCAGGTCGGGGTCGTCGGCGAACGAGCCTTCGACGACCGGGTACAGGTAGCGCCCGTTGACCGACGCCGCCAGCGCCTCGAAGCCGCGGCTGGCGCGTACGCGCGGGGTCTCGCCGGGCTGCAGGTAGGGGTTCTGCGGCGACTTGGCGCCGTCGAGCGAGAACGGCTTCTGCAGCAGCGTGCCGTCGGCATCGAAGTGCAGCAGGAAGGGCCCGAACTCCTCGCCCACCCAGAACGTGCCGTCCTTCGCCTTGACGACGGACTCGATGTCGAAGTCCGCACCGGTGAGGAGCCGGTCGGCCGTGCCGTCGTTCACGATCGGGAAGTCGAGCACATGGTTGCGGTCGTTATACGACACGAACCGCTCGATCCGGATCTCGCCCGTGCCGCCGGCGGCCGTCTGCCAGTCCGGGCGCACCAGGTAGTTGCGCAGCAGGAAGTCCGCCGAGTTCCCCTTGCTGCCGAACCCGTTGTCGGGCTGGGCCCAGAACGTGCCGTCGCCGTTGTCGATGGCTGCCGAGAACCCGGGGATCACCTGACCGTCCCACGGGCCGGTCCGGCCGTTGCCGGGACTCGCGAGCGCACCCGATGCCGGTCCGGGCTCGAGGTGGTCCGCCGACAGCGTGGCGCGCGCGACGAGCGTTGGCACGTGCGTCTGGACGAACGGCGACTGCGACGCCTGCGGGACCGCGGGCTGGGCGGAGGCGGCGGTGGTGGGCAGGAGGGCGACGGCGGTGGCCGCCGCCGCGGCCGCGGCCAGCAGGCGCGGCAGGCGGGGTCGTGTGCGGAATCGACTCATGCGCCCGAGTCAAACGAGCCCACCGTCACCGCCCGGTTGCCGGTCCGCGACGCGGTCGCGGCGATCACGTGAACGGCAGGCGAGCACGACGTGAGAGCGCCCTCATCTCATCGCCGCTGTGCGGTCGCGGGTCAGAGCAAGGCCAGCAGCCCGGCGAGCGGCGCCGGCATACGGTCGAGCGGCACCGCCTCGGCCAGCAGCCGGGCGTAGCGGACCTTGTTGCCGCTGCGGCCGCCGAAGAACCGGGCGAGTTGCGCCTCGGGCGGTCGGCCTCGCTGGAACGGCTGCTGCTGCAGCCTTCGGAACGAGCCCAGCTCGCCCTGCGCGTGGATCACCGCCTCGACGCCCGCGACCCCCAGTACGCGCACGAACTCGCCCTCCAGGCCGGGGTCGCACACGAACACTGTGTCGAGCACGCGCTCGAAGTCGGCGCGCTCGCCGACGTCGACCAGCCCGATGAGCCGCTCCGCGGTCGACGCGCCGGCCGCGCGTCGCGCACCCTTGGATCCGCCGACGACGAGGACCGCCGGCATCCCGATCCCCATCCGTGCGGCGAGGGTCTCGAGAGCGACCCGATCGCTCTCGCCCTCGACCAGCACGACGATGGGCATCACAGGGACATTGTTCCCTTGACCCTCACACTGTGTCATCGTCGAACGTGGTCCTCACCATGTACACCATCGGACAGTTCGCCGCTCTCGGACGCGTCAGCGTGCGGATGCTGCGGCACTACGACGCGATCGGCCTGCTCGTGCCGGCCGAGGTCGACGATCGCACGGGGTACCGGCGCTACGCGCCGCAGCAGCTGTCACCGCTGTTGCGGATCGCGCAGCTGCGCGATCTCGGCTGCCCGCTCGACGACGCCGTCGCTGTGCTGCGCGCCGACGACGAGCAGGTCGCGCTCCGCCGCGTGCTGCAGCGCCGCCGGGCAGACCTCGTCGCGAGCGTCGCCGCCGACACCGCGCGCCTTGCGCGTCTGGACGAACAGCTCCGCCACCTCGAAGGAGAGACTGAGATGACCACCGTCGACTATCGCCGCCTCGACCCCGTCACCGTGTACGCCGCCTCGGCCGTCGCCGCCGGCAGCGACAACGTGCCCGGCGCCGTGGACGAGGTTCTGCCCGGACTGCACGACGCGCTGGAGGCCTCGGGCGTCGCCTACCGCGAGCCCGGCATCTTCTGGTACGAGCCGATCGAGGGGACCGAGGACCTGCGCGTGTGGGTCTCGTGGATCGCCGACGACGAGCCTGTCGAGGACGACGCGTGGCAGGTCGTTGAGCTGCCCGCCGTCGAGCGTGCCGCCGTCACCACCTACCGGGGTGAGATGAGCGGCATCGGGGCGGCGTGGGGAGCGTTCATGCAGGCCGTCGTCGCGGACGGCGGCGAGTTCTCGGGCCCGTGCCGCGAGGTGTACCTGCAGGCGGACGGGCCGCAGTCGACGTGGGTCACGGAGCTGCAGCAGCCCGTGGTGTGACGGACACGACGATGCCCGGGAGCCTCGCTGCTCCCGGGCATCGTCGTGGCAGGTCACCGGTCGTCGGTGAGCGCGTCCTTGACGTCGTCGCCGGCCTTCTTGACCTTGGCCCCGGCCTGCTCGGCCACACCTTCGGCCTGCATGCGCTCGTTGTCGGTCGCGTCGCCGACCTTCTCCTTGACCTTGCCCTTCATGTCTTCGGCGTTGTGCTTGATGTCGTCTCCCAGACCCATGATCGGATCTCCCTTCGTGTGGTGGACGGTTCTGCGACCCCCGCGGAGCGGATGGCTCCGGCGTGGTCCGCGTGCCCTCGACGTTAGGCGGGTGCCGCCCGGACCTCAGGAGGGTTGTCAGGTGGCCACGAGGTGTGTAGCCTGCCCGTTTCAGCGCTCGGCCAGCACCTCGACCAGGCGCTGCGCCGTCGCGATGCTCGAGGGCGGATTCTGGCCGCTCACCAAGGTGCCGTCGCGCACGACCTCGACCGACCACGGCGCCGCAGGTGCGATGACCGCGCCGCGCTCGGCCAGCCGCGATGCGACGAGGTACGGGGTCGCTGTGCCCAGCCCGCCCTCGAGCTCCTCGTCATCGGTGAACACGGCGATCCGGCGCCCGGCGAAGGCGAACGAGCCGTCGGCGCGCACGGCGCTCAGCAGTCCCGCCGGTCCGTGGCACAGCACCCCCACGACGGCGTCGCGGTCGACCGCGTCCACGAGCAGGCGGCCGAGGTCGGGGTCGACGGCGAGGTCGACCATCGGACCGTGGCCCCCTGGCAGCACGATCGCGTCGTACTCCCCGTCCGCCACCTCGCCGAGGGGACGCGGGTGCGCGAGCAGATCGTCGATGCCCGCCAGATAGGCGCGCAGCTCATCGGCGTCGTCGCCCGAGAGGCTGCCCGGGTCCACGGGCGGCCGCACGCCGCCCGGCGTCGCGATCGTCACGTCGTGGCCGGCCGCGGTCAGCCCCCGGTGCAGCTCGACGAGCTCCTCCGCCCAGAATCCTGTCGGGTGCGCCGATCCGTCGGTCAGCTCGATCGTGTCGGCGCCGGTGACCGCCATGAGTACGTGTGCCATGTCTTCTCCTCGTGTTCGGCGGCTCATGCGAACCGCTCACGTCAGGAACGAGGCATCCATCGCGTTCATTTCGTACTCTGGGTCGCAGCCATAGATTTCTTGATGAGTGGATGCCGCATGCAAGAGCTCGACCTGCTCCACACGTTCCTCGAGGTGCACCGTGCGGGCTCGCTCACCGCCGCGGCCGCCCGCCTAGGCGTGAGTCAGCCCGCCGTGAGCGAGAGGATCGCGCGGCTGGAGAGCGAGCTCGGCGCCGACCTGCTGGTGCGCTCGGCCCGGGGCGTCGCCCCGACCGCGGCGGGCGACGCGCTCGCCGCGCGGATCGCCGACCCCGTCGACCGGCTGCGCGACGTGTGGACGGCACGGGCGCCGGTCGCCGTCGAGACGGTGCGCGTCGGCGGAGCGAGCGACGTCACCGCGGCTCGGGTGATCCCCGCACTCGCCCCGCTCACGGCGAGCGGCGTGCAGATCGCCTTCACGCTCGGCCTCGCGCACGACCTGCTGGCCCTGCTCGCGGACGGCGGCCTCGACATCGTGGTGTCGTCGGTGCGGGCGCCGATCCGCGGCGTCCGCTACCGCGGCCTGGTCGACGAGGAATTCGTGCTGGTCGGACCGCCCGCCGCCGCCCGCGCCGTCGATCCGGCACGCCTTGCTGCCGCGCCGGCCGCGGCCCTCCAGCACCTGCCGCTGGTGGCGTACGACGACGACCTGTCGATCGTGCGGCGGTACTGGCGCAGTCAGTTCGGGCAGCGGCCCGCCAACCCTGTCGCCCTGATCGTGCCCGACCTGCGGGGCGTGCTGGCGGCGGTCGTCGCGGGCGCCGGCGTCTCGGCCCTTCCCCGCTACGTCGCCCAGCCCGCCATCGACGCCGGGACCGTCGTCGTGCTGCACCGGCCCGACGAGGTGCCGCTCAACACGCTGTATCTGGCGATCGCCTCGGCCGCCGCGCCGACGCCCGCCACCGCGCGCGTCATCGACACGCTGGTCGAACGCGCGCGCGAGTGGGACACGCTGTGACCCGCTCCGGCGGCGGCCGCCCGGCCCCCGGGCGGGAGCAGAATGGCGGTATGGATGCCGTCGCGCCGATCCTGCGCACCGAGATGCCCCACCCGAGCTACGTCATGTCGGCGGAGGGGTACCAGATCGCGACGTACTCGTGGGGTGAGCCGGATGCCGACACCGTCCTGTGCGTGCACGGCTTCGCCTCCAGCTGCCGCGACAACTGGGTCGAGACCGACTGGGTGCGGATGCTGACGAGCGCCGGCTACCGCGTCATCGGCGTCGACCAGCGCGGCCACGGCGCCAGCGACAAGCCCCACGTGGCGGAGGCGTACTCGATGGCCGCGTTCGTGGGCGACCTGATGGCGGTCCTCGACACGTACCTCGTCGACGACGTCCGCTATGTCGGCTACTCGCTCGGCGCGCGCGTGGGGTGGCAGCTCGCGGTCGACGCGCCGGAGCACGTCGGACGAGCCGTTCTCGGCGGCATCCCGGACGGTCGTCCGCTCGGCCGGCTGCGCATCGAACAGGCGCGCGCGTACGCGGAGCACGGCACGCCGGTGGAGGATCCGGTGACGCAGAACTACGTGCGGCTGGCCGAGCGCGTGCGCGACAACGATCTGCGCGCGCTCATCGCTCTGGCCGAGGGCATGCGGTTCGGCGACGCCGACCCCGACCCCGAGCGGCCGCCCGTGCAGCCCGTGCTGTTCGCGACCGGCACCGAGGACGCCATCCTGGAGCGGTCGCGGGCCCTTGCCGCGACCGCCCCGAACGGCACGTTCTTCGAGATCCCGGGGCGCCACCACTTCAACGCGCCCGGATCGCGCGTCTTCCGCGAAGCGGCGCTGGACTTCCTGTCGTGAGCGCCGCGGCGCCGCCGTCGGTCAGGAGACGGCGGCCTTGACGAGCTCGCGGAACTTCGCCTCGATGTCGGCGTTCCACGCGAGCACGGCGAAGCTCACCGGCCACACGTCGCCGTCGTCGAGGTGCGCGGGGTCGTCGAAGCTGATCGTCCCGTAGCGCGTCTTGAACTTGCTGGCCGGCTGGTGGAAGACCACAACCTTTCCGTCGGCGTTCGCGAACGCGACGAAACCGTAGAACGTGCGCGGCATGAGCTCCGGCGCCACGTCGAGGACGAGGTCGCGCAGGCCCGTGGAGATCTGCTTGTCGAGTCCGTCGAGCTTGTCGATCGCCTCCTGGATCTGCTTCAGCCCGGCTTCGCGGTTCTTGCCCGCCTTCGCCTGCTCCCGCAGCTCCTTGGCGCGCTGCTTGACAGCCGCGCGTTCGATGTCGGACAGGGTCTCGGATGCCTTCCCGGCCATGATCCATTTCCTTTCACGCTCGGGGCGCTGTGCGCCTGATGTCCTTCACGCTACGGGCCGCGGCATCCGCTCGCTTCTCCATTCCTGCCCGATCGCATAGCGTGATCTGCAGCCGTCACCGTCGACCGAGGAGCCGCCATGCCTGCGACGCCGCCCGATCACATGCACGCGATCTCACCCGACACCGAGCGGGCCGTCGACGACGTGCTGGACTACGCGCGCCGGCGCGCGCTGTACCCGGACGTGCCGCTCGACAAGCCGATGACCCCGCGCGACCTCGACCGCCTGGCGTCTGGCTCGATCACTGCTGCAGGCATCGGCGCGCGCCGCGCGATCGCGCTGTTCGAGAACGTCCTGGCCCCGGCGTGCATCTCGACCGACCACCCGGGCTACCTGTCGTTCATCCCCTCGGCACCCAGCAAGGCGTCGCTGGCGTTCGACGTCGTCGTGTCGGCATCCGCCGTCTACGGGGGCTCGTGGATGGAGGGCGCGGGCGCCGTCTTCGCCGAGAACGAGGTGCTGCACTGGCTCGCGAAGGAGTTCGGGATGCCGGCGGCCGCGGGCGGCGTCTTCGTCCAGGGCGGCACGATCGGAAACCTCTCGGCGCTCGTGACCGCGAGGGATGCCGCACGCCGGCGTGCGGCATCGGAGGGGCGGGAGGCGCCTGCGCGGTGGGTCGTGGTCTGCAGCGCCGAGGCGCATTCGTCGATCGCGTCGGCCGCGGCCGTCATGGACGTCGACGTCGCCCCCGCCGAGGTGGATGCCGACGGACGCCTGCGCGGCGAGGCTGTCGCCCGCGTGCTCGACCAGCACGGCGACGCGGTGTTCGCCGTCGTCGCGACGGCAGGCACCACCAACTTCGGCATCGTCGACGACATCGCGGGGGTCGGCGCCGCGGCCCGGGAACGCGGGGTGTGGTTCCACGTCGACGGCGCCTACGGGCTCGCGGCGATGCTCGTGCCCGAGCTGCGGCCGGCGTTCGAGGGAGTGGGCCTCGCCGACTCGCTCATCGTCGACCCGCACAAGTGGCTGTTCGCACCGTTCGACGCGTGCGCGCTCATCTACCGCGATCCGGCGCAGGCGCTGGAGGCCCACACGCAGAAGGCGGAGTACCTCGACACCCTCACCGGCAAGCCGGACTGGAACCCGTCCGACCTCGCCATCCAGCTCACCCGCCGGGCCCGCGGCCTGCCGCTGTGGTTCTCGCTCGCGACGCACGGCACCGACCAGTACCGCGCGACGATCGCGCACGGCGTCGACCTCGCCCGCCGCATCGCCGACGAGATCGACGCCCGTGACGGGCTCTCGCTCGTGCGCGAGCCGCAGCTGTCGGTGGTCGTGTTCCGCCGCGACGGCTGGAGTCTCGCCGACTACGAGGCGTGGTCGGCCAAGCTCCTCGACGACCAGCAGGGCTTCGTGGTGCCGAGCGCGCATCGCGGCGAACCCGTGCTGCGCTTCGCGATCATCTCGCCGCTCACCACCTTCGAGCTGCTGACCGGCATCCTCGACACGCTGGAGTGACGGGATGCCGGCGGCCCCGGCCACGGGGAACGCCGAGGTTCGGCCCACGTAGACTGGAGGCATCCGTTTCCCAGTCCTGGGAATCCGCCGCTCGCAGGATCACCGTGACCACAGCCGAATCCCGCACGTTCGACGTGCGCCATGTGCAGCTCGCACGCGCCGCTTTCGCGGCGATCGCGGCCCTCATGATCACGTTCTCGCCGGACCACTCGGCGGGCGTCGGCGCCGCCGTCTTCAGCGGCTTCGCGATCGCGACGGCGTTCGTGCACCTGCTGGCCGCGTGGCTCGTATACCCGGCCGGACGGCGGTGGGGATCCCTCGCGCTCGGCGTCGTCACGATCGTTGCGGGCATGGCGAGCGGGCTGTTCCCGCTTCGCACCGTCACCGGCTACTTCGTCATCGTGATCGCCTGGGCGATCCTGAGCGGCATCCTCGAGCTCGTCGTCGGCTGGCGCGGCCTGAAGGCGCGCACCGAACGCCGTGAGATCGTCCCCGGCGTCGCCGATGCGCGCCCCGTGGTGCCCGCCGGTCCTCGCTCCGAGAGCCGCGACGCCGTCGTCGTCGGCGCGGTGACGATCCTGCTGGGCATCGCGCTGCTGTTCGTGCAGCCCGCGTACTCGCTGACCTACCGCCTCGACGAGGCCGGCGTCACCGGCACGCTGACGGGCATCACCATCGGCGTCGGACTGTTCGGCGGCTATGCCGCGATCGTCGCCGTCTACCTCGGCATCGCAGGCTTCTCGCCGCGCGCCGTCGCCGTCCCGGCCGAGGCGCCCGCGCCCGCCGAGCAGGCAGACCGGAAGGACTCCCTGTGAGCCACGAAAGCCCCACCCGCCGCGACCTCCTCAAGCCCCTGCAGCTGCTCGCGATGGCGTTCGGCGCCGCCCTGTTCGCCGGCGTCGTGACGCTCGTCTCGATGGGCTTCTTCCAGCAGCGGACCGCCGACGAGGCCTCGCGCGCGGTGATCACGGCCCTCGTCATCGCCGGCGTCAGCTTCATCGCCGTCCTGCTGATCGTGTCGCTGCTGCTGCTCGCGGTCGACCCGGCGCAGATCACCAAGCAGATCGACAAGCCCGTGCTGCTGCCGGACGAGCCCGCCGCCGGCGAGAAGGCCGCGAAGGACGAGAAGCCCGGCGACGCGGCATCCCCCGATCCGAAGGCCTGACACCCGCGCTTCCGCGCTGCACCGGGCCGGGCACGTCGGGCCGGGGGTGCCTCCGCTGCTCTGTGGCGCCGCGCAGGGCGCAGTCCTCACGTCGTTGTTGGCGAGTCGCCAGGAACGGCGGGTGTTGGGTGTCGATCTTGGCGAGTCGCCAGGAACGGCGGGTGTTGGGTGTCGATCTTGGCGAGTCGCGAGAACGGTGGGTTGCGCGGGGCGCGAGGTCATCCGGGGCGTTGTTGGCGAGTCGCCAGGAACGGCGGGTGTCGCGTGTCGATCTTGGCGAGTCGCCAGGACCGGCGGGTTGCGCCGGGCGCGAGGTCATCCGGGGCGTTGTTGGCGAGTCGCCACGAACGACGGGTGCGGGGCGTAGTTCCTGGCGAGTCGCCGAGATCGCCACGACTGCGACCGCGACCCCGCGACCCCACCGAGCCGCGTCAGCCCAGCTCGTCGACCAGCCTCGACGCGAGGCCGTCGTACGTCGCGGGGGTGAGGGCGAGCAGGCGCTCCTTGGCGTCGTCGCCGATGTCGAGCCCCCGGACGAACTCGGCGAGCTCGGCGGCGCCGACGCGGCGGCCGCGCGTGAGGTCCTTCAGCAGCGCGTAGGGGTCGCTGATCTTCGAGCGGCCCGCGGCGATCTCGGCGCGCACGACGGTCTGGATCGCCTCGGCGAGCACCTCCCAGTTCGCGTCGAGGTCGGCCAGCAGAACGTCCTCGGCGAGCGAGATCTCGCCGAGCCCGCGCTGCAGGTTGTCGAGCGCCAGCAGCGAGTGGCCGAACGCGACGCCGATGTTGCGCTGCGTCGTCGAGTCGGTGAGGTCGCGCTGCAGGCGCGAGGTCACGAGCTTCTGCGACAGCGTCGCGAACAGGCCGCCGGCGATCTCGAGGTTGGCCTCGGCGTTCTCGAAGCGGATCGGGTTGATCTTGTGCGGCATCGTGGACGAGCCGGTCGCGCCGGCGACGGGGATCTGCGTGAAGTAGCCGATCGAGATGTAGGTCCAGATGTCGGTCGCGAGGTTGTGAAGGATGCCGCCGGCGTGCCGTGCCCGGTCGTACAGCTCGACCTGCCAGTCGTGCGACTCGATCTGGGTCGTGAGAACGTTGAAGTCCAGCCCGAGCCCCTGGATGAACTCCCGCGAGACCGACGGCCAGTCGACCTCGGGCGCAGCCGACAGGTGCGCCGACCACGTGCCGGTGGCGCCCGAGAACTTGGCCAGGTACTCGCCGCGCTCGATCTGGTCGGCGACGCGGTCCAGGCGCCACGCGAAGACGGCGAGCTCCTTGCCCATCGTGGACGGGGTCGCCGGCTGGCCGTGCGTGCGCGACAGCATGGCGGCGTCGCGGTGCCTGACCGCCAGCGCCGACAGCGTCGCGACGACCTCGCGCAGCTTGGGCAGCCACACCCGCTCCACGGCCCGGCGAACGGTGAGGGCGTACGAGGTGGAGTTGATGTCCTCGCTGGTGCACGCGAAGTGCGTGAGCTCGGCGACCGCGTCGAGGCCCAGCGACGAGAGCCGGTCGCGCACGAGGTACTCGACGGCCTTGACGTCGTGACGCGTCACCGCCTCCTTGTCGGCGAGCCAGTCGATCTCGGCCTGCCCGAACTCGCGGTACAGCGCGCGCAGCTTCGCCTTGTCGTCGTCCGACAGAGGCGACGTGCCGAACAGCCCCCGGTCGGTGAGCGCGATCAGCCACTCGACCTCGACCTCGACGCGCGCCCGGTTCAGGCCCGCCTCGGAGAGGAACTCGCCGAGCTCGCCGACGGCCGCACGGTAACGGCCGTCGAGGGGGCTGAGGGGCTGCGGAGGAAGAGAGGTCACGGTGGCTCCCGTCGGTGTCGTCGAAGACGTCGCCGCACTCCCGGTCAGGACACCGGGCGGATCGCGGGTTCGAGTTGCCGGAAGAGCGACCGGCTCGCGCTCTCGATCATACCGAGCACCTCGTCGAACATCCCGGGGCCCGCATAGTACGGGTCGGGGACGTCGAGGCTGTGCGCCGACGGGTCGAATGACATCAGCAGCGCGATCTTGTCGGCGTCGGCCTCGCTGCGCGCCCAGCCGCGCAGGATGCGCTCGTGGCTGCGGTCGAGTGCGACCACGAGGTCGCTGCGCGCGAAGTCGGTGTGGGTGAACTGCCGCGCACGGTGGTGGGATCCGTCGTAGCCGGCGCGCGCCAGGGCCTCGATGGTGCGCTGGTCGGCGCGCTCGCCCACGTGCCAGTCGCCGGTCCCCGCGCTCGTCGACGCGACGCGCGGACCGAGGCCGGCGGCATCCGCGAATCCCCGGAAGACCACATCGGCCATCGGCGAACGGCAGATGTTGCCGGTGCAGACGAACACGACACGGAAGGGTGCCACGTCGCCGGCGGTCATGACCTCCATTCTGGACCGAGACGACACCGAACGTTAAGGGTTCGTGTCCCCAGGGTCTTCCGGTGAGGGATGCCGCGGCTCTAGCTTGTGACGAACGGGTGGCGACAGACCGCCCGTGTTCTCATGTGCGGCGCACCCGCCGCCTTCCGTCCCGTGGAGGTCCTGTGTCCCATCCGCCCCGCAGACTCGTCGCCGCACTCGCGGCGCTCACCCTCGGCGCCGCCGGCGCCGTGGCCGCCGTCGCACCCGCGTCGGCGGCATCCGGAGATCTGCTCATCAGCGAGTACATCGAGGGATCGTCCAACAACAAGGCGATCGAGATCTACAACTCGTCGGGGGTCGCCGTCGACCTCGCAGCCGACGGCTACAAGCTGCTCCAGTACTTCAACGGCGGCACGACCGCCGCCGCGCCGGTGAACCTCACCGGCACCGTGCCCGCGGGCGGCGTGTTCGTCTTCGCCCACGCGCTGGCGTCGCAGGCCATCCTCGATCACGCGAACCAGACCGCGAACGTCGGCCTGTTCAACGGCGACGACGCCGTCGCCCTCGTCAAGGGCACCACCGCCGTCGACGTCTTCGGCCAGATCGGCGTCGACCCCGGCACCGAGTGGGGCACCGGCCTCACCTCGACGGCCGACAACACGCTGCGTCGCGCCGCCTCCGTGACGGTGGGCGATCCGGACGGCTCGAACGCGTTCGACCCGTCGGTCGAGTGGGTCGGCTTCGCGACCGACACCTTCGACGGACTGGGCGTGCCCGGCATCGGCGCGAACCCCGGCGGTGGCCCCGGCCCCGGCGGCAGCGCGGACTGCACCGCGGCCCCCGTCACGATCGGGTCGGTGCAGGGCTCGGGCGCGGCCTCACCCGTCGCGGGGCAGAACGTGCTGGTCAAGGGCACGGTCGTCGGAGACTTCCAGACCGGCGGCTTCGACGGCTACTACGTGCAGGACGCCGGAGACGGCGATGCGGCGACCTCCGACGGCGTCTTCGTCTACGCCCCCGCGGGCGCAGCCGTCGCGACCGGCGACGTCGTGAGCGTGTTCGGCGGGGTCAAGGAGCAGTTCGGCCTCACCGAGATCGTCGCCGCCGACGTCGAGGTCTGCGCGACCGGCCAGGCGCTGCCGGCCCCGACGGCCCTGACGCTGCCGGCATCCACCGCTCAGCGCGAAGCGCTCGAGGGCATGTACGTGACGCTCCCGCAGCAGCTGGCGATCGGCGAGACCTTCGAGTTCGGCCGGTTCGGCACGATCACCCTCACGAACGGGCGCCTGGACACGCCCACCGCGGTCGTCGAGCCCGGCGCCGAGGCGAACGCGCTGGCCGCGGCGAACCTCGACAACAGCATCACGCTCGACGACGGTCGCGGCACGCAGAACCCCGACCCGGCGATCCACCCGGACGGCCAGGTGTTCACGCTCGAGCACTCGTTCCGCAGCGGCGACCTCGTGCAGAACGCCACGGGCGTGCTCGACTACCGCTTCGACGTGTGGGGCGTGCAGCCCACCGAGGGCGCCGACTTCACCGTCGGCAACCCGCGCCCCGGCGTGCCGGAGGTCGGCGGTGACCTGAAGATCTCGAGCTTCAACGTGCTGAACTACTTCACCTCGCTCGACCCGACGCCGACGAACTCGAACGACGACGACTACTTCCGCGGTGCCGACACGGCCGAGGAGTTCCAGCGTCAGCAGGCGAAGATCGTCTCGGCGCTCGCGGCGATCGACGCCGACGTGTTCGGCCTGCTCGAGATCGAGAACAACGGCACGGCGGTGCAGGCCCTCGCCGACACGCTGAACGCGCAGGTCGGGGCGGGGACGTACGTCCCGGTCACGACGGGCGTGATCGGCGGCGACGCGATCACGACGGCGCTGCTGTACAAGCCGTCCGCCGTCACCCCGGTGGGCGACTTCCAGCTCATGACGAGCGCCGTCGACCCGGCCTGGCTCGACAACCGCAACCGTCCGGGTCTCACCCAGCGGTTCGCGTCGACCGAGACCGGCGAGGAGTTCGTGGTGTCGGTGAACCACCTGAAGTCGAAGGGCTCGGCGTGCACCGAGAGCCCCGACCTCGGCGACGGCCAGGGCAACTGCAGCGCGACGCGCACCGCGGCCGCGACGGCCCTCTCGACGTGGCTGAACGAGACCGTGGCGCCCGACGGGCGCGCCATCGTGATCGGCGACCTCAACTCGTACGACCACGAGGACTCGATCGACGCGTTCGTGAACGGCGGCTTCACCGACCTCGAGAAGCAGTTCGGCGGCGAGCACGCGTACTCGTACGTGTTCGACGGTCAGTCGGGCTACCTCGACTACGCCCTGGCCCAGTCGGCGCTCGCCGCCGACGTGACGGGTGCGGCGGCGTGGCACATCAACGCCGACGAGCCGAGCCTCATCGACTACGACATGTCGTTCAAGCTCCCGGCGCAGGACGCGCTCTACGCGCCCGACCCGTACCGCTCGAGCGACCACGACCCGGTGATCGTGGGCCTGAAGCTCACCCCGCCGGACGTCACGCCGCCGACCATCGAGGTGACGGCCGACCAGTCCGTCATCATGCCGCCGAACAAGAAGGCCGCCACGGTGAACTTCTCGGTGGATGCCGCTGACGAGAGCGCGGGTGACGTCCAGGTCGCGCTCACCGACGTCGAGGTGACCGGCGGCGGCTCGTGGACGCAGACCGGCGACCGGTCGGTCGAGGTCACGGCCGTCAACGGCGCCGTCTACCGCTTCACGTGGACGGCGACGGACGCGGCGGGCAACACCGCGACCGACACCGTCACGGTCGTGGTCGGCAAGAAGGGCCAGAAGGCCGTGTGATCCGCGGCCGGGCTCGTTCCCGGCCGCGACGGAGGCGTCGCACCCCTGCGGGGTGCGGCGCCTCCTCCACATCTCCCGCCGGCGCACGTTCGTCCCCAGATCGCCGCAGTCGCGGGCCGCCGCCGACGGGCGCGGGCCACGATGAACCCGTGACCCCGTACGCGGCCGGCGACCCGGCATCCCATCAGCTGGCCATCGTGACGCGCGAGCTCTCGCGGCTCGTGGAACGACTCGAGGATGCCGCCGCCCTCGCCCGCCGCCTGTCGGGCGAGACCGCGTGGCAGGCGAAGGCGGCGACGGCGTTCCACGAGCGGGCCGACATATGGGCGGCGGCCGTCGCGACGCTGCCGGGACTCGCCGAGTCGGCGTGCCAGGCCGCCGCACACGCCCGCGACCGCGCGGCGTTCCTCGAGTCGGCGCGCGCGGTGTCGCTGCAGATCGCCGGGAGCCGCCCGTGACGGCGCGGGGCGCCGACGAGCCGGAGGCGCCGCCCGATGCTCCGACGCCGATGGCTGAGGGGTGGCACGATCCCGCGACGGCCTGGCGCGACCCGCTGAGTGCGTGGCAGGGCGACGGCACGGCGACGCGGGCGCCGGACCCCGAGGGTGTCGTCGCCCTGGTCAGCGACACCTGGCCGCGGGCGGATGCCGGGCTGCAGATCACCGGCGGCGGCGCGGTCGCTGTCGACACCGACACGCTGCGGACGACCGCGACCGCGTTCACGACGGCCGCGAGCGAACTCGAGGCGATCGGGCTCCGACTGGGGTCGGTGCAGAACATGCTGCTGGGCACCTGGGGCGACGCCGACGAGGTCGTGGCGGCGGCATCCGTCCTCGGCACCCGCCTGCACGAGACGGGCGCCGAGGCCGTGGGGATCGCCGCGGCGCTGCGCGAGGCCGCAGCGGTGTACGAGGTCGTCGAGATCGACATCGCGCTGCGAGCGGCCGCGCTGGCCGGCGACGCCGACGCCTCCGCGCGGCTCGAGGCCCGGCGGGCGGACGTCCTCTCGCGCTACCCGGAGGCGGGCGAGCGCGCGGCGCTCGCCGCGTTCGAGCGCAGCGTCATGTGGCCCGGCGAGCTCGTGCGCCAGGGCACGCAGTGGGGTGTCGGCGTCGGCGACACCTTCAGTGAACCGGGAGCGGTGTGGGGCGGGCTCGCCGTCGGGCTGGGCACCATCGGCGGTGCGGCGCTGGTCGGCATCGGCGGGACCGGGCTCGTGCGCAGGGATGCGCGGCTGACGGGCGCGGCGGGGCCGGTCGTCGTGACGGCGGTGACGCCCGAGGGACCGCCGGGCGTGCGGGCGGGCGTCGCGCCCGGTGCGGCCGCGACCGGCGGCGTCGGCCAGGCCGCGCCCACGTCGTGGCGACCGCCCGCGGCCGTCGCGCCGCAGAGCCTCGCGGCGGCGGCATCCCGCATCCCCGGCGACGGCGCCGCGCGCGTGCGCGTCGAGAAGTACACGATGCCCGACGGCTCGAAGCAGTTCGCGCTCTACATCGCGGGGATGCAGTCCGCCGACGTGGCGTGCGGCGACGACCCGTGGGACAACGAGTCGAACCTGCAGCTGTACTCCGGGCGGATGTCGGACTCGTACGCCGCGACGCAGGCCGCGCTCACCGCCGCGGGGGCCGAGGCGGGCGACGCGGTGCACGTCGTGGCGTTCTCGCAGGGCGGCATGATCGGCGCGCACCTGGCCGTCGAGGGCGGGTACGACGTCCAGACGCTGGTGTCGCTGGGGTCGCCCGTCGAAGCCGACGTGGGGGCGGGCACCCTGAGCGTCGCCATCCGCCACACCGACGACCCCGTCGCCGGGCTGGCCGGCGGCGGCGCGCTGGGCGGCGTGGGCGCGCCCGGCAGCTTCGTGGCCGAGCGCGTGTACGACCCCGCCACCGCCCTGGAGGACGCCGCTCTCCCCGCGCACCGGCTGACCGCCTACGCCGAGACCGCCGCGATCGTCGATGCGTCCGGCGACCCGCGGGTCGCGGACGTGCACGCCGTGTTCGAGGGTCTCGCGCAGGCCGAGGCCGTCGAGGTCAGCGAGTACGCCGCCGTCCGCGGCGACCGCTGAGTCAGTCCTTCTTGGGGCGCAGGAAGATGCCGAAGATCCAGTTGATGAGCGAGATGATGATCGCCGCCACGACGCCCCACCAGAAGTCCTCGACGCGCAGGCCCCAGTTCCACCAGTGCGTGAGCCACGCCGTCAGCCACAGCAGGAACGCGTTGATGAGGAGCCCGATGAGGCCCAGCGTCAGGATGTACAGCGGGAACGCGAGCACCTTGATGACGGTGCCGATGATCGTGTTCACGATCGCGAAGATGGCGGCGACGATGAGGAGCGTCAGCACCAGCTGGAGCGTGTCGCCCGGCGGGAACGGCACGACGGTGACCTGGAGCGCCGGGATCAGGGTGACCACCCAGATCGCGAACGCATTGACGACGACGCGGATGAGGAAGCCCATAGTCCGGCCAGTCTTCCACGCCGGAGCAGCCGGGGCGAGGGGTTCCCGGCGACGCGTGTCGGCGCGTCTCGGCGCCTCGCGCGGAGCGATGCGGCTCTCAGGCGCGCGGGGTGCGGCATCCCTCTCCTCCGCCGTGCCGCCGGTTCGTAGACTGGGCCGGTGACCGACGCGCCTGAGTTCCCCGTCCGCGTGCGCCCCGAGGTCGCCGCGCTTCCCCCGTACAAGCAGGGCAAGCAGGCCGGCGCCGAGGCGTTCAAGCTCTCCAGCAACGAGAACCCCTTCGATCCGCTGCCCGGGGTGCTCGGGCGCGTGCAGGCCGCGACCGCGCTGAACCGCTACCCCGACGCGACGGCCGCACGCCTGCGCGAGCGGCTCGGCGAACGCTACGGCGTCGGGGCCGACGGCGTGCACATCGGCGCGGGGAGCGTGTCGATCCTCGCGCAGCTGGTGCAGGCGACCGCCGGACCGGGCGACGAGGTCATGTACGCCTGGCGCTCGTTCGAGGCGTACCCGTGGCTGGCCGTCGTCGCCGGTGCAACCGCCGTGCAGGTACCGCTCGCCGCGGGCGCGCGGCACGACCTCGACGCGATGGCCGCCGCCGTCACCGACCGCACGCGGGCGATCATCGTGTGCAGCCCCAACAACCCGACGGGCCCGATCGTCACGCAGGCCGAGTTCGACGACTTCATCGCGAAGGTGCCGTCCGACATCCTGGTGATCCTCGATGAGGCGTACGCGGAGTTCGTCACCGACCCCGACGCCGTGCACGGCGAGGCGGTGCTGGCGAGCGGTGCGCACCCCAACGTCGTCGTGCTGCGCACCTTCTCGAAGGCGTACGGCCTGGCGGGCCTACGCGTCGGATACGCCGTCGGCCACCCCCGCATCCTCGACGCGGCGCGCAGCACCGCGATCCCGCTGTCGGTGACCGCGTTCGGCGAAGAGGCGGCCCTGGCGAGCCTGGAGGTCGAGGACGAGCTGCTCGAGCGGGTCGGCGTCATCGCGGAACGCCGCGATCGCCTGGCGGCGGCGCTGCGCGCGGCCGGCTGGGCCGTCCCGGACGCGCAGGGCAACTTCGTGTGGCTGCCCGCCGGCGACGAGACGCTCGCCATCGCGGGGGCGTTCGAAGAGGCAGGGCTGATCGTCCGGCCGTTCGCCGGTGACGGTATCCGCATCTCGGTCGGCGAAGAAGAGTCTGTCGATAAGGTCCTACGGATCGCGGAATCCGTTGTGAAGGACCTCCCAGAAGGCCACGCGGGACGCGGGCTAGCGTAGAACGGTGACCCCGCCTGAAGACTCGGTGCTGACCGACGCCACGGCAACGGACGCCGGTACGTCGGCCACCGACACCACCACCGTCCGCTTCCTCGATGCGGACGGGACGTTCGCGCCCACGCCCGCCGCCGAGCGGTACCGCGAGGCCGTCGACGGTCTCAGTGACGCCGACCTCGAGACCTTCTACCGCGACATGGCGGTGATCCGCGCCTTCGACGTGCAGGCCACCAACCTCCAGCGGCAGGGGCAACTCGCCCTGTGGCCGCCGAGCTACGGCCAGGAGGCGGCGCAGGTCGGCTCCGCCCGCGCCGCACGCGCCCAGGACCACCTGTTCCCGTCCTACCGCGAGCACGTCGTGACGAAGATCCGCGGCGTCGACCCGATCGACATCGTCCGGGTCATGCGCGGCCTCTCGCACGGCGGGTGGGATCCGAGCGACCCGAAGAACGGCAACACGCACATCTACACGCTCGTGCTCGGCTCGCAGACGCTGCACGCCACCGGCTTCGGCATGGGGCTCGTCTTCGACGGCCGCTGCGGCACCGGCGACCCCGAGCGCGACGAGGCCGTCATCGTCTACTACGGCGACGGCGCGTCGAGCCAGGGCGACGTCCACGAGGCGATGGTGTTCGCCGCGAGCTACCGCACCCCCGAGGTGTTCTTCCTGCAGAACAACCAGTGGGCGATCTCGGTGCCGGTGGCCACGCAGTCGCGGTCGCCGCTGTACAGGCGCGGGGAGGGCTACGGCATGCCGAGCATCCGCATCGACGGCAACGACGTGCTGGCCAGCTGGGCCGTCACGCGCGCCGCGCTCGACGAGGCGCGCGCCGGCGAGGGTCCGCGTGCCATCGAGGCGATGACCTACCGCCTCGGCGCCCACACCACGAGCGACGACCCCACGAAGTACCGCACGTCCGACGAAGAGGAGTCGTGGCGCCGACGCGACCCGATCGCCCGCATGCAGGCGTTCCTCCGAGGCCGCGGTGCGTCCGACGCGTTCTTCGCGGACGTGGATGCCGAGGCTCAGGCTCTCGCCGACGACGTGCGTGAGCGCACCAATGCACTGGGAGGCCTCGACGCCGACACGATGTTCGCGCACGTCTACTCCGAGGAGCATCCCCTGATCGACCAGCAGCGTCAGTGGCTCGCCGCGTACGAGGCATCCTTCGAGGGAGGCCAGGCGTGACGGGCATCGAGACGCTCCCGCTCAGCCGCGCGATCAACGCCGGCCTGCGCGAGGCGCTCGCCGGCAGCGACCGCGTGCTGCTGATGGGCGAGGACATCGGCAAGCTCGGCGGCGTGTTCCGCGTCACCGAGGGGCTGCAGGCCGAGTTCGGCGAGCAGCGCGTGCTCGACACGCCCCTGGCGGAGTCGGGTCTGGTCGGCACCGCGATCGGCCTCGCGATGGCCGGGTTCCGCCCGGTCGTCGAGATCCAGTTCGACGGCTTCGTGTTCCCGGCCTTCGACCAGATCACGACGCAGCTGGCCAAGCTCACCAACCGGCACGAGGGCGCGCTGCAGATGCCCGTCGTGATCCGCATCCCCTACGGCGGGCACATCGGCGCGGTCGAGCACCACCAGGAGAGCCCCGAGGCGTACTTCACCCACACGCCGGGTCTGCGGGTCGTCAGCCCGTCGACGCCGAACGACGGCTACTGGATGATCCAGGACGCCATCGCGTCGCCCGACCCGGTGATCTTCCTCGAGCCGAAGAGCAAGTACTGGCAGAAGGGCGAGGTCGACACGAACGCCCGCGCGCTGCCGCTGCACGCGTCGCGCGTGGTCCGCCGCGGCACCGACGTCACGCTCGTCGGCCACGGCGCCATGGTGACGACGATGCTGCAGGCCGCTGCGCTGGCAGAGTCCGAGGGCACCAGCATCGAGGTCGTCGACCTGCGCTCGCTGTCGCCGATCGACTACGGCCCCATCCTCGAGTCCGTCCGCCGCACCGGCCGCATGGTCTACGCGCAGGAGGCGCAGGGCTTCACGTCGCTCGGCTCCGAGGTCGCGGCGACCGTCATGGAGCAGGCGTTCTACGCGCTGGAGGCCCCGGTGCTGCGCGTGTCGGGCTTCGACGTGCCCTTCCCCCCGGCCAAGCTCGAAGGCGTCTACCTGCCGGACGCCGACCGCATCCTCGAGGCCGTCGACCGGTCCCTCGCCTACTGACCCCCGTCCTCCCTCTCGCCCTCCGATGTTGACTTGGCGTATATGTACGACACGCCGGGCGTGTCGCGTACATTCAAGGCAAGTCACGGAGCGCGCAGGGCGAAAGGAACTCGCATGAGCACCCAGACATTCGTCCTCCCCGACGTCGGTGAAGGACTCACCGAGGCCGAGATCGTGCAGTGGCGCGTCGCACCCGGCGACAGCGTCGCCGTCAACGACGTGCTGGTCGAGATCGAGACCGCGAAGTCGCTCGTCGAGCTGCCGTCGCCGTTCTCGGGCACCGTGGGCGAACTGCTCGCGGCCGAGGGCGACACCGTCGACGTGGGCGCCCCGATCATCACGATCGCCTCCGGCGCGGGAGTGGATGCCTCGTCCCCGGCGACCGTCGGACAGTCCGAGCACGGCGAGCCCGCCGACGCGGACGGCGACAAGGGCGAGGGCGCGGTGCTGGTCGGGTACGGGACCGGCGGGCACGTGCAGTCGCGTCGCCGCAAGCCGGCAGCGCCGGCCGAGGAGCGGGTGGCGGCATCCGTCGGCGTCGTCGCCAAGCCGCCGATCCGCAAGCTCGCGCGGGACCTGGGGGTCGACCTCGCCGCCGTCACGCCCAGCGGCCCCGCCGGCGAGGTGACCCGCGACGACGTCGTCAAGCACGCGTCGCAGGCGAGCGTGTTCCGCAACATCGAGACGCCCGAGTGGGGCGACGTGCGCGAGGAGACGATCCCCGCGCCGGCGCGCACGGCGCCCGTCGTGGCGCCCGCCACTCCCGCGCCGGACGCCGCGGGCCGCGAGGAGACCATCGCCGTCAAGGGCGTGCGCAAGGCCACCTCGTCGGCCATGGTGCAGTCGGCCTACTCGGCGCCGCACGTGTCGGTGTGGACCGACGTCGACGCCACGCGCACGATGGAGCTCGTCAAGCGGCTGAAGGCTTCGCCGGACTTCGCCGACATCCGCGTCTCGCCGCTGCTCATCATGGCGCGCGCCGTGATCTGGGCGACGCGCCGCACGCCGATGGTGAACGCCGCATGGGTCGATGCCGAGGGCGGTGCCGAGATCCGCGTGCGCCGCTACGTCAACCTCGGCATCGCGGCCGCCACCCCGCGCGGCCTCCTGGTGCCCAACATCAAGGACGCGCAGGACCTGTCGATGCGTGAGCTCGCCAAGGCGCTCGAGAAGCTCACCCTGACGGCGCGCGAGGGCAGGACGACCCCCGCCGATCAGCAGGGCGGCACCATCACGATCACGAACATCGGCGTGTTCGGGATGGATGCCGGCACGCCGATCATCAATCCCGGCGAGTCCGGCATCGTCGCCCTCGGCACGATCCGGCAGAAGCCGTGGGTCGTCGACGGCGAGGTGCGTCCCCGCTTCGTGACGACGGTCGCGGGCTCGTTCGACCACCGTGTGATCGACGGCGACGGGATGTCGCGCTTCATCGCCGACGTGGCGTCGATCCTCGAAGAGCCCGCCCTGCTGTTGGACTGACGCGGGTCAGCGCACGGTCGGTGCGTCGTCCGTGTCGGCCGTGCGGTGGGCGTCGCGAAGAAGGGATGCCGGGGCCACCGACCGCGGCCGGCCGAGCGTCAGCAGCAGGGCGATGGCGCACAGGCCCCCGAGCGTGCCCGCAATCAGGTCTCCCATGGTGTCGACGAGACTGTCGAGCTGCGCGAACGTGCCGAGGATGTGGTCGCTCGCGAACTCGCAGATCTCCCACGCTGCGGCGAAGGCCATCGCCGTGAGCTGGATGACGAGAATTCCGAACCACGTCGGCAGCGAGACCTCGGTCCGCTCCTCGACGCGCCGCAGCCACAGCATGCCGATCCATGCGACCAGGACGCCCGAGTCGAAGTGGATGAGCGTGTCCCACTCGTCGATCACCCAGTACACGTGCAGCGCGCTGCCCATGAACGGCCCGGCGACGATGAAGATCAGAAAGTGCAGCTGCAGCGCGCGCGGCAGCGTCGTGCGGAACAGCAGCTCGGCCGCCGCGGGCGCCCACATCGACAGTGCGAGCAGCACGGTGAGCAGCACCTCGACGTCGAGGCCTGCTGCCGCGAGCACGAGCGCCACCACGATCACGGCCACCTGGAACGGCAGCGCCAGAAGCAGGGATCGGCGGATCGCCTTGAGACGCACGGCCCGACCCTAGCAGGCAGCGGCGATCGGCCGGCCGCGGCGATTTGAGAACGATTCTCATTAGCGTTAGGGTCGAAGCATGACCCCGACTCGACGTTCGATCACCCTGCTCGGCCTGGCCGCGGCATCCACCCTCGTCCTGGCCGGGTGCGCGAGCACCGCTCCGGCAGCAGGAGGCGACGGGCGCATCCAGATCGTCGCGTCGACGAACGTCTACGGTCAGATCGCCGAGGAGGTCGGCGGCGACCTCGTCGACGTCACCTCGATCGTGACCAACGCGTCGCAGGATCCTCACTCGTTCGAGCCGAGCGCGCGCGACCAGCTGGCTGTCTCGAAGGCCGACCTGCTGATCGAGAACGGGGGCGGCTACGACTCGTTCCTCGACGCCCTGATCGAGTCGAGCGGCACCGAGGCCCCCGTCGTCACGGCCGTCGAGCATTCGCATGCGTGGGAGGACGCCACCGGAGAGGCGCACGACGAGAGCGATGCGGAGGGCGGCGCGACCGAAGCCGCCCACGACGACGAGCACGAGCATGACCACGACCACGATCACATCGAGGGCTTCAACGAGCACGTCTGGTACGACCCGCACACCGTCGCGCACGTCGCCGAGGCGATCGCCGAAGAGCTCGGCGAGCTGAGCCCCGACGACGCCGCCACCTTCACCGCCAACGCCGAGGCGTTCGCCGGCGAGATCGACGGTCTGGAGGCCTCGCTCGACGAGATCGCGGCGGCGCACGAGGGCGAGCAGGTGTTCGTCACCGAGCCGGTGCCGGTCTACCTGATCGAGGCGGCGGGCCTCGTCAACGCGACGCCCGAGGCCTTCAGCGAGGCGGTCGAAGAGGGGCAGGACGTGCCGCCGGCGACCCTGCTCGAGTCGCAGCAGCTCATCCGCGGCGGCGACGTGCGGCTCGTGATCACCAACGCGCAGACCGGCGGGGCCGAGACGCAGGCGGTGGTCGACGAGGCCGACGGGCTCGGCATCCCGGTGATCGCGTTTTCTGAAACGCTGCCCGAGGGGGAGACTTACATCTCGTGGATGCAGGCGAACATCGAGGCGATCAGCACGGCGCTGCAGGCGTGACGCCGGACGCACGCACCTCGGAGCGCCCGGTCGTCCTGAGCATCCGGGATGCCGCACTGCAGCGGGGTCCGCGCGAGCTGTGGTCGGGGCTCGACCTCGACGTCCACGCCGGTGAGCTCGTGGCCGTCCTCGGCCCGAGCGGATCGGGCAAGACCACGCTGCTGCGCGCCATCCTCGGCCTGGAGCCCCTGTCGCGCGGCAGCATCGAGGTCGAAGGCGCGGCCGTGGCGCACCGGGGCAGCCGCCGCATCGGCTACATCCCGCAGGCCCGGCCGCTGCCCCGCGACACGTCGCTGCGGGGACGCGACCTCGTGACGCTCGGCGTCGACGGCCACCGCTTCGGCCTGCCGCTTCCGCGTCGAGGCGACCGCGCACGCGTCGACGCCCTCATCGACGCGGTCGGCGCACGAGGCTTCGCCGACCGCCCGGTCGGCGAGCTGTCTGGCGGTGAGCAGCAGCGGCTGCGCGCCGGGCAGGCCCTCGCCGACGATCCGCCGCTGCTGCTGTGCGACGAGCCGCTCACGAGCCTCGATCTCGCCAACCAGCAGGCCGTCATCGGCCTCATCGACCGTCATCGCCGCGAGCGCGGTGCGGCCGTGCTCCTCGTCACCCACGACATCAACCCGCTCCTCGGCAAGGTCGACCGCATCCTGTACATCGCCAACGGGCGCTTCACCCTCGGCACGCCCCAGGAGGTGCTGCGCTCGGACGTGCTCACGGCGCTGTACGGCGCGCACGTGTTCGTGCTGCGCGCGGGCGACCGGCTCGTCGTGGTCGGAGCGCCCGACGCCGAGGCATCCCATCACCACCACGAAGGCCCGGTGCACGAATGAGCGAGGTGCACGAATGAGCGAGGTGCACGAGTGAGCGAGGTGCACGAATGAACTGGGGCGACATCGCCGACGCCATGTTCGGCGGTCTGCCGTACTACGGCGAGATCCTGGCGCTCGTGTCGAACTCGGTGTGGGCCGGCGCGGTGCTGGGCCTCGTGGGCGGGCTCGTGGGCGTCTTCGTCATGCAGCGCGACATGGCGTTCGCCGTGCACGGCATCAGCGAGCTGTCGTTCGCGGGGGCGGCGGCCGCGCTGCTCATCGGCGTGGACGTCGTCACCGGCTCGATCGTCGGCTCGATCGTCGCCGCCGCCATCATCGGACTGCTCGGCGCCAAGGCGCGCGACCGCAACTCGATCATCGGCGTGCTGATGCCGTTCGGCCTGGGTCTGGGCATCCTGTTCCTGTCGCTGTACGACGGGCGCAGCGCCAACCGCTTCAGCCTGCTGACCGGCCAGATCGTATCCGTGCAGACCGGGCAGCTGGGCTGGCTCATCGCCATCAGCGCCGTCGTCCTGCTGGGGCTGCTGCTCATCTGGCGGCCGCTGCGGTTCGACTCGCTCGACCCGCAGTCCGCCGCCGCGCGCGGGGTGCCGACCACCGCGGTGTCGCTCCTGTTCATGCTGCTGCTCGGGCTCATCGTCGCCGTCGCGGTCCACATCATCGGAGCGCTGCTCGTGATGGCGCTGCTCGTGACGCCCGCCGCCGCAGCGATGCGGGTCGCGTCCGGACCCCTGTCGGTCCCGTTGCTGTCGGCCCTGTTCGGCTTCGTGTCCGCGGTCGGCGGCATCCTCCTCGCCATCATGGGCACCCTCCCGGTGAGCCCGTACATCACGACGATCTCGTTCGTCATCTACGTCGTGTGCCGCCTCGTCGGCGCCCGCCGCGGCCGCGTCACGCGGGCGACCGCATAGCCGGTGCCCGGCTCGCGTCCAGGGGGCACCGGTAGACTCCCGGCCATGGTCCAGCGCAACACGTGGCAGCGCGAACGCGTGCGCGAAGCGCTGACGGACGCCCGCGGATTCGTCAGTGCACAGTCGCTGCACGCGACCCTCCGCGACGAGAACACGGGCATCGGCCTGGCCACCGTGTACCGAGCCCTCGCCGGGCTCGCCGCGCAGGGCGAGGCCGATTCGCTGCAGAGCCCCGAGGGCGAGGCGCTGTACCGCGCGTGCGTCAGCGCAGGGCACCACCACCACCTCATCTGCCGCTCGTGCGGACTGACGGTCGAGATCGAGGCCACCGACGTGGAGCAGTGGGCGCGCGCCACCGCCGAGCGCCACGGCTTCCGCGACGCCGAGCACGTCGTCGACATCTTCGGGCTGTGCGCGGCCTGCGCCGCCACCGCCGACTCGCGCGCCGAGAAGCGTGACGCGCACTGATCCGAGCCCGCGGCGCGCGCCGGAGCGGTACGAGCCGGTCACCGCGCGCCTCGGACCGTCGCCGCAGGCCCGCGCGCTGCTGTGGCTGCTCATCGGCCTCGCCGTCGTCGCCGGCCTGTTCCTGATCGACTGGCTCGCGCCGACGCTGTTCCCGGCATCCCTCCCCACCCGCGCGCAGGACGGCCTGACCCTCGCGATCAGCGTGCTCATCGAGTCGCTGCCGTTCGTGGCGCTGGGCGTGGTGCTGTCGATCGTCGTGCAGGTGTGGGTGCCGCCCGGCGTCATCGAGCGATGGATGCCGCGACGCGCGTGGGCCCGTCGCGCGGTGCTGTCGCTCCTCGGCATGATCGTGCCGGTGTGCGAGTGCGGCAACGTGCCGTTCGCGCGCGGCCTGCTCATGCGCGGCTTCTCGGTTCCCGAGACGCTGACGTTCCTCATCGCGGCGCCGATCGTGAACCCCATCGTCATCATCACGACGCACCAGGCCTTCGGGTTCAGCGACGGCATCCTGGTCGCCCGCATCCTCGGCGGGTACGCGATCGCCAACCTCATCGGGTGGCTCTACTCGCGGCATCCGTCGCCCGACGCACTGCTGACCGACCGCTTCCGCGACACGTGCGCCCTTCGGCAGGCTCAGGAACCGGCAATCGGACCGGGCGGCAAGTGGCGGCGCACGATCGCGCAGTTCGTCGTCGAGCTGCGCGCCGTCATGCCCGCCCTCATCATCGGCTCGGCGCTCGCCGGAGCGGTGCAGGTGCTCATCCCGCGCGAGGCGCTCCTGGCCATCGGCTCGAACCCCGCGCTGTCGATCGTCGCGATGATGCTGCTCGCGATGGTGGTCTCGATCTGCTCGAACGTCGACGCGTTCTTCGCGCTGTCGTTCGCGTCGACCTTCACGCCGGGGTCGATCGTCGCCTTCCTGCTGGTCGGACCGCTCGTGGACGTGAAGATGCTGGCGCTGCTGCGCACCACCTTCACGTGGCGCACCCTCGGGGGCATCGTCGCGGTCGTCGTGCTGTCGGCCTTCGCGATCGGAGCGGCGGTGAACCTCCTTGCGTAGGTCGGGATACATCGGCACGCGGTGGCTGGGCGTCGGCCTGGCCGCGGTGCTCGCCGTCGTGACCCTCGGGCTGGCCGTGACCGGCCGGCTGGGGCTGTACATCAACCCCGACTCGGCCTGGTTCGCGGTGTCGATGTCGGTCTTCCTGCTGCTCGGAGCCGTCGCGTCGTTCGCCCTGCCGCTCGGCGCCGAGGCGGACCACGGCCACGACCACGGCGGCCACCACGGCGACACCGGATCCCGGTCGTCGAGCGAGCGGGGGTCGAGCGAGACGAGACGCCCCGTGCGCACGGACAGCCTCGTGCCGGACCGCGTCTCATCTGCGGGCGTCCGAGCGCCCTCCGCTCAGCGAGCGGGGGCTGAGCACGCCCACGACCACGAGCACGACCACCCGCGCCACCCGCTCGCGTTCGCGGCGACGGTGGCGGGCGGGGTCGCGGCGTCGGGCGTCGTGGTGCTGACGCTCGTGCTGCCGCCCGCGTCGCTGAGCGCCGAGCTCGCGATGTCGCGCGACGTGGGGGCGACGCCGCTGTTCGGCGGCGCCGACACCATCCAGCTGGCCTCGACCGGCGACACGTCCGCGTTCGGCGTCGGCGAATGGGCCACCGCCTTCGCGACGGCCACCAACCCCGACGCGTTCGACGGCGATCCGGTGCAGCTCACCGGATTCGTCACGCCAGGAGCCGACGGAGGCTTCGACCTCACGCGGCTCGTGATCACCCACTGCGTCATCGACGCGCAGCCGGCGAGCCTGCCGGTGGTCGCCGCGTCGGATGTGCCCGACACCGGCCAGTGGGTCACCATCACCGGCACGGTGCGCTCGTCGTCCGACGGCCGGCTCGTGGTCGACGCCGCGCAGGTGGACGAGATCGCGGAGCCCGAGGACCCGTATGAGTACTGAGCAGCCGACGCGTCGCGCCCGCGCGCAGCGTCGGCGCGGTCGCACGTTCGCCGCGAGCTTCGGGATCGTGCTGGGCGTCCTCGTCGTGCTGGGGCTCGGCGGCGCCGCCGCCAGCGTCGCCCAGGGTCCTCGTGTGACGGACGTCTTCGTCGATCCCGCGGCGGCGGCCGCGGCATCCGGATCCCGTCTCATCGTCACCACCACGCAGTCGCTCGCCGACGTCGATCCGTCGCAGGTGACGGTGAGCCCCGAGACTCCGTTCCAGGTCGACACGTCGGGACGCAGCGTCGGCGTGAGGTTCACCCTGCCGCTGTGGGACGACACCGAGTACACGGTGAAGATCGCCGGCGTCGCGTCGCTCGGCGGCGGCCCGACCGCGACGCTCACCGAGACGTTCCGCACGCCGAAGGCCCAGGTGTACCTGCTGCAGCGCGGCGCGGACGGCGGCGACCTCATCTACCGCACCGACCTCAGCGGGCAGGAGGCCGTACCCGTCTTCCGGCACGACCACATCGAGGACTTCCGGGCCACGGCCTCGCATCTCGTCGTGTCGGTGCGCACCGATGACGACGAGGCGGGGCTCATCGTCACCGACCTCGACGGCAAGGATCAGCACGAGCTCCCCCTGCCCGGCGACGGGTACGTGTCGAACCTGCAGAGCGCCGACCGCGGCGACCGGATCGGCTACACGTTCTCGGACGCGCAGCTGACCGCCGACTCGGGGCGCGAGAGCCGCCTGTACACCGCCTCGCTCGGCGATCCCGCCGCCGACCCCGTGCCGATCGAGGTGCAGGGTGCCGATCCGCGTGTCGCCGAGTGGCGCTTCGTGCCCGACACCGACAGCATCCTGCTGCTGTCGTTCGACGGCTCGCTGCTGCTGACGGGGTCCGGCGGCTCCGATTCGGCGACCGCCCTGGGCGTCGCCCTGGGCCTCGACGGCATCGCGCGCGGCTCGAACGAGGCCGTCGTCGACCGTGCCGATCACGCCGCGGTCATCGACCTCACCGACGCGAGCGAGCAGCAGCTGGTGGCCCCCGACCACGACCTCGGCGGCACGACGTCGGTCACGCCGCTGCCGGACGGGTCGACGATCCGCACCGCCGCGGTGCTCGATGCCGACGGCATCCCCACCGGCCGCACCTCGGTCGCCCTCGTCGCGGCGGACGGCGCGACGCGCATGCTCACCGAGATCGACGACACGGATGCCGTCCTGCAGGTGTGCGTGTCACCCAGTGCGCGCTACGCCGCGGTGCTCGTGGCGCCCGACGCCGTCACGAACGCGTACGACACGTACCAGCTGCCGCTGCCGGAGCGGCCCGAGACGCGGGTGCTCGAGATCTCGGACGGCGCGCAGGTCGTCGCGCTCAAGGGCTCGTCGATCTCGTGGTGCCAGGTGCCGCCGGCGGCGTGACCCGGGGTTCAGGCCTGCGTGTCGGGGCGGCGACGTAGACTCGCGCCATGGTGCAGGAGAGGTGGCGGGCGGCGACGCGTGCCGACCTCGAGGGACTCGCGTCAGAGGTCGCGCCCCGGCTGCTCGGCGCGCGCCTGACGACCGTGGTCGGCGGCGAGACGGTGGCCGTGCGGATCACCGAGGTCGAGGCGTACCACGGACGCGGCACCGGCCCGGTGCCCGACCCCGGCTCGCACGCACGCATGGGCCCGACGGCGCGCAACGCCACGATGTGGGGCGAACCCGGTCACCTGTACGTCTACCTCAGCCACGGCATCCACTCATGCGTCAACGTCGTGAGCGGGCCCGAGGGGGTCGCCGGCGGCTGTCTGCTGCGCGCCGGCGAGGTGATCGAAGGAGTGGATGCCGCCTTCCGGCGCCGCCCGGCTGCCCGGTCGGTGCGCGACCTCGCCCGCGGACCCGGGCGATTCGGCGACGCCATCGGCTTGCGGCATCCGGTCCACGACGGCATCGACGCCGTCACCGGCGCGCCGTGGCACGGCGCCGTGGCGCGGCTGGAGCTGCTCGCGACGCCCCTCGCCGAGGTGGCGGCGGGGCCCCGCGTGGGCGTGGCCGGCGTGGCCGGCACCGAGGTGTTCCCGTGGCGGTTCTGGGTGCCGGGCGACCCGACGGTGTCGGCGTTCCGCTGGGGCCGCGGGGCCCGCGAGGCATCCGTGGCGGGGCTCTCACCGCATTCATAGGATCCGCTGATCCGGCTCTTGAGCGCGCTCCCTAACGTCATGGCGCGAGCGGAAGGAGCGGAATGGCGCCGGTCAAGGTCGACAGGAGCCTGCTCGAGGGCATGACCAAGCGCGAACGTCAGGCGTTCGTGCGCGAGCTGGCCCGGCAGGAGCGGGAGCGGCAGGCGCGGCAGCGCCGACGGCGGCGCGTCCTCGGGTGGTCGGCGGCCGGCGGTGTCGTCGTGCTCGCGGTGGCCGGTGGGATCACGGCGGGCGTCGTCTCGGCGGGCAACGCCGCGGCCGCCGAGGCGGCCAAGAAGGCCGAGGCGGCCGCAGACGCGGCACGTGGTCCGGCGAACATGCTCACGGACGGACTGCTGCTCAAGAGCGCGGGCGACGGGTCGACCGTCACGCCGGTCAGCACCGGCGCTCTCGAAGGCGGTGCCACGCCGACCACGAGCGCGTCCGAGGTCTCGACGACCGGCGTGCTCGACGTGCAGCTGTACGTCGACCCGACCTCCGCCGACGCCGCGACGTTCTGGGCGGCCGACGGCGCGACGCTCCAGAGCGGCCTCACCGCCGGCGACCTGACGCTCGAGCTGCACCCGATCGCGCAGACCGGCGGTGACGACGCGCTCGCCGCGGTCGCCGCCTTCGGCTGCTTCGCCGCGCTGCAGCCCGATGCCGCGCTCGCCGCCTGGAACGCGATGCTGCAGGTCGGCATCGACGGCGCGGCGACGGGCACGACCCTCACCTCGGGCGACCTCTCGGGGGTGATGGTGACGGCCGGCGCGACCGACGATGTCGTGAGCTGCGTCGACGACGGCACCTATGCGGAGTGGGCGGATGCCGCCAGCACCCGCGCGACGACCTCGATCCCGTACGCGACCGAGGCCGCTGCGGCCACGTCCGGCGTCACGGTCGTCGCCGCGGGCTCGGTGTACACGGGCTCCCTGAGCGATGCCGCGGCCCTGTCGTCGTTCCTGGCGGACGCGCTGGCTGCGGCCACGGCGGGCTGACCGCGCCTTCGGGCGTCTCAGCGCAGCGAGGTCACCGCCGTGATCGCTGCGCGCAGCTGCTGGATGCGACGCTCGTAGCGTGCGGCGATGAAGATGAGCACCGCGCCGCCGATGCCCAGCCAGAGCCACCAGGGCACGGCCACGTACGTCGTCGAGATCCAGGGCCACAGCTGCGCGACGCCGTGCACCAGCACGACGGCCGCCCCCATGACCAGGGGCGCCTGCAGCCTCCGCACCGCCCCGACGACCACGAGCGCGACGGACACCAGCCCCAGGGCGACGACGCGCCACAGCTCGGTGTCGCCGACGAAATCGCACAGCAGCGAGGGCAGCAGCAGGAGGGCGAGCCACGGCCCCAGTGCCGGCCACGTGCGGGACTCGGGACGGACCCGCAGCGTGCGCGCGCCATAGGCGAGACCCGCGAGAGCCGCGGGCAGCGTCACGAGCTCGACGGGGTCGACGCCGAAGCCGAAGAAGGCGATCGCGCCGAACGCGGCCGCGGTCACCGCCGCCACGACAGCGAGGACGAGGCCGAGGCGGTCGCGCCGCACGGCCCCCACCCAGGCGGCCGCGCTGAGGAGCGACATGGCGACGGCCGCCCGGAGGCCGTCGAACTGCGACTGCGTCGAGAGCAGGTACGACTCGGCGAGCGCGAAGAGCACGCACGCCACCGCGAGTCCGGCGCCGACCGCGAGCGAGACGACGCGGGCGGGGGTGGCGCGCAGCGCGGCCAGAGCGACGGCGGCCGTGATCGCCGCACCCAGGACGACCCACAGATCCGCCTCGAACCCCGGCACGTGCGCAACGGCGGCGAAGCGCAGGCCGCACGCGATCGCGACCAGGACGACGCCGCCCGCGGCGAGCACCGCTGCGAGCCGCGCCCAGCGGCGCAGCCCCAGCACCGCAGCGCCGGCCACTCCACCGGCGCCCGCGAGCGCCAGGGTCACGGCGGCCGCGGCGGTGTCGGCTGCGGCGTCCCGCACGAGCGCGACGGCCACGACGGCGATCCCGACGGCGCCGAGCGCCGCCGCGGCGCGCGCGACCGGCAGCCTCACTGCCGTCGCCGTCAGGATCACCGCGACGACGACGGCTCCGGACGCCGCCACGATCGCCGCTGCGGCGGCACCGGCGAACCCGGCGTCGAAGAGGGCGCGCAGCCCCATGGCGAGCGCGGCCGCCGACAGGATGACCGCCGACGGCACGCGCACGCGCCATGCGTCGGGGATCGGGGTGGCCGCGATCGCCGCGGCGACCAGCAGCGCGATGCCGATGAGCAGCCATACGCGCGCCGGCTCAGGCGGCGCGATCAGGCTCGGCAGCGTCGCGACGACGAGGGCCGCCGCCCACACCCACTGCTCGCCCGCCGGCCAGGTACTCCCCGCCCGCCGGCGGCGCAGCACGGCGAGCACGGCGCCCGCCCCGAGGGCGGCGGCGACGGGGAGCATCGCGAACTCGATCTCGCGAGCGCCGCCCGCGAGCACCGACACCGCCGCGACCAGCAGGGCGCCCCCGAGCGCCGTCCAGCGCGTGCCGCGGCCGAACGGCACCCGGTCCACGGCCGCCGACGCCACGTGCGCCGCCAGCAGCAGCGCCAGCGCAACGGCCACGACGAGCCCGTCGTGCGCGAACCCGAGCACGCCGACGGCGGCGATCCCGAGGGCGATCGGCGGGACCACGACGGCGTACCCGTGCGACGACGCGCGCGCGGGACGGGCCAGCGAGAGGCCGACGGCGGAGGCATAGGCGACGGCGGCGAACAGTGCGAGCCACGCGACGCGCCAGGTCGAGGCATCCGGATCCCACTCGGTCACGCGGTCGACCGCGACGACGCCGACCGCCGCCAGGGCGACGGTCGCACCGACCACGGACGGCGGGCGGGTGACGCGCAACGGGGTGAGCGTCAGCACCAGGCACACCGCCGCTGCGACGGCCGCGGTGACCGAGCCGCGCAGCACCGCTTCACGGTCGGGCAACGCGCCGAACACGAGGGGCATGGCGCCGTCGGCAAGCACCGGCACGACCAGGCCGGTCAGCAGCCCGGCGCCGAGGGCGACGCTCGCCTCGATGCGCCGGCGCAGCCGCACGAGCACCGCCGCGAACACCACGAGGGCGACCGCAGCCGGGACGCTGTACGACTCAGCGGTGTAGGCCGCCCCCGGGGTGCCGGCATCGAGCCATGACCACCACGCCGCGCCGGCCGAGACCACGGCGGGCCACGCCAGCAGGCGCCGCGGGGCGGCCGTCACCGCGACCCCGGTGCGGCGCGTCGCGAACGCGTCGTCGGCGGGGTCGACCGCGGCCGGCGCGATCCAGCCGCGGGTGAGGGATGCCGCAGCCCATGCGACCGCGGCCAGCACGAGCAGCGCCCACACCAGGTCGGCGCCGATCCCCCAGACGACGCACGCGCCCGTGAGGAGGGCACCCAGGTCGGCGGCCGTGCGCGGACGCAGCGGCCGGAGCGGCGCCGGCGCGGCCGCCGGAGCCGGCGCGGGGAAGGGCACGACCGCCGGCGCGGCCACCGGTGCCGGTGCGGGGAAGGGCGTGGCAGCCGGCGCGGTGGTCGTGGTCGCCACGGAGGGCGAGGCGGGCGATGCAGCGGCCGCCGACGTCGGGTCCGCGTCGGGCGTCTCGGGCGTCTCGGGCGTCTCGGCCGTCGGCCGCGGACGCAGCAGCGCCGCGAGTCCGCCGGCCAGGACGACCAGCACGGGCCCCGCCGCGAGGACCAGCGTCGCCCAGCCCTCGTCGCCCGCGCCCGCCATGTCGAGCGCCGCGTGGGCGATCGCGGCGAGGGACGGGGCCGCGAGGATCGCCGCCGCCGGCACCGCGTGCCCGCGCAGGCGGGTGCGGCCGAGGACGATGAGGCCGAGGAGAGCCGTCAGGGCGACGCCGCGCACCAGTGCGAGTACGGGTTCGCCGATCGCGGCGAGGAGAGCCGTGGTGGCGGCATCCGTCGCGACGTCGTCGGCGCCGGCGACGAGGATCCAGACCAGCGTCAGGGCGATCAGCGCGTACCCGGCGACCGCGAGGCCGGCCCGGCTCGCGGTGTCGAGCCGCGTGAACGCGGCCACTGCGAGCGTTGCCAGCGCCAGCCACTGCAGCAGCGCCAGCGCGACCGCCGGGCCGGACCCCGACAGCCCGGTCGCGGCTCCCAGTGCGGCGGGCGCGATCACCGCGGCGACGATGCCGACGCCCACGGGCGCCACGGCGAGCACGATCGCGAGCGCCCCGTCGGCGCGCCGGGCCACGTGCAACGCGATCGGGTACACGAGGGCGACGACGACGGCGACGACCCAGAGCCAGGGCGCCGTGGTGCCGGCGGCGAACGCCGTGACGGCCGCGATGGCACCGGCGGCGCTCCATCCCTCGACCGCGCCGCGCCGCGACCGCAGACCGGCTCCGGCCGCCACGACGGCGGCACCTGCGGTGAGGGCAGCGGCGCAGACGAGCACCGCGGGCACCGTGGTGTACGCCGCCGCCAGGAGCAGCAGCACGACGACGGCGACGGCACGCACGTCGCGCAGCACCGGTCGCGCGAGCGACGGGGCGGCGAACAGCACAATGCCGAGGACGACCGCCGTCACCGCCGGGAGGAACGGCGCCTCGGGCGCCGACGGGGCGAGGGCGACGGCATCCGTGCGCCACAGCGTCCACCCGGTCGACATCGCCGCCACCGCCGGCACGAGCCACAGGACGAGTGCGCCGACGAGCGACGCGACGGCCATGACGTCGGCGACCACCGCCGCCGGGAGCAGGAGGCGGGAGCCGCGACGCGAGCGCACCAGATCGAGCGCGACGGCGACGGTCGCCGCGAGCACCGGCGCCACGAGCAGCCAGAGGACCGGCTCGTCGACGCGCCAGGCGAGCTGCCAGCCGGCGACGGCGACCGCGGCGGTCGCGACACCCGACGCGACGCCCGAGACGATGCGCGCCCCCGGAAGGCGATCGACTCCATGACGCGGCCGCGCGAACCATGCGTGAGCTGCGCCGACCACCGCCACCGACGCACTCGACCACACCACCACGCCGGCCGCGTCGCCGGTCGCCACGGCGGTCGTGACGACCGCGCCGATCAGGGAGGCCACTCCGGCCACGGCGAGCACCAGACGCTCGGGATCGCCGGCGGCGCCCCGTCGGGCCGACGAGAAGGGCGCGGGGAGCGCGTGCGCGAGGCCCCCGACGGCAGCGCCGATCAGACCGGCGGTCATCGCCTCGCCGGCCGGAGCGTCCCACAGGCCGCCGACCAGCAAGCCGACGCCCGCCGGCAGGGCGAGCGAGGCTGCGAGGTCCGGACCGCGCAGGCCCGACACCCGCGCCCAGACGCGGCAGACGACCGCCACCGCCAGCGCGGCCACGCCCGCGTAGACGGCGGCGTCGGTCGCGGCCGTGCCGAAGAGGTCGTTCGCGCGCACGGCCCACGCGTCCAGCGCGATGAGTCCGACCCCGAGCGCCCCGATCCCCTCGGCGGTCGCCCCGAGATCCCGCCGGCGCAGCCACGACGCCAGCACGATCGTCGCCAGTGTGATCCCGCCGATGATGAGGGCCCGCACCGCGATCCCCGCCACGAACCATGCCAGCAGCAGGAAGAACACCGCCGCGACGCCGACGAGCGAGACGCCGACGATCAGCAGCAGGACGGGCACGGTGAGCCGGCGACGCGGGTGAGCCGCGGCATCCGCACCGGCCGGGGCCGGCGGGCCGGGCTGCGCGGGCGCGGGTGCGGGCGCGGGTGCCGGCGCCGCGGATGCGGGTGCCGCGGGCGCGGGTGCCTGCGCTGAGGGCATGGGTGACACAGGGGTCGGAGCCGACGTCGGCGGCGTCTGCGCCGGGAGCGCCTGAGCCGCCGCGCCCGCAGCCGCCGCCTCCACCTCGGCGGCAGGAGCCGCGGTCGCCGCGGCCGGAGCCGACGGCTGCGCGGCGGCCACCATCACGCCGTCCGTGCTGACCAGCCCGACCGTGACGGCGGTGCCGGCGACCGTGGCCGGCGCGAAGCCGCGGGCCGCGGCATCCACCCCTCCGACCGGGGCGGCGGACTGCCGGATCTCGTCGATGAGGCGCTGGCGCGCCAGCTCGGTGTCGAGCAGGCGCCGGCCGAGCTCGAGCACGCGCGGGGCGCGCGCATCGGTGAGGAAGAAGCCGCACGACGGGCAGACGGGAGCCGAGACGACGGTGAAGCACGACGGGCAGCGGTGTGCGTCGGCGAAGTCGTACGGCGACGACGGCCAGATCCGTGTGGCGGCACGCGGTTCGGTCATCTCGATCCTCTCGTCCGGCGAGTGAGCAACATGGTCCCATCACGGGCGAGAGCGCGAGAAAAGTTGTCGACAACAGCAACGGCGACGGGATGCCGGCGGCCGGGGTTTGGATGTCGTCCCCAGAGCCATTCCGGCCCCGGAATATGCGCTGACCGGGAGTTCGCCCCTGCGATCGGGTTGCGCTGTCAAGGCCGACACGCCGTGCGTGCTAGACTGACTCTTTGTCTGCGCGCACTCCAGCACGCAGTTCGCATCCCACACCTGATCCGGGCCTTCGCGGGCCGGCTCGAACGCGGGGTGCAGACAAGGGATCTTGGGTGGGGCCGTCCGGCCTCACGGTACTAAGGAGACATCACTATGGCAGCAGTGTGCCAGGTGACTGGAGCAGTTCCCGGCTTCGGTCACAACATCTCGCACTCGCACCGCCGGACGAAGCGCCGCTTCGACCCGAACGTGCAGAAGAAGACCTACTACGTTCCGTCGCTGGGCCGCAACATCAAGCTCAACGTGTCGGCCAAGGGCATCAAGGTCATCGACGCCCGCGGCATCGAGGCGGTCGTGCGTGACCTTCAGGCGAAGGGTGTGAAGCTCTAATGGCCAAGAAGGCACAGGACGTCCGTCCGATCATCAAGCTGCGTTCGACCGCCGGCACGGGGTACACCTACGTGACGCGCAAGAACCGCCGCAACAACCCCGACCGCATCGTGCTCAAGAAGTACGACCCGGTCATCCGCAAGCACGTCGATTTCCGAGAGGAGCGTTGATCCATGGCTAAGAAGAGCAAGATCGCGCGCAACAAGCAGCGCCAGGAGGTCGTCGACCGCTACGCCGCCAAGCGCCTTGAGCTGAAGAAGGCGCTCGTTTCGCCGACGTCGACCGACGAGGAGCGCGAAGCCGCTCGCGTGGGCCTGCAGAAGCTGCCCCGCAACGCGTCGCCGGTCCGCCTGCGTTCGCGTGACGTCATCGACGGTCGCCCCCGCGGTGTCCTCACGAAGTTCGGCATCTCGCGTGTCCGCTTCCGTGACATGGCGCACCGTGGCGAGCTGCCCGGCGTGACCAAGTCGAGCTGGTAAGCCTCACAGGCCGCTGAGCCTGTCGATGCGAAGGCCCGGAGTTCCTCGGAACTCCGGGCCTTCTGCGTTGTCAAGATCCTCGAAGGCGGCGGGCGGGAGCGGCAGGATGGTGCCATGCGCCTCGACCCGTTCTTCGACGAGCGCCTGCGTGTGCATCGCAAGTACATGTTCGACCAGGCCGTCGGTGTGCTGCGCACCCGCGTCTCGGCGCTGTGGCCGTTCGGGCGCACAGCTGTTCCGACGGCCGCGTCCGCCGCACCGAAGCCGAAGCCGCAGGCCAAGGCCGACAGGGCACTCGGACCCCACGCCCGTGCCCGTGCGAAGCACCGCCGCTCCGCGCTCGCGTGGGACCGCACCGAGCTGAGCACCGTCGGGACCGCCGGGCCGGATGTGCGGATCACCGAGCACCAGGTCGCCGTGCCGGGATACCCGACGCTGCGCGTGCGCGTGTACCACCCCTCGGTCGTCGGCGATGCGCCGGTTCCCGCGGTGCTGGCGTTCTACGGCGGCGCGTTCCGCATCGGCGGCATCGACTATCCGACGACGGATGCCGCCTACCGGCGTCGCTGCGTCGACGCTCATGTCGCGATCGCGGCCGTCGATTACGCGCTCGCGCCCGAGCATCGGTACCCGACCCAGGTCGAGCAGGCGTACGCCGCGCTGGACTGGCTCGTGAGCTCGGCGGCGGAGCTGGGGGTGGACCGGAGCCGCATCGGCGTGCAGGGGATCTCGGCGGGCGGGTGCCTCGCCGCCGCCGTGGCCATCATGAACCGCGACCGCGCGAACCACCCGCTCATGCTGCAGGTGCTGGAGGTGCCGGTGGTCGACCTCACGGGCGCGCACCTCGACATCGGCGCGATGCGCGCGCTCGGCATCCCCCGCTTCCTCACGGTGCGCGAGCTGCGCTCGGTCGCCCGCACCTACCTCCCGCGTCCTCAGGACGCGCGCGAGCCCTACGCGTCGCCGCTGCGCGCCGCGTCGCACGCAGGGCTGCCGCCCGCGGTGATCTTCACGGCCGAGTACGACCCGCTGCGCGGCGACGGCGATGCCTACGGCGCGGCGCTGCGCGCCGCGGGCGTCGACGCCAGCGTGGTGCGCTACCAGGGCGTGACGCATGACACCCCGATCTTCACCGGAGCCCTCCCCGCCGCGCGCCGCTGGCACGACGACGTCGTGACCGCGCTGCGCCGCCTGCACGCCTGACCCGTCGTCCGCGCTTCCGCCCGCCTTGCGCGCCCTTTCCGCGACGGCACCACGCAGGCTCTGCGCGGTTCCCCGCAGGCTCCACGCAGGCTCCGCGCCGCTCCGTCGCGCCCGGCCCTCATCGTGCCGATCCGAATATCGGACAATCGCACGTTTTCCGGATGCCACGGCCCGAGGCATCCGGAAAACGTGCGATTCTCCGAATTCCGGAGCCGCCGAAAGGGTGTCGCGGCCCCGGAGGAGGCCGTCAGAGCGCGGCCTCGGGCTCGCGCACCTGGTGGTCGGTCGCCCAGGCGAGTGCGTAGTCCGCGACCTCTTCCCAGCCGTCCTGGCTGACGATGCGGTGGGTGCGACCCGGGTACTCCTTGTACTCGACGACGGCGGGGCTGCCCGTCTTGCGGTACTTCGCGACGATGGCCTTGCCGATCGCGGGCGGCACGACGTGGTCGCGCTCGCCGGTGATGATGAGCAGCGGGGCGCGGTCGGTGCGGCCGTAGTCGACGTGCGACGCTCCGCCCTTCTCGTTGAAGGCCGCCGCGACGCCCTCGAAGAACACGCGGTTATAAGAAGGCACGGCGTACTGCTCCCACAGCTCGTCGGAAGCGGCGCGCGTGAGGTCGTTGCCGAACGTGAAGTGGAAGTGGCGCTTGCTCAGCGGCTTCGCGCCGTTGCGGCCGAACGGGTTCGACAGGATGGGGGTGCCGGCCCACAGGGTCGACGGCGGCAGTGTGGTGATGCCCGCGGGCTGCCCGGGCGTGACGCCGACATAGGCGACGCCGAGGCCGCGGTCGGCCAGCATCTGCGTGAACAGACCGCCGAACGAGTGCCCCATGATGATCGGCTTCTCGGGGAGCGCGCGGATGATCCGCTCGTAGTGGTCGACGATCTGGGTGATCCCGATGCCCTTGAGCGCCTCGGGGTTGCGGCGGATGTCGTCGACGGTGCGGTCGTCGATGCCGGGCCACCCCGGGACGATGACCTCGTGGCCGGCGGCGCGGAAGCGTTCGGCCCACGTGTTCCAGCTCTTGGGCGTCATCCACAGGCCATGGATGAGGACGATCGGGGTCTTGGTCGAGGCGTTCATGTCGTGCTCCTTGGGTGAGGTGGTGCTCGCGTCACGTTCGGGATCCGGTGGGTCCGTCCGGTATATCCTGATGGTAGACCGAACGTTCTATCTACACAAGAGTATTCCCGCATGGCACGATGGAGAGGAACGAAAGCTCCATGACGATGACGCAGAACCCCGCCCCACGCCCCGCCTCAGCCCGTGAGCGTCTGCTCGACGCGGCGACCACGCTCTTCTACAACGAGGGCATCCACTCGGTCGGCGTCGACCGCATCATCGAAGAGGCCGGCGTTACGCGCGCCACGATGTACAAGCAGTTCGCCGGCAAAGAAGGCCTCGTGCTCGCCTATCTCGAGGGCGAGGACCAGGGACTGCGCGGGCTGTTCGCACAGGCGGCTCAGGCGTCGGACGACCCCGCCGTGCTGCTCGACCTCGTGATCGGCGGCATCGAAGCCGACATCCGCGACCGCCACACGCGCGGCTGCCCCTTCATCAACGCTGCCGCCGAGTACCCCGACGAAGGTCCCGTGCGCGAGCTCATCGCCGACCACCGCGAGTGGTTCCGCGAGACGCTGCGGCAGCTGGCCGAGGGAGCGGGGCTGCGCGACCCCGACGGCGTGGCGGCATCCCTCGTCCTCCTCCGCGATGCGGCGCTCGTCGGCGGCTACCTCGACGGGCAGGACCGCGTCGGCCCCGCCTTCGCCCGCACCGCCCGCGACCTCATCGCCGCGCACCGGGCCTGAACGCCGAAGAGGCCGGACCCTCGGGGGTTCCGGCCTCTTCGTGCAGGCGGCTGTCGCCGCAGACAGCGGAGGGAGAGTGGATGCCGGTGGCCCCGGCATCCACTCTCCACAGGCTCAGCGACGGGCGCCGGCCGTCCAGGCGGGTGCGCCGTACTGGAACGCGCCCAGGCTCGGCACCGCGTCGGTCGAGCCGTCGGTGTACGGCGGCAGCGGCGTCGCGACACCGCGCGCGGGCGAACCGGCCTGCAGACGGTAGTCGTGGTTCGCCGGGTCGACGAACAGCGGGTCGCCCTCGGTGAGGTTGTTGGACAGGACCAGTCCGCCGTCGGTGGCTCCGGCGAGCCCTCGGATCGGGCCGATGTTGTTCATCACGACGCTGCCCGTCGACTGGCCGGGTCCCTTGACGTAGAACAGCGTCATGCCTCCGGTGTTGTTGTAGACGAGGTTGTCGTGGCTGCCCGAGCCGAGGCCGTTGAGCTCCACCGTGCCCTCGGGGTTGCCCCAGCCGACGTTGTTGTGGATGCGCAGGTCGCTCTGACCGTTGTCGGCGTAGATGCCCGACATGCCGAACGGGTACACGCCGCCCGGGCGGGCGTTGGGGTCGTGCAGCACGTTGTGGTCGATCTGCGTCCCCTCCATGCGCGACGAGCAGCAGGTGTAGATCGCCGCGGTGTCGACGCTGAGGCTCGCGTAGCCCGAGATGTCGTTGTACGCGATGCGATCGGGTCCGGGGACGGTGCCCTGGACGCCGTTCCACTGCAGGTTGACGCCGCTGCGGCCCACGCGGGCCATCGTGTTGTACATGACCGTCTGGCTGTGGCCCTGCACGGCGACGGGCGCCGCATACGTGCCGGCGTAGTCGACATCCGTGATGACGTTGTCGATGGCGGTGTTGCCCCAGCCGCGCAGCGCGATGCCGTTGCCCGCGCTGTACTGGATGGTGCTGTTCTTCACGGTGTTGCCGGTGCCGTTGATCACGATGCCGGTGTCGCCGACGCCGCGCGTGACGTTCTCGCCGCAGTTGGTGGCGCCGCGCGTGACGTCCCAGTAGTGGCTGAGGTACTTCGCATCGATGCCGTCGAGCACGACCCCCGTGCTGGAGGTGCCGGTCTGCACCGACGACGCGAACAGACCGAGGCCTTCGAGATGGATGCCGGAGGCCGAGCTCAGATCGAACGCCAGCTGCCGCTTCTTCGCCTCGATGAAGTGGCTGTTGGGGTTGTCGTCGCTGTAGAGGTAGAGGCGCTTGGCGGCCGCGTCGTAGTAGTGCGCGCCGTCGTAGCCGAGCTCGCCGATCTTGCCCGACAGGCGGTACCACGTGTCGGTCGGGACGACCTTGTGGACGCACAGCGGCGCCGTCTGCAGCGTGATCGATCCGACGTCCGAGCTCGCGACGGCGCCGGTGGTGGTGATGTACCAGTAGGCGGTGAGGGCGCGGGCGCCGTTCCAGTAGCCGGCGGGGCGCGTCATCTGCGGGTCGACGATGGTGGCGTTCGCCGAGCCCGCGGCGGCACGGCGGATGTCGGGGTCGAGCAGATCGGTGCCGGGGTACGGGTACGAGGCCTCGATCGACATCGTGCCGTCGATGAACACCTGCTCCTCACCGCCCTTGGCGCCGAGGTCGACGGGCACGCTGTAGATCTTGCGGTCGGCGACGGCGGCGCTGAACAGCGAGTCGGCTGCGTACGGGTCGGCCGCCGTGATGGCGGCGAGGTCCTTCGGCAGCACGGGGGTGAAGCCGGTGAGCCGCTCGGTGCCGTTGACGACGACGTCCGCGCCGGGGGCGGCGCGGAAGGTGATCGGACGGTCGGCCGTGCCCGACGCCGTGACCGTGACCGTCTCGCGGTACGTGCCCGCGCCGATCTCGCACGTGTCGCCGGCGCCGACGACGTCGGCGCACTCCTGGATGGTGCGGAAGGCCGAGGCCGGCGAGGTGCCGTCCCCTCCTCCGCCGGCGGTCGCCGACACGTAGAGCGTGCGGGGTGCATCGGTCGGTGCGGCCGCCGCAGCACCTGCTGCCGCCAGCGCGGCCGCGAGCCCGAGGGCCGTTCCTGCCATGATCTTCCGCCGTGGGGACGGGTTCGTACGAAGCATCTTCGCTCCTATCGATGGTGAGTAATCGATAATCTATCGACGCGAAGCAGCGGTTGTCCACGGTCTCGGCCGGGCTCATTGGCCACTTTCGTCACTCTGATCACGAGACACGCGGTCGTAAACGGCAGAAATCCGCAGAAATACGCGGAACTGTCGCCCGTGTCGGGTACATTCGGGACCGGTCGATCCGACCAGCCGGGGGGCGAAGCCGTCCGGACCGAGCAATGACAGGACGGCAGTCGTCGTCTTTGGAGGACAACCACATGGCCGACAAGACCATCACCAAGACCGAGCTCGTCGCGAGCATCGCGAGCGCGACCGGCCAGAGCCAGTCCGCCGTCTCGGGCGTGCTCGACTCCCTCTTCTCGACCGTGTCCGACGCTGTCGCGGCCGGCAACAAGGTCTCGATCCCGGGCTGGCTCGCGTTCGAGCAGGTCGCCACGTCGGCGCGCACGGGCCGCAACCCGCAGACCGGCGAAGAGATCAAGATCCCCGCCGGCAAGCGCGTCAAGGTCACCGCGGGCTCGAAGCTCAAGGCTGCCGTCAAGTAATCCCGACGCAGACCTCGAGAGAGGGGATGCCGCGACCCGCGGCATCCCCTCTCTCGCTGTGTGGGCACCGCTCGTTGAGCGAGCGAGATACGAGCGAGACGAAACCCCTCTCACGCACGGGTGACCTCGCGCCGGACCGCGTTTCGTCTTCGCTCCTTCGTCGCTCCGCTCAACCAGCGGGGGGCAGGGACCGGGCTGCCAGGGACGGCGACGTAGGCTTGACCGTGTGAACCCCCGCGCTCTGCGGGCCGCCGGGCCCGCGCTCCTCGTCGTGACCGCGCTCGCGGCGATGGTGTGGGCGCTCGCCTTCGGCGGGGGCGCGGCCGCGCTCGCGCTCGGCGACCCCGGGCCGTTCGTCCGGTGGGCGCTGCCCACCGTCACGCTCCTGGTCAACCTGTCGGCGGCGGGCATGGTGGGCGTCCTCGTGACGGCCCTGTTCACGCTTCGGGCGGGTGAGCGCGAGTTCGACGTCGCGCTGGACGTCGCCTCGATCTCGGCGGCGGTGTTCACCCTCGCGGCCGCGGCCACCGGCATCCTCACCTTCATCGACGCCTTCAACCCGGTCGTGAGCCTCGGTCCCGAGTTCGGCGCGCAGCTCGGCCGGTACATCGTCGAGACCGAGCTCGGGCGGACGTGGCTCATCACGACGATCGCCGGCGCCGCGCTGACGGTGCTGACCTTCGCCGTCCGGTCATGGACGGCCACGTTCTTCGTCGCGCTGCTGGCCGCGGCATCCCTCGTCCCCATGGGCACGCAGGGGCACTCGGGTGAAGAGGCCTTCCACCACGAGGCCATGACGGCGCTGATCCTGCACATGATCGGCGCCGCCGTGTGGCTCGGCGGACTGCTCCTCATCGTCATCGTGAGGCCGCTGCAGACGCGCGAGCGCAGCGCCGACACGGTGGGCCGCTACTCCAGCATCGCGATCGCCGCGTTCGCCGTCGTCGCGGTCTCGGGCGTCGTGCGCGCCGCGATCGGCCTGCAGACCTGGTCGGCGCTCATCTCGCCGTACGGCGCGATCCTGGCGGTCAAGGTCGTGACGCTCATCGCGCTCGGCCTCTTCGGCGCCTGGTACCGCACGCGCCTCATCGGCAGGATGCGGACGGGGGATGCCGCCACCCGGTCGTTCTGGACCCTCATCGTCTTCGAGATCGTTCTGATGGGAATCGCGAGCGGCGCGGCGACGGCGCTCGCACGCACGCCCCCGCCGGTGGCCCCGCTGATCCCGGCGGCGCCGACACCCGCCGAGCGCCTCACCGACGCGCCGCTGCCGGCCGAGCTGACGATCGACCGCTGGTTCACGGCGTGGAACATCGACCTGCTGTGGGCCGTCGTCGCGGGCTTCGCGGTCTTCTTCTACCTCGTCGGCGTGTGGCGTCTGCGCCGCCGCGGGGACGCGTGGCCGGTCTACCGCACGATCATGTGGGTGCTCGGCTGGCTGCTGCTGGTGTGGGTCACCGGCGGCGTCATCAACGTCTATCAGGACTACCTGTTCAGCATGCACATGGTCGGGCACATGCTGCTGACCATGGCGATCCCGCTGCTGCTGGTTCCCGGCGCGCCCATCACGCTGGCCGCGCGCGCGATCCACAAGCGCGACGACGGCACGCGCGGCGGCCGGGAGTGGATCCTGTGGGCCGTGCACTCGCCGGTCGCCCGCATCCTCACGAACCCGTTCGTGGCGGCGGGGATCTTCATCGGCTCACTGTGGGTGTTCTACTTCACCGACCTGTTCCGGTGGTCGCTGTACGACCACCTCGGCCACGAGTGGATGGTCGCGCACTTCCTCATCACGGGCTACCTGTTCGTCATGACGCTCATCGGCATCGACCCGGTGCCGTTCCGGCTGCCCTACCCGGGCCGGCTGCTGCTGCTCATCGGCGTCATGGCGATGCACGCGTTCTTCGGCATCGCCATGATGATGCAGGAGGGCCTCATGGTGGCCGAGTGGTTCGGCTCGATGGGCCGCACGTGGGGCGCGACGCCGATGGAGGACCAGTACACCGGCGGCGGTGTCGCGTGGTCCATCGGCGAGATCCCGACGCTGATCCTGGCGATCACGGTCGCGATCCAGTGGAGCCGCAGCGACGACCGCGAGACCAAGCGCCGCGACCGGCACGCCGACCGCACCGGCGACGCCGAGCTCGAGGCCTACAACGCGCACCTGGCGGAGCTCGCCGCACGCGACGCCCGCACCGGCGGCTGACCTACTGCGTGTCCGGGCCCGTCACGACGATCGACGCCGACCCGTCGGGCTGCACGGTGATCGTGCCCTTGACGATGAACGGCACGTCCTCGCTCAGCGGGCGCACGCGGCCGTCGAAGATCGACCGGATGTCGACGTCGAGGTGCGCCACGGCCTCGGCCGGCAGGATGCGCCAGCCGGCGCCGTCGGGCTCGACGGCCACCTCGGGCTGCTTCACGATCGACCAGGTGGGCATGTCGTCGATGCGGTCCTGCACGAAGTAGCCGAACGGGCACGCGGTGGGCTGCAGCACCTGCTGCGTGGCGCACTGGGTCAGGAACTCCTCGACCTTGCCCTGGACGACGTCGACGAACTGCTGCGTGGCGTGCGCCTCGACCTCGACGGGGATGGCGTGGAACGGGCTGTCCGACAGCACCGCGACGCCCGGCGTCGACGAGATCGCCGTGTCGACCGACACCGAGTACAGTCCGGGCGAGAACACCAGCAGCGACACGGGGGCGAGGGGGTCGGCATCCATCCCGTCCGGCGAGACCTGACGCTTGTCGACCTGGAAGCCGTTGACGTCGAAGCTCATCGACCCGGTCACCGTGAGGTTCATGACCGCCAGCGGGCTCTTCGCGAACCGCCAGGTGGGCGCAGGGCCGATCGAGCCGTCGCGCTCGACGCTGAACGTCGTGGTGCCGTCGTGGCCGCGCGCGGTGTACGCGATCGTGACACGGGTGATGTCGCCGTCGGTCTCTTCGGACATGACGCGCACGTCGTCGATCGCGGCCAGGGCGGCGCTGCGCAGCAGCGCGTCGGACGCGGTCGGAGGCAGCCCCGCGTCCTCGAGCTCGGACGACTTCACCACCACGCCCGGCATCGCCAGGGCGTCGGAGGCACGGCCGTCGGCGAGCAGCCCGACGTAGCGCTCGACGAACGCCGACGGACTGTAGAACTCGCGCTCGATCACCCCCCACGCGGCGAACACCGCGGCCACGAGCACCGCGCCGACGACCCCGAGGAGCGTGAGGTCGAGGGCGAGGCTGCGGCGCCGCCGACGCTTGGCGGGCGGCTGCACGAGCTGCGGCGCGGCCTGCGCCGGGAGCGGCGTGTGCTGCGTCGAGGGCGGTGCGTCCTGCGTCGGGGCCGGCGCCGCGCCAGGGGTCGCGTCGGAGCCCGGGGCGCCCGCACCGCCGGATGCCGCGTCCATGTCCGCCCGATCCACCCGACCAGTCTAGAAACCCCAGGCCGGGAGGCCACTGTGTGTCGCGCTGCGTCCGAGCGCAGGCGGGGGTGGGGGCACGGCACGGGCATCACGCACCGCGCCCCCACGTCGGGCTAGGGACGGACCGTCGTGCGGCCGAGAGTGAGCCAGCCGTCGACGACGCTGTCCTGGTCGGCGTTGGCGAAGCGCACCGGCTGTCCCGAGGCGAGGGGATTGGTTCCCTGCACGAGCACGGTGTACCGGCCCGGCTTGACCGATGTCGTGTCGAGCTGCGCCGTGAAGCGCTGCTCGGCGCCCACCGCGATCGTGTCGAGAGTCCCGTCGGTCGTCCACTGCTGCACGATGCGGCCGCGCTGGTCGGCGAGCGCCACCGCGATCGGCCAGTCGTAGTAGAACGGCGCGACACCGACGTTCTCCACCGCGAGGCCGACGTCGAGCAGGTCGCTGTGCGGCTGCTGCGCGCTGATGCGTGCCTCGGTCACGCGGAGCGAGTATCCCAGCGAACGTGCGCCGGCGAGCGCACGGTCGCGGTCGGCGCCGGTGTAGCCGGTGGCGAAGGCGTAGTGGTTGATGAGCCAGCTGGCGTGCGTGACCGCCACGCTGCCGTCGAAGTCGTTGTCACCGCCCTCCTGGATCACGGGGCACCCGTCGGCGCTGAAGATGCAGGACTGCAGCTCGGGTCGCAGCTCGCCGCCGATCGAGTTCGTCTGCCACTTGTCCTGGGCCCCGGCCGCGAGGAGCTGGTCCATGAAGTACCAGCCGTACGGGCTCGGCTTGGTGGTGAGGGCGAAAGAGTCGTCGTGGTAGCCCACGTCGAGGCCCGCATTGGCGCTGCTGGCGTATCGCACCTCGATGTCGGTCTCGTCGAAGGCGTCGAGGAAGTCCTCGAGCACGCGCGCCTGGTTCTCGGCGGTGGGCATGCGGTCGGGCAGGCCGTCGCCGTTGTACGGCCACGTGTGCCACTCTCCCCAGAACCCGATCAGACCCGCCTGGACGAACCCGAGCCGTGGATCGCCGTCATAGCGGTCGCCGAGGGCGGCGACGAACTGGTCGAGCGCGGCCAGGAGCGCGGGATCGTCGTAGTCGGGGATGACGCTCGTCGTGTTGCCGAACTCGGTGTAGGCGTACGTCTCGAGCCCGCCGTCGAGCAGGAACTGCGGGATGCCGCTCTCACGCTGCGGATAGTCCAGGTAGAACCTCAGCGTCGTCTGGTGACCGCGCGCGGCCACGGCGTCGAGTGTCGTGTCGACGGCAGTCCAGTCGAAGGTGCCCGGGCCGGTCATCACCGCGTCCAGCGGGAAGTACGACCACTCCATCGAGTGCGGGAAGTCCGGGTAGTCCCCGGCGAAGGGGATGAATCCCTTGAGCGGATTGCTGTCGGGCTCTGCCCCCGCCGCCAGGCTGCGCCATCCGTCGTGATCCGCGGGAGGAGCGGCGGTCGCGGTGGATGCGGTGCTCGCGATCGTGGCGACCAGGGCGAGGGCGAGCGCGGCCGAGGCGAAGGTGGAGGTTCGACGTGACGTCGTTGTCATGCTCTTTCCATTCAGTTGGCGATCGTGCTGGGATGCGCCGCGTACTCGACGAAGGCCCCGAGATCCACGAGGCGATCGTCGATGCGGAAGACGTAGCGTGCCTGCTGTGACACCTCCTCTCGCCGCTCCAGCCAGGTGCGGAGCTCCGCGGCCTCGTCGGGGGTGAGCCACGCGACGGGGTCCGAGGTCGACTTGAAGCCGAGCACGGTCGCGACGTCCTCGAGTAGGCGGCGCTGGTCCTCGTCCAGGAGGCTGCGCCGACGGCGGAAGTAGACGACGTCGGGGTCGGTCTCGAACAGCGGGCGCAGCCACGAGCGGTGGATCGACGCGAGGAAGGCGTTGCGCGCGCCGACGCCGGTGGGGTCGCCCGGTCGCTCCGCGTTCTCCCAGAAAGCGGCGACGTCGGGGCCGACGCGCACGCCGTCGAAGATCCCGGCCGACGGCAGCATCGGCACGCCGCAGCCCAGGAGGTACACATCGTCCCCGACGGTCTCGCGGATGAGCGCGATCGCGTCGCGGTACGCCGCCTCGCGGTGCACCGGCGCCCTGCGGGCGCCCTCGAGGGCCCCGGCGTACATGAAGTCGAGCTTCAGGTAGCGGAAGCCCCAGCCGACCACACGGGTGAAGAGCTCGCGCAGATGCGTCCTGACCTCATCGTGCGTGGTGTCCAGAGCGTAGTACGGCCCGCCCCAGTTGTAGCCGGCGACGAGCGGCCTTCCGTCGGGGCCCTGGACGAGCAGATGACTGCGCGTCGTGGCGAACTCCGAGTCGGGCAGCGCGATGAGCGGCGCGAGCCAGAGGCCGGGCCGGAAGCCGGCGTCGGCGATGAGGCCGGCGGTCGCGGCCATGCCCGACGGGAACCGGTCGTTGGCCTCCCAGTCCCCGACCGAGCGCTCCCAGCCGTCGTCGAGCTGCACGACGTCGAACGGGAGGTCGCCCAGACCCGCCACGGTCTCGGCGACGAGCTGCTCGCTGATCCCCTCGTAGAACGAGTACCAGCTGCACCACACGCGACCGGCACGACGGCGGCGCGACCCGAGACGCTCGGCGAGGAGGGCGGCGTACCGGTCGAACACGGCCTGCTCGGGCCCGCGTGCGAGGTACCACTGCGCGCCGGCCTCTTCGAGCGTGCCCCACAGGGTGGTGGCGGTCGCCCCCACCCTCGGGGCGCCCAGTCCGAGCGCCCCGAGGAGGATGATCTCGCCGTCTCCCACCGCGATGGCACCGACCGCGCTGCCCGAGTGGGCATGCGGGGTGTCGTTCCTCGCGTCGTCCGCGGTGAGCAGCCGCTGCGGGCTGTCGTAGATCCGCAGCGGCGCCTCGTCGAGCCGACGCCAGCCGGACGGGCTCCACGAGTTCCAGCCGTGGCGGTAGAACTCGGTGGTGCCCAGTGGGTGGACGACGGTGACGTCTCCGGAGGGGATCAGGAACTCGTGGTCGCCGATCGCCTCCGGCGCGCCGTCGGCGAGGAGCGGGAGGGAGAGGTCTCCGAGCTGGATGAGGCCGGAGAAGGTGGCGAGATCAGTGGGCATTCTTGCTTTCCGTTATTCGAAGAGGGCGTTGACCTTGGCGTTGGCGTCCGTCAGCGCGGTCTGCGCCTCCGCCGTGCCGAGGGCCACGCTCTGGATGGCGTCCTGGACGATCTGCGACATCTCGGTCCCGTGGTAGTTGATCGGGATCAGGAAGGTGCCGTCGGGCTCCTGCGAGTACGACAGGAACACCGAGGCGTCCAGCCCCGATTCGGCACGGGCGGCCACCGACGCCTCGGAGGCCTCCGTGTTCGCGGGGAAGATCACGCCCGTGTCGCCCACGACCGATTGGCAGTCCGCCGATGCGAGGTACTTGATCCACTCCCACGCCTGGTCCTTGTGCTTGCCGCCGGCGTACATGGCGTCGCTCAGGCCGTTGATCGCGGACTTGCGTCCCTCGGGGCCGGTGGGCAGGGCTGCCCACGTCCACTGGTCGGCGGTGTCCTTGAACATCAGCTGGTTGAACGACCCGATGCTCGTCATCGCGGCGCTCCCGCTCTGCAGCACCTCCAGCCGAGAGAGCGTCGACTGCTGGTCGAACGGCGGGGCGTAGCCCTTGTCGGCCAGTGACGCGATCCAGTCGATGGTCTCGGCGAGCTTCGGCGAGTCGTAGTGGAACTCGGTGCCGAACGGGTTCTCGTCGGAGTACGTCCAGCCGTTCGACTGCGCGAGGTCGCCCCACAGGTTCTGGCCCTGCGAGCCGTCGGCCCACTCGGGGAGGAAGCCGTACACCGCGACGTCGCTCTTGTCGAAGCCGGGCTCGTCGCCGTGCACTCCCGCCTTGTCGACCGTGAGCTTCGCGATGACCTCTTCGAAGGTCCCGCCGTCCTCCGGGTTCCACGTGAGATCCTGCAGCGTCGCGTCGTCGATGTCGGCGTCGGCAGCAGCCTGCTTGTTCACGATCAGCCCGATCGTGTCCCAGTCCTTCGGGAGGCCGTAGCGGGCGTCGTCGACGACCCAGATGTCGGCCAGGCCCGAGACGTACGAGTCGAAGTCGACGGCATCCGGGTCCTCGTCGATGTACGGCTGCAGGTCTTCGATCTGCTTGTCGGCCACGAACTGCGGGTAGTACGACGCCTGGTCCACCCAGACGTCCGGCGCGCTGCCGGCGGCGATCTGGGTGGCGAGGTTGGTCCAGTACTCGCTCCAGCCGTACTGGCTGATCTCGACCTTGATGTCGGGGTTGGCCTCGGTGAAGTCGTCCGCGCACTGCTGGTACGCGGGCAGCTGCGCGTCGTCCCAGAGCCAGTACTGCAGCGTGACCGCTTCGCCGTCGCCTCCTGAGCCCCCGCCGGCGGCGCAGCCCGCGGTGGCGGCCAGGACGACGCCGGCCGTGGCGATGCCTGCGAGGCGCAGGCCGATGTGCTTTCTCATGTGTGCACGCACTCCTTCGTGATGGTGTTTCGGGGTGTGGGTGGTGTCTTCACTTGATGCCCGTGAAGTTGAGCGACTCGACGATGCGTCGGCCGAGGAACAGGAGCAGCAGCGCGACCGGGATGACCGAGAGAGTGGATGCCGCCATCAGGCCGGTCCAGTCGGGCTGGGTGTTGGGCGACTGCTGCAGGTAGACGCCGAGGGCGACCGTGATCGTGCGCACCGACTCGTCGCGGCCGATCAGCAGCGGCCAGAGGAAGTCCTTCCACGCCCACACGACGGTGATGAGCCCGATCGTGATGAGCGGTCCCTGCGCCATCGGCAGCACGACGCGCCAGAAGATGCGGATCTTGCCGGCGCCGTCGATCATGGCCGCCTCCTCGACGTCCTTGGGGATGTTGAGGAAGAACTGGCGGAGGAAGAACAGCGCGAAGGGTGTCATGAGCAGACTGGGCGCGACCATGCCCCACATGCTGTTGAGCAGGCCGAGGTCCCGCACGAGGACGAAGTTCGGCAGCAGTGTGAAGATGCCCGGCACCATGAGCGCGGCGATGAGGATGCTGAACAGCGCCTCCCTGCCGCGGAACCGCAGCCGTGCGAACGCGTACCCGCCCATGGCGCAGAAGAGCGTCTGGAAGAACCCGATCAGGGTGCAGTAGATGATCGAGTTCCAGATGTACAGCGCGAAGTTGATCGACGCGCCGCTGCCTCCCGCCGCGCGGATCTCGTCCGGGCTGAGGAGCCCGAGGACGCGCTGGAAGTTGATCAGGGTCGGGTTGGTCGGCCACAGACTGCCGGAGTCGGCGATGACGTCGCCGGCGGGGGTCAGCGCGGACTTCACCATCCAGTAGAACGGGAAGATCGTGGCCACGAGCGCGATCACGAGGATCGCCCACCCGACGAGGCGGGCGGCACTGGGGTACTGCCGGGCGCGGCGGGGAACCGGTGGCGGCGATGCCGGGGGTTCGGGATCGATGTCGAGCGCGGCGATGGGAGAGACGGTCACGGTGACTCCTAGGCGAGCTGGGATTCGGACGCCCGCAGGAGGCGGAGCTGGACGAAGGTGAGGACGCCGAGGATCAGCACCAGGACGATGGCCATGGTGGCGGCGTAGCCCATGTGGAAGTACGTGAACGCCTGTTGGTAGATGTAGTAGTAGATGACCCGGGTGGCGTTGACGGGCCCGCCCTTGGTCGTCACCGCCACGGTGTCGAAGATCTGGAACGAGCCGATCAGCGACACCACGAGCACCAGGGCGAGGATGGGGCGCAGCAGCGGCAGCGTGATCCGGAAGAAGGTGCGGAACTCGCCGGCGCCGTCGATGGATGCCGCCTCATAGGTGTCCTGCGGGATCTGCAGCATGCCCGCGTAGAAGAGCAGCGCGGTGTAGCCGACGAAAGCCCACGTGTTGATCAGCGAGATGGTCGGCAGTGCGAAGGCGGGATTCGTGAAGAAGCCGATCTTGTCGAGCCCCATCGAGTCCAGCATCCTGTTGACGAAGCCGAGGTTCGTGTCGAGCAGCCACAGCCAGATGAGCCCGACGGTCACGTTGGGCACCAGCCAGGGCAGGAGCAGCGTCGTCCGCACGACGATGGAGCGCGTGAGGCGGTGCATGAGGGCGGCGAGCAGAAGCGCCAGGAGCGTCTGCGAGCCGACGTTGAGCACGACGTAGTACAGCGTGACGGCCATCGAGTTCCAGAACTCCGGGTCCGCCATCGCCGCCGCATAGTTCTCCAGGCCCACGAACTGCGGCTCGGCGAGCAGGCTGTAGTCGGTGAACGACCACCAGAAGCCGCGGATCGTCGGGTAGAGATAGAAGACCGCGAAACCGAGGAGCACGGGGGCGATGAAGAACAGTGCGACGCGACCGTCCCCCTGCCTGCGTCTGCGGCGCGAACCCGGGGGCGCGGCGATGCGCGCCCGTGGCAGTACGTGTGTCATGGATGCCTCTCAGCGTCGGTGCTGGTGCGTTCGGCCCGTCCGGTCGTGCCTCTCACGCGTGCCCTCGTCGGATGGTTAGAATCGAGGGCGGGATTAATAATCCAACATGGCGATAAAAATAGCAAGGGGCACGGTGGACGATGGCGCGTGAAGCGATGCTCGGTGGAGCGTCCGCTCCGATGGGCAGCAGGTCGTTGCTGCGCCGCATGAACTCGCTGGGGGCGCTGCGCGCCGTCATCTCGCATCCGCAGACGCTGCGCGAGCTCGCATCCTCGTCGGGTCTCTCCCGCACGGCTGTCGACGCCGTCGCGTCGGATCTCGTCGCGATGGGATGGCTGACGGCATCCGACGACACGCAGGTCCGCACGGTGGGGCGTCCGGCGATGACGTATCGCGTCCCGGCGGATGTCGGATGCCTCCTCTCCGTCGACATCGGCGCCAATCACGTCTTCGCCGTCCTGACCGACCTGTCGGGCGCGGTCCTGGGGCAGAGCACCGCTGCGGTGCGGGAGGACGACGCGGCTGCCGACCGCATCGCGGCGACGCTCACGGTGTGCGACGACCTGCTGGCCGCACACGGTCGCGACCGCAGCGCTCCCTGGATCGTGGTGATCGGCTCGCCCGGCGCCATCGGCGCCGACGGCAGGGTGCTGCACTTCGGCGGCACGGGAATGCCCGGCTGGATCGGTCTCGACCTGCGTGAGCGGTTCGCGTGGGAGTTCGAGGGCGCTGTGCTTGTCGAGGGCGACGTGCCGCTCGGCGCCCACGCCGAACTGACGTTCGGCGCCGCGCGCGGCCGCGAGGACGTCGTGTACGTGCTGTGCGGGCGGCGCACGAGCGGCGCCGCGATCGTCGGCGGACGCGTCCACCGCGGGGTGCACGGCGCCGCCGGAACCGTCGGCGAGATCCCGGAGCTGAAGTGGGCCGAGCTCAATGAGCAGTACGGCCGTCACGCGCTCGGAACTCCGCGTCCCAGTCGTGAGCAGATCTTCGAGATGGCGAGGTCCGGCGACCCTTCGGCCATCGAAGCGGTGACGGAGTTCGCCGACGACCTCGCGGCAGGCGCCGCCGCCATGGTGCTCGCGATCGATCCCGAGCTGCTCGTGATCGGCGGTGGCAGCGCACCGGGCGCCGACGTCTTCCTCGACCGGTTCACCGAGACGCTCGGTCGCATCTGCCCGCTGGTGCCCGCGGTGGCCGTCTCTGCGCTGGGCTCCGAGGCGGTCGCGCTGGGCGGGATCAGCCTGGCCACCCGCCATCTCGACGCGGTGCTGGAGGAGGCGGTGCGCACGGGCGATGCGTTCCCCGACCCTTCCGAGGCGCGACGGCTGACGCGAGCCGCCGCGGCGTAGCCGGGCGTCAGGCGGGAGGCATCCCGAGCACTCCCGTCGGCGCGGTCCAGTCCCCGGAACGCAGCTGCGTCGCGACGAGTCGTTCCAGCCGCGTCTGCGGCGTGACGACGCCGGGGGCGCGCACGTCCCGCAGCGGACGGCGGAAGACGAACTTCGCGGCGTCCTCGCTGGCCTCGGCGCTCGGCTCAGGACCCTCGATGAGCTCGAAGCGCGCGGCGAACGCGGCGATGTTCGTCGCCGGCAGGCCGTCGCGCAGTCTCGGGTCCAGCAGCCAGCTCTCGCAGCTGAAGTCGACCGCGCCGGTCAGCTCGCGCGCGCGTGCCAGCGAGGCGTCGACGGCACCGGGCGCGAGAGGACCGGTCTCGGGGATGTGCAGCGCGTGTCCGTGGGGCCCGCGCCGGCGCTCGACCTGCAGCCTTCCGAGCTGCACGACGTCCGCGCGCAGGATGCCGAGGATCCACGGGAGGACCGACGCCGCACCGTAGAGCGCGTGCTTGCGTCCGACGTCCGCCAGCGTGGCCAGCGACACCTCCTCGTCGAGACCCTGTTCGCGGTGCCGCGCGCGGGCGTCCTCGGCGACGGCCGTCAGCGCCGCGACGAGTGAGTCGGGATCGGCGGGGAGTCCGAGCTCGTCCGGAAGCGGACCGCGGGCGCGGATGAGATGACGCAGCCGTGCCACGACCTCGGCGTCGGCGGGGCCGGCCGGTGTGGGGAGCCCGAGGATCGCGCTGGTCATGTCACGTGCAGCAGGCGCAGCAGACGCTCGGTCTCGACGGCGACCGCGTCGCGGCCGGGGGCGATGTACTTCCGCGGATCGACGCGGCCCGGCGCGTCGACCATCGCGTTGCGCACCGCATGAGTGAAGAGGGCGTTGAGGTGGGTCGAGATGTTGACCTTCGTCATGCCGGCCGCGACGGCGAGCCGCAGCTGCTCGTCGGGGAGGCCGGACGACCCATGCAGCACGAGCGGCACGGGCACCGCCGCGGCGATGCGCTCGATCAGACCGTCATCGACGGCGGCCTCGCGCGTCGTCATCGCGTGCGACGTGCCGACCGCCACCGCCAGCCAGTCGACGCCGGTGGCCTCGACGAACCGCCGGGCGTCGCCGGGCTCGGTCCGCGCACCCGGGGCGTGCACACCGTCCTTGCCGCCGACCTCGCCCAGCTCGGCCTCGACGAAGACGCCGCGCTCGTGGCACGCCTGGGCGATCTGGCGCGTGAGCGCGACGTTGTCGTCGTAGGGGAGCGTGGAGGCGTCGAACATCACGCTGTCGATGCCCAGATCGAGCGCCTCGTGCACCAGGTCGACGTCGTCGGCATGGTCCAGGTGCACGAAGGACGGCACGGACAGCGCGCGGGCGATGCTGAGGGTCGCCAGCGCGACCGGTGCGAGGGCGCCGTGGTAGGCGACGCAGTTCTGGCTGATCTGGAAGATCACCGGCCGCTGCGCGCGCTCGGCCGCCTCGGCGATGGCCTCGGCGTGCTCCAGGAGCACGACGTTGAAGGCGCCGACGCCGGTGCGTACGCGCCGGGCGTCGGCCACGATGTCGACCGTGGTGTGGGTGATCACGAAGTGCTCCGTTCTGGGGGCAGCGGGAGGAGGAGGTCGTGGGGCAGCCCCGCGCGCTCGGCGAGGGCGGGGATCAGCGCGGGGTCGATCTCGCCGGCGACCGGAGCGAGGACGGCGGCTGCGCCGCACAGGGCCGCCCAGGCGAGCGCCGTGGTCCCGTCGTGCCCCTCGGCGAGGGCCATGACGAGGCCCGCGGTCGCGGCATCCCCCGCTCCCGTGGGGTTGCCCGCGATCCCCTCGACGGCAGACCGCCGAAGGACGGCGCCCGAGGGCTCGCGCAGCAGCGCACCCTGTGCGCCGCGCGACATCATGACCGTCGCGCCGCCTCGGGCGAGGGCGTCCATCCCCGCCTCGATGCGACTGGTCCCCGTGGCCTCCGCGATCTCGGCCTCGTTGGCCTTGACGAGGTCGGCTCCGGCGTCCGCCGCGGCGACGAGCAGGGGGCCGCTGGTGTCGACGGCGACGCGCGCGCCCGATCGATGCGCCGCGTGCACGAGGCGGGTGAGATCGTCGGCGGACGAGCCCGGCGGGAACGATCCGGCCACGATCGCCCAGTCGCCGGGACGGCACGCGGCGGCCACGGTGTCGGTCACGTCGGACCACTCGGCGCGCGTGAGCGCGGCGCCGGGTTCCGCGTACAGCGTGGGGTGCGCGATGCCGTCGACGACCGCGACGGTGGTGCGCGACCGGCCCGACACCGCACACGGGATGACCGGGAGCCCGGCCGCGACCAGCTCGTCGGCGATCCAGCGCCCGGTGTCGCCTCCGAGCGGCTGCACCGTGGCCGCGTCGCGCCCCAGCGCACGGATCACGCGGGCGACGTTCAGCCCCTTGCCGCCCGCGCGACGCTGTACATCGGTGACGCGCAGCGTCTCGCCCACGGCCTGTCGCGGCACGGTGTAGGTGACGTCGATCGCGGGGTTGGGAGTGACGGTCAGCAGGCGCGGCATCGTCCGCCTTCCGCCCCGCGGGCCGAGCGACCGTCGGTGACGGCGGTCACTCGGTCGACTCCATCGCGAGGATCGCCGCGCCGAGCGCTGCGGCCCGGTCGCCCAGCTCGGCGGTGCGCAGGGCGGGCCGCCGCAGCAGCCCGAGCCGTGCGTCGAGCGCGCGCTCCAGCGGGTCGGTGAGGGTGCGCCCGGCGAGCGCGAGGCCACCGCCGAGGACGATCGTCTCGGGCGCCACCGCGGCGGTCATGCCCGCCAGCGCGTCCGCGAGCACCTCGACGCTGTCCTGCCACACCTGCTGCGCCTGCGGGTCGCCGGCGTCCACGCGGGCCGCGACGGTCCGGGCGTCGGGTGCGTCCGCGCGACGGGCCGTGCCCGCGGCCGACGCGACCTCTTCGACACGGCGGCCGGTGTGCGGGCCGGTGCGGATCAGCGTCTGTCCGATCTCGCCCGCCCAGCCGCCCGAGACCAGGGGGCGCCCGTCCACGAGCAGCGCCGCGGCGATGCCGGTGCCGATCGGGACGAACGCGACGGTGCCCGACGCGTTGCGCGCGGCACCCCATCGGGCCTCGGCCAGCGCCCCCGCCCGGACGTCGTGGCCGAAGGCCACCGGGCCGCCGAGGCGCGCTCGCAGCAGATCCGCGAAGGGGATGCCGGACCATCCGATGTTGGCCGACAGCACCGCGACGCCGCGCGTCTCGTCGACGATGCCCGGGACGACGCAGCCCACCGGGCACCCAGACCCCTCGTCGAGGACGCCGACGAGCTCGGCGACGGTGTCGGCGACGACGGTGCCTGCGGGATCGGGCGACAGCGTGGGCCGCCGCAGTTCGCGGATCAGCCGGCCGTCGCCATCGACGACGACGCCCTTGACGGTCGTGCCGCCGACGTCGACGCCGATCACCTCCATGCTCACGCCAGGATGACGGAGCGCGTCAGCGAGCGCGGGCGGTCGGGGTCGAGCCCCTTGGACTTCGCGAGGGCGATCGCGAAGCGCTGCGCCACGACGAGGCGCGCCAGCGGGTCGAGGTCGTGCTCGACGAAGCTCGCTCCGGTCGCGGCGACCTCATCGGCCAGGCCCTCGGGTGCGCCACCGAGGCTCCAGACCAGGCGCCCCGGCTGGGCGATCGCGATCGGGCCGTGGCGGTAGTCCATGGCGGGGTACGACTCCGCCCAGAACTGCGCCGCCTCGCGCGTCTTCAGAGCGGCCTCGTAGGTGAGCCCGACGGCCCAGCCGGTCGCGACGAACGTCGCCTGATCCACCGACGTGAGGGCATCCACGTCGATCGAGAGCGCCGACCGGGCGTCGGCGATCGCTGACGCGAGGTCTTCGCCGAAGTGGGCGCGGAGCAGCGCCAGGACGCTGGTGGCGAACCGGGTCTGCACGACGGACTGCTCGTCGGCGAACGGGAGCGAGACGACCTCGTCGGCGAACCGCGTCGCCGGAGAGTCGGGGACGGCGGTGATGAGCGTCGTGGGAACAGACACCCGCTGCAGCAGCTCGATGACCTCGGTGGTCGTCCCTGAGCGCGAGATGGCGACGAGCCGGTCGTACGAACGCTCCACGGGGTACTCGCTCGCGGCGAAGGCGTCCGATTCGCCGGCGCCGAGCGACTCGCGGCGGACGGCCGCGGCCATGCCGACGAACCAGCTGGTGCCGCAGCCGACGAACGCCACGCGCTCGCCCGGCGCGGGCAGAGCGGCCGATACGGACGGCGCGAGCTGCGCGGCCTCTGCCCAGGTCAGCGGCTGGGACGCGATCTCGTCATCGACGAACGTTCCGGTCATCTCTCTACTTTCTGCAAACGTCAAGATCAGAAGTGATCGTTTACCGAGTATTTGAGCAGAAATGATCAGAACCGTCAACCTTCGGTGTGGGACGATGGGCCCGGAGGCCTACTCATGCACCAGCAACAGCGGCTCAATCTCGTGCTCGAGCTCATCAGCGAACGCGGCAACGTCGCCATCGCGGACGTCAGCGAGCGGCTCGGCGTCTCGACCGCGACCGCCCGTCGGGATCTGAACACCCTTGCCGAGCAGCGGCTCGTCACGCGCACGCACGGAGGGGCCTCGGCGCTGGGCTCCGGCTACGAGCTGCCGCTGCAGTACAAGATCGCACGTCAGGCCGACGCGAAGCTCGCCATCGCGCGAGCGGTGGAGGCGATGATCGAGCCCGGTGCGACCGTGGGCATGAACGGCGGCACCACGGTGACGGAGGCGGCGCGCGCCCTCGGCCGCAGCGAGCGCCTCGCGTCGGTGGGCGGCGAGCCCAGCATCACCATCGTGACCAACGCGCTCAACATCGCGTTCGAGTCGTCGGTGCGCGAGAACATCAAGATCGTGGTCACCGGCGGCGTCCCCCGCCGCCAGTCGTACGAGCTCATCGGCCCGCTCGTGGCCGCCTCGCTGCGGGACTTCAGCCTCGACATCGCCGTGCTCGGCGTCGACGGTCTGACGGCGGAGTTCGGCGCGACGACACTCCACGAGGGCGAGGCCGACGCCAGCCGTCACATCGCCGCCGTCGCCCGCCGCGTCGTGGTCGCCGCGGACCAGACGAAGATCGGCCGCAGCACCTTCGCCCGGATCTGCGCGCTCGACGACATCGACGTGCTCGTCACCGACGCCCCTCTGGCTCCGCGCCTGACCGCGCAGTTCGAGAAGGCCAACGTGCAGGTCGTGGTCGCGCCCCCCGTCCGGGCCGTCTCCGCGCACTGAGTCATCCGCGTCCCGTGCGGCTCCGCCCGGAGGCGGATGTTTCGCGCGCGTAAAAGCTTCGCTCACGATGTCGTGCGCGGTTTCGCTCGCGCCTAGTGTTTGATCATGCTCGATTCACCCAGTCTCGTGACAAAATCGCTCAAACGATGCATGATGGTGTCCAAGCACAAGGAAGTGGGAGGCTCATGACGCATTCACCTCGGCCCTCAGCAGGGCTGCGCGTCGCCGTCATCGGAGCGGGAGCGCGCAGCGTGATCGCACACCATGTCCCTGAGGCGCAGCCGGGCGCGAGCGTCGTCGCGGCGGTGGATCCGTCCCCCGACGGTCGAGCGCGCGCCGAGCGGCTGTTCCCCGGCGTCCCGGTCTTCCCCGACGTGACGGCCCTCGTGTCGGCAGACGTCGCCGATGCCGCCATCGTGACCTCGCCCGACGACACGCACGCCGACATCGCGGTCGAGCTGCTCCGGGCCGGCATCGCGGTCTATCTGGAGAAGCCGCTCGCCACGACGCTCGCGGACGCCGATCGCGTGCTGACGGCGGCCGCGGAGTCCGCGGGCGTGCTGTACGTCGGGCACAACTTCCGCCACGCCGGCGTCGTGCGCCGCATGAAGGAGATCATCGACCGCGGCGAGATCGGCGAGGTGAAGACGATCTGGGTCCGTCACTTCGTCGGCAACGGCGGGGACTACTACTTCAAGGACTGGCACGCCGACCGGTCGCGCACCAACACGCTGCTGCTGCAGAAGGCCAGCCACGACCTGGACGTCGTCCACTACCTCGCCGGTGCATACACGCGGCGCGTGGTCGGCATGGGGGACCTCATGGTCTACGGCGGCGTGACCGACCGCCGCGACCGCACCGGCGAGACGATGCCGGAGTGGTTCTCGTTCGACAACTGGCCGCCCGCTGCCGCGACCGGGCTGAACCCCGTCGTCGACGTCGAGGACGTCTCGATGATGCTCATGACGCTCGACAGCGGTGTGCTGGCGAGCTACGAGCAGTGCCACTTCACACCCGACTACTGGCGCAACTACACGGTCATCGGAACGGAGGGCCGACTCGAGAACGTCGGCGACACCGCCGGCGGCGTCGTCAAGGTCTGGAACCGCCGACGCGAGTGGGCGGTGGCCGGCGACGCCGAGTACCCGATCGAGGGAGTCGTGAGCGGGCACGAGGACGCCGATCGCGCCACCATGCGGGAGTTCCTCGATCACGTCGTGCACCGCACCCCCACCGTGGTGTCTCCGCTCGCCGCCCGCGCCGCCGTCGCCGCCGGCGCCCTCGCGGCCGACTCGATCCGCGAGGGCTCACGGCCGATCGACGTGCCCCCGCTGCCTGTGCACGTCCGCGACTACTTCGCTTCGCCGCATCCCTCCGCCCTGCCCGACCCCTTCGAAAGGACCCACCGATGACACAGCAACGATTCCACCGCCGGGCGCTCGGCGCGCTCGCGATCGCGGGCGCCGTCGCCCTGACCGCCAGCGCGTGCAGCGCGGGAAGCGGAGGCGCCGCCGCTCCTCAGGAGTACGCCGCGCCCGACAGCGACCTCGAGGCCACCATCACCTACGGGCTCTGGGACCAGAACCAGGTGCCGGCGATAGAAGAGAACATCGCCGCGTTCAACGAGAAGTACCCGAACATCACCGTGAACGTCAGCGTCACTCCGTTCAGCGAGTACTGGACCAAGCTGCAGACGCAGGCGTCCAGCGACACCCTCCCGGACGTCTTCTGGATGAACGGACCGAACATCCAGCTGTACGCGCTCAACGGCAAGCTCGAGCCGATCACCGGAGCCGTGGACGCGGGCGACATCGACCCCGCCGCCTACCCGGAGTCGCTCGTGGATCTCTACACGGTCGACGACGTGAGCTACGGCGTGCCCAAGGACTTCGACACCATCGGCGTGTGGATCAACAAAGAGCTCTTCGAGCAGGCCGGCGTCGCCATCCCCGAGGCCGGCTGGACGTGGGACGACTTCCAGTCCACCGCCGCCGAGATCTCCACGGCGCTGGCGGCCGACGGCGTCTACGGCGGCGCAGGCGGCATGGACGGTCAGACCACGTACTACAACACGATCCTTCAGGCCGGCGGCCAGGTCATCGACGGCGACAGCTCCGGCTACGACACCCCCGAGGCGCAGGCCGGCATCCAGTTCTGGGCCGACCTCATCGCCTCGGGTGGCTCGCCCACGATGGCGCAGCTGACCGACACGTCCGCCGACCAGTGGTTCACGTCGGGCAAGCTGGCGATGTACTGGGGCGGCAGCTGGTTCCGCTCGGCGCTCGGCGACGTGCCCTTCGCCGACAGCGTCGACGTCCTGCCCCTGCCGCAGGGCGAACAGCAGGCCACGGTCATCCACGGCGTCTCGAACGTCGTCGCCGCCGCCTCGAAGAACAAGCAGGCCGCCCAGGCGTTCCAGGCGTTCCTCGCCAGCGAGGAGGCCCAGCGCCAGCAGGGCGAGTTCGGCTCGATCATCCCCGCGTACGACGGCACGCAGGACTCCTTCGCGGAATCGATGCCTCAGGCGAACCTGCAGGTGTTCATCGACGCGCTGGACTACGCGCAGCCGCTTCCCGTCAGCGCGAACACGGCGGCGTGGAACGCCCTCGAGTCGGAGCTGCTGCCGCAGGCGTTCTCGGGTGAGCGCCCGGTCGACGAGGTGACCGCCGAGCTCGCCGAGAAGATGAACGCCGCTCTCGCCGAGGAGGCACGTTGACGCTTGCCGAGCGTCGCACCGTCGTCCCTCCCGCGCCCGCACGGGCCGGGAGGGGCGACCCGCCCCGTCGGCGCAGCCGCCCGCACGACGGGTGGTGGGCACTGGTCTTCGTCGGCCCCCTCGTCCTCGGCATCGCCGTGTTCTACCTGTGGCCGATCGTCCAGACGGCGGGGTTCTCGTTCACGAGCTTCGGTGTCTTCGGAGACGCCACTTTCGCCGGCGTCGAGAACTACCTGCGGCTCTTCAGCGAGCCGGAGTTCTACCTGTCGCTGGGCAACACGCTCCTCTACACGGCGATCGTCCTGCTCGGCGTCCCGCTCGCGGTGCTGCTCGCGAGCCTGCTCAACCTTCCCGGACTGCGGTTCGCGGCGGTGTACCGGGTGCTGTTCTTCCTCCCGTACGTCGCGATGCCGACGGCGATCGCCTTCGTGTGGCGCATCATCTTCAACGGCGACTTCGGCCTGGTCAACTACGCCCTCGGGCTCGTCGGCATCCAGGGCCCGTACTGGATCAGCACGCCCGGCTTCGCGATCGTGGCCGTCGCGATCGTCGGGCTGTGGTCGTCGGTGGGGTTCTCGATGATCGTCCTGGCCGCGGGACTCAAGACGATCCCGCCCGAACTGTATGAGGCGGCCGCGCTGGACGGCGCGAGCCGCTGGCGCCAGTTCCGCTCGATCACCGCGCCCCTGCTCACGCCGAGCATCTTCTTCGTCACGATCGTGACGGTGATCGCATGCTTCCAGCTGTTCGATCTGCTCTACGCGATCCTCGGCACGACGTCGACCAACGCCTCGCTCCCCCGCAGCATGTCGCTCGTCTACTACTTCTACCAGGCCGGATTCGTGAACAACGAGAAGGGCTTCGCGGCGGCCGTGGCCATGGTCATCTTCGTGATCATCGGCCTTGTCACCCTGCTCCAGTTCCGACTCCAGAAGCGATGGGTCCACAGTGACTGACTCCCTGCAGATGTCCGCCCCCGCCGTCACGGTGCAGGAGCGCGGCGCGCTCGCCGTCACCGGGTTCTCCGGCGGCGGCCGGGCACGCCGGCGACGCCCGACGGGCAGCGACCGCCGCGCGTACGTCCTGGCTCACCTGGTCCTCGGCGTCGGCGCCGTCATCATGGCGTTCCCCTTCCTGTGGCAGATCATCATGTCGCTGTCGACGAACGCCCAGGTGCAGAGCGTCACGCCGGTGTTCTGGCCCGGCGAGCTCCAGTGGGACAACTACGCCGAGGTGTTCCAGCGGCTGCCGTTCCTGCAGCAGTTCGGCAACTCGGTGCTGATCACGGTGGTCCGCACCGTCGCGCAGCTCGTGCTGTGCACGATGGCCGGCTACGCCTTCGCCCGCCTGAGGTTCCCGGGTCGCGGCGTGCTGCTGGCCGTCGTCCTGTCGATCCTGATGGTGCCCTCGCAGGTGTACCTGCTGTCGCAGTACCAGATCATCCAGAACCTCGGCCTGCTCAACAGCATCGGGGGTCTCGTGCTGCCCGGCCTGTTCAGCGCGTTCGGCACCTTCCTCATGCGCACCGCGTTCCTCGCGATGCCCACCGAGCTCGAAGAGGCCGCGCGCCTGGACGGGGCGAACACGTTCCAGATCTTCTGGAAGATCATGCTCCCGCTCGCGGCGCCCACCATGAGCGTCCTGGCGATCACGACGGTCCTGTGGTCGTGGAACGAGCTGCTGTGGCCGCTCGTGGTCACGAGCTACAGCTCGCAGATGCCGCTGTCGGCGGGACTGGCCACCCTGCTCAGCGACCGAACGACGGACTACCCCGTGGCCATGGCGGCCAGCGTGCTCGCGATGGCGCCCGTGCTGATCATGTTCATCGTGCTGCAGCGGCGCGTCATCGACGGGCTCGCGTCGTCCGGCCTCAAGTGACAACCATCCACGAAAGAAGCGAGGAACGAGCAATGATGCACCTGCCCCTTCGAACACGTGTCGCCGCGACGCTGCTGACAGCGGCCGTCGCCGCGGCCACGATGGCCGCCGCCGCACCGGCCGCCGCGACTGCTGCCGCGCCGGCGGACTCCGGCCACGCGGCATCCACGGATCCCGTCGTCGTCACGTATGAAGAGAACGACGCTGCGATCGCCAACCCGGCGCGCGGGTGGTACAAGCACACAGAGACGCACTCGCGCGCCGACGGCTCGGGCTGGACCGCACTGGACGCGGCGACGCTCGCGTCGTACCGCGAACAGGGCATCACGCAGATCCTCCGGGTCGTCTACCTGGAGCGCTACGTCGACGCCGACCTCGACGCGCAGCTGCTCGACGCCCTGACCGCCGACTTCCAGACCGCGCGTGAAGCGGGCGTCTCGGTCATCCTGCGGTTCGCCTACGTGCAGGGCGGCGCCTGGCCGTACACCCCTCCCTACGGCGATGCCACCGTGGAGCGCACGCTGTCGCACATCCAGCAGCTGACCCCGCTGCTGCGCGCGAACGCTGACGTCATCGAGGTGGTGCAGAACGGCTTCGTCGGGCTGTGGGGCGAGGGCTATTACACCGACCATTTCGTCGCCGACCCGGCGAACCCGGGGGTGGTCACCGAGGAGGACTGGGCGAACCGCACCGCGGTGACCGAGGCGCTGCTGGCCGCGCTCCCGGAGTCCCGGTCCGTGCAGGTGCGCACGATGCTCTCCAAGCAGCAGGCCTTCGACCGTCCGACGGGCGCAGCGGGCGCCCTCACGGAGGCCGAGGGGTTCTCGGGGAGTCCCGTCGCCCGCGTGGGCCACCACAACGACTGCTTCCTCGCCGCTCCGGACGACTGGGGCACCTTCCTCTCGGACCCGCTGAGTCTCGACCAGGAATACCTGGAGGCGGACACCCGCTTCGTGCCGATGGGCGGCGAGACGTGCAACGTCAACCCGCCGCGCTCGGAGTGGGCCTCGGCATCGGCCGAGATGGCGAGATACCACTACAGCTACCTGAACCGCGACTACAACCAGGACGTCCTCAACTCGTGGGGCGCCGGCAACCTCGTCGAGGTCGCGAAGAACCTCGGCTACCGCTTCGTGCTGAAGCAGTCGCGCGTCACGGGCGGACCCGCGCCCACGCTCGAGATCGACGTGCGCAACGAGGGCTGGGCTGCGCCGTACAACGAGCGTCCCGCCTACGTCGTGCTGGACGGTCCTGAGGGGCGTGTGACGCTCCCGCTCGGTGATGCGCGGACGTGGGCGCCCGGCGAGACCACCACGGTGTCGGTGTCGCTCGCGACGGTCCCCGCCGGACGGTACACGGCGTCGCTCGCCCTGCCCGCTGCCGAGCCGTCGATCGCGGCCGACCCGCGGTTCGCGATCCAGACCGCCAACGTCGGAACGTGGGTCGCCGCCGACGGGGTGAACGACCTCCAGCAGACCATCGAGCTGTCGACGCCGGCCGCGGTGGCCAAGCCGCGCATCGCCGCCGACGGGTCGGACGTGCGCGTGTCGTTCTCGGCACCATCGACGGAAGGCTCCTCGCCGCTGTCGGGTTACCGCGTCGCGCTCACCTCCGCGAGCGGCCAGTCGCGCATCCTCGAGGTCGGTGCGACGGCGTCGCAGGCGACGTTCGAGGACGTCCCGGCCGGCCGCTGGCGCGCGACCGTCACGGCGGTCAACGGTCAGGGCGACGCCGAAGCCTCCCCGCGGTCGGCGACCGCTGTCGTCCACCCCGGCCGGCGAACGCACGGCGAGTGAGCCGGAGGCGCTGAGCCGGAACGTGGATGCCGGGGCCCGCGGTCGACACCGGGCTCCGGCATCCGCTCGCCTGTGGACAGAGCGGATGCCGTCCACAATCGCCGACGGGACCGGCCGGGTGACGGCATCCGGTCGTTAGCATGAATCGGTGACCACCACGCCTCCTTCGCCTGCCGGCCTGGCGCTGTCGGCCGAGCAGGAGGCGCTGTTCCGGCTCATCGAAGACACGCGCGAGCACGTGTTCGTGACGGGCCGCGCGGGCACCGGCAAGTCGACGCTGCTGCAGCACCTGGCGTGGCACACGAACAAGCAGATCGCGGTGTGCGCGCCGACGGGCGTGGCCGCGCTGAACGTCGAGGGGCAGACGATCCACTCGCTGTTCAAGCTGCCGCTGGGCATCATCGGCTCGCACGACGAGCCGCAGTCCGACGCCACTCGCAAACTGCTGAACGCCATCGACACGCTCGTGATCGACGAGATCTCGATGGTCAACGCCGACCTCATGGACGCCATCGACCGCGCGCTGCGCCAGGCGCGGGGACGGCGGTCGGAGCCGTTCGGCGGCACGCAGATCGTCATGTTCGGCGATCCGTACCAGCTGGCACCCGTCCCGCCCCGCGGCGACGAGCTGCGGTACGTGCAGGACCACTACCGCTCGTTCTGGTTCTTCGACGCCAAGGTGTGGGTAGGCGAGACCGCGACCGACGGCATCCTCGACGTCGGCACGTACGGCACCGAGCTCAACATCCGCGAGCTCGTCGACATCCACCGGCAGAACGACCCCGCGTTCAAGGCGATGCTCAACGCCGTGCGCTACGGCCGCGTGACCGCCGACATCGCGCAGGTGCTCAACGACACCGGTGCGCGGCGTCCGCCGGACCCGTCCGACGGCGAGCATCCCATCATCACGCTCGCCACGCGCAACGACATCGTCAACAACATCAACCGGCGCCACCTCAACGAACTCGTGGGCCGCGAGCAGACCGCGCGCGCCGAGGTGAACGGCGACTTCGGACGGGGGGATGCCGCCTACCCTGCAGACCTCGAGCTCAAGCTCAAGGTCGGGGCCCAGGTGATGTTCCTGCGCAACGACACCGGGTCGTTCGGCGAGCCGCCGCGGTGGGTGAACGGCACGATCGGCACCGTCACGCGCATCGCCGGCGAGTCCGTGCGCGTGGACGTCGAGGGCGAGGAGTTCGACGTCGAGCCCTCCGTGTGGGAGAAGTACCGCTACTCGTACAACCCGGGCTCGAAGACGCTCACGCGCGACATCGTGGCCGAGTTCACCCAGTTCCCGCTGCGTCTGGCGTGGGCCGTCACGATCCACAAGTCCCAGGGCAAGACCTACGACCGGGCGATCATCGACCTCGGCTCCGGCGCCTTCGCGCCCGGTCAGACGTATGTGGCGCTGTCGAGGCTGACGTCGCTCGACGGCCTGTATCTGTCGCGTCCGCTGCGGCCCCGCGACATCCAGGTGGATGCCGACGTCCAGCGCTTCATGCGCGACGCCGTCCGCGGGCCCGTGGCTCCCGGTCGTTGAGCGGAGCGCGCTCTGGCGCGCGCAGACGAAACGCGGTTCTGGCACGGGGTTGCTCGTGCGGTCGGGGCGTTTCGTCTCGCTCGTTCCTCGCTCGCTCAACGACCGGGGGTCGTGGTGCCGGTCGTTGAGCGACGAAACGCTTGTGCGGTCAGGCGACCTTCGCGGCCTTGGCGGCGGCGAGGTCTTCGAAGAGCTCGGTGTTGAAACGGTAGGCGAGCAGCACCTCGTCGATCACGCGCTCCTGCTCGGCGGCATCCCACGGGGCGGCATCGAGCTGCTCGCGGTAGACGTCCTTGAAGGCCTTGGGGTCGGCGATGTCTTCGAACAGGTAGAAGCCGATGCCGTTGGTCTCGAACCCGAAGCGCCGGGCCATCAGGCGCCCGATGAACTGCCCGCCCGACAGGTCGCCGAGGTAGCGGGTGTAGTGGTGGGCGACGAAGCCGCCCGCCCACGTCGCGCCGACCTCGTTGATGCGGTCGACGTAGCGCCGCGTGGTGGGCAGCGGCTCGATGCGCTCGCGCCAGTCGGGGCCCACGAGGAACTCGAGGTCGGCCTCGAGCGCCGGCAGGCGCGTCAGCTTGTCGGAGATGAAGACCGCGGCGACGGGGTCGTTGCGCATCTGTCCCGCCGTGCGCTCCAGCGCCTCGTAGATGAACCAGTGCTGCACGACGAGGGCGATGTAGTCCTCGCGCGTGCCCTCCCCCTTCATGAGGTCGGCCATGAAGCCGGCGTGCTCGCTCGACGAGTGCGAGCGGCTGGAGCGCTCGCGCAGCGCGGCGGAGAACGGGATCGGGTCGCTCATACCTTCATGGTAACTGAAGATAAGGCGAACCTAACAAGAAGTTTTCTCAGGCGTGGGGTCGCGGTTCGATCCCGAGCCGCCGGCAGGCCTCGTCGTACAGGGCGACGATCTCGCGGCGCACCTCGCGCCGTTCCGAGATCAGCCCCGAGGGCCACGGCGCGGCGACCTCGACCGTCGAGCCGTCGTCCAGCGTCGCGAGCCACACCCCGCCGGCGCCGTCGAACCCGGTCATCGTCGCGGCCGTGACGACGGCATCCCCTCGTCCGTTCTCGGGGAGGAAGGCGCGCGCGATCAGCAGGTTGTCGTCGCCATGGTCGCCGTTCATGTGGCCGAGCACGCCCGCGAGTGCGGCGTCGTCGAATCGGTGGATCATGCTCACACCCTACGGACCGCCGTTCCGCGAGGGCGACTCTGGTGTGTTTGAATGCATTGCACGATCATCGGGGGGTGAGCATGCGGACCCGCTCCAGAAATCGCCGCGTCATCGCGGTGATCGCGGGTGCCGTCATGTCGGCCCTCGTCTTCACCGGCTGCTCGTTCGACTCGACCGCCGCCGAACCCGATCTGCCCGCGCAGGTGGATGCCGCGTTCCCCGACGACGTCCTCGCGGGTCTTCAGGATGCCGTCACCCGGGCGATGGGCACGTCGGGCTCGTCGGGCGCCGTCGTCGGAGTCTGGGCGCCGTGGAGCGGTGCGTGGATCGCGGGCCTCGGCACGCAGCGACCGGACGGCGGCGGCGATGTGACGGCCGACCTGAAGTTCCGTGCGGGCAAGGTCACGCGCTCGATGACGTGCGACGCGCTCTACGGCGCGGCCGAGGACCACAAGGTGAAGCTCGACGATCGGGTCACCGAGTACGTCTCGGGCGTGCCGGACCTCGGCGACATCACGCTGATGGAGCTGTGCGACGGCACGTCGGGCATCGGCTCGTACAGCGACCAGCTGCACGGCTCATGGATCGGCAACCCCGACCGGCAGTGGGACCCGCGCTATCTCGCGAGCTTCGGACTCGGCGAACCCCGCACGACCGCAGCGGGCGATGCCTACAAGGACTCCGACGCCGGCTACGTGCTGCTCGGCCTCGCGCTGGAGCGCGCCACCGGCCTGTCGGCCGCCGACCTGCTGCGCACCTACGTCACCGCTCCGCTCGGGCTCGAGGCGACCTCGCTGAGCGACGTGCCCTCGTCGGGCGCCCTGCAGGGCGGTCAGTCCATGCCGAACGCCGAGGGCGCCCTGGACTGCGCCGCCCCCGTCGACCTCACCGGCGTCTCGTCGAGCACCGGCTACACCGACTCCGGCGTCGTCACCGACATCCGCGACCTCGGGCGCTACGTGCAGGCGCTGGCGAGCGGCGCACTCGTCCACGACGACAAGAGGTTCGCCCAGCCGCTCCCGGTGGCCGCCGACGCGCCCTCCTGGTACACCGCCGACGGCGGAGCGCTCATCGCGGGCTCGCTGATCGGCCAGTTCGGAAAGACGCCCGGCTACCTGACCGCCGCGTTCGCCGACCCGAAGACGGGCCTCACGGTCGCGGTCGTGCTCAACAACTCGGCCGGCGACGGTCGCGTCGCCGAGTATCTCGCGTGGCAGCTCGCGGCCATCGCCTCGAAGGCGCCGGCGGCCGACGGCCAGACGGCCCCCGAGGCCGGGCTGCCCTGGACCGCCGAGCAGTACGGAGAGGCCGTCGCCTCGCTGGCGGTGTGCACTCCGCCGCCGTCCGAGTGACGCCGGGCACGAGCGCCTCCGCGGGTCCCCGCGGCACGACGCCGGCGATCCTGCTCGTCATCGCGGGGCTCGCGTGCCAGGAGGTCGGGGCATCGCTCGCGGTGCTGCTGTTCCCGCAGGTCGGGCCGCTCGGCATGGTGATGCTGCGCCTCGTGTTCTCGGCGCTCGTGCTGCTGGTCATCGCGCGCCCCCGCGTGCGTGGTCACTCCCGGCGGGACTGGACCTCCGTCGCGCTCTTCGGGCTCGTGCTCGCGCTCATGAACAGCCTGTTCTACCTGGCGCTGGAGCGCCTGCCGCTCGGCGTGACGGTCACCATCGAGGTGCTCGGACCGCTGGTGCTGTCGATCGTGGCCGCGCGCCGGGCGTCGGCCTGGCTGTGGGCTCTGCTGGCGCTGGCGGGGGTCGTCGCGTTGGGCGGGGG
>NZ_JAEUAW010000020.1 GCF_019511665.1 Microbacterium jejuense
CGCCCGCCAGAAGCCGATCGGGCCGCCGGTGCCCGCGTCCTGCAGCTGCACGTGCACGAGGCGCTGGCCGATCGAGCCGCGTCCGGCCTGCATCGCGGTGTAGACGAGCGCCCACGCGAACAGCACCAGGGCGATCACCGCGTACGCGAGCAGCGCGACGACCGCCAGCGCGGTGGGCGACATGCCCTGGCCGGCCCCGACGACGACACCGACGGCGATGCCGATCAGCACGGCCCCGATCGCATACGCGACCGCCGTGTCGATGGCGTACGCGGCGACGCGGCGCCCGGGCGACGCCGCGGTCTGGACGCCTGACGGGCTGTTGGTCATTCGTTCTCCTGTGCTGGGGGGTCGGTGCGCTCAGGCGTGCGCAGGGCTCCGCTCGCGTGGCGCGGCGGCAACGCGAATCGAGTGCCCTCGAGAAGGGTGCGGATGCTCAGGCGCGCGCGCAGACGGCGCCAGAACGAGCGGCTGCGGCCCATCCCCCCGACGAGCGCATCCACCTCCGACCAGAAAGCGTCGATGTCGGCGGGTGTCGGCTCGGTCGGCCCGAACACCTCGACGTCGGCTCGGTGTGCAAGCACGGCCACGCGGGGCTCGGCGAACGCGGCGGTCAGCACGCCGGCATCCTCCTGACGCGTCGCACCCGGACGCACCGGCGCCCCGAGATCCGACGCGCGGTCGACGAGCTCGTCCCACCCGCCGCTGATGCGGTCGGACGCGCGCTCGGCCTGGCGGCGCTTGCGCCGACGCGCCGCCTTGAGCACGCCGATCACGATGAACGGGGCCAGCAGCACTGCGAGCACGGTCAGCGCACCGGTGCCGATCGACAGGATCATCCACAGCAGCGCGGCGTCGAAGCCGTCCTCGTCCTCGGACCCGCGGTCGTCGGCCGCGGTCGGCGGCAGGTCGACCGGCTCCTGCGGGGGCGGCGGGGGCTGCAGCACCTGCGGCTTGGGGTCGGCCCTGGGCTTCGTGGTCTGATCGCTCGGGACCTGGTCCTCGGGCGGAGTGGGGTCGAAGGGCACCCATCCGGCCTTGTCGAACGCGACCTCGACCCACGCGTGCAGGTTGTCGCCGTTGGCCTCGAAGGCGCCGGCGCCCGCCTGGTCCTCGTCCGGATAGAAGCCCATGACCACGCGCGCCGGGATGCCGAGCTCGCGGGCCATCAGCGCCATGGCAGTCGCGTACTGCTCGTCGTCGCCCACCATCTGCTCCGACCCGAGCAGGGTCGAGATGCGCTCGGCGCCGTGGCCCGCACGGGACAGCGGCTGGCCTTCGAGGCCGTGGCTGAAGAACCCGTCCTGCGACAGGAACTGCTGCAGCGCCCGCACCTGCTCGATCGGCGTCGAGGCCTCGGCCACCGTGGTCGACGCGAGGTCGGCGAGGTCCTTCGGCACGCCCTGCTGCTTGGGCAGCGACACCGGCGCGAACTTCTGCTTCGCGAGCTGCTCGTCGCTGGGCACCTCGGGGATCACGCTGTCGAGCGTGTACGCGTCGCCCTTGCTGAGCCCGGCGGTCACCACTCCGGTGTCGGTCGACTCGTTGTAGTGGGCCGTGCGACGCAGGTCGTCGGCGTTGTCGCCGTCGAACGTGATGCTGCGGACGGCGCCGGCGTCCGGCATCCACACGCCCTCGAGGTCGCCGATCTCGACGCGCACCGTCGCCTCGACGCCCTTCGCGTCGGCCGACATGTTCGTGCGCGCCTGCGAGAACGCGCCCGACGAGCCAGCGCCCTTGTCGGACACGTTGTAGACCATGCCGTTGTACTCGTCCATGGTCGCCAGGCGCACGCGCGCGTCCTTGGGCAGACCGCTGACGGTGAACAGGGCGTCGTCGGAGTGGTCGCGCACGTACGCGCGGTAGGACTGCAGCGGGCTGGCGTACTCGCGGATGTCGAACGGCGGGATCACCACGTCGCGCAGCACGTAGCGGGGCGACTGCGGCGCGGCGAACGCGCTCGTCGCGACGCCCACGACGCCGGCGAGCGCGACGACTCCGGCTCCCATCAGCACGCGCCGCACGGCGGCGCCGCGGGACGGCGCGGCCTCGCCGACCGAGACGGCGGCGGCCTGCGGCTGCCACGCCTGGCGCAGCGCGAGCCACACGATCGAGACGAGGCCGAAGACGACGCCCTGGACGACGGGCGCGAACGGCTGCGAGGTGCCGAGGGCGATCTCGGCCGCGAGGAACGCCCCCGCGGGGATCAGCGCCCACCCCGCGCTGCGCAGCCGCAGCGCGAGCGACGTCGTGAGGACGGCGGCCACCAGGGCGAGCAGGAACGGCACGACCATGTGGCCGTCGTCGGCCGCGACCGGAGCGATGGTCGTCAGCAGCTGCTTGAACGACATGACCGAGCCGAGCGCCAGCAGGCCGAGGGTCTGCACGGTGGGAACGACGCCGGCGACCGTCGTCGCCGGCAGGGCGAGTGCGCCCCCGAAAAGGAAGTAGGCCGCGATCGTCCCGGCAGCCAGGACGAGGACGCCCCAGCGGAACACCCTCCCCAGCACCGCGATCCCCATGCCCAGCGCGAGTCCGCCGAGGCCCGCGACCAGGTAGCGCGGCCCGTCGAACGTCGGCCAGAACCCCACGATCGGGATCAGCAGCAGCACCGCGACGGCCGCGAGGTCGAGCACCCAGCGCCGCAGCGACAGCGGCTCGGGAGCGGGACGCGGGCTCCTGGGCTCTCGAGCGGAGCGAGGGGATGCTTCGTCTCGTCCCTCGCTCAGCACAGGTGCCGGCGGCTGCGGTGCGGGGGCGGTCATGCGAGCACCTTCCGCAGGGCGAGGGGCAGCTGTTCGAGCGCGCCGACGGTGATGACGTCCGCGTCGCCGATGCGACGCAGCGCCGGCGCCGTTCCGGCCGGGGCCACGACGACCGCCAGCACGCGGGCGCCGAACGGGAGCCGACTGCACGCGGTGCGCAGGTCGTTCGCGTCGACCTTGCTGCCGCACACCAGCACGACGACGCTCGCGAGGGCGAGCGTCGCGGCGACGGAGCCGGCGAGCTCGACGATGCCGCCGGCGCGCGCACGGGAGTGCTCCAGGCCCGACAGCGCGTCGAGGAACTGCTTGCCCGTGGCCGCGGGCAGCGCACGCTCCTGCACGCGCACCTCGACGCGCTGCGAGTCCCGCAGCGCGCGCAGGCCGAGCGATCCCGCCACCGAGATGCCGAGCTCGAACTCCTCGTCGTCACGGTAGTCGGCGGGGCTCGTCGACAGGCCGATCACGAAGTGCGAGCGCCGCGTCTCTTCGTACTGGCGCACCATGATGTGCCCGGTGCGGGCGGTGGACTTCCAGTGCACGTGACGCAGATCGTCGCCCGCCTGGTACTCGCGCAGCGCGTGGAACGACACGTCGTCGGGCGACAGGTCGGTCGCCGGAAGACCCTCGAGGTCGCGGAGGAACCCGAGCGACTGCCCGTCGAACAGCACGGTGCGCGGGTGCACGAACAGGTCGACCGGCTCGTCGCGGCGGTGCACGCGCTCGAAGAGGCCGAGCGGATCGCCGCGCACGACGCTCACCGGGCCGACCTTCACGACGGCCCGCCGCGACGTCGGGATGGCGAACAGCTCCTCGGCCTCTTCGCCGGGCGCCAGACGGTGCACGTCGAAGACGCCGCGCCCGTGGCCGACGGGCAGCACGACGCGCGAGGGCAGGATGGCGCGGGTGCCGGTGTTCGACAGGGTCAGCGCGCCGACGGCCCGCTCCCCCACGACCACGCGCGTGCGGTTGAGGTCGAGCGACACGTCGTACGCCGTGCGTCCGATGAGGAACAGCAGGCACAGCAGCAGCGCGGCGCCGATGACGACGGCCGTGACGGTGAGCTCCCACCAGCCGAGCGACTGCCCGGCGATCCACAGCGCGATCGTGGCGACGATGAGCACCCAGGCGACGGGGCGCACGACCCCGAACACGCGGCCGAGCACGCGACCGCCCGCGCGCAGCACCGACAGCGCGAGCTGTCCGTACCCCGCGCTGCGATCGGTCGCCGCGACCTGCGACCCGAGTGCCTCCGTCGCCATCAGGCCGCGGACCTCGCCTGTGGCGCCGCCACCGACTCGAGCACGCGGGCGATGACCGTCTCTGCGGAGGTGCCGCCGAACTCGGCCTCGGGGTCGAGCACGATGCGGTGGGTCCACACCGGGCCGGCCAGCGCCTTGACGTCGTCCGGCAGCACGAAGTGGCGGCCCTGTGCGGCGGCGAACACCTTGGCGATGCGGATCATCGCGAGCGAGCCGCGCACCGAGACGCCCAGGCGCGTCGCCTTGTCGTCACGCGTCGCCTCGGCCAGCTGCGCCGTGTAGCGCAGCACGGCGGGGTCGACGTGCACGGTTCCGGCGAGGTCGGCCATGTCGGCCACCGCGCCCGTGGTGATGATCGCCGGCAGGTGCGCCGACGGGTTGCGGTCGGCCGCGCCCGCCAGGATGCGCTCGGCGACGGCGAGGTCGGGGTAGCCGATCGACGTCTTCACGAGGAAGCGGTCGAGCTGCGCCTCGGGCAGCTTGTACGTGCCGGCCTGCTCGATGGGGTTCTGCGTCGCGATCACGAGGAACGGGCGGCCCACCTCGTGCGCCACGCCGTCGACGGTGACCCGCGACTCCTCCATGACCTCCAGCAGCGCCGACTGCGTCTTCGGCGACGCGCGGTTGATCTCATCGGCCAGCACGATCGACGCGAACACGGGGCCGCGGTGGAACTCGAACCGGCGCGACGTCTGGTCGTAGATCGTGACGCCCGTCACGTCCGACGGCAGCAGGTCGGGGGTGAACTGGATGCGCGTGCTCGTTCCCTGCACCGTGGCCGCGAGAGCCTTCGCGAGGCTCGTCTTGCCGGTGCCCGGCGCGTCCTCCAGCAGCACATGCCCCTCGGCGAGCATCGCCGACAGCACCAGCCCGACGACGTCGCGCTTGCCCATCAGCGCCTGGTCGACGTTGTCGACAAGTCGCGCGAAGGTGCCCTGGAACCAGGCCGCCTGTTCAGGGGTCATCGTCATGTGAGTCTCGTTCTCTCGTTGCGTCGTGTCGTGTTCGTGAAGAGTGGATGCCGCACAGCTACCACGTGATGCTCTTGGCGTTGCCCCAGCCGTCGATGCTGACCCACGCCGTCTCGCCCGGATCGCCGAAGTAGCACCCCAGCTGCACATAGCCGCTGCCGTTGGAAGAGACGTTCAGCGTCTTCGAACCCCAGGTGCCGCCGTTCGATCCCGTGGCGTTGCAGTGGACCGTGTAGCTGCCGGGCGAGAAGTTGTCGACCGAGACCGTCATGTAGGCGCACGAGTAGTTCGAGCAGTTCGGCTGGCCCTGCGCGTTGCCCGCCTTGCCGGTCTGCGCGCTCGGCTGCGGCTTCGCGACGGTGGTCGCGGAGTCCTTCGCGATCGCCGACCACTGCCCCTCGGTGTCCATCGCCTTCACCTGGATCGTCCCGGTGTGCGAGTAGCCGTAGTTGACCGTCCGGCTGCCACTGCGGCCGACGTTCTCCCACCCGTTGCCGATGTTGATCTGCATCACCTGGATGCTGCGGCCGTTGTCGGCCGGCGCCGACCATTCGTAGACGATGCTCTGGCCGCTTGCCGTGGCCTTCGCGCCGGGTGTGTTGACCGGCCCGTACGGCCTGACCGTGTTGGACGCGGCCGACTCCGCACCCGTTTCGCTCGCCCCGCCGACGGTGGCGATGGCACGCACGCGCACGTTGTAGTCCGTGCCGTTCGTCAGGCCGGTGATCACCCGGTTGCCGGGCATCGCCCTCCAGGTACCCGAGCTGTTCAACGAGTACTGGTAGCTGAGCTCGGTCGAGCTTGCACCATTGCCGTCGGCCGCGCCGTACGACACGGTCAGCGAGCGGTCCCCGACGGTGGCGGTCACGTTCGTGGGGGCCCCTGGGGCGCCGAACGCGCGTTCGGCGGACGACGCGGCGCTCCAGTTGCCCCAGCCCGCCTTGTTCTGTGCTCGCACCTTGAACGAATAGTCCGCTGTCGAGTTCGGCACGTTGATGGCTTGGCGAGTCGTGCTCCCGCTGACGTCGAGGGTGTTGGTCACCGCACCACCTCGAATCACCTGAACCTGGTACGCCGAGATCGCCGCCCCGTTGGTTGCCGGAGGAGTCCACAGGACTTCGAGCTGGGACTGGGTGCCCACCGAGTCCAGCCGGTTCGTCGTCGGCGCCGCCGGCGGCTCAGGCGCCTTCGCCGGCACCTCGCCGAGCGACCAGGGGCTCCAGCTCGACGGCTCGGGCGCCAGGTTCACCGCCTGCACCTGCACCTGATACGAGACGCCGTTCTCCAGTCCGGTCCACACCGTGGAGTTGCCCGTCACGCCCTTCTTGAGCGCCACGCCTGACGGCGGAGCCGGCGAGATCTGGAGGTTGAACGACTCGACGGGCGAGCCCGGGGTCGGCGGCGTGACCCACGAGACAGTGAGGCTCGCGTCGCCGAACGCCAGGGTCGGCGCCTGCGGCGTGTCGGGACGCGCGTCGGGGCGCGCCTCGGCCGAGGGGGCCGACGGGTCGGAGTCGCCCACGCGGTTGGTCGCGACCACGGTGAAGTTGTACTTCACGTTGTTCGTCAGGCCGTCGAGCGTGCACGTGGTCGACGTGCACTTCTTCGTGTAGGCCGCCGTGGTCGAGGTCACGGTGTAGCCCGTGATCTCGGCGCCGTTGTCGGCGGGCGGCGTCCACGACAGCACGACGGTGCGGTCCTGCACGCTCGACACGATCGGCGTGCCCGGCGTCGACGGACGCCCCTGCACGGTCAGGCGGATGCGACCCTCGACCTCACGGTCGACGTCGGTGGTGGCATCCTGAATCCGGTACCGGACCACCATCGTCCCGAAGAAGTCCTTGTCGGGCCGGACCTCGACCTTGTCGCCCACGACATCGGCGACACCGCTTCCGGTGTCGACGAGCGCAGCGGTCACCTTGAGCGGCTTGCCCTCCTGCTGGAAGGGGTTGAAGTCGTTGTCGAGCACGGCGACGGACTGCGTCTTGCCCTGGTGCGCCTCGTCGATCACGTCGTCGTTGGCGGTGGCCAGGGGGCGAGTGGATGCCGTCACGTTGACGGTCACCGAGCCCTCGATGGGCGCGGTCACGCCGTCGGTGATCTTCAGCTTGATCGTCGCGGCTGTGCCCTTCTTGGTGTCGGCCGCGGCGCTCACGCGCAGCTCGCCCCGCTCGATCGACGCTGACATCCCCGCCGGCGATCCGCCGACGATCTCGTACTTCATTCCCTCCAGGTCGTCCTTGTCGGGGTCGGTCGTGAGGGACTTCAGGTCGAGGGCCGTCGGCTCCTCGCCCGGCGCCACGTCCATCGCGCCGTTCGCGAACGACGGCTGCTGGTTGTCGGGCGGCAGTACCAGGATGGGCAGGGTCAGCGTCGCCTTGCGGCCCTCGGGGTCGTCAGGACCGGTGCCGTCCGTGACCTCGAACGTGATCGCGTCGTCGCCGAAGTAGCCCTGCGCCGAGGTGTAGACCAGCGTCTTCGCGTCCTTGATGAGGCTCGAGCCGTCGTTGTGGACGGCCGCGACCTTCGCCGCCTCGGTGATGATGACCGCGCTGCCGTCCGCCGCGCGGACGTGGTCGGCCAGCGGGATCTCGATCGTCTCGCCGCTCTTCACCTCGATCGGCTTGACCGTCGTCAGCACGGGAGGAAGGCTCGACAGGCCAGGCACGTGGATGAAGGCGGAGGCCGTGTTGCCGTCCTCGTCGGTCAGCGTGTACTGGATCAGCTGCGGCCCGTCGGTCAGTGTGACGCGGACCTTGCCGTCCGTCACCACGCGGGCCGAGGCATCCTTCACCGCCACGGTGAGCGCCTCGACGGTGCCGTCGGGATCCTCATCGTTCGCGAGCACCTCGACGTCGGTCACGCCCTCTTCGACGTCCGTGGCGCGCACGAAGTCGTCGCGGGCGATCGGCGGCTGCAGCGGCACGTCGTCGGCCACGGTGATCTGCAGCACGGCCGTCGCCTTGGCTCCGCGGGCGTCCTTGATCGAGTACTGCAGCGAGGTCTCGACGGGCTTGCCGGGCGCCGTGACCACGACGCGGTCGCCCTGCACCTTGGCCTTCAGGCCCACGCCGTCGGGCAGCACCAGGGCGTTCGAGACGAGGCCGAAGCGGTCGCCGTCCGGGTCGGAGTCGTTCGCGAGCACCGGCACCGCGACGGTGCGGCCGGGTCGCATGACGATGGTGTCCTTCACGGCGTACGGCGCCTGGTTCGCGGCCTCCGGCGGCGCGATGCCGACGCTGATCGTCGCGGTCGCCTCGGCACCCAGCCGGTCGCGCACACGATAGGTGAAGCCGTCGACGCCGGACGTGTCGCCGAACGCCTCGTACACGAGGTAGTCCGACCCGGTCTCGACGATGCGGCCCTTCTTGGGCGGCGAGTCGATGCCGACCAGCTCGACGGAGTCGCCGTCGGCGTCGATCCCGTCCAGCGGCACCGCGATGCGCACGCGGCTGCCCGTGAGCACACGCGACGTCAGGTCCTTCGGGCGCGGCGCGGCGTTGGTCTCGGGGTTCACCGGCACGACCTGGATCGTGATGTACCCGGCATCCTTCTGTCCGGTGCTGTCGACGACCTCGTACGTGACGTATGCGGTTCCCGGCTCGTCCGACGCGCGGAAGCGCACGGCGTCCTGCGAGACGAAGGCCTCGCCGCGCTCGGGGTCGGGCAGGGGCTCGACGAGGTCGGGAGCGACGTGGATCGTGTCGCCGTTCGGGTGGTAGTCGTTGTCGAGCACCGGGATCGTCACGACGTCGCCGGCGCGCACGACCGCCTGGTCGTCGTTGGCGACGGGCGGGCGCAGCTGCGCGGGTGCCGGCACCGGGATCACGATGACGTCGGCCTCGGCCTGCTTCGAGCCGTTCGAGATGCGGTACGAGATGCGCACCTGCTCCGACAGCGCGGCCTGGTCGGTGATGCGAAGGGTCTCGTGGTTGAGCACGGCGACGCCGATGCCCGCGTTGGACTCGACCGTCACCGACTGCACGACGAGGATGCCGCCGTTCGGGTCGCTGTCGTTCTGCAGCACGTCCACGAGCACCTCGCCGCCGGCCGGGAGCAGGGCGATGTCGCGCACGGCCACCGGCGGAAGGTCGGTCTCGGTCTCGTCGATGACGTCCACGCGCACGAGGCCGGGCACGGGCTCGACACCCGCTGCCACCAGGTACTGGACGTAGTACGTGCCGGGAGTGTTCGAGCTGAACGTGAAGGTCTTGTTGGGGTAGTCCGGGTTGATGGTCGCACCCGCGACCTCGTCGACGCGGGCCAGGCGCAGCGGCTCGCGCGTCGAGCTCACGTCGTTCTGCAGCGGCGACACCGTGGCCGTCTTGCCGACCCGTACGACGACGTAGTCGGCGTTCGTCACCGGAATGGTCGAGCCGACCGGCTTGACGTCGAAGCGAACGGCGCCCGCGCCGTCGTCGTTGCCGTCCGACACGACGACCGGCACCTCCTTGCGGCCCTGCGTGCCGCCCACCGCCCGGAAGGTGACGCGGCCGTCCGACGTGAAGTCCGACTCGTCGCCGTCGGACGCGTACGCGGACTTCAGGAACACGTCGTCGCCGTCGGGGTCGTACCAGTCCGGCAGCAGGTTGTACGTGACGGTGCCGCCCGCCTCGACCGCGACCGTCGTCGTGCGCTTGGCCTTGGGCGCCTCATTGACGTCCCAGCCGTGCACCGAGAGGCTGACGGTCGCGGAGTCGGTGCCGCCGCGGCCGTCGGTGATCTCGTACGTGAAGCTCGTGGAGCCCGTCGCGTCCTCGGGCACGGCGATCTGCAGCGCGCGGCCGTTGTCGACCTGCTGGATCTCGCCGAACGAGGGGCCGTCGCCGGTCACGCGCGCGGTGAGGATGTCGCCGTCGGGGTCGCTGTCGTTGTCGAGCACCGCCAGCATCGTGGTGCGGCCCGGACGCACGCCGAAGTCGTCATCGGTCGCCGTCGGCGGCGTGTTGATCTCGGACCGCTTGGGGAGCGTCGTCTCGGTCGTGTCTTCGGTCGTCTGCTCGTCGTCCTCCGAGTCGCCCTCGGGCGGGGTGATCTCGTCCCAGTTGTCGACGCGCTGCAGGTCGTCGACCGCCATCCACGTGGCGCCGCTGACGACGTCGTTCAGCACGATGACGTCCCGGTTCACCCGGAAGGTCAACACGGACGTCGGCTCCAGCCCCTTGACGTCGCTCTTCAGGTCGTCGGCGTCGCCCACGCAGTCGCGCACGAACCGGCCAGAGCCGCTCCACGCCGCGTAGGTGCACCCGTCGAGGTAGACGGGTGCCGCCGGGGCTCCCTCGCGCCCGGCATCCGTGGTCTTCGGCTTCGAGCCGTCGAAGGGCACGCGCACGAGCCCGCTGCTGGTCGACACGGCCACCGCGTCGGAGGCTGCGGAGGGCTGCTGCAGCTCGGTCGCCTCGGACACCTTCACCTGCGAGCCGTTCACGTACACGGTGCCGCTGTCGGAGTCGAGCACGACCGGCTGGTCGCCGACCACCGTGATCGAGGCCTTCGCGTCGTCCTTCAGCCCGTCGAGCGTGCGCGACTCGGGGTCGCCGGGCTCGCCCTCGGCGTCCGTGCGCACGACGACGATCTCGCCCTTCTCGGGCGACACGGCGTACACCGTCCCGTCGAGGCCGACCGCGACGTCCGCGCCCTTTCCGAGCTCGACGAGTGGGTCGGCGCCCTTAACCTTCAGCGTGCCGCCGGCCGGGGCGACCCACAGGCCGCCCTTCGCGGGATCGAGCACCGCGACCGTCTGGCCGCCGAGTGCGACGACGGCGGCGCCCGGCAGGTCCGCCGGCTCGGCGAGGGCGACGTTGGCGGGGTCGACGGTCGAGATCGTCGAGTTCTCGGCGTCGACCATCAGCACGGTCGCACCGGACTGCAGGATGTCGTAGTCCTGGCTCGGCGTGCGCAGCGCGCCGTCGAGCACCTCGGACTCGTGGTTGAAGTGGCCGACGAGGAGGCTCGACTGCTTCGTCACCCAGACGCCGCCGTCGTGGAGGTCGACCTCGGTCGTGGGCAGGCCGTCGTAGACGAACGCGAGGGTGGTGATGGCGACGGCGGCCGCACTGACCACGCCGGCGGACGCCAGCGTGCGCGGGCGCGCGCGCAACCACGCGAAGGACCTCATGGAACGTCAGCCTCCTGGGGACGGCGGCATCGTCGTCCGTGCGGCGAAGACCGGCGTGGGGCACCGGAATCGCACACCGAAGACGGGGATCCGGTACAGAATAGCCGGTCCACCTGGGAACCTCTGAGTCAGCTGATGGGGAGAATCACCCATCCGCCGACGAGCCGGTCACGCCCCTACGTACTCCCGCAGATGCTTCGCAGTGAGGGTGTCGGCACCGGCGACGAGGTCGGCCGGAGGTCCCTGGAACACGATCGCACCGCCGTCGTGACCGGCCCCCGGACCGATGTCGATGATCCAGTCGGCGTGCGCCATGACGGCCTGGTGGTGCTCGATCACGATGACGCTGTTGCCCGCGTCGACGAGGCGGTCGAGCAGCGCGAGCAGGTTGTCGACGTCGGCGAGGTGCAGGCCCGTCGTCGGCTCGTCGAGCACGTAGATCGCCCCCTTCTTGGCCATCGAGATGGCGAGCTTGAGGCGCTGCCGCTCACCGCCCGACAGCGTGTTGAGCGCCTGCCCGAGCGTCAGATAGCCCAGCCCGACGTCGATCATGCGGGTGAGGGTCGTGTGCGCGGGACCCTTCGTGAAGAACGTGGATGCCTCGTCGGCCGACATCGCCAGCACCTGGGCGATGTTCTTGCCGTCCAGCGTGTACTCCAGCACCTCGTCGCTGAACCCCGTCCCCTCGCACAGCTCGCACAGGGTCTCGACGCTCTGCGTGAAGCCGAGGTTGGTGATGATGACGCCGAGGCCGCGGCAGGCGGGGCACGCGCCCTCGGAGTTGGCGCTGAACAGGGCCGGCTTGACGCCGTTGGCCTTCGCGAACGCCGAGCGGATGGTGTCGAGCATGCCCGTGTAGGTGGCGGGACTCGAGCGGCGGTTGCCCTTGATCGGCGACTGGTCGACCACCACGACGTCGTCGAACGCGGGCACGTTGCCGTGGATGAGCGAGGACTTGCCGGAGCCCGCGACGCCGGTGACGACCGTGAGGATGCCGAGCGGGATGTCGACGTCGACGTTCTTGAGGTTGTGCTGCGTGGCGCCGCGGATCTCGAGGGCGCCCTTCGCTGCGCGCGTCGCGTCCTTGAGCTTCGCGCGGTCGTCGAGGTGTCGGCCCGTCAGGGTGCCCGAGGCGCGCAGACCGGCGACGTCGCCCTCGTACTGGACCTCGCCGCCGGCCCGGCCTGCACCGGGGCCGAGATCGACGATGTGGTCGGCGATCTCGATCACCTCGGGCTTGTGCTCGACGACGAGCACCGTGTTGCCCTTGTCGCGCAGCTGCCGCAGCAGATCGTTCATCCGCTGGATGTCGTGCGGGTGCAGGCCCGCGGTGGGCTCGTCGAAGACGTAGGTGATGTCGGTCAGCGCCGAGCCGAGGTGGCGGATCATCTTGGTGCGCTGCGCCTCGCCGCCCGACAGCGTGCCCGACGCCCGGTCCAGCGACAGGTAGCCGAGGCCGACGTCGACGAACGAGGCGATCGTCTGCCGCAGGCCGACCATGAGCGGCGCGACCGCGGGGTCGTCCACCGTGTCGAGCCACTCCGCGAGGTCCGAGATCTGCATGCTGGCGGCATCCGCGATGCTGATCCCGTTGATCTTCGACGACCGGGCGCCCTCGTTCAGTCGCGTGCCGCCGCAGTCGGGGCACGGCATGAACTTCACCGCGCGCTCCACGAAGGCCCGCACGTGCGGCTGGAGCGCGTCGCGATCCTTCTGCAGCATCGACTTCGTGATCTTGGGGACGAGCCCCTCGTACGTCATGTTGATGTTCTGGATCTTGACCTTGGTCGGCTCCTTGTAGAGGAAGTCGGCCAGCTCCTGCTCGGTGTAGTCCTGGATGGGCTTGGCCGGGTCGACGAAGCCGGACTCGGTGAAGCCGCGCACCATCCAGCCGTCGGCGTTGTAGCCGGGCACCTGGATCGCGCCTTCGGCGAGGGACTTGGTCTTGTCGTACAGCTCGTCGAGGTCGATGTCGCTGACCTCGCCCAGCCCCTCGCAGCGCGAGCACATGCCGCCGGTGATCTCGAACGAGCGGCGCTCCTTGACCTTCTTGCCGCCCTTGTCGAGCGTCACGGCGCCCGCGCCCGACACCGACGGGATGTTGAACGAGAACGCCTGCGGCGAGCCCACGTGCGGTTGGCCGATGCGGCTGAACAGCAGCCGCAGCATGGCGTGCGCGTCCGTCGCGGTGCCGACCGTCGAGCGGGCGTTCGCGCCCATGCGCTCCTGGTCGACGATGATCGCCGGGCTCACGTTCTCGAGCGCGTCCACATCGGGACGGCTGAGCTGCCCCATGAACTGCTGCACGAACGTCGGGTAGGTCTCGTTGATGAGGCGCTGCGACTCGTTCGCGATCGTCGCGAACACGAGGGACGACTTGCCCGAGCCGCTCACCCCGGTGAACACCGTCAGCCGGCGCTTGGGGATCTCGACAGAGACGTCCTTGAGGTTGTTCTCTCGTGCGCCGACGACGCGGATGACCTCGTGGGAGTCGGCGATGTGGGGCGCGGCGCTGCTCTCCCCGCCCGGTTGATGAGCCTGTCGAATCATGCGCACCATCCTGCCTGGCGACCCGGACATCCCGCTTCCTCAATCCTGCTCGATGCGGTCGCGTCCCATCCCGGAGCCGGCCACCCGCCCGTTGAGCGAGCGCCGGCGAGACGAGACGCCGCACGCCGCACGTCGGACCCGGCCGGCCCCGCGACGGTTGCGGGGCGCGGCGTTCTCGAGAGCGGCCCACGACGTTTCGTCTCGCTCGCTCAACGGCCGGGAGAAGGATGCCGCGGCGCGAGGCGACCGGGAGCAGGGACGCCGGGGGTCAGACGGCGCCGGCAGCCGACGGCTCGACCGCGAAGTTGTCGCGGAACACCGAGTCCGGGTCGTACGTCGCCTTGACGGCGCGCAGGCGCTCCAGCGTCGCGGGCGGGAACGCCTCGGCGATGCGCTCGGGGCGCTCCGACGAGTCGAAGCTCAGGTACATGCCCCGCGTGTGCGCGGCGAGCGATCGCCACGCGGCATCCAGCCGGTCGGGGTTTCCGCCGAGCGCGGCCACCGAGAAGTTCGCCGACCGGTGCGCGTACGCGGTGGCATCCTCCGCGACGTCGGCGACGGCACCGCCGACCGCCCGCAGCTGGAAGAACGGGACGGCGCCGGTGCGCAGCATCCCGTCGACCGCCTCGGCGAACGCGGGCGTCACGTGCTCGACGAGCGCCGAGCGCGAATGCGGCTCGCCGGCGCCGTGCTGCGGGCCGAGGTCGGCGTTCGCCATCACCTGCGCGTACGTCGTGAGCTGCACCTGCTGCTGCACGAGCGGCGCGAGCTCGGCGAACGGCTGCAGGCGCGCGATGATCGTGTCGGGGTCGTCGGAGTCCACGATGCCGTAGAGCTGGACGATCTGCGGCTGGCCCGGGCGAGGCCCGCCGGTCAGCAGGAACATCGTCATGTCGCGCGGCGACGACTCGACGATGCGCCCGTAGCCCTCGAGGAACGCCGGCACGTCGTCGACCTGGAACGCCAGCTGCGCGTGACCGACCTGCCCGACCTCGTCGACCTCGAACTCGAACGCCGTGACGATGCCGACGTTCGCCCCCGCGCCGCGGATCGCCCAGAAGAGCTCCGGGTGCGACGACGCGTCCGCGCGCACGACCGAGCCGTCGGCGAGCACCACCTCGGCGGCCCGCAGGTGGTCGATGGTGAGCCCGTGCTCACGCGCGAGGAACCCGATGCCGCCGGCGGTCGCGAGTCCGCCGACCCCGACCCCGCCGTAGTCGCCGGACGACAGCGCCCAGCCGTGCTCGCCGAGCGCGGCGGCGACCTGCGCCCAGCGGGCGCCGGGACCGATGCCCACGAGCCGGCGGTCGACGTCGAGCACCTCGATGCCGTTGAGCTGCCGCAGGTCGATGACGATGCCGCCGTCGTTGGTGCTGCGGCCGCTGATGCCGTGGCCGCCGCTGCGCACCGACAGCGGGATGGAGGGATGCCGTCGTGCGAAGCCGACCGCCTCCGCGACTTGCTGCGCTGTGGCCGGCTGCAGCACGATGCCCGGTGCACCGCCGCGCATGTACGTGGAGCGCACGTCGCCGTAGTCGAAATCGCCCGGCTCGACGGCGCGCAGGCCGGCGGGCAGGTCGTCGTACGCGATGCCCTCGCGCCGCGCGGCGAGCGCCGCCGCCGAGCGCACGGGAGCCGCCGTGATGCCGGCGGCGCCGCGCGCGGTCGCGACGAGCTCGCGCACCGCGGGCGCCACCTCCTCGCCGTAGAGCTGCAGCAGGTCGGGGTCGTCGGCGGCGAGGATGAAGGTGCCGATGCCGTCGTCGAGCGCGAGCTGCGCCAGGCGCTCGGCGAACTCCTGCGGGTCGGCGGCGAGCTGCCCGATGTTCAGCAGCCGGCGGATCTCGCGCGGGTCGCGGCCCGCGCCCTCGGCGGCCTCGTCGATCGTCGCGTTGCCGCGTGCGAGGTCGCCGGGCTTCAGGTAGCCGAGCGAGGGCAGCCAGCCGTCGCCCTTGCGCCCCGTGAGCGCGAGCATGCGGGGCTTGTACGCCCCGATGTGGATCGGCAGGTCGTGCGCGGGGCGCGGGCCGCGCTTGGCGCCGTGCACGCGATGGAAGCGGCCGTCGGTGAACACGCCGCCGCGCTCGTCGGTGCGCCACAGCGCGCGGATCACGTCGATGGCCTCGCCGAGCGCGGTGACGGCCTCGCCGGGTGTGAGCCGTCCGCCGCCCATGGCCTCGATGGCGTCCCAGAAGCCGCCGGCGCCGAGCCCGAGCTCGAAGCGCCCGCCCGAGAGCAGGTCGAGGCTCGCGGCCGACCGGGCGACGACCGCCGGCGGCCGCAGCGGCACGTTCAGCACGTTGGGCGAGATGCGGATCGTGTCGGTGCGCGCCGCGACGAACGACATCAGCGTCCACGTGTCGAGGAACGCCGGCTGGTACGGGTGGTCCTGGAAGGTGACGAGATCGAGACCGGATGCCTCGGCCACCTGCGACAGCAGGACCGGCGCCTCGGGGGCCGCGGCCGAAGGGGTGATGAACGCGCCGAACTCGAGCGCGTGTCCGTAGTCCATGTAGAGCCTCCGCGAACGGCAACCGCCGGCATCCACTGTTCATTCCACCGCATGCTTCTTGGCGCCGCGCGGACGGGCGTGCGTAGGCTGGCGCTCGATGGCCACTCTGAGCGTCGTGATCCCGTCGCTGAACGACGCCGAGATGCTGCGTCACGGCCTGGCCGCCCTGGCTGCGCAGACCCGTGCGCCCGACGAGATCATCGTGGTCGACAACGGGTCCGACGACGACACCGCCGACGTCGCCCGCGCAGCGGGCGCCCGGGTGGTGACCGAGCCGGTGCGCGGCGTGCTGCGGGCCACGGCTGCCGGTTTCGACGCCGCGACGGGGGAGGTCATCGGTCGCCTGGACGCCGACTCCCGCCCGGCCCCGGACTGGGCGGCGCGGCTGGACCGCCGCTTCAGCGCCGACCCCACGCTCACCGCGCTGACCGGCACCGGGACGTTCTACGGCGGCAGCCGCTTCTGGCACTTCATCGGGCACCACGTGTACCTGGGTGGGTACCTGTTCGTGTTCCGCGCGGTCATCGGGCACATCCCGCTGTTCGGCTCGAACTTCGCGATCCGGCGCGACGCGTGGCGCGGCATCCGCCCCCGCGTTCACGTGGACGACCCCCGCGCGCACGACGACCTCGACATCAGCCTCGTGCTGCCGCCCGACGCGGGCATCGAGTTCGATCCGTGGCTGCACGTGCAGGTGTCGGCGCGGCCGTTCGACAGTTGGGCCGGCTTCGCGCGGCGCGCGTCGTGGGCGTTCCACATCGTCGGCGTCAACCTGCGCGAGGTGCCGTGGCTGCGCCGCGTGTGGCGGTGCGCGCAGGGCCGGCGGGATCGGCGCCGACGGCAGCGCGAGCTGGGGCTGCGGCATCCCCATCGTCCGGGTCCGCTGCGGCGGCGCGCACGCCGCGCGATCGCCGACGAGGAGGCCAGGCCCGTCAACCCCGCATGAGCTCGAGCATCGCCTCGGTGAGCTGGTGCGGCGCCGTCTCGCACGGGCTGTGACCCGTCGGCAGCACGAACAGGCGCGCGCCGAGCCGCTCGGCGAACGCCCGGTGCGCCGCGGTGTGCCACACGTCGCCCGTCCCGGTCGCGACGAGGATCGGGATGCCGGCGGCCCGGAGCTCGTGCGACAGCTCCGGCGTGCGCTGCATGAGCGCCATGATGTCGGCCACGCTCGACGGGCGGGTCAGCGCGAAGCGCGCCGTCACGAAGACCGCCCGCTCCCGAGGCGCCCGGTGCACGTTGTGGCGCAGGGCCGAGATGAACAGCGGGCCGAGCGCGCGCGGCGGCACGACATGGCTCAGCGGGCCCAGCACCTTGAAGCCCCGCAGCGCCCGGCCCGCGAGCGGCGGCGCCGACAGCAGCGTCAGGCTCGCGAAGAGCTCGGGATTGCGGGATGCCGCCACCTGGGCGACCGTGCCCGCGAACGAGTAGCCCAGCACGTGCGCCGGCAGCGGGCCGCTCTCGAGCACCGCGAGCAGGTCGTCGACGAAGAGCTGCTGCGTGTAGCGGCGCTGCGGAGGGACGAGGTTCTCGGGCCCCGCGGCGGCGGACTCGTACTGCCCGGCCAGGTCGAAGGACTCGACGCGGAACCCCGCTGCCGCGAACAGCGGCATCATGAGCGTGAAGTCCTCCTTCGAACCCGTCATGCCGGGGACGAGGACCACGCGGGGGCCCTCCGTCGGTCCGAGCGTGACGCGCGCGAGGCGTCCGCTCGGCGCGTCGACGGCGTCGCGGACGGCGCCCTGGGGCAGCACGCTCCAGTCGATCGGGGCCAGCGCCGCGTCGAGCGCCACCGCGCGCGCCCTGCGCTCCGCCGGCGCGAGCGGTGCCGTGCCGTCGTCCGGGGCCGCGCTCACGACGGCATCCTAGGCTCGTGCTGCGGGGCCGCCGAACGACGCGGCGAGCGCGATGGAGTCGAAGAAGCTCAGCATCGCGTTGCGCAGCTCGCCCAGCGGGGTGACGAAGCTCGCGAGCACCACGTGCTTGGAGCCCGGCACGGCGAACCAGTAGTCCGCCTCCAACCGGGTGGCGGTCGCCCGGACGCCGTCCTCCTCGACCGTCTCTTCGTACGCGCGCTCGGTGCGCAGCACGCTCACGCGCGGACCGTCGAGGCGGCGGGCCGTGCCTGCGCCGTCGACCGCCGACAGAGCCAGACCCTCGCGCAGCACCGCCAGCACGGCGTCCGCGCTCCTCCCCACAGCGGGGGTCATCCGCAGGCGCTTCGGCGCATGGACGGTGAGGGATGCCGGCGTCCAGACGCCGGGGGCCGCCTCGAGGCACAGGAACAGCGCGTGGGCGTCGGCGGCGGCCGCTGCCGCGATGGCGCGGTCGAAGGCGCTGCGCAGACGGCGCCGGGCGATCGCCGCATCGTCGGCCGCGCCCACGAGATCGCGGACGGTCGTCTCGACGTCCGCGCGCGCCCGCCGTGCGTCACGGGGATCGACGGTCAGCCACCGGCCCGGCAGCTGGAAGGTCAGCCGCGGCGGCGCGCTCTCGGCGCGGCCGTCACTCACTCGCCGTCCGCGATCGCGCGCATCTGCGACGGCGACAGCCGGAGCGAGTGCGGGCCGGCGTCGGGCACGCCGAGGGCTGCGGCGACCTCGGGGGTGACCACCAGCTCCTCGCCCTGCGCGTCGAACTCGCTGTCGTAGTCGCTCTGCTGGCCGGGGACGAAGTAGATGCTCACCTCGTGGCGAGACGCGACGGGGTCCGCCACGAACACGGGTGCGGCCGCGCGCGTGACGTCCACGACCCCGTCGTCGGTGGCGTCCTCGATGAAGAGCGTCACGACGAGCTGGGTCTCCCACGGGAAGTTCGAATGCGTGACGCTGACCGTCGCGTCGTTCACGCCGTCGACCTCCGAGAGCTGCGTCTGGAGGTCGGTGACATCGGGGTCGCCGGCGCAGCCGGCCAGCGCCAGCGAGCCGAGCGCGATCACGGCGATCACCGCCGGGATGCGGAACCCCCGGCCGCGCTCACGAGCCACGCGAATACTGCGCAACGTACACCTCCTCATATCCGCCGTCGCCTTCGCCGGCGAAGAAGATCTCGTCACCCGGCCTGGGCTCGGGCAGGGCCTGCTCAGCCTGCTCACCGTACATGGTGGCGTCGTGCATCGGCCAGACGAGCGGCCGATACTCCTGCCAGTCCGCATCGAAGGCGGCGAGCCGGTCCACCGGGTCCAGTCCGACGAACTCCAGCGTGTGGACCGGGTCGATGCCGTTCTTGATCTGGGTGACACGCACCCCGTCCGGCATGTCGCTGTAGTGCTTGTCGATCGCCGACCCCGCGACGAACACCGACTCCACGCGGTCGGCGACGCGAGGATCCGTCGCGAGCTCGCCGGCCATCATGCCGCCCAGCGACCATCCGGTGAACATGATCGGAGCGTCGCTCTCGAAGACGCCGGCCTCGGTCATCGCCTGCCAGACCGCCTCCTCGTACTGCGTGCGCATCTCGGGGAAGAGCGACAGCATCAGGTCGGTGCGCAGATCGTTCATGGCACCGCCCGTGTTGAACGGCCCCCAGTTCTGGGTGCTCGGCGTCTGCACCCGCCACGACACGATGTTCCCGTCCGCGTCGTGGATGGCCACCACGCGGATCTCGGTGAGCGCATCCTTGCCGTGCTCGTCCTGGAGGGCGAGCTGCTCCATGAGCCCCTGGTAGTCGCGCGCCTCGGCGCCGTCCTTGGTCGTCTCGGTCCTGCTGTTGCGCAGCTGAGGCGATCCGGCCTGCTCTGCCACCGCGAGCGCGACGATCAGGCCCGCGAGCACGAGGCCGAGCACAAGCAGCCCGATGGGGCCGAACGCGGTGAACACGATGCCGATCAGCGCGGCCGCGATCACCACCATGAGCAGCACGACGAGCGACGACACCAGGGCGCTGAGCGCCTGCCCGAGCCAATCCAGCACGGGCGTCAGCACCGTGGCGAGCCAGTCTCCGACGGCCGACAGCACGTCCCCGACGCCGCTCCAGAACTGGTCCCAATTGTCGCCCCACGAGTCGGCCCCGTGCTCGATCGCCGTCTCGATCTCACGGATCGCCCGATCGGCGGCATCCCGGATCCGGTCACGCGCCTCGTACAGTGCCGTGCGCGCGGCATCGACGTGGCTGTTGGCCGACGCGAGGTCGTCGTAGGCGGCCCAGCGCTCCTCCTTGAGCGCGGACGTCGATTCGCCCTTCGCCTCGGCCTGCACGATGGCGTTGTCGAGGTCGTCCATGCCGCCCTCGAGCTGGTAGGCGCGGTCCTGGTAGTAGTCGGCGTCCTCGATCGCTGCGCGCGCCTTGTCTTGGATGGGTCCCAGCTCCACGGCGAACGTCGTGAGGGCGCCCGCCGTGCCGCCGTACCGCTTGTGCGCGCGCCGCAGGCCGCGCGCCGCCTCCTCGGCGCTGTCGCCCAGCGCGTCGGTCGCCTGCGAGACCTGCCCGTCGACGATGTCTCGCAGCGCATCGGCGGCCTTCTCGATGGCGGCCGCGGTCGCCTGCAGGCGCCGCGCCCGCTGCTCCAGTTCGTCGGGCGCGCCCGCGAAGACGTCCTCGAATTCGATCGCCAGTCCCGAACCCACGCCTCACCCCATGTCTTCGTCGAGTTCGGTGAGCGTCTCGCGGATCGCCTCGAGCCAATCGCCGACGGCTTCGAGCTGCTCTTCGAGCTTGCCCCGGTTGTGGTCCCAGTTGCCGGCGAAGTCGCGTACGCGGCCGGCCAGTCGCGGCTCGCCGGTCAGATCCGCCAGGTCGTCGCCGACGCGGTCGGCGCTGCGGAACGCGGCAAGGGCGTCGGCGACGCGCAGCTGCGCCGTCTCGAGCGCGGTCAGGTCGACGTCGATATCGGCCACGATCACCCCTTTCGTCCCGAGCAGAGCCTAGGGGACGACAGGGCTCTCACCCATGGGGACTGTTCCCCATGGGTGTCGTGCGCGGCCTACGGGATGGGGAACACCACGGTCGCCCCCGACGGCACAGCCGACGTCACGATGCGCGTGTCGAAGGTCGCCAGCTGCGCGTCGTTCGACGCGGCCAGGTGCAGCAGGTAGGTGTCGGCCACCTGCGAGCTCGCGAGCAGCCGCTCGATGTGGACCGAACTGTCGAGCAGGCTCACCACATCACGCATCACGCGTCAATGCACGGACTGCTCCGTGCGCCAGCAGCCGTCGACGTGGTCGTCGACCATGCCCGCCGACTGCATGAGTGCGTACATCGTGGTCGGCCCGACGAACCGGAACCCGCGCTTGCGCAGCGCCTTGCTCATCGCGTCCGACGCCGGAGTCGTCGCCGGCACCTCGGCGAACGTCGACGGACGGCGATGGGATGCCGGCGCGAACGACCACATCAGCGCGTCGAGCTCACCGGGCTCGAGGTCCTGCACCAGGCGCGCGTTCGAGATCGTGGCCTCGATCTTGGCCCGGTTGCGGATGATGCCCGGGTCGGCCATCAGCCGCTCCACGTCGTCCGGTCCGAAGGCGGCGACGGCCTCCGGCTCGAACCCCGCGAACACCTCGCGGAACCGCGGGCGCTTGCGCAGGATGGTGATCCACGAGAGGCCCGCCTGGAACCCCTCGAGACTCAGCTTCTCGAACAGCGCACGGTCGCCGTGCAGCGGCACACCCCATTCCTCGTCGTGGTAGCGCGCGTATTCGGGATCGTCGCCGACCCACGCGCAGCGCGCGCGGCCATCGGCGCCGGTGCGGACGTCCATGCTCACCGCGCCAGCCTAGGCGCGGCCTCCGACGCCGGGCTCCACGTCGCCCGGCTCCGGCGTTCAGGCGCACGTCACCGGCCCGATTCCCGGATGCCGCGTACGTCGCTTACCGTGGAATGTCGGGCTGTTCACGCCCGCACAGCTGGGAGGCAGGACCATGAAGATCGTCGCGTCGGCAGATTGGCGGGACGCGGTCCCGTTCGAGAACCCCGTCCTGGTCGCCGACGTGGTGCCGGGCGAGCCGACGCGGTGCTTCGCGTGCGGCCCCGACTCCGAACTGCTCCCCCGCACCGAGCTGTGGGCGTTCAAGCACCGCCACCCCAAGAACCACGACGGCTACGTGCGCTTCTACTGTGCGTTCCACGTGCCGAAGGCGGCGCCCGCGCCGGCGCCGGCGGCCGCCGCATCGGCGTCCCGCGCGAAGGCGTCGCGTCCCGCCGCCGAGCGCCGTGCACCCAAGCCCGTCATCCCCGAGCGCGTCCGCGAGATGTGCCCGAACTGCTTCGTCGAGGTGTCGGCGACCGGCGAGTGCGGCATGTGCGGCTGGTCGGCGAACTGACCTGAGCGGGGTGGATGCCGCGAGCCGCGGCATCCCGGATCGACGATGCCTCAGGGCAGAGAAAAGGGGACCGCGTTCCCGATTCGCGGTCCCCTCGAAGACGCTGCCGACGCACGAAGCCCGTATGCGCAGTCGGTTGAAAGGCTGCCTTCATAGGGGATATGTCCGCCGCGCGACGATCTGGGACACCCCTGCAGTCATCGTTACCTTTTCGTGACATTCGGGGTGTCCCAGACCTTCAGGTCACTTCTTCTTGAGGGACTTCTCCGACACCGGCGCCTCCCCCGATGCGGCGAGCGCACGGTAGTACTCGCGCGCCTCGTCCTGGCGCCGGCGCTCGGCGCCGGACGCGATGGGCGCGCGCACGTGCTCCGGCTCGAAGCCGTACGCGTCGACCAGATCCTGCGCGTGCGGGCGCAGGCGGGCCGCCAGGCGGTCGATGTAGCGCGAGACGGATGCCGCACGCTGCGTCGAGAGACGGCCGTTGATCAGGTACCACGCGAGGTGCTTCTCGATCAGGTGCATGCCGAACAGGTCGCGCAGCCACGTGAGCACCTGCTTGGTGCCCTCGTCCGAGATGCGGTTGACGCCGTCGGTGAACGCCTCCCACTGCAGCAGCTCGCCGTGCGCACGCGCAGCCTCGATGAGCTCGGCCTGGTGGCTGTTGAACAGCGCGGCCGCCTCGGCCGGCGACAGCTTCGACGCCGGGCGCAGCGCGGCGGCGACGTCGGCCACCATCTGCTGCACGCGCCCGGCGAGCAGCTCGTGCTGCTGGTCCTCGCGCAGGCCCAGCTCCACCGAGCGCGCGGTCGAGCCGAAATCGGCGACGGCCTGCCCGAGCTGACGGAGCCCCGCACCGTGGAAGAGCTTGCCCGCGGTCTGCCCGACCGCGAATCGGGCGAGGGCCGCGGCATCCTTCCCCTTGAACTGCTTGGCGTAGTCAGCCAGGAGTCGCTTGCCCACCAGCTGCAGCAGGATGTTGTTGTCGCCCTCGAAGGTGACGTAGACATCGAGGTCCTGGTGCAGGCCGACGAAGCGGTTCTCGGCGATGAAGCCCGAGCCGCCGCACGCCTCGCGCGCCTCCTGGATGGTGCTCAGGGCGTTCCACGTGCTCAGGGGCTTGAGCGATGCCGCGAGGGTCTCGAGGTCCTCCCGCTCGTCGGGGGTGTCGGTGCGGCCCGAGAACACGCCGTCGAACTTCTTGAGCAGCTCGTCGTTGGCGAAGAACTGCGCGTAGTTCTGCGCCAGGAGCGGCAGCAGACGGCGCTGGTGCTTGCCGTAGTCGAGCAGCACGACCTCTTCGGTCCCGGCGCCCGAGTCGAACTGACGGCGCTGGTTCGCGTACGTCAGGGCGATGTACAGCGCGAGGGCGGTGCCGGTGGTCGCCGCACCGTCCAGCGACACGCGGCCCTGCACGAGCGCGCCGAGCATCGTGAAGAAGCGGCGGCCGGGGCTCGCGATGTCGGACGTGTAGGAGCCGTCGGGAGCGACCTGCCCGTAGCGGTCGAGCAGGTTGAAGCGCGGCACGCGTACGTGGTCGAACGCCAGACGGCCGTTGTCGATGCCGTTGAGGCCGCCCTTGACGCCGTCGTCCTCGCTCGTCACGCCGGGCAGCATGCCGCCCTCGTCGTCGCGGATCGGCACGTAGAAGCAGTGCACGCCGTAGTTCACGCCGCCCGTGATGAGCTGCGCGAACACGGTCGCGGCCTTGCCGTGCAGCGCGGCGTTGCCGAGGTAGTCCTTGGTCGCCGCGCGGAACGGCGTGTGGATGACGAACTCCTCGGTGTCGGGGTCGTACGTGGCGGTCGTGCCGATCGCCGCGACGTCCGAGCCATGGCCCATCTCGGTCATCGCGAAGGCGCCGGGGATCGACAGGTCGATCACGCCGGGCAACCACTGGTCGTGGTGCTTCTTCGTGCCGAGCTGGTAGATGGCCGAGCCGAACAGGCCCCACTGCACGCCCGACTTGATCTGCAGGCTGGGGTCGGCCAGCACGAGCTCCATGAAGCCGGCGAGGTTGGCGCCGTTGTCGTTCAGCCCGCCGTACTCCTCGGGGAACGCCCGGCGCGACCCGCCGTGCTCGACCAGCAGGTGCAGCTGGCTCAGCACGCGCTCACGGTGCTCGGGCATCGGCTGCCCGTCGATGCGCCAGAACGCCGGGTCCTTGATCATCTCGCGCGCCTCGCGGCGGGTCGCGGCCCACGTGCCCAGCAGCAGGTCGGTGACCGCGTTCACATCGATGCGGGGTTCGGATGCCTCGGCCGCCGTGTGCGGGGCGGTGGGGGCGCCGCCGGCGGGCGTGCGCTTGTGGACGGCGGGCTTCTTGGAGCGGACGGCGGCGTCAGCCATGTCATCACCTCTCGAGACGAGGGACAGGGGAAGGTCACTACCGACCGTAGGACTCCCACAACGCGGACTCAAAGCGACTGGCGGTTTCGCACAAAGCCGGCCGCCGACGGGTGCGGACCGCGTTGTACGGGGCGCACAGCGGGCGGAATCGAGTGGATGCCGCGGCCCGCTGTCGACGGACCGCCCTAGGCTCATCGCCATGACAAGCACCGCCATCACCACGGCCTTCATCCCCGTCCGCGATCCGCTGGACAGCGCGCGCTGGTACGCCGACGCCTTCGGACTCGACGTCGTCGAGGCGACGGAGTTCTCGAGCGTGCTGGCCGGGTCGGCCGGGCAGGTGACGCTGATGGGTCCGGTGAGCGGCATCCAGGCCGAACCCGGCCTGCCCTGGGCGACCTGCAGCTTCGGCGTCGGCGACGTTGCCTCGGCACGCGAGCGGTTCGCCGAGCTGGGCGCGGCGCCCAGCGAGGTGATGGGCGATCCGGCGCGCGTCGTCTTCTTCACGGCGACCGACCCCGACGGCAACACGCTCCTCGTCACCGACCGCTAGCCCGTCTCGGGTCCCAGACGACGCGCAGCCGCGAGGGGTGTACGCGCGTCCGCGGGGGCGCAAGACTTGTGCGGACCGGGCGGTGTGGCCCGGCGACGGACGGGAGTCAGCCATGGGCACAGTCGGCGCACAGCTCTTTCGGCGCAAGCCCATCGTCGTCCAGCACACGCACCACCGCGGCGAAGAACTCGCGCGCAATCTCAGCACCTTCCAGCTGATGATGTTCGGCGTCGGCGCGACCGTCGGCACCGGCATCTTCTTCGTGCTGAGCGAGTCGATCCCCAAAGCCGGGCCCGCGGTGATCATCTCGTTCGTCGTCGCCGCGATCTGCGCGGGGCTCTCGGCGCTCTGCTACGCGGAGCTCGCCGCGGCGATCCCGGTGAGCGGCTCGACGTACTCGTACACGTACCACGCGCTCGGCGAGGTCTGGGCGATCATCATCGCGGGCTGCGTGCTGCTGGAGTACGGCGTCGCGGTGTCGGCGGTCGCCGTCGGCTGGAGCGGCTACTTCAACGAGCTGCTGCAGAACACGCTGGGCTTCCGGCTGCCGGACGCGCTGTCGGTGACGTTCATCCAGGGATCGGACGGGGCCGCGACGGGCGGCGTCATCAATCTGCCCGCCGTCGTGCTGGTCGGGCTGTGCTGCCTGCTGCTGATCCGCGGAGTGGCGGAGTCGGCGACCGTGAACGCGATCATGGTGCTCATCAAGCTCGGCGTGCTCGCGCTGTTCATCGTGCTCGGCATCACGGCCTTCAACGCCGACCACTTCGAGGATTTCTTCCGGTTCGGCGCCGCGGGCGTGAGCGCGGCGGCGGGCACGATCTTCTTCTCCTTCATCGGCCTGGACGCAGTGGCGACCGCGGGCGAAGAGGTGCGCAATCCGCAGAAGGCCCTGCCGCGCGCCATCATCGGGGCGCTGATCATCGTCTCGACGGTGTACATCCTGGTGGCGATCGCCGGTCTCGCCGCAGAGCCGGTCGAGTTCTTCTCGACCGAGGAGGCCGGCGAAGCGGGCCTGGCGCAGATCCTGGAGAACGTCACCGGCACGCCCGTCTGGAGCACGATCCTCGCCGCGGGCGCCGTCGTCTCGATCTTCTCGGTGACGCTCGTCACCCTGTACGGCCAGACGCGGATCCTGTTCTCGATCTCGCGTGACGGCTTCGTGCCCCGCCGGTTCGTGCGGGTCAACGCCAAGACGCTCACGCCGATCTACAACACGGTCGTCGTGTCGGTCGTCGTCGCGGTGGTCGCGGGGTTCGTGCCGTCGGACTACCTGTGGGACACCGTGTCGATCGGCACGCTGATGGCGTTCATCGTCGTCGCGCTCGCGGTCATCGTGCTGCGCCGGACCCAGCCGGGCCTGGAGCGGCCGTTCCGCGTGCCCCTGTACCCCGTCGTGCCGATCCTCACGATCGCCGCCTGCGTGTACATCCTGTCGGGGCTGGCGGCGGTGACGTGGGTGATCTTCGGCGCGTGGATCGTCATCGTGCTGCTCTACTACTGGTTCTACGGACGTCGGCATGCGACGCTCAACGACTACACCTCGGACGAGCAGATCGCCGAGCCGATCCACCCCGAGGAGGAGCGGTGACCTACGTCGTCGGGTACGGCCCGCGCAATGACGACCGCAGCGCCCTCGAGCTCGCGTTCCAGTTCGCACGTTCGCGTCCCGGGCCGGTCGTCGCGGTCTCGGTGGTCCCTCAGGGCTGGGGGACGCCGGTGGCAGCCGGAGTCGACCGCGAGTACGAGGCGTGGGCCGCGGGCGAGGGGCAGCGCAGCGCAGAACTGGCGATGGCGGACTCCGCGCACCATCGCGATCTGGCCGCAGAGGCGGTGTGGGTCACGGGAAGATCCGTCCCCGCGACGCTCATCGACCAGGCGACGGATCGGGATGCCGTCCTCATCGTGGTGGGCTCGGCAGAAGACGCGGCACCCGGCCGGGTGCGGCTGACGTCGAAGACCGACCGGCTCGTGCATTCGTCGCCGCTGCCCGTGGCCATCGCGCCGCGCGGCTATCGCACGTCGAGCCGGGTCGCGCGCGTGACGGTCGGGTTCCGCGGCGACGACGCCGGCTGGTCGCTCCTGGACCGCGTGGCAGGCATCGCCCGGTCGTCGGCCGCGCACCTGCGACTGGTGACGTTCCTGGTCGACCCCGCGCGTCGCCCGGTCACCACCGACGTGAGCCACGCGCAGGCCCAGGTCATCGACGTGTGGACGAGGCAGGCGGTCGCCGCGCAGGCCGAGGCGGTCGTCCACGTGCGCACCCTGGGGTTCGCCGACGACGAGATCGAGTACGGCATCGCGGCCGCGCCCGACTGGGGCGCGGCCGTGTCGTCCGTGGGCTGGACCGAGGGCGACGTCCTGGTCGTCGGCTCGTCGTCCACGCACCGCCTCGCGCAGGTGTTCCTCGGCTCCAGCGCTTCCAAGATCCTGCGCAACGCCCCCGTTCCGGTCGTGGTGGTGCCGGGCGCCGGCGCCTGAACTCCAGCGCCGGTTCCGCCCTCTCCTTCGCCCCCGCCCGCAGAATCGGATCCGCATCTGCGGATCGCGCCGGCGACACGCCGACCCGCGGCATCCCGAGACGGCGCGCCGCCCCAGATCTCCGCTCCAGCGGATCCGATCCGTGCACAGGAGGGCGCTGAGAGTAGACCGGTGTGGGCAGTCTCCCCCGTCCTCGGCCCGCACAATCGGATCCGCATCTGCGGATCGCGCCGGCGACACGCCGGCCCGCGGCATCCCGAGACGGCGTGTCGCCCCCGATCTCCGCTCCAGCGGATCCGATTCCGTGCAGCGGCGCGCGAGACGGAGGTGGCGGCGCCGGCAACCGGCGACACCGAGAGACGAAGGATGCCGCACCGCGGGTCGCGGTGCGGCATCCGTCCGGCTGGAACGAGGGGGGTTACAGGGTGAGGCCGTGGCCGAAGCGGAACAGCGGGTCCTCGGTGTCGAACGGCACGTCGGGACGCGACGCCTCGACCGCCGCCATCGAGCGCGGGATGTCGAACGGCAGCCGACCCTTGGCCTCGGCCGCGCCCGACAGCACATCGAGCAGGGCCGCCGAGCTGGCGCCCCAGTTGCCGGTCACCGCGTGCGCGGCCTCGACGATCGGCCCGAGGATCGCGGGCCGGTCGAGGAAGACGTCGACCACGGTCGGCACCGCGGCGGCGACCTCGGCCACGTGGGCGATCGTCTCGGGCGCGAAGTCCAGCGAGCCGGCGTGGAAGAACGACTCGAACCCGCTGCCGCGCTGCTCGTACGGCGCCTGCAGGCGCAGCACCGCGAGGTCGGCCTCGGCCGGCGTCGCGACGACGTCGCCGTACGCGGAAGCGGTCTCGGCGTCGATGCCCTCGACGTAGAGCTTCACGCCCGGCGCGAAGGGCAGCACCGCGTCCCTGTTCGAGAGGATCGTCAGCGCGGCACGCTGGGCCGCGTCACCCGCCGCGCGGAACTCGTCCGAGCCCACGATGCGGTCGGCAGCCTCGGCGTCGACATACGGGTTCTCGAACAGACCGAGCGCGAACTTCTCGCGCAGCAGGCGGCGGGCCGAGGCATCCACTCGATCCTCGGTGATGCGGCCGTCCTCGACGAGCGCCACGAGCAGTTCGGGGCACGCCTCGCCGCCGAACTGGTCGGCGCCGGCGTCGAGGATCTTGACCATGCGCTCTTCGCGGGTGAGGTGCTCGACGCCCCATGCGCGCGCCGGGAACGGCTGCCCCATGATCTCGGCGTCGGTCACGAGGCCCCAGTCGGTGCAGACCACGCCGTCGAAGCCGTAGCGCTCACGCAGCAGCCCCGTCAGCACGGACTTGTTGAAGCCGAAGCCGACCTCTTCGTACTCGGTGCCGACCGGCATGCCGTAGTAGGGCATCACCTGGCGGACGCCGGCCGCGAAGGCGTCTTCGAACGGCTTCAGGTGCAGCTCGAACTCACCGCCGGGGTACACCTGCTCGCGGCCGTACTCGAAGTGCGGGTCCTCGCCGTCCTGCTGCGGGCCGCCGCCGGGGAAGTGCTTGACCATCGTCGAGACCGCGCCGGGGCCGAAGGACTCACCGTTCTGGAAGCCGCGGATGTACGCCGCGCCGAGCTTGCCCGACAGCTCCGCGTCCTCGCCGAACGTCTGCAGCTGCCGCGACCAGCGCGGCTCGGTGGCGAGATCGACCTGCGGGTGCAGCGCCACGCGGATGCCGACCGCCGTGTACTCCTGGCGTGCGATGTCGCCGAAGCGCTCGACGAGCCCGGCGTCCCGCGTCGCCGCGAGCCCCAGCGTGTCGGGCCACTGCGAGAACGGGCCCGACAGCATGGCTGCGCCCGGGTTGTCGGTGAACGAGTGCCGCGGGTCGGTCGAGATCGTCACGGGGATGCCGAGACGAGTGGATGCCGCCAGCTCCTGCAGCGCGTTGTGCCAGCGCGCGATCGCACCGGCGGTGGGCGCGACGCCCAGCAGGTTGAAGTGGTTCATCCGCCGGTCGAGCACGTACTCGCGGTTGGACGGCAGGCCGAACATCGGGTCGGCGTCGGCGAGCTCGCCGTCCGGGCCCATCGTGATCATGGTCTGGAAGAACAGCCCGGCCTTCTCTTCCAGCGTCATCTCGGCCAGAAGGAGCTCGACGCGCTGGTCGACCGGCAGGCTCGCGTCGAGCCAAGGGCGATCGGTCACCGGGGCCTCCTCAGCGGGGCCGGGTGCGGCATCCTGAACCGTGGTGTCGGTCATCACTTCACTCCCTTGATGCGGTAGACGAGCACGGCGCCGGCGAGTGCCACGAGCGCGCCGAAGAGGTAGTAGACGGTGTAGCCGCCGAGCGGTGTGGCCGCACCGAGCGCGATGATGCCGGGCGCGATCGCCGGGGCGATCGACTGCGGCAGCGCGTTGGCGATGTTGAGCACACCGAGGTCCTTCGCGGTGTCGTCCGGGTTCGGCAGCACCTGCGTCGCGAGCGCGAGGTCGACCGACATGAACGAGCCCGCGCCGAGGCCGATGATCGCCTGTGCCACGAGCACGACAGGGACGCTGGGCGCGAACGCCAGGACGACGAGACCGACGACCATGATGCCGCCGGCGATGGCGACGAACGGGCGGCGCTTGCCGATCTTGTCGGACAGCACGCCGCCGAGCGGGCCCGAGATCGCCATCGCGACCATCGACGCGAGGTTGGCCGCGAGGATCGTCGAGATCGCGGTCTGCTCGTCGAGGCCGAACTTCTCAGTGAGGTAGAAGGGCAGGAAGGTCGCGATGCCGGCGTAGCCGAACATCACCAGGAACTTGGTGAGCCACGTCCAGCCGAAGTCGGGGTGCTTGGCCGGGTTGAACACGAACGATCCGAAGAACTGGCCGATGGTGAACCGCTGCGCGGGCTTCTCTTCCAGGCGGCGGTCCTTGAGCACGAGCACGAACAGCACGGCGAGGACGGTCGCGATCGCGGCGGGGACGACGAAGCGGGCGAAGTCGTCCGACAGGAAGTTGACGAGGAACGAACCGGCCAGGATGCCGAGAGGGGTCGTCAGGCCCACGATGCCCGAGACCTTGCCGCGGCCCGAGACGGGCACCTGGTCGGGGAGCGTCGCGTTCGCCGCGGCGAGCACGGCGTTCATGGCGGTCTGCACCAGGCACCACGCGATGAGGACGATCCACACCGAGTTCGCGACGCCGATGAGTGCGAAGCCGCCGAGGCCGACGAGCGTGCCACCGAGGATCCAGGGACGACGCATGCCGAAGCGCGACGTGGTGCGGTCCGACAGACGACCGGCGAGCGGGTTGGCGATCAGCGCGAACAGTGCGCCGACGCCCATGATGAGGCCGAGCTGCGCCGTCGCCTCTTCGGTGCTGTCGGTGATGTGCTGCACCTTGAACGCCATCGACACGAGAACCGGGGTGAGCAGAGCCAGATAGACGCCGAAGTTCACTCCGGCGAGGCCGGGCGTGTAGCCGCGCGGGGTCTTGTCGGGCGTCGTGCCCGGCGCCTTGAAGCCGGTCGTGCCGGCGGCCGCGGCCGTCGCGGCGGGAGACAGCTCTGTCATCGGAGTCCTTTCTCGGGTGCGACGCGCGGCGGCTGTGCCCAGCGTCGATTCACGAGAATACATGAAACCCGACCGTTTGGTAACTCAAATCCGACCGGTTGGTAATCGGCCTCGGTAGACTGGCGGCGTGACGACGATCTCCGCGCCGGGAACGGCCCGCAGCGCGCAGGCCGAGCGCACGCGCGCCGCGATCGTGGCGGCCGCTCACGACCTGTTCGTCTCACGCGGATACCGGGCGTCGTCGCTGCGCGATGTCGCCGCCGCCGCCGGCATCAGTCACCCGGGCCTGCTTCGTCACTTCACGACGAAGGACGCGCTCCTCGCCGAGGTGGTCGACTCGTTCGAGCGCGACAACGAGTTCGTGCTGCTGGAGCAGCTCGCCGCCGACGAGCCCGGCACCCTCGGTTACAGCGTGATCGCCGAGCGCAACGCGACTGTGCCCGGATACCTGCCGCTGTTCGCGGCGCTCACGGGCGAGGCATCCAGTCCACGGCATCCCGCCCACGGCATCATGCGCGACCGGTATGCCCGGCTGCGCGACCTGTCGGCGGACGCGATCGAAGAGGCCATGGCGCATGACACGGTGTCGCCGGATCGCGATCCGGCGAGCGAAGCCGTGCGCATCGCCGCCGCATGGGACGGGCTGCAGCTGCTGGCGCAGTACCTGCCCGATCGGGTCGACATCGTGACGGCTCTGGAGACGTACGAAGAGGGCCTCGCGCTGCCGATCGGATGGCGGGATGCCGACGACCCGGGGCCGTCCGTCACCGCCGGGCCGGTGCCGCCGATGCCGTCCTTCGCGTCACCCGACGAGGGCGCCCGGATCGGCTACCGCGTCGGCCGCGAGCGCCGCGCGAAGATCCTCGACGGCGCGACCGCGCTGTTCGCGCAGGAAGGGTACGGCGACACGAGCCTGCGTGACATCGCCGAACGCGTCGGCGTCTCGAAGTCGACTCTGCTGCACCACTACGGCTCGAAGGAGGAGCTGCTGAGCGCGGTGCTCAGCGACCGCGATCATCTCATCGAGTCGCGCGGCTCGTACGTGCGGGCCTCGCGCGCCGCGGACGAGCTGCGCGGCCTCCCCCGGGGCGCCGCCGAGAACGCGGCGTCCGCGCCCGGGCTGATCGAGGTGTACGCCGTGCTGTCGTGCGAGGCCGTGCCCGCCGATCATCCCGCCCATGCCTACTTCGAGGAGCGCTTCCGCGGCGTCATCGACCACTTCGCGGCGCTGTTCCGTGCCGCACAGCAGGACGGCGACCTGCCGTCGCACCGCGACCCCGAGTTCGAGGCCGTGTGGCTCACGGCCCTGTGGGACGGCCTGCAGTACCAGTGGCTGTACGACCGCTCCTCGGTCGACGTGGCCGCGCAGCTGTCGGCCCACCTCGACGACGTGCTGCCGCGGGACTGAGCTGACCGGGATATCCGAGTCCGCGCGCCCCGCTTCGTCTCGCTGGCGCTCGCTCAGCGACCGGGACCGGGCGACTCGGACGGCAGAGGGCCGACGTCCCCGGTCGTTGAGCAGCACCTTCCCGGCCGTTGAGCGAGCGAGGAACGAGCGAGACGAAACGCCTCCGGGTGCACGAACAACACGTTCCCGGCCGTTGAGCGAGCGAGGAACGAGCGAGACGAAACGCCCCGACCGCACGAACAACACGTTCCCGGCCGTTGAGCGAGCGAGGCACGAGCGAGACGAAACGCCCCGACCACGCGGAAAGCCCCGTCAGGCGGCGGCGATGACCTGCAGCACGGCTTCGCCGTAGGCCTCGCGCTTCTTGGCGCCGATGCCCGAGACGCCATCGAGGTCGGCGAGGCTCTCGGGGCGGCGCTCGGCGAGGGCGCGCAGCGTCGCGTCGCCGAACACGATGTACGCCGGAACGCCGAGCTCCTTCGCGACGCCGGCGCGCCACGCGCGCAGCGCCTCGAACACGCCGACGTTCGCCGGATCGAGGTTCTCCGGTGCCGTCGACTTGCGCACGCGCGCGACGCCGCCCGACCGTCCCATGACGTCGCGCCGCAGCGGAACGGGGTTCTCGCCGCGCAGCACACCGGCCGCGGGCTCGCCGAGGGCCAGCGTGCCGTACTCGCCGCGGGCGACGAGGATGCCGCGGGCCAGCAGCTGCCGGATGACGCTGCGCCAGTCCTGCTCGCTGAGGTCGGCGCCGAGGCCGTAGGTCGACAGCTTGTCGTGCCCTTGCTGCCGGATGCGATCGGTCGACGAGCCGCGCAGGATGTCGATGAGGTGCCCCGCGCCGAACGCCTGTCCGCGCTCGCGCTGCAGGCGCACGATCGTCGACAGCAGCTTCTGCGCGGGGATGAGCCCGTCCCATGTCTCTGGCGCTTCGAGGCATGTGTCGCAGTTGCCGCACGGCTCGGACGCCTCGCCGAAGTAGGCGAGCAGGTTCTGGCGGCGGCATCCCACCGTCTCGCACAGGGCGAGCATCGCATCGAGGTGCTGGCCGAGCCGGGTCTTGAACGACCGATCGCCGGGCGACTGGTCGATGAGGCGGCGCTGCTGCACGACATCGCCCAGGCCGTACGCCATCCACGCGACCGAGGCCTCGCCGTCACGCCCGGCGCGCCCGGTCTCTTGGTAGTAGCCCTCGACGGACTTGGGCAGGTCGATGTGGGCGACGAAGCGCACGTCGGGCTTGTCGATGCCCATGCCGAACGCGATCGTGGCGACCATGACGACGCCGTCCTCGCGCAGGAAGCGCGACTGGTTCGCCGCCCGCGTCTCAGCGGGCAGGCCCGCGTGGTACGGCAGGGCATCCACGCCCTGCGCCGAGAGGAACTCGGCCGTCTGCTCGACCGACTTGCGGCTGAGCGCGTAGACGATGCCGGCCGCGCCGGAGCCCTGCGACCGGATGAACGCGACGAGCTGCCGGCGCGGGTCGGACTTGGCCTCGATGCGGTACTGGATGTTGGGCCGGTCGAAGCTCGACACGAAGTGCCGCGCGTTCGGCAGGTGGAGCCGCTCGGTCATCTCGCGATGCGTCGCCGGGGTGGCGGTGGCGGTCAGCGCCAGGCGCGGCACGCCGGGGAAGCGCTCGGCGAGCGCGCCGAGCGCGAGGTAGTCGGGCCGGAAGTCGTGGCCCCACTGCGACACGCAGTGCGCCTCGTCGATCGCGATGACGCTGAGCCTGCCGCGGCCGAGGAACCGCAGCGTCGCCTCGGTGTTGAGCCGCTCGGGCGCGACGTACAGCAGGTCGAGCTCGCCGGCGAGGTACGCCCGCTCGACGGCGGCGCGCTCGGGCGGCGCCTGCGTCGAGTTGAGGTACGCCGCCCGCACGCCGTTCGCGACCAGCGCGTCGACCTGGTCGTGCATGAGGGCGATGAGCGGGCTCACGACGAGCCCCGTGCCGGGACGCACCAGCGCCGGCACCTGGTAGCAGACGCTCTTGCCACCGCCGGTCGGCATCAGCACGACGGCATCCCCACCGCCGATGACGTGCTCGACGATCGCACCCTGCTCACCGCGGAAGGCGTCGTACCCGTACACCTCGCGCAGGACCGAGCGCGGGTCGGCCCCTGTGAAGTCACGGCGCGGACCGGCTCCGGCGAACGGGTCGAACCCGGCGTCGGCCCCGGCGTCGGACCAGCCGCCCGGATCGGCCGGTGGCACCCAGCCCTCCTCGGGCGGCGCCCACGAATCGTCGGGCGGGGGCGCGAACTCGGGCTCCCACGCGAGGTCGGCGTACGGGTCGCCCTGCGGAATGGTCACCCGTCCCAGGGTAGCCGCGGCATCCGACGCCCACCCCGGCGCCGCAGCGCCGGTGCACAACCCCGCCCGCACCCGCTCCGCATCGACCCTGGGGAGGAACCGCTCAGCACCACTTCTCGGCGATCGCGTCGATCACGGTGCGGTTGCGGTTGGTCGCGACGCCCAGCAGCTTCGCGGCGCCCAGCGGATCGACCTGCCCCGCCTGATACGCCGGCCCGAGCAGCGCATGCGCGACGCGCCCGCGCACCACCATCCCGCCCGCCTCCGACGCGAGGCCCTCGACCTTCGCCGCGGTGGCGGCGGGCAGCTCGTCCTTCAGGAGGTAGATGTAGTGCCGTGCGAGCTCCGGATGCTCCTGCGCGAGCGAAGCAGCCTCGGCGGCGATCGCTCTCACCTCGGCGGTCGTGAAGACGATCGTCGGCACGTCGAACCCGCGATCCTCGGCGAAGGCGGCTTCGAGCAGCGCCTCGATCTTCGCGCGCGAGCGCATCGGCGTCGTGAAGCGCACGTTGCCGGTGTTGATGTGCGTCTCGACATCGGTGAACCCGACGCCCTCGACGACCCGCGCGATGTCGGCCTTGGCGAACTTGCGGTTCGCCCCGAGGTTGATCGCACGCAGAAAGGCCACGTAGGTCGGCATACCGCCATCATCCGCTATGGTCGTGCTCATGCAATGCCTGTGACTTCGTCCTCACCGAAACGAAGAAGGTGGATGCCGCACGCCGGCGTCCTCGAAAGGCACACGCATGCACTCCCACACCTCCCTGCCGCTGCGCGGCAAGACCGCCCTCGTCACCGGCGTCTCGCGCCGGAAGGGCATCGGCTTCGCCGTCGCGGCGGAGTTCGCCCGTCTCGGCGCCGACGTCTTCTTCCACCATTACTCGCCGCACGACGCCGACCAGCCGTGGGGCACGGACTCCCTCGACGCCGTCCGCGACGCGCTGCGCGCGGAGCTCACGCCGGGTGCGCGTCTCGGCGACCTGGCCGCGGACCTGCGGGACGCGGCATCCATCCCGCCCCTCATCGAGGCCGCACGGGCGCTGACGGGACGCCTCGACATCCTGGTCTGCAACCATGCGCTGTCGGGCGCCGACGGGTCGATCCTCGACATGACCGCCGAGCGCCTGGACGCGCACTGGCAGACCAACACGCGGTCGACGCTGCTGCTGACACGGGAGTTCGCGGCGCTGCATGCGCCGGCGCTGGACCCGGAGCGTCGGCCCGGCGAGCGCCTCGGCCGTTCCGGGCCCTTCGCCGAGCCGACCGGCCGCGTGTTCTGGATGACGTCGGGGCAGATCCACGGGCCGATGCGCGGGGAGGTGGCCTACGCGTCCAGCAAGGCCGCGCTCGCCGGTGCCACCCCGACCGTGGCCGCCGACCTGCTCGACCTCGGGATCATCCTCAACACCGTCGACCCCGGTCCGGTGAACACCGGCTACCTCGACCCCGACACGACCGACCGCCCCCTGGAGGAGGTCGGGGCGTGGATGCGGTCGACCCCGTTCGGACGCTACGGCGAGCCCGCCGACCCGGCGCGGCTCATCGCGTGGCTGTCGACGGATGCCGGCGCCTGGGTCGTCGGCCAGGTGCTGTCGACCGACGGCGGCATGCGGCTGGCCTGAGCCCGATGTCCGCGGGCGCTCGCTGCCCGTCCCCAGATCAGGAGAACTCGCGCACGCAGGCCGATTCGCCGCGAAACGTCCGGTGCCGGCGAGATCTCCTGATCTGGGCAAGCGGCGCGCGGGACGGGCGGAGAGTGGATGCCGGCGGCCGGCGCCGACCGTGCGCTCGGGGCGTTTCGTCTCGCTCGTGCCTCGCTCGCTCAACGGCCGGGTGGCGGCAGGCCGCGCCGAAGCCGACAGCTCGTGCCTCGCTCGCTCAACGGCCGGGTGTCGGCCTACAGCCGCACGACCTCGGTCACCCGCAGCACGGCGGTGCCGGCCTCTTCCGAGGCGGCGAGGTCGATGACCCCGCGGATGCGCCAGTCGTGGTCGCCCGCGGGGTCGTCGATGGTCTGCTCGACGCGCCACACGCCGGAGGCGGCATCCGATTCGTCGACCGTCACCAGGCGCGGCGAGCGCGCGGCGCCGCCCGTCAGGATCTCGTCGTGGTCGTCGAAGTACGCGTCGAGCGCCGCGGCCCAGTCCACGTCGGGGTCGAGTTCGATGAGCTCGTCGTCGCGCTGCAGCGCCGCGAGCTGCACGCGGCGGAACAGCTCGTTGCGCACCAGCACGCCGAACGCCCGGCGGTTGGTGAGCACCGACGGGGGCGCGGGCGGAACGACGGGCGTCGACGGGTCGGCGGCGGGGTTGACGAGGGCCTCCCACTCGTCGACGAGGCTCGAGTCGACCTGCCGCACGACTTCGCCCAGCCACTCCACCAGGTCGACCACGTCGGACGTCTGCGCCTCGGCCGGTACGGTCTGGCGGATCGCGCGGTACGCGTCCGACAGATAGCGCAGCACGAGCCCCTCGCTGCGGGCGAGCTGGTACAGCGAGATCAGCTCCGAGAACGACAGCGCCCGCTCGAACATGTCGCGCACGACGGACTTCGGCGACAGCTCGAAGTCGCGGATCCACGGCTGGCTCGACGCGAACACCTCGTACGCTTGCGTCAGCAGCTCCTCCAGCGGCTTCGGGTACGTCACCTGCTCGAGCAGCGCCATGCGCTCGTCGTACTCGATGCCGTCCTGCTTCATGGCCGCGACCGCCTCGCCGCGCGCCTTGAACTCCTGCTGCGACAGGATCGGCCGCGGGTCGTCGAGGGTCGCCTCGATGACGCTCACGACGTCGAGCGCGTAGTGCCCCGTCCCCACCGCTCCCGAAGCGTCGTCGGGGTCGAGCAGCTCGATCGCGGCGAGGGCGAACGGCGACAGCGGCTGGTTGAGGGCGAAGTTGGGCTGCAGATCGACGGTCAAGTGGATGCCGGGGGCCGCGGCATCCCGTCGGTCGATCTCGACCACCTGAGCGGTGACCAGCGTGCGGAAGATCGCGATCGCGCGACGCGCGAGCTCGTAGCGGCGGGCGCGGGGCTCGTGGTTGTCGAAGACGAGGCTGCGGACGTTCTCGAAGACGTCGCCGCCGCGCGCGATGACGTTGATGAGCATCGCGGCGGTCAGCTGCAGCTGCGGCACGAGCGGCTCGGGCTCGGCCTCGACCAGGCGCTCGAACGATCCGAGGCCCCAGTTGACGACACCGGTCGGCGCCTTCTTGCGCACGATCTTCTTGCGCTTGGCGGGGTCGTCGCCGGCCTTGCGCAGCGCCGCCTCGTTCTCGATCTCCCACTCCGGTGCCATCACCACGACGGTGCCGGACGTGTCGTAGCCGGCGCGGCCGGCACGGCCCGAGATCTGGTGGAACTCGCGGGCCGTCAGCTGGCGCATCTTCGTGCCGTCGAACTTCGACAGCGCCGTGATCAGCACGGTGCGGATCGGGACGTTGATGCCGACCCCGAGGGTGTCTGTGCCGCAGATGACCCGCAGCAGACCGCGCTGCGCCAGCGTCTCGACGAGCCGGCGGTACCGCGGCAGCATGCCGGCGTGGTGCACGCCGATGCCCGCCCGCACATAGCGCGACAGCGTCTTGCCGAACGCGGTGGTGAACCGGAACCCGCCGATGGCCTCGGCGATGGCGTCGCGCTGCTCGCGGCTCACGATGCGGATCGACGACAGCGCCTGCGCCCGCTCCATCGCGGCGGCCTGCGAGAAGTGCACGATGTACACCGGCGCCTCGCCGGTCTGCAGCAGCTCCTCGACCGTCTCGTGCACGGGCGTGCGCGCGTACGAGAAGTGCAGCGGCACGGGGCGCTCGACGCCGGTGATGCGCGACACGGTGCGTCCGGTGCGGCGCTCGAGGTCCTCGGCGATCGTGGTGACGTCGCCGAGCGTCGCCGACATCAGGACGAACTGCGCGCGCGGCAGCAGCAGGAGCGGCACCTGCCAGGCCCAGCCGCGCTCGGGGTCTCCGTAGTAGTGGAACTCGTCCATCACCACCTGGTCGACCGCGGCATCGGCGCCCTGGCGCAGCGCGAGGTTGGCGAGGATCTCGGCGGTGCAGCACACGATCGGCGCATCGGGGTTCACCGACGAGTCCCCCGTGACCATGCCCACGCTGGCGGCGCCGAAGATGTCGACGAGCGCGAAGAACTTCTCGCTCACGAGCGCTTTGATCGGCGCGGTGTAGTAAGTGCGTCCGCCTCTGGCGACGGCCGCCGCGTGCGCCGCGACGGCGACGAGCGACTTGCCGGTGCCGGTCGGCGTCGACAGGATCACGTGCGAGCCCGAGACGATCTCGATGACCGCCTCGTCCTGCGCAGGGTAGAGCGCGAAGCCCTCGCCGCCCGCCCACTCCACGAACGCGTCGTACAGCTCGTCCGCGCCGGGAGTGCCGCCGGGCGCGCCGGACGCCTCCGCCGCGGCGGCGATGGTCTGCAGAAGCGTCACCGTCCGAGTCTGCCAGGTTGCGGCATCCACCCCTCCCTCGCACCGGCGGACCACCCAGAGCGCTCCGAAAATCGGACGATCGCGCCGTTTCCGGACCTGCGAGCGCGGATGCTCCGGAAAGGCGGTGAAACTCCGAATTCCGGAGCGGACGGGAGAGCACGCGGGCGCACGGGCACGAGGTGCGCACGCGGCGCGCCCCGTGCGCACCTGCGGCGCGCACGCGGCGCGCCTGAGCACGGCGTGGGCTCAGCGCCCGAGGACCGCCAGGATCACCTCGGCGTAGGCGGTGTAGCCGGCGTAGGTCGGGTGCAGGAATCCGGAGGGGTCGTTCACCGGGTCGACGCCGAACCACCGGTCGCTCCACTGGGTGGGCAGGAGCTGCACGCCGTGCCCGAGGAACGGGGGCACGACGTCGGCGTAGGCGGCCTGCGCACCGTGCGCCGCCAGCGACACAGCCGTCTGGATCGCGGCGTTCAGTGCGTCCGCTGCACCGTTGACGGCGAAGGCGAGGCTGCTGAGCGCCAGGCACTGCTGGAGCGGGGCCACCTCGACGCACGAAGCGAGGTCCACGGGCTCGAGGAGGTGCGGGTAGCCCGTGACGACGATGGCGGCGTTCGGCGCGCGCTGCGCGATCTGGCCGATCAGCGACGCGAGAGGCGCCACGAGGGCGGGCGTGGCGTCGGCGACCGCCTGCACCGCAGTCAGGCACGCCGCGGGGTCTCCGCCGGTGCGCACCGCGGCGCATTGCGCGTAGAGCGCGTCCAGCCCGATGTCGTTGGCTCCGACAGTCAGCGTCACGACCGTCGTGCCGCGGTTCACCTGCGGCAGCTGCGTCTGCACGTCGGCGATCGTCGCCCCGCTGCACCCCGCGTTGCGGAGCAGGTTGACCTTCGGCGACGCATCCAGCTGGGTGGCATAGCCGCCGTCCGTGCGGGCGCACGCGTCCAGCGGCGCTCCGCCGCCCTGGCCCGCGGCGATCGAGTCGCCCAGGGCGACGTACCTCGCGACGGGGAGAGTGGATGCCGCCGACGCGGGACTCGCCGTGCCGATGAGCATTCCGATTCCGAGTGCCAGCGCCGTCAGCGCGGCCAGGACGCGTCGTCTCATGATTCCCCCTCGAATCCGTGAGCGGATCGAACGACTCCCCCGTGAATCGGCCGACGGAGCGGATGCCGCCGACGAGGCCGACGATAGACCCGTCGACGCGGCCGCGCCAGGGGTGTCGTCGCTGGCGGAATCCATGCGGGCGAAAGTACGTTGGAGCAGACGTCGAAAGGAACGCCATGCCTGCCACCGATCACGAGGTCACCGTCCGCCGCAACGACGACGCGGGGCGCTACGAGGTCTGGGTCGGCGACGTCCTCGCCGGTTTCACCGAGTTCACTCCGGACGCCCGCGGGCGCCAGCGGTTCCCCCACACCGAGGTCGACCCGGCATTCCGCGGCCGCGGGCTCGCGCAGACCGTGGTCGCCGAGGCGATGGCCGATGAGGCCCGCCGCGGCGAGACCGTCGTGCCGCTGTGCCCGGTGGTCGTGAAGTACCTGGAGCAGAACGACGTGCCGGGGCTCGACGTCCACTGGCCCTCGCGCACCGCCGGATCGCGGTAGCGTTCCGCACATGACCCGGCTCGGCAGCTCCGACACCGTCGACCTCGAGACGGCCGTCGACTGCGACGGCCCCCGCACGCTGCTGCTCGAGGCCCGCGAGGTTCCGCTCGGCGGCGTGCGCGCGATGTCCGTGCACCGGTCGCTGCCGCAGCGCGAGCTGCCGCTCGTCGGGGCGTGGTGCTTCCTCGACCGCTTCGGACCGCAAGAGACCCGCATGCGCGTCGAGCCGCATCCGCACATCGGCCTGCAGACGGTGACGTGGCCCTACCTCGGCGAGGTGCGGCATCGCGACACCGTCGGCAGCGACGTCGTCGTGCGCCGCGGCGCGCTGAACCTGATGACGAGCGGCGCGGGCATCGCCCACTCCGAGTACTCGGTGGGCGACGACGCGACACCGCTCGACGCGCTGCAGTTGTGGGTCGCGCTCCCCGAGTCGCGTCGCCACGGCGTCCCCGCGTTCGAGCAGCACGCGGTGCTGCCCGAGGTCGCCCTGCCGGCGATCGCCGGCGACCCCGGTGCCGCGACCGTCGTGCTGGGCGAGCTCGCCGGCGTGACGTCGCCCGCGAGCGTGTACACGCCGATCGTCGGCGCAGAGCTGCGGATCCCCGCGGGCTCGAGCGTCCGCGTGCCGCTGAACGCGGACTGGGAGCACGCCCTGGTGGCCGTGCACGGCGAGCTCACCGTGCCGGGACCGGCCGGCGAGGACGCCGTCGCGCTCGACACGACGCACCTGCTGTACCTGGGACTGCGCCGCACTTCCGTGGAGCTCGCGACCGCGACCGGAGCCACGGTGTTCCTCCTGGGCGGCGAGCCCTTCGAGGACGACATCGTCATGTGGTGGAACTTCGTCGGCCGCACCCACGAAGAGATCGTCGAGGCCCGTGACGCATGGGAGTCCGACAGCCCCCGCTTCGGCCACGTCGTCGACCACGGCGACGAGCGCATCCCCGCGCCGCCGCTGCCGGCCGTGCGCCTCACCCGTCGCCGCCGGCGCCTATAGCGAAGTGGATGCCGGGGCTCTCGGCATCCAGCGGTCCACGGCTCTGCGCACCGCGCTTCGTCTCGCCGGCGCTCGCTCAGCGACCGGGTGGTTGCGAGAGCGAGCGAGGAACGAGCCCGGACGCTGAGCGAGCGAGGAACGAGCGAGACGAAGCGCAACCCGGGCCGTCCTGAGACAGAGCGGGTGGCACCCACCCCGGACGCTGAGCGAGCAGGCGCGCTTCGTCTCGTCGCCGGCGCTCCTCGCTCAGGGACCGACTCCCGAGGCAGAACGAGCCGCCGCCCAGAAACGCGAAGGGGCGCCCGGGCCGAAGCCCGGACGCCCCTTCTGTGCTGGAACGAACCTTACGGAACGTCGACCGAGACGACGGTGCGCACGTCGGAGTCGCCGTAGCGGACGACGCCGAGGTAGCTGCCGGCCTCGAGTCCCGACCACGACAGCTGGAAGTCCGTGGGCACGGACTGCTGCGCGGCAAGGGTGTCGGGCGTCGCGGCGAAGCCGCCGAGACCGCCGTCAGGGGTGACGGAGGCGACCGTCGCCGTCCACGTGAACGGACCGGTGAAGGCGTAGACGTCCGCCCGCACCTCGTACCATCCGGCCTCGGGCTCGACGAGCTGCACGGCCTCGTCCGCCGATCCGGTCGCCGACTGCCACACCGCGGTGCGCTGGCCGCCCTCGCTCTTGACCTTGTAGACGGTCAGGTCGAGGTCGGTGCCGGCCGTGTCGACCGACGAGTTGAGCGCGAACCGCACGACGTCGGTGCCCGCGGGCACCTCGACGAACTTGACCGTCGTGCCGTCAGTCTCGGCGCCGGTGGTCTCGTCACCGTCGATGAGCACATCGGCCTTGGCGAGTCCGAGCACGTTCAGCGGCAGGTCGCCGGTGAAGCCCGGGGTGACCGTGACGTCGAGGGTGCCGTCGGCACCCGTGCCGGACGCCGACTTGGGAGCATCCACCACGACCGGCTGGATCGCGATGGGCGAGCGCACCGTGTTGGTGGCGCTCGTCCACGTGAGCGAACCGCTGGTCCACTCGCCGATGGGCGCGTCGGTCGTCGTGAACGTCACGGTGAACTCCTGCGTGGCGCCCGCGGCGATCGTGAACGACGACGGCGAGACGACGGCATCCACACCCGGCACGTCGATCGACGCGGTGTACGTGCCGGCCTCGGAGGCCGTCACGGTGCGCGTGATCGTCTGGGTGCCGGCGAGGGCGCCGATGCCGATCGAGGCGATGTTCAGGTCGCTCGGGTCGATCGGGTCGATGCCGTCGAACATGTCCTGCGACAGCGCGCCCTCGATGTACGCCGCCCAGTCGGCCGGACCGTTGAGGTACGACAGGCCCGGGTTGAAGTACCGCGTCGGGTCGACGTGGCCGGCGCCCTGCGTGAACGGGTCGGTGACGGGGTTGCCGGCCGCGTCGACCAGGTCGTACGCGGTCGTCATGAGCGCCGACTTGATCTCGGACGGCTCCGCCAGCGGGCGCTCACCGAGGTAGAGCGCACCGAGGCCGGCCACGTGCGGCGACGACATCGACGTGCCCGACATGATGCCGAACGTGGGCTTCTCTTTCGAGCCGTTGTCGGTGGCCGCGAGGATCGCGACACCCGGACCCGAGACGTCGGGCTTGATGACGTCGCTGCCGTCCGCGAGGATCGGGCCGCGGCTCGAGAAGCCCGCGATCTGCGGGGTCGGGGTCTCGACGCCGGTCACGTTCTCGCCAACGAGGGTGACCGTCGGGGTCTCGGTGTTCTGCACGTAGTCGAGCAGCGCGGCGCGGTACGTGTTCTGCAGGTGCACGGTCGGCACCGAGTGGAAGTCGTTGTCGAGCGAACCCGGCGTGACGTTCACGAGCACCATGCCGATGCCACCCGCCTCGGCGACGGTCTGCGACTTCTCGACGCGTGCGTTCGAGCCGCGGTCGCAGACGACGATCTTGCCGGCTGCCTGCGCGGGGTCGACCGTGCCGAGGAAGCACAGCGCCGCCTCCGCCGGGTCGGCGCCGGCCAGCGGGATGTCACCCGCGTAGACGACCGGGCCCGAGATCGACTGGCCGAACGGCACCGACACCGACGCGCCGGCCGCCTGCTGGCCGTCCCACTGGACCGTGCCCTCCCACGTGGGGACGGTGGATGCCGCGACCGTCGTGTACCACGGCGAGGCGTGGTCGGCCGTCGAGGCGTCCGGGCCGTCGTTGCCGGCGCTCACCGACACGAAGACCCCCGCGACGGCGGCGTTGAAGAACGCGATGTCGTCCCAGCTGAGCACGGACGTCGCCGCGCCGCCGCCGATCGAGTAGTTGATGACGTCGACGCCGTCGGCGACAGCCTGGTCGATCGCCGACAGCAGGTCGCTGCCCGCGCAGATGTCGTCGGTGGTCACGAGCTCGTCGGGGCCGTCGTAGCACGCCTTGTAGGCGGCGACCTTCGCGGCCGGAGCGACGCCCGAGATCTTGCCGAAGTCGATGCCCTCGACCGTCGCGTCGACGCCGAAGTTGCCGGCGGCCGTGCTGGCGGTGTGCGAGCCGTGACCGGCCTTGTCACGCGGCGAGAGGAAGTCGTAGCTGAAGTCGAAGCCCGCTGCCTGCGCGCCGGCGGAGAAGTACTGCGCGCCGATCAGCTTCGTGTTGTAGGCCGACTTGTCCCACTCCTGCGCGCTGTTGACCATCTTGCTGCGGAACTGGCCGCCGTCCGCCTTGTCGAAGACGACGGTGTTGCCGCCCGACTTGTACGGCACGCCCGCGACCTTCTTCGAGGTGAGCTTGTCGCCCGCGAAGGAGGGGTTCTCGGGCGCGATGCCGGTGTCGACGACGCCCACGACGATGCCCTTGCCGGCTTCTGCGACGCCGCCCACGGCATCCCACACCCCGCCGGTGCCGGTGTCGACCGAGCCGAGGCCCAGGAACTCCGTCGACGGGGTCGCGGTCGGGTGGTAGATCTCGTCGGGGAACACGCCCAGCACGTTCTTGTCGCCCGCGAGCTTCGTCGCCTGTGCGGCCGTCAGCTGCGCCGAGAAGCCGTTGGCCACGACGCCGTACGTGGCGTCGGCGGTGACGCCCGTGTCAGCCGCCACCTTGTCCTGCTGCTTCTTGAGGTGCGCGAGGTAGGCCTTGGAGTTCGCCGACTCGGTGTCGAGCTGCTTGCCCTTGTCGGGCTTCGTGCGCTGCAGGCCGTTCGTGCCGCCCTCATACGTGGCGAGGGGCGCCTCCTTCAGCATGACGATGTAGTGGCCGTCGGCGGCGTCGGTGAGAACCGGGGTGTTCACCTCCTCGGGGACCGCGCCGAAGCTGGCTGATGCAGTGCCCGTGAACAGGGCGGCGAGTGTGACGACCGCGGCTGTCCTCAGGGAGGTTCGACCCATTGTGGTCCTCCAGATTTGTCGTGCAGGAAGTGGCTGCGCCACATCGTTGGGGCGCAGCTCGCTCAAACGTAACTCCCAGCGGAAACTCAGTAAATGAGAAGGACGTGAGAATCGCAAGACCTCAGGCCAGTACGCTGGGCAGGTGGCCCCCCGAACCCGACTTTCGACGAGCGTTCTGCTCACCTGCGCGGCGATCGGCGTCGCGACGGGTGTGCTGCAGGCCGCCGCCGGCGCGCTGAGCGCGCCCGTCTCGGCAGCGGCCCCCATCCTGTACGGACTGGTCCTGGGCGTCCACGTGCTGCCCGGCGTCATCGCGCAGGAGCTGCTGCGCCGACCGTGGGTCGCCCTCATCACACACCTGATAGCGGCACTCGTGGCGAGCGCCGTCGTCCCGCTGTGGATCGGCCGGTACATCGGCACCGCCCTCCTCATCGGCGGCCTGCAGGAGCTCATCGCGGCGACCTCCCGCTACCGGCGCTGGGACGCATGGCGCTTCTTCCTGTCGGCGGTGATCGTCGGCGCGGTGATCGCGGTCGCGATCTGGTTCGCCGCCGACGTGACGCGGTTCCCGCTGTGGGGCCAGATCGTCTACGTCGCGCTGTTCGTCGTGGGCCCGGTCGCCTGGACGGCCGTCGGCCTCGCGATCGGCAGCGCTCTGCGCCGGGCGGGGATCGCCCGACGCAGCCGCGGCTGAGGGGCGCGGCATCCACTCTCCGGCGGTTGGTCCGGCGAGAGCGGTGCGGGTAAGTTAGGGAAGGCTAAGTTTCCTTCGACGATCGGATGCCCGTGGCCCCTGCCGTGCCGCTGCTGCGGGTTCGCGAGCTCGGCGTCATCCACGACGGCGAACAGACGCCCGCCCCCGCGTCGGTGTCGTTCGACATCGCCCCGGGCGAGGTGGTGCTGCTGCTGGGCCCCAGCGGATCCGGCAAGTCCACGCTCACGCTCACCCTCAACGGCCTGCTGCCGCAGTCGGTGCCCGCCACAGTGAGCGGCAGCGTCGAGGTCGACGGACACGACACGCAGACCACGCCGGTCGCCGAGCTCAGCACGCGCGTGGGCATGGTCTTCCAAGACCCCGACGCCCAGCTCGTGACGGGCACCCTCCTCGACGAGGTGGCCTTCGGCCCCGAGAATCTGCGGATGCCGGTGGCAGAGGTGCTCGCTCGCACCGAGGCCGCGCTGCGCCGCGTGGGGCTGTGGGAGCGTCGCGCCGAGAACCCGGACCGCCTGTCGGGTGGCGGGCGGCAGCGCCTCGCCATCGCCTGCGCGCTGGCCATGGGCTCGCCGCTGCTCGTGCTCGACGAGCCGACCGCCAACCTCGACCCGGCGGGCATCGAGGACGTCTACGCGGCCCTGGCCGAGCTCGTCGCCGCCCGCGACCGCGCGATCCTGCTCGTGGAGCACAACCTCGACGCCGCCGTCGGGTTCGTCGACCGCGTCGTGGTGCTCGACCACGACGGGCGGCTCGCCTTCGACGGCGGGGTCGACGACGTGCTGCGCGGCCGCGCGGCCGAGCTGCACGTCATGGGCGTGTGGCTGCCGGTGTCGGCGATCGCGGCCCTGCGACTGCGCCACGCGGGCTTCGCGCTCGACCCGCTGCCGCTGACCCCCGACGAGCTGCATGAGGCGCTGGAGGCGGAGTCCCCCCGCTCGTCGAGCGACCTCGACGGCACGGGCATTTCGTCTTCGGGCGCTGGAGCGCCCTCCGCTCAACGCCCGGAGGCCGCAGACACCCGGTCGTTGAGCGAGCGAGGAACGAGCGAGACGAAACGCCCCGGGCTCACGAGCGACCTCGACGGCACAAACGTTTCGTCTTCGGGCGCTGGAGCGCCCTCCGCTCAACGACCGGAGGCCGCCGACACCCGGTCGTTGAGCGAGCGAGGACGCTTCGTCTCGTCGCTGGCGCTCCTCGCTCAGCGACCGACTCCCGAGACGAAACGCCCCGAGCTCACGAGCGACCTCGATGGCACCGACGTTTCGTCTTCGGGCGCTGGAGCGCCCTCCGCTCAACGACCGGAGGCCGCAGACGCCCTCATCACGGTGCGAGGCCTCACGCTGCGCCGTGGGCGCACCGAGGTTCTGCACGGCATCGACCTCGACGTGCCGCGCGGGGCGTTCGTCGCCGTCGTCGGCGCCAACGGCGCGGGCAAGACGTCGCTGATCCAGGCGCTGGCCGGCGTCGTCCGGCCGCCGAAGGGCGCCGTGCACGTCGACGGTCTCGACGTCGGGCGCGCCGACGCCCGCACGCTGAGCGCCCGGATCGGGTTCGTCTTCCAGAACCCCGAGCACCAGTTCATCGCGCACACGGTCTTCGACGAGATCGCCCACGGGCTGCGCCTGCAGCACCTGCCCGACGACGAGGTGCGCACGCGCACCGAGGCGCTGCTGCAGCGGTTCGGGCTGACCGACAAGGCCGACAGCCACCCGTTCCTGCTGTCGGGCGGGCAGAAGCGCCGGCTGTCGGTGGGCACCGCGCTGGTCGCGGGCGCTCCGGTGCTCGTGCTCGACGAGCCGACGTTCGGGCAGGACCGCGCCCGCGCGGACGAGCTGCTGTCGCTGCTGTCGGAGCTCAACGCCGAGGGCACGACGATCGTCGTCGTGACGCATGACATGCAGCTGGTCACCGACCACGCCGACCGCACCGTGGTGCTCGCCGACGGCCGCGTGGTCGCCGACGGGGCGACGGGCGACGTGTTCGTCGACGACGACCTCATCCGGCGCGCCGGCCTGCGCCCGCCCCCGTTGCGTCGCGCCCTACGCGGCCTGGTGCGGCATCCCGGGCTCTCGCACGTCGCGCGCCTCGCCGACCTGCCCGGCGCCGTCGGGGCGCCCGCGGGAGGGGCGGCATGACCGACGCCGGACCCCTCACCGCTACGACGGCCGCGCACAGCACCGTCGATCCGTACGCGCGGCGGGTGGCGGCATCCCCCGTCCGCTTCCTGTATGCGCTGAACCCGCTGGCGAAGCTGGCCGCGCCGGTCCCGGCGATGGTGCTGCTGGTGTTCGTGAGGGATGCCGCCACGCCGGCCGCGTTCCTGCTGCTGGCGTACGCGGTGCTGCTCGTGGGCGTGAACTTCACGCGGCGGCTGGCGGCGGTGCTGCTGCTGGCGGTGCCGGTCAGCGCCGTCGTCATCGGATTCGGGTTCGCCCTGTGGACCGACGCGTCGCGCGTGGACCAGTCCGTGGTCGTGTGGCAGCTCGGCGGCTGGACGATGTACGGCGGGGCGCTCGCCGTGGGCTTCGCGACGGGGCTGCGACTGGCGGCCATCGTCGCCCTGACGCTCATCGCCGGGCTGTCGACCACGGGGCCCGACCTGGTGCGGGCGGGCGTGCAGCAGCTGCGGGTGCCGTACCGGATCGGCTACACGGCGCTGGCGGCGTTCCGGTTCGTGCCGCGGTTCGGGCACGAGCTCGACGTCATCCGCCAGGCCCACCGCGTGCGCGGCGCGCACGGCGGCCGCGGCCCGTTCGCGGCGATCGCGCGCTGGTTCGGGTACATCGTGCCGCTGCTGGCCGGTGCGATCCGGCACGCGGAGCGCGTCGCGCTCGCGATGGACTCACGGGCCTTCGGCGCCCACCCCGACCGCACCGAGCGGCACCTGGTGCCCTGGCGCGCTCGCGACACCGTGTTCGTCCTGGCGTTCTGGGCGGTCTCGGCCGTGCTGTTCGCCGTGTTCTTCCCGTGGGGGCTCTCGTGACGGCCACCCACCCGCACCCCGATCGAAACGGAGCAGCCTGATGGCCCCGGCCCCACGACTGGTCAAGCCCGAGACCGCCGGTCTCGTGCACCTCACGGTGCTGCGCACCGCTCAGCTGTCGCCGCACTGGATGCGGGTCACCCTCGGCGGGGGCGAGATCGACAGCTTCCGCCCGATGGGCTACGACCAGTGGTTCCGCATCTTCCTGCCGCTCGGCGGCGACGAGGGTCTGGAGCGCATCCCCCCAAAGGCCAACAAGCTGTTCGGGTACCTGAAGTACCTCCGCATCCCCGACGGCGTGCGGCCCGTCATGCGCAACTACACCGTGCGGGCGTTCCGCCCCGCCACCGCGACGACCGGCGCCGAGCTCGACGTCGACTTCGTCGTGCACGGGTCGGCCGAGGACGGCACGGCCGGTCCGGCGTCGCGCTGGGCGCAGTCGTGCCGCGCGGGCGAGAGCGTCGTGGTCATCGACGAGGGCCTGTCGTTCAACCCCGAGCGCGGCACCGACCGCGTCGTGCTCGTGACCGACGAGACCGGTATGCCGGCGGTCGCGGGCATCTGCGCGTCGCTGCCGTCCGACGCGCAGGGTCTGGCGATCGTCGAGGTCCCCTCCGCCGAGGACGCCCTCGACTTCCCGCACCCGGCGGGCGTCACCGTGCGCTTCATCGTCCGCGAGGACGACGTCAAGCCTGGCACGCTCGCACTGAGGGCGCTGCAGGATGCCGCGCTGCCGGCATCCCCGTTCCACGCTTACATCGCGGGCGAGCAGGCGCTCGCGACCGACGGCCGCCGCCACCTCGTCGGCGAGCGCGGCGTCTCGAAGGACCACGTGAGCTTCATCGGCTACTGGCGCGTGGGCGCCGCCTCGCCCGCCCCCAAGTCGCAGCGCGCGACGGCCGAGGCGCACTCGTGAGCCGCGCGACCACGGCGTACCTGCTCACGTGCGCGGCGATCGGCGTCGCGGGCGGCGTCATGCTGTGGGGCGCCACCGCCCTGTCGACGGTGCTGTTCGCCGTCGTGCCCTTCGTGTCGGTCGCCCTCGCGGGCCTGTGGCTGCTGCCGGCCGTCGTCGCGCTGCGCCTCATCGAGCGTCCGCTCGCCGGACTGCTCGTCGGACTCATCTCGGGCCTCGTGGTGTTCCCGTACCTGGCGACGAACCTGTGGTGGGCGTTCTTCGCCGAGCTGCCCTTCCTGCTCGCCCTCTACCGCAGCTGGCGCACGTGGCAGTACTACGCCGGCGCCGCCGTCGTGGGCGTGCTGTACCCGGTCCTCGCCGCGGTGTCGTTCGACCTCGCGTCGATGACGGTGGGCGCCCAGGTCGGCTTCTTCGCGCTGTCGGTCGCGAGCTGCGTCGGCGGCACCGCTCTCGGCATCGTCATCGCCGACCGCCTGCGGCGCGCCGGCGTGGCCAAGCTCGCCCGTCGCCGGGGCCTCGCCGGCCGCGGTCTCGGTCGCGGCAGCGGCCCCGCCGGTCAGCACTGACCGCAACGACGGATGCCGCCACCCGGGCCTTCGCGGCGCCCGGGGTGGCGGCATCCGCGCTCCCATCCCGGCGAGTCGCCAGGAACCGCGAGCCGAGGTCGCCGATCGTGGCGACTCGCCAAGAAGCGCTGGTCGGCCGCCCCTGATCGGCGACGGCGGCGTTCTTGGCGACTCGCCAGAAACCGCGCCCTCGCTTCCTCGTTCGTGGCGACTCGCCAGAAACGCTGGTCGGCCGCCCTTCATCGACGACCCCGGCGTTCTTGGCGACTCGCCAGAAACCGCGCCCTCGCTTCCTCGTTCTTGGCGACTCACCAGAAACGCTGGTCGGGGCGACTCGCCACAAACGCGAGACGAAAGAGGGATGCCGCCACCCGGGCCCTTGCGGGGCGCCGGGTGGCGGCATCCACCCTTCGACGGGCTCAGGGACCGACGGGCTCAGGGACCGACAGGCTCAGCGGCCCGCCGGGGTCAGCGCTTGCCGACGATCTGGCGCGAGACGATGTCGCGCATGATCTCGTTCGTGCCGCCGTAGATGCGGTGCACGCGGGCGTCGAGGTAGGCGCGGGCGATCGGGTACTCGGTGATGTAGCCGTAGCCGCCGTGCAGCTGCACGCCGATGTCGAGCACCTCGGCCTCGCGGTCGGTCGACCAGAACTTGACCTTGGCGGCCTCTTCGGCGGTCAGCTTCTGGTCCTTGTAGAGCATCATGGCGCGGTCGTTGTACACCCACGTGACGTCGACGGTCGTGGCCATGTCGGCGAGCTTGAAGCGCGTGTTCTGGAAGTCCGCGATCCGCTCGCCGAACGCCTCGCGGCTGAGCACGTAGTCGCGCGTCCAGTGGAAAGCCGCCTCGCACGCGGCGGCCGCCGCGACGCCGATCGACAGCCGCTCCAGCGGGAGGTTCATCATGAGCTGGATGAAGCCCATGCCCTCCTTGCCGCCGATGAGGTTCGCGTCGGGCACGAACACGTCGGTGAACGACAGCTCCGCGGTGTCCCAGCCGTGGAAGCCCATCTTCTCGAGCTTCTTGCCGTGCTCGAAGCCCTCCATGCCGTCCTCGAGGATCAGCAGGCTGAACGCGTCGGGGCGGTTGCCCTCGCCCGTCTTGACGAACGTCACGACGATGTCGGCGGTCTTGCCCGACGAGATGAACGTCTTGGCGCCGTTGACGATGTAGCCGCCGTCGACCTTCTTGGCGGTCGTCTTGATGCCGCGCAGGTCGGAACCCGCGCCCGGCTCGGTCATCGCGAGGGCGCCGAGGATCTCGCCCGTCGCCATGCCGGGGAGCCACTTCTCCTTCTGCTCCTGCGTGCCCATGTGGACGATGTAGGGCACCGCCAGGTCGTCCTGGATGCCGAGCGCGCCGGCGAGCGAGCCGAGGCCCGCGCCGATGGTCTCTTCGAGCACGATCGCGCGGAAGCGGTAGTCCTGCAGCATGCCGGCGCCGCCGAACTCCTCGGGCACGCTCAGGCCGATGATGCCGGCCTCGCCCGCCGCGAGCATGGTCGCGCGGTCGATCTCACCCGCGGCATCCCATTCCTTGCGCTTCTCTTCGGTCGCGTAGCGCTTGATGAACTCCTTGACGACGTCGCGGAACGCCTCGTGGTCCTCGTCGTAGATGTCGCGCTCCATGTGCGCCTTCCTCTCGTGTTGCCGTCTGCGCTGAGGCGGTAGAGATTGAATCCCAAGAGGAATGGTACTCAGTTTCACTGAGAGAGGATGCCGCATCCGCGGCGGATCGGCTCAGTCGAGGTAGTCGGGCGCAGCCTCGAGCCCGAAGAACTCCTCGAGCGAGGTCCAGCCGCCGTCGTGGTACGCCTTCGCGAGCTCGGGTCCGACGTAGCGCAGGTGCCACGGCTCCGGCGTGTAGCCGGTGACCGCTGTCGCACCGTCGACGTACCGCACGATCCAGCCGTGCTCCCACGCGTGGGCGGCGACCCACTGCCCCTGAGGGGATGCCGCAAGCTCGTCCAGCCCCGAGCACCCGCCCGCACACGCCACGACGTCGGCGCTGAGGCCCAGCTGGTGCTCGCTGTACCCCGGCCGGGCGCTCACGAGGTCGGCGCGCTCGCCGCGCTCGGCGAAGTGCCGGCCGTACGTCGTCTGCTGCGTCTGGTACGAGCGGAACCCGCTCTCCAGCGCGAGCTCGCCCGCGCCCGCGTCGCGCGCGGCGGCGACCATCGCAGAGAGCGCGGCGGCGGCATCCGCCCGCAGCGCCCCGCCTTCGATGTTGCGCACGCCGCCGGGCAGCACGAGGTTGCCCGGACGGTAGTCGATCGGGTTGGCCGGGCGGTGCTTGTCGAGCACGGTCCAGATGCGCGACGAGTCGCCGAGGTCGACGCACGGGGCGCGCCCCTCGACGACGGCCGCGCGGAACGCCTCACCTCCGCCGGCAGCGACCACGGCGCCTTCGTCGTCGCCGGCCTGCAGGGCGGTCGTGAACGTCGAGAGCGTGCACAGATCGGCAGCCGGCGGCGACTCCTGCACGTCGGGGACAGGCAGCTGCTCGATCGTCGGCGGCGCCACCGTGAGCGCGGCCGTGGTCGCGCTGTCGTGCTGCTGGGTGTCGGCGATCATCGCGGTCACGGCGGCGGACGATCCCAGCAGCAGTGCCGCTCCGGTCGCCAGTCCCGCGACCAGCGCGATGCGCCGTGCCATCCGCCGCGGACGCACGTGACGCGCCGGCGTCGCGTCCTCGGTCACGAGGTCGCCGAGCGGCTGAGGCCCCGCGGCGACGCGCGCGACGGCCCGTGTCGCGGGCGTCTTCGGCGGATCGATGGATGCCGTCGGCCCGGTGCCGACCGTCAGCACGGGCGCCGTGTCGACGGTGAAGAGGGGCACGGTGTCGGTCGCCGGGACGTCGCGCGCGGCCGCGTCCGAAGCATCGAGGGACGTGCGGAGGACGGGTTCGGCCTCGACCCCCTGGGCCGCCGCGCGGGCACGCCGCTCCGCCTCTTCGCGCATCGCTCGGGCGGCACGACGAGTCTCGGGGGCGGCTCGGGGGGTAACGAGCCCGCCAGGCTCCGTCACGTCAGCCATTCTCGCCGCGACCGTCGGATTTGGCCAGGCGGGCGGCATCCCTTCGCGTGGTGTTCGATCGAGACAGCGTTCCACCTTGACTTAAGTTCGAAGCTTTGTTCTTATGGAGACATGCGGTGGCAGGGGCAGGAACTGGGAGTGGCGGATGCCGCGGCCCTGCCCGGCATGGAACAGCTCAACGGACTGGTGCGCTCGGTGACCACACCCGAATTCGCCGGGGTGACGTTCCACGAGGTGCTCTGCAAGTCCGCGCTGAACCACGTGCCGAGCGCCTCCGCGATGCCCTTCGACTGGACCGTGAACCCCTATCGGGGGTGCAGTCATGCATGCGTTTACTGCTTCGCTCGGGGGACGCACGAGTACCTGGAGCTCGACGCCGGGCGTGACTTCGACACGCAGGTCGTGGTCAAAGTCAACGTGGCGGACGTGCTGCAGAAGGAGCTGCGGCGGGGCACCTGGCACCGCGACCCGGTCATGCTCGGCACCAACACCGATCCGTACCAGCGGGCCGAGGGGCGATACAAGCTGATGCCCGGGATCGTCTCGGCCCTCACCGAGTCGGGGACCCCGTTCTCGATCCTCACCAAGGGCACGCTGCTGCGCCGGGATCTTCCGCTGCTGACGGCCGCGGCGCAGGACGTGCACGTGACGCTCGCGATGTCGATCGCGGTGTTCGACGACGAGCTGCAGCACCTCATCGAGCCCGGTACACCGAACGCGACCGCACGCCTCGAGACGGTGCGGGCGGCGACCGAGGCCGGGTTCCGGGTCACCGTGTTCCTGATGCCGATCATCCCCCACCTGACCGACTCGATCGCCGCCATCGACCACGCCCTCGCACGCATCAAGGCCGCCGGCGCGGTGCGCGTGGTCTACGGCGCCCTGCACCTGCGCCCGGGGGCGAAGCAGTGGTTCCTGCAGTGGCTGGCGGAGCGGCATCCCGAACTCGTCTCGTCGTATCGCGGGCTGTATCCGGGTGCGACGGCGAACGCCCCCAAGGCCTACCGGGCCTGGCTGGCCAAGCGGGTGCGGCCGCTGCTGCGCGTGCACGGTCTCGACGGGCGCGCCGAAGAAGAGAACGAGCGCGGCGCGCCGGTCGCCGGCCTCGCCTCCCGAGCAGATGCACGTGCGGCGCCCCCGATCATGGTCACCTCGCGCGGACGTGCCGCCGCCACCTCGCGTGCGACGACGAGGGGTGCCGCGAGCGCGGCGGCCGAGGCATCCACCCGTCTCTTCTGAGGCGCTACTCGGCGGCGCGCCGCCGGCGGGCCTCGGCGGAGCGGGCCCATACCTGCCGCTGGTGCCGCGACGCCTTGCGGGCGGCGTGCTCACGCCGGGCACGCAGGTCGCCGGCCGGGCGCGGGAGCTCGCCGCGTACGGCGCGGACGAGATAGCCGGCGCTGTCGACGATGAAGGCCACACCGGCGTACGAGAGCAGGCAGAGCGCGACGATCGCCATCCACAGGGGTGTCGGACGCGCGATGCCGACCATGTCGAAGAGTCCTGTGCCGTCCTGCACGGTCTGCACCACCATCGCCCCCACGAGCCACAGCATGCCGATACCGGCGAGCAGCGCGACCACCGATACGACCACGCCACCGGTGGTCAGCACTTCTCTGCGCGGCCGGATCAACACTCTCCGATTCTGCGGCATCCGTCGCGAGACGCCCGTCGTCAGCCCAGGCGGTACGCCGCTCCGGCCGACTCGCCGTTCACAGCACGAGCGGGACGGGCGACAGCGACCCCGGCGTCATCCGGCGACGACCGCCTCCGCCACACGTGCGGGCGCGGCGACCGTCGGAGGAACGGGCGCCCTCGAGGGGGCCGGGGACGAGGCATCCGTCGTCACGAACTCCACGACCGCGTCGAGCACCGCATCGGCGGCGAGGATGCGGTTGTGCCCGAGCCCCGTCGTCGGCATGACGTGCGCCGCCGGGTTGGCCGCAGCGATGCGCACCGACTCGCCGAAGGGCACGAACCGGTCGCCCCGGTCGTGGACGACCAGGAGCGGGATGCCGTCGGGCAGGGGCCGCCGGACGGCCGAGAGCCACGCGAACGGGTCGGGGTCGCCGGGGAAGTAGCGGGCCGCGAAGCGCTCGCGCAGCCGCGCGATGACCGCGTCCGAGCAGCCCATCATGCGCTGGAACCCGCGCAGGATCTCGTCGGCGTCGGCCAGTGCCGAGATCGTCACGACGCGGTCCGCCTCGACGCCGCCGGCGACGCCGACGAGCGCCGCGAGGCCGCCGAACGAGTGGCCGACGACCGCATCGAACCGTCCGTGCCGCTGCTGCAGGTCGGCGAAGACGTCGAGCCAGTCGACGAGATACATGCGCCGGCCGGCGGAATCGCCGTGGGCGGGGCCGTCGAACGCCACGACGCGGTACCCCTCTGCCGTGAACTCGCGCACGAGGGCCGAGAGCTGGCTCGCGCGACCGAGCCACCCGTGCGACAGGACGATCGTGCGCGGCCCGCGTCCCCATTCGTACACGGCCACGTCAACGCCCCGGCGATCGATACCCGGGATGCGCAGGGTGCGCCGACGCGCGAGCGACATCGTGGGCGCATCGTCCGTGTGCACCGGCCGGGGCTTCGCGACGTGCGCGAAGAAGGGCATCGCGACCGCGGCGCCCGCTCGGGGCGAGATCGTCGCGGCCGCGCGGATGGCGGCGCCGGGCAGGCTGCGTGCGGTGCTCATGATGCTCCGATCAGAAGAATACGAACGATCGTACTTATGAATACGAACGATCGTACGGTAACCTCGGAGCGTGCCACAAGCCCCGACCGACAGACGCCGCGTCCGCGGCGACGAGTCGCGGCGCGCCATCCTCACCCACGCGGTCGACACCGCGACCGTCGACGGCCTCGACGGCCTCACGATCGGCCGGCTCGCCGACGCCTCAGGTCACAGCAAGAGCGGCATCGCGACCCTCTTCGGCTCGAAGGAGCAGCTGCAGCTGGCCGTCGTCGCCGCTGCCCGCGAGGTGTTCATCGACGCGGTCATCGCACCCGCGCGCGCCACGACTCCGCGCGGCCTCGTGCGCGTGTGCACGCTCCTCTCGGCGTGGCTGGCGTACTCGCGCGACCGCGTCTTCCGCGGCGGCTGCTTCTTCGCCGCCACCTCGGTCGAGTTCGACGCCAAGCCGGGTGCGGTGCGCGACGCCGTCGTGGCCGCCTCCAGCGAATGGGAGGACTACCTCGCGGGCAGCCTCCAGCACGCCATGGACGCCGGCGAGCTGCCGCTCCTCGACGACGCCCGGCAGCTGACGTTCGAGATGGTGGCGTTCCTCGAGGCTGCCAACACCCGCTCTCTGCTCCACGAGAGCGCCGAGCCGTACGAGCGCGCCGAGGTCGCCCTGCGCTCGCGCCTCATCGGACTCGGCGGCGACCCCGCGCTCGTCGCCACGATCGGCACAGCCGCCTGACCGCTGCGGAGAGTGGATGCCGGGCGCCCGGCATCCACTCGCCCCTGACCGTCAGCGGCCGGGGAGCTCGTCTCCCGGACGCGTCTCGGTGAACGGCGCCTCGATGTCGGCCCGGTGCAGCAGCTCTTCGAGCCGCGCACGGCGAGACCGCGTCACGAGCGTGACGACCGTGCCCGACGCCCCCGCCCGGCCGGTGCGACCGGCGCGGTGCAGGTACGTCTTGTATTCGTCGGGCGGGTCGGCCTGCACCACGAGGTCGATGTCGTCGACGTGGATGCCGCGCGCGGCGACGTCCGTGGCCACCAGCACATCGATCCGGCCCGAGGTCAGCTTCTCGAGGTTGCGGGTGCGCCGCGCCTGATCGAGGTCGCCGTGCAGCGCCAGCGCGCGGATGCCGGCGTCGCCGAACTGCTCGGCGAGCATCTCGGCGTACGCGCGGGTGCGTGTGAACACGAGCGTCTTGCCGTCGCGGTCGACGAGCGCGCGCAGCAGCTCCGCCTTGTCGCGGTGGTCGACGACGAGCACGCGGTGGTCGATGGTGCCCGAGCGCTGCGTCTCGCCGGCGACCTCGTACACGGCGGGCCTCGTCAGGAACTCCTTGACCAGCGAGGACACCTCACCGTCGAGGGTCGCCGAGAACAGCAGCCGCTGCGCGTCGCGCGGCGTGCGCCGCATGATGCGCTGCACCGGCTGCAGGAACCCGAGCTCGCACATGTGGTCGGCCTCGTCGAGCACCGCGACGCGCACGTGCGACAGGTCGAGCGCACGGGCCTCGACGAGGTCTTCGATGCGCCCCGGCGTGCCGATGACGATGTCGATGCCCTTCTTGAGCGCGCCGAGCTGCCGCGCCTTGGGCACGCCGCCGTAGATCTGGGTCGTGAACAGGCCGACGCTGCGCGCGATGGGCTGGATGGTCGCGTCGATCTGCAGCGCCAGCTCGCGCGTCGGCGCGAGGATCAGGGCACGCGGCGGGCGGCCGATCTCGCGCTTCTGGCCCGCCTGCGACCGCAGCACGCTCTCGACCAGCGGCGCGCCGAACGCGATCGTCTTGCCCGAGCCGGTGCGCCCGCGGGCGAGCACGTCCCGCCCCTCGAGGATCGCGGGGATCGTGGCGGCCTGGATGGCGAAGGGATGCCGCGCCCCGAGCTCGTCGAGCGTCTTGACGATGTTCTGCCCGAGGCCGAGATCACCGAAGCTCGCGGCGTCCACCTCGCCCGGCACGACGGCATCGGCGCGCAGGCGCTCGTGGACCACATCCGACCGCGCGTCGTCGCGGCGGGGAGCGTCGTCGCGGCGCGGACGGTCGTCACGGCGTCGCTCGTCGTGCCGGGGCCGTCCGTCGTGCCGGGGCCGTTCGTCGCGCGGGGCGCCGTTGCCACGGCGGGGCGCAGCGTCGCGTCGTGTCGGCTGCTCGCGTGCGGGTCCGCCGTCACGACGGGGACGATCGTCGCGGGCGTGCGTGCGGATGGCGCGCGCCTCGTCACGACCGGCGCGCTCCTGCTCGGTCCAGCGACGCTTCGGCGCCCCCTCCGAGGCCTCCGGGCGATGACCGCGATGGCCCGGGCTGCGGCTGCCCGCCTTGCCTGCCGACGACTCGCCCGGGCGACGCTTCTGCCCGTCGCCGCGGCCGACGTCGTCCGTGCCGCGGCCGCCTCCGGCTGCGCGGGCGCGGGGGTTGTAGCGCGGGTCGTAGTTCTTCGGCGCGCGGCCTCCGCCGGGCTTCTTGTTCTTGGGCATCCGGCTCCTCCTGGGTGCGATCCGCGAGCGCGCGCGGCGACCACGTCAGGTGCGTGAGCCGGCCGTTCCAGGGTACCCGGGCGGGTCCGGGCGTCGCATCGACGGCCCGCCCGGCGACCGCGCCCGGACGCCTCGGGCGGCCGGAAGCACCCGCGCGTCGCGGTCCATGCGAGCCCGTCCGGTCCGCCGCTGCGCGGGTCGCGTTGTGTCAACGGCCAGCGTTCACCGGGTCAGTCGGGCTACTGTTGCCTCAGCGGCTTGCCGCCGACCGGGGGGTCACCGCTGAACTGGGGTTTTCTGCAGTTCGGCGTCCCCGTCGCACTGGGGAATCTGTCGTCACACCGACGGGGTTTCCGTGTCGGTTCATCTGGGGTGGTCCGACACCGGACACCACGTCGAACCGAACCGATCGTGAGTCGAATGCCTCCCACGACCCTTTCAGACGTCACCAGCGGTCCAGCCGCATCGTACCCGGTCGCGGCCTCGTCGCTGCCGGCATCCCTACCGGACAAGGCGATCCGCGCAGACCCCGCCGTCGCGCCGCACCCGGCCGCCGTCGCGCACGGCATCGGGCGTCTCGCGGTGCTCTCACTGCCCGCAGGCGTGCTGCTGGCCGTGCTGACGACCCATGATCCGACGTGGTGGCACCACCATTTCTCGCAGCTGGGGACGCACTCCGACTTCTCGGGCCGCACCTTCAACGCGACGACGATCTTCGCCGGATTCTTCCTCGCCGCCTACGGCGTCCTGATCGCGGTGGCGCTTCCGGACGGGATCCGGTTGCGATCTGCGCGAGCGTTCCGCGGGTCGCTCGTCTCGGCGGGCCTGCACCTCACCGCTGTGGGACTCGTGCCCATCCCGGTGAGCCCCGACATGCACAACGTGATCGCCACGGGGCTCGGGCTGTCGTTCCTGGCGACGGTGTCGACGGGCCTCGCGATCCCCGGGCGCAGCCGGCGCTTCCGCAGGGCGACGACGTTCTGCGTCACCCTGCTCGCGGTGGGCATGGTGGTGCTGACGGCAGGACTCATCACGCTGGCGATGTTCGAGTTCATCGCCTTCGTCACGATGGGCATCTGGCTGCTGCGCCTGCCGCGCGTGCTGGCGGCCGCCCCCGCTGCGACGCGCACCCCGCGCCGTGATCGCGCTGCGGCGGTCTCACAATGGATGCCATGGCAGAACCCGTGGCCCACCCCGTCACCGTCGCGATCGAACGTCGCATCGACCCGTCCCGCACTGCAGAAGCCACGAGCTGGATGCAAGCAGGAACCGACCTGGCCGCCGGCTTCGACGGCTTCCTCGGCTCCGGCTGGGTCCGCGCGGGCGAGGGCAGTGACCTCTGGTACATGCTGTACCGCTTCCGCGACATCCCGACCCTGGAGGGCTGGGAGGATTCACCGCAGCGCGCGTGGTGGCTCGACTCGGGCCGTGCCTTCGCCCGCGAGGTCAAGGTCGAGCGGCGCACCGGCATCGAGGGCTGGTTCGACGCTCCGTTCGCGACGTCCGTCGAGACGAGGGGACCCGCTGCACCCGCGACCGGTCCTGTCTCTTATTCACATCTGACGCTGCCCACGATTAGTAGTGTG
>NZ_JAEUAW010000021.1 GCF_019511665.1 Microbacterium jejuense
GCACAGGGGAGGGCGGGCGCCGAAACAGGGGAGGCGCGGGATGCCGGGGGCCGAGAGACCCGACCGGCTCAGGTCGCGGGGCCGCCGCGCAGCAGTCGGTCGAGCATCTCGAGCGCGGCCTCGTGGTCGACCGCGGGGTCCAGCAGCCACTGCGTCTGCAGGCCGTCGGAGGCGGCGATCACGAGGGCGGCGACGAGAGTCGGATCGAGGTCGGCGCGCATGTGACCCGATGCCTGCAGTCCGCGCACCTGTTCGGCCATGTCGTTGCGCAGGCGCGCGAACCGGTCGGTCGCGAACTGGTGCGCCGCGGGATGGTTGTCTTCCAGCGCCATCGCGACCAGGGTCGAATACAGCTGGACGAGACCGGGGATCGCCCGGTTCTCTTCAGCAGCGAGCTGCATCGCTGCGGCAGGGCTCGAATCTGCCGGCGGGGCGTGCTTCTCGACGACGGGCTTGCGCTCGGACTCGCGGTAGACCGCGACGAGCAGCTCTTCGAGCGAGCCGAAGTAGTGGGTGAGTGCGGCGTGGGTCACGCCGACCTCTTCGGCGATCGCCCGCAGGCTCGTCTTCTGCGACCCGCGCTTGGCGAACACCTCGATCGCCTTGTCGAGGATCTCCTGACGCCGCGCGATGCCCTTCGCGTAGCGCCCGCGCGACCGCGGTGCGTCGGCGGGCGTGGAGGTCATAGCCCGATGATACCCAGCCTGTCGACCAAAAACCTCCAATTGGAAGTTCTGTGCGGACGGGAGAGGATGGAGGGGGAGAGGAGACCGGATGCCGCGACACGGCCGTGGCCGCAGATTCGCGGCCGACCTGCAGCACGCTCTGGCCAGCCTGTTCCGGCTCGCACCCGCTCCCGCGCCGCGGTGGCCGATCGGACTGCGCGCGGCGATCGCGATGGCCGTGCCGATCGCGGTCATGGCGATGCTGGGGCGACCTGATCTCGGCTTCCAGGCCGCGACGGGGGCGTTCGTCGCGCTCTACGCCACACAGCTCCCGGTGATCGAGCGCCTGCGCGTCGTCCCGTTCATCGCGGGTGCCCTGACGGTCGCCGCGCTGCTCGGTGCCCTGGCGGGCCCGTCGCAGGTCGCGACGCTGGTCGGGCTCGCCGCCGTGTCCATCGCCGCTGCCGCCGCCATGTTCGGCTTCCGCATCGGGCCGCCGGGACCCCTCTTCGTCGTCCTGGTGTACGGACTGTCGTCGCACATCGTCGCCTCCGGAGCGGATGCCGGGGTCTACGTGGCGACCGTGGCATGCGGCATCCTGTTCGCCTCACTCGTGTCGCTCGCGCCGCTGGCGCTGCCGAGCCGGCGGCGGGTCGCAGCACGGCCGCTGCATCAGATCCTTCCCGGACCGTCGTGGCCGCCGGGCGAACGCCTGCTGCTCGCGCGGGTCGCGATCGTCACCGTCGTCGGGATCGCGCTCGGCCTCGTGCTCGATCCCGATCGGGCGTACTGGATCGTCGGCGCAGCCGTCGCGGTGATCGGCGTGGCGGCCGACCGCCGGGCGGCCTTCGCCCGCGGACTGCACCGCATGATCGGCACCGTCGTGGGCGCGGGGGTCTACCTGCTGCTGGCGCCGCTGCCGATCCCTGCGCTGTGGCTCGCGCTCACCCTGGGGGTGCTGCAGTTCACCATCGAACTGGTGGTCGTGCGCAATTACGCGCTCGCGCTCGTGTTCATCACGCCGCTCGTGCTGCTGCTCACCGGTGCCGCCACCGGTGCCGTCGACACCGTCGCCGTCGCGACCGAACGTGTCGTCGACACGCTGGTCGGCGCGGCGCTGGGCGCCGCCAGCGGGCTGCTGCACGCGCGGGAGGAATGACGATGGATGCCGCGGGTCACGGTACTGAGCAGGTCGAGAGGACGTCGAGCACGACGGTCGCGAACGACAGCGAGCCTGTCTTCGCGCCGGATCGCCAGCCGCCCGGGCCGAGGACGTAGAGCGAGAAGGTGCCCGAGCCGAGGCCGAGCAGGCCGGTGTTCAGCGAGATGCTCGTCGCGGTCGCGGGGAGGTCGCCCCCGTTGTTGTTGAGACCCCCGGTGACGGTCCACCGGTAGCCGGTGCGGGTGAGGCCGCCGGTGGGTGCGGTCCAGCTGAAGGTGACAGGCTGCAGGAGCCCGGCCGTGCAGGTCATCTGCGTGACCGGCGCCACCGTGCCCGCGCTCAGCGTCGTATCGCCCGCCACATCGGTGCGCACCCAGGCCGCCTCCGTCGGCGATGGCTGCAGCAGCGCGACGCCCAGCACGCCGACGAGAGCCAGCAGCGCCGCCACGGCCCGCCGCGGCATCACCCGAGCTCCCGCCGTGCCGCCACTGACCATGTCAGCTCGCCGAGGTCGCCGTGAACGTCCACGTCACGGTCGCGGCCTGCCCCTGGTAGGAGTTGTCCGAGCCCGGCGCGACCCGCACCTCGATGCAGAACCCGAGCTGGGCGCCGGCCGCCCCGATCGCGCTGGCCACCGGTGATGCCGGCACCTGGGTCACCGCGAGGTACGTCGAGCTCGAACCCGCGATGAAGGTGGGCGACCCTGAGAACGCCGTGGCGTCGCACGCGGAGCCCGGGCTCGGGCCCGCCATCCGCACGGCGCGGTACTGCAGGGCCGGCGCGAGGGCGCCGCTCGGCGTCGCTCCCGTGAGCGTCACCGTGCCGCCGACCGTGGACGCCGGCGTGGTGCGGATGTTCAGCCACGCGTAGAACGAGGTGCCCGGCGACATGGCCGTCGCGTTGAAGGCGAGTGCGGCCCCCGGCGCCGTCGGGTGACCGGCGTACGTCGGCGAACCCGCGCTCTGCGACTCGGTGGCGAAGACGCTCGTCCCGAAGGTTCCGGTGGCGTTCTCGGTGTCGGTCCAGGCGGCGATCGTGGCGAACGCGCCGACTCCGAGCACGAGGCCCGCCGCGAGGATCACGCGCACGCGCCGCCAGCGGAGGGTCCGGCGTCGGCGGAGGCCGCGTCTGGTCTGCTGCGCCCCGTGCGGGGAGTGCTCCATGGGCTGCCCTTCCGTGCGCCGGCCGTCGTGCGTCCCGAGGTGATGGCCCTCCCCGACCACCTGGCGCCAGGATAGGAGCCTGACCAGGCTCTTTCAAGGGGTGGATGCCGCGCCTCACCGCTCCGCGAGCGGATACCTCCGTCTCAGCACGACGCGCTGCACGAGCGTCCACGCCACCGTCGTCGCCAGATACAGCGCGGCGGCCAGCGGCACGAACAGCGCGAAGACGGCCGTCGTGAACTGCAGGGCGCCCGCGACACGCGCCATGCCGGCGCCGGCGAGGGGTGAGGCATCCACCGATCCATCGATCTGCGGGCGGAACACGCGCCGCGTCAGCTCGGCGACCACGACGATCACTGCGATGACCCCCGCGAACACCCCCGCCGTCCCGAGTGTCGCCGTGCCGGAGGCGACAGCGCCGACGGCGCTGAGCCCGAGGGGCACGCCGAACAGCTGCTGCACCAGCAGCGAGTTGGCGTGACCGGCGATGGCGGGGTGGAGGAACAGCGCGTACACGACGGCGACGACCGGCGCTTGCGCGAGCATCGGCAGGCAGCCGGCGAACGGCGACGTCTTCTCGTCGGCGTACAGCTTCATGGTCTCGCGCTGCAGGCGCTCGGGGTCGCGCTTGTAGCGCTTCTGCAGCTCGCGCAGCTTCGGCGCGAGCCGGCTGCGGGTCTGCTCGGCCTTGGCCTGCGAGATCCCCACCGGGATGAGCGCGGCGCGTACCAGCAGGGTGAGGGCGATGACGGATGCCGAGGCCGCCGCCGTTCCGGCGATCGGCTCGAGCAGCGCCATGAGCTGCATGAGGAGGGCATAGGCCGCGTCGAGGATCGCGGCGACGGGTGGGAAGGCGTAGAGGTCCAAAGGATGTCCGTTTCGTCCGGTGTCGGTTCGTGGCATGCGGCCACGAAGGCACCGCCGGACGCCCGATCGGCGGGACGTGCGCGGTGAGGCTACGCGGCCAGGGCCGCGTGACCGGGCGCGCGCGGACGGGAGTGGCCCGGCGCGTCGGGGTGCGACGCCGTGAGACGCGTCGCGTCGGCGATCGCCCGGAGCGGATGCGCTCCGGCGGTCGGGGTGTGCGCGGGGGCGCGGAACAGCGCGATCGCGACGGCGAGCACCGCGAGGGTCGCGACGAGGGTCACCGCGAGGACGAGCGCTCCGGCGTCGGCCGAGAGGGGCGCGGTCTCGAGCAGGGGCCGCGCGGTGGCGGCGACCAGGTCTGCGGCGGGTCGCAGCGCGTTCGCGACCACCGCGAGGAGGGCACGCAGCGTGATGCCGATGGCGTCGAACACGGTGCCTCCCTCCGTCGCGGCCACGGTAGCACGCGGGCGGCTCCTCCCCAGACGCATGATTCACGCGCCCGGTGGCTCCTCGTCCACATGGCGATCGGGACGGGGCCGCGGATGTCAGCGGCATGAGGCAGGGTGGAACGCGTGACAGCGACGACCGACACCCGCACCGAAGCCCTCGAGGTGCTGCGCGCGCTCGTCGGCCGCGACGACGCCGACTTCCACGACGGGCAGTTCGAGGCCGTCCAGGCGCTCGTCGACGACCGCCGGCGCGCCCTGGTGGTGCAGCGCACCGGGTGGGGCAAGTCGGCCGTGTACTTCGTGTCGACGCTCCTGCTGCGCCGCCGGGGCGCGGGCCCGACGGTGCTGGTGTCGCCGCTGCTCGCGCTCATGCGCGATCAGATCGCCGCCGCCGCGCGCGCGGGCGTCCGCGCGGTGAAGATCGACTCGACGAATGCGCACGAGTGGAACGACGTGCTCGCGCAGCTCGACGCCGACGAGGTCGACGTGCTGCTGGTGTCGCCCGAGCGTCTGAACAACCCGTCCTTCCGTGACGAGCAGCTGCCGCAGCTCGTCGAGCGCATCGGGCTGCTCGTCGTCGACGAGGCGCACTGCATCAGCGACTGGGGCCATGACTTCCGGCCCGACTACCGGCGCCTGCGCGATCTCATCGCGCGTATGCCGGCCGGCGTGCCGGTGCTCGCCACCACGGCCACGGCGAACAGCCGCGTCGTGGCCGACGTGGCCGAGCAGCTCGATGCCGGCGCAGACGCGGGCGGGACGGTGGATGCCGGCGGTCCGCGTGCGCCGAAGAGCGAGGGCGTTCTGACCATCCGAGGCCCGCTCGCGCGGGCGTCGCTGCGGCTGGGCGTGCTGCGACTGCCGAACTCGCAGAGCCGTCTCGCGTGGCTCCTCAGCCACCTCGGCGATCTGCCGGGCTCGGGCATCATCTACACGTTGACCGTCGCTGCGGCCAACGACACCGCCCGGCTGCTGCGTGAGCGCGGCTACGACGTGCGCGCCTACACCGGGCAGACGGACACCGACGAACGCGAGGAGTCGGAGGCGCTGCTGAAAGACAACCGTGTCAAGGCGCTCGTGGCGACCAGTGCGCTCGGAATGGGCTTCGACAAGCCCGACCTCGGCTTCGTCGTGCACCTCGGTGCTCCCTCGTCGCCGGTGTCGTACTACCAGCAGGTCGGCCGCGCCGGCCGCGCCACCGAATCCGCCGATGTGCTGCTGCTGCCCGGTGTCGAGGACCGCGACATCTGGCACTACTTCGCCACCGCGTCGATGCCCGACCGCGAGCGCGCCGAGCGCGTGCTGTCGGCGCTGTCGCAGGCGGGCGGTCCGCTGTCGACGCCCGCGCTGGAGGCGATCGTCGACATCCGCCGCACGCCGCTGGAGCTGCTGCTCAAGGTGCTGGACGTCGACGGCGCCGTCGAGCGGGTGCGGGGCGGCTGGATCGCGACCGGTCAGCCGTGGACATACGACGAGGAGCGCTACCGTCGCATCGCGGCCGAACGGGTCGCCGAGCAGCAGCACATGATCGAGTACGAAGAGACCGCCGGCTGCCGCATGGAGTTCTTGCAGCGGTCGCTCGACGACGACACCGCGGCGCCCTGCGGCCGCTGCGACAACTGCGCCGGCGCGTGGTTCCCGACCGAGATCGCCGCGACGGCGACGGATGCCGCGACCGCGGCACTGGACCGCGTGGGCGTGCCGATCGAACCGCGCCGGCAGTGGCCGACCGGAGCCGATCGGCTCGGCGTCGCCGCCAAGGGCCGCATCGCCGCCGACGAGCAGGCGAGCGAGGGCCGTGCGCTCGCACGCCTCACCGACCTCGGCTGGGGCGGCGCGATGCGCGAGCTGTTCGCCGCGGGTGCCGCCGACCAGCCGGTGCCGCAGAACGTGCTCGCCGCGTGCGTGCGCGTGCTGGCCGACTGGCGCTGGGACGAGCGCCCGGTCGCCGTGGTGGCCATGCCGTCCCGCACGAAGCCGCAGCTCGTGGACTCGCTCGCGCGGGGCATCGCCGATATCGGACGACTGCCGTACCTCGGCGCCCTCGACCTCGTGGACGGCGGACCGACGGGTCAGGCCGGAGGCAACAGCGCGTTCCGCGTGGCGGGCGTGTGGGGGCGGTTCTCCGCCGACCGGCTCGACGTGCCAGGCGGCCCGGTGCTGCTCGTCGACGACAGGGTCGACAGCGGCTGGACGCTCACCGTCGCGGCGCGAGAACTCCGCCGAGCCGGCGCGACGGCCGTGCTGCCGTTCGTCCTCGCGCTGCGCGGCTGAGCCCGATTGCCGAGCGAGCGAGCAGCGACCGAGACGGAAAGCCGCTGCCGACAGCCGGGGCTCACTGCGCCGGTGGTCCGGGCCGTCGAGGTCGCCGCACGATCAGGTACGTGACCGCGCCGGCCACCAGCACGAGCAGCACGATGACCCACGGCACCCAGTTCGCCGGTGAGACGTCGGTGTCGGCCGCTTCCGCGGTCGGCGTCGCGGTGGGCGTCGCCGAGGCGGTCGGGGTGGCGGTCGGGGTGGCCGTCGGGGTCGGAGTCGGCGTCGGGGTGGCCGTCGGGGTCGGAGTCGGCCCGACGGTCGGCTCCGGCACGGGAGCGACCGTCGGCTCAGGTACGACCGTCGAGGTCGGCTCGGGCAGAGGGGCCGGCTCGGTGGTGGCAGTCGGCTCGGGGTCCGGGGTCGGTCGAGCCGACGGGCTCCGCGTCGGGAGGAGATCGGTGGGTCTCGTCGTCGGCAGATCCGTCGGCAGGTTGGTCGGCAGCGATGTGGGCAGGTTGGTCGGCAGATTCGTCGGGAGCGAGGTCGGCAGGTTCGTCGGCAACGGGAAGACGCCCGACCCGCAGCCGGCGAGAAGCGTCATCGCGGCCACGACCGCGAGTCCGGCGATCGTCCGCCGTGCGCGCAGGCCGCGCAAGGGCGTGCCCGGACGAGGGTCCTCGGGGTGCGGCATCCAGTTCTCCTGACGTCTGTTTTCCGGATCGTAGGGCAGCGCGCAGACGACCGCCTCACGCATCTTGCGTGAACGCGTGTGACGCCGCATGACGCCATGTCGCGGCGTATGACGCCCGGTCGCGGCGTGTGTCGTCACACCGTTCCCGAGCCGGTGACGCGGGACGAGCATGACCCCATGCCTTCCCCACTCATCTCGCCTACCGAGCTGGCCGATCTCATCCGCGGCGGCACCCCGCCGCGGATCCTCGACGTGCGCTGGCGCCTCGACCAGCCCGAGGGACGCCCGGCGTACCTCGACGGTCACCTGCCCGGGGCCGTCTACGTCGACCTCGACCACGAACTCGCGCGGCGCGGCGATCCCCGTGAGGGGCGGCATCCTCTCCCGTCGCGCGAGCAGCTGCAGGCCGCGGCGCGACGGTGGGGCATCCGGGCGGGCGACACCGTCGTCGCGTACGACGACGTGCACTCCGTCGCCGCCGCGCGGGCCTGGTGGGTGCTGACGCGGTCGGGCATCGCCGACGTCCGCGTGCTCGACGGCGGCCTGCGCGGCTGGCTCGCCGAACGCCTGCCGCTCGATACGGGCGACGTGCTGCCCCGTCCACCGGGCGACATCGTGCTCGAAGAGATCACCGAGGGCGTCGCCGACATCGACGGGGTCGAGGAGTGGCCCGACCACGGCCTGCTGCTGGACGTGCGCGCGCCCGACCGGTACCGCGGCGACTCCGAGCCGCACGACCCCATCGGCGGGCACATCCCCGGCGCCGTCAACCTGCCCACGACGGTGCATCTGACCGCCGGGAAGTTCCGCAGCCCCGACGAGATCCGCGCCGAGTTCGCGGCGGCCGGGGTGTCGGAGGGGGTCGCGGTCGCCGCGTACTGCGGCTCGGGCATCGCCGCCACCCACACCGCGCTCGCCGGAGCGCTGGCGGGCATCGACGTCGTCGTGTACCCCGGATCGTGGAGCCAGTGGTCGCGGTCGCGCGGCCGGCTCGCGGCCGTCGGCTCGGCTCCTTCTCTGGACGTGGTGCCGGTATGACGGATGCCGCCACCGGACCCCTCGTCGTCGGAGCCATGGTGCGCACGCTCGGCGCCTACCCCTCGGGGTGGCGGCACCCGGGCGCGCACGCCGACCCGCGGACGGACGCGGCCGTGCTGCGCCGCGTCGCGGAGCTCGCCGAGGGCGCCGACCTCGACTACCTGTTCTTCGGCGACTGGCTGGCCACGGGGCCCGACCTGGAGTTCCGCGACCCGTACCTGCTGGCGCGCATCGATCCGGTGAGCGCGGTGCTGTTCCTCGCGGGCATCACCGAGCGCATCGGCCTCATCGCCACCGTGAACTCCACGTACGCCGATCCGTATGCGACAGCGCGGGCGACGGCGTCCCTGGATCTGCTCACCGGCGGACGCGCCGGCGTCAACCTCGTCACGGGCGCCGAGCCGCGTGCGGCCGCGAACCACGGCCGCGACGCCCACGCCGACAATGAGACGCGCTACGACCGCGCCGAGGAGTTCGTGCGGGCGCTGCGGCTGCTGTGGGAGTCGTGGGACGACGACGCGTGGATCGCAGACGCCGACAGCGGCGTGCTCATCGACGCCGACAGGCTGCGGACCGCCGCGCTGCAGGGCACGCAGGTGCGCGTCGAAGGACCGCTCAACGTCGCCCGCCCGCCGCAGGCGCATCCGCCGATCGTGCACGCGGGCACATCGCCGCGCTCTCGCGCGCTCGCCGCCACGGAGGCCGACCTCGCGCTCATCGCGGCGGGCGACCCGGCCGTGGCCGCTGCGACGCGGGCCGAGCTGCGGGCGCTGGCCGCGGCATCCGGTCGCGATCCCGAGGATCTCAAGGTGATCGTGCCGGTGCTGCCGGTGGTGGCCGAGACAGATGCCGCCGCCCGCGCGATCGTCGACCGGCTGCTGCTGCTCGTGCCGCTGGACGACGGCGTGTCGGACCACGCGCAGCGACCGGGGTTCCCGGCGAACAGGTCGCTCGCGTCGTTCCTCGACGTCGCCGGCATCGAGCCGGACGACCCGGCGCGGAGCGCCTCCGTCGATGACGCCGTCACCGCTGCGACCGCCGCCGGGTTCGCCGAGGCTGCCGCGCGCACGCTGGACATCGTGCGTGCCCGCACCGGGCGCGACCTCGGCGGGGCGCATCCCGTGACGTGGCGGCATCTCATCGCCGCGCACGCCGTTCCGGCGAACTTCGTCGTCGGCAGTGCCGCCGTGATCGCCGACCACTTCGAGGACTGGCGCGATGCCGGCGCCGCCGACGGGTTCAACGTGCTGTCGGCCTTCCAGCCCGCGCAGTTCGAGGCGTTCACGGCGCTCGCCGTGCCCGAGCTGCGCCGCCGCGGTCTGATCGGACGCCACGGCGTCACGCTGCGCGAGCGCCTGTCGCTGGGCGCCCCGCGCCTGGCCCACGCCGAGGCGCTCGCTCGGTAGGCGCTGCCCTTCGTCTCGCTGGCGCTCGCTCAGCGACCGGGGGTCGGCGGGGGAACCCGGTCGTTGAGCGAGCGAGGTCGCAGCCATCCCGGTCGTTGAGCGAGCGAGGAACGAGCGAGACGAAACGCGGTGAGACGCTCTCGGGAACCAGCCCCTTCGCCTACGCCGCGCGGGTGGCCGAGTCCTGAGGGCGGCTTGCGGCGTTTCGTCTCGCTTCGCTCGCTCAACGAGCGGGTGGTCCGTATTACCCCGCGTGACTCCCGGTGACCTCCGCTTGCGGACGGTGAACGGCCGTGACGTCGCAAAGAACGGGGACGCGATGCCCCTCCCTAGCGTTGCCGACACACCTTGCACAGCCTTCCCGAACCCAGGAGAACCACATGTCCCGTCCCGCATCGCGAATCGTCGCCGGTGCCGTCGCGGTGCTCGTCGCCGCGGCATCCCTCACGGCGTGCGCGTCGCAGCAGCCCACCGCCACCGGCGGAGACACCGCCGGAGAGCCCGTCGCCGGCGGCGAGCTGACCTACCTCGAATACCAGACGTACACGAACCTCTACCCGCCGCAGGCCGGGTTCTACCCGAACGGCGGCCTGGTCAACAACATCACCGCGCGCCTGACGTGGCAGAACCCCGAGACGCTCGAGATCGAGCCGTGGGTCGCGACCGAGTGGACCGTGAACGACGACGCGACCGAGTACACGTTCGACCTGCGCGACGACGTGACCTTCTCGGACGGCACGCCGCTCGACGCTGCGGCCGTCGCGAAGAACTTCGACACCTACGGGCTCGGCAATCCCGACCTGGGGCTCACGGTCTCTGAGGCGATCAACAACTACGCGTCGAGCGAGGTCGTCGACGCCGACACCGTGACGTTCCGCTTCAGCGCGCCGGCCCCCGGCTTCTTGCAGGCGACGTCCACGATCAACTCGGGCCTGCTGTCGCCGGCCACGCTGGACCGCACGCTGGAGGAGTTCGGCGCCGGGAACGCGGCCGACATCGTGGGCTCGGGCCCCTTCACGATCACCGACGAGAAGCTCGGCACCGAGCTGACGCTGCAGGCCCGCGACGACTACGACTGGGCGCCGCCGAGCTCGGAGCACCAGGGTCGTGCGTACCTCGATACGATCCACCTCATCGTCACGCCCGAAGACAGCGTGCGCATCGGCTCGCTGCTGTCGGGCCAGGCGGACTACATCCGCTACGTGCAGGCGTTCGACGAGGCGCGCGTCGAGTCCGGCGGCTTCGACCTGTACGCCCCGCAGACCCGCGGCGTGAACAACGCGCTGAGCCTGCGGTTCACGAACCCGATCCTCAGCGACATCAAGGTGCGTCAGGCGCTCGTCGCGGGCGTCGACAGCCAGGAGGTCGTCGACACCGTGTTCACCGAGAACTACCCGCGCGCCACGTCGGCGCTGAGCTCGACCGCCCTCGGCTACAAGGACGAGTCGGAGTACTACGAGTACGACCCGAAGAAGGCCGAGAAGCTGCTCGACGAAGCGGGCTGGGAAGAGGGATCGGACGGCATCCGCGAGAAGGACGGGCAGCGCCTGTCGCTCGACGTCTATGAGGCCAAGGCTCAGCCGCTGTCGAAGCAGACGCTCGAGCTCGTGTCGCAGCAGCTCAAGAAGATCGGCGTCGAGCTGAACGTGAAGTCCGCCGACGCCGGCAGCTACGCGGAAGACATCACGGATCCGCTGAAGACCCCGCTGTACCACTCGATGGTCGGCCGCGCGGACCTCGACGTCATCAAGAGCCAGTACTACACGAAGAACCGCAACACGCTGCTGTCGGACGACGCGAAGCTCGACGAGCTGCTCGAGACCGTCGCGTCGACCGCCGACCCGGATGCCCGCATCGCCGCCTCGCAGGCGGTCCAGGACTACCTCGCCGAGCAGGCGTACGTCATCCCGCTGTTCGAGGAGCCGCAGGTCTACGGCGCCGCACCCTACGTCAAGGGCATCGAGTTCGAGTCGGTCGCGCGTCCGCTGTTCTACGACGTGTGGCTCGACAAGAAGCAGTAGGGCACCGGGGGCCGAACCGATGAGCTACGCGCTGAGACGCGCCGGGCAGGCCGCGATCGTTCTGATCGCGGCCTTCACGGCCACGTTCATCCTGCTGCAGCTGCTGCCGGGAGACGCGATCCTGATCAAGTACCAGGACCCGTCGCTCGGGCTGAGCGCCGAGCAGATCGAGCAGATCCGCATCGCCTACGGAGCCGATTCGACGTGGTGGGAGCAGTACTGGGCCACGCTGACGGGGTACGCCCACGGCGACTTCGGCTACTCGACCCAGTACGGCACGCCCGTGCTGCAGCTCATCGGCGAGGCCCTTCCTGCGACGGCGGTGCTGGCGGGCCTCGGGTTCGCGCTGGCCGCCGTGCTCGCGTTCGCGATCGCGTTCCTCTCGACGCTGTCGCCGTTCGGCTGGCTGCGCCGGGGACTCCAGGCTCTGCCGGGCATCTTCGTGGCGGTGCCGGTGTTCTGGCTCGGCATCCTCCTCATCCAGGTCTTCTCGTTCGGCCTGGGCTGGGTGCCGATCGTCGCGGCCGACCCGGCGGTGGGACTCATCCTCCCCGTGATCACGCTGGCGGTGCCGATCTCGGCGCCCCTGGCGCAGATCCTGGTGCGCAGCATCGACGACGTGCAGCTGCAGCCGTTCGTCACCGTGGTGCACGCCAAGGGCGCCTCGCCGTCGTGGGTGCTGTGGCGGTCGGTGGCCCGCAACGCGCTGCTGCCGACGCTGACCATCGCGGGCGTGCTGTTCGGCGAGCTGATCGGCGGCGCTGTGGTGACCGAGACCGTGTACGGCCGCACGGGCATCGGCCGCATCACCGAGCAGGCCGTCTCGAGCCAGGACATCCCGGTGCTCCAGGGCATCGTCGTGCTCGCGGCGCTCACGTTCGTCGTCGTCAACCTCGTGGTCGACCTGCTGTATCCCGTGCTCGACCCGCGGCTTCGCCGCGGCACCCGCGCCCCGCGCACGTCGTCTGCTCCCGTCCTCCAGGAGGCCTCCGCATGACCCTTCGACAGGCTCAGGGACCGATCCTCGAGGAAGAGGAGGAGGTGGTGGATGCCGCCACCGCCGGATCCGCGAGGGACGAAGCATCCCGAACCGTCCTCGACCCCATCGCCCGCGACGCGGGCGCTCCCGACGGCCAGCCGTCGCGGCGCGCGAACATCGCGCGGCTGTTCGCCCGCGGCCGGCGCCCGTCGTGGACCCTCGCGCTCGCCGTCGCGGTGATCGTCGTCGCCGTGCTGTGGGCGGTCGTGCCGTGGCTGTTCACGTCGTACGACCCGATCGACGGCGTGCCGGCCGACAAGCTGCTGCCGCCGAGCGCGGCGCACTGGTTCGGCACCGACGCGATCGGCCGCGACCTGTACGCGCGCGTCGTCTACGGCGCGATCCACTCGCTGTCGGGCGCGCTCATCGCGGTGACGGTGGGCCTCGCGGCGGGCACCCTGCTCGGCGTGATCGCGGGGTCCGTGGGCGGCTGGCTCGACGACGTGCTCATGCGGATCGTCGACGTGCTGCTGTCGATCCCCGGCCTGCTGCTGTCGCTGTCGGTGATCATCCTGCTGGGCTTCGGCACCGTGAACGCGGCGATCGCCGTCGGCATCGGCAGCGTCGCATCGTTCGCGCGGCTGTCGCGGTCGGAGGTCGTCCGCGTGCGCCGCACCGACTACGTCGAGGCGGCCTTCGGCAGCGGCGGCTCGTTCGCGTCGGTGCTCCGACGACACGTGCTGCCCAATTCGCTCACCGCCGTCGTCGGCCTGGCCGCGCTGCAGTTCGGCGGGGCGATCCTGGCCATCTCGACTCTCGGCTTCCTGGGCTACGGCGCGCCGCCGCCGACGCCGGAGTGGGGTCTGCTCATCGCCGAGGGCCGCAACTACGTCGCGACGGCATGGTGGCTGACCACTCTGCCCGGCCTCGTGGTCGTCGTGGTGGTGCTGAGCGCCAACCGCATCAGCCAGTCGATCGGAAGGGGAACGCGATGAGCGTGCTCGACGTACAGGGCCTGCGGGTGTCGTACCAGACCCGCAGCGGTCGCCGCGAGGTGGTCCACGGTGTCGACGTGACGGTCGGCGAGGGCGAGGTCGTGGCGCTGGTCGGCGAGTCCGGGTCGGGCAAGTCGACGACCGCGCACGCCCTCATCGGACTGCTGCCCGAGGGCGGGCGCGTCGACGGCGGCACGATCGCCTTGGGCGGCGTCGACATCACCGGCTGGAACCCGAAGCGCCTGCGCAGCGTGCGCGGCGCCCAGGTGGGCCTGGTGCCCCAGGACCCGACGTCGTCGCTGGACCCGGTGCGCCCGATCGGCGTGCAGGTGGGTGAGATCCTCCGGGTGCACGGCGTCAGAGACGCCGGCGTCCGCCGCGGTCGCGTGCTCGAGCTGCTCGAGCGGGTCGGTCTCGACGATCCGGCGCTGCGGGCGCGCCAGTACCCGCACGAGCTGTCGGGCGGCATGCGTCAGCGCGTGCTCATCGCGATCGCCGTGGCGCTGAGCCCGCGGCTCATCATCGCCGACGAGCCGACGAGCGCGCTGGATGCCACCGTGCAGCGCCGCATCCTCGACCTCATCGACGACCTGCGCCGTGAGGAGAGGACGTCGGTGCTCCTCGTGACGCACGACCTCGGCGTCGCCGCCGATCGTGCCCAGCGCCTCGTCGTGCTGAATCGGGGCCTCGTGGTCGAGCAGGGGCCGAGTGCGGGCATCCTCTCATCTCCCTCCGATCCGTACACGCGGCAGCTGCTGGCCGACGCGCCCGCGCTGGCGACGGAGGACTTCCGCCGGCCGGAGCCCCCGCTGTTCATCCGGGATGCCGCGACCGCCGCCGCCGAGAACCCCCATGCCATCGTGGCCGAGGGACTCGTGAAGGAGTTCGCGGTGCGCGGGCGCGCGGCCTTCCGGGCCGTGGACGACGTGTCGTTCCAGGTGCGGCGGGGGACCACGCACGCGCTCGTGGGGGAGTCCGGGTCTGGCAAGACGACGACGGCGCGGCTCGTGACGAGGTTCCTGCAGCCGGACGCCGGCCGCATCGAGCTCGCCGCCGCCGACGGCGGGCTGGCCGACATCGGCGGCCTGCGCGGCGAGGGACTGCGGCAGCTGCGCCGGCGCATCCAGCTCGTCTACCAGAACCCGTTCTCGTCGCTCGACCCGCGCCAGAGCGTCGCGCAGATCGTCGCCGAGCCGCTGCACAACTTCCGCGAGGGAACGCGGAGCGAGCGGCACGCGCGCGCGGCCGAGCTGATCGATCGCGTGAAGCTGCCCGCCGACGTGCTGCAGCGTTCGGCGCGTGAGCTGTCGGGCGGCCAGCGGCAGCGGGTCGCGATCGCACGGGCGCTCGCCATCCGTCCCGAGGTCCTCGTGCTCGACGAGGCGGTCTCGGCCCTCGACGTCACCGTGCAGGCGCGCATCCTGGAGCTGCTGGAGTCGCTGCAGCAGGAGCTCGGGCTGACGTACCTGTTCATCTCGCACGACCTCGCCGTCGTGCGGCGCATCAGCCACACCGTGTCGGTGATGCGCCGCGGCCGCGTCGTCGAGTCCGGCAGCACCGAGGACCTCTTCTCGACCCCCATCCACGACTACACGCGCGAGCTGCTGGCAGCCGTGCCCGGACGATCGGAGGTCGCGGCATGACCGCGCCGTCTCTTGCCTTCTTCACACGCCTCCTCGACGACGCGCCGCCTGCCAAGCGCTACCGGCTGGCCACCGATCAGATCCGCCACGCGGAGCGGTTCGGGGTCGGGCGCGCCTGGGTGGCGCAGCACCACTTCCGCGCTGCGGAGGGCGGGCTGCCGTCGCCGTTCGTGTTCCTCGCGCACGCGGCCGCCGCGACGAGCGAGATCCGCCTCGGCACGGGCGTGGTGACGCTTCCGCTCGAGGACCCGGTGCGCGTGGCCGAGGACGCGGTGGTGGCCGACCTGCTGTCGGGCGGACGCATCGACCTCGGACTCGGCAGCGGCGGCACGCCGTCGTCGTTCGTGCCGTTCGGACAGGACGTCGCGGCGAAGGCCGCCGTGTACGACCGCAAGCTCACGGTGCTGCTCGACGCGCTCGCCGGACGCGAGATCGGCGGTGGCAACACGCTGTACCCCGACGCCGGCTCCCTCGCCGACCGCGTGTGGCAGGCGACGTTCTCGCCGGCGGGCGGCACGCGTGCCGGCATCCACGGTCACGGACTGCTGCTCTCGCGCACGCAGCCGCGTCCGGCCGACGCACTCGGCGCGAGCCTCGCCGACCTGCAGCACCCCATCATCGACCGGTACCTGGAGGCTCTGCCTGCCGGAGTGGACCCGCGCGTGACGGCATCCCGCACGCTCTTCGTCGCCGACGACCGCGCCGACGCGCTGCGGTTCGCCGAGGTGGGGCTGCGCCGCGCCGCCGAAGGGCTGCGGCGATCGGGGCATCATCTGCCCGACGATGCGCTGGACGATCTCATCGCCGCGACCGACACGCATCTCGGCACGCCCGAGGACGTCGCCGCGTCGCTCGCGGCGGACTCCACCCTGTCGCGAGCGACCGAGGTGGCGTTCCAGGTGCACTCCGTCGACGCACCGCACGACTTCGTGCTGCGGTCCATCGAGCTGTTCGCCGGCGAGGTCGCGCCGGCGCTCGGCTGGACCGACCGCTCCCTCGCACCCCTCGGCCGTCTCGGAAAGGAGACCTCATGACCACCACCGCTGAGCTCACGGGGGCCGTCGACGTCGTCGACGAGCTCGTCGGCATCCGCGCCGGCGACCCGCTCGATGCCCTCCGCCGACGGCGGCCCGTCACCCGCGAGCAGCTGCAGGCCAGCCACGACGCGCTGTTCGACCCGCGGGACGACGCCGCCTTCACCGTCGACGAGCGCCTGCTCGTCGCCGCGTTCGCGACGCGCTCCACCGCCGACGACGCGACCGCCGCCCGCTACGCCGACGTCGCCGCGGCCGCCGATGCCCGGCGCACCGAGATCGTGCTGGCGGAGGCGTCCGCCGCCGCCACAGCGGGCCCCTTCGGCGCCTACCGCGAGGAGGGCCTGGCCGACGAGAGCACGGACGGGCGCCGGTACGAGCCCGGCATCGCCGCGCGCGACGCCCTCGGGGAACGGCTCACGGCGGCGCTCGCGCACGCGCACCTGCTCACGTTCCGCCCGCGGGAGGCGGATGCCGCGGCCCAGGCCCGCCTCGTCGACGCGGGCTGGAGCACCGACGGCATCGTGACGCTGTCGCAGCTTGTGTCGTTCCTGGCCTTCCAGCAGCGCGTCGCCGCGGGTCTCCGCGCGCTGTCGTCGTCTGTCGCCGCTCCGTCCGCATCGCCCGAGGAGGTCTCCGCATGACCGGCACCACGACCGAAGACATCGTCCTGACGCACGACGCGCCTCATCCCCACGCGTTCACGCGCGGGGAGGTCGGGTGGCTCCCCTGGTTGGAGCCGCTGCCGGTGGATGAGCTCACCGAGCGCCACTACGACGGCCTGGTCGATCGTCCGCGGGCATCGAGCGACTACTTCCGGCTGCTCGCGCGCGACCCCGAGATCCTGCGGGCGCGCACGCTCGTCGACAAGGACATCTTCTACAACACGGCTGAGGGGCTGCCGCGCGCCGAGCGCGAGCTCGCCGCCGCAGCGGCGTCGCGCGTCAACGGGTGCGTCTTCTGCGCGTCGGTGCATGCCCGGTTCGCCGCGCACTTCTCGAAGGCGCCCGAGCTCGTCGACCGCCTGCTCGACGAGGGCATCGACGCCGACCTCGGGGAGCGGTGGAACGCGATCGTCGCCGCCGCAGCAGCCCTCACCGCGACGCCGCTGGCGTTCGACGAGACGCACGTCGCGAGTCTGCGCGCGGTCGGGCTCGACGACCTCGAGATCGCGGATGTGATCCACGGCGCGGCCTTCTTCAACTGGGCGAACCGGCTGATGCTCTCGATCGGGCGCCCCGTCGCGCCTCCGGAGGACGCGTCGTGAGCGCCGTCGAGCTCGCTGCGGCCACCGCCGCGGGAGTCGCCGCCGCGCACGGCTCGGCGACGTCGGACGGCCGTGAGCTGCGGCCGCTGCGCGTCGTGGGGGTGTCGGGGTCGCTGCAGGAGCCGAGCCGCACCACGGCCCTCGTGCGGGCGATCCTCGCCGGCGTCGCCGACCGCGCCGCGGCCGAGACCGAGCTGGTCGAGGTCGCGGCGCTCGGCCCCGGGTTCGCCGGAGCCTTGCGCCGGGAGGACGTCGCCCCCGAGGTGGAGCGCGCGCTGCAGGCCATCGAGTCCGCCGACCTGCTGGTGGCGGCGAGCCCGGTCTACCGTGCGTCGTTCACGGGCCTGTTCAAGCACCTGTTCGACTTCGTCGGCCAGTACGACCTCGTTGGGACGCCCGTGCTGCTGGCCGCGACCGGCGGCGGTGAACGGCACGCGCTCATCATCGAGCACCAGCTGCGCCCGCTGTTCGGCTTCTTCCAGGCGCTCACGCTGCCGATCGGCGTGTACGCCTCCAACAGCGACTTCACCGACTACCGGCTGAGCTCGCCCGACGTGGCCCGCCGTGTCGTTCAAGCCGTCGACCGCTCCCTGCCGCTCGTGGAGCAGGCCGCGCTGGTCCGCCGATCGGAGTACGTCGCGACCTGGTGACGAGGGGACGAGTGGATGCCGGCGGCCGCGGCCGCCGGCATCCACTCGTCTTCTGGGCCCGCCGTCATGAAACGCCGCCGCGGGCGTCTTGCGTGGTGTGAGCTTCGATGTCACCCCCACCCGCCGCGGCACCGGCGGCTCGCCGTTCCTCACGGCGGCGGCGGCCGCCAAGCTCGCCGGTCTGACACCGGCGACCCTCACCCGCCGGCTCGCGAACGGCGAGCTGCCCGGCTACCGGTTCGGTCGGCGCTGGTTCGTTCCCGAGGCCGAGTTCCGCCGGCAGCTGCGTCGCCGGGCGTGGATGGTGCGCGCGGATGCCGAGCCCGCCGTGATCCGAGAGCTCACGCGCACGCTGCCGGCGTTCCTCACGGACGACGACCTGGAGCGGTTCTTCGGCGTGCGGCGGACGCTGCTGGGGGAGGTGCTGCGGATGCCGTCGTTCACGGGCCGCGGCGGCGGCACGACGATCGCGGTGCTCGAGCGCACCCTGCTCAGCGCCCGCAACGGCTGCACGCCATGCGTCGCCGAGGTCGTGCCGCACGGCGTATGCGGAGCCGCATGACGGCGGATTTCGTCCGTCGCCTGTACGCGGCGGTGGTCGCCGTCTAGACTTGCCCGCGTGTTGACCTGTCGGTGTTGTCGCCCCTGCTGTTGAAGCCTCCGCTTCAGGCAGACCTCCGCGACCCCTGACAACCCGCCGCACCCGCGCGTGCGGCATCGACACCTGAGGATCCTCACGTGCGCTACGCCCAGAGCGTCGCCGACCTCGTCGGCAACACCCCTCTCGTCCAGCTGACCCGCGTCACCGATGGCATCGCCGCCACGGTGCTCGCCAAGGTCGAGTACTTCAACCCCGGCGGTTCTGCTAAGGACCGCATCGCGGCCCGCATCCTCGACGCGGCCGAGCGCGACGGGCTGCTGCAGCCCGGCGGCACCATCGTCGAGCCGACCAGCGGCAACACCGGCGTCGGCCTGGCACTCGCCGCCATCGCACGCGGCTACCGCATGGTCTTCGTGGTGCCCGACAAGTTCGCCGGCACCAAGGTGGACGTGCTCAGGGCGTACGGCGCGGAGGTCGTCGAGACCGACACGAGCGTGCCGCCCGACGACCCGCGCTCGTACTACAGCGTCGCCGATCGCCTCGTGCGCGAGATCCCCGGTGCGTTCATGCCGAACCAGTTCGCGAACCCGAACGGCCCGCTGAGCCACTACGAGACGACCGGCCCCGAGATCTGGCGCGACACCGACGGCCGCGTCACGCACTTCGTGGCCGGCATCGGCACCGGCGGCACCATCAGCGGCACGGGGCGCTATCTGCACGAGGTGTCGGGCGGCGCGGTGCGCGTGATCGGTGCCGACCCCGAAGGGTCGATCTACTCCGGCGGCCCGCTGCACGGCTACCTCGTGGAGGGCGTCGGCGAGGACTTCCTCCCCGACAGCTACGACCCGTCGGTTCCGGACGAGATCCTCCGCATCCCCGACGCTGAGTCGTTCGCGATGACCCGGCGCCTGGCGCGCGAGGAGGGCCTGCTGGTCGGCGGATCGAGCGGCATGGCGGTCGTCGCGGCGCTGCGCACCGCGCGCGATCTTCCCTCCGACGCCGTGGTCGTCGTGCTGCTGCCCGACCACGGCCGGGGCTACCTCCACCGGTTCTACGACGACGACTGGATGCGCGAGCACGGCTTCGACGTCGCGTCCCCGAGCACCCCTCACGAAGGAGCACCCGCATGACCGATCCCACCGCCGACTCCGGCTTCGAGACCCGTGCCGTGCACGCCGGGCAGGCGTTCGACCCGACGACCGGGGCGGTGATCCCGCCCGTCCACTTCTCGACCACGTATGCCCAGGACGGCATCGGCGGGCTCCGCGAGGGGTACGAGTACGGCCGCAGCGGCAACCCCACGCGCACGGCGCTCGAGACGCAGCTGGCGGCCCTCGAGGGCGGTGCCCACGCGCTGTCGTTCGCGTCGGGTCTCGCGGCCGAGGACGCGCTGCTGCGCGCGGCGCTTACGCCCGGCGACGAGGTGCTGCTGGGCAACGATGTGTACGGCGGCACGTTCCGGCTCATCGCGCGCGTGCTGGGCGCATGGGGCGTCACGGTGCGCGTCGTCGACATGAGCGACCTCGACGCCGTGCGCGCGGCGCTCGAGGAACGGCCCGCGCGCATCGTGTGGGTCGAGACCCCGAGCAACCCGCTGCTGCGCATCACCGACATCGCGGGGCTCGCGAAGCTGGGCCACGACGCCGGCGCGCTCGTCGTGGTCGACAACACCTTCGCGTCGCCCGCGCTGCAGCAGCCCCTCGCGCTCGGCGCGGACGTCGTCGTGCACTCCACGACCAAGTACCTGGGCGGCCACTCCGACGTCGTGGGCGGCGCGCTCGTGCTCAACGACGATGCGCTGTACGGCGACGCGAAGTTCCTGCAGTTCGCGGTCGGCGCCGTGTCGGGTCCGCTCGACGCGTGGCTCACGACGCGCGGCATCAAGACGCTGGCCCTGCGCATGCAGCGGCACAGCGAGAACGCGCAGGAGGTGGCATCCTTCCTCTCCTCGCACGGTGCGGTGGCCCGCGTGTACTACCCCGGCCTCGCGTCGCACCCGGGACACGAGCTCGCCGCACGGCAGATGAGCGGCTTCGGCGGCATCGTGTCGGTCGCCCTCGCGGACGCGGCCGCGGCGCGCCGGTTCGCGGAGTCGACGCGGCTGTTCCAGCTGGCCGAGTCGCTCGGCGGCGTCGAGTCGCTCATGAACTACCCCGACGAGATGACGCACGCCTCGGTGCGCGGCACCGAGCTCGCCGTCCCGCCCGAGGTGGTCCGGCTATCGGTGGGCATCGAGTCCGCCGCCGACCTGCTCGCCGACCTCGATCAGGCGCTCGCGGGCCTCTGATCCGGGGTGAGCCGCACGAGCGGCCCTTAAGCTCGGCACATGACCGCGAGCCCTCCCTCTCTGCTGGCGCAGCCGCTGCGGATCGGCGCCGTCACGGTGCCGAATCGCATCATGCAGACGGCGCACTCGAAGCAGTACTCGGACCGTGTGGAGTCCGACCGCGAGACCGCGTACTACGTGCGTCGGGCGCTCGGCGGCTGCGGCCTGTTCGTCGCGGGCAATCACTTCGTGCACGCGACGGGGTCGATCAAGGGCTTCGAGGACGCGTACCGCCCCGAAGGCGTGGCCGCGTCGAAGCGGATGACGGATGCCGTGCACGAGGCCGGCGCGAAGGTCTTCGTGCAGCTGAACCACCACGGCGCACAGGCGCAGGCCGACGGTCCGGATGGTCCGCGCACGGTGTATGCCCCTTCGCGCATACTGTCTCCGTCGACGGCCCACGCCGCGCGCGCGATGGACCACGACGACATCGCGGCGCTCGTCGACGGCTGGGCGCTGTCGGCGGAGCACTCGCGGGCGGGCGGATTCGACGGCGTCGAGATCCATATGGCCCACGGGTACCCGCTGCACCAGTTCCTCTCGCCGCTGTACAACGCGCGCACCGACGAGTACGGCGGCGATCTCGAAGGACGCACGCGCTTGCCGCGCCAAGTGCTGCGCGCTGTGCGCGATCGCGTCGGTGACGACTTCACGGTCGGCATCCGCATCGTCGCGAACGAATTCCACCCCGAAGGGCTCGACGGCGTCGCGATGCGCGACGTGATCGCGCGGCTGCGCGCCGAGGTCCGCCTCGACTTCCTCGACCTCGCCGCCGGCGGGTACCACAACGTGCACTACGTCTTCCCGTCGTCGCCGATGCCCTACGCGTGGCTGCGCGACGACGTCGCCGCGGTGAAGGCCGCGAACCCCGACATCCCCGTGTTCGGCGTAGGCGCCGCCCGCTCGGTCGAAGAGGCGGAGGAGGTGCTCGCCTCCGGAGTCGCCGACATGGTCGCCCTCACGCGCGCCCAGATCGCCGACCCCGACCTCGGCCGCAAGCTGGTCGGCGCCGCGCCCGTCGATGCTGCGAGCCCCGGCATCCGTCACTGCATCCGCCTGAACCAGGGGTGCCTCGGACGCGGAAGTCGCGGACTCCCGATGTCGTGCACCGTCAATCCGCTCGCCGGCCGCGAGCTCGAGCGCGGACCGCGTCCGAGCGCTGCGGTGCCGCAGCGCTGGGTCGTGGTCGGCGGGGGACCGGCAGGCATGCGCGCGGCGGTGGAGCTCGCCCACGACGGGCACCGCGTGACTCTCGTGGAACGGGATTCCGAGCTCGGCGGCCAGTTGCGGCTCGCGCGACGGGTCCCGGGCCGTGAGAGCGTGGGGCTGCTCGTCGACGACCTCGTGCGCGACCTCGCGGCCGCGGGCGTCGAGGTGCGGCTCGGCGTCTCCGCGACGGTAGGGGAGCTCCGCGAGCTCGGCGCCGACGGCGTCGTCGTGGCCACCGGCGCCGTGGCCCCCGCCACCACGTCGCTCGCGCTCGGTGGTGCGTACGCCGGCGGGTTCCCGGCCGAGGGCACGATCGAGGCGTTCACCGCGGTGGCCGATCCGGACGCGCTCGGCCGGCGCGTCGCGCTCGTCGACGCCGACGGCACCGCGTACGCCGCGGGCATCGCGCTGATGCTCCTGCCGCACGTCGAGGAGCTGGAGCTCGTCACGCCGTTCGAGACCGTGTTCCCCCACATCGGCGCGGGCTACGACCGCCCGCTGCTGCTGGAGCGCCTCGGTGCGCACGCCGGCTTCCGTCGCCGGGCGTCCCACCGTGTCGAACGCGCCAGCGCACGCGAGGTCGTCGTGCGCGACGTCCTCACCGGCGTCACTGCGACGCTCGACGATGTCGACACGGTGGTGGCCGTCGAACCGCGGGAGTCGGTCGGCATCGCCGGAGCCGCGGATGCCGCACCGCGCGTCGTCACGATCGGCGACGCCTTCGCACCCCGCACCATCGACGCTGCGATCTTCGAGGCTGTCGAGCTGGCCTACGACGTCGCGGGCCTCGCGGTGCTCCGCGGCTGATGCCGCGGCGTCCGCGGGTGCGGGCGCGGCCGCAGGTGGCAGGCGTGGGTGCAGGTGGCGGCGCGGGCACAGGTGGCATGCGCGGGTGCAGGTGGCAGGCGCGGGTGCAGGTGGCAGCCGCAGCCGCGGGTGGCGGCATCCACGATCCGCTCACGCGGATCCGCGTAAGCGGACGGACGACGCGACACGCCGTGCGCCGGTGCCGGCGACCCGGCGCGTCGCGCGGGAGGTCCGCACATGCGGATCCGATTCTGCGCACGTGCGCGGCCGCCGCCGTCCCCGCGCGGGCGCGGTGGCTACGCTGGGCGCGTGGACCCCGTCGCCGCAACGCTCGTCATCCTGGTCCTCGCGGTCATCGCGTTCGTGAGCAACCGCGTGCCGATCGGCGTGGTCGCGATCGGCGTGGCGCTGGCGCTGTTCTTCACCGGCGTGCTGACGCTGCCCGAGGCGCTGGCGGGCTTCGGCGATCCGACCACGCTGTTCATCGCGGCGCTGTTCGTCGTGAGCGAGGCGCTCGACGCCACGGGCATCACCGCGTGGGCGGGGCAGAAGGTCATCGGGCGCGCCGGCACCAAGCGGAACACGCTCGTCATCGTGATCGCCCTTCTGGTCGCCGGGCTCACCGCACTCATCAGCATCAACGGCGCGGTCGCGGCGCTCCTGCCGCTGGTGGTCGTCGTCGCGGCGCGCGCCGGCATCGCGTCGTCGAAGCTGCTGATGCCGCTCGCCTTCGCGGCCTCGGCGGGGTCTCTCCTGCTGCTGACCGGAACGCCCGTGAACATCATCGTGTCGGAGTTCGCCGCAGGCGCCGGCGGCCGCGAGTTCGGCTTCTTCGAGTTCGCGCTCGTCGGCATCCCGATCCTCGTCGGCACCGTGGCGATCCTCCTGCTGGGCGGTCGGCTGCTGCCCGAGCGGCGCGGCGCGCTCATGCCCAAGGACCTCATGCGCCACGCCCGCCTGCTGCGCAAGCAGTATGAGCTGTCGCTCGACACGGGCATGCTGCTCGGACCCGTCAACGGCGTGACGGAGGTGGTGGTCGCACCGCGGTCGCCGCTCATCGGCAAGACGCTGTGCGCGGGGATGTCCACGAAGAAGGGCGACCTCGTCGTGCTCGCGGCGCGCCGCGGGGATGAGCACCTCAAGGGCGCCGAGTTCGTCGTGCAGGCCGGCGACGCGCTGCTGCTGCAGGGCGCCTGGGACGACCTCGCGCGGGGCGCGAGCCAGCCCGGGGTGCTCGCCGTCGACGACCCGTCGCTGCTGCGGCGTTCGGTGCCGCTCGGCCGCGGCGCCAAGCGCGCCGCCGTGATCCTCCTCGCGATGGTGGTGCTGCTGGCGACCGGGCTCGTGCCGCCGGCGGTGGCGGCGCTGCTCGCCGCGTGCGCCCTCGTGCTCACCCGCACCGTCACCGCCACGCAGGCGTTCCACTCGATCTCGTGGACCACGGTCGTCCTGATCGCCGGCATGATCCCGCTGTCGACCGCGTTCATCTCCACCGGCACCGCCGACATGATCGCGGAATGGATGCTGTCGATCCTGGGCGACGCCGGCCCCCAGGTCGCCCTGCTCGGCCTGTGCGTGCTCACGGTGGTGCTCGGCCAGCTCATCAGCAACATGGCGACCGTGCTCATCGTGGCTCCGATCGCGATCTCGGTCTCGCAGGCCATGGACGTCTCGGTGCAGCCGTTCATGATGGCGCTCACCGTGGCCGGCGCCGCATCGTTCCTGACGCCGATCGCGACCCCGGCGAACCTCATGGTCATGGATCCGGCGGGGTACCGGTTCGGCGACTACTACAAGCTCGGCCTGCCGCTCGTGCTCTTCTTCCTGCTGATGGCCGTCTACTACGTGCCGCTCCTCTGGCCCTTCTGACCCGGGCGACGCGGGGAGGCCGGGTGGCGGCATCCGCTGTCGTCGTGGTTCCCGCCGGATTTGGCGATTCGCCAGAATCCGCCGGTTTGCGACGTCGCTGTTGGCGATTCGCCAGGAAGGGCGAGGTGGATGCCGGCGGCCGAGGCGTCGCGTGCTTCCGGGGCCGACGCGCCGAGTCTGCGATTCGCCACGATCGGCACGTGCAGGGCGCCGTTCTTGGCGATTCGCCAGAAACGGTCCGGAGAAGTCCGGAGGCTGGGCGCGCGACAACCTCGCAGTCGTCGGGAACGGCCGGGTGGCGGCATCCGCTCGCCCTGGATGAATGGCGACGCCCCGGCCGTCGGGTCGGCCGGGGCGTCGCGGTCTGCGGGCGAGGGTCAGGCTGCCGACCAGCCGCCGTCGCTCGCGAGGTTCTGGCCGTTGACGTTCACGCCGTCGTCCGACAGCAGGAACGTGATCGACGCGGCCAGGCGATCGGGCGTGACCGGCGGCACCATCACCGCCATGCCGGCCTGCACACGCTCGGCGCCCAGCGGCGAGTTGAACTTCGCCTCGATGTTGGTGATGACGGCGCCCGGGGCCACCGCGTTGACGCGGATCCCGCTCGGGCCGTACATGTACGCGCTCGACTTCGTGAGGCCGACGACGGCGTGCTTCGACGCCGTGTACGCGGCACCGGCGGCCGAGCCGCGCAGCGACGCCTCGGACGACGTGTTCACGATCGAGCCGCTGCCCTGCGCGAGCATCGCGGGGATGACGGCGCGCATGAGCTTCATGGTCCCGGTGACGTTCACGCGGAACACGCGGTCCCACACGGCGTCGGTGACATCGCCGACGGGGGTCATGTCGTCCATGATCCCGGCGATGTTGGCCAGGCCGTCGATGCGCTCGCCGGCGGCCTCGACGATGCGGGCGACGCCCTCGTCATCGGTGATGTCGGCGGTCAGCGCGACGACGTCGGCGCCCTCGTGCGCGGCGACGAACTCGTCGAGGCGCTCCTGGCTGACATCGACGGCGATCACGCGGCCGCCCTCGCGCGCGACGCGCGACGCGGTGGCGCGGCCGATCCCGGAGCCCGCGCCCGTGACGATGACGGTCTGGCCCGTGAAGCGGCCGGCGGTGATCTTCTCGGCCCACTGGCCCTTCGGGGTCGCAGCCGCCGCCTCGGGCACGTAGTCGGGGTTCACCTGTGCGACGAGGGCGTCGAGGGCCTCCTGCGGGAACGCGCCGCCGCTCATGGCGACGAGGTTCTGCAGCGGCAGCCCGGCGATCGGCGCGAGCGCCTCGGCGCTCTGGCCGCCCTGGGCGAGCAGTCCGCGCAGGACTTCGCCTCCGGCCGGATCGTCGAGCCACGTCTGGATGGTGGAGGCTCCGGTGAGCGGAGCGGGGGTGGTGCTCATCTTGTCTTCCCTTTCGTCTTGCAGTGCATCGGGGCTGCGGGTCCGGGGGACGAGGATCCTTCGGGGCGGCTCCTACCGGACAACTATGTCCGGTACTAGGCTACACCCGTGCACAGCACCGCATCCCCCCGTGCGGAAACCCGCCAGAACCGCGGCCCCGCGGCCGCCGCCGACAATCGCCGCGCCCTCATCGCCGCTGCCCGCGAGGTCTACGCCGAGGGGGGCCTCGCGGCCCCGTTCAGCGCCGTGGCCAAGCGCGCCGGCGTCGGCCAGGGCAGCCTCTACCGCCACTTCCCCGACCGCACGGCGCTGGCCGTCGCGGTCTTCGAAGACAACGTGCGCGATCTCGAGGAGTACACCGCCGCCCCCGAGCGCACGATCGAGGACCTGCTCGACCGCGTCGTCGACCAGGCCGTGGTGTCGACGGCGTTCATTCAGCTCGTGACCGCCGATCTCACTGATCCTCGAGTGGCGACGCTCGGCGAGCGGTTCCACGCCGTGGTCGAGCGCCTGATCGCGCGCGACCACGCCGCCGGCCGCATCGGCGAGCATGTCGAGGTCGAAGACGTCACGATGGCGACGGGCATGCTCGCCACCGAGCTGGCGAGGACGGATGCCGCAGCCCGGCCCGCCGCGTCGGCCCGCGCGCGGCGACTGTTCCGGGCCGCCTTCGCGCCGCGCTGACGAGCTGACGCTCCGGCCTCACGTGCGGGCGGGGCCACCGGCATCCCGGATCACAGCCGCGTCCACGCCTCGGTCAGCACGCCGCGCAGGATCTGCTCGATCTCGTCGAACTCCGCGGGGCCGATGGTGAGCGGCGGGGCCAGCTGGATGACGGGGTCGCCGCGGTCGTCGGCGCGGCAGTACAGACCGGCATCGAAAAGGGCCTTCGACAGGAAGCCGCGCAGCAGTCGCTCGGACTCGTCGTCGTCGAAGGTCTCTCTCGTCGCCTTGTCTTTCACGAGCTCGATGCCGAAGAAGTAGCCGTCGCCGCGCACGTCGCCGACGATCGGCAGATCCGTCAGTTTCTCGAGGGTGGAGCGGAACACCGGCGAGTACTCGCGCACCCGCTCGGGGAGGCCCTCTTCTTCGAAGATGTCGAGGTTCTCCAGGGCGACGGCCGCCGACACCGGGTGGCCGCCGAACGTGTAGCCGTGCGGGAACGACCGGTCGCCGTGCGCGAACGGCTCGTGGATGCGGTCGCTGACGATCGTGCCGCCCAGCGGCGCGTAGCCGCTGGTGACCGCCTTCGCGAAGGTGATCATGTCGGGCTGGTAGCCGTACGCGTCGCACGCGAACATATGGCCGATGCGGCCGAACGCGCAGATCACCTCGTCCGACACGAGCAGCACGTCGTACCTGTCGCAGATCTCACGCACACGCTGGAAGTACCCGGGCGGCGGCGGGAAGCAGCCGCCGGAGTTCTGCACCGGCTCGAGGAAGACCGCGGCCACGGTCTCGGGGCCCTCGAACACGATCATCTCTTCGATCCGGTCGGCGGCCCACACGCCGAACTCCTCGAGGCTGCCGGTCGGCGCACCCATGTCGGCCGCGCGATAGAAGTTCGTGTTGGGCACGCGGAAGCCGCCCGGCGTCACCGGCTCGAACATCGCCTTCATGGCGGGGATGCCGGTGATCGCCAGCGCGCCCTGCGGTGTCCCGTGGTAGGCCACTGAGCGCGAGATCACCTTGTGCTTGGCCGGGCGGCCCTGGAGCTTCCAGTAGTGCTTGGCGAGCTTGAAGGCCGTCTCGACCGCCTCGCCGCCGCCTGTCGAGAAGAAGACCCGGTTGAGATCGCCCGGCGCGTACGAGGCGATGCGGTCGGCGAGCTCGATCGCCGCCGGATGCGCGTACGACCAGAGCGGGAAGAACGCGAGCTCTTCGGCCTGCCTCGCCGCGGCCTCGGCGAGCCGTCGGCGGCCATGACCTGCCGCGACGACGAAGAGCCCCGCGAGACCGTCGATGTACCGGCGCCCCTGCGAGTCCCAGATGTGGTGGCCCTCGCCCTTGACGATGACGGGCACGCCCGGACCCTCGGTCATGACCGACTGCCGGGCGAAGTGCATCCAGAGGTGGTCCTTCGCCATCTGCTGCAGCTCGGACTCGCTCCTGGCGGGGCGGGCGGTTCGTTCGGTCGAGAGCGACATGGGTGCCTTCCGTCGGACGTGCCCTCACGCTACCGGTGGGGTGTGATCGTGGGGCAGGTCGTTCTGTGCTGAGTGGATGCCGGTCCCGCCGGTCCGTCCGGAGCGCTCACGTGGAACCGCGGGGGATGAGCCGGGTGGGGAGGAAGATCGGGCTGGGCGGCAGCGTCGCGCCGGCCGCGGCGTCGGTCAGCGCCGTGACCGCGGCCGCGGCCATCTCGCGGATCGGCTGACGCACGGTCGTGAGTGGGGGCGTGAGCCACCGGGCGCTGCGCAGATCGTCGAAGCCCACGACGAGCACGTCATCGGGGATGCCGCGACCCGTCGCCGCAGCGGCCGCATACACACCGGCGGCCATCTCGTCCGAGCAGCCGAAGACGCCGAGGCGCTCCCCGGGCCGCAGCCGCCGCAGGAGCGGGATCGCGGCGTCTCGGGCTGCCGCGGCTCCCCAGTCGGCCTCGAGCACCGCCGGCTCGGCACCCGGTCGCACTTCGCGCAGCCCTTCGACGAAGCCCTCGTGCCGTGCGCGGCCGTAGCGGTACGGCGGAGATCCGACGACGATGGCGAACCGCGTCGCGCCCCGGTCGGCCAGATGGAGCGCCGCGGTGCGGGCGCCGGCACGGTCCGTCGTGCGGACGCTCGTGAGGCCGCGCGAGGTCTCGGCCTGCGGATCCATCAGGACCACCGGGATGTCTGCGGCGGTCAGCGCCGCCAGCTGCGACGCCGTGGGTGAGATGAGGCCGAGCATGACACCGGCCGAGCCGCGCCGGCGCACACGCATGGGCCAGTCGTCGTCGGGAGTGTCGCGCTCCTCGGTGAGCACGAGGTCGTAGCCGGCAGCCGCGGCGGCACTGCGGGCGCCCGCCGTCACCTCGTCGGAGTACGCGTTGTGGTAGCCGCCCAGCACGAGGTCGACGAGGCGGGCCGAGCCGGGTGGCCGCCCGCCCGCGGACGGGTCGCGGGCGTATCCGAGGGCGCGCGCGGCGGCCAGCACGCGGCGGCGCGTGGCGGGGGCGAGGTCGCCGCGGCCCGAGAGGGCGCGCGAGACCGTGCCGACGCTCACACCGGCGTGCGCGGCCAGGTCGGCGAGGGTCACGCGGTCGGACACCCGACCACCTTCGCGCACGCCCGCGGTTTTGCGCAAGATTCTCGCCGGCCCGTGACGGCGGTGGCATCGTCAGTCCCTGGAAAGGGCACCCCAACGATGACGACGACGACATCGCCGCTGCGGATCGCGCTGATCGGCACCGGCTTCATGGGCCGCATGCACACGCAGGCCTGGCGCACCGCACCGCGCTTCTTCGACCTTCCGTACGAGCCCGTGCCGGCGCTGCTGGTCGGCCGCCGCGCCGATGCGACGGCCGAGGTCGCCGCACGACTGGAGTGGCCGGAGCACTCCGTCGACTGGCGCGAAGCCGTCGAGCGCGACGACATCGACGTCATCGACATCTGCACGCCCGGCGACACGCACGCCGAGATCGCGCTGGCCGCGCTCGCCGCCGGCAAGCACGTGCTGTGCGAGAAGCCGCTGGCCAACTCCGTCGCCGAGGCCGACGAGATGGTGGATGCCGCCACCCGCGCGACCGGCATCGCCATGTGCGGCTTCAGCTACCGCCGCACGCCGGCGCTCGCCCTGGCGAAGGAGCTCATCGCCGACGGCCGCGTCGGCGAGATCCGCCACGTCCGCGCCCAGTACCTCCAGGACTGGCTGAGCGACCCCGACGCCCCGCACACGTGGCGCCTCGACCGCGACCGCGCGGGCTCCGGCGCGCTCGGCGACATCGGGGCCCATTCCATCGACACCGCGCAGTGGCTCGCGGGTCAGAGCATCGAGGCGGTCTCTGCGACGATGCGCACGTTCGTCACGAGCCGGCCCCGGCGGGGCGCGGTCGAGGGGCTGGGCGGCGTCGCCGCCGACACGGCCGACCGGCTGCCGGTCACCGTCGACGACGCCGCCGCGTTCACCGCCCGCTTCGACGGCGGCGCGCTGGGCGTCTTCGAAGCCACGCGCATGTCGACGGGCCGCCGCAACGCCAACCGCATCGAGATCGCGGGCGACCGCGGCGCGATCGCGTTCGACTTCGAGCGCATGAACGAGCTCGAGGTGTACGACGCCGCCGCCGATGCCGCGCAGGGCTTCCGCCGCGTGCAGGTCACCGAGGCACGGCACCCCTACGCCGGCGCGTGGTGGCCGGCGGGCCACGGACTCGGCTACGAGCACCTGTTCACGCACCAGGCCGTCGACTTCGTGCGCGCCGTCGCGGGCGAGATCCCCGTCTCGCCGACGTTCGCCGACGCCGCTCAGGTGCAGCGCGTGCTCGCCGCTGTCGAGCGGAGCGCCGAGCACGACAGCATCCTCACCCCGGTGGCAACCGCCGCCGGCGACCCCGAAGGGACCCCCGCATGACCCGCACCGCCCTCGTCGTCCGCGGCGGATGGGATGGCCACCATCCCGTCGAGGCGACCGATCTGTACATCCCGTTCCTCCGCGACAGCGGCTTCGACGTCACGATCGAGGACGACCCCCAGGTCTACGCCGACGCCGAGCGCATGGCGGCGACGGACCTCGTGCTGCAGTCCGTGACGATGTCTCAGGCGTCGCACGAGGCCGTCAAGGGCCTGCGCGACGCGGTCGCCGCCGGCACCGGCCTCGCGGGATGGCACGGCGGCATCGCCGACTCGTTCCGCGCCAGCTCCGACTATCTGCAGCTCGTCGGCGGCCAGTTCGCGACGCACCCGTCCAAGCACCCCGACGAGGTGCACGGCGACCAGACCGACAACTACCTCGAATACACGGTCGAGCTCACCGACCTCGGGCGCGGGCACGAGATCATGGCGGGCCTCGACGACTTCACACTGACCACCGAGCAGTACTGGGTGCTGCACGACGACCTCATCGATGTGCTGGCGACCACGACGCACCCCGTGCAGCCGTACCACCCGTGGCACCGGCCCATCGTGTCGCCCGCGGTCTGGACGCGCGAGTGGGGAGCGGGCCGCATCTTCGTCTCGACCCCCGGTCACAGCCTCGACGTGCTGCAGGACGACAACGTCCGCACGATCATCGAGCGCGGACTCCTGTGGGCGGCGCGATGAGCGCGGCAGAGCCGACCGCCGTCGGCATCGTCGGCCTCGGCGTCATCTCGGGACAGTACCTCGCAACGCTCGCCGAAGCGTCCGGCATCCGCGTCGCCGCCGTCGCCGACCTCGACGTGGCACGTGCCCAGGCGGCCGCGGCGAAGCTCCCCGGGTGCCGTGCGCTCTCGACCGACGAGCTGCTCGCCGACGACGGCATCCACACCGTCCTGAACCTCACGATCCCCGCCGCCCACGCCGACGTCGCCCTGGCGGCCATCGCGCAGGGCAAGGACGTGTACGGCGAGAAGCCGCTGGCGGCCACCCTCGCCGACGCGGAGCGCGTGATGGATGCCGCCACCGCCGCCGGCGTGCGGGTCGGCGGCGCTCCGGACACGGTGCTGGGCACCGGCGTGCAGACGGCGCGCGCGGCGATCGACGACGGACGCATCGGGCAGCCGGTGTCGGCGTCGGCGATGTGGGTCTCGGCCGGCCACGAGTCGTGGCATCCTCAGCCCGACTTCTACTACCGCGAGGGCGGCGGGCCGCTGCTCGACATGGGGCCGTACTACGTGACCTCGCTCGTGCAGCTGCTCGGCCCGGTGACGTCGGTGTCGGGCGCCGGATCGCGCTCGCGCGACGAGCGCGTGATCGGGTCCGGCCCCCGCGCCGGCGAGCGGATCCCCGTCGAGGTCGACACGCACCTGACCGGCATCCTCCACCACGCGTCGGGCGCGATCTCGACCGTGACGATGAGCTTCGACGGCGTGCGCTCCACGGCCGAGCCCATCGAGGTGCACGGCGTCGACGGCTCGCTCATCGTGCCCGACCCCAACGGATTCGCCGGCGACGTGCGCCTCCACGAGCGAGGAGGGGAGTGGCAGACCCTCGAGCCGTGGGCGGGCTACGTCGACTCGGGCCGCGGCATCGGGCTCGTCGATCTCGTCCGTGCGACCGCCGACGGCGCCGACGGCCGCGCGAGCGGCGCCATGGCGCTGCACGTGCTGGAGATCATGACCGCGCTCACCACGTCCGCGGCCTCGGGGGTCCGGGAACCGCTCCGCACCACCGTCGAGCGCCCCGCCCTCGTCCCCCTGACCCCCGCACCCCTCTGGAGGAACCTGTGACGGTGCACGCCACCACGACGGCCCGCGCCGTCATCGACCTCGACGTCCCCGGCGACGTCATCAGCCGCCACCTGTACGGGCACTTCGCCGAGCACCTCGGCCGCTGCATCTACGGCGGATTCTGGGTCGGCGAGGACTCGCCGATCCCCAACGTGCGCGGCATCCGCTCGGACGTCGTCGAGGCGCTGCGGGCCCTCGGCATCCCGAACCTCCGGTGGCCGGGCGGCTGCTTCGCCGACGACTACCACTGGCGCGACGGGATCGGCCCGCGCGAGAGCCGCCCGACGATGGTGAACACCCACTGGGGCGACGTCGTCGAGAACAACCACTTCGGCACGCACGAGTTCATGGACCTGTGCGAGCTGCTGGGCGCCGACGCGTACGTCAACGGCAACGTGGGCAGCGGCACGGTGCGCGAGATGAGCGAGTGGGTCGAGTACCTCACGCGCGACGGCGACTCGCCCATGGCGCGCCTGCGCCGCGAGAACGGCCGCGACGAGCCCTGGAAGGTGCCGTTCTGGGGCATCGGCAACGAGGCGTGGGGCTGCGGCGGCAACATGACCGCGCAGCAGTACGCCCTCGAGGCACGCCGCTACGGCACGTACTGCCGCAACCACGGCGGCAACGAGCTGTACCGCATCGCCGCCGGCGCCTCCGACGACGACATCGCCTGGACGCGTGCGCTCATGGAGTCGCTGGGCTGCCTCACGTGCGGCTCGAACCCGACCCCGGTGTTCCAGGGCGTGTCGTTCCACTACTACTCGCACGCGGGCGGCGGCATCAACACCGAGTCGGCGACCTCGTTCACCGAGGACGAGTTCTACGGCACGATGCGCAAGGCCCTCGACGTCGAGCGCGTGATCCGCCGCCACGAGGCGGTCATGGACTCGTACGACCCCGACCGCAAGGTGGGGCTGATCCTCGACGAGTGGGGCACGTGGTGGAACGTCGAGCCCGGCACCAACCCCGGGTTCCTGTTCCAGCAGAACACCGTGCGCGACGCGCTGGTGGCGTCGGTGCACTTCGACGCGTTCCACCGGCACGCCGGACGGTTGAAGATGGCGAACATCGCGCAGACCCTCAATGTGCTGCAGGCGATGATCCTCACCGACGACTCGGGCGCGATGGTGCTCACGCCGACGTACCACGTGTTCGAGATGAACCGCGGTCACCACGACGCCGCTGCGCTCGCCGCGCACGTGCTGTCGGCGCCCGTGGTCGGCGGCGATGTCCCGGGGCTCTCGGTGTCGGCCTCGACCCGCGACGACGGGGCGCTCGTCTCGCTGTCGAACCTCTCCGTCGACGCGCCCCTCGAGGTGCAGGTCGACCTGCGCGGTCGGGCCGCGTCGGTGCGTCGCGCCCGCGTGCTGACGGGAGAGGATGCCGCCGCGCACAACACTCCCGAGACCCCCGACGCCGTCGCGCCCGTGGCGCTGGAGACGTCACTGGAGGCCGGCGTGCTGTCGGTCGCGCTGCCGCCGCACTCCTTCGCGACGGTGGAGCTCGACCTGGCGTGATCCGTGGATAGGGGGCGTTCCGGGTACCCGGAACGCCCCCTATCGCGTGCCCGGGCTTTCGCCCCCGGTCGTTGAGCGAGCGAGGAACGAGCGAAGACGAAACGTGGTGGGCCGACCTCGAGAATTCCGCCCTTCGCCCGCGTCGCCGGGGTGGCTGACTCCGGCGGGCGGGTTGCGGCGTTTCGTCTCGCTTCGCTCGCTCAACGGCCGGGAGGTCGTGCCCGGCCGTTGAGCGGAGGGCGCTCTGGCGCCCGCAGACGAAACGCCCTGGCCGTACGGTCGGCGCGGTCGCGCGACACGAAGAAGCCCCAGGAGCGGCAGTCGCTCCCGGGGCTTCTTCGATGCGTCAGCGCGGCTCGCGCACCAGCGGAGCGATGGTCGCGGTGGCGACCCGGGCCGAGTCCGCCGTGAGCGCGTGGATCGGTCCGGTGAGCTCGATCCGCGTCTCGGTCTCGCGGTCGGCGCACGACGCCCCGACCCACAGCTCGACAGTGCCGGGCTCGACGATGCGACGCCCGTCGCGGCCGGTGAACGCGAGGCGGGTCGCCGGGACGTCGAAGGTCACCGTCGCCGACTCACCCGGCGCGAGCGTCACCCGCTGATACGCGAGCAGCTGCGCCACCGGCCGCGTCACCGACGCGGAGACATCGCGTGCATAGAGCTGCACGACATCCGTGCCCGACCGCTCGCCGGTGTTCGTGACGCGCACGCTCGCGACGACGGTGCCGTCGGTCGCGGCATCCGAGGCCTCCAGGTCCTCGCGCGCGAACGTCGTGTAGGCGAGTCCGAAGCCGAACGGCCGCGCCGGCGTGTTGTCGGCGCTCGTGATCTCGGTGGGGCCGCCGAGCACGGGATGCAGGTACGTGTAGGGCTGCGCACCCGCGGACCGCGGCAGCGAGACCGGCAGCCGGCCCGACGGTGCCGCGGAGCCCGACAGGACGCGCGCGATCGCGGGGCCGCCCTCTTCGCCGGGGAAGAACGCCTGGATCACCGCGCCGGCGGCGGACGGCCCGTCGAGCATGAACCCGATCGCGTACGGGCGGCCCGAGACGACGACCACCACGGTCGGCGTGCCGGTCGCGACGACGGCCTCGACGAGGGCGCGCTGGGCGCCCGGCAGTTCCAGGTCGTCGACGTCGTTGCCCTCGCCGACGGTGCCCCGGCCGAACAGTCCCGCCCGGTCGCCGACGACCACCACCGCCACGTCCGCGCGGGCGGCGGCCTCGACGGCAGCGGGGATCCCTGAGGGGTCGGGATCCTCGACGTCGCAGCCCCGCTCGACGACGATCGAGGCCTGCGGCAGCTCGGTGCGCAGGGCCTCGGCGATCGTCGGGATCTCGAAGCCCAGCGGCGTGCCCGGGTGGTGGGCGAGCACGTGGTTCGCGAACGAGTAGCAGCCCATCAGCGCCTCGGCGGCGTCGGCGTTGGGGCCGATGAGCGCGAGCGTCCGAGGCGCCTCGAGCGGCAGCATCCCGTCGTTGCTCAGCAGGACGAGCGACTCCTCGGCCGCGCGGCGAGCCAGCTCGCGCATCTCGGCGGTGTCGAGGTCGACGCGCGCCGGCGGGGACGAGAGGTCGTCGTCGAGCAGGCCCAGCTCCTCCTTCTGCGAGAGCACGCGCAGCACCGCCCGGTCCACGTCGCCCATCTCCTCAGGGTGCGCCGCGAGCCGCTCGCGCAGCGGCGCGACGAAGGCGTCGCCCGTGGGCAGCTCGATGTCGATCCCCGCGCGCAGCGCCAGCGCGGCGGCCTCACCGAGGTCGCCCGCCACGCCGTGCAGCGCGTGCAGGAAGGCGACCGCGAAGTAGTCGGCCACGACGGTGCCGTCGAAGCCCCACTCCTCGCGCAGCAGTGCGGTCAGCAGCTCGGGGTCGGACGCCACCGGCACGCCGTCGATCTCGGCGTACGAGTTCATCACCGAGCGCACGCCGCCGTCGCGCACGGCCATCTCGAACGGAGGCAGCACGACATCCTGCAGCCGGCGGCGGCCCATGTGCACCGGTGCGTGGTTGCGGCCGGCCTGAGAGGCGGAGTACCCGGCGAAGTGCTTGAGCGTCGCGTGCACCCCGGCGGACTGCAGGCCGCGGACGTACGCGGTGCCGATCGTCCCCACGACGTAGGGGTCTTCGGCGATGCACTCGTCGACACGCCCCCAGCGCGGGTCGGTCACGACGTCGAGCACGGGCGCGAGGCCCTGGTGGATGCCGAGCTCGTGCATCGAGCGACCGATCGCCGCGGCGACCTGCTCGGTCAGCTCAGGGTCGAACGCGGCGCCCCACGCCAGCGGCGTGGGAAGCGTCGCCGCCTTCCAGGCGGCGAGGCCCGTGAGGCACTCCTCGTGCACGATGGCGCCGATGCCGAGGCGCGACCGCTCGCGCAGGCGCCGCTGCTCGTCCCACAGCCACTGCGCCCGCTCGACCGGATCCACCGGCCGCGTGCCGTAGACGCGCGTGAGGTGGCCGATGCCGTGGGCGGTGGCCTCCTCGTAGCCGGTGGAGGTCACCATCTCGCCCGCCATGGGCGCGACGACCTCGTCGCCCTGGTCGACCCAGTAGCCGACCAGCTGCGCCAGCTTCTCGTCCAGCGTCATCTGGGCGTGCAGCGACTGCACCCGCTCCGAGACAGCGGGCAGGTTCACACCGCTCATCCCTTGACCGCCCCCGTGAGACCGCCGACGATGCGCCGTTCGAACAGGCTGAAGAAGGCCAGCGCCGGGATCATCGACAGCGACGTGAAGGCGAGCACCTTCGCGGTGTCGACCGAATACTGCGACGAGAACGCCTGCACGCCGAGCGGCAGCGTGAAGTTGGCGTTGTCGTTCAGCAGATACAGCGGCAGCAGGTAGCTGTTCCAGCTCGCGATGAACGCGAGGATGCCGACCGTGATCACTCCCGGCACCGCCAGCGGGATCACCATGCGCCAGAAGAAGCCCAGGCGGCTGCATCCGTCGATGAAGGCGGCCTCCTGGATCTCGTCGGGGATGGCCCGCAGGAAGGGCACCAGGATGATGATCGTCGTCGGGAGCGCGAAGGCGATCTGCGGCAGGATGACGCCCGCCAGCGAGTTGATGAGGCCGATGTCGCGCACCACGATGTACAGCGGCGTGATCGCGACCGTGATCGGGAACATGAGACCGGCGGCGAACAGGGCGTACAGCGCTCCGCGCCCGCGGAAGCGGTACCGCGCGAGCACGTAGCTGGCCATGAGGCCCAGGACGATGACGCCGAGGGTCGTGGCGACCGCGACGATCGTCGAGTTCAGCACGAGCGTCCAGAACGTGCCCTCGGTGAGCACGTCGACGTAGTTCGAGAACACCCACGGGTCCGGGAAGCCCGCCGGGTTCGTGGTGATCTGCGAGTTCGTGCGGAACCCGCCGAGGATGATGTAGATCACCGGACCGAGCATCAGCGCGATGACGACGAGCGCGATGAAGTACACGGCGGGGGTTCCGGCTCGTGCGCGCCCGCGGGGTCGGCCCGCCGGCTTCGAGGTGCCGACCGCCGAGATGGCGACAGAGGTGGCGGTCATCCGTCGCTCCTTTCGGTGAGTGCCCCCGCCGTGTCGCGACGCAGAACGAAGCGCTGGTAGACGAGCGCGACGACGAGGGAGATGAGGAAGATCACGACGGCGACGGCGTTGCCGTAGCCGAAGTTGCCGGCGTTGCGCCCGTTGGCCACCATGTAGGTCGCCATCGTCGAGGTGCCGGCGACCGGTGCGACGTACTGGCCCCAGATGATGTAGACGAGGTCGAACAGCTGGAGGGCGCCGATGATCGACAGGAACGCCCAGATGCGCAGCGTCGGGCCGAGCAGCGGGATCGTGATGCGCCATTGGGTCTGCCAGTAGCCGGCGCCGTCGATCGCGGCGGCCTCGTAGAGCTCTTCGGGGATGCCCTGGAGGCCGGCGAGGAAGAGGATGACGGCGAAGCCGACGTACTTCCACGTGAGGATCGCCATGAGCGTCCAGATGGCGATGCTCGGGTCCGCCAGCCAGTCGCGCGTCAGCTGCTCCAGGCCGAGGTTGTCGAGCAGCCCGTTGAGCGCGCCGTTGGTCGCGAGCATGAGGCTGAAGCCCGTGCCGACGACGACCTCGGCGATCACGTAGGGGACGAAGATGAGGACGCGGATGACGGACTGCCCGCGCATCTTGCGGTTGAGCAGGAGCGCCAGCAGCAGCGCGACGGGGCCCTGCAGCACGAGCGACATCACGACGATGAAGGCGTTGTGCCCCAGTGCTTCCTGGAAGTCGGGGTCGGTCAGGATCGTGACGTAGTTCTTGAGGCCGATGAAGTCGACCGCCGGCCCGTAGCCGTGCCAGTTGAAGAAGCCGTAGTAGGCCGCCATGATCACGGGGAAGATGACGAACCCGACGAAGAAGATCAGTGCGGGCCCGACCAGCACCGCGATCTCCAGCCGGCCCGACCATCCGATCCCGCGGCGTCGGCGGCGCGGCGATGCCGGGGGCGGCGGCGTGTCGCCGCCGCCCCCGGTCCGCTGCGCGAGTTCCGTCTCCGGGCGATCGTCCGTACTCGGTGTCGCGCTCTTGTGCATGCGGAGAGTTCCTTATCCCTTCGCGCCGGCCGAGTTGGCTGCCGCGATCATCTCTTCGGGCGTGCTCTGGCCCGAGAGCATGTCGACGACGGCCACGTTGAGCGCGTTGCCGACGTTCTGACCCAGCACCGTGTCAAGCCACTGCGACACGAACGGCGCGGCGTTGTACGCCTCGAGGATCTGCTTCAGGTAGGGCTCGGTGACCTGCTCCTGCGCCACCTGGTTGACCGGCGGGGAGTTGAACGCCTTGTAGTACGCGGTCTGCTGGTCGTCCGACGCGACGAAGTTCAGGAAGTCGACGCACTCCTTCGGGGCCTTCGCCGAGCACGAGTAGCCGTCGACGCCGCCCATGATCGAGCCGGGCTCGCCCTTGCCGCCCGGGACCTCCGGGAAGGGGTACCACGCGAGGTCGGGCAGTGGCTTCTCGTCGGGGGTGAGGGATGCGATCACGCCCGGGTCCCACGCGCCCATCAGCTCGCCGCCGGCCTGGTGGTTGGCGACGAGGCCCGCCGAGCTGCCCGCGCCCTGCTGAGCGGACGTCGTGAGGAAGCCTTCGTTGAAGGGCTCGGTCGCGGCGAAGTCCTCGAGGTCCTGTGCGGCCTTGAGCCAGCACGGGTCGCTGAAGTCCTTCGAGTCGCCCGTCTCTTCCATCGTCTTGGGTGCGCACTCACGCAGCGCGAACCAGTAGAACCAGTGCGCCGCGGGCCAGGCGTCCTTCGCGCCGAGCGCGAGGGGGGCCACTCCGGTCGCCTTCAGCTTGTCGTTGGCGGCGACGAGTTCGTCGATCGTGGTGGGCGTCTCGGTGATGCCGGCCGCGTTGTAGAGGTCCTGGCTGTAGAAGATGCCGCCCGGAAGCACCGAGAGCGGCACGGCCCACAGCTTGTCCTGGTACATCTGGGCCTTGAACGATCCCTCCGAGATGTGCTCCTTGGCCTCGCCCTCGATCTTGCCGGTGAGGTCCATGAGCTGCCCCGCCTGCACCATGGCGGTCATCTTTCCGCCGCCGCGCTGGAGGAAGATGTCCGGCGGGTCGCCGGCGTTGAGCGAGGTCTGCAGCTTTCCGTCGAGATCCTCGTTCTGGATCGACTGCATCTTGATCGTGACGTTCGGGTTCTCGTCCTCGAACGCGGCGATCGCGTCCTTCCAGAACTGCTGCCCCGGGCCGGTCGTCGAGTTCTGCCACAGCGTCATCTCGACCTTGCCGTCGCCGTTGTCACCCGAGCCGCCGGCACTGCAGCCGGCGAGCGCGAGCGCGCCGACGACGAGTGCCGCCGAACCCATGAGGATCCTCTTGGCTTTCATGTGATTCCCGTTCTCTTCTTCGAGGAGCACCGCCGCTTCGGGGTGCCGGTGGTCTGCGCGATCGGTCCGCGCAACGCTCGGCGTGCGACCGAGCGACAAAAGTCTGCGCGTCCAACAAATATCTTGTCAAACGTTTTCAATAACGGTTTCGATGCCGTTATGCTTTCGAAACATGGCCCGCCGCCCCACGATCACCGATGTCGCCAAGGCCGCCGGCGTGTCGGTTGCGACCGTGTCGAAGGCGGTCAACGGGCGCTACGGCGTGGCCAGCGAGACCGTCGATCGCGTGCTCGCCGTCGTGGCCGAACTCGGCTACGAGTCCAGCCTCATCGCCAGCAGCATGCGTGCACGCACGACCGGCGTCATCGGGGTGCTCGTGGCCGGCTTCGAGCCGTTCAGTGCCGAGATCCTGAAGGGCGTGGGCCAGGAGCTGGACGACAGCCGGTACGACCTGCTGGCCTACTCGGGCTCGCACGGCACGGCCGAGGGCTGGGAGCGTCGCTCGCTGTCCCGGCTCAGCGGCACGCTCATCGACGGCGCCATCATGGTCACCCCGACCGTGGTCAACGTCGGGACCGAGGTGCCCGTCGTCGCCATCGACCCGCACACCGGGCCGGCGGACCTTCCCACCGTCGAGAGCGACAGCTACGGCGGCGCGCTCCTGGCGACGCGCCACCTCATCGAGCTCGGGCACACGAGGATCGGCTTCATCGCCGGCCGGCGCGACCTGCGCTCGTCGATCGCCCGCGACGCGGGGTACCGACGGGCGCTGACGGATGCCGGAATCACCGTCGACCCCGGGCTCGTGGGGTCGGGCAGCTATCGCCAGGACGCCGTGCGCGTCGCCGCGCTCGACATGCTGCGGCGCAGCAAGCGGCCGACCGCGATCTTCGCGGCGAACGACATCTCGGCCCTGGAGATCATCCGCGTGGCGGACGAGCTCGGGCTGCGCGTCCCGCGGGACCTGTCCGTCATCGGGTTCGACGACGTCCCCGAGGCGTCGAAGGCCACCCCCGCGCTCTCGACCGTCCGCCAGCCGATGCAGCAGCTCGGTGCCGAGGCGGCGCGCCTGCTGCTGACCCTGATGCGCGGCGAGGTTCCGCCGGCGACGCATGTCACGCTCGCGACGCAGCTCATGGCGCGCGAGACGACGGCGCGCCTCGGCTGACGCGGGGCGCTCAGTCCGCGCCGAATCCCGCGGGATCGTGCAGCAGCTCGCCGAAGGCCGCCTCGGCGGCGCCGATGAGCAGCCGGTCCTCGGCCAGTGCCGCCGGCCGGATCTCGAAGTCCTCGCCGTTGGCGGGCATGCTCTGTGCGGCGACCGCCTCGGCGAGTGCCTCGGGGTCGTTCGCCGCCAGCATCGCCAGGAACCCGCCGAGCACCACGACGGCGGGATTGAGCACGTTGACGGCGTTCGCCAGGGCGGTCGAGAGGATGCGGCGCTGCCGGGCGATCTCGTCGAGCACCTCGGGAGCGTCCGCCTCGCTCAGCAGGCGTGCGAGCTCGGGCTCGTCGAGGTTGCTCTGGCCGAGGGTCCGCAGCAGCCGGGCGCGGCTCACCTCGTCCTCGAGCACGCCGTCGTCGGCGCGGCGGTCGTCCACGGCGGCGATGCCGGGGCGGTTCTGGCCGAACTCGCCCGAGTACCCCGAGGCGCCGCCGACCGGCATCCCGTGGACGATCAGCCCGCCGCCGATGCCGCTCGCTCCGCCGTTGAGGTACACGACGTCGTCGACGCCGCGCGCCGCGCCGAACAGGTGCTCGGCGATCAGTCCGAGCGCCGCGTCGTTGCCGACGGTCGTGGGCAGGCCGGTGGCCGCCTCGACCTGCTCGCGCAGCGCGATGTCGGTCCAGCGCAGGTGGGGGGCGTCGCGCACGAGACCGTCCGAGGCGCGCACCAGGCCGGGCACGGCGATGCCGATGCCGACGATCCTCGCGTCGGCGAGGTCGTCCTCGCGCCATGCCGCGATGCGCTCGCTGAGCAGCTGCGCGGTGCGCTCCGGGGTGAGCAGCGCCGTCATCTCGATGCGCTCGCGCCGCCGCACGCCCCGGTCGAGTCCGACCACGGCGAGGGTGAGGGCGTCGACTTCGGGGTTGGCCGCGATCGCCACGACGCGAGGATCCGCGGCGACAAGGGGGGAGGGGCGTCCGACGCGCCGGCTGGGGTCGGGCGCCCGCTCTTCGACGAAGCCGAGTGAGGTGAGGTCGCCGACAAGATCGGCGACCGTCGAGCGGTTGAGCCCGGTGGCGCTCGTCAGCGTCGCGCGCGAGATCGGGCCGTCGAGGTGGGCGAGCCGCAGGATCCGCGACAGGTTCGCTTGACGGCTGCCGACGGACTCGTTCATACCCTCACCCTAGAGGGCGCGTGCGCGCAGGCTGGTGGGGCGAGCCGTCCCTCTCCGGGAGCTCGCGCCGACGGATGCTCCGCCCAGGCCGCTACGAGGGGCCGGCCGGCGGGGTGCCCGCGGGGCAGACCGCCTGGACCGCTCGTTCGAAATCGAGCGTCTGCAGCACCTCGACGGCGCGGTCGTAGCGGGGTCCGGCCAGGACGACGAAGACGGCACCGACGACGTCGATGTAGCCTCGCGTCTCATCGAGGAGGAGGATCTCGTAACGATCCGGGTCGACGCGCTCCCATCGCACTGCGGAGTCCGCAGGCGCCGGCGGCTGGGGGCGGCGCAGCGGCAGCTCTTTCAGGGACGGCATGGTACGAGCGCGAAGCCCGTTGCGTCGTGCGGGCGAAAGCGGCCTCTCGAGCACCATTGCGGGCCTCCTCTCGTCGTGCCGACCATCCTGTAACCGCGACGATGCGCGCACAGGGGGCTTGACGTCGGCTGCGCCGAGGACTAGACCGCCAGGATCCGTCACGAGGATGTCCGTCGGGCTCCTGTCTACTGCGGCGGCGTGAACGGCATGTCACGCCCGACCGAACGCCCGATTGCGGAACGCGGCATCCGGCGTCATGCGCGCGGAATGCGGCTGGACGCGGCATCCGATCTGGTATAGGTTGTCGTCAGCAACATTTACCGTCCGCCGCACGACTGCGGCAATGCGCCGCAAAGGAGCGTCATGCCCACCCCCACTCGCGCCGACAAGTTCTCGTTCGGACTCTGGACGATCGGCTACAACGGCACCGATCCCTTCGGCGGCCCGACCCGTCCGCACCTCGACGTCGTGCACGCCGTCGAGAAGCTCGCCGAGCTCGGCGCCTACGGCCTCACCTTCCACGACGACGACCTGTTCGCCTTCGGCTCGACCGACGCCGAGCGCCAGAAGCAGATCGACCGCCTCAAGGGCGCGCTGGCCGACACCGGCCTCATCGTGCCGATGGTCACCACCAACCTGTTCTCGGCCCCCGTGTTCAAGGACGGCGGCTTCACGTCGAACGACCGCGACGTGCGCCGCTTCGCGCTGCGCAAGGTCATCCGCCAGCTCGACCTCGGCGCCGAGCTCGGTGCCAAGACGTTCGTCATGTGGGGCGGCCGCGAGGGTGCCGAGTACGACTCGGCCAAGGACATCCGTGCCGCGCTCGAGCGTTACCGCGAGGCCGTGAACCTCCTCGGCGACTACGTCGTCGACCAGGGCTACGACATCCGCTTCGCCATCGAGCCGAAGCCGAACGAGCCCCGCGGCGACATCCTGCTGCCCACGCTCGGCCACGCGATCGCGTTCATCGACTCGCTCGAGCGCCCGGAGCTCGTGGGCCTCAACCCCGAGGTCGGCCACGAGCAGATGGCGGGCCTCAACTTCGCCGCCGGCATCGCGCAGGCGCTGTACCACGGCAAGCTCTTCCACATCGACCTCAACGGCCAGCGCGGCATCAAGTACGACCAGGACCTCGTGTTCGGCCACGGCGACCTGCACAACGCGTTCGCACTCGTCGACCTCATCGAGAACGGCGGCCCCGGTGGGGTGCCCGCCTACGACGGCCCCCGCCACTTCGACTACAAGCCCTCGCGCACCGAGGACGAGAACGGCGTGTGGGACTCGGCGGCTGCGAACATGCGCACGTACCTGCTCCTCAAGGAGCGCGCCGCGGCCTTCCGCGCCGACCCCGAGGTTCAGGAGGCGCTGGCCGCCGCCCGTGTGCCCGAGCTGTCGGTGCCCACCCTGAACGAGGGCGAGACGATCGAGGACCTCAAGGCCGACCGCTCGGCGTTCGAGGACTTCGACACGGACGCGTACCTCGGCGGCAAGGGCTTCGGCTTCGTCCGCCTGCAGCAGCTGGCCACCGAGCACCTGCTCGGCGCGCGCTGACCGACCCGCCCGCTGCGCCCGCCTGCCGCGGGCCCGTGCCGTCGCGGACGCGCCCGTCGCGGCCGTCGCGGCCGTGAAACCGTACGGGGCGGACGAGACCCTGGGCACGACCCAGGGTCTCGTCCCCGCGCTGCGGTCTCACGCTGGGGTGCGTGACACAACGAGAAGGAGGAGCGCATGACGCTCGTCATGGGAGTCGACTCGTCGACGCAGTCCTGCAAGGTCGTGATCGTGGATGCCGCGACGGGCGCGATCGTCCGCCAGGGGCGTGCCTCGCACCCCGACGGCACATCGGTCGATCCCGAGGCGTGGTGGACGGCGCTGCAGGCGGCGATCGCGGATGCCGGCGGCCTCGGCGACCGCGGCGCCGCGGCGGACTCGGTACAGGCCTGGGCGATCGGCGGGCAGCAGCACGGCATGGTCGCGCTCGACGCCGACGGCCGGGTCGTCCGGGACGCGCTGCTGTGGAACGACACCCGCTCGGCCGGCGCTGCCGCCGACCTCATCGCCGAGTTCGGCGCCGAGGAGCTCGCGAGGCGCAGCGGGCTCGTGCCGGTGGCATCCTTCACCATCACCAAGCTCCGCTGGCTGCGCGACACCGAGCCCGACAACGCCGCGCGGGTCGCGGCGGTCGCCCTGCCGCACGACTGGCTCACGTGGCGCCTGCGCGGCTTCGGACCCGTCGGCGAGTCGCCGCGGGGCCCGGTGATCGACGAGCTCGTGACGGACCGGTCGGATGCCTCAGGCACCGGCTACTGGAACCCCGAAGACGGCTCGTACGATCGTGACCTCCTCGTCGCCGCGCTCGGCCACGACGCCGTGCTGCCGCGCGTGCTCGGCCCCGACGAATGGGTCGAGGACGTCGACGGCCGCCGGGTCGGCGGCGGCGCGGGCGACAACGCCGGCGCGGCCCTCGGGCTCGGCGCCGGCCCCGGCGATGTCGTGGTGTCGATCGGCACGTCGGGCACCGTCTTCGCGGTGAGCCGGCAGCGCACGATCGACCCCACGGGCACCGTCGCGGGCTTCGCCGACTGCACCGGCCGGTTCCTGCCGCTGGTCGCGACGCTCAACGCCGCGCGCGTGCTCGACGCCATCGCGCGTGTGCTGGGCGTCGACCACGCCGAGCTCTCGCGCCTCGCGCTCGCCGCCGACCCCGGTGCGGCCGGCCTCACGCTCGTGCCGTACTTCGAGGGCGAGCGCACCCCGAACCTGCCCGATGCGACCGCGTCGCTCACCGGAATGACCCTCGCCTCGACGACCCGCGAGAATCTCGCGCGTGCCGCCGTCGAGGGCATGCTGTCGGGCCTCGCCGCGGGGCTGGAGGCGCTGCGCAGACTCGGCGTGCCCCTCGAGCGCGCGCTCCTCATCGGCGGCGGAGCCCAGTCGGAGGCCGTGCGCCGGATCGCGCCGCTCGTCCTCGGGCTGCCCGTCGAGGTGCCCGAGCCCGGCGAGTACGTGGCTCTCGGTGCGGCGCGCCAGGCCGCATCCGTCCTCGCAGCCTGACCCGGGCATCCGGCGGCGGTGGGCGGCGTCCGGGACGCCGATGTATCGCGGCGCCCCGCCGGGGCATCTTCTGTGTATGGACGCTGCGATGCTCGCGGGGACGGTCTCGACCGTGCTGTTCGCCGCGGCCAACCTGCCGATGCTCGTCAAGGCGGTGCGGTCGCGCGATCTGCGGTCGTACAGCGCGAGCGCCCTGGTGATGGGGAACGTCGGCAACCTCTTCTACACGGTGTACGTCGTGAGTCTGCCGTTCGGCCCGATCTGGGTGCTGCACGGGTTCTACCTGGTGTCGATGGCCGTGATGCTCGCGCTGTACGCGGTGTCGGCGTGGTCCCGACGCCTCGCGCCTGCGCAGAATTCAGGAACCACGGCGCACCGGCGATCGTCGAGTCCCGCGGGCGCACGGTCTTCCTGAGTTCTCGACGGTCTGCGCGGCACAATGGACGAGTGGATGCCGCAGCCGAGGGTGACGCAGGGCTCGACGTGATCGCGGGCGAGCTCTACGCCCTGCCCCCGGCGGAGTTCACGGCGGCGCGCAACGCGCGGGCCGCGGCATCCCCTCCGGCGCTCGCGAAGCAGGTCAAGGCGCTCCGCAAGCCCACCGTCGCGGCGTGGGCCGTCAACCTCCTCGCGCGCGGCGGGCAGCTCGCCGACGCCGTGGAGCTGTCATCGGCGCTGCGCGAGGCGCAGGACGACCTCGACGCGACCGAGCTGTCGCGCCTGGGCGCGCAGCGGCGGCAGCTCGTCGCCGCGCTCGCGAAGCAGGCGGCCGGGCTCGCCGCCGACGCCGGGGTCTCGCTGAGCGCGGCGGCGCGCGACGAGGTCGAGAAGACGATCAACGCTGCGGTGATGGATGCCGCAGCCGCCGCCGCGGTGCTCACCGCGCGCCTCGTCACGACCCTCGAGGCGGGCGACATCGAACCGGCCGCGCTCGCCGAGGCCGTCGGCGGGACGCTCCCCGGTGCCGTCGAGCCGCCGCCTCGGGACGACCTCGCCGAGCGCCGCGCGCGCAAAGCCGCCGAGAAGGCGGCGCGCGAGGCGGAGCGGTTGGCGAACGAGGCGGAGCGCGAGCTCGCCCGCGTCGACGCGCGCCGAACCAAGGCGCAGGAGCGCGTCGACCACGTGCGCGAGCGCATCGACGACCTGCGTCGCGACCTGGCGGCGCTCGAGGCCGACGCCGAAGCCGCCGAGGCCAAGCTCGACGCGATCGAGGCCGAGCGGAAGGACGCCGCCGCCCGCGCCCGCGCGGCCGCCGAGGAGTCCGAACGCGCCGCCCGCGCCCTCGACGATGCGTGACGCGCCGGCTGCCGGCATCCTTCTTCACAGGACTCTCGTAGGCACTCTCCCTACGGTGGACGACATGGCGACTCCTGCTCCGCTGGTGCCCGCGACGACTCCCGAAGACGGCGAGATCACCGTCTCGGCGGCCGAGCTCCGGGAGCTGCGGGACGAGCTGCAGCGGTTCATGATGGAGTACCGCTTCGGCCTGCAGGAGGTGGAGACGAAGATCGGCATCCTGCGCGACGAGTTCCTGCTGACGCACGACTACAACCCGATCGAGCACGTCTCCAGCCGAGTCAAGTCGCCCGACAGCCTCGTCGAGAAGGTGCAGCGCAAGGGCATCGACGGCGACTTCGACTCCATCCGCCGCAATATCACCGACATCGCGGGCATCCGCGTGACCTGCAGCTTCACCGCTGACGTCTACCGGCTGTTCGATCTGCTGACCGCCCAGGACGACGTGCGCGTCCTGCAGGTGAAGGACTACATCGCCGCGCCGAAGGCCAACGGGTACAAGAGCCTGCACGCGATCCTCGAGGTGCCGGTGTTCCTCTCGACGGGGCGCATCGAGGTGCCCGTCGAGGTGCAGTTCCGCACCATCGCGATGGACTTCTGGGCCAGCCTGGAGCACAAGATCTACTACAAGTACGCGACGCGCGTGCCGGACGAGCTGCTCGAGAGCCTCAAGGACGCCGCCGACACCGCGGCCGAGCTCGACGCCCGCATGGAGCGCCTGCACCGTCAGATCCGCGGTGCCGCGGCCCCCGGCACGTCTTCGGTGACGGTCCGCGAGATCACGGCGCAGGTGCGCGAAGAGACGGATGCCGCCACCCCGACGGACGGCGACACCGAGGTGCGCGCGGTCTAGTCCCTCGTCGGGCGCGGGCGGTCAGGGTTCGAGGGCCGCAGTGAGGCTCGCGACGTAGTCCTCCACGGCGCGGGGTCCGAACACGGCGGTGTTGGCGATGTAGCCCTGCGCGAGCGAGGCGACGGTGCGCGCGGTGCTGCGCGCCAGCGCCGCGACTTCCTCCGTCGAACCGGCGCGTCGGCCGGCCCACGGGGTCAGCGCTGCCGTCAGGGCGCGCAGCAGATGACTCGCGGTGTCGACGAGCTGCGCGTGCATGGCCGGGTCGCCCAGCGCCTCGCCCCAGAACTGCACCACGAGCGCGGGCGACAGGCCGGTGTCGCGGATCGTCGACAGCATCCGGCCGAGCACGTCTGCCGGGGTCAGCATGATCCCCCGCGAACCCCCCGCCTCCAGCTCATCGATGCGGGGGAACAGGAAGCGCCCGACGATGTACTGGGCCAGCTCCGCCTTGTTCGTGAAGTGCGAGTAGATCGCACCGGTCGACAGCCCGGACTCGTCCACGATGTCGGCGATGGACGTCTCGCGCACCCCCTTGCGCTCGAGCACTCGCACGGCGGCTCTGGCGATCTCATCGCGGCGCGCCTCTCGATACTCCTTCGACACCCGGGGCATGTAAAAAGAATAGCCGTTCTGTTATGCTCGCGGAGCAAGGCAAAACAGAATGACTATTCTCTTTAGGAGCAGTGCGATGAGCATGCGTCGCGAAAGCACGCCGGATTCCGGCATCCACCCGACCAGATGGGGCGTGGCCGCCCTGTTCGGCCTGGTCGGCTCGGTCCTCGTGGCCATCGTCGTGATGGCGTTCGTCTGGCCCGCTGCGACAGCGCAGCCGCAGAACCTTCCCGTGGGCATCAACGGCCCCGCAGACGCGGTCACCGCCGTCGAAGACAAGCTCGCCGAGCAGGACCCGGCGCCGTTCGTCCTCTCGACGGTCGACGACCGCGCCGACGCCGTGGACCGCATCCAGTCGCGCAAGCTGTACGGCGCCATCCTCCTCGGTGACGAGCCCGAGGTGCTGATCGCGACCGCCGCCAGCCCCGTCGCCGCGCAGGCGCTGCGCGGCGTCGCGACGCAGCTGCAGTCGCAGATCGACACCGCCGCGAAGACCGCCCTCACCGACCAGCTCACGGCCATCGTCGGCGCGCTCAAGGCCGGCCAGTTGCCGCAGCTTCCGGCTGGAGCGACCGGTGGTGCGGCGCCAGAGATCCCCACGGTCACGGTCACCGACCTCGTGCCCCTCGCCGACGGCGACAAGACCGGCGCGGGGCTGGCGGCATCCGTGTTCCCGATGGTGCTCGGCGGCATGCTCGGCGGCATCCTGCTGACGCTGCTCGTGCAGGGTGTCGTGCGACGCCTGATCGGCCTTGTCGTGTTCGGCATCGCGGCGGGCGCGCTCATCGCCCTCGTCATGCAGACGTGGTTCGGCATCCTCGCGGGGGACTGGCTGCTGAACGCGGCCGTGCTCGGGCTCGGTGTGACGGCGACGTCGGCGCTGATCGTCGGGCTTGCGGCGCTGATGGGCCCTCCCGGCATCGCCGTGGGCGCCGTCATCACCATGTTCATCGCGAACCCGATCGCCGGTGCCGCCACGCCCCCGCAGTTCCTGCCGGAACCGTGGGGCGAGGTCGGCCAGTTCTTCGTCCCCGGCGCGTCGGCGAACCTGCTGCGGTCGGTGATGTACTTCCCCGACGCCCCCACTGCGATGCAGTGGACCGTCCTGGGCTGCTGGCTCGTCGGCGGCGTGATCCTCGCGCTCGTCGGCCATTACCGCAACCGCGCCGAGCTGACGCCGCCACCGCGGCAGCTGGAGCCCTGACCCGCTCAGCCCCGTGGGGCGCGCAGCGCGTCGCTAGTCTGTTCGCGTGGAAGACGTGCACCCGCTCACCCTGCTGATCATCCCGCTGCTCGCGGTGCTCGCGCCCCTCCTCGCGCGCGGACTCGGCCGGTGGGTGCGCATCCCGGTGGTCGTGTTCGAGCTCGTGCTCGGCATCCTCATCGGACCGGCCGTGCTGGGGTGGGCTGTGCCCCACGCGTTCGTCGACACGCTCTCGGAGTTCGGGCTCGCGATGCTGTTCTTCGTCGCGGGCACCGAGATCCAGTTCTCGTCGTTCCGCGGCCGGCTGGGCAAGCGGGCGTCGCTCGGCTGGCTCATCAGCCTCGTCGTCGGCGTCGCGGCCGGCTTCCTGCTCGCGCCGGGCGAGGCGGCGGTCGTCATCGGCGTCGCGCTGTGCTCCACGGCGCTGGGCACGCTGCTGCCGATCCTGCGGGATGCCGGCGAGCTGCGCAGCCCGTTCGGTCAGGCGGTCGCCGCCGTCGGCGCGGTGGGCGAGTTCGGTCCGCTGATCGCGATCTCGGTCTTCCTCGGCGGACGCCAGCCGGGGTTGTCGACGATCATCCTCGCGCTGTTCGCCGTGGTCGCCGGTCTCGCGATCTGGCTGGCGTACCGGCTGCCGCAGGGGGCGATGCACGAATTCGTCAGCTCGACATTGCACACGTCGGGCCAGTTCGCCATCCGTGTCGTCTTCCTGATCCTGTGCGCGCTCGTCGTGCTGAGCATCGTGCTCGACCTCGACATGCTGCTCGGCGCCTTCACGGCCGGCATCATCTGGCGCCTCATCATGCGTGACGCGTCCGAAGCCGATCGCGAGGCAGTCGAGAGCAAGATCGAGGGCGTCGCCTTCGGATTCCTCGTGCCGATCTTCTTCATCTACACCGGCATCACCTTCGACCTGAAGTCGCTGCTCGAGCAGCCGCTGCTGTTCCTGCTCGTCCCGGTCGTCCTCGTCGCGCTGCTGGTGGTGCGGGGTCTGCCGTCGATGCTCGCCGCCCCGGAGGGCTCGTCGCGGCGCGACCGCCTCTCGATGGCGCTGCTCGGCGCGACCGGACTGCCGATCATCGTCGCCGTCACCGGGATCGGCGTCGACGAGGGCATCCTGACGACCACGCAGCAGACCGTGCTGGTGGCGGGCGGCATGCTGTCGGTGCTGCTGTTCCCGCTCATCGGCATGTCGATCCGCGGCGAGAAGGTCACCGCATCGAAGACCCTCCAGGACGACATGGCGTGAGCACGCTCGAGCTGCTCGACACCGCGCGCGCCCGCCTCGCCGCAGGCGGTGCGGCCCGTGAGGCGCTCGGCGAGCTGGTCGTGCCCCGGCGCATCCTCGGCGTCGCCCGGGCCCCGCGCGTCGAACGCCGCGGCTCGGCGTGGCACCTCGGCGCGCTGCTGCTGACCGACGACGCCGTCCTCGCGACGGGCGAGGTCGTGCGGGCGCGGCAGGAGGCCCGCCGCGGGTACACCGCCGAGTCGCAGCGGCAGCGCTCCGAGCTCGCGTTCGCCGCCCGACGCGGCGGCTTCGCCGAAGGCGAGACGGTGCACGTGGGCTGGCGGGTGCTGAGCGCAGACACGCCGGACGCGCCGCTCGCGCTGCGCGACGGCATCCCGAGCATCCGCTGGAGCGCCGCCGGGGCGCTGATGCCGCTCGACGCCTACCTCGCCGAGCGCGTGTCGCTGCTGCTCGAGCCGCCCGCCGGCGCCTAGGCCTATCGGGCGCCGGACGCCGTGTCAACACGCTCGGCGCCCGGCGGGGAGCCCCGTACGGTGAGGCCATGACGGCACGGGACCTCACGCGGCAGATCGTGGTGATCGCGGCGTTCTGCTTCATGATCGTGGCTGCGATGGTCGGCACCGGCCTCTTCGGCGGCACCTCGGTGCAGGACCTGCAGGGAGGTGCGCTCGATGCCGACGGCTCGTATCTCGCCCCTGCGCGCCCCGCCTTCATGATCTGGACCGCGATCTACGTCGGCCTGCTCGCCTACACCGTGTGGCAGGCCCTGCCCCGTCAGCGTGCGCGCGACCGGCAGCGGGTGGTCGGATGGCTCATCGCCGGAACCATGGTGCTGAACGGCCTGTGGCTGGTCGTGGCGCAGTTCGGGTCTCTCGCTCTGACGGTGCTGGCGATCATCGTGCTGCTGGCCATGCTGGGTGTCACGTTCCATCGCACGGTCATCGAGCCCGCCGACGGCTGGGTGGACCGCCTGCTGGTCGACGGCGTCACGGGGCTGCATCTCGGCTGGGTGACGCTTGCCACCGTCGCGAACGTCGCCGCGTGGCTCACGTCGATCGGCTCGCCGGAATGGGATGCCGCCGCCGACCTCTGGGGCATCGTCGTGCTCATCGTGGTCGCGGTCATCGGGCTCGGCATCGAGGCCGCGAGCGGCTGGCGCCTCGCACCGGCGCTCGCGATGGCGTGGGGGCTGACGTGGATCGCGGTCGCACGCCTGAACGGCGAGCCCTCGAGCACGCCGATCGGGATCACGGCCTTCGTGGTGGCCGCGGTCATCCTGGGCGCCGCCGTGGTCGGTACGGTGGTGCGCACCTCGGCCGAGGTCCGCAACGCGGGGGAGTGACTCAGCCGCGCGAGAACCGCGTCGCGAACGCGCGCAGCAGCCGGGCCGGTTCCGTGAGGGATGCCGCCAGCACGCGACCTGCGATGGCGTCGTAGTCGCTCGCCTCGAAGTAGCCGTCGTTCCGGTACACGGCCATGCGCTCGGTGAACGCCTTCGCCGTCGGCTCGGGGTGGAACTGCGTCGCGTAGAGCCGGTCGCCGACGCGGTACGCCTGGACGGGGCATCCCTCGTTCCGCGCGAGCAGCACCGCGCCGGGCGGGAGCGTCTCGGTGCCCTCCTTGTGCGCGGTGAGAGCCGTGAAGCGGTTCGCGAGACCCCCGAACAGCGGGTCGGCCGCAGCGTCGGGCGTCAGGTCGATCGCGACCGGGCCGGTGTCTTCGGGGAACGCGCGACTGACGGTTCCGCCCAGGGTGCGCGTGGCGATGCCGATGCCGTAGCACGTGAAGAGGGCGGCCGGACCGTCGCCCGGGGCTGCGCGTTCGGCGATGCGGGCGAGGTCCGCTTCGAGGCGGCGCTGCGCCTCGGTCTTGGTGGACTCGGGGTCGGCGACGTTGAACGGGCTGCCGCCGACGACGAAGCCCGCGTACCGGTCGAACACGTCGTCGGGGAGGGGCTCGCGCACCAGATCGTGCCGGTCGAGCGCCCCCTCGTCGAGATGCATCGCAGTGCGGAACGACTCGTACTCCGCCGCAGCCGCCCCCACCTGCGGGCGCACGCAGACGTAGAGGAACGCGGCGGACGTCATGCCTGGATTCTAGGTTCGGCTGCCATCCTCCCGCGACACCGAAGCAGGGGGCCGAGACCGCGGGTGAACCCCACGGTCTCGGCGCCGCGCTGCGGTCTCGCGGAAAGCTCGACCGGCGGCATCCCGAGAAATCTCGAGGATCCGTGTATCAAAGACCCTCTATCGCGCTCGGGCATGGTGTGGACAGAATTGGCGCTATGACGCAGCCGGGCGCCGAGCCATCCGTCGACTCCGTGGAGCCGGCGCGATGGGAGCGCGCGGCTGCGCTGTTCGTGCGCTGGCGCGAGGGCGACAGCCGCGCGATGGATGAGCTCGTCCGCCTCATGACGCCGCCGCTGTGGCATGTCGTGCGTGCGTACGGGCTCGATCATGCGCTGGCGCAGGACGTCGTGCAGACGACGTGGCTGACGCTCGTGCGCCGTCACGAGACCATCAACGACCCGCTCGCGGTGTCGGGGTGGCTCACGATGTGCGCGCGCCGCGAGGCGTGGCGGGTCGGCAAGCAGCATCGGCGCGCCGATGCCACCGAGGCCGAGTCGCTCGAACCGCACCTTCCGGTCCACGAATCCGCCGAGCAGACCGCGACCCAGGACGACGAGACCCGTCGCCTGTGGGTCGCCGTCGCGACGCTCAACGACCGATGCCAGCGCCTGCTGCGGATCGTCGCGTTCGAGGACCGTCCCGACTACGCCCGCATCGCCGAGGATCTCGCGATGCCCGTCGGGTCCATCGGACCGACCCGTCAGCGCTGCCTCGCAAAGCTCCGCGCCGTACTCGAGGGCGACGGATGGAGGGGTGATGACGATGGAGACTGAGGACTTCGCGGCCGACGCCGCGCTCTTCGCACGCATGCGCCGCATGTGGGAGGACGTCGATCCGGTGCCCGCCGACCTCGTCGACCGGATGGTCGCCGCCGTCGCGGTGGAGGATCTGTCTCGCGAGTACGCCCTGCTGACGCTCGTCGAGGGGACGCTCGCCGCCGTGCGCGGCGAGGCAGACACCGCGACCCTGCAGTTCAGCGACGGGACGACGAGCGTGCTCGTGCACGTGACGGCCACCGAAGGCGGCGGCCGTCGTGTGGACGGATGGGTGGATGCCACCGCCCTCGCGATCCGCCTGATCCAGGCCGACCGCGAATGGGCCACGGACCCCGGCGAACACGGACGGTTCGCCTTCGACGAGGTCACGCCAGGGGTGGCGCGACTCCGTCTTGTCGTGCGCGACGCCGACGGCGCGCTGCGCGACTTCCAGACCCCGCAGTTCGAGGTCTGACGCAGTTTCGTTTTGGGAAATGGATGCCGCGGCCTGGGGGCCGCGGCAGCCGCTATGTGTGAGGAGACGACATGCCGAGAGTCGACAGCAATCCCCGACGGACATGGCGCGAGCGCGAAGTCGCCGGCGAGCCGAAGGGCGTAGTCCTCGACCCGCGCCGCGAGCCGGTGCCCGACCTGCAGGCCTACGACACGGTCTACGTCCCCGGTCACCTCATGATCTCAGGTGACCCGAGCGCCGCGATAGACGTGCTGAAGGAGGCCGCCGGAAAGCTCGGCTGGGACATCGAGCCCGAGCCGGTGAGCGAAGGGAACGGGGTCGAGCCCCTCACCCGCGCGCGTATCGTCCAGGCACCGAAAGAAGGCCGAGATGATGAGCCGACGCCGCCCGTCGACGCATGGCGGCTTCTTCAGCAGGCACGTCGGGAGAAGCTGATTGCAGCGAAGACCGCCGAGGCCTCCGGAGGTGGGCGGGCACCCGGCGACGCCGAGGAAGCCACCCTCAGGTCGGATGCCACTCGCTCCGTGTCGCTGGAGGCATCCATCTCGAACGATCCCCGGCGGCGCGCCGCGACCGCAGCGGAGTCGGGGTTGCGCCGGAGCCACAAGGCGAAGGACGACGAGGTCATCGCGCAGGTGAGTCTCGATCATGTTCTGACCGTGGATCCGATCGGTATCAACCCTCACGGTCGCACCAATCCGCACGGCCGCACGAACCCGCACGGGCGCACGAACCCGTCCGGCACAGACGGCTATGCGTACCCGGGCTCGGGTGGACTGGAGATGGTGAGCTTCATCGGCTCTCCGCCGATCGAGCGCCACACCCTCGACAAAGGCGGACGGCGCCCCGTGATCGCCTTCGCCGACACCGGGTGTGGTGATCATCCCTGGTTCGTCTCGGACGGACGACCGGTGGTGCGGACGGTCGACGCGGTCGACGGCAGCGGAGTGATCGGCGTGAACGATCCGAACACGGATCCCGAACGTCACGGCGATCAGTCCGGACCGTTGGATGGCTATCTCGACGACGCCGCAGGGCACGGGACGTTCGTGGCCGGTGTGCTGCGTCAGGTGTGTCCTGAGGCCGACATCATCGCCATTCGAGTGGCGGACAGCAACGGCAGCGTCCTCGAGACTGAGCTGATCACAGCGCTCGAGCAGCTGTCTGCGTGGATCGACGCCGGCACCGACGATGAGCCGCGACACGTCGACGTGCTCAATCTCTCGCTGGGGTACTACCACGAGACGCCTGAGGACGGCCGGTTCAGTCTGAGGCTCTTCGAAGCCTTGAAGAACCTTCGGACTCGAGGGTGCACCGTCGTCTGCTCGGCAGGCAACGACGCGACGGAGAGGCCGGCCTTTCCCGCAGCGCTCCACAATTGGGGCGACCCGGACCTCACTTTCGAAGAACCGGCGGGAGCGGCGCGCCACGTCGCAGTCGGCGCCCTCAACCCGCAGCGGACTTCGGTGGCGCTGTTCAGCAATATCGGCGACTGGGTCACCGTCTACGCGCCCGGGACATCGGTGATGAGTGTGTTTCCGTCGTTCGAAGGCGGGATCCAGGCGGGATCGCGCTCGGACCGTGGCGAACGCCGCCGGCAGAGCCTCGATCCGGATGACTTCGAGAGCGGCGCGACGGGCGGTTTCGCCGTCTGGAGTGGAACCTCCTTCGCCGCGCCCTACGTGGCGGGATCCATCGCCGCCGCCCTCGCTCCGGGCCTGATGAACCCGACGGGTGTCGCCAAAGCCGGCGATGCTGTCGAGTCCGCTCTGGCAGTCGTGCGAAAGGCAGACGGCTCGCCCCTGCCGAAGATCTGACCAGGGAGTGCCGTTCCGCCCGCTACCCGCGGGCGGAACGGCACGCCATGATTGCACCATGGGGACGCTGGCCGATTCTGAGGCGATGCATCGACGCGGCGTCGACCTGGCCAACCTCGGTCGCTACGCCGACGCGCTGCGTGTCTTGCGGATCGCTTTCGACGGCGCGCACCAGGGCGGCGACGTGAACCTCATGGCGCGTGCCGCGGGCACCATCGCGTATGTGCTGGCGCGCACCGGCGACGTCGATGCGGGTGAGCGCCTCTGTCTGGACATGCTCTCCCGTGACGACCTCGACGCGGTGACGATCGCGCAACTGCACGGGCAGCTGGGCGCGCTCGCGCTGGAACGGGGTCTGCTCGAGCAAGCCGTCGACTGGCTCTCGAAAGGCGTCGATGGACTCAAAGAGCATCCTGTTCGCCAGGCGAACGTGCTCATGAACCGCGGCCTTGTCGAGATGGACCGCGGTCGATTGGACGCGGCGCGGGCGGACCTCGAGCTGGCCGAGCAGATCTACCGGGAGGCCGGTCTCTCTGACGAGGCCAACCAAGCGGTACACAATCTCGGATACCTGGCCATGCGCGGCGGAGATCTCGTGACTGCCCTCTCACTGATGCAGCGCGTGCGTGATCCGCTTGACGATGAATCGGATGTCTGGGCGGCGATCAATGAGCTGGATCGCGCCGAAGTGCTCCGTGACGCGGGGCTGGTCACTGACGCAGAGCGCCTTCTCTCTACCGTGGCGACAGTGCTCGGACGACATCGTGCGCCGCGAGAGCGCGCCGGAGCGGAGTACCAGCTGGCCCGCTCGCTGCTGACACACTCGCCGGAGAGGGCCGCGACCGTCTCGCGGGCAGCCGCCCGGCGGTTCCGGGCCCTCGGAAGTGAAGGCTGGGCCTTGCGGGCGGAAGCGATCGCTCTGCGTGCAAGGCTTGCTGTAGACCGCATCGACCGCTCGGGGCGTCCGATCGCATCGGCTCGGCGGCTTCCTTCCGTGCGTGCGGTCGACGAGACCGTAGCCCAGCTTCGCGCCCACCGCTTCCTCGCAGAGGCCGAGGCGCTGGCGTTGACGGACACGCTCGCACGCATCCGTCGCAGCCGTCGGGCGTCGATGCCGCTCCCGCGTGTTCCCCGGCGGATGCCCCTGGAAGTCACCATGCTCGCGGCCGAGGTGCGCGCCGCGGCTGCGGCGGTGTCGACGCGCGAGGCAGACTGCCGACGCGAGGCCGCCGCCGGTCTCGAACTGCTTGAGCGCACGCAAGCGACCTTCGGGAGCCTCGATCTGCAGACGAGTTCGGCGATGCGCGCCACAGGTCTGCTCACTGTGGGCCTCGCGTCGGCTCTCCGTTCGCGTCGACCGGAGGTGATCTTCGAATGGTCGGAGCGTGCCCGCCTCATGAGTCAGCGGGTGCTTCCCCTGCGTCCTCCGCCGAATCCGGAGCTCGCTGCCGACCTCTCGGAGCTGCGGACGATCCGTGCCGCAGCATCGGACGGTGACTGGCTGGCCGATCCGCGTGCCGCCGCGCTGCACCGGAGAGCCCAGGAGCGGCAATGGTCGTCGGCTGCGTCGGCCGGTCTGACCGGACGCATCTCCTTGTCCCAGTTGCAGGCCGCTCTCGCCCCCGAAGAGATGCTTGTGACCTATGTCTTCGACGGAACCGACCTGGTGGCGCTCGCGGTCTCCGGCGGCGAGGCCACGATGATCGACCTCTCGTTGCGCGATGTCGGTGCGGCATTGGTGGGGTTGCGAGCGGATCTCGATGTCGCTGCCAGCGTGACCTCGGGGCCACTCGCAGAGGTCGTGCGAATGAGTCTCCGTGAGCGGCTCGGCAGGATCTCGTCGCTGCTGGTCGAGCCGCTCGGCGCAGCCCTCCAGAGCGCTCGACGAATCGTGCTGCTCACCCCTGGCGTGCTCGCCGGTATCCCGTGGTCGATGCTGCCCGGACTTCGCGGGCATGCGGTGGCGGTGGCGGGATCGGCGTCGGCGTGGGCGGAGAACCGGTCGCGCGGTGAACTCCGCCACAGCAGTGCGGGTTTCGTGGTCGGTCCGCGCGTGGCGCGCGGTGACGAAGAGGTGGCTGCCGCGGCGGTGCCCTGGACCAAGAGCCCGATCCTCCTGGGCGATGCGGCGCGAGTCGGTGCCGTCACGGCGCTCGCGTCGCAGGTCGATGTTCTGCACATCGCGGCGCACGGCCGGCACGCGGTGGACAACCCGATGTTCTCGGGTCTGGAGCTCGCCGACGGCACGCTGTTCGGCTACGACATCGACCTCATCGAGAACGTCCCCGACACCGTCATCCTCTCGGCGTGCGAGGTCGGCCGGTCCTCGGTGCGCTGGGGTGAGGAGGCCGTCGGCATGACGCGCGTCTGGCTGCATGCCGGAGCTCGGTGCGTCGTGGCGGCGCCGGTGGTCGTGGCCGATGACGACGCGTGCGAGCTGCTCGCTGCCATGCACGAGGGTCTGGCCGCCGGCATCCCGCCGTCCGTCGCGCTCGCCGAAGCGTCGGAGCGCACGGGGATCGTCGCGCCCTTCCAGGTGCACGGTGCGGGCTTCTGAGATTCCCGGAGGATTTCTCGGAATCGGATGTATCACGGCGGATGCCGGGGACTCCTGCTCTTCGGAACCGCTCAGTGCCGCCCTACCGGGGGGTCGGGCGCACGAGCAGAAGACGTCTGGGGCCGCACCTGGGGATGCGGGTCTTCGGTGCGGGTTCCTCGAGGGGTGTCGCAGGGGACCTGGCGGCACCCCTCGTACCCGTCCCGTGGTTCAGCCGCGTGAAGAGTTCGCGGTGCGCCCGCGCACGATGCCCACGAAGGCGTCGACGGCCGGGTTCGCCCGCTCCGCCACCCACGCGAGCGCGACGGTCGAGGTCGGGCCGTCGTGCAGCGGACGGTAGTCGGCGTCCTTGCGGTGGTGCAGGCGCGCCAGCGACATCGGCACCACCACGAACCCCACGCCGGCTGCCACCGTCGCGATCGCCTCGGCCGTGTCGGCCGGGGGAGCGAATCGAGGCTCGACGGTTCCGGGGATCCGGATGCCGAGCACGTCGTCGCGCGGAACCACGAGCACCTCGCCCACGAGGTCGGCGGTGTCGAGCTCGTCGACCGCGAGCAGATGCGAGTCCTTCGACGTCACGACGACCGGAACCTCGTCGTACAGGGGGATGACGTGCAGGCCGTCCTTCTCGATCGGCAGCCTCACGAGTGCGGCGTCGACCTCATCGTCGACGAGCGCTCGCCGCTGATCGGCCACGGCCAGTGGCACGAGTTCGAGCGCGGTGTGCGGCATCCGGTCGTTCCACGTGTCGATCCACCTGCCGGGCGTCGCACCGGGGATCGCACCGAGCGTGAACCTCGCCGGCATGACCGGCGTGACAGGCTCGGGCTGTGGTGATCGGGGCTGGGCGGGCTTGGCCTTGCGGGGCTGCGAGCCTTTCGGCGTGCCCTTGCCGGCCCCAGCCGGACGCCCGCCGGGGCGCCGGGAGGCGGCATCCCGCCCCCGTCCTTTGCC
>NZ_JAEUAW010000022.1 GCF_019511665.1 Microbacterium jejuense
CACCCTCCCCGCCCGCTCTGTGGAGTACACCGGCTTGCGCGGAATGCCCATCCCGTCCTCCGAGCGTCCGTTCGCGCGTGCCACCCGTGGCGAGACCTTCACCGACGCCTCGGTATGGCTGTTCACGGCGGAGGCCGAATGGCGCGCGCTGTCGGTGACCGCGAAACGCCTGACCGCGAGCGGCGACGAGGATGCCGGCATCCTTCTTCTCGTGCACGACGTGACCGCCCTCACCTACGCGCAACGCGAGCGGGAGCGTTTCACCGCCATGGCCTCGCACGAGCTCAAGCACCCGCTCACCGTCATGATCGGCAACGCCGAACTCGCCCTCGAACTCGACGATCTCGCTCCGCGTACCCGCGAGCGGTTCGAGTCGATCATCGCCGCGAGCGACCGCATGCTGACCATGACCGAGAGCCTCGTCACCACGTCGCGCCGCGGGTTCGGCGGCCGCGACGAGCTGGACGACATCGATCTGCGGCAGATCGTGCTCGATTCCGTCGCGTCGTTCCGCGCGACGGCGGCCTCGGCAGGCATCGCGATCAATGTCCGCGCCGACGAGCCGCTGCCCGTCGCCGCAGACGGTTTCCGGATGCGCCAGGTCGTCGACAACGTCGTGAGCAACGCGATCAAGTACACCGAGAGCGACGGCGAAGTGCGGATCCGCGCGGCAGTGGACGGCGGTGAGGCCGTGCTCACCGTCGCAGACACAGGCATCGGCATCGACGCCGACGACCTGCCGCGCGTGCTGACGCCCTACTTCCGCGCCGCCGGAGCGAAGGACAAGGCCGGCGGCACGGGTCTGGGGCTGGGCATCAGCAACGACATCGTGAGGGCGCACGGCGGCGAGCTCTCGATCGAGAGCGAAGCGGGAGTGGGGACGACGGTGACCGTGACGCTCCCCCTCGCCGAGCCGCCCGAGACCGTCGCTCCGCTCGCCGAGGGGGATCCGTCATGACCGCTGCCCTGTCCGGGGTCGACCTCGGCATCGCCCAGGCGGTGATCACGACGCTCGCGACGATGCTCACGATCGGCATCGCGTTCCTCGTGAAGCCGGGTCGGCCGACCCTGTACTGGAGCTTCGCCTTCGCGCTCGCGATGGTGGCGACGTACGGCGTCGTCGCCGGCGACGTCACCGGTATGGAGACGCTCCGCCGCGCGTCACTCGGTGCCCTCATGGGATCGCCGGCACTGCTGTGGTCGGGATTCCGCGCGGAGTGGAGCATGCGCTCGCACGTCTGGGCAGGCCCGGTCCTCGCCGTCGGGGCGGCCCTCGCGCTGGGGCTGGCGGGCGACCTGGTGTGGTTCACGCCGGCGTACCGCACCGTGTTCTTCGTGGCATCCGTCTTCGCCGCCCTCTTCGTCATCGACTGGGCCCGCCGCGGCTCGGCGGCACGCGCGGACCGCCTGCTGCTGCCGCTCGCGATCGTGTCCATCGCGTTCTTCGTCACCGGGACCGCGACCTTCATCGCCGGCTTCGTGTTCCGACCCTCGGGCGGAGACGATTTCGCGCTCGTGCGTCTGATCTCGTCGGCAGGGATGCTGGTGTACGTGGCGTGCGCGCTGATCGCCGTGGTCGGCACCACGGCCCGCGACAGCGGGCTGGGACGCGCCACGACCGTCTCGACGGCGTGGCAGCAGTTCGAGCGGACTGCGTCCGAGCGCCTGCTGCGGGCGGAGAGGTCCTCGGAGCCCTGGTCGGTCGTCTTCCTGGAGTTCGATGACGCCGCCGACATCCGGCAGAGCGCCGGTGCACCGGCCTTCGTGCGGCTGTCGGAGAGGCTGGAGGCCACCGTCCGCGACGTGTTCCCCGCCGAGTCCGACGTGGGCTCGCCGTCGGCCGGCGCCGTCGTCGCACTGGTGCCGCGCGCCGAGGCAGCCGTCCGCGACCTGCTTCGCACGACCCTCGAGCGCATCACGGAGCTGGACGTCGATGGGGCGCTTCCCATCCGCCCGACCGCGAGCGCGGGATGGGCGCCGACGTCGGTGCTCGGCTTCGACCTCGACACCCTTGTCTACACCGGCCGTGAGGCAGCGCGCCTGGCCAGCAGCAAGGGCGGAGACCGGTGGGAGCGGGTGAGCGCGACGATCGTCGAACGGCTGATCAGCCGGTCAGAGCTACCGTGATCGTGTCGGTCGCCGTCTGCTTGGCGTATTCGCTCGAGGTCGGCGTGGTCTGCACGAGGAAGTCGTAGCTGAACTGGAGCGCCACCGAGGTCGCGTCGGCGGGCACGGGTCCGACGTTGAAGGTCTGTGAGTAGCTGTACGGGTCCAGCACGAGGTACCCGGGACTCACTGTCGAGGCATCGACCTGAGGCTTGAGCGGGTCCAGCGGTCCTGTCGCCGACGACGGCACCGCGGTCATCGATGCACGTTGCAGGTACACCTTCTGGCCGTCCGCAGGCTGCACCGTCGTCTTCAGCGCGATGCTGACCGGCTTGATCGCCTCCGGCGTCCACTGGTCCATCGACAGTGTGGACCAGTAGTCGACCGTCGCCGTGACGGGCCCGGCGGTCAGCGCCCGCTGGGTCGACCCACCCGACAGATCGTTCGACACCGGGGTCGGGACCGCTGTCGCCGTCGCGGACGGAGTGCTGCCACCGCCCATGTCCCACGGCGCCGGGCCGCACCCGGCGAGCATCGTGGCGCTGAGCGCGCCGACCGTCACGACTGCAGCCCAGCGGCTGAACCTGCCCATGCGACCCCCGTATCGGCCCCGGCGCGAAACGTCCGGTCAGTCTAACGGCCGCGCGCGGGGCCGGTAGATCAGTCGAGCGCGCGCCGCGCGCGCGTCTGCTCGGCGCGCTGAGCCAGCAGCTCGTCTGCGGGGTACCCGACCTCGGTCAGCGTGAGGCCGCGCGCGGCGAGCACCTTCACCTCGGGCACGCGCTCCTGCGCGTCGCGGATGTCGACGACGTCGTCGACGTCGAGCCGGCCTTCGCCGACCGCGACGCAGGCGCCCACCAGGGCGCGCACCATGCTGTGGCAGAACGCGTCGGCCTTGACGTTCGCGACGAGTACGCCGGCGTCATCGCGGTGCCAGTCGAACTCGAGCAGCGTGCGGATCGTCGTGGCCTCTTCGCGCGGCTTGCAGTACGCGGCGAAGTCGTGCAGCCCGATGAGGGCTCGGGCCGCGGCATCCATCGCGGTCTCGTCCAGGGCGGCGCGCACCGTGGTCGTGCGGTGACGCTCGAGGGGGTCGTAGCCCGACACAGTGTCGGCGATGCGGTACTCGTAGCGGCGCCACACCGCCGAGAAGCGCGCGTCGAAGCCCTCGGGGGCAAGGCGTGACCCCGTGACCGCGACATCGGAGTACGCGCCCAGCACGCCCGTCATGCGCGCGGCGAGCGCGTGTGCTCGATCCTCGGGAGTCTGGGCGGCAGCCGACGGACGGGCGTGGCGTGACAGCATCCGCTCGGTCTGGGACTCGTCGAGGTCGACATGGGCTACCTGGTCGCTCGCGTGGACGCCGGCATCGGTGCGACCGGCGACCACCAGTCGCGGGCTGCCGCCGACGACGCGAGCGAGGGCGGTCTCGAGGGTCTCCTGCACCGTGCGCAGACCCGGCTGGCGCGCCCAGCCGCGAAAATGCGTGCCGTCGTAGGCGATGTCGAGCCGGATGCGCACGACCCCACTCTATTCGGCGCGGCGTGCTGCCCCCGCGCCGCGGCTGCGGCGGTGCCGGGCCGCCGTGCGCCGCCGCGGGCCGACGTAGACTTGAGGTTTCCGTCCTCCCGTTGCTGCAGAACTGATGTCGTCGATCGCGCCCTCCGCCCGCCCCTCCGCCCGCTTCCCCGGACTCGACGGACTCCGGGCGGTCGCCGTGATCCTCGTCGTCGCGTACCACCTGTTCCCGCCGGCCGTGCTCCCCGGCGGCTTCGTCGGCGTCGACGTCTTCTTCGTGATCAGCGGCTTCCTCATCACGAGCCTGCTGCTGCGCGAGCAGGCCGCAACCGGCCGCGTCGCGCTCGGACGCTTCTGGCAGCGCAGGGCGCGGCGCCTGCTGCCCGCGCTCGCCGTGGTCGTGGCGGTGTGTTCGACGCTCGCGTGGCTGATCGGCGGAGACGTGCTCGTGCGGCTCGACGCACAGGTGCTCGGCGCATCCACGTTCAGCTACAACTGGGTGTCGGTCGCTGGCGGCGGCGGGTATTTCTCGGCGGCGACGCCCGAACTCTTCCGCAACTTCTGGTCGCTCGCGGTCGAGGAGCAGTTCTACCTGCTGTGGCCCGTGATCTTCCCGCTGTTCCTGCTGCTTCCGCGTACGTGGGCACGTGCCGCTGCCGCGTTCGCGCTCGCTCTCGCCTCGGCCGGGTGGATGGGCGCCGTCATCGCCCGCGGCGGCGACCTCACGCGCGCGTATTTCGGCACCGACACGCACGCGTTCGGCCTGCTGCTGGGCGTGGGCCTCGCGTTCCTGCTCGTGCCGCTGCTCGCCGATCCTGCATCGGTGGATGCCGCCACCCGCCCGCACTGGACGCAGACCGTGATCGCACGCAGGGCCGCCGAGATCGCGGGCGTCGTCGCGCTCGCGGGCATCGTCGCCGTCGCGGCGCTGCCGGCCGCCGGCTCGGGTGCGGCGTTCCCCGGAGCGCTGCTGCTCGCGAGCGTGCTCAGCGCCGTCGCCATCACCGCCGGGGTATGGCCCGGCTCTCGGTTCGGACGCTCGCTCGACATCGCCCCGCTGCGGTGGATCGGCGACCGTTCCTACGGCATCTACCTGTGGCACTGGCCGCTGCTCGTGCTGGCGCTCGCCGTGCTGCGCGGATCGACGACGGCTGCCGTCGTGCCCGTGCCCGTCGGCCTGGGGGTGCTCGCGCTGACGCTGGCGGCATCCGCTCTGTCGTACCGCTTCGTCGAGACCCCGGTGCGCCGGCTCGGGTTCCGGGCGTCGCTGCGGGCGCTGTGGCGCCGCCTGCAGGGCGGGCCGCGGGCCCGCCTGCGCGTGCTGGGCGTCGGGCTGGCGGCGGTGCTCATGCTCGCCGGGACGGGCGCGGCCCTGGCCGCCGCCCCGGACGAGTCGAGCGCAGAGGCCGCCGTCGAGGCCGGGCGCCGTGCTCTCGCGAAGGCCCGGGTGTCGCCCGAGGTCACCCCGACCCCGGCAGCCACGCCGGCGCCGAGCAACGGCGGCGTGACCGGCGACCAGATCAGCGCCATCGGCGACTCCGTCATGCTCGCTTCGGCGGCCGGGCTCATGGAGCGGCTTCCGGGCATCGAGGTCGACGCCGAGGTGTCGCGCCCGATGCGCGCGGGTCCGGGGATCGTGGAACGGCTGGCCGCCGAAGGCCGCCTGCGCCGCTACGTCGTCGTCGCGCTCGGCACGAACGGCCCGGTCGACCACGATGCGCTCGACCGCATCGCCGCCGACCTCGGCCGCGACCGCGGCCTGGTGCTCGTCAACGCCTACGCACCCCGCGACTGGATCCCCGGCGTCAACGCCGACCTCCAGGCCTTCGCCGACGCGCACCCCGACGTCGTCGTGGCGGACTGGGCCGGCGCCATCGCACCGCACGAGGACCTGCTCGCGGGCGACCGCATCCACCCGGGCGACGCCGGCGGACGCATCTTCGCCGACACCGTCGCCGCGGCCATCGAGCAGCTCGCCGACGAGCGGCGCGAGCGCGCCGAGGTCTTCACGCGCCTGCAGCAGGCGCGCCTCGACCTCGACCGCTGAGGCCGTCGGCTCGCGGGCACGGGCGACCTCGTGCCGGAGCGCGTTTCATCTGCGGGCGCCAGAGCGCCCTCCGCTCAACGACCGGGAGTCGGACGTTGAGCGAGCGACGACGCTTCGTCTCGTCGCTGGCGCTCCTCGCTCAGCGACCGACTCGCGAGACGAAACGCCCCGACCGCACGATCGGGCTGGGCCCCCGGCATCCACTCACCAGACGCAGCGAGACCCGCCACCCTGACGGGTGACGGGTCTCGCGGTGCAAGGGTGCCGGGCGGCGACGCCCGGCGGGTCCGATTACTCGGACTTCTCCTCGGCGGGAGCCTCGACGGCGTCCTCGGCTGCAGCCTCAGCGGCCGCGCCCTCTTCCTGCGACTCGGCGCCGGCCTCGACCTCAGCGGTCTCGTCGGCGGCGGTCTCTTCGGCGGGAGCCTCCTCGGCCGGGGCCTCCTCGGCGACCGGCGCAGCCTTGGCGGCAGCAGCCTTCTTCGCCGACGGCTTCTTGGTCACGGGCTCGAGGACGAGCTCGATGACCGCCATGGGCGCGTTGTCGCCCTTGCGGTTGCCGACCTTGGTGATGCGGGTGTAGCCGCCGTCACGGTCCGCGACCAGGGGCGCGATCTCGGTGAACAGGACGTGCACGACTTCCTTGTCACCGATGACCGACAGCACGCGACGACGCGCGTGCAGGTCGCCGCGCTTGGCGAACGTGATCAGGCGCTCGGCGAGCGGACGCAGGCGCTTGGCCTTGGTCTCGGTCGTCTTGATCGACTTGTGCGTGAACAGCGCAGCGGCGAGGTTCGCAAGCAGCAGGCGCTCGTGTGCGGGGCCGCCTCCGAGGCGGGGACCCTTCGTGGGCTTGGGCATTCTCAGTTACTCCAGTGTGAAAAGTCGATCGGGGGGATCAGACGGTCTCGTCGTCGTATCCGCCGTAGAAGTGCGCGCCGTCGAACCCGGGGACCGAGTCCTTCAGCGACAGGCCGAGCGAGATGAGCTTGTCGCGCACCTCGTCGACCGACTTCTGACCGAAGTTGCGGATGTTCATGAGCTGCGTCTCCGACAGGGCGACGAGCTCCGACACGGTGTTGATGCCCTCGCGCTTGAGGCAGTTGTACGAGCGGACAGACAGGTCGAGGTCCTCGATCGGCATCGACAGCTCGTTCGAGAGGACGGTCTCGACCGGCGCCGGGCCGATCTCGATGCCCTCGGCCTCGACGTTGAGCTCGCGGGCCAGGCCGAACAGCTCGGTCAGCGTGCGACCGGCCGAAGCGACGGCGTCGCGCGGGGTGATCGACGGCTTGGTCTCGACGTCCAGCACCAGCTTGTCGAAGTCGGTGCGCTCGCCCGCACGCGTCGCGTCGACGCGGTACGAGACCTTCAGGACCGGCGAGTAGATCGAGTCGACCGGGATCTGACCGGCCTCGGCGTACTCGTTGCGGTTCTGCGTGGCCGACACGTAGCCGCGGCCGCGCTCGATGGTGAGCTCGAGCTCGAACTTGGCGGTGTCGTTGAGCGTCGCGATGACGAGCTCGGGGTTGTGCACCTCGACACCGGCCGGCGCCGAGATGTCGGCGGCGGTGACCTCACCGGCGCCGGTCTTGCGCAGGTACGCGGTGATGGGCTCGTCGCGCTCGCTGGAGACGACCAGCTGCTTGATGTTGAGGATGATCTCGGTGACATCCTCCTTGACACCCGGAATGGTGCTGAACTCGTGGAGGACGCCGTCGATGCGGATCGACGTCACGGCTGCGCCGGGGATCGACGACAGGAGGCTGCGACGCAGCGCGTTTCCGATCGTGTAGCCGAAGCCGGGCTCGAGCGGCTCGACGACGAAACGGCTGCGGAACTCCCCGATCTTCTCCTCGGTCAGAGTGGGACGCTGTGCGATGAGCACTATGTGTTCCTTTCGATCACGTGCCCGCTATATGACACGTGCGGTGAGTGAGGTGTTGAGTTTTGATCGGGATGCCTCGGGCCGAGGCATCCGTAAGCATGTGGTAGCCGGGGCACCATGACGGTGCCCCGGCTCCGGGATGTCAGACGCGGCGGCGCTTGGGCGGACGGCAGCCGTTGTGGGCCTGCGGCGTCACGTCCTGGATAGAGCCGACCTCGAGGCCGGCAGCCGTCAGCGAGCGGATCGCGGTCTCGCGGCCCGAGCCCGGGCCCTTGACGAAGACGTCGACCTTCTTGACGCCGTGCTCCTGCGCCTGGCGGGCAGCGGACTCCGCGGCCATGCCGGCGGCGTACGGCGTCGACTTGCGCGAGCCCTTGAAGCCCACGCCACCCGACGACGCCCAGCTGATGACGGCGCCCGACGGGTCGGTGATCGAGACGATCGTGTTGTTGAACGTCGACTTGATGTGGGCCTGGCCCAGCGCGATGTTCTTCTTCTCCTTGCGGCGCGGCTTGCGCGCGGCGGACTTGGCCTGTGCCATGTTGCGTTCTCCCTAAATCCTGGGGGCCGCGCCTTAGCGCGCCTTCTTCTTGCCGGCGACGGTGCGCTTCGGGCCCTTGCGGGTGCGCGCGTTCGTCTTCGTGCGCTGACCGCGCACCGGGAGGCCGCGGCGGTGGCGCAGGCCCTCGTAGGAACCGATCTCGACCTTGCGGCGGATGTCGGCGGCGACCTCGCGGCGCAGGTCACCCTCCACCTTGTAGTTGCCTTCGATGTAGTCGCGGAGCGCGACGAGCTGGTCGTCGGTGAGGTCCTTGACGCGGATGTTCTCGTCGATCTCCGTCGCCTTGAGGATCTCGTTCGAGCGGGTACGGCCCACGCCGTAGATGTACGTGAGGGCGATCACCACGCGCTTGTCGCGCGGGATGTCAACGCCGGCAAGACGTGCCATGCGGTTCTCCTGGGAGTGAGTGGAGGTGTGGAGCAGGATCGGTGCCCGGGCCTCCGCCCGAGGTGTCCCCCTCGCGGGTTCTGATCCTGCCTGTGTTCGTATTCAGTTGTGGAGAGTGGATGCCGCGGCCCGCGGCATCCACCAAACCTGAGCTCAGCCCTGGCGCTGCTTGTGGCGCGGGTTGCTCTTGCAGATCACCATGACGCGGCCGTGGCGGCGGATGACCTTGCAGTGGTCGCAGATGGGCTTGACGGAGGGGTTGACCTTCATGTTTCTTCTCTTCGCTGTCTTCACCGGGCACGCCGGAGCGTGGGGTGTTACTTCTCGACCGGCCTAGCGGTAGCGGTAGACGATGCGACCGCGGGTGAGGTCGTAGGGCGACAGCTCCACGACGACACGGTCCTCGGGGATGATGCGGATGTAGTTCTGCCGCATCTTGCCTGAGATCGTGGCGAGAACCTTGTGTCCGTTGGAGAGCTCAACGCGGAACATCGCATTGGGCAGAGCCTCGGACACGACGCCCTCGATCTCGATGACACCGTCTTTCTTCGCCATACGCTCGCTAACAGTTGTGCAGACCGGTCGATCTGCGGTGGATGGGATTCGGTGCGACGACACGCCAATACAGGCGCAACGCACCAAAGATCAAGCATACGTGATAGAAGAGCCCTCGGCAACCTGGCGCCGGCCGGTGCCGCCGGCGCGGCGGCCGAGTGCCGGCGGCGGGCGGCGCGGCCGGGAATGACGGAAGGGGGATGCCGCAAGCGCGGCATCCCCCTTCCGGCAGGTGTCACTCGAACAGCGTGCTCAGCTGGCCCGCGGGCGGCAGCTGCGAGTTCGCGATGACCTCGCCGTTGACCGCGATCGTCGGCGTGCCGATGCCCGTCGAACCGGGCTGGATCGGCGTCTTGGCCGTCATCTCGGTGACGTAGCCGGCGTAGGTGCCGTCGTTGACGCACGAGTCGATGCCGCTCACGCCCACGTCGGACGCGATGCCGAGGATCTCGTTGTTCGTGAGGCCCTTCGAGCCCTCGGTGGGCTGGTTGGCGAACATCTGCTGCAGGAAGGGCAGCGACTTGTCGGCATCCGCCACCGCCACGCAGTACGCGGCGTTGGCGGCACGCGTCGAGAACTGCGTGTTCTGCGACTGGCTGTCGAGGATCGAGATCGGGTGGATGTCGAGCGTGATGCTGCCGTCGTCGACCAGGCCCTGGATCTCGGAGCCGTACGTCTCTTCGAACTGGCCGCAGATCGGGCACATGAAGTCGACGTACGTCGCGAGGCTGTCAGACCCCTCGCCCACGTGGATCGCGCCCGTCTCGGCGTCGATGTTCGAGGCCGAGGGCGTGTTCACCTCGGTGGGCAGTGGCTTGGGCGCCGCCGCGTTGTTGAGCGTCACGACGAGGACCGTGACCAGGACGAGGGCGATCACGACGCCCACCGTCACCCAGATCGCGAACCAGTTCGTCTTCTTCGCTGCCTGTGCTTTTGCCATGTGTGTCGAGCCTCCTAGGCGATCGCGCGCGGAGTCACGCCGAACGGTGCAAGTCCCGCGGCTCCCCCATCGGGTGCCGTGAGCACCCAGATACCGTCATCGTGCACGGCGACGCTATGTTCCCAATGTGAACCGGCTGTGCCGTCGACCGTCGAGACCGTCCAGCCGTCGTCCTCGACGAACGTGGCCTGGTCGCCGATGACGACCATGGGCTCGATCGCCAGCACGAGGCCCGGGCGCACCTCGGGACCCGGGTCGGGCACGCGGTAGTTGAACACCGACGGCGACTCGTGCATCTTGCGGCCGATGCCGTGACCCACGTACTCGCGGAGGATGCCGTAGGTGCCCGACGCGGGCGAGTTCGCCTCGATGTAGGACTGGATCGCCGTGCCGACCTCGCCGATGTGCTTCGCCGTCGCCAGGGCGGCGATGCCGGCCCACATCGACCCCTCGGTCACGTCCGAGAGCCGCTGCCGCTCGGCGACCACGTCGGGCCGCTCGTCGTCGGGCAGGACGATCGTGAAGGCGGAGTCGCCGTTCCAGCCCTTGAACTCGGCGCCGGCGTCGATCGACAGGATGTCGCCGGCGGCCAGGACACGGTCACCCGGGATGCCGTGCACGACCTCTTCGTTCACCGACGAGCAGATGGTGTGGCGATAGCCCCGGACCATCTGGAAGTTGGACTTCGCACCCCGGGCCGTGATGAGCGCGGAGGCGGCGGCATCCAGTTCCAGCGTGGTCACACCCGGAGCCACCAGCGCACGCGCAGCCTCGAGGGCTGCCGCCGTGATGAGGCCGGGCTCGACCATCGCCCGCAGCTGAGCGGGCGACTTGTAGATGGAGCGACGCAGCGCCACGGCTCAGACGGCCGCGCCGCGCGCGAGGCCGCGAGCCTCGAGTGCCGCGGTGATGCGGTCGGTGATCTCGTCGAGCGAGCCGACGCCGTCGATGCGGTCGACGATGCCGCGCGTGCGGTACACCTCGAGGATCGGCGCGGTCTCGCGCTCGTAGATCGCCAGGCGGTTCGCGATGACCTCTTCGGTGTCGTCGCTGCGGCCCTGCTCGGCGGCGCGCTGCGAGATGCGGGCGATGCTCTCTTCGCGCGGCACGTCGAGCTCGATCACGGCGTCGAGCTGCTCGTCGCGGCCCTCGAGGAACTCGTCGAGGTGCGCGACCTGCGCGATGTTGCGCGGGTAGCCGTCGAGGAGGAACCCGTCCGCGGCGTCCTGCTGCGACAGCCGGTCGCGCACGACGGCGCTGGTCAGCTCGTCGGGAACCAGGTCGCCGGCCTCGATGATGGCCTGGACCTGCTGGCCGAGCTCGGTGCCCGCCGCCACCGCGCCGCGGAAGACGTCGCCCGTCGAGACGGCGGGGATGCCGAACGCCTCGGCGATGCGGACGCCCTGGGTGCCCTTGCCCGAGCCCTGCGGGCCGACGATCAGGAGTCGCGTCATCGGAGAAGCCCTTCGTAGTGGCGCTGCTGGAGCTGTGCGTCGATCTGCTTCACCGTCTCAAGGCCGACGCCGACGATGATGAGGATCGAGGCGCCGCCGAACGGGAAGTTCTGGTTGGCGCCGACCGTCGCCAGCGCGATGAGCGGCAGGAGGGCGATGAGACCGAGGTAGATCGAGCCCGGCAGGGTGATGCGCGTCAGCACGTAGTCGAGGTACTCGGCCGTGGGACGACCCGCACGGATGCCGGGGATGAAGCCGCCGTACTTCTTCATGTTGTCGGCGACCTCGACGGGGTTGAACGTGATCGCGACGTAGAAGTACGTGAACCCGACGATGAGCAGGAAGTACAGGATCATGTACAGCGGGTGATCGCCCTTGACCAGGTACTGGTTGATCCACGTGACCCAGCCAGGGATCTCCTGACCCGCCTGCGGCTGGTTGAACTGCGCGATGAGCGCCGGGATGTACAGCAGCGACGAGGCGAAGATGACGGGCACGACGCCGGCCATGTTCACCTTGATCGGGATGTAGGTGTTGGTGCCGCCGTAGGTGCGGCGGCCGACCATGCGCTTGGCGTACTGCACCGGGATGCGGCGCTGCGACTGCTCGACGAAGACGACGAGCGCGACGACGATGATGCCGACCGCCAGCACGAGGAGGAAGACCTCGAAGCCCTTGGACTGCCAGATGGCCCACATCGACACCGGGAACTGCGCGGCGATCGACGTGAAGATGAGCAGCGACATGCCGTTGCCGATGCCGCGCTCGGTGACGAGCTCGGCGAACCACATGATGAGGCCCGTGCCGGCGGTCATCGTGATGATCATGAGCAGCTGCGCCCACCACACGTCGTTCGTGAGGAGCTGGTCGCACTCGGGGATGCCGGTCGTGCCGAACAGCTGACCGCTGCGGGCGACCGTGACGAGCGTCGTGGACTGGAGGAGCGCCAGCGCGATCGTGAGGTAGCGCGTGTACTGCGTCAGCTTGGCCTGGCCCGCCTGGCCCTCCTTGTAGAGGGTCTCGAAGTGCGGGATGACCACGCGCAGCAGCTGCACGATGATCGTCGCCGTGATGTACGGCATGACGCCGAGCGCGAAGATCGACAGCTGCAGCAGCGCGCCGCCCGAGAACAGGTTGACGAGCGACAGCAGACCCTCGGTCCCCGACGACTGGCGCAGACACTCCTGCACGTTCGGGAAGTCGACGAACGGCGCCGGCACGTGCGCGCCGAAGCGGTACAGGGCGATGATCGCCAGAGTGAATGCGATCTTCCGCCGAAGGTCGGGAGTGCGGAAGACCCGCGCGATGGCGCTGAACAAGAGGATTCCTCCAGAGGGGATGCCGGCACTCACGGTGTGCCGACGTCCAGGGTAACCCAGTGGGGGCCGGAGCAAGCTCCGACCCCCACTGTGCCTGTATTACTTGACGGTGCCGCCCGCGGCGACGATCTTCTGCTCGGCGGAACCCGAGACCTTGTCGACCGACACGTTGAGCTTCACCGAGATGTCGCCGGTGCCGAGCACCTTGACCTTCTCGTTCTTGCGCACTGCACCCTTGGCGACCAGGTCGCCGACGGTGACGTCGCCACCGGCCGGGTACAGCTCCGCGAGCTTGTCCAGGTTCACGACCTGGTACTCGACGCGGAACGGGTTCTTGAAGCCGCGGAGCTTCGGGGTGCGCATGTGCAGCGGCATCTGCCCACCCTCGAAGCCGACCTTGACCTGGTAGCGAGCCTTCGTACCCTTGGTACCGCGGCCCGCGGTCTTGCCCTTCGAGCCCTCACCGCGACCCACACGGGTCTTGGCCTGGTTCGCACCGGGGACCGGACGCAGGTGGTGCACCTTCAGCACACCCGGGCGCGCGGCCGGGGCGTCCTTCTTGGGCGCAGCAGCCTTCGCCGGAGCCTTCTTGGCAGCGGGCTTCTTGGCGGCAGCCTTCTTCGGGGCCTCGACGGTCTCGACCGTCTCGGCCTTCTTCTCAGCCTTCTCGGCCATCAGTCGATCTCCTCAACCTTCACGAGGTGCGCGACGGTCCGGACGTAACCGCGCGTCTGCGCGTCGTCGGGACGGACGACCGAGTCGCCGATCCGCTTCAGACCGAGCGAACGCAGCGTGTCACGCTGGTTCTGCTTCTCGCTCACCTTGGACTTGACCTGCGTAACCTTCAGGCGCGCAGCCATCAGACACCTGCCTTCGCAGCGGCCGCGGCCTCAGCCTCGGCACGGACGAGACGGGCGGGGGCGACCTGGTCGAAGTCGAGACCGCGACGCGCGGCGACCGCACGGGGCTCCTCGAGCTGCTTCAGGGCCTCCACCGTCGCGTGGACGATGTTGATCGTGTTGGACGAGCCGAGCGACTTCGACAGCACGTCGTGGATACCGGCGCACTCGAGGACGGCACGCACCGGGCCACCGGCGATAACACCGGTACCGGCGGCGGCGGGGCGCAGCAGCACCACACCGGCAGCGGCCTCACCCTGCACCGGGTGCGGGATGGTCGAGCCGACGCGCGGCACGCGGAAGAAGTTGCGCTTGGCCTCTTCGACACCCTTCGAGATCGCCAGCGGCACCTCGCGGGCCTTGCCGTAGCCGACGCCGACCACACCGTTGCCGTCGCCGACGACGACGAGCGCGGTGAAGCTGAAGCGACGACCACCCTTGACGACCTTCGAGACGCGGTTGATGGTCACGACGCGCTCGAGGAACTGGCTCTCGTTGCGGTCACGGCCACCGCGGTCACCGCGGGTCTGGCTGCGCTCGCGACCACCGCGGCGCGGCTCGCGCTCGCGCTCGGCGGGCGCCGTGGCGGCCTCGGCCGTGGCCTCGGCAGCTGCCTGCTCGGTCACGATGTTCTCCTTGTTGTCACTCACAGGTTCAGACCTCCCTCGCGGGCGCCGTCGGCGATCGCCGCGACACGGCCGGCGTAGCGGTTGCCGCCACGGTCGAACACGACGTCCGAGACGCCGGCGGCCTTCGCGCGCTCGGCGAGCAGCTCGCCGACCTTGCGGGCCTTGGCGGTCTTGTCAGCGTCCGAGGTGCGCAGGTCGGTCTCGAGCGTCGACGCCGAGGCGAGGGTGTGGCCCTTGCTGTCGTCGACGATCTGCACGAACACGTGACGCGACGAACGCGTGACGACCAGGCGCGGACGCTCGGGGGTGCCGACGACCTTCTTGCGAAGGCGGGCGTGACGACGCGCGCGCGCGTCGGACTTCGACTTCACAGCCATGGTTACTTACCAGCCTTTCCGGCCTTGCGCCGAACGACCTCGCCGGCGTAGCGCACACCCTTGCCCTTGTACGGCTCGGGCTTGCGGATCTTGCGGATGTTGGCCGCGGCCTCGCCGACAGCCTGCTTGTCGATGCCCGAGACCGTGAGCTTGTTGTTGCCCTCGACGGTCAGCGTGATGCCCTCGGGAGCCTCGACGAGCACCGGGTGCGAGAAGCCGAGCGCGAACTCGACAGCCGTGCCCTTCTGCGCGACGCGGTAACCCGTGCCGACGACCTCAAGGCCCTTGGAGTAGCCCTGGGTGACACCGATGATGTTGTTGTTGATGAGCGTGCGGGTCAGGCCGTGCAGCGAGCGCGACTCGCGCTCGTCGTCGGGACGGGTCACCAGGACCTGCGCCTCTTCGACCTTGACCTCGATGGGACGGGCCACGGTGAGCTGGAGCTCGCCCTTGGGGCCCTTGACGGCGACATCCTGGCCATCGACCGTGACGGTCACACCGGCGGGGATGTCGATCGGAAGACGACCGATACGCGACATGTCAGATCACCACACGTAGGCGAGGACTTCCCCACCCACGCCCTTCTGCTCGGCCTGGCGGTCCGTCAGGAGGCCAGAGGAGGTGGACAGGATGGCGACGCCGAGCCCGCCGAGGACGCGGGGGATCTCGGTCGACTTCGCGTAGACGCGGAGGCCGGGCTTCGAGACGCGCTTGATGCCGGCGATCGACCGCTCGCGGTTCGGGCCGTACTTCAGCGTCAGCGTGAGGGTCTGGCCGACGCGTGCGTCGCTGACCTCCCACGACGAGATGTAGCCCTCCTGCTTGAGGATGTCCGCGATGTGGGTCTTGAGCTTGGAGCTCGGCAGCGACACGGTGTCGTGGTGCGCCGAGTTCGCGTTGCGCAGACGGGTCAGCATGTCTGCGACCGGGTCTGTCATTGTCATTTGGGGGTTCCTTCGTTCACGAGGTATCGGCTGGCGTTACACGCCAGACGACCTTCCATGATGGCCGTATTCAGTTATGTGAGCGGATGCCTCGGCCAGAGCTGACGCGCCGGCCGAGGCATCCACGAGTCACGCCTGGGCGTCCTCGGACTTGAACGGGAAGCCGAGGTGGCGCAGGAGCGCGCGGCCCTCGTCGTCCGTCGAAGCCGACGTCACCACAGTGATGTCGAAGCCGCGCACGCGGTCGATCTTGTCCTGGTTGATCTCGTGGAACACCGACTGCTCCTGGAGACCGAAGGTGTAGTTGCCGTGACCGTCGAACTGCTTGGCCGACAGACCGCGGAAGTCGCGGATGCGGGGCAGGGCGAGGTTGACCAGGCGGTCCAGGAACTCCCACGCGCGGTCACCGCGGAGGGTGACGTGCGCGCCGATGGCCTGGCCCTCGCGCAGCTTGAACTGCGCGATCGACTTGCGAGCCTTGGTGACGACCGGCTTCTGACCGGTGATCTTGGTGAGGTCGTCGACCGCACCATCGATCACCTTGCTGTCGCGAGCGGCCTCGCCGACACCGGTGTTCACGACGACCTTGACCAGGCCGGGGATCTGCATGACGTTCGCGTAGCCGAACTCGTCCTGCAGCGCCTTCTTGATCTCGGCGTTGTACTTCTGCTTCAGGCGGGGCTGGATCTTGCCAGCCTCCACGGCAGTGGTGGTGCTCATGTTCAGAGGTCCTTGCCTGACTTCTTCGCGTAGCGCACGCGGACGGTGCGCTTCACGCCGTCCTTCGTCTGCTCCTCGACACGGTGGCCGACACGGGTCGGCTTCTTGGTCGAGGGGTCGACGAGCGCGACGTTGGAGATGTGGATCGGGGCTTCCATCGTCTCGATGCCGCCCGTCTTGGTGCCGCGCTGCGACTGGCCGACGCGGTTGTGCTTGGTGACGTAGTTCACGCCCTCGACGATGACGCGGTTCTGCTCGGACAGGACCTCGAGGACCTTGCCCTGCTTGCCGCGGTCGCCGCCGCGCTCGGGCTTGGCGCCCGAGATGACCTGAACCAGGTCGCCCTTCTTGATCTTGGCCATGGGGTCAGATCACCTCCGGTGCGAGCGAGACGATCTTCATGAACTTCTTGTCGCGAAGCTCACGGCCGACCGGGCCGAAGATGCGGGTGCCGCGGGGCTCCCCGTCGTTCTTCAGGATGACGGCGGCGTTCTCGTCGAACTTGATGTAGGAACCGTCGGCACGACGGGTCTGCTTGACGGTGCGGACGACGACGGCCTTGACCACGTCGCCCTTCTTGACGTTTCCGCCCGGGATCGCGTCCTTGACCGTGGCGACGATGATGTCGCCCAGGCCGGCGTAACGACGGTTGGAGCCGCCGAGCACGCGGATCGTGAGCAGCTCCTTGGCGCCGGTGTTGTCGGCGACCTTGAGGCGGGACTCAGTCTGAATCACTTGGCCTTCTCCAGAATCTCCACCAGACGCCAGCGCTTGGTGGCGCTCAGCGGGCGGGTCTCGTTGATGAGGACGAGGTCGCCGATGCCGGCGGTGTTGCCCTCGTCGTGCGCCTTGACCTTGGAGGTGCGGCGGATGACCTTGCCGTACAGCGGGTGCTTCACGCGGTCCTCGACCTCGACGACGATGGTCTTGTCCATCTTGTCGCTGACGACGTAGCCGCGGCGCGCCTTGCGGTAGCCACGGGCGTCGGCGTCGCGGACGTCGTGTGCGCCGTGCTCGACCTCAGCGGCCTGCTTCTTCTCAGCCATCACTCGGCCTCTTCCTTCGCAGCCTCGTCGGCGGCGTCCGCCTTCTTGGCCTTGGTCTTCTTCGCCTTCGTCGCGGTCTCCAGCGGCGCGGGCGTGGCACGGATGCCGAGCTCGCGCTCACGGATCACGGTGTAGAGCCGCGCGATGTCGCGCTTGACCGCACGGATGCGGCCGTGGCTCTCGAGCTGGCCGGTGGCCGACTGGAAGCGCAGGTTGAACAGCTCTTCCTTGGCCTTGCGCAGCTCCTCGACGAGGCGCTGGTCTTCGAACGTGTCGAGCTCGCTCGGAGCGAGCGTCTTGGTGCCGATCGCCATTACGCGTCGCCCTCCTCGCGCTTGATGATTCGTGCCTTGAGCGGCAGCTTGTGGATGGCACGGGTCAGGGCCTCACGAGCGAGCTGCTCGTTGACGCCGGCGACCTCGAAGAGGACGCGACCCGGCTTGACGTTTGCGACCCACCACTCGGGCGAACCCTTACCGGAACCCATGCGGGTCTCGGCCGGCTTCTTCGTGAGCGGACGGTCGGGGTAGATGTTGATCCACACCTTGCCGCCACGCTTGATGTGACGGGTCATCGCGATACGAGCGGACTCGATCTGACGGTTCGTCACGTAAGCGGGGGTCAGCGCCTGGATGCCGAACTCGCCGAAGGAGACCTTCGTGCCGCCGGTGGCCTGGCCGCTACGGCCGGGGTGGTGCTGCTTGCGGTACTTGACCTTGCGGGGGATGAGCATTACGCCGACGCTCCTTCTGCCACGGGGGCCTCGTTGCGGCGGTCGCCGCCACGCTCGCCGCGGTCGCCACGCGGGCCACGACGGTCGTCACGACGACGGTCCGACTTCGGCGCGTTGGCCTGCTCGCGTGCGAGCTCCTTGTTGGTCAGGTCGCCCTTGTAGATCCAGACCTTCACGCCGATGCGGCCGAAGGTGGTCTTCGCCTCGTAGAAGCCGTAGTCGATGTTCGCGCGCAGCGTGTGCAGCGGCACACGACCCTCGCGGTAGAACTCCGAGCGGCTCATCTCGGCGCCGCCGAGGCGGCCGGAGACCTGGATGCGGACGCCCTTGGCGCCGGCGCGCTGCGCGCCCTGCAGACCCTTGCGCATCGCGCGGCGGAACGCCACGCGAGCGGTGAGCTGCTCGGCGATGCCCTGCGCGACGAGCTGAGCGTCGGCCTCGGGGTTCTTGACCTCGAGGATGTTCAGCTGGATCTGCTTGCCGGTGAGCTTCTCGAGGTCGGCGCGGATGCGCTCGGCCTCGGCGCCGCGGCGACCGATCACGATACCCGGGCGGGCCGTGTGGATGTCGACGCGGACGCGGTCACGGGTGCGCTCGATCTCGATGTTCGAGACGCCGGCGCGGTCGAGCTGCGTCTGCAGCAGCTTGCGGATCCGGATGTCCTCGGCCACGTAGTCGGCGTAACGCTGTCCCGGCTTCGTCGAGTCCGAGAACCAACGCGACACGTGGTCCGTGGTGACGCCGAGGCGGAAGCCGTACGGGTGAACCTTCTGTCCCATTACTTGCTCGCCTTCTTGCTCTTGCCAGCCTCCGCCGTCTCGGCGACCTCGGGGGTCGACAGCACGACGGTGATGTGGCTGGTGCGCTTCTTGATCTGGAACGCACGACCCTGCGCGCGGGGCTGGAAACGCTTGAGCGTCGTGCCCTCGTCGACGTACGCGTTCTTCACGTACAGGTCCTGCTCGTCCAGGTACTCGCCGTCCTTGTCGGCCTTCACGCGAGCGTTCGCGATCGCCGAGGCGACGAGCTTGTAGATCGGCTCGCTCGCACCCTGCGGCGCGAACTTGAGGATGGCCAGGGCCTCCTCAGCCTGCCTGCCCTTGATGAGCGCGACGACACGACGAGCCTTCTGAGGGGTCACGCGGATGTGTCGCACGCGTGCGATGGACTCCACCATTTCTCTCTCCTCTGCCCCCGCGTCAGCGGCGGCGGCCCTTCTTGTCGTCCTTCACGTGGCCGCGGAAGGTGCGGGTGGGCGCGAATTCGCCCAGCTTGTGGCCGACCATGGTCTCGGTCACGAACACGGGGATGTGCTTGCGACCGTCGTGCACGGCGATGGTGTGACCCAGCATGGCCGGGATGATCATCGAGCGGCGCGACCAGGTCTTGATGACGTTCTTGGTGCCGGCTTCGTTCTGGACGACGACCTTGCGAAGCAGGTGCTCGTCGACGAAGGGGCCCTTCTTAAGGCTGCGAGGCATCTTCCTCTACTCCTACTTGCGCTTCTTGCCGGCGTTGCGACGACGGACGATGTACTTGTCGCTTTCCTTGTTCGCGTGGCGGGTGCGGCCTTCGGCCTGGCCCCACGGCGAAACGGGGTGACGACCACCGGACGTCTTGCCCTCACCACCACCGTGCGGGTGGTCGACCGGGTTCATCGCGACACCGCGGACGGTCGGGCGGATGCCCTTCCAGCGGTTGCGGCCTGCCTTGCCCCAGTTGATGTTCGACTGCTCGGCGTTGCCGACCTCGCCGACGGTCGCGCGGCAGCGCGCGTCGACGTTGCGGATCTCGCCCGAGGGCAGACGCAGCTGGGCGTAGGGGCCGTCCTTGGCGACGAGACGCACCGACGCACCGGCCGAGCGAGCCAGCTTCGCGCCGCCGCCGGGGCGGAGCTCGATCGCGTGGATCACGGTACCGGTGGGGATGTTCTTCAGCGGCAGGTTGTTGCCCGGCTTGATGTCGGCCGAGGGACCCGACTCGACGATGTCGCCCTGCGACAGCTTGTTCGGGGCGAGGATGTAGCGCTTCTCGCCGTCGAAGTAGTGCAGCAGCGCGATGCGCGCGGTGCGGTTGGGGTCGTACTCGATGTGCGCGACCTTGGCGTTGACGCCGTCCTTGTCGTTGCGACGGAAGTCGATGACACGGTACTGACGCTTGTGGCCACCACCGATGTGACGCGTGGTGATGCGGCCCTGGTTGTTGCGGCCACCGGTCTTGCTGAGCGGGCGGAGGAGCGACTTCTCGGGCGTCGATCGCGTGATCTCGGCGAAGTCGGCCACCGACGAGCCGCGGCGACCCGGGGTCGTGGGCTTGTACTTGCGAATAGCCATAGTTCTCTAGTCCTCGTTCCCGACCGTCAGCCGACTGCCGTGAAGATGTCGATGGTGCCCGACTTCAGGGTCACGATGGCGCGCTTGGTGTCCTTGCGCTTGCCGGTGCCGAAGCGGGTGCGACGGGCCTTGCCCGCGCGGTTGAGCGTGTTGACCGCTGCGACCTTGACGCCGAAGATCTTCTCGATCGCGAGCTTGATCTCGGTCTTCGAGGCGCGGGGGTCGACGAGGAACGTGTACTTGCCCTCGTCGATGAGCCCGTAGCTCTTCTCCGAAACGACCGGCTTCAGGATGATGTCGCGCGGGTCCTTGTTGACGGCGGTCATGCCGAGGCCTCCTCGGTGGCGACCGTCTTCGACGCGACGAAGGCGTCGTAGGCGGCCTTGGTGAAGACGATGTCGTCCGAGACGAGAACGTCGTAGGCGTTGAGCTGGTCGAACGGCAGCACGTGCGCGAACGGGATGTTGCGGACGCTCAGGACGCTGATGTCGTCCGTGCGGTCGACGACCACGAGCACGTTCTTGACGGCGCCGAGACCGGTCAGGACCGCGGCAGCGGCCTTGGTCGACGGAGCGCCCTCGATGCCGAAGGACTCGACGACGTGCAGACGCTCGCCCCGGGCACGGTCGCTGAGCGCGCCCAGGAGGGCGGCGGCGATCATCTTCTTGGGGGTGCGCTGCGAGTAGTCGCGCGGCTTCGGGCCGTGCACGATGCCACCGCCGGTCATGTGCGGCGCGCGGATCGAGCCCTGGCGGGCGTTACCCGTGCCCTTCTGCTTGAAGGGCTTGCGGCCGGCGCCCGAGACCTCACCGCGACGCTTGGTCGAGTGGGTGCCCTGGCGAGCCGCCGCGAGCTGCGCGACGACGACCTGGTGGATGAGCGGGATGTTCGTCTTGACGTCGAACAGAGCGGCGGGCAGCTCAACCGAGCCGGCCTTCTTGCCGTCTGCCTTCACGACGTCGAGCGCGAGAGTCGAGTCAGCCATGAGATCAGGCACCCTTCACTGCGTTGCGGACGTAGACGATGCGGCCACGCGCGCCGGGGACGGCGCCCTTGACGAGCAGCAGACCCTTCTCGGCGTCGATGCCGTGCACCGTCAGGTTGAGGACGGTCACGCGCTCGCCACCCATACGGCCGGCCATGCGCATGCCCTTGAAGACGCGGCTCGGGGTCGACGATGCGCCGATCGAACCGGGCTTGCGGTGGTTGCGGTGCGCACCGTGCGAAGCGGAGACGCCCTTGAAGTTGTGGCGCTTCATGACACCCGCAGTGCCCTTGCCCTTGCTGGTGCCGACGACGTCGACCAGCTGGCCGGCCTCGAACGTGCCGTCCACCGTGAGCTCCTGACCGAGTGAGTAGTCAGCGGCGTCCGCGGTGCGGATCTCGGTGAGGTGACGGCGCGGGGTGACACCGGCGGCCTCGAAGTGGGCCGTCTGGGGCTTGTTCACCTTGCGGGGGTCGATCTGGCCGTAGGCGATCTGGACAGCCTTGTAGCCGTCCTTCTCCGGCGTGCGGACCTGGGTCACGACGTTCGGAGCGATCTCGATGACGGTGACGGGAACGAGCTTGCCGTTCTCGTCCCAGACCTGGGTCATGCCGAGCTTGGTGCCCAGCAGTCCCTTGGAAACCTTGTTGTTGATGTCAGCCATGTCGAACCTCAGAGCTTGATCTCGATGTTGACATCGGCCGGGAGGTCGAGGCGCATGAGCGAGTCGACCGCCTTGGGCGTCGGGTCGACGATGTCGATCAGACGCTTGTGGGTGCGCATCTCGAAGTGCTCGCGGCTGTCCTTGTACTTGTGAGGCGAACGGATCACGGCGATCACGTTCTTCTCGGTCGGAAGGGGCACCGGGCCCACGACCGTCGCGCCCGCACGGGTCACGGTGTCGACGATCTTGCGCGCCGACGAGTCGATGACCTCGTGGTCGTACGACTTCAGGCGAATGCGGATCTTCTGTCCCGCCATTGTCTGCTCACTCTCTTTCTCGCGTCATACCCCTGTGGCATTGGACGCACATGGGCGCTGAGCGCCCTGGCACTGTTCCTCGCGGCCGCTCGGTTCCCGAGCTTGTCGAGGGATGCTGCACCGCTGTTCTGCTGTCAATCCGGATGCCGCGCCGAAGCGCCGCTCCCGGCATCCGTTCTCCGCCCGCGCGGAACATGGCTCCGCTGGAGGTGGATTCTGGATGTGGTGGTTCTGCTGCCCGCGGCCTAGGACCCTGCGCGTTGCGCCGCCTATGCACTGCCCTGGCAGTGATCCTGCGCGCGCCAAAAGGGGCGCAGGAATGTGGAACCTCACTAGTCTACGTGCAGCCCGGGCGTGTCGCAAACTCGGGCGTGTCGCGACGCGGGTATGCTCGGGCGTTTCTCAGCCGGCCCTGGCCCCGGACGTGAAGAAGTGGATGCCGGCGGCCTGGGCCGCCGGCATCCACTCGAAGAAACGGCGTCAGTTGCCGGCGAGGGCCTGGTCGGTGTCCTTGATCGCCTGCATCATCTTGCGCAGCGACTCACCCATGTCGGAGATGCCCTCGATCGCCTTCTCCAGACCCGTCGTCAGCTCGGTGTACCCCTCACCGAACTTGCCCGACGCGTGCTGCGTCTTGAAGTCGTCACCCAGCAGACGGTCCACGTCGCTCTTCAGGCGACGCAGCACGTCACCGATCTCTTCACGACCCGAGTCGAGCTTGCCCGCCATCGACTCCATCTCGCCATAAGAAGCCTTGAAATCAGCCATGATCCGTCCCTTTACTCAAACCAGCGGACCCGATCAGGCCCACGGGCACCCTAATACGACCCGCCAACATCGCCATATGGGGACCAATCCCCATGTGGACAAGAGAGAGGGCGGCCGCGCAATGCGCGACCGCCCTCTCGGGGACTGCTGCTACCGGATCACTCCGTGCCGGCGCGACGGCGACGGTAGGCGGCGATCGTGACGACCGCGATACCGGCCGCAAGGGCGGCGCCGCCGGCGGCGACCACGATCGGGCTCACGCCGCCACCCGTGACCGCCAGGTCACCGGAGGCTGCGGGTGCCGCCGCGGGCGTGGCCTCGGGGCCGCCGATCGGCGGGTTGGCGCACTCGGCGCTCGCCTCGGGGTACTGGACTTCGGTCGAGTACGTCGGGTTCACCTCGAAACGAACCGTGACGCCCTCGCGCGTCCACGCGTAGTTGCCGTCTGTCTGCGCGTACTCGCCGTCGACGAGCTCCCAGCCGGGCCACATCTTCGGCTCGCCGGCCGAGGCGCCGGGCCAGAGCAGCTCACCGCTCAGCGGCTGGTTCTCGACGACGTAGTCTTCGCCATCGGGGTTGAGGAACGTGATCGTGACCGGCGTGCTGCTGCTGGGCACGAAGCCGGCGGGCAGCGTCAGTCCGTAGCCGAGGTAGGGCACGTCGCCCACGCAGACGGCGTCGATGTCGCCCGGGACGAGCGGGCAGGTGCCGATCTCCTCCTGGGTCAGGTCGCGGGTCTGCGTCTCGGTGGTGACGACAGGCTGAGCCTCGCCCACCGTCGTGGTGACCGTGCGGGTCTGCTCGACGGTGGTGTCACCGCATACCCAGGTCCCGTCTTCCCACTCGCCGTAGGTGACGATCGTGTTCGTCGGGCAGGTCTTGAGCTCTTCGGCAGTCAGCGGACGCTCGGTGACGACCGGCTGGCTGACGACCGGGGTGCCGAGGACCCACTTCTTGACGATCTTGTCCCACAGGTAGTCGGTGGTCGTGGTCGTGGTCGTGATCTGGGCGACCTTGCTGGCGCAGACGAAGACCGTCTCGGACCTCTGCGTAGAGATCGGGTCAGGCTTTGCCTCGGGGGGCGTCGTCCCCTTGCAGACGAACCAGTGCGACACCTGCGCCTGGTTGCCACTCGCGTTCGGCGGCGATGCGTACGCGACACCGGCTTCAGGATGCACGATGACGTCGTTCCAGTCGCTCCCGGCCTTGATGACCAGCAGCTCCCAGTGGTCGCCGGTCGTCCACTCCGGGTCGAACTCTTCCAGGGTCACCGTGAGACCGTTGCCGGTGACGGAACCGTGCGAGCGGCTCTCGCCGTCGTAGCAGACCATCTCGTGACCGGTGTAGGTCTCCCAGAAGTCGGCGTGGTTGTTCTCCTGCGTCCATTCGACGAGGTCTCCCTTGACACCGACGGTGTCTGCGGGCCACTCGGCGACGGCGTCGACCGTCGGCTTGTCTTTCGGAGCCGCGGATGCGCCGGCGGTGACCATCGGGGCCACGACGAGCGCAGCGGCGATCAGGGCGCCCCAGAGCGCCTTCAATGTTCTCTTGTTGCGTGCTTCAGGCACGACTGTCCTCCCCATAGCGGCGCTGAAGCGCCGATCCCAGCGGCGCGCGGGGGCGCACCGTACTCTTCGGCGCGTGAGGCGCCGCTTTCCCAGCGACGTGCGGGGGCACGTCGTATGAGTCGCACTCGATCCCACTCTGAGCGACCCTGATCCGCCGTCCCTTCGGGTGGTACGGCGGCAGACGGCAAGCCGTCCTTGTGAGCAGGCTATCGTGCGCGACCCCCGAGCGCGAATCATGCGATGGGTGATTCTCCCCATGGCCGGAAGAGTGGATGCCGGGGCCGCCGGCATCCACTCTTCATATGGTCCGCGCACGCGACCGAGCCCCTCGCCTTCGGGGCGGCAGAGGGGCTCGGGCCCCCGTCACAACAGCGCTGACGGGGGTGGGGTGGGAGAGGACGGACCTTGGGGCAGCCCGCCCTCTCTCACACTCACAGAGTGGGCTTGGCCTCGCCGCGACGGCGACGCGTCACGATGAGGGTCGTGGTGCCCGCCAGCAGGGCGAGCAGGCCCAGCAGCACCAGCACGGGCGAGAGCTGGCCACCCGTTGCCGGCAGCGCCGACAGGAGCACGACCGCGTCATCCGCGTCGCGACCGCTGTCGTCCGGGTTGCCGAACGTGTAGTAGTCCACGACACCGATGTTGGTGATCGAGCTGCTCGTCGACGTCGGGCTCACCGTCGCCGACAGCGTGATCGTCGGAGCGACCGACACACCCTCCGCGCCCTGCGGCTGCAGCGGTCCGTTGAGCGTGCAGGTGAGCGTCCCACCGTAGCCCGAGCCGCTCTGACCCGTCACCGCGCAGGAGGACCAGCTCGGGAACGCGGTCGCGTCGCCCTCACCCGGCCAGCTCACGTCGGTGATCTTCAGGTCGGCCGGGATCGTGTCGGTGACGACGACCCCGTCGGCCGCCGAGTCATCGCTCACGTTCGCGACGTCCAGCGTGTAGGTGAACGACGCCCCCGGGTCGGTCTTGCCGACGCTCGCGGTCTTCTCGATCTGCACGTCGGAGTGACGCGCGACCGCGCAGTCCGGCGTCGCCGCCGGGTACTCGGTCGAGAACACCAGCTCCGGGTTGACGGTGAACGTGATGGTGGAGCCGAGGCGCCACGCGTAGTCCAGCTCGCTGTCGTCCAGGATCAGGCCGTTGAAGATGTAGTCCGGCTGATCCGCGGCCGAGATGATGTCGGTCGTCCCCGGGTAGTAGTACTGCCTCGGGCTCGAACCGGGCACGATGTCGCCCAGCTCGATCGGACGCCAGCCCGGGTAGTCGATGGACACGCCCGACGGGGTGAACTCCGCACCCGGCCATGCGATCTCGTTCGTCCACGTCGCCGTTCCGCCCGGCTGCGTCAGCGCCACCTCGGCCGGATCGGTGGTCGCCGTTCCGGTGTCGGGCGTCCAGAGGAAGTCGATCTCCTCATCGACGAGCGCTGCGGACTTCGCGATCGTCCACCCCAGGTACGGGGCATCCGCCACGCACTTGGTCCACACGACCGCGGTGATCTCGCGCACCGGGATCTCGACCGTCGAGCAGTTGTTCTCCTCGACCTGGTCGCGCTCGGCGGCCACGCACGCGGTGTTGCTCAGCGACTCGAGCGGGTCGGCCGGCTGCGTCGACTCGTCGCCCGGCTCGACCGGCGGCACCGGCGTGGCGGTGAAGATCACCGAGACGATGATGTCGACCGAGTCGCCGACCGCCAGGGTGTCGGTGTGCAGGCGGATGGTGTTGTCGCCGTCCACCCACTCCTCTTCCGGCGTCAGCGGGTCGTCGTTGTCGTTGACCCAGCCGGCGGGGAGTGTGATGCCGGTCACCTCGAGCCGGTCGTGGACCGGGTCGGTGACGACGACGTCCTCGGCGTCACGCGTGCCGTTGTTGGACACGGTCAGCGTGTAGTCGAAGGCGTCACCCGGCTCGACCGAGCCCTGCTCGGGCAGGTTCGACGCCGTCTTCTCGATGTCGACGTCGTCGAAGTGGACGGTGCCGCATGCGTCGTCGGTGTCGGTGAACTCGCCGGCGGTGACGGTCGCGGTGTTGACCACGCCGATGCCGTCGCCCTCCTCGTCACATGCCGTGCCGGCCTCGGCGTCGGACGTCACCTCGAGGTCCACGACCACGGTGTAGACGTCCTCAGCGTCGCCGACCCGCGGTGCGAGCACCTGGTCGACGGCGAGGTCGGCGGTCAGAGACGCGTCGAGGTCGAACGAGCCGGACTGCGGTCCCGTCCACGTGGCCTCGAGGTACTCGACGCCGTCGACCTCGTCGAGCGTGTCGCTGAGGTCATAGGTGACAGGCACCAGGACGCTGTTGTTGCGCACGGTGAGCTCGTAGGTGAGCGTCCACGTGCCGTCCTCGTTCTGCTCCGAGCTCACCAGATCCTTGGCGAACTCGATGCCCTGGTCGACGTGCGTGTTCACGATGGTGCACACGACGTGCTCGCCCTTGTCGAGTCCGCGGAGCATCGCGGCTCCGGGCTCGCTGTCGGTGAGCTCGATGTCGCCTTCGTCATCCGAGACACAGGACCACAGGCCGGCCTCGAACTCGTCGAGCCCGGGGATGTCGCCCACGATCGCTTCCGACAGGTCGAACGGCTCGCCCGGCAGCACCGCCACCGGCTCGACGTCGCCGCCCGGATCGGTAACGGTGTCGTCCTCGGACTCGCCCGTCAGCTGCCAGTTCGTGTCGGCCACGTCGGCGCCGGCGACGACCTTGACCAGACCCAGGGTCGGACGCTCGGCCGTGTTGGTGAACGTGCACCAGACCGCCTGGTCGGGCATCTGGAACTCCCCGGACCGGCCGCTGCCTTCGAGCACGACCTCCTGGTCGCCCGCGACACAGCGGAGCGAGGAGGCGTAGTCCGAGGCGTCACCCGCGACGACGTCGATCAGCTCGCTGACGGACACCATCTCGCCGATCAGGGCCTCGGCCTCGATCGCGTTCTCGGTGTCGACGAACGATCCCACCGCGCCGTTCGAGGTCGAGGTGCCGTTCACCGTGGTGACGCCCTCGATCGTCAGGTCGGCGGTGTCGCCCTCCTGGCCGTTCACCCATTCCTTCTGCAGGTGGACGGTGGCGGACTGCGCCTCGTTGATGAACTGGCACAGGATGCCCGGACCCGTCACCTTGAGGGTGAAGGCCCGCCCGTCGGTGCCGACCGGGGTGGTCTCACCGGCGCTGCACAGGAAGCTCGACTCGTAGACGCCCACGGCGTTCAGCGTCTCCTTCATTGGGATCAGCGCGCCGATGCGGGCGGTCACCGTGACGAAGTTGACGTTGTCGAAGAAGTTGGTCGGCGAGCCGAGCAGCATCGTCGAGAGCTTCGTCGCCGGCAGGCCGTTCTCAGGCGTCGCCTCAAGCGTCGTCTTGTCGCCCACCAGGGCGCCGATCCAGCGCTTGTGCAGCACCACGGTCGCGGTCTTCGCCGTGTTCGTGAAGACACACGTGACGTCGGCGTCCTCAGGGGCGGTGAAGGTGGCGGTGAGGCCGTCGACCTCTTCCTCCACGTTCGAGCAGACGATGCCGGTCTCGTACTGGCCGCGGTTCTGGCCGAACACCTCGCCGACGGTGACGTCGTCACCGACGCGGACCGTCGTGGTGACGACGCCGGCATCCGTCTGGAGGGCGGCTCCCGTGGCGGTCGACGTCGCCGACTCGCCATCGATCGAGAGGTCCGCGCTGTCACCCTGGAACGCGTTCACCCAGACCTTGTCGACGCTCACGTCGATGGTCTTGGCCGTGTTCGTGATGGTGCAGGTGACCGATCCGCTGACGGTGAGCTCCGGGATGCTGCGCCCGGCGCCGCTCGTGCCGTTGTCGCACGACCACGTCGAGGTGTAGCGCCCCGTGTTGTCGGCGTCGGTGATCGACTCCGACAGCGTCACCTTCTGACCGATGCGGACATCGACCTGCGCGAACGTGTCGTCGATGCCGTCGGTGCCCGAGGCCACCGAGGTGGCGGCATCCGTCTCGGCACCGGTGATGCTCAGGTGAGCCTCGTCACCGGCGAACGCACCGATCCACTCCTTCTGCAGCTTCACGGTTGCGCGCTGCGCCGTGTTCGTGAAGACGCAGGTGACGGCCTGGTCGGGCACCGTGTACTCGAACGAGAGGGACGTGCCGCTGGTCTGCGCCTCGTCGTTGCAGACGTACGACGAGCCGTACGTGCCCACACCGCTCAGCGCCTCGGACAGCGTCACCGTGTCGCCGACGCGGACCGACACCGTGGCGATGTTGGTGTTGTCGACGAGGTTCGGCTGCGTGGCCGTCGAGGTGGCCTGGTTCGGCCCGGCGTGCAGCACGGCCTGGTCGCCCACGACCGCGTCGACCCACGTCTTCTTGACCGTGATGCTGCGCTCGATCGCCGTGTTGGTGAACGTGCACTGGACGCCGGCCTTCGACGCCGGGTACTGCGGCACCACGATCGACCCGGAATCGCCGTCATTGGCGGTGGGCGTCGCGCCCACACACGAGAGCGACGAGTCGTACAGGCCGGTGTTGCCGTCGCCGAGCACCTCGGCCAGGTCGAGGCTCGCACCCGGGGCCACGCTCACCGAGACCACGGGGCCGTCGGTGGGCGCGGTGGACGTGCCGCTGTTCGACGCCGCGCCGCTGATGGAGAGCTCGGCCGTGTCACCGGTGAACGAGTTCACCCAGTGCTTGGTGAGGGTCACCGTCGCGAACGGGATGTTGACGAACGGTTTCGTCAGGCTCGGGTTCGGCGCCTGCTGCGTGACAGCGAAGTTCTGCGGCGTGGCGTCGAGGACGTACCCGGCGGGCGCCGCCGTCTCGGTCACCGTGTAGGTGCCGATCGGAACGTTCACGACGAGGAATTCACCGGCATCCGGGTCCGCGTCGTTGAGGCCGTTGTCGACCACCGTCCGCGGGAATGCCGCCGCACCAGCCGCGACACCGCCGGTGTTCGCGACGATCTGGAACGTCGCGCCGCCCAGGAGCGCACCCGCGTCGTCGTGCTTGACCCAGCTGACGCTGCCGAGCGGATCCTCGAACGTCAGGGTCTTGGACTCCGCGTCACCCAGCGTCACCTGCTGCGGGTTGTTGGACGTGGGCAGCAAGTAGCCGGTGGGCGCCTTGGTCTCGGTCACCGTGTAGACCCCGGGCTGGACGTTGCCGCTGAAGAGGATCTGGCCGTTCGCGTCCGTTGTCGCCGTCGTCGATCCCGTGCCCGTGGTCGGGTTCGGCGAGATCGTGAACTCCGCCCCCGCAAGGAGAGCGCCGTTCACGCCGGTCTTGACGATCTTCAAGGTCGCGCAGGTCGACGGGACGTTCAGCGAGATCGGGAAGATCCAGTCCTCGAGCGACGACTGGTCGGACGGCGAAGCGCTCGACCGGACGTTCACGACGCCGTAATTGCCGCTGCAGCCCTGGTCTCCGAAGAGCGCGGTCAGGTCGATCGCGACCTCTGAGAAGATTCCGCGTTCGAGTTCGTCACCCGCGAGGTTGTTGATCGGGCCCTGGTTGACCTGGCCCACGAAGCCGGCCAGCGAGCCGAGCGACTGCCACGCGCTCCCGGTCCAGATGTCTGCCCCCACCAGCGCGATCGTGTCGTTTCCGGTCTGGTTGATCGTCAGGCGCAGGTCGTTGACGGTGCGGTTCGGCACCGGACCGGTCGTGTTCTGCTTCTGGTTGAGCTCCACGTGGTAAGCGACGGAGCCGTTGTTCTCCTGGCGCTCGAAGCCGAGGTAGGCATACACGTGGCCCGAGACGGTCTGGGTGTACGCGTAGACGTTGCCCATGTCGGTCTTGCCCGACGAGGCGGTGCCGGCGATCTGACCGGCATCCCACGGCCAGTTCGTCTCCTTGGCACCGTTGGTGAAGGCTGTCGAGTCATCGAAACCGTCGACGCGGACGGGCTGGCCGCCCACGGTCGCCCAGTCCTTCGTGCCCGTGCCGTCGAGGCACAGGTTGCCGTCGATTTCGAAGCCGCCCGGCGTACCCACGAGCCAGCCCGAACACGCGAGGAGCGCCTGGATGCCGACGTCCGCGCTGGGTGCGGCCAGGGCCTGCAGCGGCGCATCCGTCGTCGTGTCGGGCGCGACCGGTGCCTCTTCCGGCACAACCGCCTGTTCGGTCGGAGTGCTGTCCGTCGCCTCGGGCTCGGTCGCGGTCTCTTCGGTCGCCGGGGTGTCGGCGGTGGTGGCATCCGTCGATTCGTCCGTCGTGGTGTCGGTCGCCTGCGTCGTCGCGGCGGGGTCGGTCACCTCCTCGGCCACGGCCGGGGAGAGCCCCGAGAACACGAGGGCCGCCGACACGACGGTCGCGATCCCTCCGACGTACCACCGCTTCTGGAGAGCGAGCCTGCGCTCCTCCGTCCGCTGTTGACGCATGCGGCGGCGCAGTCCCCCGTTGTCGGAAGCGCGCACGAAAGTACGACTGAACATCACTTCACCCTTGGTCGTTATGACACAGGGCGCCCCAGATGGAGCCCCTCCCAATCACGCCAACGGCAAGTGAGAATGATGCGTTTGCTTCCCCAAGCGGTTCGGCATTCTCCCCAAACACGAGCCGAGACGTGTTCCCGATCGCAAAGCTAGGCCCGGAATCGGCCCACGTCAAGTAACGGCTTGAAAACGGATGCCGCGGCCCCGAGCCGCATTGTCCGGTTCGGCGACGCCCGGCCCGCGGCCGTGAACGCTGAGAGGCGGGGCGCCTGTGGGGGCGCCCCGCCTCTCAGCGGGCCAGGAGAGGGCGGGTCTTGGGGGGACCGCCCCCTCCCGGGATCACAGCGTCGGCTTGGCCTCGCCTCGGCGGCGACGCGCGACGATCAGCACCGAGGCGCCGGTCAGCATCACCACGAGTCCGAGCACGATCAGCGGCAGCGTCGCCCCGCCACCGGTCGCCGGGAGCGCCGACAGCAGCACGGTGGCGTCGTCCGCATCGCGGCCCGGATCGTCCGGATCGCCGAACGTGTGGTACTCCACCACGGCGACGTTGGTGATCGTGTTGACCGCCGACTTCGGGTTCACCATCGCGTCGAGGGTGATCCTCGGCGCCACGCTCGCCCCGCCGTTGTCGGAGTTGATCGGCTGCAGCGGTCCGAACAGCGCACACGTGAGCGTTCCCCCGTAGCCCGCCGGGCTCTGTCCGGTCACCTCGCAGGACTGCCAGTTCGGGAACGCGTCCGCGTCGCCCTTGCCCGGCCAGTTCACCGCGGTGATCTTGATGTCGGCGGGGATCTCGTCCGTCACCACGACGCCCTCGGCGGCTGCATCGTCACTCACGTTCGCGACATCGAGCGTGTAGCTGAACGCCTTGCCCGGCTCGGTGCGCTCGACGCTCGCGGTCTTCTCGACCTGCACCTCGGTGTGGCGCGCGACGAAGCACTCCGGCGTCGCGGCCGGGTACGAGGTCGAGAACGTGAGCGACGGGTTCACCGTGAAGGTGATCTCGGTGTTGAGGCGCCACGAGTAGTCGAGCTCGCTCGGGTCGAGGATCAGGCCGTTGAACACGTACTGAGCCTGCTCTTCCGGCGTCATCACCGTCGCGGTCCCGGGCAGGTAGTACTGCGTCGGGCTCGAACCGGGCACGATGTCGCCGGCCTCGATCGGACGCCACCCCGGGTAGTCGATCGACACGCCCGACGGCGTGAAGGCCGACCCGACCCACGGGATCTCGTCGCTCCAGGTCGTGCCGCTGTCGTCCGAGAGCTCCACCTGCGCCGGAGTGGTCTCCGGCGTGACGGCTCCGTTGACGGGCCGCCACAGGAAGCTCACGGGCTCATCGGCCAGCGATGCGGACTTCGTCACGACCCAGCCGAGGAACGGCGCGTCGGCGACGCAGCGCGTGTAGACGAGCGCCGCGATGTCTCGCGTGGGGGTCGTCACGTCGTCGCAGTCGTTCGTCGGGTCGCCGTCGAGATCCGCGGCCACGCAGGCCTCGTTCACGATCTCGTCGAGCGGCGTCGGCGGTGCCGGCGGCTCCTCGTCGCCCACGACCGCCGGCAGCTCGCCCGAGGTCGCCGGAGGCAGGAACGTCACCTGCACGACGATGGTCGCGCTGGCTCCGACCGCGAGGGTCGGGATGCTCACCGACAGCGTGTTGTCCTCATCGACGAACGCGGGTGCGTTGTCGTTCGTCCAGCCTGCCGGCAGCGTCAGCCCCGTCACCTCGAGCCGCTCGTGGAGCGGGTCGGTGACGACGACGTGCGTGGCATCCCGTGTTCCGTTGTTGGTCGCGGTCAGCTCGTACTCGAACTCCGAGCCCGGCTCGATCGATCCCTCCTCGGGGATGTTCGTCGCGGTCTTCTCGATGCCGACGTCGTCGAAGTGCACCGTCTGGCACGCGTCGTCGCGATCGACCCACTCGCCCGAGCGGACGACGGCTTCGTTCCAGACGAAGTAGCCGTCCTCCTGGGCCTCAAGGCACGCTCGCGGCTGCTCCGTGCTCGGCGGTGCCGTGACCTGCACCGTCGCGGAGACGGTGTAGGTGTGCACGGGGCCCTCGGGCGTCAGCGTTCCCGCCGGCACGATCGTCCACTCGCCTTCGCCGTTCCAGGACGCCCCGGATGCCGGGACCGCGGGTGTCGCGTCGTTCGCGGCCGCGGCGGTCCAGTCCCCGACGAGCTCCACGCCGTCCGGCAGCGTCGGTGCGTCGGTGAGCGTGTAGCCCACCTCGGCCGGCTTCGGCTCCTGGTCGGTCTCGGGGTACGCCACCGTCACCGTGTACGAGATGGTCTGCGTGCCGTCCTCGTTCTGGGTGTAGGCGCCGGCCGTCTTCGTGACCGTCGGGAACACCGGCTCGGCACAGGCGTGCACGTCGGTGCTCTGACCGCCGCTGCGGAGCTGCGCCGTGTTGAGGAAGCCGCCGTACGGCCCTTCGCCCTCTTCACACGTCGTGGTGCCCTCGTCGATGGCCTCCGCCGTCACGTCCGCCGTCACCGTGACGGTGTACGTGTGGGTCGCGCCCGCTGCGATCGTCTTGCCCGATGCGATGTCCGCAGACCAGTCGGAGTCGTCGAACGGGACGTCCGTCTGACGTTCACCGCTCCACGTCGCCGTGTCGATGTCGATGTCACCGCCGAAGTCCAGCTGGTCGCTCAGCGAGTACTTCGCCGACAGCCCGTCCGGGTTCTCCGCGGAGCCCGCCGCGGCGAGCGACGCCGAGAGGTTGTAGACGATCGTCCACTCCCCCGTCTCGGGATCCTGTGTCGACGACGCCACCGACTTGGCGACGGTCGGGTAGACCGCCTGCTTCACCGGGATGCACGCGTCGTCCTGGTCGGCCACGTCGTCGCCGACGTACAGCAGGGCGTTGTTGTAGTAGCCCTTGCCGGGACCCTGCTGCTCGCCGCAGGCGAGGTCGCCCGGAGCGACGGTGCCTGTGACGGTCGCGGTGAACGTGACGGTCCACACCTGGGTCTCGTCCGCACCGAGCGCGACCGGGTCGTCGGGGAACGACGCGCCCGACTCGATCTCGATGGGCTCGTCACCTGCCGGCGTGGTGCGCTGTGCGGTGCCGCCGCCGAGGGTGATGCCCGACGGGAAGCCCGGCACGTCCTGCAGCGTGTAGAAGGTGTCGTACCCGCTCGGGTTCACCGTCAGCTGGTACGTGACCTTCCAGCTGTCGGGGTCTCCCGGGTCCTGCGTGGCGCTCGTGGCCGACTTCTCGATCGTCGGCAGGGCCGGCTCCGAGCAGTCGTCCACCGGGTACTCCACGCCGGCGACGGTGATGACGGCCGTGTTGAGGAAGCCGCCCGAGGGGTCTTCGTCGTCCGGGTAGCAGGCGAGGGTGTCGCCGTTCCACGCGTCGGTGGGCACCGTCGCGTGCACCGTGACGGTGTACGTCGCGGTACCCGCGGTGTCCGTCCGCGGCGGCAGCACCTGGTCGGTCGCGATGGCTGCCGTCCAGTCACCACCCGCCTGGGTGAAGGGCACGTCCGTGCCGCCAGGACCGGTCCACGAGGCATCCTGCACCTCGATGTCGCCACCGAACTCGAGCCGGTCGGTCACGCTGTACACCGCCGGCGCCTCGGTCGAGGTGTTCGTCACGTCGATGTCGTACGTGATCGTCCAGGTGCCGTCGGCGTTCTGCGACGTGCTCGTCACGGTCTTCGACTGCTCGGTGACCGCGCGGACGACCGGGATGCAGTCCTCCGAGTGGTCGGAGCCGACGCCGTTGCTGATCGTCGTGCCGTTCCAGAGCCCGCCATCCTCGGCCTCGCAGTCGAGCGCGCTGTCGGGGACGGATGCCGCGATCTTGACCTTGAGAACCACGAGGTAGACGTTCTCGGAGTTCGCCAGCAGCAGGCCGGTGCCGAGCGGCTTGGTGTGGTCGACCGCCCAGCCGGCGTCGAGCTGGCCGACGTTCCCGGTGCCGATCGAGTCGATCGACGCGGCCCACGCGCCGACGGGCGTGATGCCCGCGGGAAGCGCCACCGGGGTGTCGTGCACCGCGTACTGCAGGGCGATGCCCGTCGGGTTGTACACCCTCACCTTGTAGGCCAGAAGCCAGTCGCCCGCCGCATCCTGAATCGCGGTCGCACCGGTCTTCTCCACCTTCGGGCTCACGGGGACGCCGCAGCCGTCGTCCGTCGCGGTGCCTCCCGGGAAGGTGACCGTCGCGACGTTGTAGAAGCCGCCGCCGGGGTTCTCGCCGTCGGTCGTGCACTTCAGCGCCGTGGCAGGGTCGAACTCCTCGGTGTCGACGGTCGCCTTCACCGTGTACACCCAGACCGCCGAGGCGCCGCCCGCCAGCACGCCTTCCGGCGTGCCGGGGTTGCCGCCCTGCGTCCACGTCCCGGAGCCGGCGACGATGTCGAAGCTCTCGTCGAACTGCGGCGTGTCGGTGATGGCGTACTCGGCCGACAGCGACGGATCGAGGTTCGTCACCGTGATCTGGTACGCGAGCACCCACTCGCCATCGACGTTCTGCGCGACGACGGCGTTCGACTTCTCGATGCCGACCTTCGGCAGGGCGATGCCGTCGCACGCGTCGTCGTCGTCCGAGCCGACACCGTTGGTCACCGTCGCGGTGTTCCACACGCCCGTGCCCGGCCGCTGCCCGCACACGAGGTCGCTCGCCTTCACATCGTTCCCCAGCGTCACGTTCGCGGTGATCGTGAACACGTGCGACGCACCCGCGGGGAGCGTGCCGGTGCCGACCAGGGTGTTGGCCGCCCCGTCGAACGCTGTGGCCGGCACAGTGAACGTGCCACCGTTGAGCGCGGCCGGTCCGGCCGCGGTCCACGACGTGGCCGTCACGCCGGAGGGCAGTGCCGCCGGCGTGTCGGACAGCGAATACCAGAGCGGAATGCTGCTCGGGTTGTTCACCGTGACCGTGTAGTTCAGCACCCAGTCGGTGCCCACCTGCGTGACCGCGGCCGAGTCCTTCTTCACGGTCGGGGTCGCAGGCTGGGCACAGCCGTCGTCGGTCTTCGAGCCGCCGGGGTACTGCACCGTCGCCACGTTGTGGAACGCGCCGCCCTCGCCGGGCTCGCACGTCAGCTCCGGCTCCTCCGCCTCGGGGTCGAACGACGCGACGACGCGGTAGGTGTACTGGTCGGAGCCGCCCGCCTCGATCGGCGTGTTCGCCGCGGGTGCGGAGCCCTCCCAGCCCGCGCTGACGACGTCGAAGCCGACGCCGAGGTCCGGAAGGTCGGTCAGCGTGTAGACCGTGCCCGCGCTGCCGTTGTTGGCGACCGTGATCGTGTAGTCGATCTGCCAGTCGCCGCCGTCGAGCTGCACGACCGTGCCGTCGGTCTTCGAGACCGTCACCGGCGGCGTGTCGATGCCGACGCACGCGTCGTCGTCGACCACGACCTCACCGGAGGTCACGACCGCCGTGTTGAGAAGGCCGCCGTTGCCCGGGCACGCGGTGCCGATCGGGGTCGCGTCGGCCGACGGCTGCAGCACGCCGGTCACGGTGTACGCATAGCTCGTCGCCTTCGGCAGGGTGCCCGACCAGATGGTCCACGGGGATGCCGCGGACGAGGCATCCGTCGGCGCCGGGGCCGCGCCGACCGCGGCCGCCTGCCACTCACCCACGAGGGCCCATCCGGACGGCAGGGTCGGCAGGGTGTCGGCCAGGCTCGCCTGGACGTCGGCACCGGTCTGCGCGTCGGACGGGTTCGTCACGGTGATCGTGTACGAGACGGTCCAGCGGCCGGTCGCGGCATCCCAGCTCGGGATCCCGCCGTCCTTCTTCACCGTCGGGAACACCGGCTGCGCGCAGTCCTGCGCCGTCGAGGTCTTGCCGTCGACCGTCAGGGTGGCCGTGTTGAGGAAGCCTCGGTTCGGCGACTGCGTCGTCGTGCACTTCCAGGCGTCGGTCGTCTCGGTGCCGTCCGCGATCGTCGAGACGACGGTCACGGTGTAGGTGTCGACGCCCGAGGGCGCGAGCGACTGGTTCGTCGCCAGGGTCGCGGTGCCGCCCGGCAGCGTGAACGACGCCTCGGGGCCGCCGTTGCGGCTCCAGGTGGCGGTCGTCGGCGTGATGCCGCCGCCGTACTGGAGCGCGTCACTGAGGTCGTAGAACAGCGTCGACGTGCCCGACTGGTTCGTCACGGTGACGTCGTAGACCACCGTCCACGTGCCGTCGCCGTTCTGCGCCGGGTAGCCCGGGTGGACCTTCTTGGCGACCGTCCCCGTGGCCGGGACCGCTGTATTCGTGATCTGGCATATGACGTTCTTGGCGATCGGCAGGGTGATCTTGCCGTTCGTCACCGTGATGCCCGAGTCACAGCTCCAGCTGCCGGCGGTGTAGCCGGTCGGGCCGCTCTCGCCGAGAGTGTACTCCGTTCCGGCGTCGACCGGCTTCGGACCGGTGGATGCCGTCACGCCGCCGTCGCTCGTCGACGTGGGCGAGGTGAACCCGCCGGTGCCGGCGGCAGAGAGCGTCCACTCCTGAGCCTGGTGCGAGCCGACGCCGTTCTTGTTGTCGACCTTCTTCACCAGCGTGAGCGTGGGCTTCTTCGCGATGTTCGTGAACGTGCAGGTGACGGACTGGCCGTTGGCCACGGTGACCGTCTTGTTCTGCATCGAGGTGCCGCCCGTCGAGCAGACCAGGTCGCTCCAGTCGTAGCCGGCGACGTTCTGCAGCTCGTTCAGCGTGTACGTGCCGGCCTTGACGTCCTTCGTGACGTTGTGGTCGAACGACGTCGTGGTGCCGCCGAGCGTGGCCTGCAGCATCCCGTTCCAGTCCGTCGGCTGGGCGCTGCCGCCGTTGGACGCATCCACGACCTTGACCAGGGTGAGATGCGCCGGCTGGTCGTCGTTCGTGAACGTGCAGGTCACGTCGTCGCCGGGCTTCAGCGTCAGCGTCGCGTTCGCCTTGGTCGTGTCGGGGTAGCCCGTGCACGACAGCGTCGTCCAGTCGTAGCCCGCGGGACCGCCGGCCTCGGCCAGCGTGTACGCGTCGCCCGCGCGGACCGCGCCGGACACACCGGTCTGGCCGTTCAGGTTCGGGCCGTCCTCGGACGTCGCCGTGAGGGTCCATGCGGTGTCGGTTGCCGTGCCGCCGTCGTTGTTCGTGACCTTCTTGACGAGGGTCAGCTTCGGCGCGATGTCGTCGTTGACGATGCGGTAGGTGCCGGTCGCGCCGGGCGCGACCGAGACGTCCCATCCGGTGACGTCGACCCAGTTCCCGCCCACGAGCTGCTGGAGCGTGACCTGCGTGTAGCCCGCGAGCCCCGTCTCAGAGATCGTGTACGTGTGGTCCGGACGCACCTGGATGGTGTTGACCGGGCCGGCCGATTCGGCGCCGTCCACGGTGGTCGCAGTCAGGCCGCTCAGCGCAGCCGGCGTGGCCTTCAGGTCCCAGTCGGAGGCCTCGGCGTCGCCGCCGTCGTCGTTGACGACGTTCTTCAGCAGGACGAGGCTCGCCGTGCGGTTGATCGCCTCGCACTCGACGTGCTGGCCGAGCTGCACCGTCACGCCGCCGTTGAGGCCGTCGTACTCGGTGCCGCGGGTGCCGTTCGCGTTGAGCAGGTAGCAGTGCCACGAGCCGGTGGAACCGGGACGCGGGTTCGCGCCGGGCACGACCTCCTGCGTGTAGCGCGGGTCACCGCCGGACTCGGCGAGCGTGTAGATCACGCCGGGCGTGACGTTCACGAGCGACGTCGGCGACTTCGCGTTCGGACCCGGGAGCGAACCCTGGGGGCCCGTGCCCGTCAGCGTCCACGTCGTCGGGTCCGCCGATCCGCCGACGACCTTCTTCGTCAGCTTGAGCTGCGTGGTGCACGTCACGGTGTTCGTGATCGTGACGACGTTCGGGTTCGGCGTCGAGGTCATCGTGTGCGTGCCCGTGCCCGACGACTCGTTGGTGCAGAACGGCGGCAGGCCGGTGACGGTCTCTGCGATCGCGACCTGCTGTCCGACGTCGTACGTGTACTCCGTGCCGAAGCTGCGGTTCGCGCCGCCGAGGGTCAGTTGGGCCGCGCCGAACGGCTGAGCGCCGTTGGCGTACGTGGTGCCGTTGATGACCCACTTCTTGTCGACCCTCAGGTTCACCTTCGGGTTCGGCGCCTCGTTGTAGACGATGCAGGTCACGATGCGCCCACCGGTCGCGTTGGCGGTGAAGCCCAGTGCGCCGGCGTTGGTCACGTTCACGGTGGCGCCGGTGTCGTCCTTGCAGACCGCGTTCTTCGACGCCTGCTGCAGCAGCTCGTAGCCCTGGGCTGTGCGGTCCTCTTCGGTGATCGTCACCGCCGAGGTCTGGCCCGCCGACAGACCGGTCACCTTGAAGCTGATCGCGCCGGACTGGTTGGTGGAGCCGTTGGTCGGCGTCACCGTGTTCGACGCGTTCGCGGCGGTGAAGCCCCAGCCCGCGGTCGGGGTCGCGTTGGCGATCGTGCCGCCGTTCGGGACGACCATCTTGGTCACGTTGATGGTGCTGTCGCACTGGCCCTTGGCGAGGTTCTGCAGGAACGTCGAGAGCGCCGCGTAGTTGTCGACCAGGTAGTAGTCGCTGTTCGCCGTCGGTCCCGAGATCGCCTGGATGTTGGCCTCGGCGCCGTCGACGCCGATGCCGACCGGCACCACGCGCGTGCCGAGGTTCTTCACCGAGTTCGCCGAGAAGACGGCGTTCTCGACCTCGCGGAAGCGCGAGAAGCTGCCCGGTCCCTCGGCGTTCGGGCCGTAGACGGTGGGCGTGCCGTCCGTGAGCATGAGCAGGACGTCGACCTTGTTCGCCGCATCCCCCGCGACCTGCCACAGACCGCGGTCCCAGTTGGTCGCTCCCGCGTCGCCGCCGGGGCGGACCAGGCCGTCGATCTTGTTCTTCACGGTGGTGGCGCCGCCCGCGGTCGCCACGGAAGTGAGCCCGAGCGAGCTGTTCGACCCGCCGGCCGCAGGGGCGCTGGTCGCGAACGTCCACAGCGCCAGCTGCGAAGGCGTGCCCTGCAGCTTGTCGACGAAGTCCTTCGCCGCGGTCTTGAGCTGCGTGAACTCGGTGCCGTCGATGGAGTTGGAGAGGTCGATGAGCAGACCGACGCGGACGCCGCACGTCTGCAGGGCGGTCGGATTGACCTTGCTGTTCGCCCAGAACCCGCCGGACGTGTTGGCGTCGTTGCCGGTGCCCACCTTCGGATAGGTCGTGTTCGAACCGGCGCCGATCGAGTCGGTGCGGAAGCGGTACGCCTGGTTGGAGGCCGAGCTGCCGACGTTCAGCTGCGGGACGATGCTCCACCCGCTGGGCGCCGACTTCTCGATGATCCAGTACTGCGCGCCGCTGGGCACGGGAACCGAGCACTTACCGTCGGCCGCCGTGGTGCACGTCCCGACGAGGTTCGCCCCGTTCGTGTCGGGCGCGGTGCTGGTGCCGCCCTTGTAGACCTCGAACACCGCGTCCTGCAGGCCGGCGACCGTCTGGCCGCCCGTGCGCAGGCCGCCCTTCTGGATCGTGATCGTCCCCGGCTGGATGTACGTCTGCGTGAAAGTGCAGTCGGCCGCTCGGAGCACGCCGCCGCCGGACGTGTTGTTCGGGAAGTCGACAGTGCGCGCGTTCTGGTCGACATCGACTTGCCCGCTGTTGGTCGTGCACGAGAACGTCGTCGTGTAGTTCGCCTGAATCGCGGCAGTCGCGTTCGCCGAGAGGGTGTAGGTCGAGTTGCGCGGAACTGCGCGCTGCTGCCCGTTCGTGAAGGTGAACTCGTCGCCCGACGCGTTGTCACGCACGGCCTTCAGCGCCCAGTCACCAGCCATCGCGGTGCCGCCGCCGGTGTTGACGACGTTTACGCGCATGGTCAGGTTGGCACAGTTGCTCGTACAGTCGGCGGCGATCAGCGCGAGCGGCGCGATCTCGGCCTGCGGCGCCACGCGCGCCTGCGGGCTGGTCTGCTCGGGCGCAGGCTCGGTCACGGGCGGCGCCGGGTCGGTGACCTCGGGTGCCGGCGCGGACTCCTCCGGTGCGGGGTCGGCGGGCGGCGTCGCAGCCTCGTCCGACGGCGGGGTCGGGGTCGCGGCATCCGTCCCCGCATCGTCCGCGTCGGTCGACTCGGTGCTCGCGGACGGCGACGGCGCGGGCGCCGGAGTCTCCTCCGCCAGCGCCGGCGACATGCCGGTGAAGATCAGCGCGCCCGAGAGCAGCGTCGCGATGCCGCCGGCATACCACCGGTGCCGCATCGTCAGTCTGCGGTCGCGCTCCCGAGCCGCTCGCAGGCCGCGCCGGATTCCCGTGCGCGCTGAACGTCCATTTCCCCAGTACCCAGACATCAAGGTTTCCCCTTCTCGCTGATGTCAGCTCAAGGGGACCCCGAGTTTCCCGGTCGGACTCCCCAAGTGTGCGTTCCCACCGGTGTTAACTCCCCAGTTGCACCGGACGCACATAGCCCACGGTCAAGCTAGCGGCGTTCGGAGTATGCCGTCAAGCGGCCTCGGTCACGCCCCGATCACGATCCGCTCAGGAAATGCGAAAGCGGCCCGGGTCGCCCCGGGCCGCTTTCGACTGTCTCAGGTCACTCGTTGCCGATGGCCTTGTCGACGCTGTCACGCACGCCGTCGACGTGCTGGTCGATGCTGTCGGGCGCCACCTTCTTGACGAAGTCGGCGGCCGCGTCCAGCACGTTGTCGCTGATCCCTTCGGCCTGCTCAGACTTGAGGACGTCGTCGATCTTGTCCTTGTTCTGATCCAGGAATTCCTTGCCCTGGTTGACGATGTCGTCGATTCCCATGCTCACTCCTTCTCGCCCCCGAGTGCGGCGTCACGTCACATTCTGGTGGGAGGGATGCCGCGAACGGAAGTCCGCCGAGCACGACAAGAGGGCCGCACCCCTGCGGGTGCGGCCCTCTCTGCAGCAGTTCGAAGAACTTACTTGATGATCTTCGTCACCGTGCCGGCGCCGACGGTACGGCCACCCTCACGGATGGCGTAGCCGAGGCCCTCCTCCATGGCGATCGGCTGGATCAGCTCGACCGTCATGTCGGTGGTGTCGCCGGGCATGACCATCTCGGTGCCCTCGGGCAGCGTGATGACGCCGGTGACGTCGGTGGTGCGGAAGTAGAACTGCGGACGGTAGTTCGTGAAGAACGGGTTGTGACGGCCGCCCTCCTCCTTGGACAGGATGTACGCCGTGCCCTCGAAGTTGGTGTGCGGGGTGACCGAACCGGGCTTCACGACGACCTGGCCGCGCTCGACGTCGTCACGCTTGGTGCCGCGCAGGAGCAGACCACAGTTCTCGCCGGCCCAGGCCTCGTCGAGCTGCTTGTGGAACATCTCGATACCGGTGACGATCGTCTTCTGCGTCGGGCGCAGACCCACGATCTCGACCTCGGAGTTGATGGCCAGCGTGCCACGCTCGGCGCGGCCCGTGACGACCGTGCCACGGCCCGTGATGGTGAAGACGTCCTCGATGGGCATGAGGAACGGCTTGTCCTTGTCACGCACCGGGTCGGGGATCGACGAGTCCACGGCCTCCATGAGGTCGAGGATCGACTGCGTCCACTGCTCGTCGCCCTCGAGAGCCTTGAGGCCCGAGACGCGCACGACGGGGGCGTTGTCGCCGTCGAAGTCCTGCGACGACAGCAGCTCGCGGACCTCGAGCTCGACGAGCTCCAGGATCTCCTCGTCGTCGACCATGTCCGACTTGTTCAGCGCGACCAGCAGGTAGGGGACGCCGACCTGCTTGGCGAGCAGCACGTGCTCACGCGTCTGAGCCATCGGGCCGTCGGTGGCGGCGACCACGAGGATCGCGCCGTCCATCTGAGCGGCACCGGTGATCATGTTCTTGATGTAGTCGGCGTGACCCGGGGCGTCGACGTGAGCGTAGTGACGCTTCGGGGTCTCGTACTCGACGTGCGAGATGTTGATCGTGATACCGCGCTGGCGCTCCTCGGGAGCCGAGTCGATCGACGCGAAGTCGCGCTGCACGTTGGTGGCCGACGGGTACTTGTCGGCGAGCACCTTCGAGATAGCTGCGGTGAGCGTGGTCTTGCCGTGGTCGACGTGACCGATCGTTCCGATGTTCACGTGCGGCTTGGTGCGCTCGAACTTGGCCTTAGCCACTGGGTCCTCCTCAGGACGTTCGTGTAGAGGTTCCGGACGCTGGTGTGCGTCGGTCGTCTACGGGGATGTCTCCAGCTTAGTAGAGACGGTTCTGTTGGTTCTGTGTGAAGTTGTGCCGTCGGGATGCCTCGTCGCCGAGGCATCCCGACAGAAAAGGGTTACTCGCCCTTGACCTTCTGGATGATCTCGTCAGCCACGTTGCGAGGAACCTCGGCGTAGCTGTCGAACTCCATCGAGTACACGGCGCGGCCCGAGGTCTTCGAGCGCAGGTCGCCGATGTAGCCGAACATCTCGGACAGCGGCACCAGCGCACGGACGACCTTGACGCCCTGGGCGTCCTCCATCGACTGGATCTGGCCACGACGCGAGTTCAGGTCGCCGATGACGTCGCCCATGTACTCCTCGGGAGTACGGACCTCGACGGCCATGAGGGGCTCGAGGATGACGGGGTTCGCCTTGCGGACCGCCTCCTTGAAGCCCATCGAGCCGGCGATCTTGAACGCCATCTCGGACGAGTCGACGTCGTGCGAGGCACCGTCGATGAGGATCGCCTTGACGCCCACCATGGGGTAGCCGGCGAGCACGCCGACGTTCATGGCGTCCTGGAAGCCCTGGTTGGTCGGCTCGATGTACTCGCGCGGGATGCGGCCACCGGTGACCTTGTTCTCGAACTCGTACGTCTTGTCGGCCGTGACCTCGAGGGGCTCCAGCGCGAACTGGATCTTCGCGAACTGGCCCGAGCCACCGGTCTGCTTCTTGTGCGTGTAGTCGTGACGCTCGACGGTCTTGCGGATCGTCTCGCGGTACGCGACCTGCGGCTTGCCGACGTTGGCCTCGACCTTGAACTCGCGCTTCATGCGGTCCACGAGGATGTCGAGGTGCAGCTCGCCCATGCCCTTGATGACCGTCTGGCCGGTCTCGGCGTTCTGCTCGACGCGGAACGTCGGGTCCTCTTCGGCCAGCTTCTGGATCGCGAGACCCAGCTTCTCCTGGTCGGCCTTGGTCTTCGGCTCGATGGCGACCTCGATGACCGGCTCGGGGAACGTCATCGACTCGAGGACGACCTGGTTGGCGGCATCCGACAGGGTGTCACCGGTGGTGGTGTCCTTGAGGCCGATGACGGCGTAGATGTGGCCGGCGGTGACCGAGTCGACCGGGTTCTCCTTGTTGGCGTGCATCTGGAAGATCTTTCCGATGCGCTCCTTCTTGCCCTTGGTCGCGTTGACGACCTGGGCGCCGGAGTCGAGGTGACCCGAGTACACGCGGATGTACGTCAGGCGGCCGAAGAACGGGTGCGACACGATCTTGAACGCGAGAGCCGTGAACGGCTCGTCGCGGTCAGGGTGACGCTCGATGATCTTCTCTTCGTCCTTCGGGTCGTGCGCCTCGATGGCGGGCACGTCGAGGGGCGACGGCAGGTAGTCGACGACCGCGTCGAGCATCGGCTGGACGCCGCGGTTCTTGAACGCCGAGCCGCAGAGCACGGGGTACAGCTCGCCCGAGATGGTGAGCTTGCGGATGGCGCCCTTGATCTCGGCGACCGACAGCTCCTCGCCACCGAAGTATTTCTCGAGCAGGTGCTCGTCGCTCTCGGCGACGGTCTCGAGGAGCTTCTCGCGGTACTCGGCGGCCTTGTCGGCGAGATCCGCGGGGATCTCCTGCACCTCGTACTTCGCGCCCATCGTCACGTCGCCCTTGGCGTCGCCGGGCCACACCAGCGCGCGCATCTCGACCAGGTCGATGACGCCCACGAAGTCGTTCTCGGCGCCGATCGGCAGCTGCAGCACGAGCGGCTTGGCCTTCAGGCGGTTGATGATGGTGTCGACGGTGAAGTAGAAGTCGGCGCCCAGCTTGTCCATCTTGTTGACGAAGCAGATGCGGGGCACGTCGTACTTGTCGGCCTGACGCCACACGGTCTCGGACTGGGGCTCGACGCCCTCCTTGCCGTCGAAGACGGCGACCGCGCCGTCGAGGACGCGGAGCGACCGCTCGACCTCGACCGTGAAGTCGACGTGGCCGGGCGTGTCGATGATGTTGATCTGGTTCTTGTCCCAGAAGCAGGTGACGGCGGCCGACGTGATCGTGATGCCGCGCTCCTGCTCCTGCTCCATCCAGTCGGTGGTGGCAGCGCCGTCGTGCGTCTCGCCGATCTTGTGGTTGACGCCCGTGTAGAACAGGATGCGCTCGGTCGTCGTCGTCTTGCCGGCATCGATGTGCGCCATGATGCCGATGTTGCGGACCTTGGTGAGGTCGGTGAGCACTTCTTGTGCCACGGGGTGTCCTTAATGTTGTGGAGGGCGAGGGGGCGTTTCGTCTCGCTCGTTCCTCGCTCGCTCAACGACCGGGTTCGGTCGTTGAGCGAGCGAAGCGAGACGAAACGCGCCGATTACCAGCGGTAGTGCGCGAAGGCGCGGTTCGACTCGGCCATCTTGTGGGTGTCCTCGCGGCGCTTGACCGCGGCACCGAGGCCGTTCGAGGCGTCCAGGATCTCGTTCTGCAGACGCTCGGTCATCGTCTTCTCACGACGGCCCTTCGCGTAGCTCACGAGCCAGCGGAGCGCCAGCGTGTTGGCGCGGTGAGGCTTGACCTCGACCGGCACCTGGTAGGTCGAGCCGCCGACGCGGCGGCTCTTGACCTCGAGCGTGGGGCGCACGTTGTCGAGCGCCTTCTTGAGCGTGGCGACGGCGTCCTGGCCGTTCTTCGCCTCGACGCCCTGGAGGGCGCCGTAGACGATCGACTCGGCGATCGACTTCTTGCCGTCGACGAGGATCTTGTTCACCAGCTGGCTGACGATCGGAGCGCCGTAGACCGGGTCGTTGGCGACGGGACGCTTGGGGGCGGGACCCTTACGAGGCATCTGACTCAGCCCTTCTTCGCGCCGTAGCGGCTGCGAGCCTGCTTACGGTTCTTGACAGCCTGGGTGTCGAGCGCACCCCGGACGATCTTGTAGCGGACACCCGGAAGGTCCTTCACACGGCCGCCACGGACCAGCACGAGCGAGTGCTCCTGCAGGTTGTGACCCTCACCGGGGATGTACGCGGTGACCTCGGTGCCGTTGCGGAGCTTGACACGGGCGACCTTGCGCATCGCCGAGTTCGGCTTCTTGGGCGTGGTCGTGTACACGCGGGTGCAGACGCCCGCCTGCTGGGGGTTCGCCTTCAGTGCCGGCGCCTTGGTCTTCGAGACCTTGGGCGAGCGACCCTTGCGAACCAACTGCTGAATAGTTGGCACGTTCTCTCCTCATAGTGCTGCACGGTGACAGCGTCGTGGTTTCACCACAGACCCACCGGCGCGACAGGAATCCGCCGTGCGTTTCGTGATGGGTATGCCGTGGGGGTGGCCTGTTCGCAGACCGTTCCCTGAATGCGGCGCCCGCCCGGCCGCCGACACGCCGAGGCACGTCGGACGGCGCGCGTGAGCGCACACCCGATCTATGATACGTGGCTTTCGGGGGTCGGGCAAACACGCACGGCCCCGGACATGGAGAAGTGGATGCCGGCGGCCCGGGCCGCCGGCATCCACTCGAAGAATCGGCGCGAGTCAGCCGACCAGAGGCAGCTGCACCGTCACGAAGCGGCCGTTCTCGACGAACAGGCCGCGCCCCGGCGGGAACTCGTGGCGCTGCACCTTCGGGAACGGCACCTTGAAGAGCGACTCGCCGTCGTAGCTGTCGGGGCGCAGCGCGATCCCGTGCCTGCCGGCCTTGAGCTCGCCGATGAGTCCGTAGCCGCCCGACAGCTGCGTCACGTCGCCGTCGGCGACGAGGAAGTGGTCGCTGCGGTTGATGGCCTGGAAGAGCTCCTTGAGCGGACGCTCGGCATCGCTGTCGCCGAACTCGGTGATGTTCTCGACGACGATCGCGATGCGGCTGGTCACCGTCTCGTCGGCCACGATCTCTTTGAGCTCCTTGGCCAGCGTGCGGACGTCCTCGATGCCGATGGCCGACCGGCGCCACGGCCGGTCGTCGCGCAGCACGGCGCGGCGCCCGCCGAAGTGGAACAGCTCCACGTTCGGGTCGAAGCGCTGCAGCGCGCGCACGATGCCGCGCACGGCGGTCGTCTTGCCGGACTGCGGCGGACCGGCCACGACGAAGGTGCCGACGGGCTCGAAGCCCCGGGCGCCGAGCGTGTCGTCGCCGATGCCGAGCACGGGAAGGGCGTCGATGCTGGCGGGCAGGGTGGCGGCATCCAATTCGGTCGGAAGCGAGCCGATGTTGCGGGCCTCCACCGCACCGGCGGCGCGCAGCGCAGCGGCGAACTGCTCGGCCGCGGCGTTCTGCTCGGCGACGTTGGTGGTGCCGCCGATGACCGCGATCTGCGTCTCGAGGCCGTCGACGATGGCACGGCCGGGGACGCTGCGCTCGTTCAGGACGTCCTTCGGGACGCCGAGGATCGAGTACGCGCCCTCGTCCGACATGCGCAGCACGACGCGCTTGGTGACGTTGGCGCTCACTGCGGTGGGGACGGCGCCGTAGCGGTCGGCGGTGGCCACCACATGGATGCCCAGCGGGCGGCCCTCGCCGAGGATGCGCATGAAGATGGCGTAGTACGCCGCGCGGGCCGACGTGGTCTCCCAGTCCTGCTTGAAGACGCCGAAGCCGTCGAGCAGCAGGATGACGCGCGGCTCGCTCATGTCGCCGGTGATGGTGCGGTACTCGCTCAGCGATGCCGCATTGACCTCCGAGAACCGCTTGCCGCGGTCGTCGAGCATCTGTCGGATGGTGCGCAGCAGGCGCTGGACGCGCTCGACGTCGTCGCCCGAGACGACCGACCCGACGTGCGGCATCGTCTCGAGCGAGCGCAGCGCGCCGGTGCCGAAGTCGATGCCGTACACGGCGACGCGCCCGGACTGCGGGCGGGCGCCGGCGGCGATGCCGATCGAGCGCAGGGCCGCGGACTTTCCGGCACCGCTCGTGCCGTACACGAGCATGTGGCCGTCGGTGTCGGGGCTGAAGAACACCGCCTCCTGCAGCTGGCGCTGCGGGATGTCGGCGAGGCCCAGCGGGATGCGGTCGTCCCCCGCCATCGGCAGGTCGCGCAGGTCGATCGTGGTGGCGAGGTCGTCGAGCCACGGCCGGCGGGGAGCCGGGATGCCGGCATCCTTCGCCGCCGCCACCAGGTTGGCCACGAGGCGCTTCTGGTCGTTGGGACCGAGGTCCTCGTCGTGGGTGTCGGACTCGCCCTCGCTGTCGCTCTCCCACAGCGTCACCGAGCCGAAGCGCAGCTCTGCCACGCGCACCTGGACGCGGTCGGGCTCGTCGGTCGTCCAGCCGCCCGCATAGCCCGACTGGAACGGCACGAGGCGGCCGGGTCCGGTCTTGGCGATGCCGCGGCCGGGCAGCGACGGGTCGAACGTCGACGCCACCGCGTCGCCCACGACGTCGTTGGAGTCGGCCGCGTCGGCCATCCGCAGCGCGACGCGCAGGTTCGTGTTGGCGCGCAGATTGTCTTTGATGACGCCCGCCGGCCGCTGCGTGGCCATGATGAGGTGGATGCCGAGAGACCGGCCTCGCTGGGCGATGTCGACGACGCCGTCCACGAACTCGGGCACCTCGGTGGCCAGCGCCGCGAACTCGTCGATCACGAGGATGAGCGCCGGAGGCGTATCGGGGTCCTGGCGCTTCTCGAGCTCCAGGAGGTCCTTCGCCTTCTTGCGGTTGAAGAGGTGCTCGCGGTGGTGCAGCTCCGCGCGCAGCGACGTCAGCGCGCGCCGCACGAGGTGCGGCGACAGGTCGGTGACGAGGCCGACGGTGTGCGGCAGGTCGACGCAGTCCGCGAACGCCGAGCCGCCCTTGTAGTCCACGAACAGGAACGTGACGCGGTCGGGGCTGTACTCCGCCGCCATACCCAGCACCCATGCCTGCAGGAACTCGGACTTGCCCGAACCGGTCGTGCCGCCCACCAGCGCGTGCGGACCCTGCGTGCGCAGGTCGAGCGACATCGCGTCGGGGCTCCCCTGGCCGATGTAGGCCTTGAGCGTGCCTGCGCGCTTCAGGCGCGGCCGCGGACCGCGGCGGCGGTCGATGATGGAGTTGTTCTGCCGCCACCGTTCGATCGCGGCCTGCGGGTCGGCGGCCATGTCGGTGCCGATGAGGCGCAGCATCGAGACGCTGGCGGGCAGGTCGGACGAGTCGGCCGCGACCGAGCTCGAATCGACCACGGGCGCGAGGCGCTTGGCGAAGATCTCGGCGTACCCGCGCGAGACGCCCTCGACCTGCACCGAGCGCGCCCGGTCGCCGGCGCGCACCCAGCCCACCATCGCGTCGTCGAGGCCGTTCGAGACGTCGATGAACGTGCGGCACGCCGCCGGCAGCGACTCGACGGTCGGGGCGACGAAGATCGTGTAGACGCCGGCATCCGGTCCGCGCTCGATGACCTGCGTGAGACGGGGCCTGTCGACCGGTGCGTCGTGCGTGACGAACAGGACCAGCGACACGTCGCCCACGGCGCCGGTGTCACGCCCCTCGCCGACGCTCTTGCCGAGCGCCATCGAGCTCTCGTTCTCGGACACCGGCCCGCGCCGCGTCGCGGAGCCCGACAGCCGCTCGAGGATCGCCTCTTCGAGCCCGTTGAGCAGGGCCGTCCCCGCGGACTGGCTGTCGGCGAGCGCCATCTCGGCGAACGGGGAGCGCGGGCTGGTCGTGTGCGGCAGCCACTTCATCCACTCCATGTCGCCGGTCCAGGCCGGGTCGATGATGGCGGCCGTGACCACCTCGTTGGGCGCGTGCAGGCCGAACAGCTGGACGCCGAGGCCCCGCACGACGTCGGCGGCGAGCTCGCGGGGTCCGGCGATGCCGATGGCGCCCGCCGAGGGCAGCAGCTCGATCGCCGGGACGTCGTCGATCTGCGCGAACCGATCGCGCAGCGCGCGCACCTGCTGCGCGTACTGGGCGATGCCGCGCTGGTCGTTGGGCTCCTGGACGGTGTTGCGGCTGGCAGCCGTGCCGACGCCCAGCCGCAGCCCGAGGAAGTTCCAGTGCTCGGGCCGCCGTGTCCACAGCAGCGGCCCCAGCGACATCGCGTTCTCGTAGATGGTGGCGGTCGCCGGCGCCTCGGCCCGGCGCCGCTCGCGTTCGAGCCGCTCCTCCTCTTCGAGGGACTGCTCGAGCTCGTCGATCTGCGTCTCGAACGTCTCGATCTCGAGCTCGAGCTTCTTGCCCTGCTGCGTGCGCTGGCCGATGAAGTTGCCGAGCATCATGAGCGGCGCCATCACGACGATGAGCAGCGACGTGGCGCGGCCGGTGAACGCGAACATGCCGAGGCCCAGCAGCACCGGCGCCATGATCATCGGCCACGGGAAGATGCGCGGGTCTGCTTCGTTGGGGATGATCGGATGCCGGAACTCGCGGCCCGTGTAGCGGTCCTCGACCCGCGGCGATCGGTTGAACATCAGCGCGCCGCCGCGCTCGAGCACGAGCGAGTCGTCGGTCTGCACGCGCGGCGCGAGCGCGAACGACACCTCGGTGGAGCCGATCGTGATGCGCTGCCCCGGCAGGACGCGCACGCGCTGCACGAGGCCGCCGTCGACGATGAGGCCGTTCGCCGAGTTGAGGTCGATGAGGTCGATGCCCTGGTCGACGTCGACGCGGGCGTGGCGCTTCGAGACCTGCGGGTCGTCCAGCAGCACCTGCGCGGGGGCGACGCGACCGATGATGCTCGATCCGGCGGGGAGGGGGATGGTGCGGCCGGCGTCGGGGCCGTTGTGGATGCGCATGACGGCAGCGGTGGCCGCGGCATCCATCCCCGTCGCCAGCGCGGGGACGACCGAGGCGTCGAACCCGGACCCGATGGGCGCGTCGGCGATCGGCATGGCCGGGTTCAGGTGCACCGGCTGGCCGGCCGGCGACGCCACCAGCAGCGTCGGCACCTCGCTCGCGTTGACGCCGCCGGGCGCCGCGAGAGCGTCGCCGTCGGCGAGGGCCCGCGCGACGTCCTGCACGGTCGCCGTCGCATCGGCGGTCACGAGCACGTCGACGGACGACCCCACGCCTCGACGCAGACTCAGCTTCAGCTTCACGAATCGGCACCTCTCGCCACGAGTTCGAACGACCTTCCGCCCACTTGCACGGACCAGCCCAGGGGCACACGCGCCGCCTGGTCGGACGGCACGTCGACCACGTCGCCGCCGGGCGACACCAGCTGCGTGCCGTTGCGGGAGCCGCGGTCGGCGACCCACAGACCCTCGGCGTCCTGGCCGAACGCCGCGTGCGTCTTGGACATCAGCCGCTGCGGGTCGTCCAGTCGCACGAGTGCCTCGACCTGCTCGCCTGCGGCCGGCTCGGGGTCGCGGCCGATGAGGCCGCGCGTCGGGACGCGCACGATGGAGCCGTCGTCGAACCGGATCATCGCCTGCGCGCGGCGGGAGCCGACAGGTCCCGTGCCCGGATTCGCCGGAGTCGCGGCTGGGGCCGAGGCAGGGGCCGGGGCGGGCGTTCTCGGCGACTCGCCGGAAACGGCGGCAGGAGCTGCTGATCCCGGCGACTCGGTGGGACGAGGCGTCGGGGCCGGGGCGGCCGGGGCTCCGGGCGTTCGCGGCGACTCGCCAGAACGGCCGGCGGGAGCCGCAGGGCTCGCGGGCGTGACGCCGGGGGCCCCGGTCACGAGGCCCGTCGCGGCGTGGGCGGTCGCCGCGCCGCCGGGCACCGCGGCGATGACGCTCGCGTCGATCCCGTCCGACACCGCTTCCCACTGGGCACCCGTGCTGCCGGGCCCGACGACGCCGGCCCGCGAACGGACGCCCGGGATCCTCAGCGCGACGGCGGCATCGGCGTCGCTGGCCATCGAGGGCAGGTTCTCGCTCTGCTCGGGGCGACCCGCCGCCGCACGCCGCGCATGGCGCAGGGCCTTGGCGTCGAACGGGTCGAGGCCGGCGCGGGCGTCGATGACCCAGCATCCGCCGACGCGGTCCAGGATGCTGCGGCCCCGGCGCTGCGGATCCCACAGGCCCGACGCGAACATCAGGGCCGGTCCGACGATCGGCACGATCCCGCTCGCCCACAGCACGAGCGCGCGCAGCGTGACATGCCAGAAGCCGGGACGCCCCCAGTCGTCCACCGCGATGGAACGCAGGCGCATCGAGGCCTTGCCCGCCGTGACGCCGCGGCGCCCGTGCAGCACGAGCTGCAGCAGACCGAACAGCAGCGGCAGCACGGCGCCGACGATCAGGAGCAGCGGCACGACGAACGACGTGTCGCCCATGGCCAGCATGACGGCGCCGACCACCGCGGGCGAGGCCAGCACCAGCCAGATGCCCGCGTCGATCGTGAAGGCGAGCGACCGGATGCCGGGCCCGGCCGGCACCATGCCGAGGGCTTCGGCGTCTTCGGGAGCGGAGCCGGAAGCGGGCGGGGATGCGGGGCGGGCGGATGCGGGG